>URVM01000012.1 GCA_900551325.1 uncultured Eubacteriales bacterium | reverse complement strand
AGCGCTAGAGACAAAACCCTTCTTAATAGATGTCCTTGACAAGGGGTACAGTTTAAGTTTCTGGCGTTCTTGTTCATACCGAGCTTACCCACTCTTAGCTGCCGTAAGTGAAGCCAGAGTAGGAGTAGCCCACAGCACGTCACCCTAGTAGATCACTTAAGAGAGCTTCATATCTATTTGAAGCTCTGCATTTAAAAAGTCTGCCATAGATGCTATCCCTTCTTCACCACAAAGGGCTTCCTCATTTTCATACATTATAATAATTTCAATTTCCCTAAGTAATTTTTTCGTATAGGAGTCATCAATACGTCTAATCTCTTTAAGAGTATCCTTAGTTGGGATGAAGGGTTTCCCTTCTTGATCATAAAATACTGTTCCAAGAGCTACTGCTGCTCCTGTTCCTCCATCCTTCATACAACTTTCATCTAATTCTACGATTAACTTTTTAGCCCCTAGTCCTATAGCATGTGCCATAAGTTCTCCAACCCTATAGCTAGTAGCTTGGACGGCTTCTTTCTTGATACGGCATACTTCACTTGAACTCCTAGTCACTTTAAAAGAATCTGGTACTACAATAATGTTTTGCACTCCCATCACCTTCTCATAAAATATTTTTTAGTTTACTTAGTTTAGGCTACCAAAAGTACACCGTGTACTTATATATAAAAAATATGGTATATCTTTAATATACCATATTTTTTATATGATTTTATAATATTTTATATAATTATTTTAAATTTCAGAGAGAAGTTAAAAATGTATTTAGCTTAAATAAGTTTCTATACTGCTAGCTACAATTTTAGCATTAGCTACTGCTTCTACTACTGTACGTGCACCTGTTACTACATCGCCAGAAGCAAAGACGCCCGTCTTAGAAGTGTGACCCTCTTCATCTGTTACGATAAGTCCTGCCTCATTAATTTGTAGGTCTTTAGCACTTAATACAATATTACTTTTTGGTATTTGACTAACTGCAATAATAATTGAATCTGCCTGAATAAGCTTATTGCTATTTGGTACAGTCTGAACTTTTGGACGCCCTTCTTCATCAACTATCTTTCTTGTAGTTTGAGTAATTAAACCGTCTCCTGTAATTTCAACTGGTGCTTCATAAGTCATAAAGCTTACACCATCTTCTTTGGCTTCATGAATTTCTACTTTAGTAGCTGGCATATCTTCAAAGTCTCGTCTATAAACAACTACTACTTCTTTTGCACCTTGTCTCTTAGCAGTACGAGCTGCGTCCATAGCTACATTTCCTGCTCCAATGACAATAACACGTTCACCTAGATTGTAAGATTTTGGTGACTGTAAATAATTTACGGCATAGTGGACATGACCTAATGTCTCGCCTTTTATATTTAAAGGTTTTGGATTCCATACACCTGTACCTACGAAAATAGCATCATAGCCATCTGCTTGTAAACGATCTAAAGTAACAACAGGACCTACTAATGTATTGTATCTTATTTTTACACCTAAACTAATAAGCTGTTCTTGCAGACGTTTAAGTAATTTACCAGGTAGTCTAAAATCTGGTATACCATAACGAAGCATTCCTCCAATTTCTGAATTTTTCTCAAAAATAGTGATATCATAACCTTTAGTGCCTAGTAGGAAAGCAATAGTTATACCTGCTGGTCCTGAACCAATAATGGCTACTTTCTTTCCTATAGGAGTAGGTGCTATTAAGTTAACTTCATCTAAATATGTATCTGATAAATAACGTTCTAATTCATAAAACTGGATAGGCTCATCTTTTATCCCTTTAATACAATTGCCATAACATTGATTTTCATGAGGGCACACAATGGCACAAATAGCAGATAGGGGATTATTTTCAAATAACATTTCCCCTGCTTCTTTTATTTGTCCTTCTTGGAAAAGCTTAATAACTTCTGGAATAGGTGTACTAATAGGACAATGCTTTTTGCATCTTGCATTTTTACACCCTAAACATCTTGCGGCCTCTTCTTGTAATATAACTAAATCTGTCTCATTCATATCTGTCTATCCCTTTCTAGTCTGTCTTTTATGTCTATTAAATAAAAAAGGGAAGTCTAAGTAAATACATACTTATCCATCCCCTTTATATCTTATAAGCTTTTTAATGCTTCATCAATTTTTTGTTTATCAAAACCTAAAATAACTTCATCATTAATTACTGTAACAGGTACAGATCTTTGACCTGAAACTTCTAATACGATGTCACGGTCTTCTTGTGCATCAGCAACTGTTACAACTTCATAAGATACACCTTTAGTATCTAAATATTTTTTTACTTTTTGACATGGTCCACACCATTCTACTGAATATACTTTTATCATTTTGCATTCTCCTTTATATTTACAATATATTTTTCAGCTTTAAGGGCTGCAATTGTTCCATCAGCCACAGCTGTTGAAATTTGTCTAAATTCTTTTTGTCTTACATCACCAGCTACATAAACACCTTGAATATTGGTTTGCATACTTTCATCAGCTAAGATATAACCATCTTCTCCAATGTTTACATAGTCTTTAAATAAATCAATCTTAGGCTCAGTACCTATATAACCAAAAACAGCTTTAAGAGGAATTTCTTTTTCTTCTCCAGTTTTGGTATCTTTTACTATAGCCTTTTCTACAAAATCTCCACCTTCTACATTTACTAAGTCATGATTGTAGAGGATTTCAATATTAGGTGTAGCTTCTACTTCTTTTAATACTTTAGCTTCTGCTTTAAAATAATCATATCTTCTAATGAGTATAACTTTCTTTCCAAGTCTTGCTAAATACATGGCTTCTTCTAAAGCAGCATTTCCGCCACCTACTACGCCAATCACTTCATCTTTATAGTTTGCACCATCACAGACTGCACAGTAATGAATACCTTTACCTAAGTATTTATTTTCATTAGGAATAGGTAATTTTCTAGGCTTTGCACCTGTAGCAATAATAATTGCTTTTGGTTTGTATATATAGTCGCCTGTTTCAACGATTTTTTCTGTATCTGTAAGACTTACGCTTTCGATAAAGTCAAACTCATCTATAATAACACCTTCACCAGTTGCTTGGGCTTCCATCTTCTCTGCTAGTTCTACACCAGTAATAGTTTCAAAGCCTGGATAGTTTTCTACTGTATAGCTAGATCTTACTTGCCCACCTATAATGTCATTTTCTAAAATAAGTGTGTCTAAATTAGCGCGTGCTGCATAAATCCCAGCGGTTAAACCAGCTGGACCAGCACCAATAATGATTAAATCCACCTGCTTTTCTTGTTTGTTCATATCTAATCTCCTTGGTATAGGTACTAATTCTATTATTTTCAAATACTTTTTTCCTATACCTGATTTTTTATTATAATATATATATTACTATTATATACTAATTATTATCATTTAGATAGTCTTAATTTGAATTTAAGTGAAAAGAATTTGTAAGTAATCACTTTACTAAAATTTTATTATTATTTTACTAGTAAAGTATTGATTAATTTTACCAATATACTATAATTAAACTAAACACATTTTCCTTATATACAATCTTATATGTATCATTTAGTTTTTTTCTATCATTTAATATTTATAACTATTGGAGGTAATATCTATGAAAATTTTAGTCGTTGGTGGAGCAGGATATATTGGTTCTCATGCTGTTAAGCAGCTTTTAGAAGTAGGCCATGAAGTTGTTATTATTGACAGCTTGGAAACAGGCTTTGAGGCTTCTATCCCTCAAGGTGTTACTTTCTATCATACAGATATTCGTAATAAACAAAACCTTGATCAAATCTTTGCTGCTGAACATTTTGATGGGGTAATGCATTTTGCAGCCAACTCTCTTGTTGGTGAATCTATGACAAAGCCTTTAAAATACTATGGCAACAATGTAATAGGTGCACAAGTCCTTCTAGAAACAATGGTAGAACATGGTGTACGCTATATCGTCTTTTCTTCTACTGCTGCAACTTATGGTGATGTTAAGACTATGCCAATTACAGAAGAAACACCTACTCATCCTACAAATACTTATGGCGAAACAAAACTTGCTATTGAAAAAATGCTTAAGTGGACCAGTAGTGCTCATGATTTAAACTATGTTTGTCTTCGTTACTTCAACGTAGCAGGTGCTGCAAGTGGTGGTCATATAGGGGAAGCTCATAATCCTGAAACACATATTATTCCTATCATCCTTCAAGTACCTCTTGGCCAAAGAGAACATATTACCATCTTTGGAGAGGATTACGAAACTGAAGATGGTACTTGCATTCGTGACTACATCCATGTAACAGACTTAGTGGATGCACATATTTTAGCACTTGAGTATCTTGTTAAAGGTGGAGAAAGTAATATCTTTAATCTTGGTAGTAGTACAGGCTACTCCGTTAAAGAAATGGTAGAAGCCGCAAGAAAAGTAACTGGACACCCTATTCCACAAGTTATAGGAGAAAGACGTGCTGGAGACCCTGCTGTTCTTATTGCTTCATCAGATAAAGCTAAATCCATACTTGGTTGGGAGCCTAAATACACAGATGTAGAAGAAATTATCGCTTCTGCTTGGAAATGGCATCAAGGACACCCTAACGGATATGCCAAATAATTAATAAATAAAAAAGACTATTAGGTAGTGATTAAACTCTCATCTACCTAATAGTCTTTTTTATTTATATAGTCCTATGGTTCAACCACTTTAATACTAGTAATTAAGTAAGTCCTTGGTAAATAGGTAATTTGATAATCTGTTCCTTCCTCATACTCAAAAGTATTATTTAAATAACTAGCACTTATTAAGTACAAGTTCTCGTCTTTACACTCCCAGTACTGCAACATACCTTTTGTTAGATTCTTACTTTGTGGTATTTGTAGATAACCCTGTTCCACTTTCACTATTTTCCCATAATAGGTGTTTACTTCTTCTTTTTTGTAAGCTTCTACATCTAAACGATACATTTCATAAGTGGCAACCACATTTTCATTATGAATCATTAGAGCAGGTAGACATATGACTACACACATAATCACAAAATATTCCATAAGCATAATACTTAAGTCTACAGTACGAAATACCCATCTAAACCATATAATCATTAACCCTAAACCTATTAATACTGTACTAACTGTTACAAGAATTAGAGCCAGATTCCCCCACATAGTAGGATACAGTACCCCATATACATAACCATATTCTTCTACAGAAAATAACCCCTCCAATACTCTTGGTAAGTATAAACTTCCTAGCACACTTCCTAACACGCCTATAACAATCAATATAGGGATGAGAACTATACCCATAGTGACTCTACTCTCAATCAAATTATTCTTCATACGATTCATAATCTTATTTTGCATAAAGCCCTCCCTTTGTAAATTCTTATTTATATACTACTTTCTGTATTCCAAATACTTAACTCATTTCATAGATCCATATAATAAAAGAGTAGACCACATGCTCGAGTAGCCTACTCTTTTCATTTTATTCATTTTTATCACTTATGTTACTTTATCTTTTGGTACCTAAAAACATAACAGCCATGGCCCCTGGTCCACCATGGGTTCCAATTACTGTACCTAAATGATTCATAATCACGTCTTTTACTTTTACTTTTTCTAGAATCATAGCTTTTAGTGTCTCAGCTCTATCTTCTACATCTCCATGACAAATAAATAAAGTTTGGTTTTCTAAGTCTACACCCTTTTCTACTACTTCATTTACCAAATACTTAAGTGCATTTTTATTTCCTTTTAATTTTGCACCTGGTAATACTTTACCTTCATCATCAAATTTAATACTTGGTTTAATCCCAAGCATGCCTCCTATAGCTGCTGTAGTAGCAGATATACGTCCACCTCTTTTAAGGAAGTTAAGATCATCTACAGTGATAGCATGAATAACTTTTGTACGATTAGATTCTACCCACTCTACAATCTCTTCCTTTGTATAACCCGCTTCAATCATCTGGCAAGCCTTTGTTACAAGAAGTCCCTCTCCTAAAGAAGCACTCTTTGAATCAATAACTGAAATATCTGCATCTGGATAACGTTCTAAAATATTTAAACGTGCTATACTGGCACTATTTACTGTTCCACTTAAAACAGCCGCAAGTCCAATGTAAATAATAGCATAACCTTTCTTAACTGCATCTTCAAAAAGCTCTTCAAAGGTATGTATATTTACTTGGGATGTGCTGGTTTGTTCTCCACCGCGGAGGCGTGCATAAAAATCTTTGTAAGGCATAGTTTGACCAAAATCATCTGGAATAAATTTTCCTTCTATATTCACTTCTAAGCAACCTACACCAATTTCATGTTCTTGAATATATGATAATGGCAAATCACATGCCGAGTCTGTCATTAATTTTATCTTCATATTATTTTTAACCTCCGTGTTATTATTTAGGTATTTAATTTGTCTTTAATTTTATAAGAGGAGTATACCTTAGTTTAATTTGAATATCAAACTACTTTTCTTTCAAACTATTTATCCATAAATTTACTATTGCAAAATATGAATTATGATAATAAATAAAAGCGCTTCTCCCATAAGGATTAGCGCTCTAAAAGATTTAATATGTTTTTCATCATAAAATACAAGTTTTCCTTAGATTTATGTCTGGCCTCTTCAAAAGGTATAGGTGCTTTATTAATACTAAAGATAGCCTTTACCCCTTCATCATAAATGGGCTCTATACCTTCGCCTATAGCACCAGCTAATACAATAGTAGGTACACCACATGCTTTGGCCCGTCTTGCTACACCCATTACAACTTTACCACTTAAGCTTTGAGAGTCAATCTTACCTTCTCCTGTAAAAACTATATCTGCATCTTCTAATAAGTGTTCAAAGTTTACTACATCTAGTACAGTTTCTATACCCATTTGCAGCTTGCTTCCAAAGAAAGCTACCATACCTGCTCCCATTCCACCAGCTGCACCTGCACCTTTTAATTTGGCTACATCTTTTCCAAGCCAAACTTCTATGCGCTCAGATAATTGTCTAAGCCCACTATCAAGCGCCTCTACCATCTGCTCATCTGCACCTTTTTGAGGACCAAAAATATAAGCTGCACCATTTTTACCATAAAGAGGATTATCGATATCACACATAGTAATTATTTTTATTCCGGCTAAGCGTTCCATACATTCTATAGCATCTATTCTTATAATATCTTTTAAAGTGCCTCCTGTTGGAATGAAGGACTTACCTTCTTTATTATAAAAGCGTACGCCAAGTGCTGCGGCTGCCCCTGTTCCACCATCATTGGTACAACTTCCACCTAGCCCTACAATAATCTTTTTTGCACCATTTTGAATAGCATGTTCTATAAGCTCTCCTACACCATAAGTAGTGGTTAACATAGGATTTGCCTTTCCTTCTACAAGGGGCAACCCAGCGCAAGCTGCCATCTCCACTACTGCTGTATCTTTACCAATTCTCCCATAGAAAGCGTCTATCTCTTCAAAGAAAGGTCCCTTTACCCTACACCATACTTTCTCACCTTGTAATGCAAGAAGATAGGCATCTACACTTCCTTCCCCTCCATCTGCAACTGGAATACTTACAACTTCTATATTTTCTTTATAATCCTTTATGGCTTTTGCCATTATTTCACATACTTCTTGAGAACTTATTGTACCTTTGAACGAATCTGGAATTACAATTACTTTTTTCATCAAACCCATCCTCTTCTAGCTAAATTTCCTCCCTTAGCTTCTGTCTAATATTTAAAATGCCTTTTGATATTTGCTCCTCATAAATTTAATATTTCAATTAAATAACTTATACACTAAAGCTTAAATATTAGATTAAAAATAAAGAGAGAATATATATAAATATCATAGATGATATTCCCATAATTAAAGTAGTTATTGTATGAGTCTTATAACCTTCTTGAGGTTCCATTCCTCCAAAGTTGGTTACAACCCAGAAGTAACTATCATTTGCATGAGAAACCGTCATGGCACCTGCTCCAATAGCCATAACTGTAAGAGCTGCAGCTACTGGTGTAGTAAGTCCAAGAGCTGCCATCATTGTACCTGACTCTGCAAAAGATCCCATTATAGCTGCAGTTGTTGTAATAGCAACTGTAGAAGAACCTTGTGCAGTCTTTAAAATAGCTGCTACTAAAAATGGGAAGAAAATCCCTACTACAGATAAGAAACTTGCATTGTCTTTAATATAATCAACAAATCCTGCTGTAGTAATAACTTTTCCAAGTACACCACCTGCTGCTGTTACAAACAAGATTGGTCCTACAACTTTTAATGTTTCATTTGTTAGAGCATTAAATTCACCTAATTGTTTGCGACTCATAAGTATACCTATAGCAAATAACAAACCTATAGTTAAGGCAATCATAGGATTCCCAAGGAAAGTACAAATGCTCATTACTATACCTTCCCATTTAAGAACTGCTGCAACAGAACCAAGTGTCATAAGAATAATAGGTACCACAATTGGTGCAAGTGCCATTAAACCACTTGGAAGCTTACCATATTCTGCTACAAGCTGTTCATATGTTTTTGAAACGACTGCATCATCTTGATCTTCAGATACTTTTACTTTTTTACCAATATATTTAGCATAGAAATACGCTGGTATTAAAGCTGGAATAGATACAAGTGCACCAAAACCTATAATAAGCAATAAATTTTCTCCAAGTCCTACAGATCCTGCTGCTGCAATAGGTCCTGGTGTAGGTGGAATAAATACATGGGACACATATAGGCCTGCTGCAAGTGCTACAGTCATAGCTACACTAGAAGCTTGTGTACGCTTTCTCATGGCTTTACGAATAGGATCTAAAATAACAAAACCACTATCACAAAATACTGGAATAGAAACAACCCATCCCATAATAAGTATTGCAAGTTCTGGTCTTTTCTTCCCTACTAATTTAACAACTAAATCTGCAAGCTTTACTGCTGCGCCTGTCTTTTCTAAAATAATACCAATTAATGCACCTAGAATAATAACAATACCAATGCTTGTAAAAGTTCCACTAAAACCTGCACCAATTGTTTTAGGAAGTTCTTCAAGTGGAATACCTGCTGCCATTCCAAGAAGTAAAGAAACACCCATAATAGCTAAAAATGGATGAACCTTAAACTTAGAAATAGCTAAAATCATAATAACAACTGCAACAATGAACATAATAATCAAGCCTATACCTGACATATTACTTCCCCCTTAGTTTGTATATTGTGTTGCTATTATTATAGTATTCCTCTTAAACATTGTATATGTTACACAAAACATAAAGCGCACTCCTTTTTTGTACTGGGTAACATATTTTATTTACTCTTCCTCTCATCTTGAAGTTGCTTGTACAATATACTGGCCATATAAAGTATAGGCAAATCCTTTAATTCTCTAGGGTTATGACCTGTCTTTTCATAAATACGGTTGAGTTTATATTGTAAGGTATTTTTATGCATAAACAAATTCTTAGCTGCCGTTGTAATAGAACCATTGCACTCTACAAATTCATCTATTAATAGAATCATTTCTTGTATTTCTTTATCTAGTAACTGATTAAATATTTTATAGACAAATTCTTGTTTAAGTTCATTTGGCATTTCTTCTGTAAATAATTCTAACGTAATCTCATCATATAACTTAATATTATTCTTTCTATCTATATATGCTGATGTGAACGCCTTTTTAGCACATACATATGATTTATGTAGATTTTCCCAGCCTTCTTGTGTTTTATCTATGCCTATAGCTAATTTTACCTTATATTTATCTTGTACCCATTCTTCTAGCGCCCTACCAAAATCTATCATCTTTTCATCTGACCTTTTGGTAATAAGGCCTATCATTCTATTTCTAGATCTAAAAAACAGGTTCCCCTCTTTTTCCTTTTCAATCCATTTTTTCAAACATTTCTCCATGTCCTCTAAGAAAATTTGACCTTCTTTTGAATCTTCCTGAGCCTTTTCTATAAGAGGTGCTATGACTATAATCCGCCTTGGATAAGTAATATCAATTCCCAAACTTTCTCCTCTTCTTATAAAAGCCTTATCATAAGTTACCCCACTATGAAAAAGCCACTCCTCCATATAACGGGTACGAATCTTCTCATTTACCTGGGAAGACTCTTTTCTTTCTGCTTCCATTACTAATATTTCTGTCATCTTTTTTATAATTTGCCCATAAAGTTCAACCTGCTCTCTATCACCTGTTATGCCTATAACACCAATAATCTCATTCTCCACTACTATAGGAAGATTAATCCCTTTTCTTACACCTATATACTCATTCTCATCTTCTATCATTAGCAAGTCTAGTTGTTTAGTAATAACATCCCTAGCCCCCTCATGAAAAGTACCTATCCGACTTTCATCAGTGCTGGCAATAATATAACCTAAATTGTCCATTACATTGACGTGTTGTTGAATAAGTCCACTTACTTCCTTAACAATATGTGTAGCACTATACTTAGATAATTTAATCATGAACTTCCCCTCCAGTCTTAAGCTCAAGAAAATACTATAATAGTTAGAATTATATCACAAAATAAATATAAATTCTTTCTTACCTTTTATCCTTTAGCATTTCAAAGACTGATTTTACTTTTGGGATAACGTAACCTGCCCCACCTCTTCCTTTTACATCCTCTATCATACTAATAACTAAAAGTCCATTTTCTTTCTCTTCATCTACTGTAAAAACATTAAACCATCCAAGTTCCGTACCTTCATAATCATCTTTTGACTTTTTGATTTCTGCGGTGCCCGTCTTGCCTGCTAGTTTTATACCATCAACTTTAGCAATACCACCTCCAGCTTGTTCTACTACTTGAATCAAATCTTCACGTATAGTTTCAGCAGCTTCTTTTGTAAAGACTTTTGTTTTCCAGTATTCTGGTTTTTTATCTCCTTCATATACGAGATAAGGTTTTATCATGTTCCCCTCATTGGCAAAAGCAGAGTAAATAGATGCCATGTGAAGAGGATTAACGAGTATTTGTGCCTGCCCATATCCACTGTCTGCTAGTTGAATTTCACTATCAAACCTATCTGTATTAGAAAAACTAGAAGAATATAGACCTACCTCAAAAGGTATCTTTTCATTAAATCCTATTTTTTCAAGTTCTCTTGCCATTGTTTCTGGTCCAATCTTTAGAGCCAACTTTGCAAAATAAATATTATCTGAGTAAATTAAAGCATTTCTAAGATTTACTTGGGGACCATAATCTTTTAATGTAGTTACTTTATAACTTCCCCAACTTGCATCCTTTTGCCAGCTTCTTCCTGCATAGCCTAAATTATCTTCCGGGGTAATCACATCATTTGTTAAACCGATTGCCCCAATAACAGATTTGAATCCCGAACCTGGAACTAAAGTAGCCCTAAATCTATTAAATAAAGGCTGCTTAGGGTCAGTATTTAAAGCTTCCCATTTGCTACTAGGCATTCCAAGTACAAAGTCATTCGCATCAAAAGATGGTGTACTCACAAGTGCTAGCACTTCTCCTGTATCGGGATTCATAGCTACTGCACAGCCCTTATCTTCTTGAAGCTGAGTATATAAAGTACTTTGAATCTCGGCATCAATGGTTAAGTGAATACTTTGTCCATTTTTTTGCTTTTTTGATGCTAAAGTTTGTTTAACTTCATTCTTTTTATTTACAATCACAATTTCATAGCCATCAATACCTCTTAGCTTATCTTCATAAAGCTTTTCTAAACCTGCCCTACCTATTACACTGTTAGTGTTATAGCCTTCACCCTCTAGCTTCTCCAAATCTTCAGCATTTACATTTTGGATATATCCTGTTAAGTGAGATGTACTTTCTCCTAGTGGATACACTCTAACTGGTGTATCTGTAATTTTAATCCCTTTTATCTGTAGCAGTGCTTCTTCTAATTCTTTTGCATCTTTAGGGACTTTCTTAATAGGTACAAAAGTATCTTCTTTCACATAGGATGCATTTAATTTTTTATGAATACTTTCTGCGGAAGTACCTAAAAGTTCTCCAATCTTTTCAATGTCTGCTTCTTTTGATTCACCCATTTTGCCTGGTACAATACCTACTAAAGAAGCTACACCTTCTCCCGCTAGCATAACACCCTTTCTATCATAGATATTGCCTCTTTCTCCCTTTAACGTTTTCACCCTTACTTTATCATCTGGATTTAAGTTAGGAAAAATAAGCTGGGTATACCATTTTAACTTATATTCTTTATGCTCATCTTTAGTAAGAACAGCTTTATTTGAAAAGAATAAGTCGCCCGCTAATGTATCCATATAAGTATCGTAATATACAAGAGCTTGATTTTTATCTTTTTCTTCAACTTCTGTAATAAATATTTCTAGCTTACTAGCCCCAATGCCTTCATATATATTTTTATTCTTCTTTATAAAGGCTTCTTCATCTATATAATCTTGTGATTGTACATCAAGTAAGTCATACATTTGATCATATGCACCTTCCTTAATGTAGTCCATATATAATAAAAGCACTTCATCAGGAGGCATAGTAGGCTTGTTGTAAGCCACAATAAGATAAATTACTAAACTAAACAGGCTAATTATACTACCTAATATCACTATCAACCTAAATCTCCATGCCTTCTTACCTTTTTTCTTTCTCTTTGCCTCCATGTAGCCCCTCCTTAACTGCTTTTTCAATCATTTTTTTCTTAACTTTGTGGAATGTAAAATTCATCCTCATCATCTGATGGTACCACACCTTCCGGTGGTGCCGTTCCTTCTGATGGCACTCCTCCTTCTAGAGACTCTCCCCCTTTAGGTGGCTCTATTCCTTCTGGCGATTCTACTCCTTCTGGCAGTTCTACTCCCTCTGGTGGTTCTGCTCCTTCTGGAGGCACTATCTCTTCTGGTTCTGAAATAGATGTGTGCACCAAACACACTTCCTCTTCACTCATTCCTTCTGTTAAAGTACCTACTTTTACTTCTACTGTTTCTAATGGACAATATACACTCGCAAGCTTACCAGACAGAGTACATACCTTTACTTCAACATGCTTATCACAAGGCTCTTTTGGTATCTCATTCTTATTAAAGTAATCTGTGGAAATAGTATGATTTGAGTCTAACTGGCACAGCTTTGTTGGTATCTTTCCTGATACTGTACATACACTTGCTTTAATATATCCTGTTGTTACTTTATCAAAATCTTTATAAGGTAAATCTTTATGAATGGTATTCATAATACTTCCCCATATTTTAAGATGCTCTCTTCCTGTTGCTATAACCCGTTTAGGCTGGTCATGACCTAGCCAAATAGTTGCTGTATAGTACGGTGTATAGCCTGCAAATAAAAAGTCCTTATCATCATTAGTTGTACCTGTTTTGCCTGCAACTGGCATACCACTAAAACTTCTAGTAAGTGATCCACCTGTTCCTTTCTTAATAACATCTTCCATCATATCTGTTAATATAGATGCAGTAGCTTCAGAAATGACACGATGTGTCTTAGGTTTCTTCTCTAAAATCACATTTCCCTCACGGTCTACAATTTTAGTGTAAAGTATAGGTTCTATGTATATTCCTCCATTAGCAATCGCTCCTATAGCAGCATTAAGCTCTAAAGGTGTTACCCCTTCTGAAAGTCCTCCTAAAGCAAGTGCATAACCTTTATCTGCTTCCGAAAGAGTAGTAAAACCAAAATCCAATAAATAATCATAGGCTGTATTAATACCTACTTCTTGTAAAGTTTTAACTGTAACTGAATTAATAGAATGCCAAATAGCTTGACGCACACTAACAGGACCTCTATAGTTTGAGTCCCAATTTCTTGGTGAATAGGGACCAGATGGTAAATTAATCGTTATGGGCTCATCTATAAGTATAGTTCCTGGTGAAACTAAACCTCTATCTATTGCTGGTGCATAGGTAGATAAAACTTTAAATACAGACCCTGGCTGACGTTTAGCTTGTGTCGCACGATTAAAAGTTCTATCTCCTGTCTTATCACCTCTTCCTCCAGACAAAGCCTTTACCTGTCCTGTTCTATGATCCATAATAACAAAGGCACTTTGAGGTTGAGGGATTTTAACAAGCTTTTCCGTTTCTATCTTATCTTCACTTGTAAGCCCCCATGCTTCATGTTTAGCTTGTTTAAACCTTTCTATTTCTTCTTCACTTTTTACAATACCTTCTCCATAAAGATTAGAAGTAGATCCATCTGCTTTTTGGGCTGTTACACTATAGGCTACCTTAAGTTCATAAGCCTTACTTGGGTATAGGCTATCATCTGAAATATATTGATCCACTATACTTTGTATTTCATGGTCAAAGGTAGTATAAATTTTAACCCCACCTCCAAAAAGTAAATTGTTGGCTTCAGTAGGGCTCATACCTTTTTCTACTTGTAAATCCTCTATAACTTCTTCAATAACCGCGTCTACAAAATAGCTATGATTTGATTCTACTAAATACTTTTCATTTTCCTTATGAATCAGTTTATAAGGGTTTTCGGCCAAAGCTACTTCTTTTTCTTCTGTACTAATATAACCTCCTTCAACCATCTTTTCTAAAATAATCTTAGATTTTTCATAGTTGTTTTCTGGATTAGTAATAGGATCATAGCGTGTAGGTGCTTGAGTAATACAAGCTAGTACAACACTTTCAGCTAGTGTAAGCTTAGAAACATCTTTATTAAAATAACGATTTGCTGCAGCTTGTACACCATTTGTTCCTCTACCTAGAGGCATTGTATTTAAATAATATTCTAAAATAAGGTCTTTAGCTCCCTTATTACCATAAGCCTCTTCGTATATTTTCTCAAACTGTATAGCAAGATACTGTTCTTGTAATTTACGTGTGATTTTCTTTTTGGAAGTTAATATATTGTTTTTAATAAGCTGTTGAGTAATGGTACTGGCACCTTCTGTAAATTCTCCAGATTTCAAGTTTGTAATTATAGCTCTTACAATACCTTTAAGATCTATACCATTATGTTCATAAAATCTTTCATCCTCTGTTGCTATAACCGCTTGCTGTAAGTACAATGGTATTTCATCTAATGTGGCATAAATACGATTTTCACCACCTGATAAACGGTCCATTTCTTGCCCATTTTGATCATAAATAAAAGAAGTATAGTCCGTAGTGGGCTTAAGCTCTAATCCTGTTAAGTCTGGAGCACTTTGGATAATCCCCATCAATGTACCGAGTGCTGCTCCAAAGACAGCGAATAGACTTATAATGAATGTAGAGATCACCACACGCATAATCTTTAGTTTTGTTTTACTTTTCTTCTTGTTACTTTTCTTTTTATTAATATGCTTTTTATTACTATTTTTCTTCTTAATTTTTTCTTTTTCATAGACATTATCTTGATTTTTTATATTTTCACTAGAGTAATCCACGACTGTCCTCCTTTGTCTTTTCTCAATCTTTAATTCTAGTCTACAAAGACATTTTTCATGGTAGCTGTTGTATCCTCTTGTGTTGGCGCTAGAATAGCATTGAAAATATCATTCGCTAAAAGATAGTTATATTTACCTAATCCATCTGCTGTATACATAGCTGTAACAACAGCTATTTCTGGCTTATCATATGGTGCAAATCCAGCAAACCAACTATGTTCATGCTTAGCTTCCTCGGCTGTTCCTGTCTTTCCAGCTACAATTACTTCTGAATCTACAAAAGCATGGCGTGCACTTCCTTCTCTTCCATTCACAACCCTATACATCCCTTCATAGACCACATCTAGAGATTCTTGATTTAAATCTAGTGTTTTCAAGTGTTTATCTGGTAATGAACTATACTCTCTTCCTTCCTTATTGTCTGTTACTCCGCCTACCACTTTTAAGTCAAACACTTCTTTTCCATTGGCTAAAGCTGCTATATAGCGTCCTATTTGTAAAGGGGTAAAGGCGTTGTTTCCTTGACCAATAGCTGTTCTAACATTGAGGGCATTAGTCCACTCTAAATCTACACTGTCAAATAAATAATCTACAAGTTCTTCAATTAAATTAGCCTGTATACGTTCAGCTAACCACTTTCTACTATCTATCTTTCCTACTTCTATATCTTTAGCTATTTGTCTAATATTTTCTTGTTCTTCTTCATCAAATCCTTGCAAAGCTTTTCCTTTAAGAAGATTTGTAAAGGCTTTCTCATAGATATATTGAATTTCATCTTCTTCTACCTTAGAAACTTCCTCTAATATAAGCTCATAGGTAGGTGCTGATACTAAAGACTCCAAAAATTCTCTTACGGCTCCTTTTGTCTTCGCCTTCATAGAACCCTTTGTAGTATCTAACAAAATATCATTGGTCAATCTTTGTGCATGCTCTGTTACACCTGCTTCTAATGCCTTCTTAAAATCATTGATAAGACTTTTACTTACTGCGTTAAATGATACTTTGGAGGACTCTTGAAATAAAGCATCTACTTCTTTTTTTATTTGTTCTCCTATTTTATATTCTAATTTTCCTTTAAAGTCCTGAGCTTCCTTCCTTTCATATGGATAAATTCCTTCGGTGACTAAGTTCATAAATAGTTTATCAAAAACCTTTTGCCCTTCTTCACTTGCTTTACGAATAACATTAAGAGATTTAGATATATTTGTATTAATTAAGTTATAGGGATTAGAAACATTAGGTGCTACTTCATCTAACTCAATACCTGTCTTTTGATCTAATCCAAATTTAGATGCATACTCTGAAAAAAGATCAATAGCTCCATAAGGTTCTCCGTATTTTAAGCCAAGACGATAAGCTAATTCATAAAAATAATAGTTACAAGACACCTCTAAAGCACGATAAATATCTGCTGGACCATGGCCATAGCCATTGCTTCCATAAATCCAACACTTAGGATAAGGCTCACCTGCTTTTGTATAAGGTCCAGAGTCATTAATAATAGTAGAAGTGTTTACTACACCTGTATCTAATCCCACTAGAGCGCTGATCATCTTAAAAGTAGACCCTGGTGCCTTCGCTGTCATAAGTGCTCGGTTCCAAAGTAAATTTCTCTTATCTATTCCATCTTGTAACATGGAATAATAAGCATTAAAATTAGTTGTCATCTCATTACTATCGTAAGACGGATAACCTACTACAGCTAATACATTTCCTGTATTTACTTCCACTACAACTGCTGAAGCACTAAAAGGATCAATAGCCATTTGATCTGGTTTTAAATCGCCAGACTTTAACTCTTGAATAAGGATCTCCTTGAGAGATGGATAGTTTCCTGACCAAATTTGTTTTACTAATTGCTCTTCTAGCTTTAAGCTTTCTTGTTCTGAAAGTACTAATAGAAGTTCACGATCAGTAATATAGTTTTCTTCTTGGTTTAAAAGTAGTACCAAAAACTCTTTTAACGTCATATCCTTTAATTTTTCTTCATATTTATCCTGACTTATAGCCTCTTCAAACCACTTAGAGAGTTTCTGATAAAGTTCATGCTGCATAGTACCATCTGATGCTTTCTCCATTTGTTCTAGCGAAAGCTGATTACTTTCTACCATGGATACTAAAATCTCCCTAGGTTTTAAAGGCTTTACGCCCCTTGCCCCTCCTTCTAAACGTTCTACAATAGCTTCTGCTAATCTCTGTTCTATAGCTTGGTATGTTTTTAGTTGAATATCACGATCTATAGTAAGGAATACATCATTTCCTTGTTTGGCTGGAGTGTTTTCAATCACATTCACTTTTCTTCCTACATTATCTACTTCTATTATTTCTTTTCCTTTCTCACCTCTAAGCTCTTCCTCCATTGTTTGTTCAATCCCCATCTGACCAATCACATCATTTTTATCATAGCCAAGCTCTTGCATTTCTTCAAACTGCTTACTTGTAATTTTTCTTGTATAACCTAGTACATTTCCAAATTCTTTACCATATGTATAATATCTATAAGAATCTACTTCTGGATAAATATTAGGATACTCATCTTGATGTTCTGAAATAGTTGCTAAAGTCTTTTCTGAAATATGTGTAGCTATAGTAATAGGCTTATATTTTTGATAAGCTACTTGATACATTTGATGTCTAATAGCCATAATCTTTCTTGCTTCTTCATCTGTATAACTCTCATCTATTTGGAACACTTTATCACTTCTTAAATAGTCAAAGAGTTCCCTAGGACTATACTCTAATATTTCATCTCTATGCTCCCTTCCATCAAAGGGAATACTATTTATAAATAATCTCCTTCTACTTTCACCCTCTGTAAAAGTAAAGGGTGCTTCTTTTGAAAGAGGGATCTCATCAATATAGGTATCACCATTTGACTCTAACAAACAAATAACTTTTAAAATAATTGCATTCAGTTCTTTTTTAGACATTTTTACTTGTTGATCTAGTTTTAATGTATAGAGAGGTTTATTAATAGCTAAAGGCTTACCGTATCGATCAAATATGCCACCTCTTATTCCTTCTGTTTCCGTTTGTCTTATGGTATCTGATCTTACTTCTTCACTATGTGTTCCTTGTTCTACAATTTGTAACTTAAAAAATTGAATCATTAATATACCAAACATGCTACATATACCTAGTAACATGTAAAAAATTCTACTCTTCAAAAAATGTTTTTCCTTTATCTTAACTTGTTTAAATCTATATTTTTTCATACTTACACCTATCACTCCTTAAATCTTACATTTGTAATCTTTAGTTAATATTACATATGTAAGATTTAAAAGTCAAGTAGAATAAAATAAAAAAGTAAGCACTCATAGGGAGTACTTACTTTTTCTAGCTTTACTATTTTATGAAATTTTTACCAATCAACAAATTCTTATTATTTTTTAAAGAGCTTCTTCAATTCCTACTATATACATAGCAAAAGGATACTTGCACACATCATATTGCCCCTGCTTCCCTTTTAAAAATATAGTATCCTCTTTTTGTTTTCTTTAATAGATATCTTTATCTTTTAAGATTGAAAGGGTAATCTCTTTAGCAACATTTCCCTTGGCATCATCTTTACCTTGAATTTGTGTTGCAAAGAAGAAAGTTTTTCCTTCTCGTTCAACATAACCTATAAACCAACCATTTATACTTTTGCCTTCTACCATACCCGTTCCAGTTTTACCTGAAAGGACTGCTTCACCTTTTCTTGATAGCCGAAGTGTTTCTTTAATGAAATCTATATGTTCCTTCTTAAACATTAACTCCTCTGTATAAAAGGCTTTAAGCAACTCTACTTGTTCTACAGGAGATATGGCTAGTGAAGATTCCATCCAATAATTAGATACACCCCCTGATAAATTCCTATTTCCATAACCTATCTTATCAAAATAATACTGGAGCTTTTCTACGCCCACTGCTTTATCTAGGCTTTGAAAATACCAGTTAACTGATTGTCCCATAGCTGAATCTAAATCTTGATCTTGGTTCCAAGCTTCAAAAGGATAGATTTCTCCATCCCATTTAAGTGCTGAATCCTGTGCCCTTATAATCCCTTCTTCAAGACCGATTAATCCACTATATATTTTATAAGTTGAATTCGGTGAAACACGCTTCATACTTTGTGCTTTATTATAAATACTATACTGATCAGCTTCTAAATCATATAGGACAAAACTTCCTTCAAATCCCTTAAAGTAAGCACTTAAATCTTCATAGGTCACTTGTTTTTCTTCCATAGCATAAGAATTATTTTCATAGGCCATAACTGACATTAAAGGGGCTTGACTAAAGATGACTGTCCCAATTAATCCAAATATCATTAGGCTTTTAAGCTTCATTATTTTTGTTTCCCTTTTAAACTCAGCTATTTTTTCAATACGTGTTTTTATTTGAGTTTTAGAACCACCTATACTTGTAGTCATATGAAGTGGTACAACACTAGAAACAATCTCAGCAAAGTTGATAATCGTTCTGCCATATTGAATGTAATGACGTTTATCCAGTAACTTTAATACCCTATTATCACAGGCAATCTCCCTGTCTGTTCTCATCTTTTTAAAACCTAGATAAACTAAAGGATTAAACCAGTGTATCATTTGGAAGAAACACATGACATAATTCATTACAATATCTTTATTTTTATAATGAGCTAACTCATGTAGTAGAATATACTTTAAATCCTCTAAGGATAACTGTTCTATTGTTTTTGCCGGTAGCACAATATAAGTTTTAAACGCACCAAAGGCAATAGGCGTATCCACTAAATGAGACTGACTAAGAATAATAGCTTTTTTTATATTTAATCTTGCCTTGCAACCTTCAAATAGTTCATATACTTCTTCTTTATCTAAGAAAGTCATAGATTTTCTAATCTTGTATAGCTTATGCTGGCCCAATATGATCATTCCAGCATAGCCAATCATACCTATCACCCAGACTTTTCCTAAAACTTGATTTAAAGTATCTACCATAGATGGATTAACAGAAAGTGCTAAATCCTGTATCTCCTTGTCATGGTCTAAAACTTGTGTTCCTACTTGGTTTAAAGCTTGAATAGTATTTCCACTATTTTCTTGTAAGAAAGCAGCTCCCATTCCCCAACCTTTTACATCAGCAAGACTAAAAAGCTCTTGGGGTAAAAAAGGAATAATAAGCATGACCATAAATATCATCCAAATATTATATTGCCATTTCACTGATATATGCTTATTGCCTATCTTCTTCACTGCTATAATGACTAAGGTTAGTCCAGATACAATGAGGGAACTTATTAGAAAACGTAAAAAGAACATATGCTCCATACTATTTTCCTCCCTCCCCTAACCTTTCTTCTAAAATCTGTTTAAGCTCTTGTATATCATCTTTACTTAATTTATCTTGCTTTAAGAAGTTTACTACCATGGAACTCAGTGCACCATTATAAAATTTCTTTAGAAAAGTATTACTTTCTTTTTCTAGATACTCTTCTTCTTTTACTAATGGGGTATATACAAATACTCTACCATTTTTCTCATAAGCTAAAACACCTTTTTTAACTAATCGACCAAGAAGTGACTGAATTGTTTTTGGTGTCCAAGTTGTTGTATCTACCAATCTTTCAACCACTTCATTTGTACTAATAGGTGCACTCGCCCAAACTATTTTCATAACCTCATATTCTGCTTCTGAAATAGTCGGTAAATTACTCATCTTATCCCTCCTAATTCTTACATGTGTAATCACTATATTTTAACATATTATCAAATCTGGTCAATCGCTGCCATTTAGTAAGATTTGTATTTGACAACTATAAGACTCCTTATCAATATTAAACAAATCATTACAAAGCTCTAACTCTAATAAGCTCTCTATCTGTAAATTATGTTTTTGTATATAGGCCAGTAACTTCTTAAAACTTTCTGCTTCATTCTCTTTTTTATAGGATAGTACTAAATACTCCCCTTCAGGTAAAACTTGTATTAAACACTTATCATCTATATTAGTATTTTCTATAATTCCATTAAAGACAAAAACAGGCTCTGCAGTTCCATCTATTTTTATATTGTATATAATACCTCTATCCATATTTACTTTTATTTGGTTCTCTTCAATTATTTTATCTAAGTCAGAATAATATAGTAATTCTTTTAAATCACCTATTTCCTTACACTCACTTACAACTATATACCTTTTATTAAAATGCTGTATCTTTATTTCATCATTACATACTGCTTCTTTTGAACGCTTTATACCCTCATTTAATTCATCTATATTTTCTACAATTTCTTGCATCTTAATAATGGCTTCTTGTGCTTCTACTTTCTTCTTTTGTAGAAACTCTAGTAATGTATCTGTATCACACTTTTTAAATATTTTTTGAAGTTCTTCTATACTTGTTCCTAATGCTCTACATACTTTTATAATATCTATATAAATAAATTGTTCAATTGAATAGTATCTATATCCACTACTCTCATCAATATAACTTGGCTCAAGTATACCCATTTTATGATAGTACCTTAAAGCCTTAATTGTTATCCCTTTTATTTTTGATACTTCTCCTATTGAATATAAATTTTCCATTTTAAAATTTCTCCTTTATAACTATAAACGCACTTGACTCTCCCCTTAGGGGATAGATTAATCTTATTATACTTTAAAAACAACTAACTAAACATTTATTATTGAAAGGATTGATTGATTATGTCACAAGTAATATATAGAAAATTAGTAAAAGAAGACTACAATTCTATTAAAGAACTTATATGTGAGGCCTTTGGCTTTCGTGAGTTTATTAAGTCCGAAAAGCTTTTAGATCGTATTTTAACACTTTATCTATACGGATGTATCTGCGATAGTTCATTTAGCAAAGTTGCAGTAAAGGATGATAAAGTTATTGGAATTATATTAGGTAAGGCTAATGTAGATAAGCATCACGTAGGAAATACTCGTGATAGGTTAGACTATTTTTTAAATATAATAAAGATTGCTTTTACTAAGAAAGAAGCTAGAAAGGTACTAAAAGAATTTTCTAAGCTCACAGAAACTTATAAAGAAATTATTGCTGGTAAAGAATCCTATTTTCAGGGAGCTATACAACTATTTATTGTCTCAAAGGAATGTAGAGGCCTAGGGGTAGGAAAGGCATTAGTTGCTCATGTATTTGACTATATGCATAGTATGGATGTAAAGTCCCTCTATTTATATACTGATTCTAGATGTAACTATGGTTTTTATGATAGTCAAAACTTTAAACGTATTGGTGAGAAAAAGATATATTTTAATTCACTCAATAATTCACTAGATGTATTCTTATATAAATATGATTTATAAAAATACCTATAAAACTATAAGCACAGGTTATACTATCATTATATTTTTACCTGATTTTTAAAAGAGTCTCTTCTATAATTAAAAGGTTTATTATTAAAAACTAGTAGGAGGTTTTTATGATTTCATATATTATGCATGTGGGTATAACTGTAAGTGATATAGAGCGCTCCATCTCATTTTACCGGGATATTCTTGGACTTAAGTTTGAAGGTGAACTTTTAATGGAAGGCCCTGAAACAGATCTTCTATTTGCTCAAAAAGGCTGTCATGTAAGAATTGCATATTTAAATGGAAGTACCCATTTATTTGCACCTCCCATTGAACTGCTTCAATTTTCATCTACTGATGGACATACGCATCCTAGCTTATTTAAAACTTCTATCTCCGAAGTATGCTTTGCAACAGATGATATTGAAAAAGAATATGAACGACTGCTTCAAAAAGGAGTCGAATTTCTTTCAAAACCTCAGACTTTTGACTATACTAGTTCTGGATTTGGCAAAAGCAAAGCCGTCTATTTTAAAGACCCTGACGGCATTATTTTAGAGCTTATGCAAACACTCTAAAAGTATATTAAAATATATTAATAAACAATTATTCTTCTCCTTTTTGACCACTTAAGTTATAATAAAATATAAAATTAAGTCAATCTATTAAGGAGTACTATACAATGGAAATTTCATTACAAACTATATATGAACAAGCAAGACAAGCTGCTCTTGATCTCATAGAAAAAGCAAATCTTCAATCAGGTCAAATTGTAGTTATCGGCTGTTCTTCAAGTGAAATAGGTGGAGACCTTATTGGTACTCATTCTAGCCCTGAAATTGCAGAGGCTACTTTTAAAGGACTTTATGAAGTCTTTTCTAGGCAAAATATTTATATGGCTGCTCAGTGCTGTGAACACTTAAATCGTGCTATTATTGTAGAACGCACAGCACTTCCTTTTGCTGAACAAGTCAATGTAGTGCCACAACCTAAAGCTGGAGGATCTTTTGCTACAACTGCTTATCATACCTTCACAGATCCTATTGCTGTAGAGTATATTCAAGCAGATGCAGGCCTCGACATTGGTGGCACCCTTATCGGTATGCACCTTAAAAAGGTAGCTGTACCTATTCGTCTTAGCCTAGACCATATTGGAAATGCCATTTTACTTGCTGCACGTACAAGACCTAAGTTTATCGGCGGCTCTCGTGCTATGTATGATGAAGCACTTCTTTAATATTAAGTTTTAATAGCTTTAAAAGAGGCTATCCTATAATCAGCCTATATGCTTTACAAAATAAAAGTTCTATGAAGCTAGAGATTTTACACTAGATTCATAGAACTTTTGTTGTTTTAAAAACTATATTCCTCTTATCTATTTTGCTTGTATAAGACATTCTACTTATATAATTTTTATTTATATAGTAATACCTACTTATTAGATATTATATAATTGCTGAATAACACTCTTTACAAAACATTATTCAATGTGAAATGCTATTTACTTATACAAGCTATTTACTCATGCAAGCTGTTTTACTTCTTCAATGAGTAGTTTCTTAACTTTTCTATAAAGGTCAATATCTGTTTCGTAGTCTTTATAACTTCTTGCTAGCTTCTCTACGATTTCTCTAGCTTTAGCTACATCTTTTTCTTTAATCTTTTCTATCATATATAAGTCTTCAAAGCCTATGCGGTGTGCTTCTAGTCTTGTAGTGGATAAGCCTATAAAGTCTCCTGGGTAGATGATACCGCAGTCTCCTGCTGGAAGTTGGGCACTGTAGTTAATGTTAAAGTTTGTATAGGATTCTTGGCCCATACATATACAAGATTGTTTGTATGGATCTACTGCGAACCAGTTACCTCCCCAGTGCAAGAAGCCTGTAACAGGATAAAGACTATTTACCCATTCAATGAGTACAGGTCTTAGCCTTTCCATGTCTAGTAGCCTATTAAGGTATGGTCCTGTAGGTTCTAGGCAAGTGTATACCCATACTTCATCTCCCTTTTCTACTCTTTCCTTATAGAAGTCTAAGTGGGCTTCATACTGGTCTAGGGTTGGACACCAAATATCAAGTGCACCTACTAGGGTCCCTGTAGCTTTATTGGCATCTAAAACTTTAATCCCTGGCATAGTCTCTCTAATGATTCTTGCACCTATTTGATATAGTCTAGCACTTTCATCTAATGGCTCATCAAAGAAGCTTTGAATCCATCTATCTTCTAGCCCTCTTTCCTTAATATAAGCGTAGAGTTTAGTAGTCATATCTCTTAAATCTTCTTCGCCTTCTCCTGGGATAATACGTTCTGTAAAAAGGGCAGTTGCCTGGGTGGCACACCAATCTCCATCTTTTCTACCACATAAGTTTGCTCCATTTAGCCAATAAAGTCCTGCCTTATCGGCTAAAGCAATCAGGGTATCTAATTTCTTAGTATTGAGTTCTAGTTTGCCATCACTTCCTAGTTCAAAATAGTTATTGGCTGGTAGCCATAAAATATTTTGCCTACCATAGCGTGCAAGCTTCAAATATTCTAACGTAATCGCTTTCCAACTAGAAGACCACATTTCTACCCTATGATACTTGGCAATATGGTCAAAGTTAATCCAGTTTATATACTTATGTGTGGCTTTGCTACTTGGCTCAACCTTAAAGGCATGAGCTTCTACTACAAATGTAAGCTTTTGTGTTACTCCATCTACGGTTATATAGATTTCCCATTTGTTCTCTCTATCTTGGTCTACTTTTACTTCCTCTCTAAAAGTGATTGCTACTGTATCCCCCTGGCTTACCACTATATTACGCATAGGTCTAAGGACTTCATAAATCATAAACGGTGCTCTACGAATTACATAAGGATTATACCTGCCATCATAGCGTTCTGTTCTTGTTACCAGTCCTGTATTGTCTTCTACTGGTACAGCTATCATTTCAAAGAATTTGTAATTCCCATGAGGCCCTTTAGCCTCTACGCTTACCATCTTACCTGCTGTTAAACCAGAGATCACAATGTGTACGCCTGCATAAGTTCCCGATGCTCCACTTACTGTATAAAGCTTTTTCCCCGTGCTTGCCACTGTATCTGGATAAATTCCCTCTAATTCATCAAATAGACCTACTTCAAATAATTTAGACATGACTACACTCCTTTTTACCCTTCATAAATATAAATATTTCCAATGGCTACTGTTCCTTTTTCAACAGCATCTATAGCTCTAATCTTTACAAATCTTCCTTCTACCCCTTCAAATCCTCTATAATGTTCTCTTCCATAATTTCTTACACGTCCTCTAGCTACAACCCTTTCCTCGCCTTCTAAACTTTCACACACAGCATATTCATAGTGATCCATCAGCTTAGCTAGTGCCACTCTATCTTCATAAGCAATATAGTTCTTTCTATACCCAATACCTACAATCTTCTTACTTTTACCTAAATCAATAATGATTTCTCCATTTGTACACTTTGACTCCCAATATGTAGTTGTATCTGGATTTAGTATTTCTATAGCTCTTTTTTCTTCTTGCTCGGAAGATACATAGGCTATATTCATCTGTTCAAAAGGTATTCTAGTCCCCTTAGTATAAAGTTTTTCTTCTACAGGCATTCTTCCAGTCCAAACAGGCGTAGTCCATGCCCTTTTGCCTGACTCATTTACTACGCGGATAAAGAAATATCTAGCTTCTTTACTTTTAAGTGTAAGTTCCCACTTTATATGGAAGCTCTTTTCTTCATATACTGCCACTACTTCTCCACCATCTGATACAAGTTCAATCCTTTCAAAAGGCAGGCCTTCTTCTGAATTTTTATGAAGTACTTCTATTTGTATATGGTAAGTATCTTCTGTAGGATCTAGTATACTTCCCATCATTTGATCATTAATCCAAAATTCCACTTGAAAGTGTCTATCTTCTACGGCATACACTCTTCTTGCCTTAAAAGCTTCTATTATATTTTCTCTTGTAAGGGAAGGTGCCAGTACAACCGTTCTATTATCAAAGCCACTAAGCCATTTGCCATGATGGGTATCACTTGTTGCAAAAGGAGCAAAGTGCCAACCTTTATCAAGAGCTGTTGTATAAACTAGTTCATGAATTTGGTTATATGCACTTGTCTCATTAGAAGTTTCTACTCCCACTATACGTGAATCTGTTTCTTCATTATAATGTTCAAAATCATTATAAGCATTCCAAATTTTATCTGTTGGCCAGCTAGCCTCTTGTGGATGATTGTAAAAAGCAATAGCCCCCTTATAACTTGCTAGCTTACTATGAAAATCATGAAATACTGTAGGATAGCCTGCTTCTACTAATAAGTAATCTGTTCCAAGTACATTCAGCTCTCCTCCATTGACTACTGGCACACCATCTTCATCTATATATTCTTCACTATAACCTGATTCATAAGAAGCAATGCCTACAAAGGTCTCATCTGTTATATCATGGGCAGCTCTTAACGTTTCTTGCCACTTTTCATTAGTAACAGATCCTTCATGATCAGAAATAGCTAAAAAATCCCCCATCTTACTTCTTTTTGCTTCTTCAAAGGCTTCTTTTGGTGTTCCCCTTCCATCTGAAAATCCTGTGTGCGTATGCAAATCTCCATAATAATGCTTTAAATCTGCTTTCTTCATTTCCTTCTCCTCATTTCAATAATACATATAAATATATAATTTAATTTTTAATTAAAATTATTTCAACTTATATATTAACATAATTATACTATCCTTTCTATTTTCTTAGTAAAAAAGGACCTTCATTACGAAAGTCCTTTTCTGCTATTCCTTTAAAGTGTTTCTTAACTTAAAGTAGTTCCCCAACCTTTAATTATTACTTACCTAAAGTATCTTTAATAATTGCTTCTACTTTTGGTGTAACAGCTTCTACACCTGCAGCTGGTGTAATTTCGCCTCTTGATAATGGCATGATAACATCATTTTCTACAGCATATGGATCCCTAAACCAGTCATACCATTCTTTTTCTATCACAACGCACAGTGGGATGGGGTAACCTTCTATAGTTCTGGTGACGGAGTAAACTGGACATTAGTTCCTCATGTAAGCACAGCCGGAAAACTAGTCAGCATTGGTTGGTACCAAAAAGTTTACTCCTCTATTCCTCTACTTACCACCAACAATAACTATTTGAAAATAGAACTTAGTGGACCAGGTGCATGGAATAAGCAAATTGGTGATGTAACTATTAAATACAGAGCTCAATAAACTTACAATTCACATATTAAATTTTCGACACAAAAAATGGAGCTTAGCATTAGCTGGTTTTAATCAGCTAATGTTAGCTCCTTTTGAATTTATACAACTGTCTTTGGATTCAAATTCGAATTACTGTATTAGTCTACTTAGGTGTCAGGCTGGCTGTGACTCCTCCTTCAGCTTTCCCTTCCGGCAGCTAAGAGGCTGTAAACTCAGGGATTACAGGAACGCCAGAAACTTGCTTCGCTTCAAACATCTGGCTAAGTTCCCTGTTCACCCACTCGTTAACAGCCTCTAAGCTCACCTTCATGAGGAAGCTTTCGGAGTAGCCACATCCATCCTTCCACCTCTTCTAGTCTTCTAAAGACAGTAATTCTAGTCTACTTCTTCATTAGAATACATTTCTAAGCTCACCTATATGAAAAGTCATTAGAGAGGTGTCCCCCACCTTTTTATCCACTAAAGTTATTCTAGTAAGTAGCAAAACCTACTTACGCAACATAGTTTGAACTGGATATAAACTAGATAAGGTTAATGTAGGAAAATAAAATGTAGAGGGTGTAAATAGAATAATATGTATTATTAGAGATAAGGAGCAAAAACAAATTATAAGTAAAACACTAGATGATATTGAAGGCGAACATGTAAAGTGATTCATTTCATTAATATATAAAGTGTATAAGTGTATCTAAAGACTATTGTAGAAATTTTTATGCAAATGCACTTTGAATATCCTAACAAGAAGATAAATATCGAGGCTAAGTAGACTAGAATTCCTGTCTCTTAGAAAATCCAGTAGGTAAAAGGCTGGCTGTAGCTCCTCCGGAAGCGGCTTATGCAGGTGGCTTAGAGGCTGTTAGTGAGTGGGGAAGTAAGGCACTTAGCCAGGTGTTCGCTGCGGAGCAAGTTTCTGGCGTTCTTACGACCCCGAACTTACAGCCTCTTAGCTACCGAAAGTGGAAGCTAAAGGAGGAGCTACATCCAGCCTGACACCTAAGAGGACTAAAAAGAGACAGTAATTCGGACTTTAGAAACAACAAATTCAAATCTCTTTCTAAAAGAAGGTCCAAAAGTATCTTTTGCCCCCACAAAAATGGAGCTTAGCACTAATTTCTAGTGCTAAGCTCCATTTTGATTTCTATTTATTTTTATATCTTTAGAAGCTTATGCAAACATGACACGGTCTGATAGTTCTTCTTTAAAAGTCATTTTATTAAATTCTTCTATAAGCATATTTTTAGTTAAGAAACACTTTTCTTTTTCTTTTATATCCAGAATGGCTTCCCCTCTATGCATCATAAGTAGTCTATTCCCATAGGCTATGGCATGATTTAAGTTATGGGTAATCATTATAGTTGTAATGTTCTTTTCTTTAACAATACTATTTGTTAGGTTAATAATAGTCTCTGAAGTTTTAGGATCAAGAGCTGCTGTATGCTCATCTAAAAGTAGAATCTTTGGCGTATTTAAAGTAGCCATAAGTAAGGACAAGGCTTGTCTTTGTCCACCTGAGAGTAAGCCTACCTTTGTATCTAACTTATCTTCAAGACCTAAATTAAGTATAGAAAGTTGTTCTTTAAAACTTTCTACTTTCTTTTTATTTACTCCAAAAGAAAGTCCAAAGCACTTACCTTTATTATCAGCCAGTGATAAGTTTTCCAAAATAGTCATCGAAGGTGATGTACCTTTAGTTGGGTCTTGAAATACCCTACTCATATACTGTGACTTTCTGTGTTCTGGTAATCTAGTAATGTCTTTTCCTTCTAGAATGATTCTTCCTGCATCTGGCTCTAGTGCACCAGATATAATATTTAAAAGGGTAGATTTACCTGCTCCATTACTCCCAACGATTGTTACAAAGTCACCTTGGTTAATGTTCAGATTAAAATTATTAAAGATATTTGTTTCATTTACTGTTCCTTGGTTAAAACCTTTATGGATAGATTGTATTTTAAGCATGTAAATTTTCCCCTTTCTTTATTACTTGAGACTTAAATTTATTGGATATAGTACCGTTATTTGCTACGATTGCAATCACTACTAATATAGATGTAATAAGCTTTAAGTCTGTTGCTGGGAAACCTAAATTAAGAGCAATACTTACACTAAGTTTATAGAAAAAAGCACCAATAATAACGATTGTAGTACCTTTTAAAAACTTACTCTTCTTAAACACTGATTGGCCCAGAATAATAGAAGCTAGAGCTACTACTATAAAACCTGTTCCCATAGTAATATCTGAAAAGTTTTGATGCTGTGCCATAATGGCCCCACTTAAACCTACTAAACCATTAGAAATCATAAGTCCAGCTATTTTCATTGTACCTTTACTTACACCAAGTGAAGTAACTAAAGTGTCATTATCCCCTGTAGCTCTTAGTACAAAACCAAACTTTGTCTTAAAGAGAAAATCCATTAATAATTTAACTATAAGAACCATTACAGCAATGATTGCTACCTTTGGTAATTCATTTGCAAATATATTTGCCTTATTAAACATAGGAAGATTAGCCTGCCCCATAATTCTTAAATTAATAGAGTAAAGTCCAATCATAACTAAAATTCCTGATAATAGATTTGTAATCTTTAATTTGACATGGAGTATACCTGTAGCGAGTCCACCAAGAGCTCCACCTATAAAGGCTACTCCTAAAGCTACAAAAGGATTGACACCTTTTAATATAAGAGCTGCTGTAATTGCAGCTCCTAAACTAAAGGTTCCATCTACAGATAAGTCTGGAAAATCTAAGATTGTATAAGTTATGTATACACCGAGTGCACCTATAGCAAAAATAAGTCCTTGTTCTAGCGTTCCTAAAAAGAAGGTCATCTTATTCCCCTCCTTTTATAAGTGTAGCTCTCTCCATAATACTTTGATCAATGGTGATAGCGAGCTTATTCATGGTGTCTTCGTTAATAACAAGTTGTGTTTCTTCTGATTTTTTTACAGGTAGTTCACTAATATTACTTCCTTCTAATACTTGAACTGCCATAAGCCCTGCTTCATAGCCAAGCTTTTTGTAGCTAATACCTTCTGTAATTAAAGCACCATTTTGAACGTGAGCTTCTTCTGCTCCTACTACTGGTACTTTTTTATCTGTAGCCTGTGCAGCAATAATAGCCATTGAAGATGCTACTAGATTATCTGCTGGTGTATAAAGTACATCTACACTTCCTAAGATAGCATCTAATGCTTGACTAATATCATTTACACTTGTAATTCCTTTAGTCACTACTTCAAAGCCATTTGCTTTGGCTGCTTCTTTTAAATCATTTACTTGAATTTCAGAGTTGACCTCGCTTGTATTGTATAAAACACCAATTGTCTTGGCATCTTTAAATAAATCTCTTATAAGTTTTACTTGTTGCTCTATTGGTACTGCGTCACTAGTTCCTGCCACATTTGTACCTGATTTTTCATTTGACTGTACAAGTCCTGCTTCTTTTGCATCTGTTACTGCAGTTACAATGATTGGAATATCCTTTGTTGTATTAAACGCTACTTGTGCAGCTGGTGTTGCTATAGCAAAAATTAAATCCTTTTTACTAGATGTAAAATTTGTTGCGATAAGCTGAGCTGTTGCGATATCTCCTTCTGCATTTTGTAGTTCAATATTTAAGTTTTCTCCTTCTTTATAACCTTTCTCTGCTAAAGCTTCAAGAAAACCTTCTCTTGATGCATCTAAAGCTGGGTGAGATGCAATTTGAGTAATTCCTATATTTACTGCCTTACCTTCATTTGTACTACCAGTACCACTACCAGCACACCCTACAAATAAAGACATGCTTACTAAAATCGAACTAAGTGCAAGTAACTTTTTACCTACCATACTACCATCCTCCTAAGATTTGTTTAAAATTTATATAGATGTAGAACAAAGTTTATATAGTTAAGTAAGACTATTTGCTTAAAAACAAAAATCCTCTCCACAAAGTTATAGGGAGAGGATGATCTATATTTGAGGCACGAATCTAGAGACCTATCCAAATTATGAATAGTCCTCTATTGCCTATTTAAGCTTATCTCCTACTTATACTACTGTGCTACGATTAAATTACATTTCATTTTCTACTTTAAACTACTGTTCTACAATTCTACTATACTACTTAATCTACTATTTACTAATTTACTAATCTACTGTCTACTAATTTATTATCTAATATCTACTAATCTACTATTTTATTTATACTATCTACTTTTAGCTTGCAGCCTTATGCTGTTTGCTCTCTACTTAGATTATCTACATAATCTATTCTACATAACTATTATTTTATTATTAAAGTGAATTATATCTATATTTTTCACTTCTGTCAATTATTATAAATTTATATATTTCCAATAGAACGATGTCCAAGTCCTATAACAACCTCATTTAAGTGAAGAAGGCCAATGCTTAGGAAGATACATACACTTATATGTTCTCCTTGTCTTGCAATACCAATTTTTCCACCTACATTGAGTCCATTTGCTTTATTTGCTACTTGCATAATAGCCTCTCTAGTTGCACCTGCAACCGCTCCGTCATGTACATGATAATCTTTAATAATGCCTGTTCTTTTAGAAGCGACTAGTGCTCTTTCTATAATTTTTGGAATAGAAGCATTTAAGTTTCCTCCAATATCAACAGCTACAGCTAAAACGTTTTCTTTTTTAAACTCTTCTACTAATTTTTCTTCTTCTTGTCTTGAGGATATAGCCATATTAATAGCTGCTTTTGCTATATCTACACTGTTTTTTTCCTTCATGAGTAATCCTCCTAAATAAGCTCGTAAAATCTAGACTTGGCGTACGAAATCATTATCTTTATTATAGCTTACTAAAAAGGTTTATAACAAGCAAATTATAATATCAATATCATAATTTTATTTACTAAAAGTCTAGGGACACATTTTGGCGTTTGCTTTCTTCTACCTTAAAGAATTCTTTTTTAGTTGCCCTTATAACTCCTGCAATTATACTATTAGGGAAGGTTACAACTTTTTGGTTATGTGTAGAAACATTACTATTATACACACGTCTTGCTGCTTGTAAATGTTCCTCAGCATCTGCTACAGCCACTTGTAAGTTCACAAATACAGAATCTGCTTTAAGCTCTGGATAACTCTCAGCTAGGGCAAACACTTTATCAAAGCCTGCATTCATCTTTGTATTGGCCTCATTCATTTCTTCAATACTCATACCTTTACGACATTGTATAGCCTCAACAAGTGTTTCCTTCTCATGTTTTGCATAACCTTTAGCTGTTTTAAGCATATTGGTTAGTAAATCATAGCGTTTTTCTAATGCCACTTCTATACCAGAAGATGCCTCTTCAATCTTTACTTCCAACCTTTTAATGCTATTTAATGTACGGATGAACCAAAAAATTAAAACCACAACTACCCCTATTATTACTAAAACTGTTGTATCCATCTCAATCTCCCCTTTTAAATTTATTTTTATTTATACAGCCTTATAACCCCAACTATCTAGTCCCAACAAATCTACATAATCCTTAATAGCCGAAACACCACCTATTACCTTTTCTTTAACTTTTTCTAGATTAATCTTACTATAAATATTAGGTTCAAAAGCGTTCATCTCCAAGCTTTTGATCATTGTATGTAAACACCCATTTTCAAAACATAAGTCTAAATCCAGCGTACTTATGAATGAACGATCACCTAATTTTTTAATCCTCTCCATCATAGGAGGGGTAATAAGGTAGAAAGCTAAATGGGCATTGGTAGCATAAGTTTTAAACTCTTTGTTAAATTTTACATCTTCAAATTCTATCTTTTCTAGGTAACTCTTATAGTTTAGTTCTATTATACGATGAATTTGCACCTCGCCTGTAAACTCTTTCCCTAACCCAAAACTTATCCAGTTTCCCTCAAAAAGTGTTTTCTCCCTTACTTCGTCTTTCTTTTTACTTTGTTCGATACATGTTAGATGAGAAAATAAAAAAGGTATGCCTTTATAACTGCCTTCAAAAGCATGCTTAGATACCATCTTATTGCCATAATCCCCCAAACTTCCCCTGTCTATTTGCTCTTTACTTACTCCCACATGAGGCTTAAAAACAACATCATCAAATTCCTCTTTCAGAATCTCAGTTACTAGTTCATTTTTATAAGCTTCAATATAATCCTCTCTCTTCTTAGTTGAATGTGATTTGATACCAAGTCCTACAATGATACAAATCACTGATAAATACCATTTTAACCCTGTCCAAAAAAGCAAATACCCTCCTATAAGTATACATACATAACCTACTAACTTAATCTTATGGATAGCTTTTCTCTCTCTTTCCAGCTTCTCTACGATCTGCTCCATCTCCATAATATCTCCCCTTGTACAATAAATTTAAAAATATAAATTCCTCATCATATTTATACTATATCCTATCTGTAGATAATATTACTCTCTTTTGATTTTAAGTCTCTTATTTTTTATCTATATCTCCAGTTATAGACTACATTTAATATAAATTTAAAATCAAATAATAAAAGCCGCCATCTATCCGTTGGCAGCTTTTAAACTTTCTATATCTCTTTAACCTTCATATCTATCAAAATACTTTCCAAGCATTTTAGCCGTTCTTCCTTGTGTAAGTGCCAAAATATCTTTAGCCTCTTCTTCACCTCTTACATAATCAAGCATTGCCCGCCCTTCTTCATAACATAAAGTATCATGTAATGGGAAGTAATTTTCCATAAGGAAAATCACATAACTTACTAGACGATAGCTTCCATGTACTTTATAATGCTCACCATTGTAATGTTCAATAGCTACTGAATGACAAGCTTTAACTGCTTCAATGATATCTTTTTTCTCATTGGATTTTGCTATAACAACTGTTTTCATTTCATCAAAAAGTCTTCCACCTAAAACCCCATGAGAATCACTACTACCTACAATTGGTATTTCTTTTCCTAATTTCTTTCTCATTTCATTATAGAAAGCCAGTTGCATATTATTTTCTTTTACTGACTGTCCACCAATAAGTTCAAAAGCATCAAAAGGTTGTTCTTCCATCTGATAAGCGGACATTGTATCTCTTACATGGTACACATTAGCAATCCAATGAGGATGGGCAAAGATACCTAAACCATTTCCTTGCTTAATTTGATTATAAACCCATAGACATGATGCATATTGGAAAGCATTCACACCTTCTGGGCAGCTGAGCGTTTCTTCAATTGCTTTTACTTCTTTATAATAAAGTTCTGGGTCATCTTGAAAAATCTTATTTACGCTATAATCCCCACCAAAGTTTACAATATGAATATGGTTATCTAGTCCATGGACTTCTTCACCTGGGAATAATTTAAGTGCAAGAGGTACATCTTTATACGCATCTATAGCTCTTAAAGACGGAGCATAACGATGATGGTCTGTAATGGCTAAAAAGTCAAATCCAGCTTGTCTATACTTAGCAACAACCAACTCAGGTGATTCACTACCATCAGAAAAACAAGTATGTACGTGAAGATCCCCTTTGTAAGGTCTACACTCATATAAATCTTCTTCTAATGCATAGACAGAAAGTTGAACGATAGATTTTCCCTCTTCATCTAATACCCTAAAGTAATATTCTTGTTCATTTCCAAATATATGACTTACTACAAGGGTATTATCTACTGCCACTACTTTATGTACCTGATATTGTGTCCCTTCTCCTTGAATAGTCTCACATAAAGGTAAAACCATAACACTATAGTCTTTACCCTCTTCTAGTCTTACACTATAATCCATAGCCTTAATTGTAATTTTACTACACTTATGTACTGGCACTACTTTAGGATAAATATCATACAACTCCAATGTTTTATTCATTTCCAATCCCCTCTTGATTTAGATATTGTATTTAATGAACAACTCTTTATACATTTATATGTCCATATGTTTAATATATTATAATTTATTTTACCAAATTAGTTTACCATATTCAAACTTTATACCTTAATTATATAAATAAAAAGCTGTCTAAGTGCAAGACCACTTGAATGGTTAATCTTACACTTAGGCAGCTTTTTATCAGTTTTTTATTAAATACTTTTCTTAATTTCTTGTATGACTAAAGACTTCTGTTTGTTTCCTAATAACTTATTCCCTTCTTCTAGTGAAGCTAAATAATTCATAAGGAAAAGAAATCTTAATTCTTTCTCTTTATACGTTTGATTAGTATTTCTCATCTCTTCTATAATCTTATTATAATGATTTGTAGCTCTTTCATAATCTTCTTTAAGCGTATTTTTAAGTATTTCGAAAGAAAGTGCATAAAATATATCTTCAACTTCTTCCTCATCACCATAAGTTCTCATACACATACCCTTGCTAAAGTTCACAGGTATATGATGAGCACCTAGCCATCTTGCAAATAATACTTCACCTTTTATACGATGATAAACACTAAGTATCATAAATAAAATTGAACTAATTATAAGTAAGACTATAAAGCCATGAAAAAGCATTTCAAAATAAGAAAAAATACTATAAACAATCTCACTTGGCATACCAACGCGAATCAATCGTTTTATAATGATTTCCGTAATTAATTCTGGTTCTTTAAAAATATTTCCTATAATACCATAAAACATAAGACTAGCCAATACTCCAGTTAAACCAAGCGCAATATATCTATTAGCATTTGCCATATACTTATCTAGTGTTGTCTCACCTTGTGCTCTTTTAAAATACTTAGCTACATAAACCATATTATTTACATAATAGGACTCATTAAAAAGTGTAAATTCCATAGGGCTCTCTCCTTAGTATAATTTTATACTTATTATAAATCATTTAGATTTAGGTTTAAGCCCTTACTACATAAATGGTTGTTTTTTCAGCATAAATAGATTAACGCTATCAAACTACTGCACTTCTATTTTAACAATCTGTGTCTGACAACCTTCTACTTCAATTGTTACACAAATTTCTCCCGGTTTTGTACCTGCACGAATAACAGCTAGTGCATAGCCATCATAAGTTTCCCACTCTACGTCATCATAACTACCAACTGACTGTGGATCTGCATTTCCAAATGCCTCTAGTTTTCCAGCACCTTCTACCAAAATGTGTATTTTTCTTTTTGTAAATAAGTTTTCTATTTTATTTGAATCTACAAGCTTTATAGTAATAAATGAAAGGTCTTCTCCGTTTGCCTTTAAACATGTAGAGTTTACCTCTGCTAGAATTTCCACTTGCTCCTTGGCTGTATATAGGTAAAAACATCCTTGTTCTATTCCATGACTATAACTTACAGCTTTTAGTTCACCTGGCTCATAGATTATTTCATAGGTTGCGGTAAAATCATTTTCTTCCCCTGCTGGTTTTCTTCCCATAGACTGTCCATTTAAGAATAATTCCACTTCTTCTGCATCTGCATATATATCTACTACTGCAGGTTTACCTTCATATCCTGGCCATGTCCAACTAGCAATATTATCTTTATACATCCATGGTGTTTTTGAATGTGGTATCCCATAACGATTTAACCTTTCTACTGCCATATATGGTTGCTTACGTAATCCATATACAATTTCCCTCAAATAACTTATAGGGCGACGATAACCAATTAAGTCTATGTCCCCAATATAAGCTGTTCTTTCAGGATATATGCTAGAAAAGTTTGCATTCCCGTCATAATGGAAAATTCCACACCCAGCTTCCCCTAAATAATCATAACCAGCCCAAGTATAATCCCCTAATACATGAGGGTGTTCTTTAACTATCTTCCAAAGTCTTACAATGTCTGCTGGGTAAGTCTCAGTCCCTATAACTGTTTTATTAGGGTGTATTTCCTTTTCCATAATATGGCGTCCTGTTAAATAATTTAGTCCAATAATATCACAAGAAGCACTTCCTTCTAAAGCCTCCGTTAATAAAGGGTGCTTTGAAAAATAGTCCCCCTTTTCACCTTCCATTAAACTCATAAAACTATTAAATGCATTGCTTCCATCTTGATTACCTTCATTTTTACTATGTAGGCCACCAAACTTTTTGGCTACATCTTTCATAATTTCCTTTAGCCTATAGCCAGCGGCCATTAAACCATTTACACCATTTGTTGTATATCTAGTATGATCTAGTTCATGAAACTTATTACAAATTTTACGATTGAGCCAAGCCCCTCGTTCGGTACCTATTTCTGATATTTCATTTCCTATAGAATATAATATAACCGATGGGTGATTATAGTCTTTCTCTACTATTTGTTCTACAACTTGTTCCCAGCATTCTGTAAAATGTAGGGCAAAGTCATAATTATTTTTGCGAACTGTCCATACATCACTAAGCTCATCCATAACTAACATTCCAATCCTATCACATGCACGAAGCATTGCTTTACTAATAGGATGATGTGCACTTCTTATACTATTAAATCCAGCTTCTTTTAGCTGTTGACAGCGTCTTTCTTCAGCCTGCTCAAATGTAGCAGCCCCTAAAATCCCATTGTCATGATGAATACAAGCCCCTCTTAGTTTTACTTCTTTTCCATTTATCCTAAGACCATACTTAGCATCTAATGTAAGTGTACGAATACCAAATGTTTCTACTGCTTCATCTAGCACCTTGTCATTACATTTTATTTTTACTATACATTGATAGAGATTAGGCGAATCACAGTTCCACAACTTAGGATTTGATATACAAATACTATGACGAGATATTTCCTGTGTTTCTGGATACATTACAACAAATTGTTTATCCTTTCCTACAATCTCACCATTATTCAGTAATGTTACTTCTACCTCTACCTTTTCTCTAACTCTTGTAATACTTTTAACCTTTGTCTCCACTTGAATGATTGCAGATTCTTCCGTAGCAGATAAAGTGGTAATACGTACACCATCTGCTGGTATATGTATCTTATCTCCTACTAAAAGCTTTACATCTCTATAAATGCCACTACCAGTATACCAACGACTATTAGGCTCCATACTATTATCGGCAATCACTTTTATTTGGTTGTGTGTACCATAGTTTAACCATTCATTTAATGGTATATAAAAACTAGAATACCCATATAAATTCTTTCCAGCTAAAGCACCATTCACATAAATCATTGCCGTTTGATAAACACCTTCAAATTCTAATATAACTTCCCTATCTTTCCACTCTTCGGGTGCCTCTATTGTTTTTTGAAAAATATATTCTCCCCCTGGATAAAATCCTGTTTGAGCCCCATTAGCTGTATGAGGAGTTCTCTCTTCATGTATCATTGCATCATAAGGTAAGTGAACTACTTTTATTTTTTCAGTACCTAGAAATGCGGATGTTCGTGAGTCATTACTTCCCTTTATAACTTGCCAATTCTCATTAAAATTTACTCTAATCATGCTGCTTCACCTTCAGTATGTGTTTCGTCCCAATCTTTATTTGCTTTTTCAACTTTTAATAAATAAATTAATCCCATCAAAATTAAACCAAAGATTACTGGTGTAACCGCATAAAGGATAAAAATAACATTGATTGCACTTGCAGATTGTACAGCCGCAGTCCCGTCAAATCCAGAAAATGCCAACATCCATCCTAAAATAGCACTTCCTATACCTCCACCTAATTTTACACCTATAGAAGAGCAACTAAACATGACACCATCTATTCTTGTTTTTTGTGTACGGTATGTATAATCACTTGTTTCTGCAACAAGTGCATGTAATGTTCCTGTTAATGGCCCACCTGCCATATTACGTAAGAAAGCTGATGCTAACATAAGAGGTAAATTTCTATTTAAAGCTGCTATAATAAATACAACACCCATGATAATTGTAATAACACGACCTATTAAATTTAATTTTCTTATACTACCACATTTTTTTACAAGCATAGGTGTTAATGCTAGAATAATCATAACAGGGATTAAACTTACTAGTGAGAATGTTCCAAGTAAAGCGGGATTACCCATAAAATAAGTCATAAAATAAATTCCTGCCCCTTGACTAATTCCACTATATATATAGTTAACAAGATAAATTGATAAGATAATGATATAGTATGGATTTTTAAATAATAATTTGAACGACTGTTTAAAACTTACTTTCTCTTGAGTATTCTTATGTCCATCTACAACAGACTCTTCTACTTCATCTGGTACTTCTTTTACCATAAGTGCACTAAATGTATTAACAATTAATGCTATAACTGCAAAAATTAAAGCTACTGTACGCCATCCACTAGCACCACCACCGAATTTTTCAACCATGCCCATTGCATTATAAGCAATAACTAGTGTGGTAAATGTGGCAAATATAAAACGGATAGATCCAAGCTGAACACGTTCTCCTGAATTCTTAGTAATCTTTGCCGCTAATGCTGCATAAGCAATACTGTTTGCAGTAAAGAAAATTGCATTATATGCAGTATAAAATACAAAGAAATAAATGTACTGCATAGTCTGATTCATATCTGGTATACAAAATGCTAAAAATAAACTAGCTGAAACACCTATTTGACCATATAACATCCATGGCCTAGCCTTACCTAATTTACTTTTTGTACGATCCATTATAGTTCCAAATAAAATATCTGTTATACCATCAAGTAATTTTGATACCATCATTAATGTACCAATTATAGCACTATTTAAGCCTACTGCATTTGTTAGATAAAGCATCATAAAGCTTGAAATAAGTGCATAACCGCAGTTAGCCGCCATATCTCCTGAACCATATGCTACCTTTTGATACCACTTTAAATATTTCTTTTCATTCATACAAATAACCCCTTCTCTCTTTACACTTTTGGTAATTATGTATATAATTCAATGTATTACAAATAAATTTTAGCAATTATTGCCTACTCTAACAATGTCAAATCCATTGCTTTATAACTCAATTCTGTATCATATTCGTGAATGTATTTTCATAAAAAGGAAGGATGTAAGAATAGCATATGGTGTCTAACGACTATTTTAATTCCAACACAGAAAATAAAATTCTTAAAGTACATAATTTAAAAAGTAGCATTAATTCCTATTTCGATATGCTTACCCCTGTACAAATCACATTAGAATATTGTAGGGGTTTATTACCTGATGATTTCTATAATGTGTTAATGCTCTCTCCAAACAACAGTTTTTTTCATACAGCAATAGTTGATTCTTCTTTTCATAAATTTAATAACCGTCCACCACATTTACATAATTTTTTTGAACTTTTAGTGGTTTTAGAAGGAGAAGTTATTCAACAAATTGAAGATAAAGAATATCTTTATCACGCTGGGACTTGTTGCCTTATTAATAGAAATATTGTACATCGTGAGAAATTTATAGGTGAAGCTAAACTCCTTTTTATCGGCCTATCTTTAGATTTTATTAAACAACTCTTAGAAGAACAAAAGAGTACTTATTTTCAAGAAGAACAGATTACAACCAATTCTATTTTTCAATTTATCGAAACTAATATAAAGTCTGAATACCAAAAAAGCTATCTTGATTTTTTCCCTACATTTCAAAATCAAGGTAGTAAATCTGAATTATATAGATTATCTGATTTGCTCATTCATGCCATGTTACTTCCCAAACTAGGTTCCTCTTATATGATAAAAGGCATAATCTGTGCCCTTTTTGACTATCTAAATAATGAAGAATCTTATCATATTACCCCTGTTAACTTAAGTTCTAGTGCTGATTTCTTACTCTTTTCTCGTATTAGTCATCTACTAGAAGATACAGACGGACGCATATCTAGATCAGAACTAGAATCCTTATTAAATTATAGTGGTAATTATTTGAACACTATTACCAACAAATATACTGGTATGTGTCTTTTTGACTATGGCATTATATTTTGTTTAAAAAAAGCAGAGCTTCTTCTATCAACTACAAATGATTCAATTTCCTCAATTGCAAATAGTCTACACTTCTCCAACCGTACCCATTTTTATAATCTTTTTAAAGAAAAATATGGTCTAACTCCAGGAGAATATCGCAAGAAGTTCAAAACTCTAACTAATAAATAGATAAAAACACCTTAGGTTAAGTATTATACCTAATCTAAGGTGTTTTTGTAGAATTCTCTACACTACTTACTAATCTAATATCTTTATCACTAAATGTTATATAATTTCTTTCGTTTACAACTTAGCTAGTCGCTTAAAATCTTCTTCTAGACTTCTATAAAGTCCTTGATAAACACTATAATACTTTTCATATATGTCCCCATTTTCAACATTGGGTTCTTGTTTGGATGCTTGTGTAATAAGCTGGCTACAGGCTGCCTCTACTGATTCATAAATACCTGCACCAACACCTGCTAGGATGGCAACACCTAAAGCTGGTCCTTCCTGGGATGTAGTAGTGTGAACTGGGCATCTAAAAGTATCGCTTAACATTTGGCGCCATACTTTACTTTTTCCTCCTCCTCCACATGCCATCATTTCATCTACTTTATAGCCCATACTTAAAATAATCTCTAGACAATCTTTTAGAGAATAAGTTACCCCCTCCATAACTGCTCTAGCCAAGTCACTTTGAGTATGGGAAGCTGTCATACCAAAGAATACACCTCTGCAATCTGAATCTAGATGAGGTGTTCTTTCCCCATTTAAATAAGGTAAATAGATGAGTTTATTGGCACCTATAGGTGTTTTATCAATCATCTCATTGATAAGCACATATGGATCTAAGTCTTTTTGCTTGGCTTCTTCTTGAATGTTTTGTAAAAAGTTATCTTTAAACCATTTAAGGGATAAGCCTGCTGCCTGAGTGACACCCATCACATGCCATGAACCTGGTACGGCATGGCAAAAAGTATGGACTCTTCCTTTAGGGTCAATGGCAAGTTTTGAGGTATGAGCAAAGACAACACCTGATGTACCTATAGTGGTGAAGGCCTTTCCATCTGTTACCACACCTGTTCCTACTGCTGCAGCTGCATTATCTCCTGCACCGCCTACTACAAGGGTACCTTCCCTAAGCCCTGTTAGTCTAGCCACCTCCTCAGTAATATAACCTGTTACCTCAGGTGACTCATAAACTTTAGGCAAAAAGTTTCTATCTATCTCTAGCTTTTCTAATATTTCTTCTGACCAACATCTATTTTTCACATCTAAAAGGCCTGTTCCACTAGCATCTGAGACATCTGTTGCAAAGATCCCCGTTAACTTATATCTAATAAAATCCTTAGGTAGAAGAATATGTCTACATCTTTCGTAATTATCCTTTTCATTTTCTCTTATCCATAGGATTTTAGAAGCTGAAAAACCTGGTAAAGGTGGATTAGCAGCAATCTCTATATGTCTTTCTTTTCCTACAAGGGCGTTAATTTCCTCACATTGCTTCTTTGTTCTTTGATCACACCAAATAATAGCTTTTCGAATTACTTTCCCTGCTTCATCTAGCATGACTACACCATGCATCTGCCCAGAAATGCCTATGCCCGCTATGTCACTGCTATTAACTTCTGATGTTTTAACAACTTCTCTAATTGTCTCCTGTGTTGCCTGCCACCAGTCTTCTGGATCTTGTTCAGCCCAGCCATTTTGTGGCATATAAAGAGGGTACTCTCTTGAACTTGAGCATATAACCTTTCCCAATGTATCAAAAAGTACTGTTTTCGTACTAGATGTGCCTACATCTATTCCTAAAAGATATTTCATCTTACACCTCTATTTAAATAAAATATTGTTGAAGATACTTTCTAATAACTCTTGTCTGCCACTTTCTACTTTTACCTCTCCATTTTGGAGTGTATAAGCTTCTAAGCTTTCAAGGGTTGCACGTCCTTCTACTATTTCTTTCCCTATCCCTTGTGTATAACTTGCATACCTTTGTTTTACAAAACCTTCTATTCGACCATCATTGATTAATTCATAAGCTTTTATTAATCCTAGTGCAAAGGTATCCATTCCACTAATATAAGCATAAACAATATCTTCAAAAGTAAAAGATGACCTTCTTACTTTAGCATCAAAATTTAAGCCACCATTTGTAAAGCCACCTGCTTTAATCACTTCATACATGCAAAGGGTTGCATGATAAATATCTGTAGGGAATTGATCTGTATCCCATCCAAGATGTTCATCTCCCTGATTAGCATCTATGCTTCCAAAAGCATTATTAATTCTTGCTACTGCTAATTCATGTTGGAAAGTATGCCTTGCTAAAGTAGCATGATTGGCTTCAATATTCATTTTAAAATCCTTATCTAAACCATATTTTCTTAAAAAAGCAAGTACAGTAGACACATCAAAATCATATTGGTGTTTCGTTGGCTCTTTAGGTTTAGGCTCAATATAAAAGTCTCCTGTAAAACCTTTACTTCTTCCATAATCTACAGCCATTTTCATAAGTCTTGCCATATTATCTAGTTCAAAGCCCATATCTGTATTAAGAAGTGTCTCATAGCCTTCTCTTCCACCCCAAAATACATACCCCTTGCCACCTAATTGAATAGTTGCATCTAAGGCATTTTTAATCTGACTTGCTGCATAGGCAAAACTATCTGCATTACACGCTGTTCCTGCACCATGCATATAACGAGGATGACTAAAGCAATTTGCTGTCCCCCAAAGAAGATGAATACCTGTTTCTTTCATCTTAACTTCTATATAATCTACCATCTCATGAAGGTTTCTTCTTGTTTGTTCAAAATCTTCACCCTCCGGAGCAATATCCACGTCATGAAAACAAAAATATTCAATACCCATTTTACTCATAAATTCAAAAGCTGCATCCGCCTTTGCTTTTGCTCTTGCCATAGGTTCACTTTCCCCATAAGTTCTATCCATAGTTACAGCACCAAAAGGATCTGCTCCTCCTGCACACATAGTATGCCAATAGCTCATAGCAAACTTTAAATGGTCTTTCATTTTCTTACCTTCAATAATACGTTCCCCATCATAATATTTGTAAGCATAAGGATTGGTAGAACGAGGTCCCTCATATTTCACAACTGGTAAATTTTCAAAATAACTCTTTTTCACTTTAAGCACCCCTCTTATAAATTTTCTAATATTTTTATTTCACTCTTTACGATAAACTCTTTTTTCTCAGGCTCTATACCACTTACCAAATAGTTAAATGCAGTATGAACTGATTTATTCCCTTGTGTAAAAGGTTGCTGACAAATGGTTGCACTAATAACCCCCTGCTTCATCATCTCTACGGTAGTCGGTATACTATCACAAGTAATAAGCTTGATTTTCCCAGCCTTTTCAGAAGATATAAGTGCTCTACACACACCATAGACACCTGCTGCAACTACAAAGATGGCATCAATATTTGGATGTTCATTTAAAAGTTTGTTAGTCACTTCAAAAGCCCTGATATCATCATCTTCTGTTTCTTCATAACCTATAATCCTAAATTCTGGATACTTTTTATTACAAATGGTCTTAAATCCCTTCACTCTTTGATTATGTCCAGCTACCTTTTTTGAGCCTGTTAGTATACCGATATTCGCCTTACCCCCTGTTAAAAGCCCAAGTATACCACAAGCTGTTTCTCCACACTTTGTATAATTACTTCCTATGTAACACAATCGTTTACTCTCTCGTATATCTGTATTGATCGTAATAACACAAAGCCCCTCTTCTACAAGTTCATTAATCTTATTTGTAATAATAACACTACTTATAGGATTAATAATAAGCGCATTTATATGAGGCCTCATTTCTTCCATTAGTTGAATTTGACGTTGTACATTATACCCCTTCATGGTTTGCAATATAACAGTCACCCCATAATCTTTGAGCTCTTTTTCAGCCCTTTGAACTCCTCTTATTACATCATCAAAAAAGGAATTTCCTTCTGCAATGAGTAGTACACCGATAGTGAGAGGATTCTTTTTAGCTACTAGTTGTTTAGCTGCAATATTAGGTGTATAACCTAGTTGCTCAGCTATTTGCTTTACTTTTATTTCTGTCTCTTTTTTCACTTTTCCTCTATTGTTTAAAACCCTATCTACTGTACCTCTTGATACACCACATAAGTCTGCTATCTTTTTAATAGTTACCCCAAGTTGTATGCCCCCCCTTCATTAGTAGAAGATTATTGACCTATAAAACAAAGATTGTGCTCAAGCACACTGTTAACTTGATAGTATCTCCTATAGACGACTAGGTCAAATTATATTTGTAATATTCTTACTAAAAGTTTAATTTTCGTTTAATTTCCTAGTGTATTATCACTAAAAATCATCCATTCTATCACTTTTAACAAATAAGTGCACACAGGCACATTTTTTGTATTGATATATAATAAAGCTGTCCCAAAGTATAGATAGACAATCTTAAAAAATTCCGTCTACACTCTAGAACAGCTTTTTACATATAAATAAACTTTACTAATTACACCTTAGAAGAATCCACTTTAATTATTAAACCATCTCACAGCATAAATCTCTTCTACATCAATAGCTTCAATTAATAAATTCTTTTCCTTATCTAATATAACTTTTTGGCTAGCTTCATATTGCTTAATAGATTCAATAATTTCTTCATTTAACCGCATACATACTGCTCCGCGATGAATATAACAAGGCTCTGGATCATTAAAAAATATTTTACTTTGCTCAATAATAACTTCTTCTTTAATAGGAATTTCCCCTATTTTAAAAGTGTAATTTCCCCTATTTGACCTACAATAAACTTCTATGTACTCATACTTTTGTTGTTTTTTAAATAAAATACCTATGGTAAATCCTCCTTCATCAAACCTATCATTATAAAATGATTAAAAGGGTTAAAAAACCTAATACTAATAATACAACCGCATTTATAAGTTTAATAATAGGCATATATTTTCTTATGGTTTCAGATACAGCTATAATTTTTTGCCCCTTTGCAATAAGTATAATAATTACACCCATTGGTATTACCATTGCTAATATATAAGCTAATAAATAACCCTTAATTTCAATACCAGCTTGCTGACTTGCTTTTGATAGATACAAAAGGGTAGCTAGGTAAATTTGACCTGTGCACAAAAATTCACTTATTGATATAATCACACTTATTATAAAAACATTTATTAAAGCATATTTAGAATCAAAAGTTTTTCCAACCTTTTTAATAAGTTTATGATTAAATTGACGTACTTTTAGTGGTAATTGTAGTTTGATTTTGCCATACTGCTGTTTTCTTATTTGTAGGTAATCTATTAAATTCATAAGAGCAATAATGAATAAGCCCCCAACCAAAATTAAGTTCAATATTTTATTTATGTTTTGCAAAATAGGATTTTCTAAAAAAGTTAAACTTTTATAAAGTACCATACTTATGGCTAAATAAGCTGCTATTTTGCCAAAAATATAACTCATTCCTAGTGATAATATATTCTTATTTATTGTTGTTAGAGAAAGTAAAAATAATAATATTCCTATAGCACATGGGTTTAAACCATTTATAAGTCCAACTATAATAACTTTTATTAAGTGCATTTTTTCTTTTTGAGTTTCTACAGAGCTTGTTGTTTCTACTAATGCCTCTCCAATCCCCCCTTTCCTTATAAGATAAGGTAATTCTTTTTCTATTTGTCCATAACTACTTAAATAACCTTCTTCATAAAAAATAATTGGCACCCGTTGTTCTTTTTCAGGTACCTTATATTTCTCAAAATACCCATATAATTGTTGAAGTCCTTCTTCTGTATTAATGTCTACTTTCTGAACTATAATTTCTCCATTTTGTATGGGTTCTATTGTAGTGAGTAACTTCTGTGTTTTTATACAATCTTTACATCCTAGGGTATAGAAATACTTTAGATGTATTCCTGCTAAATTTTCTATTGTAGCTTCTAGATCTTCTTGTTTATTAGAAGAACTCTGTAAAATGTATTCTTGAGTATTTTTAGCTCGAATAAATTTTTCTCTTAATAACTGTTCTATTTCCTCTTGACCTATTAGAATTTCATCTCCAATAGCTAGTACTGGTACTTGATTATCTTCTATCTTATTAGTTTTACAAAATTGTTCAAAGTTTGCTTTAGCCGCACTTTCAAAGATATTGTAAGTTTGTATTTTATAATTCCTATTATCTTTTATATCTCCAACTTGCTCATTAAATAAAGTATAAAATTCCTTTTCAACCTCACAAGATGCACAAGGGTTATTATAATAATAAACAATTGATAAAACTTCTTCTGCTTGAACTGAAACTGATATCCTTGCTAAAAAAATTATAATCAATATAGTTATTATTCTTCTCGATTTAATCATCTTATCCCCCACCCTATTATCTTATATAAAAAAGGCTAGTACCTATTACTAGCCTTTTTAAGTTATTACTTGATACGGTCGAATGCACTTTGATGTACTTCTACATATCTTTTAACATTTAGTGCTTCTAATTCTTTTTTATACTTTTCCCATTCTGCATCATCATAAATATCTCTTGCACCCGTTACAAACGCTGCCATTGATTCACTTACATAGTCTAAAATTTGTGTCTGAAGTTGTGGTAAGCCATCAAGTTCTTCTGGCAGCATATACATACTACTTGGTAAATACTCTTTTACTGCATAAGGTTCATAATAGTCTCTTGTAGAGCTAAATAAGATTCCTTCTCCTTTATATGGTGCTAATGGATCATTAGGATCTAATGCTTCTCCTGAACGAATATCAGCAGTTAAATTAACAAGAGCCACATTTGGTATACTATTGTTTTGTTCTCCTTCTACTTTTGCTCCAGGTATTCTCATCCATTCAGCTTGCTCACCATCTATCCCTATTAAACCTTCAGCTGCTTTCTCCCACTGTTTTCCTTCAAGGCCATAGTTTGAACACATAGTAACTTCAGGATTGTAAAGTGAATCTGCCCATTTGAAAAGTAATTCTGGATTTTTTGCTGCTTTAGTAATAGCAAAGTGTCCTGAATAAATACCACCTGGTGCTGTTGGCGTTGTTCTTACACCTTTAGGACCTTCTAGAGGACTAAGTGGTTCGTACATCTTTTGTCTACCTAAGTCTTCTGCACCTACAGTATTTACGTTTTGTGCGCCTAGACCTATTCCAATAACAGGTTCTTTACTATTTGCTAAAGCTTGCATATTTTGCTCAGGCTGTGTTAATGATGTTGGTTCAATAAGTTTCTCTTTTACAAGTTCATAGCAGAATTTTAAGCCTTCTCTCCACTCATCTTCTAATGCTACAAAGTGAACTTTTCCATCTCTTACATCAAGTCGTTTCCCATAATCATTATACACAAATGAATTCATTAAAAATTCTATTGGATTTGCTTCCCAACCATCTGTTGATCCCATTATACCAACTTCATCTGCTTTCCCATTACCATTTGGATCTTGTGTCTTAAATGCACGTAATACTTCAACTAACTCATCTGTTGTCTCTGGATATTTCAATCCTAATTTATCTAACCATTCTCTATTAATCCATGCTTTTCTTGAATACATACAGTGATAACATTCATTAATACGTGGTAAAGAATAAATATTACCATCTGGTGCTGTAATAGCTGCTGGCAATGACTCCTGTTCTTCAAATACCTTTTTTATGTAATAACCATATTTATCAATTAAATCATTTAACGGAATTAAAATACCTTGCTCTCCGTACGTTACTTCATCAGCTTTACTAAAACCTCCCATCAAAAAGGCATCTGGATAATTGCCTGTCGCAAGCATAAGATTCTTTTTCTCTGTAAAAGATTCTTCTGGAATTTGTTCATAGTTTACTTTAACATTTGTCTTTTCTTCAAACCACTGTGTAAACTCATTGGTATTTAAGTCAAGAATATATCCAGTATCTGGTGCTACAATATTAATTTCTTGCTTTTCATTTACTAAAGGAAATGCCCCTGGCTCATTTAAAGCAACTGATGTACTGGCATCTTTTTTTGTTGCATCTTTTTGTGCACATCCTGTTACAGCCATACTACTTAAAATTGTAATTGCTACTAATTTAGTAATTAATTTTCTACTCATTTTGTTTCCCCCAAATTTTTAATTTTTTATGTGAATAAATAAGATACCTTTATTTATCCCTTAATGGCTCCGATCATAACACCTTTAACAAAATGTTTTTGTATAAATGGATATAAAATAAGCATTGGCAAGCTAGATACTACAATTACTGAGTATTTAATAAGTTCTGCAAGTCCCTTTTGTTGTTCAATAGCCGCCACATCTGTCATCATTTCTGAAGTAATTTGATTTTGTACAAGAATATTTCTAAGGACAATCTGTAATGGATAAAGTTGTTTGTCAGATAGATAAATCATTGGCCCAAAATAAGAGTTCCAGTGCCCTACTGCATAGAACATAACAAGTACAGCAATAATTGGTTTAGATAATGGCAAAACTATACTAATTAAAAATTTGAAATCTGAACATCCATCTAGCTGTCCTGCTTCAAATAAATCTTCTGGAATGGTTGCTTGGAAAAATGTACGTGCCACAATAACGTTATAAACTCCTACTGCACCTGGTAAAATAAGTGCCCAGTACGTATTATATAATTTTAAATTGTTAATTAAGATAAACGTAGGAATGAGCCCACCGCCAAAAAACATTGTAAAAGTAAAAAATAATGTAATAGCACCTTTTCCATATAAAGTTTTTCTAGACAATGGATACGCAGCCATAATTGTAATAATAACCTGTACAACTGTTCCTAAGACCGTGATATATATAGCATTAAAAAAACCTCTAATAATATCTGGATGATTAAATACGGCTTCATATCCTTTTGTCGTTAAATCTACAGGCCATAGCCACACACGCCCACTACTTACAGCTATCGGGCTACTCAAAGAAGCACTTACTACATAAATTAATGGATACGCTACGAGCACAAGTATTAAAGATAAAAACAAACTATTTACTATATTAAAAACTTTATCTGAACTTGTTTCATTTATTTTATGCGCATTATTTTTTTTCATTTCCCTTCTCCTTACCATAGACTTGTTTCTCCTAGTTTTTTAGCAATTGCGTTTACAAGCATAAGTAATCCAAAGTTAATTAATGCATTAAATAAACCTACCGCTGCTGAAAAGCTATACTGTGCATCTACTAAACCAACACGATAAACAAAGGTAGAGATTACATCTGAGGTTGGCATATTTAATTTATTTTGCATTAACAAGATTTTTTCATACCCAACACTCATAATACTTCCAAAGTTCATAATAAGTAGAATGGTTACAGTTGGTAAAATACCCGGAATATTTACATGCCATATACGTTGTAACCTAGTGGCTCCATCTACAACGGCTGCTTCATGCAAGGTAGGATCAATACCTGCTAATGCAGCAATATAAATAATAGAACTATATCCCATACCTTGCCATACACCTGACCATACATAAATAGACTTAAACCATTCTGGCTTAGCCATATAGTCTATAGGCTCTCCCCCAAAAAGCTGAATAAATTGATTTAAAATACCCGATGTAGGTGATAAAATTAATAAAACAATTCCAACCATAACAACAGTGGAAATAAAATGTGGTGCATAAGTGACCATTTGAACTATTTTCTTAAATTTAGCATTCATACATTCATTTAAAGCTAATGCAAGGATAATAGGTACAGGAAAGCCTGCAATAAGCCCATATACACTAATCATTAAAGTATTCCCTATAAGTCTTGGAAATTGATGGGAGCCTATAAAACTTTGAAAATGTTTAAGTCCAACCCATTTACTACCACTAATTCCGTAGGAAGGTATATAATCTTTAAATGCAATTTGTACCCCATACATAGGTCCATAGGAAAAGATTGCTACTAATACAACTGGAATTAAAAGAATTAGATAAAGTTGCCAGTGTCTTAAAATTTGCTTTTTAGCTTTATAAAACTTTTCCTTTCTTGACAACTTATTCTCAACAAACGGTTGTTTTATTATGTTTTGTTCTAAATGTTCATTTTTCACGTCTTTCTTCCCCTCCATCTTATTTATTTCTTCTTAAACAAAAATTACTACCCCTTATACTAGTGTAATATTTACTAAATAAACCTTCTGTCTTTATTATATTTGTATTTATTTTTCTATACAACTTTACTTTTTTTGTATTTTGTGTACTTTTTTTATATTTAGCCTTAAAAACAAGGATAAAACAAATATATCAATCAATAAAACAATATACTAACCTGAAAAAACCACAAAACACTTGCAAAATCCCACAAATAATAAGCACCCATCACTTTTATTTAATGATGGGTGCTTATTATTTTCTCTTTTGCCATATATGAATTTGCGTTTCTATCTCCTTCAATAATGTGTTTACCCCATTATCTTCTAATGCTTTTAAAAACTTTGGAATATTTTCTTTAGGGTCTACACAACCTGTTTCTAGTGCTGGACCATACTCATCAATCACATTTGTCAGTGCAGTAATAACAGTTGCTACTGGTAAAGTATTAAAACTAAATCCATTATGAGGTGCTACAATAGCTGATGCATTATAGCTTTCAAAAAGTTCTTCTATATTTTCTGGATATGAAATATCCCATTTTTGATTAAATGGTGTTCCAAACCGCCATCCAGGTGTATAACTATAACCATTTATATCACCAGGAAGTGTTCCCCCCATCGTTTTATCTACCCGGTTATCTCCTACCAAACTATGGTGTTGTCCTTCAATCCCATGTCGTATAAGTGTTCCCACATACTTATCTGTATTAAGTAAATTAAGAAATTCAAGAGCCTTATCAGGATGTTTAGACTGAGATGAAATAGCCAAAACACCTGCCATTGCATTTCTTGTTTCAAATAGCGGATCCATTAACGGTATAAATGTTACCCCATGCCCCATGGATGCTGTAGCAGCTTCTGCTGTACCTGGTGCATATGAAATAAGATAAGAAAAGAGTTTACCATTTTTAAAATCATTATCCCTATTAGCTATATCCCCATCATAATTAATAGGATCTGCAGGTGTATAACCTGCTTGATTCCAATCGTAGGCTAACTGACAATAATCCATATACGTTTCACTTGCATATTGATTAAATACTTCTTCTTCAGCTGTAAAGTTACAATATTCTTTTACAGGGGATGCACCAGGTAAGGTAGGTATACCTGTCAAGCTTTCATAAGGTTCTAAAAGACTGTATCTTAACCCACTTATACCTATTACCTCTTTACCTTCAGCTATAGATTTTTCTTTTACAATCTTTAATACTTGTGAGTAGTCTTCTAATGTTTTTACAGTAGTTAAATCGATACCATATGCTTTAGCCATATCTGCATTTACAAAAAAACCACATTGTCTTCCTAACTCTTTATAGGAAGGAATTCCATAAATTCGCCCTTCTACACTTATAGCATCCCATATCATATCAGGTATAAACTCATATGTTTCTTTTGCATATTCAGGTAAAATCTCTGTAATATCCATAAAAGCATCTCTACCTACCGATTGAAGATAATTATTTGTCCAATTGGCAGTAAAACAAATATCAAAATATTCCCCTGCATTAATGTACATAGGCATCTTCTGTTTATATTCCGCATCTATAATATCTATATAGTCAATCTCAACACCTATTTTATCTCTTGTATATACATTAAGTGCTTCTATAACTTTTTCTGTATCAGGTTCAACTGAATCAACAGACATGTACCATTTTAAAGTTACAACTTCTTCTTTTTTGGTTTTTATCCCTTCTTGTGTTATTGGTATCATTTTAATACTTGTATCCCTTGTTAATATTTGTATTATTGTACATCCTCCTAATATACTCATAATCATTAATACTACTAACAATTTTATACATTTCCCCTGTCTCATTATCTTTCCTCCATCTATCTTAAATCTATATTTAAAACACGATTTTGGTTAATTTATTAATTGCTATTAAAATAATATTAATATGAAACTATACATTTTACCAGTAAAACCACATAAATAATTTGGTTTATTTAAGTATTTTCTGTATTTTATTTAAAATACTTTTGCTTTTATTGTATAATATACCTAAATACAAAATATAACTGGAGGATTCCTTATGAAAGTTCTTTTGGTCGATGATGAAAAATTTGCACTTGAAGGTTTGAAAAATATGCTTAATTGGAATTCTTTTAATGGTGAATTAATTGGAACTGCTACAAATGGTCAAGATGCACTCCTTTGTATTGAAGAAAGGCAACCAGATATTATTATATCTGACATTAAAATGCCTCTTATGGATGGACTCGAATTAGCTAAAACCCTATATGAAAAAGGGAGTATGGCACAAATGATTCTTTTGAGTGGTCATGGTGAATTTGAATATGCTCAAAAAGCCATTGAATATCAAGTTATTCATTATATCCTTAAGCCTATTACACGTGAAAAAATCGAACATCTTAATAATATACTTATTAAACTTGATACAACTAGAAGGGCGGAAAAACAAGATATTTTACATATTTTGCATGAAGATTTTAAAGAAAAAGTACTAAATAATCTGCGTCATAACGAAGTTGCCTTTTTTGATGAATTATTCGGACAAGTACTCTTCAATACACCTATGTCTAACGAAGCTCATACCACCATCGGTATTCAATTACTCAATATACTCTATGAATATTTAGGAGAAATCCATAGAGATCTATTAACTTTACAAAATTTGCGAACTCATGCTATGAATGAGTATTTAGATCTCCCTACTTATCAGGAGAAAATAAACTTCTTAATCACAAAATATTACGATGTTTTGACGAGTATTCACACAAAAAAACAAGCCCATACAGATAGTATTATTACTTTTGCTACTTCTTATATCGCTGACCATTTCTGTGATCTAAATTTTAATATTTCTTTTTTAGCCAATCACATGAATGTATCTTTATCTTATTTAAGTACAGTTTTTAAACAAAGTATGGGCATTAATTTAAGCACATATATTATTGACTTAAGAATAGATAAAGCAAAAAAACTTCTTGCTCATTTTCAATATTCTATTTATGACATTAGTTTGCAATGCGGATATGAAGATTCCAGATACTTTTCCAAAATTTTCAAGAAGAAGTTAGGCCTTTCTCCTAGTGAATACCGTAATATCCTTATGCAACAACCACAGTCTAAATAAAAGGAGTTATCAATGTCTATCAAGAAAAAAATCACGCTCACTCTTATTCTACTTATGAGTACCGTTCTTATTTGTTCATATACTGTAATTTATATATTGTTTCAAAACACAATGGTTCAAGAAGTCATTCATTATCAATCTAGTGTTACTTCTTTAAATAATAATTTACTTACAAATTTTATGGACTCTATTGAACAAACTTCTCTTATGGTTATTAGCAATCAGCTTTTAGGCAATTATCTTAATACTGAACCTGCTGATCCACTTATAGACATACAAGTACGTTTAGGTATTCTAAAGGAGTTTTCTAACTGTTCAAGCTTAAAACTCCCCAACAATACAAATTATTATTATAAAAATACTCTTTTTTTAAATGATACACTTCCTATTACTTCTGGCTTTGAGGCTAAAACATTGAATACAAATACTTATAGCCGATCCTATAATGTTTTTTCTAATAGCGAAGTTAAAAATAGTAATTGGTATATTGGTACATTGACTTCTCCACAAAATCATTATGTATTTATTAATGCAGAAAGTAATGAATTGTGTTTTGCAAAAAAAATCCAAAACACTTTTTATACAGGTCCTTATGATTCTTCAGGAATAGGTGTTATGGTCATAAGCATTAAAATAGAATACCTAGACAACGTTTTAACTTTTTCTCCTCTTACGCCTAATAGTGGTTATTCCTTACTTTCTAGAGAAGGCAATATATTATACACAAGCACTGAAACTATTGAGCCTGATATATTTTTAGACTTATACCATACCAGCTTGTCTACTCTTACTAGTGCTTCTTCAAGTAATCTCGTATATGCCTATAACCAAAAATATGTTGTTCATACAAGCTTCTTAGATTCTGGACTTTCTATTATTTTTGTCACACCTTATGAAGATATCATTAAACAAAGTAATTCCTTTATGTATACTTTTATTCTATTCGCTTTTATTGTTATTTTACTGACTATACCTATTGCCTATTTTATTGCATTTAAAATAACTAAACCAATTATTGATTTATCTGGTACTATTGCATCTATTGATGATACAAGAACTTTTGATATACATAAACTACATTTTTCTAAATCTAAGGAAATCATTGTTCTTTGCAATAGTTTTAAACGTTTAATTACTTATACTAATAATTTAATGGAGGCTATTACTCATCAAAATGAACTCAAAAAACAAGCTGAACTCAAAGCGTTACAAGCTCAAATTAACCCACATTTTATCTTTAACGCAATGGATGTTGTAAACTGGATTGCTCTTTCTAGAAATCAAGATGATATTGCACATATTGTAGGTTCTATCTCTAACTTAATGCGTTATAGTATTACAGATCCTAACTGTCTTGTTAATATCTCTGATGAAATTCAAAACATCTATGAGTTTATATCTATCTATAGGCTAAGGCATGATTATCCTATCATTTTTAATGTAGATTCTCCACTACCATTACATACCATATGTATTCCTAAATTTATTATTCAACCCCTTGTGGAAAATACAATTAAACACGGTATTGATCCTCAAAATCCTATTGATTGCCTTAAAATTCAACTTTTAATTTATACGGAAGAGGATTATTTATATATTGAAATAAGTAGTAATGGAAAAACATGTGACCCTCAGCTTTTAAATGATTACCTTAACTATAAAGATACACCTCTTAATCCTTCTAGTGGTTTTGGTATTCGTAATGTAAATGAGCGTATTCACCTTCATTTCAAAGAAGATAGTAAACTTTTTTACTCACTTAATCAAAACCAGCAACTTACAGCTAAAATAATTCTCCCTTATCTAAAATAATTTCCCTTATTTTTTAATCTGCCATCTTTATAATAGAATATATAGTTAAATATATTCTATTATTTTTTAGGAGGCTTTTTATGACAAAGATAAAAGTAAAAAATGGAGTACATGATTATTCAGACCCTCTACAATATATTCCCCCACAAGAACCAAATGTCCAAGAACATATTGAATACTTTATGGGACTTAAGCTAGGACTTATGATGCACTGGGCACCTGGATGTCAATTTGGAACTTATGAGTCTTGGCCTTTATCTGATGGAGATAGTTCCTGGTCACAAGAAGATATAGATTGGACAGATATTGAAACCTTTAAACAACAATATATCCACTCTAATCGTACCTTTAATCCAGTTAAATTCCGTCCTGACAAGTGGGCAAAACTTGCCAAAGATTGTGGTTTTAAATATCTCCTTTTTACAACTAAGCATCATGATGGATTTTGTATGTTTGATACACAAACAACCAATTACAAAATTACAGATTCTTCTTGTCCTTTTCATACACATCCTTATGCGGACATTGTAGGTTCATTGTATGAGGCTTTTCGTAAAGAAGGACTTGCTATCTCTACTTATTTTTCCAAACCAGATTGGCATAGTGATTATTATTGGCACAAAGCTTTCGGAACGGCTAAAACTCGCAATGTAAACTATACTATTAAGGAGCACCCTGAGCTATGGGAAAAATTTGTAGAGTATACTCACTCTCAAATTGAAGAGCTTTGTACAAAATACGGAAAGATTGATGTTCTTTGGCTAGATGGTGGTTGGGTAAATCCAAATAATTTAGACCAAGATATTGATCTACCTACTATCGTAAATAAAATTAGAACTACAACACAGCCTCATCTTATCGTTTGTGATCGTACTGTAGGAGGGCCTTTTGAGAATATTATTACACCCGAAAAAACTATTCCTGAAACTGCTCTTGATGTACCTTGGGAAACATGTACAACATTAGGCCAAAAATTTTCTTTCCATTATACAGATACTTTCAAAACTGGTTTACAACTTGTACATCTTCTTTTAGATATTGTTTGTAAAGGTGGTAATCTTGCTCTAAATGTTGCACCTCAACCAGATGGTGAACTTCCAAAGCCTGCTGTCCTTTCTATGAAGCAACTTGGTGCATGGCTTAATATATTTGGAGAAGGTATTTATAATACACATATTGTAGCCCCTTATTTTAATGATCGTATTAAATACACTGCTAAAGATAATATGACTTATGCCTTTTACTTATATGATGAGATTCCTCTACTTCCTCATCACATTACTCTACATAGTGCTACAACAGTGAAAACTATCCATAGCATACGTACAAAAGAACTTATTCCTTTTGAACAACATATGGATACAATTACACTTAATGTCTCTTCACTCCATTTACAAGATGCTTTCTACGCTGAAGGTTTTGTTCTTGTTCATGAAGGTGATTTAAACAATTAATTTATTAAATATAAAAAGCTGCCATACAGTATAGATACTCTCCCTCAAGGAATCCGTCTATACTTAGGCAGCTTTTATATAATTAAACTTTATTTTTCCATGAGTAGCTCTACATCATAAAGGTCGGCTGTATAGCTTCTATGACCTACTACTTTTATTTCACTTCTCATTTGAATTATATCTTCATTATAAGAAGATAGGTCCTCACATTTTCTTTCTAGTTGTTCTTCTTCTCTTTTTACCCCTTGAATATGCATTCCCCTTCCTCCTTCTCTTTAAGGTATTTATTACTTATTACTATATTTTCATCATTTAATTATCTATTTTTTACTATATATTGTCAACTTATTTTTGTTAAATATATATATTTTTATTCTGCATATTCATATATTATTCGTCATATTTTACACAAATTTAGAAAGTTATGGTGATTTTTAGTCCTTTGCCTAGTTCACTTTCTACTTCTATTGTTCCCCCATGAGTTTTGACTATATCGTGAGCGATGGCAAGCCCCAGGCCTGAACCTTCTGTCTTATTTCGAGTGTGAGTTCCTCTATAGTATCGTTTAAAAATCTCTTGTTGTTCTTCTACTGCTACACCTTTTCCATTGTCTTCTATAATCACTTGTACATGTCCTTTTTCTTCTTTAATTTCTAATTTCACTTTCACATCTTCATCATTATGGACAAAGGCATTGATGATTAAATTCATAAATACACGCTTCATCAGCTGTTCATCTACTTCTAAATAGATGGCTTCTGATGAATATTTAAAAGTAATGTTGTGATCGTTGTATTTTTCATCATTAATCAGGTCAATAAGTACATGTCTCCCTAAAGAAACCATATTTACCTTTGTTTTGTTCAGTATCATGGTTTGATTTTGTAGCCTAGTAGACAAATTCAAGTCTTCTACTAAAGTTTTAATGTATTGGCTTTTATGAAGGATGGTATGAGAGTACTTTTGACGCATACTATCATTTACTGGGTAACTTATATCTGCTAGTATTTCTGCACTTCCTATAATAGAAGTTAGTGGAGTTTTAATATCATGAGTAATATTTGAAATCCATTCTTCACGCATTTGATCAATCTTTAATCGCTCACGTTCATTAGCTGTTAAACGCTCCGTTAGCTGATTGAGCTTTTCTTCTATTTTAAAATAAATACCTTGTTTAATTGTACTTTTGGAGTAATCTCCTTTTGATAATTTAACAATTTTATCAATAATCCGATTGATAGGTCTTGCAATTCTTATAGTAAAGAGGAAACTCATAATTAAAATCAAAATACAATTAATAAGTATTAAGGTAGGGAAACGATGAGCCTGCCTTAAATCTGATACATCGTAGGTATAAATTACCCTATTTACTTTCTCCGTATCTAAAAACACGATATAGGTATAGGTCTTCTCTCCTATTTCCTTTTCCTCTAAATATATGGTGGTTTCATTACTTGTAAAAAGATTGATTAAATCCACATTAGAGTAAGAACTTGGAACAAACTCTGGTTTCTTATAGCTAAAAATTTCTTTATTAGTTGAATCTAATATTTGTATACCACTACCATATCTATCTAATGCCAAGATACCCGCCTCATTAAGACCTACCCTTCTACTTGGTAGCTGTACAATATTTTGTTCAACTTCCAAAATATACTTGGTAGGTTCAAAGTCATAGAGCATGCCTTGGTTATAAATATTACCTCGCATAAAGAGAATATTGACTATAAATATAACAGAGCAGGCTGTAATAAAACTTAAGAAATAATGTGTGATTAACTTCCCCTTCACCGACTACACCTCTTTCATAACAAACTTGTACCCAAGTCCTATGACTGTTGTTAAATACTCTGGTTTAGAAGGATTGTCTTCAATTTTCATCCTAAGTTTACGCATATGGACTGTAATAGTATTATCATAACCAAAGAAGTCTTCCCCCCATACTTGTCTACAAATCATCTCTTTACTTATAATTCTATTTGGATTATTAACTAAGTATAAAAGTAGTTTCAATTCCTTTGCTGTAAACTCTAGTAGCTTACCCCCTTTATAAACTTCTCCTGTTTCCTCATTAATTGTTACATCCCCAAAAGTAATAGGCTTATTTTTCTTTTCTACTTGTCCATAAACTACTTGATCTAATACCTTAAGCCTTGCCTTTAACCGAAATGCTACTTCTTTGGCACTAAAAGGCTTTGTAATATAGTCATCTGCTCCCATAGCAAAGCCTAATAATCTATCCATTTCTTCACCTTTTGCAGATAAAAATAGTACAGGCACTTGGCCTATTCTCCTTAGCTCATTAAATACCTCATAACCACTTATATCTGGTAACATAATGTCTAAAAGCACAATATCCGGACTTTCCTTCTTAAAGGTTTCTATACCTGTTTTACCATCCCCTGCCATATAGATTTGGCTAAAGCCTTCTCTTTTTAAAACTGTATCTAAAATCTCTACAATATCTTGTTCATCATCTATTATAAGTACTTTATATTTTTCAAAAATACCTTGCATATTTTACTCCTTTTCACACTTATCATTCTATCTATTTATACTCTTATCATAGCACTATTTATTTTCTTCTTGTTATCAATAACTCATATTTAAGATGGATTTAAGATGAACTTTAGATGCATTAAATATAGGCCCTCTATACTATTTCTATAAACTTAAGCATAAATTCAAATAAACAACAATCTAACAATTAAAGGAGGATTTTTATGCAAGCAATTATGGAACCTATTTTTCATGTGGTTTACTTAACAACTGTTATTGTACTTGGTATCATTATGATCAAAAACTCTAAAGACAATGGGTACTTCAAATTATTTGGTATTATGTCTGTTACCTTAGGATTTGGTGATGCCTTCCATCTTATACCACGTATTTACGCTCTTCTTACAACGGGACTCGAAAATCACCCTGTTTCTCTAGGATTTGGTAAGTTTATTACTTCTATTACAATGACTGTTTTCTACCTTATTCTTTATAAAATTTGGAAAATGCGCTTTAATGTAAAAGATACTCAGACATTAGATTTAACTATGTATGTATTAGCTGCTTTAAGAATTATTCTATGTTTCTTCCCTCAAAACATGTGGTTTGTAAATAACCCACCTATTTCATGGGGTATTATTAGAAATATTCCATTTACTATTATGGGACTCATTATGATTTATCTTCTTTACAGCTACGGGGTTAAATACAAAGATCGTGATTACAAAAACCTTGCCATTGCTGTTATCTTATCTTTTGGTTTCTATGCACCTGTTGTCCTTTGGGCACAAGAAAATTTCCTTGTAGGGATGCTTATGATTCCTAAAACACTTGCTTACGTTTGGGTTATTCTCATCGGCTATAAAGAATTTAAACAAGCGCAAAAAAACATCCTCAACCAATAAAAGTTGAGGATGTTTTTTGTGTTGCTAGTTTACTTAATCATTTTAAATGCATATGCAATAACTTCTTCGTCCCACTCCATCTCAGGTATAGTTACAAGTATACCTTCTTCTAATCTCTCACTTTCTAGCACGCCTTCATAGCCTAAAAGTACTACTTGCTTAATTGATTTTGTATATGGTATAAGTAATTTTCTTTCTACCTTTTCACCTTCTGCATATAGCTTAATAGCATAAACCGCATCTGCTTTTTGAGTAAAGGCAATATTATCTTGAATATATGGAGCACATGTACGAGTACCATATATTGCATCACCATTTACTTTTAGCCAAGACCCTAATCCCCTCATACGTTTGATAGCACCTTTCGGTAGTCTACCATCTGGTTGAGGGCCTACATTTAAAGCAAGATTACCACCTTTAGCCACAATATTTACAAGTAAATGTACAAGCTCTCTTACTGATTTGTAGTCATCTTCATATGCAAAAGAAAAGGATGTCCCCATGGTAATACAGCTTTCCCAAGGTATTCCAAGTGGTTTATTTGGTACACATTGTTCTGGTGTAATATAGTTTTCGTACGGCCCACCTACTGTACGATCAGCTGATAAAATCCAAGGTTGGTATTTACGAATATCATCTATCATCTGACCTAAGCGAATATCTTGCCCTGACTGTGGACATACTTGCCCCGCATCAAACCATAGAATATCTATCTTACCATACTCTGTAGTCAGTTCTTTAACCTGATTTTGAGTAAACTCAACAAATTTTTCCCATAGCTCAGGGTTTTCACTAGGTTTATAAGAAGGTCCTCTCCACATAAAGGAACCACGTTCCATATTAGGTGCCCAGTAATAGGGACTGTGCCAATCTGCCTTCGAAAAGTAAGCTGAAATCCCAAGTCCACGTCTTCTAAACGCTTCAAAAAGATGTTTACAAATATCAGCATACTTATTTGTATGGAAAGGGCAATCTGGTGATGTAATTTTGTAATCAGAATACTTAGTATCCCACATACAAAATCCATCATGGTGCTTTGTTGTAAAGATAAGGTATTTAAACCCTCCATCTTTCGCTAAATCTGCCCACTCTTCTGGATTAAAACGTATTGGATTAAATGTTTTATTTAAATCCCTATACTGTTTTTTAAACTCTTCATCATTAACTGGCCAATCCACACCTCGTCTTGCCCAATCAGCATCAGCATCACTAAGCGCCCATGACTCAACTAAACCAATTTGTGAATAAGGCCCCCAGTGCATCATAAGTGCTAACTTTTGATCTTGAAACCACTCAAGCTTTTCTAAAACTTTAGGTTCTGTTGGCCAAACATATTTATCTACTGCACTATATGTATGTACACCTTGTTCTGTTTCTTCTCTATCTTCTTCAATACCTTGATCTAAAACTTCTTCAACTACTTTATGATCATCCATATTTATCCCCTCTTACTTTATAAAGTTATTAAGATTTTTTTAATCATTTATAGCTTCTATTTGTAGTAAGATATTTCCCATAGCTGATGCTTCTGTTGTTCCTTTTATAACCTTTTTACCTGTCATATCCTTTACAACTTGGCATAGATATCTATCTTTTGTACCTCCACCAACCATACGGATTGTAGTAATTTCTTTACCTAGTAATTGTTCAAATTGCTCTACTGTTTCTTTATAAAGTTGGCCTAATCCATTATATATAGCTGCTGCTACTTCACCTATTCCTTCTAATTTCACTTGATATTGTTCATAGCACGCCTTAATAACTTCTTGCTCCATATTTATAGGTGCCATAAACCTTTGATGGGTTACATCTATGGCATAATCATGTTGAACTTGCTCCACTTCTTTAATGATATCTGGAAAATCTATCTCTAAGCCTCGTTCATTTAAACATTTTTTTAGTTGTTGAAGCATCCATAGTCCATTAATGTTTTTTAATAATCTAATCTTACCTTTTGCACTACCTTCATTTGTAAGTCCTAATTTTCTGGCCTCTTCACTTGTGTAGGCTTGATTGACTTCAAGCCCCATCAAACACCATGTACCACATACAAGGTATAGTTCTTCCTGAGCATTTATACCTGCCCCTGCTACTGCTGAAGCTGTATCATGGCTTGCTACAGCTACTATAGGCACTTCCCCTAGTCCTGTTTCTTCTTGAATAGATTTTAATAATGTACCTACTGGTGTACCTGGCATCACTAGTTCATTCATCCAATCTAGTAAAAAACCTAGCTTATCAAAAATCTTTTCACTATATCTTTTAGACCTTGGGTCTATAAGACCACTTGTAGAAGCAATGGTTGCCTCATTATACTGTTTGCCCGTTAAAAAATAACCTAATAAATCCGGCATAAACAACCATTTATACCCATGACTATGAATCACTGGATTATATTTTTTGTCATAATACAATTGATACAGTGTATTAAAAGAAGCTTTTTGTATACCTGTTAACTCATATAACTCTATTTCATTTATTATACTATCTACTTCTTCTATAACTTTTTGTGTACGAGAATCTCTATAGTGAATAGGTAGTTGAAGCATTTTACCCGTTTCATCAATCCATGCACCATCTACTCCCCAAGTATCAATCCCTATAGATTGAATCATTACATCTTTTCTTACGGCTACCTTCTTTAGACCTTGCTTCATTTCATAAAATAGTCTTGGTATATCCCAGTACATGGTATCACCAATAACAACAGGATCATTAGAAAAACGATGTACTTCTTCTAATTCTACTCCACCATCAGTTTGAATACCTAGCATAAGTCGCCCACTCGAAGCCCCTAGATCAAAGGCAATATATCCTTTATTCATATAGACCTCCTAAGCTTTTTTGTAAAGTGGTCCATAGTTTTGGCAAGCTCTAAAGTCTGCGCCTTCTATATCATTAGTTCCAAAAGAACTCCATACTTTTGGTCTAAAAATCTTTTCTTCAGGTACATTGTGCATTGCTACTGGAATTCTAAGCATAGATGCTAATGCAATTAAATCTGCCCCGATATGGCCGTAACTAATAGCACCATGATTTGCAGCCCATTCATTCATTACACTATAAACATCCTTAAATGCACCTTTACCTGTTAAGTTTGGTACAAACCAAGTCGTAGGCCATGTTGGATCTGTACGTTTATTTAATGTATCATGCACCTCTTTTGGAATATCTACTGTATAACCTTCTGCAATTTGTAAAATTGGACCTAATCCTTTAACAAGTGCTAAACGACTCATAGTAACCGGCATACCACCTTCTGTAAGGAAACAAGAAGAATAACCGCCACCTCTAAAATATTCACGATTTGCAGGTGGCCATGTAGTTGCTTCTAAACATGCTTTAACTTCTTCTTCACTAATTTCCCAAAATGGCTTCATAGCCGGCTCACCTTGTGCATTTCTTTGTTTACCTGTTCCATCTAATGTAGTAGAACCTGAATTGATTAAGTGAATAAGTCCATCAGCAGCTTTACCTTCTAATTCATATCCTGTTACACGTTTTACCGCTTCTTTACTCCAATAAGTACGTACATCAGAGAAAATTTGTGATGTACCTGTTAGCAAATGACCAAATAACATAGCCACACCATTTAATGCATCATTTTCTGTTGCCATTACAAAAGCTTCACGTATACCATTCCAATCAAAAGATGAATTTAACACCGCTTCCATAAAGTCTCCGTTAGGCTTATAGTCCGTCCAATGACGTTGTCCTTGGAATCCTGCTAAGATAGCATTGTGTCCATTAGCCTCTTCTGCAAAACCTAGTTCAGCAAGTTTTTCATTTCCTATCATTAAATCACGACAAATAAGAGTCATCTTAACAACAAATTCCCAGTCCTCTGCTTTTTCCCCTGCTGTTTTTACAAGGTGTGGTTTATTTAAATCCTCACCTTCTTTGCAATTTTCCTTAACCCATTTTAAAGCCCTTTGGTATTCATCTTTATCATATATTTCATGCTCTATACGTCTCATAATTTCAATCATATCTACATACTCATTTCTCATACCTAGATAATCAGCAAAAAAATTGGAATCTACAATAGAACCTGCAATCCCCATTGACACACTACCAATAGATAAATAAGATTTATTTCTCATATGTGCTACAGCAAGCCCTGCTTTAGCAAAAGTTAGAAGCTTTGTAGTAACATCTTCCGGAATACTTGTGTCCCCTGCATCTTGCACATCTTTCCCATATATTGAGAATACAGGTAAGCCCACTTGTGCATGGGCAGAAGCTGCTGAAGCAAGGTATACAGCTCCTGGTCTTTCTGTTCCATTAAATCCCCATATAGCCTTTATACGATGTGGATTAAGATCAAGTGTCTCCATGCCATAGCACCAGCAAGGTGTTACTGTAATAGAAAGTTGTACATTTTCTCTTTCAAACTTTTCTTCACACGCACTTGCCTCTCTTACACCACCAATTGTTGTATCTCCAATAACGCACTCAACCACTTCTCCATTTGGGTGACGCAATGTTCTTTCAATAAGCTGTGCTACTGATTTTGCCATAGCCATAGTTTGATCTTCTAGTGACTCTCTAACACCTTCTCTTCTACCATCAATTGTTGGTCTAATTCCAATCTTAGGTAATTGCCCCTTGAATGCGTAAGTATTCTTCATTTTCTTACCCCCTGAATTATTTAATTTTAACTACTTAAACTAATTTTGGATGTCTACCTGGTAAGTTCATACTTCTTCTTAATTCTACTAATCTATCCACTTCTCGTTCCGGAAGCTCACAAGGACCTCCCATGCTCTCTGTTAAGTAAAGCAACTGAGCATAAAACTCTACACCTTCTATCTTATGATAAGCTGCTTCTATATCGACTCCCCATGCTAAAGCGCCGTGATTTGCAAGAAGTACTGCATCATGTGTCTCTAAAAATGGAGTAATTGCTTCTGGAATTTCTACTGTAGATGGCATACCATAATCTGCAATGGGTACATCACCTAAAAATATTGTTGACTCTGGCATAATTTGCTTATTAAGTGGCTTACCACAAATAGCATGTGCTGTAGCATACATTGGATGAGCGTGTACTACGGCTTTAACATCTTTACGCATTTCATATATTTTTAGATGCATCTTAACCTCTGAAGATGGCTTGTAAGGTGCCATAGCTTCTATTACATTTCCCTCAAGATCTACTTTACAAATCATTTCAGGTGTCATAAATCCCTTACTTATTCCTGTTGGAGTACATAAAATTTCATTGTCACTCACTCTCACAGAAAAGTTTCCATCATTTGCAGCAACCATACCTCTGCCATAAACTCTTTGGCCAATTTCACACATTTTTACCTTAACTTCATGTTCATTTAAATTGTTCACTTAAATTCTCCTTTACTACCACTAGATTCACTCTTAGATACACATATTTAAATCTTTTTAGTTTTGTTGTTTGTTTTTGTTTTTTGTTGTTTATATTTTTATATTATCATTTTTATTTATACTAATCAACATTTTTTCAGTTTTTACTATTATTAATGAAAAATTTTCACATTTGCAAAATATACAAAATAAAATACCTATGAAACTAGAGATACTACACTAATTTCATAGGTATTTTATTTATTATTTCACTTTGCCACAACAACTCGAATGCCATAACTTTCACATATTTTCAACCACTCTTCATCTAGCATCTCATCCGTTACAATACAACTAACTGCATCCCAACTTGCTAAACGATGAATAGAGGTTTTATCTATTTTTTCACTATCAACAGCTAAAATTACTTCTTTTGCAGCAGAAATAAAGCTTTGTTTAATCTCTGCTTCAAATTCACTAGACTCCATAATCCCTCTTTCTTTATCAATCCCCTTACAAGAAATCACTGCTTTATCCGCATAATAACTTACAATATTCTTTTTAGCAGCTGGACCTACAAAAGAAATAGATTTTTCCCGGTAGCTCCCCCCTGTCCCTATAAGTGATATATGTTTTAACTTACTCGCTAGTCGCATAGTTTCTAGTCCATTGGTGATTATTGTTAAACTTTTATGCTTATCTAGTTGTTTTAATATTTGCAAACAAGTGGTGCTAGAATCTAGCATAACTGTTTCATCTGCTTGTAACATGTCACCTATTGTTTTACCTATTTTTATTTTACTAGATATATTTTGTCTTAACCGATAGTCGAAAGATTGCTCTTCTATTTCTCCCCCACTCTCCTCCTCTATACATACTGCTCCTCCATAAGTCTTTTTTAATAGCCCCTTTTTTTCTAACTTATCTAAATCTCTTCGTACCGTCTCTTCAGTTACATCAAACAAATTACTTAACTCGACTACACGGACTGAATTTTCCACTGCAAGCCTCTCTAATATAATTCTTTGTCTCTCTATTGCTAACATAGATAATCCTCCCTTTACACCAAAAGCAACTCCATTTTATGGTTTCTTGTGGATTTGTGTGTTTATTATATCAAAACCTAGCTATAAATACACTATGTTTTATACATTTATATCATTATTTATTTAAATAGACAAATAATTTTCTACTATTACTTTTAAGTATTTATATATTTTTACTACAACTATATTTATTTATCTAAATTTTATTGTATAATAAATACATATATATTTTTTTCATATTTTTAAGGGAGGCTTATTATGAATATAAAAACAGATTTTTCATTGGGGATTATCATTTCTTTTTTAGGTTATTTGTCTTGTATATTTTATTTTGCTACTTTTCCACTTGCCCGTATTTTTTCTTTAGTCTGCCTTATACTTCTTCTTTTAACTACCTTTCTTCATACGCCTCGGACCTCTTTGTACCATTTATCTAGCTTGATGATTATTCCTTGCCTGTTATGGATTATATTATTAAAGCATAGCTATTTGTATGATCTAAATTTTAATGTTCGTATTCTAGCATATACTGGCACCTTATGTACAACTTTTCATATTATTTATACTATCTATACATATATTAAGCGCTCCTCATCTATGATGATACAAAAACAGGGCACTCCTTCATAAGGAGTACCCTGTTTTTATTTATTTATTTATTTATTTATTTATATTTTTTATTTATTATCTAACTGTCTCTATCTTTTCTAAGATACGATTTGCCATAATAGCTATTTGTGCACGTGAAATAGATTGTTGTGGGTAGAAGTTGCCTTCTGGTGTTCCACTAATAATTCCTGTTTCATAGAAGTTTTGTACAGCATCTTTCGCAAATCCACTAATTGTGGCTTGATCTTTAAAGTTTGTATAACTTCTTTGTTTTTCAAGTTGAATGTCTAAGCTTTCTAAAGTTCTATAGAGCATTACAACGGCTTCTTGATTTGTTACATGATCTACAAGTCCAAAGGTACCATCTACTCTACCATTTACAATGCCTCTTGCATAAAGGTTGCTAACAGCTTTTGTGTACCACTTGTTATAGTCTACATCTGTAAAAGGAAGGAATTCTAGTTTCTCATCAAATTCAAAGATGCGATCTATAACTGTTGCAAGTTCTGCACGTGTCATAGAAGCATTTGGTTTGAATGTACCGTCTTCATAGCCTTTTAAGATACCTTTTTGTACCATCTTTTGAATGTCTTGTTCTGCCCAGTGGCCTGTTGTATCTACAAATGTAGGTACAGTTTCTGGTTTTGTTTCAGGCTTTGTCTCTGGTTTTGTCTCCGGTTTTGTTTCAGGCTTTGTGTCTGGCTTTGTCTCTGGCTTTGATTCCGGTTTTGATTCTGGTTTAGTTTCTGGTTCTGGCTCTGGTGTTGGTTCCGGTGTTGGCTCTTGCTCAGAGTCTACAACATACTGAAGTTGTACATCCGTCCACTCTGTGGATACAAAATCTTTATCTACAACTTTAATCGTCGCTGTATCTAAAAATTCCATTCCCTCTAAACCTTTAATATAACCTAACTCAATAGTTGGTACATCAAAGAGTGGTGCATCGTCTACAAAGTAAAAAGTTAACTGTTGCCCATCTACTTTAATAAATTGGTCAACTTCTTTATTTTTTCCTTCAAAGGTAATAGTATCATCTATTTTCTCTTTAGCTGTTACTTCTATTTGTATTCCACGAGCTGTTTGCTCACTAAAATTTTCTAGGCTAAGTACAACTGTATGATCTGTCTGTTGTTCCATCTTAAGAGTTGGCTTGGTAGGTGCTGCATAAACAGCACTACCTCCAACCATTACGACTGCCATACATAGAGCACTTAGAAATTTCTTATTTAAGTTCATACATGGCCTCCTGTCCTAAAAATCTTGCACTATTTTGTAAAGTTAACTCTGGCATAGATTCATAAGAAGGTGTGCTATACCATAAAGTTTGGCTTGTTACCCTTCTTGATGACTGACTATTTGTTGGATCATCTACATAGTACATTTCGGCCATAATTTCTGTTGGTAAAACACTTGTAGCTGAACAATCGATATGTCCTTGTAATTCAGCTTCTTTTTGAATATCTGGTACAAAGATAAAGAATCCATCACTTATTGCGCTTGTTTCACCATCTTCTGGTACTTCTGCAAACATATATAAATCACCATTTAATGGTCTTTCTTCATACTGAATATTATCTGTATCGTCTGCACCCTGTTTAGTCATAAACTTACCTTTAATATGGATAATATTATGAACTGGGTTACCACGGTAGCTTCCTACTACTACTAATGTACCTTTTGGAAGAAGTGGTGCACCTGTTTCATCTTCACCATAATTATGTGCCATAATCGCCATTTTGTAGTCTTCAAATGCTACATTATCTCCTGGATAACCAAGTGGCATTACTTGATATGTACTTAAGAATGATTCTGTTATTTCTTCTCCTGTAATACGGATTACATCTGCATCATATGTCCATATTCTTGTATCTGAAGATACTGCACCTGGTTTGTTAAAGTAGTTGATAAACTTACTTCTATCTTGTGCATCGTTTTTACTAAAGTCGCCTTCTTTTGCTACACGATATGTATAGCCACCTTTACCATCTTTTGTTCCTACTTCTACTTTAAAGTTGCCAAGTCCTTCTGGATTTCCTACAACTTTAATACCTGTTACAGGTGTCTGTTTATCAAATGTCATCACAATGGCTGGACCAGTTGTTGTAAGCGCTGGGCCAGTTGTTATTTCTTGGTCACCGCTTACAAAGGTTGTTGTATAGGCACTTGATGGAATCACATTATCATGCTCAATTCTCACATCACCAGCATCTATCATAGCACTTGCTACATTACCTAAAATATCAATTGCTCTTACTTCATAGCTAAATACTTTGTTATTTGCTGAACCAATTACATCTTCGTAAGTTGTACCTGTAATAAAGGCAATTTGTTTACCATTTCTAAAGATTTCATAGCCTAATAAATCTTCAGGATTTACATCTTGTGCCTGAATAGTTATGGCTACATTTTTATTATTTTCGGCTTCGCCGTCTACAACTTTTGCTTGTACCTCAACTTGAATGTTGCTTAATGCCTCTTGCCCTTGTAATCTTTGTCTTCTAGATTCATCTGTTAAGTATTGAATCTTTCTTTCTTCTGGGTCATGTTTACCCATGGCAGCTTTTGCTTCTTGTGATAAGTCCATACCCCATTTTGTGAAGAACTCAGTTAAATCTTTACCTACAACTTGACTTGCTGCTACTGCAAACTTATCATCACCACTAAAGCCTGCTACTGCACCTTGGTCATAAAGTTTAAAGAGCTTGTTGTAGAAGCTTAATGGGCCATTTGTTTTATCTTGTGCACCTTCATCATAAGCTAGGTGAAGTTGCCAGTACATACCAAGTTGTGTAAAGACATCGTTAGCAAGACCTTTATCACCTATTGCTACTTTCTTGTACATTTCTTCGTATTTATTTGAAAGTTCAAGACGTGATGGAAGGATATTATCTTTACCATCATATGTTTGTAACATTAAGGAATAAATATTATTTGTAATCTCTGCTTTACCAATTCGGTCCATATTATGACCAATCTCATGGCCTATACCCCATCCAAAGAGTTTATTTTCTTTAACAGCTTCTCTTGGATGTGTCTTACTTGTTGGTTCACCTTGTACTAAGGCACTTGCTGAACCATAGCCAATACCAATATGGTTACCTGCTGCATACATAAATGCGCTACCAAACATACGCATGTATCTAATATTTTGTCTACTACTTAATACGTGGTTTGGATTATCTAAACCATAAGTTGTATGAACTACACTCATTACTTCTTCCCAAGCAAGTAAACTATTATAAAGTTTTTCTACTTGTTCACTTGTAGTTGATGTACCTTCCTTAAGTCCTGCTAAGATTTGATCTGCTGGTAACGATAATAAAACATTTCTTCCTGAGATTTCTGTTGCATTATAAGGATTAGTTTGCTGATTTGCAAGTTTATATGTATCTACATATGCTGTTAATGCTTCAACATAAGCTGTTATTTTTTCTTTTCTTACGCCTTCTTCTAAGTCATACCAGTTATAAAGTTCTAAAGTTGGTATTTCTCTTAATTTGTTTGCTGCATTTGTTGTAATATCTCTTATTTGAAGCTTAATTTGGTCACCTTTATCTCCAGTATATCTATAGTAAAGTGCTCCACCTTTATCTCCAGCAATATTATGGATAGTTGGAATTGTAATTACATTTCTTCCTGAAGTTAACTCAATTGGTGTACCTGTAAATTTCCCTGCTTCTGCATAGTATTGAGTTGGTATAATCTCTAATGTCTCACCTGCTGGTATGTCCGCATAAATAGTCATTTGTGTTGCTGGACCTGCTACAATACCTAGTGGACTCCATGTACTACTTACTTTAGGTTCACCTGCTGCATCAATTGACACAAACTCATTTTTTATAATGCCTAAGGCATTTTCTTCTTTATCAAGTAAAGCTTGTGCTAGGTTAAGTTCATCTTCAAATACATTATGGCTTACATAATAGCTGCCTTCTGCATTTAATTTACTTCTTAAATCATTAATTTTATCTTGATTTACCCCTTCTGCTAATGTAGTGAAACTATCATCCTTAAAGAGTGCTCTAATTTCACTATCTAATGAGTCATACTCATAAAATACAATTTCAGAAGCACTTACATTAGTTGGAGAACCATCCCACTGAGATACTTCTACAGAAATCTTTTTCACATTACGTTTAGGGAATTCTAAGATTGCATACTCACTATTATTTTCATCTGTAAAACGTTTTATCTTTTTGTTAGATACAACTGTTTTAGCAGGTTCATTTAAGTTATCATTTTCTTCCCATATTTTAATAGTATAGTGATTTAAGCTTTTTCTATAAAGCCCATCAATTCTTCCCACATACGCTAAATAATCCATCTCTTTTGGTGTTTTAAATGTAAAGGTAAATTCCTTTGATTCCCACCATCTTCTAGCTGTCCAATGTGTTCCAAAATCACCATCTACAAGATTTTTAAGCCCCTGATTAGTACTATTTGGATTATATGTTGTTTCAAAACCATTTGGATAGAATTCCTGTGCAACGTTAGCAGGGAAAGCCATCACAATGTTTTCAATTTCACTTGATGGAATTCTATTTTTTGTTGGTAAAATAGGCCCATCTATTGTTACTTTCTTAGGTGTACCACTTACAGTTAAAGACTGTCCGCTTTCGCCAATCTTATTTCCTGCTATAACATATAAGTTATATTCTACACCATTTTCAAGTCCACCGATTGCTACTGAAGTACCTGTAACCTTTCCATCCGCCCCACTTGATGGCATGAATTGAGTATAAGTTTCTTCTGTTGCTTTTTTGTAGAATACTTTATAGTAAGTTGCATCTTCAGCTGCTTTCCAGCTAAGTTGAAGTGCTCGGTCCATTGGTTCTACATTTAAGAAGTCTGGTTTTTTAGGTGGTTTAGATGGTTGTGGTACTGCCTGGTATTCCTTAGACATTGTACCCATCCAATCCCCTGATACGGCTCTAATTGCAAAGTAGTAAGTCTTAAGATTTTCTAAACCTTCAACAACAGCTGTAGGCTCTGATACATTAAGTTCTTGTGTATATTTTCCAGGTTCTGTCCCGTAGTAAACACGGTAACCTTCTACGTTATTTACTGGATTCCATGTAAGTATTACTGCTTTATCCCCAGGTGTTAGTTGAACATTTCCTATAACACTTTCATCACGAATAGGTCCATCTGGTAGTATATCTTTGATAAAGTTAACTTCTTCTAATACAACATAATCTGCATTTCCTTCTGTATTAATAACCTTATCTACTACAATGGTTACTTTTTTTACTGGTACACGTTTACCAAGATCGATAACGATGCTATTTCTTTCACTGTTACGACTTGCAAATTGTAGTGCCCCGTAAGTAGATGGTGCATTATCAAAAGATTGTCTTTGTGTCTTAATCTCACCATCTTCTTCATAACTAACTTCAATTGCTCCTGATTCTAAACCACCATTTCCAATAGGTGATACAATCTCTAACACTTGTGTTTCTACTGCTTCTTCACCTAAGTTAATTGGTATTTCAAGTGGTTCCTCACTAGCTGGATCTTGTTTCTTAATAGTAATTGGTGCCTTGCTTCCTCCTGTAAGTAAATCACTTACACTTCCATTTTCTATAGTAAGCCCTGCATCTTTAATTCCTTGATCAACTGCTTCAATAACTTTTTGGGATAAAATAGCTGAAGTATCTCTTTGAACTTCATCTCCCTTAGAAGTAAGCTGATCTGTTATGTAAGTTAACTCAGTAATATCTACTTTCCCATCTCCACTTAGATCCTTTGTATGATCTCCTTGTAAGACAGCATTTTTATATTGTTCTAAATCTTCTATAGTGATTTGACCATCTCCACTAATATCTCCATAAGAGAAGGTTTCTTGTCCTGTATGAACGGTCACATCTTTTGAATAGTCTTGTAAAATAATATTTTTTGTCTCATAAGTTGTGTAGCCGTCACCTTCATACTTTAGTGTATAAGTACCTTGGTCTACACCTTGAATTTTAATACTATAACTTCCAATATTAGTTTCTGTTGTGAGTGGTACGCCTTGCTGATTGTTTGCTACTATATCCACTTTATAATTGTGCTTATTCTCAAGAATTGGATTATCTTTACCTAAGGCTATCTTAAGTACTGCTTTACCATCTTTTAATAAGCTTACTTGTAGATTTTGTGATTTTACCTTATTGAAAGTCACTGGATAGTCAAATTGAATATTTGTTGTAACGCTACCTTGCTGAACTTGTGCTACTTGATTACGTGTTCCTGCACTGGCATAAACTACTGGTACTGGAGCAACCACTTGTAGACTGGTCGTTACCGCAAGGAAAGCTGCTAAGCGCTTATTTCTCTTCCACATACTGCCTCCCTTATTATTCTATATTTATATATATTGCTATATATATTTTTATCGACATTTATAATACCAAAATTTACTTTTCTTGCAAATAGTTTTTTTTAACTAATATTTCTTATCCGTTAGCCTTCATATTTAGATAGATTCTTGCAAAAATCCTAATATTTTTCTCTTCCTATTAATTCAATTTTTTATATAAATATTTTTCAATTTTATTTATATAATCTTACATAATTCAAAACTACTATTTAATTATATAGTATAATATATATAATAAATATTTTTAAGGAGGCCTTCATATGAACTCTATTTTCACTAAAGGTATGACGTTTGTAGATGATTTAGGGCGAGAACGTGTTTTTCATGGTATCAATTTTGTTTACAAAGGCAATTATGATGAAACGACAAAAAAGATGAATTATATACCTGATTGGTCTTATGAACAGTTTCTCTGGTGCAAAGAAAATGGCTTTAATCTTATACGACTTGGGTTAATTTGGGATGGTGTAGAACATGAAAAAGGTGTTTATAATACCCACTATCTTGACTGGATTAGCCAAGTGCTAGACTGGTGCCAGGCATGTGGCATCTATGCTTATTTAGATATGCATCAAGATTTATATAGTTGTCTCTACAGCGATGGTGCACCTAAGTGGGCTACCTTAACAGATGACCAGCCTCATGTAGAAGGTAACCTGTGGAGCGATGCTTATTTATTTAGTGGGGCTGTCCAGCGAGCTTTTACAAACTTCTGGAATAACGCGACTATTGATGAAGATGGTGGTGTACTGGATTATTACATTCGTATGTGGTCTCATGTGATTAAACGCTTTGTAGATCACCCCGCTGTTATTGGATTTGATTTTCTTAATGAACCCTCTCCTGGCGAAAAAGGATTAGACATTTTTGCTAGCCTTCTTGGGGGATATGCCAAAGCGACAGGTTCTACTATGACTTTGGAGGAGATTTTGTCTGCCTTTAGTGATCCTACAACTAAACATGAATTACTTAAAACCTTTGATGACAAAGAACTTTACACTCAGATGGTTAAGGCTGGCGAACCTTTAGTTGCACACTTTGATACAAATATTCTTCAACCTTTCTATACAAAGATGACAAGGGCTCTTCGCCGTATCACTTCTAAAGGTATTGTGATGCTAGAAAACAACTACTTCTCTAACCTTGGTATTCCTTGTCACCTTAGCCCACTTACGGATGTATCCGGTAAGAGAGAACCCCTTCAAGCTTACGCACCACATGGCTATGACTTGGTGGTAGATACACCTGATATTGTTTATGCAAGTAATAACCGTGTAGATGTGATCTTTGATACCCATAGACAAGTTCAGGAACAATTAAATACCCCTGTTATTGTTGGTGAATGGGGTGCTCACTCTATGTATAGTGAAGGCTTATCCCATATTGACTATCTTTTAAACAAATTTGATCACTATAAATGGAGTCATACCTACTGGTGCTATCACCCTAATATTGAAAATGCTCCAGTTATAGAATTCCTTAGAAGACCTTATCCTCAAGCAATCTGTGGGGAAATTATTGCTTATGGATATGATAACCAGACTTCTACTTTTACACTTTCCTGGCAAGAAGAAGCCCTAACTAGTGATCATATAATCTATGTTCCAAACACTCCTAAACATATAGATCTTGATGGGCCTTATACACTTACACCTATAGATTCTACATCAAGCCAAATCCTTACTATTCCTAGCATTGGTCATATAACACGTAAAGTCACCCTTATTTTATAGGAGGTTTCCCCTATGCAACCAGATTATATAGCACAAACATCAGCCCCAACACATGTGGAGAAATCCACTTTAAGCTTTAAAGAAAAGTTTATCTTATGCCTTCCTACTCAAGCACTTTCACTATCTAGTGTGCTTATACATAATGTCTATATTAAAATGTATACAGATATCATTGGTCTAAGCCCCAAATATGTAAGCTTAATTTACTTCATCTTCAATATATGGAATATGCTCAATGACCCTGTATTTGGCATCCTATTAGATAAGAAAAAATATGATCCTAAGCGCGGAAAATACGTTTATGTTATGCGTGTTACTGTACCCTTTATGATTATTATGCTTGGTCTAATGATTTTTGCTTCACCTACTTGGCCCCAGACTATTATTTTCTTATTCTTACTGGCTACACTTTTCTTATATGATACTGCCGCTACTTTATTTTCTATTTCTGCTGGTTGCTATAATCTGCTTGCTGCTCCTAGTCGCACAGACCGTGTAGATATTAATATCATTGGCCAATATGTAGGAAACTTTATAAGCTTTTTTGCCACTTTAATTCCTACCTTCCTACTTATTGGAGATACCAAAAATAATCACAGCCTGGTACTTCTATCCCTTACAGGTATTGTTATCCTTAACGCCTGTATCTATCTTTATGCTGTTATAAACTTTAAAGATCGCCCCGAACTATATGCTGTAGGTGATGGGAGTGAGGAGAAAATCAATCTGCCAGCACTATGGGCAGATGTTAAAAGTATTATTTCTATGAAGTTATTTTGGTGTAACTTCTTTTATAGTATTACTGCTTATGCACCACAAGGAATCTATTTTACAGCTTATCTTTACTTTATGGACTATGTCATTCGTTCCAATGGTCTCCAAGCAACCCTTGCAGATGCTGGGCCTATGATTATTGTTTTTATCATTTATCCTCTTATCGGTAAATTAGTGAAAACAAAAGGTAGTAAAATTACTATGTTTACTTCTATGCTTCCTTACATACTAGGGTATATCATACTTTATCAATCCACCTCATGGATTACCGTATTTCTTTCCTACATCTTCATCATGCTGGGTAGACAAATGAATATCACAGCTCGTGCTCCTCTAGATGCAGCCGTCATTGATGAAAATGAAAGACTTACAGGTACCAGAAAGCCTGGATTATTCGGTGCAGTCAATGCCATCCTTCTAGCTCCTATTGGTGGGCTACAGCTTATCATCTTTACTTCTATTATTGATAAATATGGTTTTATAGCTGGTGGCAGTGCTCAATCTGAATCTGCCATTTTGGGTATTCGTATTGCTACAGCCTGTATCCCTATACTCTGTTGCTTAATAGGGATTATTCCTCTTATTCTACTCCCTTTTAATCTTAAAAAGGAACAAGAGCTTTCAGCCTTCTCCGTTGCTAGACGCCAAGGTATTAAAAACACCCTCAACTTTTAAAAGTTGAGGGTGTTTTGTACACATTTATTTAGTCATTACTAATCATGTCAATCACTCTTTTAAGCATACTCTAACCTTTAATACCCCCAATGCTAATACCCTTAGTCAATTTACCTTGTACAATACAATACAAGATAATAGTTGGTAACATGGCAATCACTAAACCTGCATACATTCTTCCATAGTCGTTAGCTACTCTTTCAACTTCCATAATATTAAGTAGTCCTATAGAGATTGTCCATTTCTCTGGATTAGATATAAAAGTAATACCAATAATATATTCATTCCAGAACTTCATAAAGTTAAATAAAATTACAGTAATAATACTTGGTTTAGATAGAGGAATAATAATTTTTGTTAAGATACCAAAATAATTACATCCATCTATCTTTGCAGCTTCTTCATATTCTACAGGTAATGATTTAAAATAAGCGCTCAATAGATATACAGCAAACGGTACACTTGTAATGGCATAAATAAGTGAAAGTACACCTAAATTATTTACAAGGCCTTTAATTCCCATCATTTTTCCAAAGTCTGTTACCATTGTATAGATAGGAATAACAATATAGTTTACGTTGATAAAAATACCACCCATAATCAATGTGAAAATAATTTTACTTCCCTTAAAACGATATCTAGAAAGGGCATATGAACATGGCACACTCATTACAACCACAATCACTAATGAAAGTACTGTAACAAATACTGTATTGAAAAAATATTTACTCATACCCGCATCTACCCATGCCTTGCCATAGTTATCTAGGTAAAAGTACTGAGGTAAGGTCCATGAACTTGGTCCAAAAAACTCTGTTTTTGTTTTAAAAGATTGCATAAGCACCCAACATAGAGGCACTATAACCAGCATTGCAAAAATACCTAGAATAGTATAAGTAAGTACAGATTCTACATTTAGTTTCTTTAATGCACTTGCTTGTTGTTTTTTCATTTGCTTTCACCTCCTATTGTCTCTTCTTTATTAGTTAACCTTTGAACGATTAAAGATAATCCAAATGAGAATATAAATAGGAAGGATCCAACTGCCATACCATAGCCATAGTTTCCTGCACTATATGCTTGTTGGTACATAATATTGAGTAAAACCTCACTTGCACCATCAGGCCCACCTTGAGTCATAGCCTTTACAAATAAAAAGCTTAAATTAATATTACTAATAATAAAGAACGTTAAGGTGACACGGATAACTTCCCATGTCATAGGCATTGTAATATACCAAAACTTTTGGAACCCTGTAGCACTTTCTAAATCTGCTACTTCGTATAAACTATCTGGTATACTATCCATTCCTGCTACGTACATAACCATATAGTAGCCTACCGCTTGCCAAATCATAGCTGCTGCTAATGCATAAAGTACAACGTTACTATCTGCTAACCAGTTATGCTTCCACCCACTTAAACTAAACATATCTAAAATAGAATTAAGAATCCCTTTATCTGGTGAATAAATACCATTAAAAATACCACTGATAACAACAACAGAAAGAATATTAGGGAAATAAAAAACCACCCTAAAAAAACTCTTACCTTTCATATTGTTTTTCGCTAAAACAGCTGCAAAGAACAGAGCAAGTATAATTGTAAATAAAGTTGGTACAACGATTAAAATACATGTGTTTTTAAATCCATCCCAAAATAGCTGATTTTGGAACATTGTTTTATAGTTTCCAAGTCCAACCCACTCCATATCCCCCAATAAACCATCCCAACTATAAAAAGATACACGAATCAGATTGATAATTGGATATAACATAAAGATGGCATAGAGTATGAATGTTGGAATAATACAAACCCCTAGGAAAAATCCTTTACTATCTCTAAATCTACTTTTTGATACAATTGATGTCTTTTCTTTTAATTGTATTTGCATATGATTCTCTCCTTTTTAAAATAAAGTGGTAATAAAGAGCCTTTATCTCCCTATTACCACTTGTCCTTTATTGCCCTTGAATTCCTGCTTTCATAAGTTCCGCATCTGCTCTCATACGTTCAACCCACCATTTTGCATCGCTACCTTCTATACCTTGCATAATACTATCCATAGAGAAGCAATAAGTTTGTTTCCAGTTTACACCATCTGCTTTTGCTGATACGAAAGATCCTGATATAAATTTAGCCCCTTTATCGTATACACCATATAATTCTAATGTTACATCATCTACTTGTGCTTCTTTAGCCATATCTAATGCACCCTGTACAGGTACGATACCACCTTGATTTGAAACAATAGTCTTAACTGCTTGGTCAGTATAAAGATACTTTAAAAACTCTTTAGATGCTTCTTCTTTTTGTTTATCGCCTGTATTTAATGCATAAACTTGCTCAATCATACCTGCTGAATAACGGTCCCCACCCTTATCAAATGCTGGTGGTGCCATATAACCATATTCAAAACCTTCTGCTTTTGAATAATCAGCAAGTTCTGAAGGCATCCAAGATCCACATGGTACAAAAAGTACGTCGTTATTTAAAATTTTCGCTTCATTATCAATTGGTTTTGCTGGATCAAGAATATCCCATGCAAAATAAGGTTTTAACGCTGCTAAATTCTCAAATACTTTGTTAAACGCTGGATTTTCATACACATCTTCATATTTTAGCCATTGATCTAATACTTCTGGACCTGCAGCTGATGCTACAGAAGCAATTAAAAATTGGTCTAAATAACCTGCTTTAGGATAGATAAATAATTTTCTACCATCTGCATTCGCTTGTTCACCAAGAGCTAAAAACTCATCCCATGTTTCTGGTAATTTGTATTTACCATTTGAACCATCTTCATTGAAAAGATTTTTGTTATAAAATACCCCATTTGTAGAATAGAAAAATGGAAGCATGAAAGTGTCTCCATCTGCATAAGGCATAGTAGATGTTGTATCAAGGAATCCTGGAAGAATTTTTTCTTTTAAAGTAATGTCTTCACCTGGTACTTTGTCATCTAATATATCAGTAAGGTTTAGTAAAGAGCCACTTGCAATAAGTTTTTGTGCAAAACCACTTGGTGAGTTTGTACCTAAATAAACAACATCTGGACCTTCTCCATTACGAAGCTGTGGTGTTACAATATCTTCAATTTTTTCATTGGCTACAAGGGTAACTTTATAGCCTTTGTCTTTATACATTTCTTCGAATCCACTTACTACCTCTTGCCAGAATTTATCTCCATAAGCGCCTTTAAAAGCTGCTACATAAATAACAACTGGATCTACGGCTTCTTCACTGGTATTTGTGCTATTTTCTGCCTGTGTAGTACTTGTTGCATCATTACTTACTGGTTCAGCTGGTGGTCTACTACATCCTGTTAATACACTTGACATAATCAGTGTTGTAGACATAATCGTTGTTAATATTCTTTTTATCTTCATTGTTATTCCCCCTATGTGTTGTAACATTTTTGTACATATTTATTTTATACACTCATTTTATCATTTTAAAATTTTATTAATATGTTATTTTTTTATATATATTTGTAATTTATTTATAATTTTATGTTTAAATTGATGTACATTTTTATAACAGTAGGCTATAATTTTAAAAAAGCTATCTATATAGGAGGGTAAAATGAAATCTTTTTTTAATAAATTAAGCATTCATACACAAGTTCTTTTTTTACTTATCATTTTACTTTCTTCATGTATTATGTTAGGGATTACTATCAATCATGTTATTCATAATTTACTTTTGGAAAATGTTAAGGGGCATCTCAATCGCACTGCACAAGAACTGAATTTAAAGGTTGATGAGCTTTTTTCTCGTGTTGACTCAATATCCAGATTACTTCAATCTGACTCTGAACTTGAAAGCTATTTCTTATCCCCTTCAGCTACAAGTGAGTTAACTTTAGATCCTTGCTATAAACCCTTATTAAGTGTTTATGAAGAAATTAGTGATGTTGGCTTAATCGATCCAAATCTAAAATGGTCTCTACTTTTTTCCAAAACTAAGCTAGAGGAATTTTCTAAAAATATTACTGTTTCTAAGTTAACGAGTTTAGGCTTTCATATTTCTGAGGTACCGACTTCCAACAAACTCTATGCCGTATTTGGAAAAAAAATCTATGGTCTTTCCAACAGGGAGTATTTTAACCAACCCATTGGTAATATCATTTTATCTGTTGATTTATCTAAAGCTTCAATGGCTATAAATTCTCCTAAGGACTATTCAAGTCACTTTTTACTTGTAGATGAACAATTTCATACTTATAGCTTTGATAATACTTTTACAGATACGCAAGCACTTGTTTCACAACTAAAAACTTATGTAGAGCATACTTTCCCAAATAAAGAGCTGTTCTTTGAATTAGATAATAAAGACTACTTTATATTTGCTTCTTATAATCCAAATACCAAATACTATGCTATTAGTGCTACAAGTAAAGATTATTTTTATCAAGTTCTTCGGTATTACAAGATTCCTATCTATATTGTCTGGGGAATTGCTACCATACTTATTTTATGTATTGGTATACTTATATTAAATAATCTTGTCTTTCCACTACATCGTATGTATCAATTTATGCACCACATTAGCCAAGGGGATGAGCGTAAATTAAAGTCTTCTATCCATTTAAATGGATGCAAAGAAATTTATGGATTAAGTATTACCTTTAACGAAATGCTAAATGTAGTTAATCTTCTCAATGAGCGTATTTTGAAGCAAACTACAGATTTATATGAGATGGAACTCCAAAAACAAACTACAGAAATTTCTCATTTAAGAAGTCAAATTAATCCTCATTTTCTATATAACACGCTGGAAATGTTAAAGGGTATTGCACTTGAACATCATGTGCCTAAAATTAGTAGCATTTGTACTTCCATGGGGAAAATTTTCCGCTACAGTATAAAAGGCTCTGATCTTGTGCCTCTACAGGATGAACTTACTATTGCTAAAGCGTACATAGATATTCAAGTACTACGATTTGAAGGGCGTTTTCAAGTTTTTTATAGTATTCACCCTTCTACCGAATCATTACTTATTATAAAAATGCTCCTTCAACCTATTATTGAAAATGCTATTATTCACGGGTTAGAACCCTCTACTAGACCAGGTATTCTTTATATTGGTTCAAAAATCATTGAAGATAACTTAATGATTACCATTCAAGATAATGGTGTGGGCATTTCTCATGACAAACTTTCTAATTTGCAAAGCCAATTAACAACTTGCTCTTCTCTTAACGGTAATCATATTGGTATCATTAATGTACATCGCCGTATCCAACTTTATTACGGGGCACATTATGGTCTTCATATTAACAGCCAAGCAAATGAAGGTACAACTATAACATTTACTTTACCTATTCAAAAAGGAGAATAATCATGTATCGTGTATTACTTATAGATGATGAAAACTATGTGCTTAAATCCTTAACTTTATCTATCCCTTGGGAATCTCTATCTCTTTCCATTGCAGCTTCATTTAATGGTGCACAAGATGCTTTAAATTTCCTTGAAAAAGAACCTATTGATATTATTATTACAGATATTCAGATGCCAGGCTTTTCAGGACTTGAACTAGCCAAGATTATTCATACTAAATATCCACATATTCAGATGATTATTATAAGTGGTTTTGCTCATTTTTCTTACGCCCAAACTGCCATGCGTTATGGTGTCATTGAATATGTTTTAAAACCTATTGATACCAATGAACTTATTTATTGTCTACAAAAAGCCACTACTCATTTAATAAAAGCATCATCTATACAATCTAATATCATACATTTTATTGAAGAAAATAATGAGGTTGAACTAAAAAAATATTTAGAAGACCAAGGTTTTTCTCAAAACCAGTTTTACGTAGCTACTTCTATTAACTTGCCAGCTCTAGAAAATATTCCTCAACCTTATTTAACTTTTCAATTTGGCAAGAAAAAATATGCCTATTTATCTCCTAATCCTTATGACTTACAGGAATCTTTAACCTTGCATCTAGGTTCCTTAGGGGGTATTGGCATTTGTGCTTCTCCTATTACTGTAGATAAGCTTCATAAAACCATTAAAGAATGTGATTTAAAAGCTTATCAATACTTTATGGAAGGACAAACAACTTTATATAGTACTCTACCTTCCTCACACCCTGTTGAATTAATTGGGGAAGTTGCCTACTATCTAAGCAAACATCAGACAGCTAAACTAAATACTTTGCTTAACCAGATTCATACACTTAGTTTAAACAAAGAACTTAATATTCTTTTTGCACTACATCTATTTCAACTTATATTGTCTAGTGACTTACTAGATTCTAAGACCAAAATAGTTGACTACTATAACTTTGACCAATTAACAGATGAATTTAGTTGTTTTAGTCATATGCTTACCTTTATTTCCACAATACTTGATGAGTCTAAGGAACCCCCACTTCAAAATGATTATTCTACGAATACGAACTTTTTAGTTATTTTAAAATATATTAATGACCATTTTACCGAGCCTTTATCTTTGCAAACACTGTCTGAACAGTTACATATGAATGCAAGTTATATTAGTCAACTCTTTAAAAAAGAAACTCAAACTACTTATATTAAATATTTAACTAATCTCCGTGTTAACTATGCAAAAGAATTATTAGACACATCTACTCTTAGTGTAGATGAAGTATGTGAACAAGCAGGTTTTAATGATTACTTCTACTTCTCCAAAGTTTTCAAAAAAGTAGTTTCTTTAAGCCCAGCTCAATACCGGAGTAGAAGTTTAAGTTTTAATAATAAAATATCCTAATCGGCTACAAATCATTTAAACAAACAATAAAAATACCCTCAACTATTAAAAGTTGAGGGTACTTTTATTTCAAAGATATATTAAAGTCTTTCCATATCTATATTAAATTTATAATGACTATCTATTTTACTTATCTATCAGCTTGGGAGCCATTTCTTTTACTATTAATATAATCTTCAATACTTTGAGCTACAACTTTTGAATGTGCTACAGCTTCTACAACAGTTCTTGCTCCAAGAACAACATCACCAGATGCAAATACACCTTCTCTTGTTGTGTGTCCAGTTTCATCTGCTTTTATTAAGCCTATTTTATTTGTTTCTAGTCCTGTAGTATTTCTAACAATATTATTTTTAGGAGATTGACTTACAGCTACTATGATGGAATCACATTCATATAACTTCTTCGTTTCTTCAAGATAAGTTAAGGTCTCTACTCCATTTTCATCTATCTCACTCTTTGTATCTACATAAATGATACCTTCTTCTGTTAGTTCCACAGGTTGTTTGAGATACTCAAATTGTACACCATCTAGAATGGCCCCATCTCTTTCAGCTTTTGTACAAGTCATTGTTTCAGGTACACTTCTGTAAATAATATAAACTTCCTCTGCACCATTTCTCTTTGCTGTTCTTGCTGCATCCATGGCAACATCACCTGCACCTATTACACATACCTTACGACCAAGCTCGTATACATGTGGTGCTTTTAAGTAGTCAATGGCATAGTGAACATGTCCTAGTGTCTCTCCTTTAATATCTAAAGTTCTAGGATTCCATACACCTGTACCAATGAAGATAGCTTCATAACCATCATTAAAAAGCTTTTCTAATGTAACAACAGGTCCTACTAAAATATTTGGTCGTATTTTAACACCTAATTCTTTCAGTTTCTTTTCATATTTATCTATTAAACTATTAGACAATCTATATTCAGGAATACCGTATCTAAGCACGCCACCTATTTTTTCATGTGCTTCAAAAATAGTTACCTTATATCCCTTAGCCCCAAGTATAAATGCAAGTGTAATACCTGCTGGCCCTCCACCTATAATGGCAACTCTTTCTCTCACCTCTGTTGGGCGCTCAAATTCTACATGATCTAAGTAATAGTTTGAGATATATTCCTCTATACTACAAAACTCTACAGGCTCACCTTTAATGCCTCTTATACAGTTTCCTACACACTGAGTTTCATGTGGACATACAATTGCACATATAACAGATAGTGGATTATTCTCAAATAATATTTTTCCTGCTTCTTCAAGTTTGTTTTCTTTAAATAGTTGAATCACTTCTGGAATAGGCGTTGATATTGGGCAATAACTTTTACATTTAGGTTTTTTACATAAATAACATTTCTCCGATTCTAATAACAACTTTTCCATCTCTTACATTTACCTCCTATATATTAAATACTAGTAGTCATTCACTTATGGATAGTGGTAATAAAACTTCTCTATACTTTAGAGTATTTTTATGAACAGATAATTATTATTCTATAATTTTTATTATAATATAACTTTACTTATTTTTCAATTCTCTATAGTATGGATTGACAAAAAAATACCCTCAACCTTTAAAGGTTAAGGGCATTTTCACATTTTATAAAGATACTCCAAATTCTTTCCATACCTGGGTTAAATCTACAATACAACCTTCTATACGAGCCTTATCGATACCAAGTGCTACAATAGCACTACGAATCCCTTCTTCACCACTACAAACAGGTGGTGTACCATAGCACATAGATTCCATTAGTTCTTTCACGATATAATAGTCCCCATCCCCATGGCCGCCACCTACTAAATCTACTTTAGTAATGTCTTCGTCACCGAGTGCCTTATACATCAATGTACCACTGTATAATTCAATGATGAGATTTCCTTTCGTACAAGAAAAATAAAGGCGTCTTTCTGGAATCATATTAGAAGTTGTAGCTTGGAACTGAACTTGAACCTTGTTGGCATAGTGCATAATAGCGACTACATTATCCTCAATGGATTTCTCAGATATAAAAGGATTTTCATCTCCTTCTTCATACTTTTCAATATCCCCTGTCCATTGCCATTGATCAAAGATAGGTTTATGTTCTTCATAAAGTCCTTTATTTTCTGGTATGAACATACTATTTCCACCGAAAGCACTAATATGAGTAGGTACAGAATCGATGAGCCAGTTTAGTAAATCCATATCATGAACACACTTTTCTAAAATATGTGGTCCTGAAAGCTCTTTAAGTCTTCTCCAGTTACGCATAATATAAGTTCCATGATCTGGCATAATGTTTTCTGAACCATTTACAGAAACAATTTGACCTAATAGTCCACTAGATAAAATCTTTTTCGCCTCACGGTAAATAGTCGCATATCTAAGTGTAAAGCCAGTAGCAAATAACTTACCTGACGCCTCATGCGCCTTCTTGATCTGGCTTAACTCATCAATGGTTATAGCAATAGGCTTTTCTGAGAAAATATGTTTACCTGCTTTAAAGGACGCTACAATTTGCTCACAATGAAAAGCATTAGGTGAACCAATCAGTACCCACTCTATTTCCTCATCTGCTAGTAAGGCCTCATAAGAAGGATAAAGGATACCATCCTCCTCGGAACACTTTGTAAGTAGAATCTTTCCATTAGTAGGACTAGGGTCCCATACTCCTTTAAGCTGAACATTTTCATATGTATTTAATGAAGAAGCAATACCTGCTATTCTTTGTCCACATCCAATGACACCAAATTTAACTTTTTCCACCCTTACACACATCCTTTATTGTAGATAATTTTACTAATTATTTTACCATTTAAATAATATTTTTTCAACATTATGTTAAACAAAAGGTGCCCCTCTATTAGAATGGGCACCTCTATCTTTAAAGGATTTGACCTTGCACGATACGTTCTTTAAGGTCAATTATTTTTTCTTCTATTAATTTAGCCGTATGAATAAAGGCTTCATCTTCTTTACCAGATGGGTCGTCAAGTCCCCAGTCTTCTCTATGCTTACATGGTAGAGAAGGACAGGCTACATTACATCCCATTGTCACTACTATATCTACTTCTGGAATATCACCAAGTAGCTTACTTTTTTGTGTTTCATTCATATCAATACCGTGTAAATCCTTTATAATTCTTACAGCATCTTGATTAATCTGTGGTCTAAGCTCAGTCCCTGCTGAGTAGCTTTCAAATACATCCCCAGCTAAATGCTTGCCTAGTGCTTCTGCCATTTGAGATCTACAAGAATTATGCACACATATAAATGCAACTTTTACTTTATTCATTGGTTTATACGCTCCTTTTATCAAAGTATACTCTGGTGTTGCTATCCTCGAACTCTTTCAAGGATTTTAACAATTTCATCACTCTTAAGTACTTTTCCGTAGGATACTACTTTACCATCTACTACAAGAGCAGGTGTACTCATGACACCATAGGTTGCAATCTGGGCAAAATCTGTAATATGCTCCATAGTAGTATCCATTCCTAGCATTTCTAATGCTTCTTTTGTATTTGCTTCAAGCTGGTTACATTTTGCACAGCCTCCACCTAGAATCTTAATACTTGAACCACTAGCACTTCTTCCTTCACCTACTTCTATAGGGTTTACATTACAAGCTCCCCCACAACAACTTTTCTTTTCCTCTTTTTTTCTACCAAATAAACTCATCTTAAATTCCTCCTCAAAATATTTGATTCCTTTTACAACTTATATAAATAAGTACTGAAAGATATTAAATAAATACCCTACAATAATAATGCCAACTGTACAAATCCCAACGAAGGTCCCAAGTAATTTAGGTTTAACTGCCTTTCTAAGCATAATGATGGATGGCAAAGATAAAGTAGTAACAGCCATCATAAAAGCAAGTACAGTCCCTAGTTGGGCACCTTTTCCTAGTAAAGCCTCGGCAACAGGAATGGTCCCAAAAATATCTGCGTACATAGGGATGCCTAATAAAGTCGCTAATACCACACCAAATGGATTGTTTGAACCAAGTACACCTTCTATCCATCCTCCCGGAATCCAGTTATGAATGACAGCACCAATACCTACACCTACTAAGATGTATGGAAATACCTTTTTAAAAGTAGAGGCCACTTGTTCTTTTGCATAGTTTAGTCTTTCCTTATAGGTCAGTGTATCTACCTCTATATCTACAGCTGATGCCTGACGAATAAATTCTTCCACTTCATTTTCTAAATGTAACTTTTCAATAATCGTTCCACCAACTACAGCTACTACTAATCCAACTACTACATAGACAATGGCCACCTTCCATCCAAATATACTCATAAGAAGTACCAATGAACCAAGATCCACCATAGGTGAAGAGATTAAGAAAGAAAAAGTTACCCCTAGTGGCAAACCTGCACTGGTAAAGCCTATAAATAAAGGAATAGATGAACAAGAACAAAATGGTGTCACTGTTCCAAGTAAGGCCCCCATTATATTTGCCCAAATCCCATGAAATCTTCCCATAATTTTCTTGCTACGTTCAGGTGGAAAGTAACTTTGAATATAAGAAATAGTAAAGATTAGAAAGCAAAGTAAGATAGTAATTTTAATGACGTCATATAAGAAAAACTGAATACTCCCTCCCAATCTACTTGTAATATCTAGGCCACATAAAGCTAATAACCCGCCTATCCCTTCGTTTAACCATTTCATCCCTAAAACTTGATTTTGAATGAAGCTACCTATTTTGCTAAAAACACTCATGCTTAAAACCCCCTAATAATATCTATACATTTATATGTATCTATCTATAACCCTATGATAAAGACAATCCGTGGATTGCCTTTATTGAACTGGATTATTACATGTGTCACACTTTTTATAACTAGCTACATCCTGCTCAATGAGTGTATAGTGACAAATGACTTCTTGTAACTTTTTACTCCCTTCAACAGATAAGGAATAATGCATCCACTTCCCATCTTTATAACTCTCTACAATCCCACTCTCACATAAAATCTTCATGTGATGAGAAAGGGTTGGTTGGGTGATTTTTAGCTCTTCCAAAAGAACACACGCACACTTTTGTCCATCTTGTAACAATTCTAGTATGGCTAATCTATTTTCATCTGCTAAAGCTTTAATCAGTTTTACATCTTCTTTATAGCCCATATTATCACCTCTTTGAACGTTTTATTACTAACCTATAGTATATCTTTCATATTGATATTCGTCAATCTATCTATTTAACCCTTCACCTATCTTTTCAGTACAAACTGTATAACTAATAATATTAAAATCATAAGCGTAAACTTAACACTAAATCTTTCCAGTAAAAAATACAATAAAAATG
>URVM01000011.1 GCA_900551325.1 uncultured Eubacteriales bacterium | reverse complement strand
TCTACTAAATAGGGACCCCTTCTTATGAAATGTCCACACTATAGGGTATAGTTTATACTTTACTTTGTTGTATTCCTTTTTCTATGCCTTCCTCTATGCCTTCTTCCCTAGCTATCTTCTCTCTAGTAAGCTGGTCTCTTATTTCTGCTTCTCTTGCTTCATAGGCCATACGTGCTATTTCATCTTCACTGACTCTTCTTAATACTTCGTAGGCTTTTTGTATGCCTTCATTCTTTTGGGCTAACATCTCCATCACCTCTTCAGATTTTGCATCTAAAAATTGTAACCATTCTATTATTGGATCTTGGGAGTCCTTTAACTTATCTAATCTAGTAAGCTTGGGTAATTCTAAGAAATGTATTTCTAATATATCTGTTAATTTATTTCCTAGTTCATCTTCTGTTAAATGGTATTGAGTATGAATCTTATCCGCTTCAATACACTCAAAATCGATTATATTAATGGTAATACATTTCTTAAGTTTGTCGTAGGTATCTCCTGACTTAATTTGATTTGTGTAAAGCTTAGACCAATAGAATAATGTTCTTTCTGGCATAAACTGAGTTGGAAGAATTTGAATTTCAATGTCTACTTGAACACCTGTTTTAAGTCTTGCTCGTACATCTAGTATACCTTTTTTATCCTCTTTAAATTCTCGTAATAATTCTGTATTAAGCAGTTCAATACCTTCAAAATTTTCTTTTGGTATTTTAAGAATGGTTGCTAATAGTTCTATTAATAAATCTTTATGCTTTTCATCCCCAAAGAGTAATTTAAAGGCAAAGTCTACTTTGGGTGACATGATAAATGGTTGCTTCATATGTAATACACTCCTAGTCTGCTGCAATTTTCTATAGTATATCCCTATACCAGAAGTATTAATCTTTACATTTATTATAGCATAAATATTTAGGATAAGATTTTTTTTAATTGCCGAAAACGTAGATTATATAAAGAGATTCTTATCAATACTATAAGTGTTTAAATTTTGGAAGAGGAAATCTAATTAAGTTGAATGTTAAATTGACTTTACGCCATAAAAAGAAGAGGGACCATTTTTTAAGTTACCATTATAATCAATCTTTTCAAGGCCAAGGCTAGGATTTTTGGCACAGTTAATTAAGTGCTTAGTTAATTCAGGTACATCATCCCTTTTTATAGCTTCATCAATATCTATCCATAACACTTCACTATTTTCATTATGATCTGTTGTTGCTTCTCCTGAAATATACTCAGCTGAAAAAGCAATATACCAGTCATGAAAATTAAATCTAATTCCTATTATTTCCTTAGGCTCAATTACTATATTAACTTCTTCAAGAAATTCTCTTTTCAAAGCTTCTTGAGGTGTTTCATTATAATTAACATATCCTCCTGGTACAATGAGCATATCTTTACCATTTCCATAAGTATGGCGAGCTAATAAAACCTTATTATTCTGAATTACTATACCAGTGACAGATTGTCCCCAATTTGTATTATCTTCATGTGTCATATAGTTCCCCCTATAAATTCTATATTTCAAAATCTGGAAGGCTACCTTCCCTTATATAGCAAGAAATCTTATAAGCTTCTAATCTAGCTCTTTTATTTCCGGCCTTTGTTAAAAACCAATTTTCTCTGCGTGTGTTATTATCTTGGGCAGGACAAAGTGAAAACTCTATCCACTTAGGCATATATGTTTCTAACATAAGCTTACATCTTTGCATATGGTAAGCTGTTGATACTGCAAGTATTCTATGTACCTTATTTAAACCAATATGCCTATCTATAATCAGTAATGAACCTAACACATTTTCTTTAGTACCTATTTGAGATAAGGTTTCTACTATAGTATCTTCTTCCGGAACACCTAGTTCAATGGCTCTTTTTTGCATCATTTCAGCCTCTAGCATATACCCGTTACTTGTTTCTATACCTTTCCCACCAGAAAAAATAATTTTGCTTGCTCTATTTTGTTTATAAAGTTCTACCGCTTTAGGAACCCTATATTCATTTGCTTTTATACTACCAAAAACTAAAATACAATCCCCTTGTTTGCCATCATCTTTAATATTTTCAAATAGTATTTTATCTACATATGCCTCTGTTAAATCTTCATAGTGTAATTCTGATACTTTCATATAAATTCCCCCTATGTTTATTGAGCCTAGGTTAATAAAATATCTAGGCAACCTATCCATAGAATATCAACTATTCAAAATTTTGTCTAACAGATCTTATAAAATGAAGTTCTAATTTTATGAACCATAACTATTCGTTCTATATGAATTAACAAGGGAAAGTCTGCTAGAGAGAAATCTAATCTAGCCGAATGGCTGGGGGTGTTCACTGGAACCTGCCTATGTAGCTTTTAGACAAGAAATGTTCGAAATGAAAAAATGATGGTTTTAGTCACACTGTTTAAACGAAACGTAGTGGAGTGAGTTTGTGACGTTATCATTTTTGAATGAGTTACATTTCTCTAAAAGCGGAATGAAGCAGGTGAAAGTGAATACACCCAGACAGGAGGCGATGAGTAGACTGAATAATAGTAATCTCCTTGTTATTTTACCTAAACAATTATAAAATAGTTATATTGAAAAAATTGTGGAGGAATGAGCATGAGTCAAGAGACAGAAGTAAGAAGTTTTTTTGAAGTATTGCCTGAGCTTAAAGTAGATGACAAACTTCATCAACTTTTTAAAGACATAATGGTGGACAAAGTCGTTTTTGATAATGCCACCACCACATTGGCTTTATATATAAAAAGCAGGCAAATTATTCATTTTATACAAATTAGAAAAATGGAAAATGCTATAAAAGATAAGCTGTTTCCAACAACAGAACTAAGTATTCGCTTGAATCAGCAATATCTTTTATCTGAACAATATACACTTAAATATTTAATAGAGGAGTATAAGGATAGTTTACTCCATGAGATTGGTTCACAAAGTGAAATGTTTTCAGCCCTTATGCGTTTATCTGAGTGGGAAGTAGAGGGGGATACCCTTGTTGTTACTTTAGATAATAGTTTATTTGCAAGACGTCGTTCAGAGGATATTAAGAAGCAGCTTCATGAGATTTTCTTAGGGCGTTTTAATATGAATGTGCAAACTATCTTTGAATTTAGAGCTTGCAGTAACAATAGCCTTATGGAGGAAAATGAGACTAAGCTTGCTCGTGAAGTGCATACGGTTATGGGCAATGTGAAGGAAACACCTAAATGTGAAGAAGAAGCTCCAAAGCCAGCAGAAGAGAAGAAGGCTCCACCTAAGAAATATACAAGAGCGCCAGCGGATCCAGAAGTATTTTATGGACGTTCATGTGATGGTGAACTTACAAATATTGATGAAATCCAAGATGAGATTGGTGAAGTCGTTATCCAAGGTCAAATTATTGGTATTGATACCCGTGAAATCCGTATGGAAAAAACTATTATTATGTTTGACATTAGTGATTTTACAGATACGATTACAGTTAAGCTTTTCGTAAAGAATGAAGACCTTCCAGATATTATGGGAAATCTTAAAAAGGGTGGATTTTATCGTGTTAAAGGAATGGCTATTTTAGATAGATATGATCGTGAAGTAGGTATTGGTTCTGTACAAGGGATTAAGCCTATTCCAGATTTTACTTCAAAGCGTATGGATATGAGTGAGGAAAAGCGTGTAGAACTTCATCTTCATACAATGATGAGTGATATGGATAGTGTTGTAGATATTAAAAAAATGATTAACCGTGCCAAAGCATGGGGGATGCCAGCTGTTGCAATTACAGACCATGGTTGCTTACAAGCCTTCCCTATTGCAAATCACTGTGTTTCAAAGGATGAACCTTTTAAAATTATTTATGGTGTAGAAGCTTATTTTGTAGACGACTTAAAAGAGATGGTTGTAAACTCTAAAAATCAAAACCTACGTGATAGCTATGTAGTTTTTGATATAGAGACTACAGGTTTTAGTGCCCACCAAAATCGTATTATTGAAATTGGGGCAGTAAAAGTAGTAAATGGTGAAGTAGTAGACAACTTTAGCGAATTTGTAAACCCTGAAGTGCCTATTCCTTATGAGATTGAAAATCTAACAGGTATTAATGATTCAATGGTTATAGATTCACCAACTATTGAGACCATTTTGCCACGCTTTTTAGAGTTTAGCACAGGTAGTGTAATGGTAGCCCATAATGCAGACTTTGATATGAGTTTCATTAAGGCAAATGCAGAAAGATTAGGCTTACCTTGTGAGTATACGATACTAGATACTGTAGCTTTAGCACGTGTACTGATGCCTCAGCTTGGAAACTACAAACTTAATAATGTAGCTAAACACTTACAAATTAATCTTGAAAATCATCACCGTGCTGTAGATGATGCTACTGCTACAGGGGAAATTTTCATGAAGTTTATAGAAATGTTAGAGGAAAAGGAGATACACACTTTAGATGAACTGAATCATCTTGTAGATATCTCTCCAGAATATATTAAGAAGCTACCAACTTACCACGGGATTATATTAGTTAAAAATGAAGTAGGGCGTGTTAACTTAAATCGTCTTGTCTCTGCTTCTCACTTAGACTACTTTAATCGTCGTCCTCGTATGCCAAAGAGTCTTATTCAGAAGTACCGTGAAGGGCTCATCATCGGTTCTGCATGTGAAGCGGGAGAACTTTTCCAAGCTATATTACGTGAAAAGGATGAAGCAGAGCTTGCACGTATTGTAAGCTTCTATGATTATTTAGAAATCCAACCTATTGGAAATAATAGGTTTATGCTAAAAAGTGATAAGTTTAGTGCATCTTCAGATGAAGACTTAATCGAGTACAATAAAAAAGTTGTAAGTCTTGGAGAAAGTCATAATAAGCCAGTTGTTGCTACTTGTGATGTCCACTTTTTAGACCCAGAAGATGAAGTCTATCGTCGTATTATTATGGCAGGAAAAGGTTTTAAAGATGCAGATGATCAAGCACCTCTTTACCTTCGTACAACAGATGAAATGCTAGAAGAATTTAAATACCTTGGTAAAGAAAAAGCAAGAGAAGTTGTTATTACAAATACAAATCTAATTTGTGATCAAATAGAGAAGATTTCACCTGTACTACCTGATAAATGTCCACCTGAAATTCCAAATTCAGATGAAACACTTAGAAGTATTTGTTATGATAAGGCTCATGAAATTTATGGACCAAACTTACCAGAAGTTGTAGTAGAAAGATTAGAGCGTGAATTAAATTCCATCATTAATAATGGATTTGCCGTAATGTATATTATCGCTCAAAAATTGGTGTGGGATTCAAATGACCATGGTTACTTAGTAGGATCTCGTGGATCTGTAGGATCTTCCTTTGCGGCTACTATGTCAGGGATTACAGAAGTAAATCCACTTTCACCACACTATATTTGTCCAAGTTGTTATTATTGTGACTTTGATTCTCCAGAAGTAAAAGCTTATGCAGGTAAATCAGGATGTGATATGCCCGACAAGAAATGTCCAGAGTGTGGTCATGATTTAAACAAAGAAGGACATGATATACCGTTTGAAACCTTCCTTGGGTTTAAGGGAGATAAAGAACCTGATATTGACCTTAACTTCTCAGGAGAATACCAAGCAAAGGCTCATAAATATGTAGAGGTACTCTTCGGAGAAGGAAAGGCCTTTCGTGCGGGAACTATTGGTACAATGGCAGAAAAAACTGCCCTTGCTTATGTATTTAAATATTATGAAGAACGAGGTATTCATAAGCGTCGTGCTGAAATGAGACGTATTGCAGAAGGTTGTACAGGGGTTAAACGAACAACAGGGCAGCATCCAGGTGGTATTATTGTTGTACCTCATGATAGGGAAATTTATGAATTTACACCGATTCAACATCCGGCAAATGATACAACTACACCTATTATTACAACGCATTATGAATATCACTCTATTGACCATAACTTACTTAAACTTGATATTCTAGGACATGATGACCCGACTATTATTCGTCGTTTAGAAGATATTACAGGAGTAAATGCTCAGACCATTAAACTAGATGATAAAGATGTTATGTCTTTATTCCATTCTACAGAAGCACTAAAGATTAAACCTGAAGATATTGGTGGCATTAAGCTAGGTTGCCTTGGAGTACCAGAGTTTGGTACAGACTTTGTTATTCAGATGGTACTTGATGCCAAACCTCAAAGTTTCTCAGACCTTGTACGTATTTCAGGTCTTTCACATGGTACAGACGTGTGGCTTGGCAATGCTCAGACATTAATCGAAGAAGGTAAAGGAACTATTTCTACAGTTATTTGTACCCGTGATGATATTATGACCTATCTTATTAACCAAGGAGTAGAAAAGGGACTTTCTTTCACTATCATGGAGAGTGTACGTAAAGGAAAAGGATTAAAACCTGAATGGGAAGAAGAAATGCTTGCTCATGATGTACCAGATTGGTATATTGAATCTTGTAAAAAGATTAAGTACATGTTCCCTAAAGCCCATGCGGCAGCTTATGTTATGATGGCATGGCGTATTGCTTGGTACAAGGTATTTTATCCACTTGCTTATTATACAGCTTTCTTTAGCATTAGAGCATCTGCTTTCTCCTATGAAACTATGTGCTTTGGTAAGGAGCGTCTAGAGTTCCATATGAAAGAACTTCAAAGCAAGGGGAAAGAAAATCAGACTACTAAAGAGCAAGATACAATTAAAGATATGCGTCTCGTACAAGAAATGTATGCAAGGGGCTTTGAATTTGCACCAATCGATTTAACTATTGCCCATGATAAAGATTTCCAAATTATAGATGGGAAAATTATGCCTTCACTTAGTGCCATAGACGGTCTTGGTGAAAAGGCGGCTGAAGGTATTGTAGCTGCTATTAAAGATGGTCCTTTCCTTTCAAAGGAAGATTTTAGAAATCGTACAAAAGCAAGTAAAACCATTACAGATAAAATGTGTGAATTAGGTATTTTACAAAACTTATCTGAATCTAACCAGTTAAGTTTAGATTTATTTGCTTAAGTTCATACTAGAAGTATAGGTTTTAAAGAAATCTTGCCCACTTCTAAAGTGGCGTGTAATTTATAGAATTAAAATGATGAATTAAAAGCTAGCAAGGTTATATACAGAAAGAGGAATGATAATGGAATACCAAATTGAAATTAGCGATTTAACTTACTATCATGAAAACTATGACTTAGAGGGACTTATACGTGTAGCAGACAGCGTGGAAGCAGCATTTGTACTCATGGAGTATGATGAGTTTGAAGATAAATACTGTCGTAACCGTTATGATGTCATAGAGCCATTTATGAAGATATCAACTATTTTAAAAAGTATTGACCGTTATTTAGAACAAAGCGAAGAAAATGCAGTATTTGTTTCTTTTGCTGTAGAGGTTGGAAAGAAACTTATTGTATTTGATGGTAGAGAACAAAATTACACAGGTATAGATTTAGGAGATTTAGAGCTAGGAGAAAATCTTATTTATGGACTTCTTATCCGCTTAGAAGATGGAGCCTATACCTTTGACGAAGTACTTTATCAAGATGGTGGCCTAAATAAACAGTCATGGGCAGAAAAAGTCTATGATGCAGGTGAACTCACAGCCTTACTTGCAGATTTCATTATGCAGTTTGCTTAAGATAGAGTGAGTAGATAGACTATTGTATTTATCAATGAGATAAGAAAAGATGGTTTGCTAGATATACAAACCATCTTTTTCTTTGTTAATAAAAGTAAAGTAAGTTTTTGATTATTTATTCTTGCTGTATAATTTGGAAGAGAACTTATCAGTAAAATATCCAATCATGGCACCGATAACAAGGGTGTTAATGAGTGTCCATACGGCACCACTAAAAGAAGATGATACTGTATAAACGAGTGAAGAAGCGGATACAAGTAGGGCAACGATAATCCCTTTTAGAAGACTATTTAGCTTAAGATCACATACTGACATTAAGATACCTATAGCAAGCCATGTTATTACAGTTGACAAATAAACTTCTAGTTTTAAATCTGGTGCAAATAGAAGAAATGCTATATTAATAATAGCACCAATACTACCACTAATTAATCCAACTAAGATTTTTTTCATATACTTACTCCTTTTAAATTCTGATTTATTAGTTTATTATTAAAAATTATACAATTATTTAATAATATAGTCATTGCTTTTAAGCTTTAGTTAAAAGTTCTTGTCTTACCTTTAATTAGATTTAATTATAAAAGATAAGTTGTTTCATATATACTAAAATGGTAAAGTAGAGAAAGAAAAAGTAGGAGTAGAAAATAATAAGAGTAGGAATAAATAGAAATAGAAATAAAATAATACTTACAATAAGTAGAAACTAAAAATGATTAGACTAAAAAATTACTAGAAGTTAGAGATAAATAAAAGTTAAATAAATAGAAATACAAAGAAAAGAGAATATATATGACACCTATGAAAAAACAATTTAAAGATTATGGTTTAAGTAAAGAAATATTAAAAGCTATTGAAGGATTACATTTTACACAGCCTACCCCTGTGCAAGAAGAAGTCATACCACAGGCCTTAAAAGGTTTAGATTTATTAGTAAAGTCTCAAACAGGTAGTGGTAAAACAGCAGCTTTTGCCATTCCTCTTTGTGAGAAGTTAAAATGGGAAGAAAATAAGCCTCAAGTATTAGTATTAACACCAACTCGTGAACTAGCATTACAAGTAAAGGAAGATTTCTTTAATATAGGGCGTTTTAAACGTGTTAAAACAGTAGGGCTTTACGGTAAGGCACCTATGCATATTCAGCAAAAAGAATTAAAGCAAAAAACTCATGTTGTAGTAGGTACACCAGGTCGTGTTTTAGACCATTTAGAAAGAGGCACTTTAATAACAGATGAGATTAGTTATTTAGTTATAGATGAAGCAGATGAAATGCTTAAAATGGGCTTTTTAGATCAAGTAGAAAGTATTATAAAGGTTCTTCCTAAAGAGCGTATGACTTTACTCTTTTCAGCAACCTTGTCTCAGCATATTGAGGCACTTAGTAAAAAGTATATGAAAGATCCTGTTGCTATTACTATAGAAAGTAAGCATTTAACAGCAGATAAGGTGGAACAAGTATGTTATCAAGTAGAGTCTAGCAAGAAACTTGAGTGTTTAAAAGATATACTTACTGTAGAAAATCCAGAATGCTGTATGATTTTTAGTAATACAAAAGATCAAGTGGATGGAATAGAAGATTATTTAAAAGAAAATGAAATACCTATCTTAAAAATCCATGGAGGCCTTGAGCAAAGAGACCGTTTTGCTGCAATGGAAGATTTTAGACGTGGGAAATTCCGCTATTTAGTGGCAACAGATGTGGCAGCAAGAGGGATTGATATTGACCATATTACCCATGTCATTAACTTTGATGTGCCAGAAGACAAAGAAAGCTACGTGCATCGTATAGGAAGAACAGGTAGAGGGGGGCGTTCAGGTAAGGCCATTACACTTGCCACTTCTCGTGATAAAAGATTTTTAGAAGCTATTTATGATTATACAGGCTATGAAGTACCTAATAGCCCAGTGCCAAGTAGAGAAGAAGTTGAAAGAGCACGTGCTGAATTTGAAGCAACCCACAACAAATCCTTAAAGCTTCAACCTACTAAAGCTGAGAAATTAAACCAAGATATACTAAAGCTTCATATTAATGCAGGTAAGAAAACAAAAATGCGTCCTGTAGATATTGTAGGAACTCTTTGTAACCTACCTAATATGTGTGCAGATGATATAGGTATTATTAATATACAAGATGTATCTACTTTTGTTGAGATTTTAAATGGTAAGGGAGAAATGGTATTTAAACAGCTTCAAACCACACCAATTAAAGGTAGACTCCGTAAAGTAAGTCGTGCAGACGCATAGAATATACAAATAAGGGGTTTTAGAAGAATGAATATAATTGAAAGAGCTACATTAAATGACGTAGAAGAATTAAGTGCATTATATGATGCATTAAATGATTATTTAGCTACACATACCAACTATCCAGGATGGCTTAAAGGTATTTATCCGACTGGGGAGACAGCTTTAGAGGGTATCAATAAAGAAAATTTATTTGTCATGCGACAAGAGGGAAAAGTTGTAGGTACATTGATTTTAAATCATGACCAAGAAGCTGCCTATGAAGAAGGCAATTGGAGCAAAGAGTTGAAGGAAGAAGAGGTAATAGTTGTACATACTTTAGCCATTCATCCTGAATATAGTGGTAAGGGGATAGGTGCACAGCTTTTAGACTTTGCAAAGAACTATAGTCTAGAAAAAGGTATGAAGGCCATTCGTCTAGATACAGCTATAGGTAATATACCTGCTCAAAAGCTTTATGAAAAATGTGGTTATATAGAAACAGGTATAGTAGATTTAAGACTTGGAATTGAGGGGCTTAAATGGTTTAAGCTTTATGAGCTTAACTTAGAATAAAGAGATGGAGAGGGTTATAATGGGCAATGAAATAGAGCAATTAGCTCACATTATAAAAGAAAGCCATAACATTGTATTTTTTGGAGGAGCAGGTGTCTCTACAGAAAGTAATATTCCAGACTTTCGTTCAGAAAATGGATTGTATAAGGCCTCTAATGGTAAAGGCTATCCACCTGAAACTATGCTTTCTCATAGTTTTTACAAGAGACATACAGAAGACTTCTATGCCTTCTATAAGGAAAAGATGATTTATAAAGAGGCTCTTCCTAATAAGGCACACTTAGCATTAAGTAGACTTGAAGAAATGGGAAAACTTAAGGCAGTTGTAACTCAAAATATAGATGGTCTACATCAGCTAGCAGGAAGTAAAAGGGTATATGAACTACATGGTTCAATCCATCGTAATTATTGTACAAAGTGTGGAGCCTTCTATGATTTAGAGTTTATTACAAATAATAAAGGTGTACCTAAGTGCAGTGTATGTGATGGCATCATTAAGCCAGATGTAGTACTTTACGAAGAGGGGTTAGATGATGAGACTATTACAGGTGCTATTAGGTCAATTACTGAGGCAGATACTTTAATTATTGGAGGCACTTCTTTGGTTGTCCAACCAGCTGCAAGCCTTATACATTACTTTAAAGGTAAGCATTTAGTACTCATTAATAAGAGTTCTACACCTTATGATAGTCAAGCAGATTTAGTCATTCATGAACCTATAGGAAAGGTATTAGATGAAGCTTTAGCTTTAATTTAAAAGGAGACAAGAAAGTGAAAAAGCTTATTGTATTTTTTGGGGGACTTTTTATATTGCATTTTGGAGTGGCCTTACTTTTAGAACTTAATCTAGGGTCTGATCCTTTCACTGTATTTACTCAAGGACTAGCAACTATACTTGGTATAACACCAGGAGGCGCAAATAGAATTATTACATTGGTTCTACTTATTATACTTTTAATTTTTAGTCGTAAAAGTATTCAGATTGGGTGTTTCTTATGCTTACTTTTTACAGGTGTTTTTCTAGATTTAAATTTATGGATTATTGGGCCACTTCAACTGGGAAGTTTAAGCTTTATAGGGCGCCTTATAGGTTTTATGGTAGCTTGTATTATTATTGGTATAGGGTTTCCATTACTTAAGTGCGCAGATTTAGGTGTAGCACCAAATGATTTAGTTTATTTAGTACTATCAGAGAAGCTTAATAAATCTTATAGAGTAGTACGTATGAGTGTAGATTTTATTTGTGCTATAGCTGGATTTTTATTAGGTGGTGTATTAGGACTTGGGACAGTATTATGTGTTCTTTTTATTGGGCCTGTTATACAGTTTTTCTTTGATAAAGTAGAAAGAATAGCCAATAAGTTTTTAAAAGAAGTTCATATTACATAAGAAGCAAATATTTTCTATAGGAATAAGGAGATTATTACACAGTTTATAAGTAATAATCTCCTTGTTTTTTATTTATTCATTAAATAAAGGATTTTAAAACTATACAAAACTTAGGAAATAGATTAATCTAATAGTATCAATTGTATGAAAAATGGGGAAATTAAAAAGGTTTTAGGGGGAGAACTAATATGCAAGATTTGCACAAGGAATTGGAAATGTTAGTAAAAGAGCAAGAAGCATTACTTACAGGCTATAAAAAAGTACTGCAAGATTATGAAGGACAAGATGCCTTTAAAGAATATGGAAAACTCCAAGGAGAGTATGTTGCACTTCAAAATGATTATACTAGCCTTAAACAAGAGCATGCTGAGCTGATGACACAATATAAAAGGATGAAGGAAGAAGTACTAAGCTTAAAATATACTTTAAATCAACAGTATATAAGTGAAAAGTTAGAACTTGTGAATCACTCTAAGAGAAAACTTGAAGCATATTTTGTATCAGCTTATAACGAGAATACAAATAGGCTTAAAAGTTTAGAAGAAGGCGCTCTAGGTAGGTTAAATGGAATAAAGCAGATGACACAGCAAATCTCTTTACAAGACCAAGGAGAACTATTAGACAAGATTAAAGTACTAGAAACAGAAGTGATGCAGCGTAATTATACATATAGGACACAGTTATCAGGTGCAATGACTGCTCTTCACAATGAAACTTATGAACAGTTAGACAAAATGGCTCAGGAGCCTTTAACAGAGGAAATGATACAAAGGCGACAAAAACAAAATAATATTGAAGTAAAGATTGGCCTAAACTGGATTAATAAGATGGGGATTTTGCTTACCCTTATAGGAGTTTTAACTTTCTTTCAATTTGCTTATACCCGTTTCTTTACGCCAGAAATTAAAGGTATATCAGGTATGCTATTAGGTATAGTCTTCCTAGCAGGAGGTATTTATTTTTATCATAGAGAAAAGAAAATTTTTGGAACAGGACTTACAGGTGGTGGTATAGCAATCTTGTATATTGCTACTTTTATGAGCTATTTTAACCTACAGATTATAGGGCTGACTTTATCTATTAGTCTTTGTGTACTTATAAGTAGTGTAGCCTTTACCTTAAGTGTGCGTTATCATTCTAAAACAATAGGTATCTTTGCTCTTATTGGAGGCTATATGCCTCTTATAAGTTTTGGTTTACTAATGGGTATAGAAGAACCTTATGTCATATTGTGTATGATTTATGTCTTTATTTTACATGGGGTAACACTAGCTATAGGACTTAAAAAAGGATGGCCTTTACTGACTTATGTAAGTTTTATTATTAATGTACCTGCCCTTTTAATACTTATAGTAATGGTAAATCAGATCTATTTAAGTTTAACTTTTACCCTCCTTACATTTATTGTTTATTTAGTAAGTACTTTAGCCTATCCTTTTATACATCATGAAAAGCTACGTATAGGACACGCTGTACTTATTGGCTTTAATACAGTTATAAGTTGTGTAATCTTTTATGTTTTAATGGAAGAAACTATACTAAGTAACTTTAAAGGATTTATTGCAATCCTATTTTGTATCATATACATTGGCCTTTATAAACTAGTAGATACTTATTTAGAAGAAGAAAGAGCTACAGGTGCTATATTCTTTATTACAGCACTGACTTTCTCTATACTTATTATTCCTTTCCAATTTGGAAGTGCATGGTTTTCTCTAGGATGGATTATAGAGGGAATAGGGTTAAGCTTATATGGAATTTATGCCCGTTCAAAACGACTAGAGTATAGTGGGAATATTATTTTTGCAATGGCAGTAGGGGCATTTTACTTAGTAGATCCATTTTTTAATTATTATACCCTGAAGTTTAGCGTAATTATGATAGGGCTTATTTTAATACTTGTATGTTATTTAAGAAAAGAGTTAGGAAGTTATTTAGGTAGTCCATCATACAAAAATCCAATTATCTTAAATATTTATAAGTATTTTGTCATGATCAATGGTGTTTTCTATAGTACTTTTATTTTATTAAAAATAGGAGAGCAGATGAGAGTAGTAGGAAACTTTGAAAGAAGTTTAGCCTTTGGGGCTAGTTTAATGATTTTAAGTGTAGTGCTTCTAAAAGTAAAAGTGCTTCAAGATAAGGCTTCCTATAGTATTGCCCTTGCTAGTGGTATGGTGACAGCTCTTATTTACTTAGGTCTTAGTTACTTTGTTTATAGAATTGAAGGCCAGATAAGTTTAATCTATACACTAATCGTTATGGGATTAAATATTTTATTACTTGCTTTATTAAATACGCTTTTAAAAGGGTGGAGAGAAAGAAGGATAGGTATAAGTATAATAGGTCCAGTTCTACTTATTTGCTATGGAGTTTTTAATACAACAGGTCTATTGCATCACTTTTTAAATATTGGTTTTGAAACCATGTCCATGAGTATCTACTATGTAGTCATTGCCTTTTTATGCATAGGCTATGGATTCAAGAAACCTTTTACACCTGTAAGATATTTAGGGCTGGTACTATCTATTTTAGCGACAGGTAAATTATTTATATTTGATTTACATGATTTAGAGCATCCAATCTTTAGAATTTTATCTTATTTTGCATTTGGTATGATTCTTATTGCTATTTCTTATATGTATCAACATTTTAGTAAGCAATTAGAAACTCAAGTGACAAAAAGGGAGGGAAATGAGTGAGAAAGGGAATATTAATAGGACTATGTTTCTTATTTTTATTTAGGATAGTAGAAGGGAAAGAAGGCTATAATGTAAGTCAGGAAGTGCATACAACAAAGGAAAGAGGCTATCATTATATAGAATTAGATGAGAGTGTTTTAAGCTATGCTAAAGAAGATTTAAGTGATTTAAGACTTATAAATGAAGAAGGCATAGAACTACCTTATTATATTGTAAATGCTTATAAGGCAACCATAAGAGAAGTACCTTATGAAGTAGAAGAAAAAAGTAGGCAGACAGACTTAATTATAAAGAATACAAAGCCATGGGAATTTGAAGCGGTCTATCTTTATCCTGAAGAGATAAGAGGCAAAATTTTATTTAATAGACATGTAAGTATCTATTTAAAGCTTAAAGATGAGGAAGAGGAAAAGCGAATAGGAGATGGCACTCTAGCAAATATAGACCTGGAAAATACAAAACGACAAATAATAGAGATTCCACTTTATCGTGTACAGACTTTTAATAAAAATGTAGAGTATATCCGTGTGAGTATCGAAAATGAAGATAATCCAGCCCTTCATTTTCAAAAGAGTGGGGTAAATATTGTACAAAACCTGCATAAATTAGTATTTGAGGCAAATCCTAATGAAAGTTATACTTTATGCTACGGCAATGAAAAAGCTAAAAAACCTATTTATGATTTAGAATCTTTTATGTTTGAAGTAGAAAAAGAAGAACAGCTTAAGGCCACTCTAGGGGAAGTCCATATAGAAGATGTGACTAAAGTAGAGGAAGATAAGTCAAAAGGTGTGAATCAAAGTCTAGTTAATGGTATAATAGGAGTGGTTGGACTTATACTTGTGATGATTCTTATAAAAGAAGGCAAGAATAAGTTAAGCTTATAAAGTGATTAGATTAAGTATAATAAACATAATCGAGGGGGATAAATACAAAATTACAAAGGAGGACAGCCTATGAAATGTATTTCATGGAATGTAAACGGATTAAGAGCTATTATGCAAAAAAACTTTATGGAGTTTTTTAATGAGATAGATGCAGATATTTTCTGCCTTCAAGAAACAAAGATGCAAGCTGGACAGTTAGAACTTGATTTACCAGGTTATCATCAATATTTTAATTATGCCGAGAAGAAAGGTTATTCTGGAACGGCTATTTTTACAAAAGAAGAACCACAAAATGTACAATTAGGATTAGGTATACCAGAGTTAGATACAGAAGGTCGTGTTATAACTTTAGAGTTTGAAAAGTATTTCTTTGTTACTGTTTATACACCAAATGCTCAATCAGAGCTTGCAAGAATTGATTTTCGTATGACATGGGAAGATGCTTTCCGTAACTATTTAATGGAACTAGATAAGAAGAAACCTGTTATTATCTGTGGAGATTTAAATGTGGCTCACAAAGAAATAGACCTTAAAAATCCAAAGACTAATAAAGGTTCAGCAGGTTTTTCAGATGAAGAACGTGGCAAGTTTAGCGAACTTTTAGAAAGTGGATTTACAGATACGTATCGTTACTTTAATCCAGATCAAGAAGGCGCTTATACTTGGTGGTCTTACCGTTTTAAAGCAAGGGAAAAGAATGCAGGTTGGAGGATTGACTACTTCCTTATTTCAAATAGATTAGAAGAACACATTCAATCTGCTACCATTTATAATGAAGTTATGGGTTCAGATCACTGCCCAGTAGGTATTGAAATAGAATTATAAAAAAACGAGCCATAAAACTAAACTTTTTGATTAGTTTTATGGCTTGTTTTCATATATACATATTTCTTAAGATAAATACTTAATCATAAGATGTATAGACAGTTTGAGTAGTATCTATTTCATTAAACTATAAAGACCACTCAGATAAGTCTTCTACAAATAAAGTACGTACAGTATTAGATGCAGGCTCTAAGTGAGGAGTTACATCAGATGTGACAGCAGCTTGCTCTTTTGCTTCTCTTGCCTCAAAGAAGGTTTGGGCCACTTTAGGAAAGAGTGCGTAACTTAACACATCTTCTTCACTATGTGCTAGTGCACCAGCCTCAAGTTTGTAACGCTCAAGTTCTGGTTCAAGAAGATCAGCTGGGCGACAAGTAATAACAGGCTCATCACCAATGGCTTTCGTTCTTACATCAGGGTCAACGGGAGCCGGTACTTTACCATATTCACCACGGAGTAGGCCTTTAGATTCTTTAGTAAAGATTTTGTAGCGTTCTCCAGAAAGAACGTTAAGTACAGCTTGTGAACCTACAATTTGACTAGTAGGTGTTACAAGTGGTGGGTAACCAAAATCTTTTCTAACACGAGGAATTTCAGAAAGTACTTCATAGTATTTATCTTCAGCCTTTGCTTCTTTAAGCTGTGAAATAAGGTTAGAGAGCATACCACCTGGTACTTGATAAAGTAGAGTATTTGTATCTACTGAAAGTACTTTTGGATCGAGTTTCCCTTCAGCTGTAAGCTTTTCGGCTACCCCTCTAAAGTGACTAGCTACTTCAGAAAGTTTCTCTAGAGAAAGTCCAGTATCATACTCTGTACCTTGAAGAGTAGCAACTAAAGATTCTGTAGCGGGTTGAGAAGTACCATTTGCTAGTGGAGAAAGGGCACAGTCTACAATATCTACACCAGCTTGAATAGCAAGAAGATAAGTCATATCTCCAGTACCAGTTGTATTATGAGTATGAAGATGTACAGGAATAGATATATTTTCCTTTAAACGTTTTACTAAACTATAAGCATCAAAAGGAAGAAGTAAGTTTGCCATATCTTTAATACAAAGAACGTCAGCACCTTTTTGTTCCAGTTCTACAGCAAGCTTTACAAAATAGTCTTCATTGTGGAAGGGGCTTGTTGTATAACTAATAGCAGCCTCACAGATTCCACCATATTCTTTTACATACTTCATAGCCATTTCCATATTACGTATATCATTTAAAGCATCAAAAATACGTACAACATCAATACCATTTTCAATAGATTTTTTACAAAAGGCTTCTACTACATCATCAGCATAATGTTTATAGCCTAAAATGTTTTGTCCGCGAAGAAGCATTTGAAGTTTAGTTTTAGGCATATGGGCTTTTAAAGTACGTAATCTTTCCCAAGGGTCTTCATTTAAGAAACGCATACAAGCATCAAAGGTAGCACCACCCCAACATTCAAGAGACCAATAACCTATTTCATCAAGGGCAGCACAAGCAGGAAGCATATCCTCTGTGCGCATACGTGTAGCGGCTTGGGATTGGTGAGCATCTCTTAAAATTGTATCTGTAATGTGTACAGTTTTTTTCATTATCTATTACCTCCCTTAACCGAATAGTGCAAGCAGTACACCTGCTGCAATAGCAGAGCCAATAACACCTGCTACGTTAGGTCCCATTGCGTGCATAAGTAAGAAGTTGCTTGGATCTTCCTTTTGCCCTACTGTTTGTGATACACGAGCTGCCATAGGTACAGCGGAAACACCAGCAGAACCTATAAGTGGATTAATCTTATTTTTAAGGAAGAGGTTCATAAACTTAGCAAGTAGAACACCACCAGCAGTACCTACACCGAAGGCTACAACTCCCATTATTATAATTTTTAGTGTAGAAAGACTTAAGAAGGTATCTGCAGTAGCTGTAGCACCAACAGAAATACCGAGGAAAATAGTAACAATATTAATAAGCTCATTTTGGGCTGTTTTGGTTAATCGGTCTACAACACCAGATTCTCGGAAAAGGTTACCAAGCATGAGGGTACCTACTAAAGGTGCCGCAGATGGAACAAGAAGAGCAATAAAAACAGTTACCACAATAGGGAAAAGAATTTTTTCCATTTTAGAAACTTTACGAAGTTCTACCATCTTAATTTGACGTTCTTCTTTAGTTGTTAGAAGTTTCATAATAGGAGGTTGAATAACAGGAACCAGTGCCATATAAGAGTAAGCAGCTACAGCTATTGGTCCAAGTAGATGAGGTGCCAACATAGTGGTAACGAAAATAGCAGTTGGACCATCAGCACCACCAATAATACCAATTGAGCCAGCTTCAGCTGGTGTAAAGCCTAGGTACCTAGCAACTACGAAGGTAAGGAATATACCAAGTTGGGCAGCAGCACCTAACAATAAGCTTTTAGGATTAGCAATAAGAGGACCAAAATCTGTCATAGCTCCTATACCTAAGAAAATTAAACAAGGATAAATACCTAATTTGACACCTAGATAGAGAAAGTCAACTAATCCTGGTGCAACGCCAGATTGACCCATGAAAAGGTTCCAATGTATTGTTCCACCAGCAAAGAGTTCTTCGTGAAACAAGCCAGCACCAGGAAGGTTAGTAAGGAGCATTCCAAAGGCAATAGGAAGGAGCAGAAGGGGTTCAAAACCTTTAACAATAGCTAAGTAAATCAAGACGCATGCAATACCTAGCATAATAAGTACTTTAGGATCATTTAATATAAGGGAAAATCCACTTTGTTGTAAAAAGTTTATAAGAGTTTCCATTGTATGTACCTCCTTTTTATTTTATTTACTATTGAAGTTCACAAAGGAGGGTGCCAGATTCTACAGTTGCTCCTTTTGCTGTGTGAAGGGAAATGATTTTTCCATCTTGAGGAGCAAGAATTTCGTTTTCCATCTTCATAGCTTCAAGAACCATAAGCTTATCCCCTTTTTTAACCACCTGGCCAGTTGCACAAGATACATTTAAAATGGTACCAGGCATTGGACTAGAGATTTTTACTGAAGATGAGTTAGAAGGTTGTGGTGGATTAGGAGTAGTAGGAGGGGTTACATGAGAGGTAGTACAAGCAGTTTCATCAAGAAGTTCTACAGTGATTTCATAATCTGTTCCGTTTACATTAACTTTATACTTTTTCATAGACATACACCTTTCTATAACTATAATTTTTTTACTGAAACAATACGGATACCTGGTACATCTTTGCCTAGATCTTCTGCAATTGCACAAGATACAGCAGCAATAAATTCTTGACGATTAGGAATATTGTGTTGAGTTATAGTTTCTGGCACAACAGTAGGTGTGGGTGTTCTAGTACTTTCTAGTCTCTGGCAGATAAAGCTCATAAGTTGGCATAGAAGAATGATACAAGTTAGACAGACAAATACAGTTCCCATGCCCATAAGACAGACGAATAAGTTTGAAGATTCCATAGAACATCTCCTTCTTCAATAAATTAAATTGATAATTATTTAATTTATTTCATAATATTATATAAAATTACATGATATTATAATAACATTTTATAATAAAACTTTCAACAAATAGATAAATTTATTAGTAAATATATCGAATTCTTATTAAAATATTAACAAAGGTTTATGTGAAGATAGACTATAAATCTTGATGAGTCCGATATTTATACTTGTAACATAAGAAAAACAAGTATAAGTTACTAAATTATTGTTAAGAAAAATATTAAAATGCAAGGTATTCTATTGAGGAAGATAAAATATAATGCTAAACTAATGCAATAGTAATTTAAGATAATTATATGAAGTAGAGAGATTCGAGGAGGCAAAAGATGAATTTAACCTTTTTAAAGCAGGTTTTAAAAGGCGTGCTCATTGGCGTAGCAAATATTATACCAGGTGTAAGTGGAGGTACCCTTGCTGTATCTATGGGTATTTATGATCAACTTATATTATCCATTACTCATTTATTTAAGGAAACTAAAAAAAGCATAAAAACCCTTATGCCTTATGGGATAGGTGCTGTATTAGGTATTGTAAGTTTATCCTTTATTATAGAATGGTTATTTTTACGTTTTCCATTTGAAATGAATTTGTTTTTCTGTGGTCTTATTTTAGGCTCAGTACCTATTCTTTATAGTAAAGTTAAAGGTAGTAAACTAGACTTTAAATATGTAATGGCATTCTTATTTATGTTTTTATTAGTAATAGGAATGAGTTTATTTAAAAGTAGTGAAATGGTACAAAAAACATTGACATTAAGTGATTTTCAGTGGCTTAAACTTTGTATAGTAGGTGTTATTGCATCTGCCACAATGATTATACCAGGTGTAAGTGGATCTATGATTTTAACTTTAATGGGATATTATCTACCTATTTTAGAGAGTGTTAATCATTGTATAAAGTCTTTAATACAATTTAAATGGGTAGAAATGTTTACAACAGGAGTTTTATTAGTACCTTTTGGGATAGGTGTATTAGTAGGGATATTCCTTATTGCAAAGCTTATTGAAATCCTATTAAAACATGCAGAAAAATTAGTGTACTGGGGTATTCTAGGACTTGTAGTAGGTTCACCTATTGCTATTTTAATTACTTCAGGTGTAGTTATAAGTACAACTATAAGTTTAGTAAGTGGCATACTTTGTTTTATTGTAGGAGGACTTATAGCTTACTCTTTATCCAAGTAATCTAGAAATCTATTTTTATAGAAAGGGAAGAGAAGATGGAGAATCAGTCAAGTGACCAAAATAATTCTATACAAAACGTAGAAGAAGAAATCCACTATGTAGAACCCCCTTTACTAGGAAATGATATAACCCAAACTCAATTATTAGAAGATGATTTAGAAGAAGAGTCAAAAAGACATAAAAAGGGCCAAAAGAAATTTGTTAAGATACTATGTGGCTTTATGATTGTGCTACTTATAATAGGTATTCTAAGTGATGTTATACCAAAGCAAAAGAGTAGCAAAGATGAGAACCCTACTCTTATTGATTTAACTGAGCTTTATGAATCAGATACAGTATGGGAAAGTACTTATAATGATATAGGTAACCAAATAGATAAACTTGTAACGTATAAAGGGCAACTAGATGAAGAGGGCAAGCTTTTAGAGTGCCTTCAGTTAGATGAAAGGATTAGCCAGGAAATACAGCAACTTTCTATCTATGCCCAGCTTAAGGTAAGTTTAAATCAGTCAGATACAGAAGCTATCAACAAAAAGGGAAAAGTATCTAAGCTATTAAATCAATATATAGATAAAAGTATTTTTATAGTAAGTCATTTGAACCAGTTACCAAAAGAGCAGTTACAAGAGTTAGTAAACAAAAAAGAGTTTGAACCCTATAAATATATTTTAGAAGATGCTAGAGATGACAAAATAGAAGGTTTAGACGAAGACTACTATAGTTTCTATTTGAAGAGTTATATTCTACTTCAACAAATAGATGATATTTATGAACAAATTGTCTATGTAGATGGAGGAGAAATAGAGAATCAAATGGATTATATAAAGCGTATGAGAGAAAGACAATATAGTTTAGCTGCTTTATATAATATGGAAGTATCGAAGCAAATTCTTTTTGCAAACTTATTAGAGTATGATGATGTGATGTCATATCTTATTGAAGAACAAGGTGTAGAAAAGGAAGTGTACGCAGTAGCTAAAGAAGAAATTCTAAAGATGAAACCTATTTTAGAACGCTACTACAAACTTATGGGAAGAATAAGTCTAGAACCTAGTAAAGAAGCACTTGACTATACTAAGGCACAGGGCATTATCCAAGAAGCTTACAGTATTTTTGGAAATGAATATGTTGAAATAGCAAAGAGGGCCTTTGATAATAACTGGATTGATCCTTATCCAACACCTTATAAAAGTGCAGGTGCCTTTACTATAGGAAGTTATAAGACACATCCTTACATTCTAGCAAATTATGAAGAAAATCAAAGAGGAATAGGGACTATAGCTCATGAACTCGGCCATGGGGTTCACTTTGAACTAGCACGAGAAAATCAACCATATTCCTCATGGTATCCAACTACTTTTACTACAGAGATAGCCTCTTTAACAGCAGAAAAAAGTGTTTACGATTATTTTTATAAAGTAGCAGACAATGATAATCTAAAAAAAGAAGCTTTAGTTTATAAATTAGAATGTCTCATCAATAATATTTTCTATCAAATGCGGATTGCATACTTTGAAGAAAGTGCTTATAAGCTAGCAGAGTCTGGAGAAGCATTAACAGCTGACAAACTTAATAAGCTATGGGAAGATGCTACTAAGATGTATTTAGGGGATGTGGGAACTATAGAAGGGGAATGGGCAAGTATACCTCATATTTTTCAAGATTTCTATACTTTCCAATACGCAACAGCAGCCATTGCTTCAGAACGTGTAAATACAAAGTTAAATAGTAAAGACGTGAAGATGAAAGAAGACTGGATAGCCTTTCTAAGAAGTGGAAACAGTCAAGAAGCTGGTGAACTTACAAAAGATAAGTTAGGTATTGATTTAAAAGATAGGAAAGTTTATGAAGAAGTGGGTGAGCAAATAACAACCTATCTAGATGAGTTAGAGCAACTACTTAAGTAGATAAAAAGAGTGCTGCAATTGCAGCACTCTTTTTTAGATTTCTTCCATATGGATAGAAAGTTTTTTCTCGTATTCTTTTACTGTATCTAAATCTTTAGGGGTAAGAATACAGATAGAAGTTCCTTTGTTATTACCACGAGCAGAGCGACCAGCACGGTGTAAGTAATCATGAGGGCTTGGTGGTAAATCCATACTAAATACATGGCTAATATCAGGGATATCTAGTCCTCTTGCAGATAAATCAGAGGATACGAGAATATTTAATTTGCCACTTCTAAATTGGTCTAAAGTTTGCTTACGTTGTTCTTTAGTTTGAGACCCATATAAACCGCCTGCAAGCTTCCCGTGGAAGTTTAGTTTTTCAACAGCTACTTCTACCTCATGGTTGTTGTTAAGAAAAACTAAAGACTTAGTTGGATTTTGGATATTAATCATTTTACGTAAAGTTTCAAATTTCTTACGAAACTCTGTAACCGTATAATAATGAGTAATATTAGGATTTAGAATAGTGTCTGTACATGCATTAAGCATAACAGGTTCTTTCATAAATTCTTTGGCAGTAGATAAAGTGAAAGGGTTGATTGTAGCAGAAAAAAGCATAATCTGTGTATCTTTCATCACTGCTTTTATAATATCTTTAATCGGGTGGCTTTGATTTTTATCTAAAAGATTATCTGCTTCATCAAGAACAATTGTTTTAATTGTATGGGCAGTAATCTTTTTTTGTTTCATAAGGTCTAAGACACGTCCAGTAGAACCTACTACAATATGAGGTTTATTTTTTTTAAGCTTTTCTACTTGCTTAGCCATATTCATATTCCCCATGATGGTAGTACTTGTTATGCCTTTTTCAGAGTTTTCGCTAAGCAAACGAATTTGATCTTGGATCTGCATAACTAGTTCATGGGTTGGAGCAAGAATAAGTGCTTGAGTTTGTCTTAAGCTTGGATTGATTTTCTCAAAAATAGGAAGTAGAAAAGCAAGAGTCTTTCCACTTCCTGTATGAGCTTGAGCAATTAAATCTTTACCTTCTCTTGCTACAGGTAAAACTAAAGACTGAATAGCCATTGGTGTTGTAATATTTTGTTTTGTAAGGGCACTGGTAAGAGATTGGTCTAATCCAAGAGCCGAAAATGTATTTTCCATTATTATGTGTACTCCTAAGTTTCAAAGATTTTCTTAAATCTTATTATACACACTAATAAGTGTTTGTACTAGGGAAAGGAAAGCTTTATTAGTAGTTTTCTTCTTGAATTCTTCTAAAGGAACGCTTAAAGAGATAGAGTGTATAGATTAAAGTAATGGCTTCACTAAAAAATACTGTAAGCCAAATGCCAGCATCACCTAGAAGAGTAGGTAAAAATACGATGCCTACTACAATAAATGCCATCCCTCTAAGGAAAGAAATAAGAGCAGAAGTCTTAGCATCTTCTAAAGCTGTAAAATAAGCTGAACCTAAAATATTAATACCATTAATAAGGAAGGCTAAACCATATAACTTAGTTGCCCAAACAGTCATGTCAATAAGTTCAGGATCATTTGGTGCAAAAAGTAGAATAAGTGGTTTACCAAATAGGAAAAGACCAGCTGTACAAATAACACCAATGACTAACATAACTTTAAAGGCTAGACGATTTAAGGAAATAATACGCTCCCCATTTTTAGCACCATAGTTATAACCTGTAATAGGTGCAATACCAGTAGCAATACCAAGAAGAAGAGCTACTACTAGTGAAGTTACATAAGTAATGATGGAAAAAGCAGAAACACCTGTTTCACCAATACGTTTAAGTAACACAATATTAAAGATATAGGTAGAAAAAGCTACAGCTATTTCTGTTAAAGCTTCAGAAGAGCCGTTGTAGAAAAAGCGGCCAATCTTTTTAAAGTCTACTTTACAAGTTGTAAAATGAAGTACATTAGATTTCTTCAAATAAGGGAAAAAGCTTACAAGGAAAGAAATCATAAATGCAAGGCCAGAAGCAAAAGCAGCACCAAATACGCCAGTTCCCCATACAACTACAAAGAAATAGTCAAATACAATATTTAATACAGAACCAATAACAGTACAAAACATAGAATAAGTAGGTTTACCCATACTACGAATACCATTTGCAAGTAAGCCACCACCAGTAAAGACAGGTGTGAAAAAACAAAGTACTGCTAAATATTGCTTAACCATAGGCATAAGTTCCTCTGTTGCGCCTAAGGCCTTACAAATAGGTTCTAAAAAGATAAAAGTAATGAAACAAACAGTGATAGATAAAATCATTAAAGTATAGAAAGCTAAACTAAAAGTCTTTCTTGCCTTTTCACTCTTGCCTTGACCAAGTTCAATAGCAACAATTGTATTTGCACCTGCTGAGACCATAATACTAATAGCCATAGCAAAACTAAAAAATGGCATAGCTATATTAATGGCAGCAAGGGCGCTACCACCTACTACTTGGCCTACAAAGATACCGTCCATTACAACGTAAATAGAGAAAAAAAGCATAGCAATAACGCTAGGAATAGAATATTTCAAGAAGAGTTTCCCGATGCGCCCGGTTCCAAGTTCTAAAGTATGATCCATCTGATAACCTCCTTTATATATAGTTAAATAAGCACATTAATATAGAATAAACCTTGGAGTTACTCTAAGGTCAAGTTTTTTGTAAAAACTGCTTTAATTTTTAATAGGTATGAAAAGCTCATAATATTCAATAGGTACTTCATTTACATGTTCAAAAGCGATGCAACGGGCTAGAATATCTCCATTTAAATGAAGTTTATGCTGAGCTAAGTAGTCTTTTATTCTATTAAGATCTTCATCCAAAATAGTATCTCCTATAATGAGTACAGTATGTAGGCATAATGTAGGCTCAAAATGTTTATAAGAATCCTTTAGAGTTAAATCATACTGTGTAGAGGCTAATCCACTAATAGCAAGTAAATCAAATTGACTTTGACTAAAGAAATTTTCACTACATAAAAGGGCAGAAAAAACAGGAGCCAAAATACAAGGTTCATTTGTCATTTCAGTCAAAATATCTGTATAAGAAGGATCAAATTCAGAGGATAAGGTTTTATAAATAAAGTGAGGGCTCATCATACAATCTATTTTTCTAAAATAAGTTTGAGCTTTAAAAATATCTTCTTTAAAGTAGTGTACTTTTTCTTTTAGCTTAGTAAGTTTTATAAGACGCTCTTCAATAAGCTTTTCTTGACGGGCAAGAAGTATTTTGAAATCTTCTAATGAGTTATTACAAATACGTTCCTTGATTTCTTCAAGTGGAAGTTCAAGGTCACGTAAAACAAGTACGTAGGAGAGGGCCAGAAGGTCCTCTTTTGTATAGTAACGATAATTATTATGAGGAGATTTTCTAGGGCTCACTATACCCAACTTATCATAATAGCGCAGAGTATCTTTACTAATGGGTAGGAGTTTAGCTACATCTCCAATAAGATAATGTTTCATATTACACCTCATATTATAGTTAGAATAAAATTTTTAGAGTTTGTGGTGTTCTATAAATTTAATAATAGAAGTTATGAAATTAATTTATAGAAAATGATAATTATAATCAAAAATCAGTTGACAATGGTTATCAATAAATGTATACTTTAAAAATGAAAAGAGTTATCAAAAAGAAAGAGACGGAATGAAAAAATGAAACGCTTTCTATTAATTATACTTATGATTTTTTTATCACTAGCATCTCTTTTAATCGGTGCAAGTGATTTGACAAATGATGTATTCGTTATAAGTCGTATGCCTAGACTTATAAGTTTAATTATGGCAGGAGTAGGGATGAGTATCAGTGGACTCATTATGCAACAACTTAGTCAAAATAAGTTTGTATCACCTACTACAGGTGCCACAATAGATGCAGCACAGCTTGGTATTGTTATAGCTATGGTGCTTGTGCCAGGAGCTACAATGGCTACAAAGGCTGGAATGGCTTTTATATTTGCTTTAATTGGAACACTTACATTTATGACTATTATTCGTAAAATTACTTTTAAAAATGTAGTTTTCGTACCACTTGTAGGAATTATGTTTGGTAATATTATTGGTTCAATAACCACATTTATTGCTTACAAGTATGACATTATGCAAAATGTAGGTGCATGGATGCAAGGGGATTTCTCAATGATCCTAAAAGGAAATTATGAAATGCTTTACATATGTATTCCACTTATTATTATAGCATTTATTTATGCAAACCACTTTAATATTGTAGGCATGGGAGAAGACTTTGCAACAAATTTAGGAATTAACTATAATACCATACTTTATATGGGACTGGGTGTTGTAGCACTTGTAACAGCTAGTGTTGTTATTACAGTAGGAAGTATTCCTTTTGTAGGGCTTATTGTACCGAATATTGTATCCCTTTATAAAGGTGATCGTATTAAAGGAACACTTATAGATACAGCTTTAATAGGAGCAGTTTTTCTTTTAGCTTGTGATATTGTAGGAAGAATAGTGATTTATCCTTATGAAATTTCTATTGGTCTTACTGTAGGGGTAGTAGGAAGCGTTATCTTTTTATATTTAATTTTAAGGAGGAAAAGTTATGCGAGCTAAACGTTATATAAGTTTATTAACTGTTGTACTTGCTCTTGGTGTGATCTTATTCCTCTTTACAGGAGTAGAGTGGACTTATATAGATTATGCTATGAAAAATCGTATTCCTAAAATCATAGCAATGCTTTTAAGTGCATTTTGTATAGGTGGGGCTTCAGTAGTATTCCAAACGATTACAAACAATCATATTTTAACACCTAGTGTATTAGGATTAGATTCCCTTTATGTACTTGTTCAAACTTTTATTATATTTGTACTAGGTTCAACAAGTCCATTAATCGTAAACAAACAATATAATTTTATGCTGGCACTAGCTGTTATGGTTGTAGCTTCAGTAGGTCTATATAAAGTTTTATTTGAAAGAGGTAAGGGAGACATTATGTTCCTGCTTCTTGTAGGAATGATTTTTGGAACACTATTTGGAAGTTTGTCTTCTTTTATGCAAAGAATTATAGACCCTAATGAATTTTTAGCTTTACAGAATAATTTATTTGCTAGCTTCAATAATATTCAAACACCGATTTTAACCAGTGCAGTTATTTTGCTACTTATAGTTATTCCTTTTGTATGGGACGACTTAAAGTTTTTAGATGTTATGACATTAGGAAGAGACCATGCTATTAACTTAGGTGTAGATTATGACCGTATTGTAAAGAAGCTTATTGTTATTGTAACAATCCTTATTTCTATTTCAACAGCACTTATAGGGCCAATTACATTTTTAGGTTTATTAGTAGTCAATCTAGCAAGGCAGATTCTAAAAACATATAAGCATAGTTATTTAATTTCAGGGGCTATGTTATTAGGTGCTATTACCTTACTTTATGGTCAGCTTATTGTAGAACAGGTACTAGGCTTTAAAACAACTTTAAGTGTTGTAGTGAACTTAATAGGTGGACTTTACTTTATCTACTTATTATTAAAGGAGAGTAGACAGGCATGAAAATATTAAATTTAAGTAAAAGATATGGTAAGCATACAGTAGTAGATGAAGTATCTTTAGATATTCCTAAAGGTCAAGTAACTTCTTTTATTGGTCCAAATGGAGCAGGAAAAAGTACAGTACTAGGTATGATTACAAGACTAATAGCAAGAGATAATGGTCAAGTTATATTAGACCAAGTAGCATTAGAAAACTATAAAAGTAATGAGTTAGCAAAGAAATTAGCAATACTCAAACAATCTAATCATCATCATTTAAAACTGACAATACGTGAACTTGTAAGCTTTGGAAGATTTCCACATTCAGCAGGACGTTTAACAAAAGAGGACGAAAAGCATATTGATGAGGCTATTCGTTATATGGAACTTACAGATATAGAGCATAAAAATTTAGATGAATTAAGTGGTGGGCAAAGACAAAGAGCATATATAGCTATGGTTATTGCTCAAGATACAGAATATGTACTATTAGATGAACCACTTAACAATCTAGATATGCACCACTCAGTAAAGATGATGCAAGTTATTCGTAAGCTTTCTCATGAACTTGGAAAGACAGTTATTATAGTTATGCATGATATTAACTTTGCATCATGCTATTCAGACTATATTGTTGCTTTTAAAGAAGGTAAGGTAGCAGCATCAGGACCAAGTGAAGAGATTATCAAAAAAGAAGTTTTAGAAAAAATTTATGAAATGCCTTTTGATATTTATAAATTAAACGAACAAAACATTTGTGTATATTACTAAAAAGAAAAGAGGAAAAGAGATGAATAAGAAAGTAGCGTTAGCTGTAGGGGGTATCATTGTACTTTTATTAGTAGGTTTTGGTATCTTTAAAGGCACACAACAAGAAGTAAATACAGAAGAGGTAGCGCAAGAAACAGTAGCAGTTACACATAGACTAGGGGAAACTGTTGTACCTAAAAATCCAAAGAAAGTTGTAGTATTTGAACTTGGTATTTTAGATGCTTTACAAGAGTTAGGTCTTAACCAAGTAGTTGCAGCAGTTCCAAAGGATACTTTAACAGATTATTTAGAAGCATTTAATGATGATGCAATTGTAAATGTAGGTTCAGTAAAAGAACCAGACTTAGAAAAAATCTATGGTGTACAACCAGATCTTATTATCATCGGTGGAAGACAAGCTAGTTTATATGAAAAATTAAGTGAGATTGCACCAACTATTTCATTAGCAGTAGACAATACAAATTACACAGAGTCTTTCGCATCTAATATGCAAACAATCGGTGAATTATTCGGAGTAGAAAAAGAAGTAGAAACTAAATTACAAGATATAGAAGAAAATATTAAAGTAGTAGCTGATTTTGTAAAATCTAAAGGTTATAGTGGACTTATTACACTTGTAAATGATGGATCAGTAAATGCTTATGGTAATAACTCACGTTTCTCTTTCATTAACGATTTAGGTTTTACAAATGTAGACACAACTTTAGAAGAAACAACTCATGGTCAAACAGTATCTTTTGAATATATATTAGATAAAAATCCACAGTTCTTATTTGTATTAGACAGAGGAGCAATGATGGGGGATGCCACACCAGCAAAAGAGATTGTTGAAAATGAACTTGTGAAAAAAACAGATGCTTATAAAAACGGACATATTATTTATTTAAATCCAGAACCATGGTATTTATCAGGCGGTGGATTTACTTCAACTAAATTAATGCTCGAAGACATAGCAGGTGCAGTAGAGCTTAAGATTCAGTTTTAATCATTTAAATATAAGAATCCTCCACAAATTATTATAAGAAGAGAGTATATAAGCGTTGCTTAATGAGAAAAATATGCTATAATACCCTATAGATAATTAGATAAAGCATCGAAGGGGAGTAGCTACACGTTAAGTGATAATTAGTCGTCATTACAGTACCAAGTGGTACTCGGTTAATTAACAAGATTTATCTTGAAGCAAGACCTTCAGAGTAGAAGATAAAGATATATCTTTTATTCTGAAGGTTTTTTTATGTACTCAACTAAAAAATAGGAGGAACTAAGGATATGGATTATATTTTATTATTGATTGGTTTTATACTTTTAATCAAAGGAGCAGACTTCTTTGTAGATGGTGCATCTTCTATTGCTAAAACATTAAAAGTACCATCACTTATTATAGGTTTAACCATTGTAGCATTTGGAACAAGTGCACCTGAGCTTGCTGTAAGTATTACTTCAGCTTTAAAAGGACAAAATGGAATTGCTGTTGGAAATGTAGTTGGTTCAAATATTTTCAATGTATTAATGGTAGTAGGAGTAGCAGCTATCATTTATCCTCTTACAGTCAAAAAATCAGTTTTGTTTAAAGAGTTTCCATTTACCGTATTATCATGTGTGGTTCTATTTATTTTATCTATAGATCAGTTTATGGATGGTGGAACAACAAATATTTTATCTCGTACAGATGGTGCTATACTTCTTATTTTCTTTAGTATTTTCATGTACTATTTAATTGAATCTGCTCTTAAGGCAAGAGAAAATGAGGAAGAACAAGTAGATGCAATGCCACTTTGGAAAAGTATTGTATTTTCAATAGGTGGTATTATAGGAATTGTTATAGGTGGAGATATTGTTGTAGATAGTGCAACAAATATTGCACTTAACTGGGGAATGAGTGAAACCCTTGTAGGACTTACAATTGTTGCAATAGGTACATCATTACCTGAGCTTGTAACATCTGTTGTAGCGGCTAAAAAAGGCGAAAGTGATATTGCTTTAGGAAATGTTATTGGTTCAAGTATATTTAATGTATTTCTTATTTTAGGCGTATCTTCAATGCTTAACCCTATTGAATTAAGTGGTCCTATCTTTGTAGACATCTTTATTATGTTAGTGATTACTCTTTTAACATTCGTATTCTCTATGAATAAACGCATTAACCGAGTAGAAGGTGGTGTGTTAGTAGCAGGCTATATAGCATATATGGCCTACATTATTATACGTTAGGTATGTGAGTAAGTAACATATAGAAATGACATATATATAAGGTATGCTAAGGAAGTATAAAGATAAGAGATTTAGATGGTTAATAGAATAAACAAGTAGTAGAATAAATAAGTAATAGAATAGACAAGTAAAAATAAAGATATAAATAGAAGCTGTGAAATAAGAGTTCTTAACCTTATTTCACAGCTTCTATTTATATTGTATATTCCTCTGTAATGGCTTTAAACTCATTGGCAAGTTGGACTATTTTATTAGTGCCATCTAATATACCTTCTAAGGTAGCCACTTGTTCTTCAGTAGAAGCACTTACTTCTTCAGTAGCACTAGCAGCATTAGAAGCTACATCTGCTATTTGTTCTATTTTAGTGATTAAGGTGTCTTTACCTTGATCTATAGAATGAATTTTAGACACAACATCTTGGATATGAAGAGCCATTTCGTTGATAGCCATTTGGATACGATCAAAGTTAGATGCTGTATTTAAGCCTTGTTTAACCATGAAGCCTTGGGAGTCGGCATAAGCATTTACATGAGTACGTAAATCTTGCACATTACTTATATTCTCAGAAGCAATATGCTCTATTTCTGTAGCAAAATGAGAAGCAGTTTCTGCTAATTTTCGTACCTCTTCTGCAACTACTGCAAAGCCATGACCAGCTTCACCAGCACGAGCTGCTTCAATAGAAGCATTAAGTGCAAGAAGGTTAGTTTGTCGGGCAATTTGCTGGATAGTACTAAGGATACTTTGAATTTTATTAGAGTTTGTATCAATAAGTTGAGTTTGAGCATGTAAAGTTTCTAAAGTAGATTTATTTTCTAGGAGGGCTTGCTGTAATGTGTTTACAGTATCTTTACCTTCTTTAATAGTATCTACGACGGTATTTGAAGCTATGTTCATGTGGCCTACTTGATCTACTGTATAGTTAATATGTGCATCTAGTTCTTGGGCAACTGCCATACTATCATGAGTAGCTACTGTTTGAGAAGAAGCACCTTCTGCAATATGCATAACAGCTTTAGCAATTTCTTCACCGACTAAGGTGTTTTCCTCTAACATGCCTTGTGAAGCTTCAATATTTTCAGTTAACAATATGGAAGAAGCATTAAGCTTGTGAAGTAATCTTGTCATACTATCCATCATACTATTGCTACTTTCTGCTAATAGAGAAATTTCTTCTATTTTAATAGAATCTGCATTTATTCTATGAGTCAAATCTTTTTGTTTAGCCTTATTCATAATAAGTGTTAATTCTTCAATAGGCTTAGTAATCTTTTTAGTATAAAGAATAATAATAGTAGATAAAACAATAATAATAATGAGAACAAGTGTAACAATAAGTAAAATATCTTTAAAAATATAATTAGTTACTAAGTGTTCAGGAGACAGGGTTACTAAATTATAACCATCAGTAGACTCCATAGATGTAGCTATATATTTCTCGTTATTAAGATTAATGGTAGTAAGTGTAGGATCATAATTAGTAATTAAATCTGTAATTTGGGTACCAATAAGCTCTTCTTCAGAAGAAGACACAATCATACCTGTACCTGTATAGGCAAATACTTTACTACCTTCAAAAAGAATAGATTCTAATCTCATATTGAGTAGTGCTTCTATTACAGAAAGATTTACATCTATTCCTAGAACCCCATTAAATTTACCACTAGCATCTGAAATAGGTATAGTGACAGATACAACTAACTTACCAGAATTAACATCTTCATAAGGTTCACCTACAGTAAGACGGTAGCTATTTTTTGCTTGTTCATACCAAGGACGTGTAGTTGGATCATAGTCAGCAGGCAAGGAAGTGGTAGCAATAATTTCTTTTGATTCAAAACCTAAATAGATTTCAGCCAAACGAGGATTTTCAGTTAAAAGCTTGTGAAATTGCTCCTCTAGTCTACTTATATTTGTTGGTGTACTTTCCCAATGTTTAATAAGTGAATCAGATTTTATAGTATTTAAAAGTTGAACGGCTAACTCGACAGGTTCATTAATATCGTGAAGAGCAGAAGTATTAAACTGTTCCATTTTTATATTTAATAATGTACGAGTAGAATCACTGGTGTACTTAATAAGTAATACAGATAATATAAAACTAGTGACTAAAACAGAAATAAGTGAAAGCCTAAGTATGGCTTGACGAATAGATAGTTGTTTCTTACTTGACCTTTTTTCTTTAGTTTTTAAATTTAGCATAATGTACCCTCCATGTCCCCTTTAAATAAGTAAATAATAGTAATTCAAAAATAGTTTTAGAATATATTATTTGATATTAATATAATATTAAATTTTAAAAATATACACTAGTTAATAATACTATACTAATACAAAATAGTAAATATATCTTTAAAGATGAATTAGTAAATGATAAAAGTTATAAAATAGAATAAGTCAACTTAAATAACCGTTTAAGTTGACTTATATTTTTGTATATGATAGTTTATTTTTATATAAAGGAGAGGGAAATATATGAAAAATACAACTCAATTTAACACGAGAACATTAATTTTGTGCGGATTATTTGCAGCATTAACTGCTATAGGGGCTTTCATCAAAATACCTTTACCACCACCACTTGTTCCTTTTACATTACAATTCCTATTTTGTGCTTTAGCAGGTGTCTTATTAGGTTCCAAGATAGGAGGTTTATCACAGCTTATTTATGTTTTGGTAGGATTAATAGGTATCCCTGTTTTTACAGAAGGAGGAGGACTTCATTATATTTTTAAGCCTACTTTTGGTTATTTAATAGGTTTTATAGTGGGAGCTTATGTCATTGGAAAGATAATGGAGTGTTTGAAAACAATTAGCTTTAAAAATTTATTTATTGCTTCTTTAGTGGGACTTTTGATTATTTATGCTTTAGGTGTTGCTTATATGTACGTAATCTATAATTTTTACATAGGAAATGAAATGGGGATTTGGGCTGCTCTATGGGGAGGTGCCATTATCTGTGCACCTGGAGACTTAATATTATGTGGTGTAACAGCTTTTCTAGGGACAAAACTTATACCTGTTTTGAAAAAATCAAGAGCCATTGCTTAAGAAGATAAAAATCTAGTTAATAAAGCTTTAACCAAGATTTTAAAGTAGAAAGGAGCTACATAAATGGAGTGGATTAAAAGTATAAAAGATAAAATTATTCAAGAGGATTACCTCATTAATGAAGAAGAAGCTCTAAAGCTTGATTCATATGAACAAGAGTTATTAAGTACTTATGCTAATGAGATTAGAGAAAATTTATGTGGTAATAACTTTGATCTATGTTCCATTATCAATGGTAAAAGTGGAGCATGCTCTGAAGATTGTAAGTATTGTGCTCAATCAGCTCATTATAGAAGTAATGCAGAAATTTATCCTTTAAAAGAAACAGAAGTTTTCCTAAAAGACGCAAAAGCCCATGAAGAAGAAGGGGTACTTCGTTATTCCATTGTAACTTCAGGGAAGCATTTAAGTCAGAAAGAAGTAGAAGCTATCTTAGCCATATATGAAAGGCTGAATAAAGAAGTAGATATTTCATTATGTGCTTCACATGGTTTATTAGATGAAGATACTTTAAGAAAACTGAAGGCTGTAGGTGTAAAAAGATATCATAATAATTTAGAAACATCTAGAAGGTATTTTCCATATATTTGTTCTACTCATACTTATGATGAAAAGATTGCTACAATTAAGGCAGCTATAAATGCTGGATTAGAAGTATGTAGTGGCGGGCTATTTGGTATGGGAGAAACTATGAAAGATCGTATAGATATGGCGTTTGAACTTAGAAACCTAGGAGTTTGTTCTATTCCAATTAATATATTAGTACCTATTTTAGGAACCCCACTAGAGGGGGTAATACCTATTGCGGAAGAAGAGATTTTAAAGACAATAGCTATTTATCGCTTCATTCATCCAAAGGCAAAGATTCGCTTAGCAGGAGGAAGAAGTCAACTTACAGATGCAGGACGTCTTGCATTTAGTGGAGGTGCTAATGCAACTATAAGCGGTAATCTTTTAACTACTTGTGGTAACACCATTCAAGATGATTTTAAGCTTCTTAGTACTTTAGGATATGAGGTGAGTTTAAATGAGTAAAGGACTTTTCATTACAGCAACAGATACAGATGCTGGAAAAACATTTGTAACGTCTCATATAGTTGCTGCATTTAGGAAATATGGCATTCATGCAGGGTATTATAAGGCAGCTTTAAGTGGTGCTTATTATGAAGGTGATAAACTCATTCCAGGAGATGCTAAAGAAGTGTTGACTCGGGCAGGTCTAAAAGAAGATTATAATCAATGCGTTTCTTATACTTTCCATACACCTGTATCACCTCATTTAGCCGCGCAAATAGAAAAACAATCTATACAGCTTACTAAGATAGAAAAAGATTATAAGGCTATTTGTAAACGTTATGATTTGGTAACAGTAGAAGGTAGTGGGGGCATAGTATGCCCTATTCAAGTAAATGGAGAAGAAGTTATTTTATTAGAGCATATTATTAAGCTCTTAAATCTGCCAGTAATCATTGTAGCAAGAGCTGGACTTGGAACGATTAATCATACAGTACTTACAGTAGCTTATATTAAAAATTTAGGCATTCCTCTTAAAGGGATTATTCTTAATGAGTATGAAGAGGGAAATATCTTATACGAAGATAATAAAAAGATGATAGAAAGACTAACAAGGGTAGAAGTTGTTGCTACTATCCCTAAAGTAAGCGAACCAGACGAAAAGGTAGAGATAGATGTAGAAAAATTAATTAGTCTTTACGAGTAGAGAGGATGAAAGGACGTATATAGATATGGATTATGTGGAAAAAGATTTAGAGTACATATGGCATCCTTGTTCTCAAATGAAAGACTATGAAACCTTTAAGCCTATTGTTATTGAAAAGGGAAGAGGTCTCAACCTTTATGATATAGATGGAAAGGCTTACTTAGATGCAGTAAGCTCTTGGTGGTGTAATTTATTTGGACATTGTAACCCTAAGATTAATGCGGCCTTGACTAATCAGCTAAAAAATTTAGAGCATGTTATTTTTGCTAATTTTACACATAAACCTGTTATAGAGTTATGTGATAGGCTAGCACCATTATTACCTAAGGGGTTAAATAAATTTTTCTTTACGGACAATGGATCAGCGGCTGTAGAAGCAGCCCTTAAAATGAGCTATCATTATCATGCTCAAATAGGTAAACCACAGAAAAAGAAGTTTATGGCTTTAACAGATGCTTATCACGGTGAGACTATAGGCGCTTTATCTGTAGGAGATTTAGATATTTATACAGAAGTGTATAAACCTCTTATGATAGATGTGACAAGGGTAGAAGGACCTGATTGTTATCGTTGTCCTTATGGTTTATGTAGAGAAAACTGTCATGCAGAGTGTTTTAGCAAGGTAGAGGAGGTACTAGAAACATGTGGAGAAGAAGTTGCTGCCTTTATTGTAGAACCTTTAGTACAAGCAGCTGCTGGAATGAAGATTTATCCACCTCTTTACTTGAAGAAGTTAAGACAAGCTTGCAATGAGTATGGGATACATCTTATAGCAGATGAAATAGCAGTAGGTTTTGGGAGAACAGGAAAACTATTTGCATGTGAGCATGCAGAGATTAGTCCAGATATGATTTGCCTATCAAAAGGCTTAACAGGTGGATATATGCCTATGGCCTTAGTGGCAACTACTACAGAAATTTATGATGCTTTTTATGGAGATTACCAAGAAGGAAAAGCTTTTATGCATAGCCATACTTATAGTGGGAATCCTTTAGGAGCTAGTTGTGCACTAGCTGTGTTAGATATTTTTAAGGAGGAACAAATACTTGAATGTCTACCAGAAAGAAATGCACTTTTCTATAAGAAGGTAGAAAGAGCTTTTAAAGAATCTCCTTATATAGGAGAAATAAGACACATTGGTTTTATTAATGCTATTGAACTAGTAAAAGATAAAGAAACAAAAGAATCTTTTCCAAGTGAACTAAGAGTAGGTTATGAAATTTATAAAATAGCTGTATCTAAAGGACTTTTACTACGCCCACTAGGGAATGTCCTTTACTTCAATCCACCACTTAGCATAACAGAGGATGAGATGGATCAAATGATAGGAATTTGTAAAGATAGTATGGAAACATACTTTAAAAGAAGAGATAACAACTAAAAATGAACAGATGTTAAGTTCTGATTTTTAATAATCCTCTTTCATTGACCTTAGTATAGAAGAAGCCTATACTTAAGGAAAAATGAACAGGGGATTTTTTTATGCAAATACTTAAAGAAGAAATGCGTGAGAGTATTATAAACATAGCAGAACAAGAATTTCTAAAAAGAGGATTTAAAGAAGCCTCAATGCGAAGCATTGCAAAAAAGGCGAATACTACACAAGGGAATCTTTATAATTATTTTAGTAGTAAGGAAGCCTTACTAGATGCAGTAGTGGGGGAGCTACCTAAGACTATAGAAAGATTTTTTAAAGAACATGATAGACCACTTATGGATTTGAAGGAACTTGAAACTTGGAATGAAGAAAAGTTTAAAGAAGCTTTTGAACAGCTTGGGTTTGATAGGCTACTTAGTAAACCGTTTATTATTTTAATGGAAGGATGTATTGGAACGAAATATGAAAGCTATAGGAAAGAATTTTTAAAGTTGGGGAAAGAGCATATATTAGAGCATTTAGGAGATGTGAAGAAAGAAAAGTTAGCAGGGATGTTGGCTGTATCTTTTTTAGAAGCATTAATTTTTATAGGTAAGAGTCAACATAGTTTACAAGAAGGGAAAAAAGCCTTTATTGAATATTGTAATTTATTTATTTTAGGTATGCTTAAAGGAAAGTAGGGGTTAAAGATTAAAAATAGATTCATACAGAATAAGGCTACTTTAAAGAAAATTAATTTAAGATAAATTAATCTAAGATAAATTAACCCAAGGTAAATTAGTCTAAGGTAAATTTGTTTAAGATAAGTTAATTTAAGATCAATTGATACAATAAGGAATTAGGTAAGGGCGAAAATTTGAAAGTAGTAAAAGGGGAGAATGAAATGATTAAAGTTGCACAATTACACTTTACTTATAGAAAAGCTAAAGAGGAAGCGTTAAAGGGGCTTAACTTTAAAGTAGAAGAAGGGGAAATATTTGGGTTTTTGGGGCCTTCAGGAGCAGGTAAAAGTACTTTGCAAAAAGTACTCTTAGGACTTGAGAAAAACTATAGTGGTTCTGTATGTGTTATGGGAGTAGAAGTAGCTAAGCAAGGAACTAAGTATTATGAAGAGATAGGAGTAGGCTTTGAACTACCTAACTTATATGAACAGCTTACAGTAAAAGAAAATCTTAAGTCTTTTGCAGGATTATATAAGAATCCTGCTGATTGGAATGTTCTTTTAAAGGAAGTGGGACTTTTTGAACACAGACATAAAAAAGTATCTCAGATTTCAAAGGGGATGAAGATGCGTCTAAACTATTGTCGTGCACAAATTGGATCGCCAAAGATTCTTTTCTTAGATGAACCAACATCAGGACTTGATCCTAACCATACAGCTATTATTAGGCGGAGCTTAGAAAATTATAAGAAACAAGGTAAAACAGTGGTACTCACCACTCACAATATGACTTTTGCAGAGCAAGTATGTGACAAGGTAGCCTTTATTGTAGAAGGTAGTATCAAAGAGATAGGTGCACCAAGTGAGCTAAAAGCTAAATATGGCACAGAAGAAGCTGAGTTGATAACTACAAAGGGGAAATTTACTTATCCACTTAAGGGATTAGGGAATAATGGGTGTTTTATAGAGGCACTTAAACAGGGGGAAGTCTTAAGTTTAGAGACAAAGACTAAAAGCTTAGAGGAGATTTTTACCCTTGTAACAGGAAGGGTGTTAGTATGAGTTCACATGAAGTGAGTGGGAGTAAGCATATAGTTATAAATAGAAAGAAAAATAGCTATCTAAAATATATATGGCATTTTACCAAGCATGAGATGAGACTTCATTGTAAAAATGGTATGTATGCCCTATATATTGTAGTTAATGCTCTATATATTGTGCTCTTAAGTTATGTACCAGGACCTTACAAAGAGCTAGCAACAACTTTAGTGCTTTTAACAGACCCGACTTTTCTTGGCATGATTTTTGTAGGTGGCATTTTACTTTTAGAAAAGAATCAGGGTGTCCCAAAGGGAATAGGCGTGACGCCTTTAGGAAGTGAAGGTTATATTATAAGTAAAGTTGCATCACTTCTTTTTATTTCTCTTATTCTAGGTACTGTCATTGCTATAGTAACAGTTGGAAAGCAGGTCAATCTTCTTACTTTATGGGTAGGATTAGGACTAGGGGCTAGTTTATTTACTTTACTAGGCATGATAATGGGGGCTTACTCAAAGAGTAGCAATCAATTTCTTATTTTCATGAGCATAGCTTGTATGGCAGTAGCACCACCTTTTTTTAATTACTTAGGTATTTTGGATATTCAAATTTTTAAGTTTATACCTACTTATAGTGTAATGTGTCTTATAAGTCGTGGAATAAAGGGTGAAGGGGTTATGTGGAAAGACTTTATTTACTTAATAGTGTGTCTTGGTATAGTTTTTAAATTAACCCAGCAGGTTGTAATAAACCGTATATTTAGAAGTTGAAAAGAGGAAGATTATGGGGACACTATTTAAGAATGATTTAACTTATTTGAAGAAAGATCCAATGACACTCATTTGCTTATTTATTCCTGTTATTATGCTTATAGCTTATAGAGTTGTATTGATAAGATTAAACTTTTTACAGTCTTTTCTTCCTTATATAAAGTATTTATTTGTAGCAATGCTAGTCATTACAAGTGGAATGGGTGTGGGGTTTCGTGTGTTAGATGATAAAGATGAAAATATGCTTAGATTTTATGCCATAAGTCCTATAGGGTTAAAGGGGTACTTTTTTTATCGGGTGATAGTGAGTTTAGGAATAAGTTTAATAGGGAGTTTAACTCTAATATTAGGAATAGATATATCCTTAAACTCTTTAGGGAAGATAATGATTATTTTACAAATACTTTTGCTCACTCCCCTAGCGCTAGGTGTTTTGACAATTGTGTGTAAAAACAAAATCCAAGGGCTTACCTTTATGAAATTTTCTAGTCTTATTTTGATCGTTCCCTTTTTACGTATATTAGGAGAAAGTACTTTTACTAAATGGTTCTTCATTGTACCTTCTGATACATTGTACTGTTTGATGCTAAAAGAACAAGTTGAGATAGGAACTTATAGTCTATCTTTAATCGTCTTATTAGCAATAGAAGTATGGTTGTTTGGAAGCAAGATGAAAAAAATAATAGATTAGATGTAATTAAAGGAGGTGCAAGGATGCGAAAACAACTTTTTATAATTGCAATGGCAATAATTTTGATTGGTGTATTTGTTGGTGTTGGACTTACTGAAAGTGCAGGTATGTTTTATAATGTACTCATTATGCCTGCCATTGGTATAATAGGATTTTTTGCTTTACGTCAGAAAGCTTATTATTTACCAATTATGATTTTTGTAATTGTTTATGTAGGGCATTTTATTAAGTATATGCTGGAAGGCATGATTGATAGAGCTGAGTGGGGAGCAGTAGTTGTGGCACCTAGCTTTTGGGCACTTATTTATAGTGGATTATGTGCTTTAGGTGTTTTAATTGGTTTCTTACTTTTTATTGCTTTTAGAAAGGAAGAGAAATAATATGAATAAATTTATAAAGATTTTAGCAGGTGTAGTAGCCTTTACATTAATAGGTGGTATATTATGGGTAGCAAATAGTCTTGTTGGAAATCCTATTTCCAAAATGATTGCTAAGAATACAGCCAAACAATATATTGAGGCTAATTACTCTCATATGGAACTAGAGGTTTCTGATGTTTCTTATAGTTTTAAGGATGGGCGTTACCATGCTTATGTTACATCTCCTATAAGTATAGATACTTATTTTTCAATAGATATATCACAAAATGGTAAGGTGCGCTATGACTCTTATGAAGGAAATGTAGTTAAAAGATGGAATACATATGAAAGAATTGATAAAGTTTATCGTTCTATGGTAGAAGGTGTATTTGGAAGTGTGGATTTTCCATATAAAAGCGACATTGACTTTGGAGAGCTTAAAATAAAAGAAGTGGTACAGGATAAGGATTATTTTGGTCCTATATATGGTATAGATATAGAAAGTTTAGAATTAGATAAAGACTATAATATAGAAGAACTTGGCAAAGAGGCAGGACATATTATATTCTACACTGAGGATCAGGATGTAAGTGTGAAAAGGGTAGCTGAAATATTACTAGATATAAAAAATATTTTCGATAAAGAAGGTGTACCTTTCTATGCTATAGATTTTGTACTTCAAAAACCTAGAGAAGAAGGTGAACAACCAAGATCTGATGATGAAGTCCGAGTGAATGATTTTTTATATAGTGATATTTATGAAGAAGGTTTAGAACAACGTATAGAAGAGGTCGATAAATTAGTGAAAGCATACTATAAGGAGCAAGATGCTAAAAAAGATGGGGAGTTGAGTCAAAAATAAAACTTAATTAGAAGAATAAAACACAGATGAAGTAATAAAAATTTAAGTTTATATAAACATAATTAAAGGGGGAAATCATGATTACAATAGTAGAGTATGAAGCAATCAAAAATAGTTTAGATAGGTTTAAATATCATTCGTTAGCCTATACGGATTACGAAGAAATAAAGGAATATAATATTCTATATAATAACGATAGGGTTATTTTGATCCACGGTTATAGTGTAGAAGATCAATTTTATAAATACCATTGGGCGTGTAATGAGGTAGATATATTAGTAAATTTAGAGAAGATCAAGGACACTAAGGGGCTAATAGGATTTGTGCCTAAAGAGTGGGTAGAAAACTTAAAAGAAATAGGTTTTAAAATGTATGCTGTATGGAATGAGTATTTTGTAGGGAGTATTAAAGAGCAATTAGAAAGACTAGAAGATAATTTTAAAGAGGACTTATTAATAGAAGTTATGCAAGAAGATGAGTGTGAGAGTGTATCACAAGTTACCTTAGCTTGCAAAGGACAAAGTAGAGGATTTTCTGGTCAATCAGCAGGATGGATAGCTAATTGGATGGAAGGAAAAGAACCAGCATTGCCAGAGTATGCTAGAAACAGTAAGATATTTGTTAAAAAGATAGAGGATAAAATAGTAGGAATGATTTGTGTAGCGACTTACGGTCATGAAAGTGAGAAGGGTGCAATTTTATGGATAAGAGAAGTAGCTGTACATCCTATGTATCAAGGAAGAGGTATAGCTAGGGAATTAATCAAAAAGGCATATAACTATGGAATCATGGTAGGAGCAAAAAGAGCATTCTTAATGGCAGATGAATGTAATGAAGGAGCTATACATCTCTATCAAAGTATGGGCTTTGTAAGTAATGAAGCTGAGATTAATATGATAAAGGAGTAAGACCTTTTACTAAAGCTAAATAGAAATGAGGATTTGAAATGGAATATGTAGAACTTACTAATATGTGTATGATTGAAGATGAAAAGACAGAAAGGGTTTTAGTACAAAACCGAGTTAAGCCAGGTTGGAGAGGAATTGCTTTCCCAGGAGGACATATAGAACCTTTTGAGTCTGTTACAGATTCGGTGATTCGTGAGGTGAAGGAAGAGACTGGTTTAGATATTAAAGATATTACACTATGTGGCGTAAAGGATTGGTGTGGGGAAAGTAAACGTTATATAGTCTTTCTGTTTAAAACTTCTACTTATAGTGGGGAGCTTCTTGAAAGAACAGATGAGGGAGAAGTATTTTGGACACCACTTGAAAGTATACATAGTTTATCCCTTGCTGATGGATTTGATAAAATGCTTCAAGTATTTTTAGACGAAAGATTAAATGAAAACTTTATACAGCTAGACTCTAAGAATAGAGAATGGTTACATTTTCTAAAATAAAATTTAAAGGCTATACCTGCAAAAGGTATAGCCTTTAAATTTTACATTAAGTAAGTAAAATATTTTATTTGTAAGCTGGTAACCAATCTTTATGTGCCTCAAATAAGTCATCACATAAAGACTTGATTTCATCCATAGAAAGTTCAGAACCTGTATGAGGATCAAGCATAGCTGCCATATAAACATATTGTTTCTCAAGGGTAGTAGCTGCTTTAAGTGTAAGGAGTTGAACATTAATCATAGTACGGTTAATAGCTGCACATTGTTCTGGAAGGTCACCTACATAGCAAGGATTAATACCATTACGGTCTACAAGACAGGCTACCTCTACGCAAGCATTGTTAGGTAAGTTAGTGATAAGCCCTGTATTTAATACATTACCATGAATACGGTAAGGTTGGTCAAGTTCCATAGCTTTAATAATATAAGCTGCAAATTCATGAGATTTAGTATGAGTAAGATTTTCATCATGAACTAATTCATCACGCATTTTTTCCCAACCATTAATTTGATTAATACAGCGACGAGGATATTCATCAAGAGGAATTTTGTATTTCTCAATAAGTTCAGGATACTTAGATTTAATATGCCACATAGTATATTCTGCAGTATGTTCACTAGATTCAGTGATGTAGTAACCAAAACGATCCATCATATCAAGGCGTACTAAGTCCCAATCTTTGTTGTAATCACCATTTGGATCTTTGGCACGTTTTTTGATTTCTGGGTACAGGTCATTACCTTCTAAATCAGTAATTTTAAGGAGCCATGCTTGGTGATTAATTCCTGCAATTTCCCATTTGCAATTATCTTTGTATTCTTCCATCTTAAGTGTTTTAAGAAGTTCAGGTACACAAGATTGAACGCTATGACAAAGTCCTACAGTTTTAATAGAGGTATAACGTTGCATATAGCCAGTAAGGGCACTCATAGGATTTGTATAGTTAATAAATAAAGCATCAGGACAAACTTCTTCCATATCACGAGCAAATGCATCCATTACAGGAATAGTACGAAGTGCTCTAAAGATACCACCAATACCAGAAGTATCAGCAATAGTTTGTCTAAGGCCGTATTTTTTAGGAACTTCAAAATCTGTAATTGTACAAGGGTCATATCCCCCTATTTGAACCGCATTGACTACATATTTAGCATCTTGTAAAGCTTCTTTACGATCAAGGTGAGAAGTAATGGTTACATCTGTTCTACCAGAGTTTTTATTAATATTATCAAGCATACGCTTAGAATCTTCTAGACGTATAGGATCAATATCAAAAAGAGCAATATGTAAATCTTTTAATTCTGGTGTATAGATACAATCACCTAAAACATTTTTTGAAAAAACAGTACTGCCTGCACCTAAAAAAGTTATTTTAATCATAAAACCCTCCTGAAAATAGTTTATTTATAGTTTTAGCATAAGACTTAAAAGGTGAAAGTGAAAGAGTGGAATGTTGCTAAAATTTGTACTTATGTTGTAACATATAGAATATAAGAAATAATGAAAGTAGAGGGAAAGGGAATCAGATGGAAAGCTTCCATAATGAAACGAAGGATTTATATGTTTATCAACCAGGTTGGGAAGTTTGTGATAAAGGGCATTCTTTTGGACCTGCTATTCGTGACCATTACCTTATCCATTATATTGTAAAGGGAAAAGGGAAATTCACTGCAGGAAATCATACATATGAGTTAGGTCAGGGACAAGGGTTTCTCATTACACCTGGAGAGATTACCTTTTACCAAGCGGATTATGAAGACCCATGGAGATATTATTGGATAGGTTTTAATGGAAAGCACGCAAGTAAATTATTAGAAGAATGTGGTTTAAGTAAGGGTCAGCCTATATTAAACTATACTAAAGACGAGGAATTACAGCGTATTTTACACAAACTAGCACTTGGTGGAGCTAAGTATAGGGTAAATGAATATGAACAAATAGGTTATGCTTACTTATTTTTTGCTATTTTAATGAGAGATGAAGAGCCAGCTATTATCCCACAAGATGAATATGTAAATAAAGCTACCAAGTTTATTCAAAACAATTATTCTTATAATATTAGTATTGGTCAGATTGCAAACTATATAGGGATAGAAAGAACTTATCTATTTAGAGTGTTTAAGAAAATATTAGGGATCTCCCCACAAGAATATTTGATTGAGTTTAGGTTGGAGAAAGCCACCCATTTACTTATTCAATCAAAGATGGGCATTACAGAAATTGCATATTCTTGTGGCTTTAGAGAAATTGGTTATTTTTCAAGATGCTTTAAGAAGAAATATGGTATTTCACCTTTTCAGTATAGAAAACAAAATATAATTAAATAAAATAAAGGTTACCACTTATTTAATGAGATAAGAGGTAACCTATTTTTATTTATCTTCTTCTTTAAAATCTACATCTACTATTGGCTTACCATCTGGAGTTGTAGTAGGTTTATGTGGTTTAGACTTGGTACGACTAAAATTCACATAGATACCTAATTTTTCACGCCAACTTTTAGGAAGAATAAGTGAGATGAGTCCAACAAGGATGGCTACTCCTATAACTGCAAGTATAAGGGTAAAAGCGATACCTAATACAACACCTACAATAGAAAAGACTGCTGTTAAAATAAACCCTACTAAGGTTAGCACAGGGATGAGGATTAAGATAGCCAAAATAGCACCCCAAATACCACGGACTTCCTTGTTGCCTATACGTATATGAAAGTTGGAGAACTTCATAGATTACCTCCTTATTTAATAGATATAAAATCTGTAATATAGGCTAGTATAACATAGGCCAAGTAAAAATGTATATGACCTAAACAGACAAATTAGTTTTGAATAGTATAAATAGTATGTTGTATATTAAAAATTTAAATAATATAATGTATATATCTAAGATACAGTTAAAATGGAAAGATAAGCTTAGAAAAAGAGTTTTAGAAAAGGAAGGTGCAAAATGAAAATAGAAATGAGTTCTTATTTAAAAGAAGCCAAAACATATATAGAGCAATTATTAGGCAAGTTATTAGCTCTATATCCTTATGCTTCTATTTTAGGTTCAGATGCAAGTGGAAAGACCTACCGTGTATCAGGTGCGGGCACAGTTATTGCAAATGGAGCTTTTGAAGAAAGAGGATTTGTAGTAAAAGTTTATAATGGAACTACTTATAGTGAGTTTGTATTTAATGAAATAGATGGAGACAAGATAGATTCTATTGTAGAACATATTAAACGCCTTGTGAAATTACCACAAGACCTAAAAGATACAGTACAATGTGAGTCTTATACAAAAATAGAAGAAGAATCTTGTAAGCTATCTAAATGTACAGATATAGAAATCCATCCTAAAGCATTAGGAGATGAAAAGATTATAGATACACTAACAAAGCTTCATCAAAAAGGAAAAAACATAGATGAAAGAGTCATTGACTTTAGTGTAACCTTTGAATACTTACAAATTAGCAAAGTATTTCTTTCACCTAACAAAGATTTAGAACAAAGCTTTATGTGGTCTACAGGGGCTATGATGTGTATGGCACATGAAGAGGATAAAAATAATTATTTCTACAAAGGATTTTCAGGTGCTTGTGGTAGTGAACTTATGGATAGTATGGAAGATCATGTAGAAGAGGTGGTACAAACAGCCTTAGAACTTTTTCATAGTGAGACTATCACACCAGGTACCTATGATGTGATTTGTTCACCAGATGTAAGTGGGCTTATTGCTCATGAAGCCTTTGGACATGGTGTAGAGATGGATATGTTTGTAAAGAATCGTGCACTTGCTAAAGATTATATAGGGGAGTATGTAGCCTCACCACTTGTAACTATGCACGATGGTGCCATAGGTGTAGAGAATACAGGCTCTTATTTCTTTGATGATGAAGGGACTTTAGCACAAGATAGTATTATTATTGATAAAGGTATATTAAAACAAGGTATTAGCGATGGTTTAACAGCTATGCAACTAGGTACTACACCTACAGGTAATGGACGAAGAGAAAGCTTTGAAAGAAAAGCATATACTCGTATGACAAATACTTATTTTGAACCAGGGGAATCTACCTTAGAAGAAATGATTGCTTCTATAGAAAATGGTTACCTATTAGATGGAAGTGCTAGTGGAATGGAAGACCCTAAAAACTGGGGTATTCAATGTATGGTAAGTATTGCAAGAGAAATTAAAGGTGGTAAATTAACAGGTAAAGTCTTTTCACCAATCGTACTTACTGGTTATGTGCCAGATTTATTAAAGTCTATCTCTATGGTATCTAAAGATTTAGAGTTAGCTGGTACAGGATACTGTGGTAAAGGCTATAAGGAATGGGTGAAAGTATCTACTGGTGGGCCTTATATTAAGGCAAAAGTAAGACTAGGTTAAGGGAGGGATAACTGATGAAAGAGCAAATTTTAAAAGCGCTTAAGGCAAATGAAATAGATACATTTCTCATTAATGAAACAGGCACAGAGTCTGTAGAAATGTTTTTTATTAAACAAAAGTTAGATATGAATCGTATGAAGGATGTAACAAATATAAGTATTACACTGTATAAAGATTTTGAAAAAGAAGGCCAGAAGATGAGAGGTTCTGCTACAGCAAATCTTTATCCAAATATGACCTATGAAGAGATGGAAAGGGTTATTAAGGAAACATATTATGCCGCATCTTTTGTAAATAATGGCTACTATCCATTACCAGAAGGTAGAGAAGAAGAAAAAGTAGTTATCCAGAATGAATTAAGTAGACATACTTTAGAAGAAAGTGTAGAAAAGCTTACACAAGCTTTATTTAAATACGATACACACCCACATACTTTTATGAACTCAAGTGAACTTTTCGTTGAAAAGGAAAGGGTACATATTATCAATTCAGAAGGTGTAGATGTAGCGTACGAAAAGTATAAAGTAAAAGGTGAATTTGTTATTCAGTGTACGACACCTTATGATGTAGAAACTTACCATGATTTTTATTATGAAGATTTAGAGTGTGATGCACTTTCTGAGAAAGTAAAAGAGGCAATAGAAACAACTACTTTACGTAGTCAGGCAAAAGACAGTCCTAAAACAGGTAAGTATCATGTAATCTTATCTGGGGAACCAGTAGTAACTCTTTTAAGATATTATGCTACAAAAGCAGCATCTGCTATGATTTATCCAGGTTACTCCCAGTTCAAAATAGGTGATGAAGTACAAGGAAAAAATATTGTTGGAGATCAGTTAGACATTACTTTAAAAGCAACAACCCCTTACAGCAATGAAGGGATAAAAATGCAAGATAGAACCCTTTTAGAAAAAGGAGTACTTAAAACCATTCATGGTGCAAGTCGCTTTGCATATTACTTAGGTATGGAGCCTACCGGTAACTATGATATGATGGAAGTTGCACCAGGTAGTAAAAGTTTAGAAGAGTTCAAACAAGAGGCTTACTTAGAAGTACTTATCTTCTCTGATTTTCAAATAGATTCTTTTACAGGAGATTTTGGTGGTGAAATAAGACTAGCTCTTTATCATGATGGTGAAAACACAACTCCACTTACAGGTGGTTCTATATCAGGGAATATAGGGAAGGTACAAGAAAATCTTTTCCTCTCAAAAGAAGAACAAATAAGAAAAGGTTATAAAGGTCCAAGTGCTATAAGTCTAAAAGGTATTATAATAGCAGGAGAATAAATAAAAGGCCTATGAAGCTAGTAATTATACTAGTTTCATAGGCCTTTTTCATATATAAGTTTGCAATTTATTGTTGCAAATCTATTGATATATTTTTTCATAGTCCATTTTATATAAAGTTTAATAATCGTCGCTATATAACTTATAGATACTAAGACATTAAAGTGAGCACTTCACTTAAATCAGGATCTTTTTTTGCATAATCGTGAAAGGCAGGATAAAGTTTAATAGCTTGTTTTAAATCCTTTTCACTAGCATCTATATGACCTAGTAAAGCGTGAAAACAAGCACGATTATAATAGAGAAAACCTTCTTCTACATGTTTAACACCATCAGTTAAGATATCTAGTCCTTTTTCTATTTCTCCATGCTCTTTATATAAGACAGCAAGATTTAGATAAGTATAAGGATAAGTTTTATCTTGAGTTAAGGATTGTTTATAATAGTGAATGGCTTCATTTAAACGATTCATTTTAGATGAAACAACCCCCATATTAAATAATGCTACTGAATGATTAGGTTCAAGGAGAAGGGCTCTTTTAAACATTTGATGTGCAAAATCAACAAGTCCTTGGGTTTCATAAATAGAGCCTAAATTAGTAAGTGCCCAAAAGTCATCAGGCATCATTTCTAAAAGGGCTTTGTAAGTTTCAATTGCTTTATCTGTTTGGCCTTGAATATCATAAGCATTTGCTAAAAAGAAATAAGCACGATCATAAAATGGATCTATTTCAATAGCTTTCTCATAGTAAGTAATGGCTGCGTCATAATCCTTTGCATCATCATGTAAAGAAGCAATACCATAGTAAGCCATAGCTTCATCGGGATCTTCTTCAATAATAGCCATATAAGTAGAGAAGGCTTCTTCTTTATTATTTAAAGCTTGATAGCATAAAGCTATATTTAAACGTGTATACGTATCATGATCTTCTTCATAGGCTTGTAAAAAGTAATTTAAAGCCTTCAAATATTTACCGTCTTCGTAGGCAATTTCGCCTAGCTGTATCCTATCCATAATTCTTCCTCGGTTTCGTTTATAAATTATCCGTTTCATTATATCACATATAGCAAGGAAGAAAAAATATTAACTCATGGATTTATAAAATGGTAATAGTAAAAGCTACTGTTTGAGGTGGAATAGATTTTGTCATCATAGGAGAATGAACTGCCTTAATATAGATACCAGGTTCTAAATCAGATAGTTTATAAATTCTTTTACTGACCTTATTTTGAATAAGTGTCTCAGGAGTAATTCTAAGAATAATTTGATTGTTAATCATATTTGATTTACCTTCTGGAATAACTGTCAAGGTACAATCAGCATAGTCTATGGCTACAACTTGAGCTTTTTCTAATGTAACAGCATCAGTAGGAATGGTGCTACATTTAGAAGTTCCTTCATGAGCATGTAAATGAGTATGTGCTAGTGTAGGAAGGAGTAAGATAGAAAAGATAAGGCTAAAGGTACAAAATAAAATAAGTTTACGTTTCATTATTTTCCTCCAATAAGTAAGTCATATGGGTTAGTATTTGTAAGAAAAAAGGGAATATGCATGAGAGATTAAAATCACATTTAATAGACATAATTAATCAATTAAACTATAATATTAAATAAACATAAAATTATTAAGATAAGGAGATAAAATCATGACAGCTAATTGGAGTTTAAAAGCTTTATATGAATCATTTGAAAGTGAAGCATTTAAAGCGGATTTAAAACAATATGAAGTATTACAAGAAGAAATGAAAGTATGGATAGATGAAGCTATAACAAATCATGAAGATGAAAAAAATAAATTAGAAAACTTTATAACTAAAAACTTAGAGCTCTATAATTATAAAGAGAAGCTAGGTGCTTTTACTCATCTTACACTTAGTGTAGATTCAAAAAATGAAGCAGCCATTAAAAATGATGGAATCTTAAAAACAAAGGGAGCTGCTTTAGCAGGACCTATGACAAAGTTTAGTAAATGGGTATGTGAAATCAAAGACTTACAAGGACTTATTGAAAGTTCTAAACTTCTTAAAGACCATGCGTTCTATTTACATGAAATAGTAGAAGATAATGCACATACGCTTAGTGAACAAGAAGAATCAATTTTAGCCCGTCTTAGCAATACAGGATCTTCAGCTTGGGAAAACTATAAAAACCTTATTATTTCTACTCATAAAGTTGAGATAGAAGAAGAGGATGGGGTAAAAGAATATCCTTTAACAGTTGCTTTAAATATGGCTTATGATGAAGATAGGAAAGTAAGAGAACGTGCTTATCACGCAGAAATTGCTTCCTATAAGAAAATAGAAGAAGGTGTAGCTGCCGCTCTTAATGGTATTAAAGGTGAGGCACTTACTACATGTGAACTAAGAGGTTATGGGTCACCAATAGAGATGACACTTGAACAATCACGTATGGACAAAGAAACATTAGAGGCTATGCTTAGTGCTATGCGAGAAAGCTTTCCTAAATTTAGAAGTTATTTAAGGAGAAAAGCTGAATTACTAGGCTATAAAAATGGATTACCTTTCTATGAATTATATGCACCAGTAAGTGAGGCGAATATGACTTATACTTATGAAGAAGGCAAGAACTTTGTAGAAAATCAGTTTAGAAAGTTTAGTGACCATTTAGGAGATTTTGCAAAGAAAGCTTTCCAGGAAAACTGGCTTGATGTTTATCCTAAAGAAGGTAAAAGAGGGGGAGCATTCTGCTCTACAATACGTGCAATTAAAGAATCTAGAATTCTACTCAACTATGGCGATAGCTTTAGTGATGTCATTACTATGGCACATGAGCTTGGACATGGTTTCCACGGCGCATGCTTAAATGATGAAACAAGCTTAAATACTTTCTATCCAATGCCACTTGCAGAAACAGCATCTAATTTCTGTGAAACCATTGTAAAGAAGGCAGCTATTAAAGAAGCAGATAAAAAAGCAGCTCTTGCTATTTTAGAAACTGAAATATCTGATGCAACTCAAACAATTATAGATATTTACTCACGTTATTTATTTGAAACAGAAGTATTTGAAAAACGTAAAACAAGTCCTTTATCAGTAGAAGAGATCAAGAACACAATGCTCTGGGCTCAAAAAGAAGCATATGGAGATGGACTAGACCCTGAATTTTTACATCCTTATATGTGGACATGGAAACCACATTATTACTATGCAACAAGGAACTTCTATAACTTCCCATATGCTTTTGGACTTCTCTTTGCTAAAGGATTATATGCACAATACTTAGAAAGACCAGAAACTTTCCCAACTGAATATGAGAAAATTCTTAGCCTTACAGGTAAGATGAAAATAGCCGATCTTACAAAGGTTGCAAATATTGATGTGCATGATATTGAGTTTTGGAGAGCATCACTTAAGACAATAGAAGAAGATATTGATCAGTTTATTAAATTAAGTTATGAGATTTAATAAATAATAATAGAAAAATAATATAAGCTATTGAGAGTGTTTCATGATTAATAGTTATAAAGTTTAATAAAAATCCCTATGAAGTTAGTAAGTGTAAACTAGTTTCATAGGGATTTTTGATATAAATAAGATTATTATTCATTCCTACGGCTATTCGTACATTTTAGGATGGAACCCTATTTTAAATGTATAAAATCAGGTATTTACATATTATCTACCTGACAAAAGCTAAAAGGAAGAGGGAACCAAGAGTGAATAAGTGCTGCTTTATGAGTAAGCGTTGGTGGAATAAAGCGTATAGGATCACATAAAAAGTGAGTAGCCTCTAAATGAGATAGGCTAATATCTGGTGCTTGGGTTGTTGGTCTCACATGGATTTTATCTGTTACTTCTATAGAAAGTGTAGTGTAGTTTTGAATTTCAATAATGAGTGTACCTTCTATAAGTGTGTCATAGCTAGCTTTTAATTCTAAAAAGCTTTGTATGAATTTTTGGTAATTAAATATTTGAAGATGAGTAGAAGTAGTAAGCCTATAGTTTTCAGCAAATGATAAAAGTAAGCTAAGTACTTGAGGCATATGAAGTCCTGCTGTCATTTCTAATACAGTTTTATTACATTCATGCATAAGAAAATAAAGTGCATGCCCTAGAAGATCTATATCTTCTAAATAAAAGTCAAGAATACTTGTTCCACAGAGGATAAAATAACCTTTTAGCTCTCCTTTTATATAAAGGGCATAAGGGGCAGCTTCCCAAGATTTGCAAATATCAATAAAGTCTTGTAAAGGCCTTGTGCTATGTAAAGTTTTCTGATGATGCCAAGTATGAATCTTAGCTAATTCCGTAGAAGATATTTGGGTGAAAGGTTGTAAAGTGAACTCTTCTATATGGGTAAATCCCTTATGAATGAGATTTACTTTATCGATGTTGAAGCACATATTGCAGCCTGTTGGTGTAAATCCAAAGTATTCATAACGTTGACGCTGACCACTTAGTACAGCAAAGTCAGCTTGTTCATCTACCATAAAGTCTAGAGCGTTTTTCATAAGCTGTTTCATATACCCTTTGCCACGACTATAGGGATGAACAGAAACTGTTCCAATTCCAAATCCTTTTAGTGATGTGTTGGCTACGTTTAAATCTAGAGGAAAGGCACCTACCATAGCTTTAATACGATCATCTTCTTTAGTAATGAAATGATAAGGCGCAAGGTGGGGCCTGTTATCATAAAGTTTTCCTAGGAGTTCTTTAAAGTCTATTTTAAAAACATAGTTGCCAAAGTCTAATAAATCAGGATAGTCACTTAATTGACCTCTTGTATATTGAATCATAAAATCTCCTTATAAATAATGAATTTTTAAATTGGTATTTCCATTAAAAAAATCAATAGAAATAAAATGTTAGAGGATATCTCATATAATTCTTATTGTATATGAAATAGATAAAGTAGACAACTTAGTAAAATATAAATTGTCAAATAGTCAGAATAAAAAAATAAAAGTATTGAATAGATAGTAAAAATATGGTATTATATAATATAGAGATTGGAAACGTTACCAAGACTGAAAAGAAACTTAAACTTCACTAGAAATTTTAGCCTATATGAAAATATGTTTAATTATAGGGGGTAGTTTTAGATGAAAACAAAAAAAGTTATAGCATCATTTATGAGTATGGCAATGATGAGTTCACTAGCAGCCTGTGCACCTAAAGCTGGAGCAACAGAAATTTATTTTTTAAACTTTAAGCCTGAAATTGCAGAAGTTTATCAAAAGATTGCAGATGACTACTTCAAAGAAACAGGTGTTAAAGTAAAAGTTGAAACAGCAGCAAGTGGCACTTATGAAACCACATTAAAATCAGAAATGGCTAAGTCACAAGCACCTACTATTTTTCAAATTAATGGTCCTGTAGGTTATGAATCTTGGGCAGACTATTGCGCAAACTTAAAAGACACAAAACTCTATAGTTATTTATCTGATAAGAGTTTAGCTGTAGCTAATGACACAGGCGTATATGGTATTCCTTATGTAGTTGAAGGCTATGGTATTATTTACAACAACGAGATTATGGAAAAATACTTTGCACTTCCAGATAAAGTCGTTTCTATAGGCTCAGCAGAGGAAATTAATAACTTTGATACTTTATCAAAAGTAGTAGAAGATATGACAGCTCATAAAGATGAACTTGGTATTAAAGGGGTATTTGCTTCAACTTCACTAGGGGCAGGGGAACAATGGAGATGGCAAACTCACCTTGCAAACTTACCATTTTACTATGAGTTCTTAGATAACAAAGACTACAATAATACAATTTTAGCAGGGCTTGCATCTTCAAGTATTAACTTTACATATGATAAGAACTACAAAAATATTTTTGATTTATATATTAACAATTCAGCCTCAGAGCCAACATTACTTGGTAGTAAATCAGTAGATGATTCTATGGCAGAATTTGCACTTGGTCAAGTAGCTATGGTACAAAATGGTAACTGGGCATGGTCACAAATTAATGGGGTGTCTGGAAACGTAGTAAAGCCAGAAGCTATTAAATACTTACCTATCTATACAGGAATAAGTGGAGAAGAAAAACAAGGATTATGTATTGGAACAGAAAACTACTTTGCAATTAATAGTAAAGTATCTAAAGAACAACAAGATGCATCTATTGCTTTCTTAGAGTGGCTTTTCTCAAGTGATACAGGTAAGGCATATGTAACTAATGAACTTGGATTTATTGCACCATTTACAACTTTTGAAGATAAAGATAAACCAGCTGATCCTTTAGCAAAAGAAGTATTACGTTGGATGGAAAAAGACGTTACTTCAGTAGCTTGGACATTTGCAGCCTTCCCAAGTGAAGACTTTAAAAATGATTTTGGTGATGCACTTTTAGAGTATGCACAAGGACAAAAGAGTTGGGATGATGTAGTTAAAGTAGTTAAAGATTCTTGGGCAAGTGAAAATGCAGCAAAAGGAAATTAATAAATAAGATAAAGAGGCTGCTAGTCGGCCTCTTTTATAAAATAACTTATAAAAAGAGGGGGAAGTAAATGGAGAAGACCTTAAAAAAATATTTTCCTTTTTTCGTATTACCAACATTAGCTGCTTTTACAATTGCCTTTATTATTCCTTTTCTAATGGGTATCTATCTATCTTTTACTAAGTTTACAACGGTGATTGATGCTAAGTGGATAGGATTTGAAAATTACAATAGGGCTTTTTCTAGTCCTGAGTTTTTAAATGCTTTAGGCTTTACAAGTAAATTTGCAGTCGTTTCTGTTATAACTATAAATTTAGGGGCTTTTTTATTGGCACTTCTTTTAACAAGAGGAATGAAAGGAACCAATTTATTTAGAACTGTATTTTTCATGCCTAATTTAATAGGTGGTATTGTACTAGGGTATATTTGGCAACTTATTATTAATGGGGTACTTTATAAGATGGGAGTAACCTTAACATATGACCCTAAGTATGGATTTTGGGGACTGGTTATTTTAATGAATTGGCAATTAATTGGTTATATGATGATTATCTATATAGCAGGTATTCAAAGTATACCAGAAACTTTAGTGGAAGCAGCTAAAATAGATGGGGCATCTACTTGGACTATTTTAAAAAATATTACAATCCCACTTGTTATGCCTTCTATTACTATTTGCTTATTCTTAACTGTATCCAATTCTTTTAAGCTTTTCGACCAGAACTTAGCACTTACGGCTGGAGCACCTGCCGATAAGACGGCCATGATGGCATTAGATATTTTTAATACCTTTTATGGCAAAGTAGGTTGGGAGGGAGTAGGCCAAGCAAAAGCTGTTATCTTCTTTCTTTTAGTGGCGTGTATTTCTCTACCACAATTACTTTTTACAAGGAAAAGGGAGGTAGAGCACTAATGACACAAAAAACTACAACTTTATCTACTGATCAAACAGTGACTACAAGGAATTCAAAAAAAGGTATAACCAACTTAGGGCTTTTTAGTATGGCATCTTTACTTGCATTTGTCTTTGTAGCACCTATTTTCATTGTTTTTATGAACTCTTTTAAAGGAAAATTTTTTATTAGTGATACGCCTTTTATGCTACCTAATGGTGAAACTTTTGTAGGTATAGATAATTACATTGCAGGGATTACAAAAACAGGTTTCTTACAGGCTTTTGGATGGTCTTTATGGATTACTTTATTTTCAGTAGGAGCCATTATACTTTTTACATCTATGACAGCGTGGTTTATTATTAGGGTGAAAAATATATGGACTAAAGGCTTGTACTATTTATTTGTATTTTCTATGATTGTACCTTTTCAAATGGTTATGTTTACACTTACTTATGTAGCTAACACTTTAAGATTAGATAATCCAATAGGCATTATCCTTATTTATCTAGGTTTTGGAGCAGGACTATCTGTCTTTATGTTTTGCGGCTTTGTTAAGTCTATTCCTATAGAAGTAGAAGAGGCAGCCCTTATTGATGGATGTAATCCTATACAAATGTTTTTTATAGTAGTTTTTCCTATATTAAAACCTACTGTTATTACAGTAGCCATACTCAATACTATGTGGATTTGGAATGACTATTTATTACCTTATCTAATTATTGGAACAGATTATAAGACCATTCCTATTGCTATTCAATATTTAAAAGGTGGATATGGGTCTATTGATATGGGAGCTATGATGGCAATGCTTGTGCTTGCTATTATTCCAATTATAATATTCTATTTAACTTGTCAAAAGTACATTATTAAAGGGATTGCTATGGGAGCAGTTAAAGGGTAAGTTAGATTTAAAGAGGCTAAGCCAACTACAAATAGTAGTAAGCTTAGCCTCTTTTAGTATGAAAAGTTATTTGGCATCAGGATTTTTCATGCCTGCTTTTGAGGAAATATGATTTTTAGTATTACCTGTTTTTGGATTACTTGGTGTCGTACCATTATCTTTACAACAATTTTTCATAATGAACCTCCTAAGAAAATTCTCCTTATTAGTATTTTCAAAAGGGATTAAATCATACATTTTTCTTTCAAATTCGTTAAGATTTCATGACAATGTCCTAAATAGACATATTTTGGTATATAATAAAGGAGTTAAAATAAAACGAGACTATAATAAGACATAAAAGGTAAGGAGAAGAAGATGAAAAAGATAATTTTATCACTGCTTATAATATGTACTTTAGTAACTATCTGGCCATATAAAGTACAAGCAGCACAGCATGAAGAAGATATGCGAGCAGTATGGATGTCAACTATATACAACATAGACTTTCCAAGTGTGAAAAACAATCCTATTGCACAAAAACAAGAGTTTATTAATAAACTAGATCGTATGCAAGCATTAGGTATGAATACAATTATTGTTCAAGTAAGGCCAAAAGCAGATGCTTTATATGTTTCTAATATTAATCCTTGGTCAGATGTACTAACAGGTACACAAGGACTTTATCCAGGATATGATCCTTTAGCCTTTATGGTGGAAGAAGCACATAAAAGAGGAATGGATATTCATGCATGGCTTAATCCCTATCGTATTACTTCAACAGGTACAGATTTAAATGTACTTAGTATAACGCACCCGGCAAGACTTCACCCAGAATGGGTTATGACTTATAACAATGCATTATACTATAATCCAGAATTGGAAGAGGTTAAACAACATATTGAAGCTACAGTTAAAGAAATTGTAGAAAACTATGATATTGATGGTATACATTTTGATGATTACTTCTATCCATCAAATTACCCATTACCACAAGGAGAAGGTAAAGATGGTGTAGTAGCAAACCAGAGACGGGAACATATTAATGATATGGTACGTAGAGTAAGTAAAGTAATAGAACGTACAAATCCTGATGTACTCTTTGGTATTAGTCCAATAGGTATTTGGAAAAATGAAAAAAATGATCCAACAGGTTCTGCTACAGGTGGAGGAGAATCTTACTACACTGTTTATGCAGATACAAGAACATGGATTCAAAATGAATGGATTGACTATGTAGTACCACAAATTTATTGGGAAACAACACATAAAACAGCCAATTACAACACACTTGTAAAATGGTGGTCAAATGAAGTAAAAGGAACAGATGTTAAACTTTACATAGGCCAAGGGATTTATAAAGATTCTGTAGCTAAGGAAATAATCACTCAATTAGAAGAAAATAAAAAATATCCTGAAATAAAAGGTAGTATTTATTTTAGTATGAGGGACTTAATAAATAATAGACAAGGTGTAGCAGATAAACTAGCAGCTTATTATAATGGGCCACAAATAAATATTCCACCGGTTGATGATAATAATACAAATGATAATAACTCTAATAGCAATAATGGTAGCTCATCTAATAACATAGGAGATGTAGCAGGTAAAGTAGGCTTTGTAACTGAAGACAATCTAAATTTTAGAAGTGGTCCAGGAACAAGCTATACCAGTTTAGCTAAATTAGAAAAAGGCACTAAGCTCACTTTATTTGCCCTATCAAATGGTTGGTATGAAGTAGGTTTAGAAGATGGGCGAGTAGGCTATGTAAGTGCTGACTATGTAAGTTTCGAAAGCTTAGGAAGTAGTGAAGGGGATAGTGATGGAAATCAGGTAGTTATACCTGAGGGACAGATTGGCCTTATTATAAGAAATAAAGTAGTAAATCCACCTGTACCACCGCTTATACAAAATGGAACAACACTTGTGCCTCTTAGAATTGTAAGTGAAAACTTAAAGGCTTCTGTAGAATGGGAAAGTACGAATAAACGTATTACTATAAACCAAGGTAATGATACAATTGTTTTAACTATTGGAAGCCGTCAGGCTTTAGTAAATGGTCAGCCACAATCATTACTACTTGCACCACAAATTATAAATGGAACAACAATGGTACCAATTAGGTTTATTAGTGAGCAACTTGGAGCAGAAGTTAACTGGAACAGTAGTACAAAGATAATTACAATTAATTAAAAACTATTAACTAGATATATGTGAATCTAGTTAATAGCTAAGTGAAATAATATAATTATTTATGGGAGAATTATTAGTTGGCCTATTGACCTACCTTTATATCTGTATCTAATGTATTAATCATCTCTGTAATATCATATTTTAAAGGTGTATGCTCACTAAATTGATTAGCAATAGTTTCTTGAATATAAGTTTTTTTAGTAGCTAGAATGTGTTTTTCTGCTTGATCTGGAGGATAATTTTGCATAAGAACTGAATAGTTTTTTTCGCAATGCTTTGCATAGTCTACGCTATCTAAACAAACTTGTTTATCATGCTTTTCACCATTGGAATCTAAATAAGAAACAGTAAAATTAAAATGACTCATAATATCCACTCCTTTCAGTATTTATGATATCTATTATGTTACAAAGGTAAGATTTTATACAGATAAGTAAAGTTGGAGTAGTTCTAGGTTTATGAATAATATAGACTCTCAAATATAATTATAGTGTTAAATAAATAGTTAAAAGACTATATCTAGTGATAATCAATAGATATAGTCTTTATTTTATATTTAAAAAGGATGATTAAATTGGTAAGCTAACTACCAGATTTATAACAAAAATAAAATAAAGTACTATAAAAGAATTAATATAGGAATTGAACACATATAAGTAGATAAGTATTAAATAGGAAACATCAGTTACTTATAAAGGTTAAAGTGAGTAAAAAATTATAAAAAAGGAAATGAAAATTAGTTGCATTTAGAAATAAGATGTGTTATATTTAATTTAGTTTCAGATGCAACTAATTGGAGGAGAATACTTTGGAAAAAGAATCACTTGGAAAATATATAGCGGGTATTTATAGATATTCCCAATGTATTATTAATAAAAAATTTGAAGGCTATGATATTGGAAGTGGTCAACAAGATTTTTTATATGTTATTTGTAATCATCAAGGTATAAGTCAAACTGAATTAAGCAAGATGTTGCATATTGGAAAGGCAACAACAACCAAAGCCATTACACATTTAGAGAAGGTTGGTTATGTAAGGCGTGAAAAAGATTTAGAAGATAAGCGTGCTTACAAGCTATATTTAACAGAGAAGGGAAATGAAATTGCACCTTTAGTTAATGAAGCCTATCAAGAAATGCGAGAACTTTATGGAGAAAGATTTTCAGTAGAAGAGTATATTTATGTATTAAATGCACTAAAAAAAATACTTAAAAATCTCCATAATGCTAAAGGTTGTGTTGAATGTAATGAATAACAAATTAAAACTAGAATATAGTGAAACTTAAGGAGATAAATTATGAGCAAATTATTATATATTAAAGCAAACATCAAACCAGAAGGTGAATCAAGAACTTTTAAAGTATCTGATCAATTTATAGAAGAATACAAAAAAGCTAATCCTAATGATGAAGTGATTACATTAGACTTATATGAAGAAAAAATAGATTTTCTAAGACCAGCAGATTTAGGAAGAGTTTTTGGACCTAAAACAGATGAAAGTAAAAATGACCCAATCTTAAAATATGCTTACCAATTTGCAGAAGCAGATAAGTATGTTATTGCAGCACCAATGTGGAATTTAAGCATACCTGCAATATTAAAAGCTTATATTGATTATATAAGTGTAACAGGTATTACATTTAAATATACAGCAGAAGGCCCAGTAGGACTTTTAGAAAACAAAAAAGCTGTTCATATTGTATCAAGAGGTGGAGAATACGCTAATGCACCATATGAAATGGGTGATAGATACTTAAAAACAATATTAGGTTTCTTTGGTGTAACAGATGTTGAGACACTTGCTATAGAAAACGTAGACCTTATTGGTGCAGATGTTGAAGGTAAAGTAAATGAAGGCATTCAAGAAGCAAAAGAAATTGCCAAATCATTTTAGTTAAAAATTAGTAGAAACTAGAAAGAGTTATATAAATAGTCTTTGTAGAAGAATAAGTAATATAACACATATAGGAAGAGCTATAAGACCTGAGATTATTTAGGGCTTTATAGCTCTTTTTCTATTGCTTAGATGTCCTTCATATTTAGGAGTAGCTAAATACTAATTACTTAGTAAAAATGTTCAATCATATATTAAATATAATAAAGAGAAGAATGGGAGTAATAATATTTTAAAGACAGTAAATAAATGATACAATAAAAAGATATAATGAGTATTAGGGACTATAAAAAATAATATACAAAGAAATATACAAAAGATATCTAGAATAAAGATAAATAATAGAAAAAGATAAGATAAACAAAAGAAGAAAGACGCAAACAGGAGGATAAATGAAGAGCATAATACAAACGGAAAAAATAAGAAAGATAATAATACTATACCTCATATGTATGCTAGTGCCAGTGAGTTTATATGGAGAGGAAGGAAAGGTTCATGTAGAAAAGCCGATTGCGGCTTTTACTTTTACAAAGGAGAGTTACCAACAGAGTGAACCTATTACAGTAGAGGAAAAGAGTTATAGTAAAAGTGGTAACAAGATTGTCAAAAAGGAATGGATGACTCTTATAAATGGAAAGAAAAAAACAGCTAGTAATATTTCTTCTTTATTAAAAGGTGTAGACCCAGGGAAGAGGGAAGTGTTTCTGCGTGTTAAAGATTCAAAAGGAACTTGGAGTGATTGGACTAGTCAAAAGCTAGAGATTAAGCCTTTAGAGCCTTTTACGATTACAAGTTTTAAGACAGAAGAAGATACTTATGATATAGGTGAAAAGATAAATTTTATATATGATTTTAGTAATACAAATGAGCTTAGCATTCAAAGTCAAAAATGGCGTTATAAAAATATAACAACAGGTAGCAATGTTGTATCTAGTAAACCTAAATATTTTAGTAAAGCAGGAACCTACGAAGTAACTTTAGAACTTCAAGATGAATGGGGAAATTGGTCTAATAAAGGAATTTGTACTGTTAAAGTAAGTAATGAACAAATCGAAAGAAATGGATTATATCTTTTCAATAAAGGTAAGCAAGGAGATTTATTAGAAGATTATATTGATAAGGATTACAATACTTTTGATGCTTTAGAAGATGTAAAAGTTGAAGATATACCAGGGACTCTTATAGTAAGTAATTCGCCAGAAACTATTAATTCTAGTGGAATACTCTACAAAGATACAAGTGTAGGAAAGGGAAGATTAGTAGTACACCATTTAAATGAGGGGACTATACCTAAAAAGTTAATGGTAGTTGCTACTACATCTAGTAATGAACCAATAGAACTTAAGGTAAAAGATGAAGTTATTAAAGGACCACATAAGAACATATTAAAGACAGGTCAAACAGCAGTAAGAGAATATTTTGAAGGTAGGGCAGAAAAAGTTTATGCTATTATGCCAGGTACTCCAACTTGCATTTATGATAGTTCTAATATAAAACCTTGGAACAAGGGAGAAGTTATATCTGGTACTTTGGATTTTGAAAGTAGTGGCCCTATAACTTGGATGGTTGTAAGTATGGATTTACAGTCAAAGATGGAGAATATATCTAAACTTGCACCTTTAGAGAGAGGTATGCATATTAGAGGTACTTTTGATGTAATAGAACGACACTATAGTATCAATATACAAGATTTAAAGAATCCAGGTAAAATTGTTATAGGTGGCAATGAGGATGAATGGTTAGTAGGTAAAGATGCCTTAACAGGAGCGATTGTTAATAATAAAGGTAACTATGGTTTACCTATTGAAATAGAATTAAAAAGTAAAGAGGATATGGGAGTTATTCTTAATGCTAGAGGAGGTAGCTATCTTGGTTCAATCAAATGGAATAATCAAAAGGTTTTTGATGTACCAAGTGAAAATGTACTCAGTAGCAAAAAGTTAGCAGCTCTTATAGGTAAAGTAAAAGGACAAGATACAGCTAAGTGGACTTATATGCTACCAAATGGCTCGTCAGCACCAGTATTATTTGGGTTTGTTCCTTCACATTTATGGAGTAAGTAAAAGGCTATGTGCTTTGGTAAAAGAAGCACATAGCCTTTTGGCATTTATAAATGTTTATCTAAGTAAGTATAATAAAAATCAATTAAAAGGGTAAAGGCATAATCATAGACTACAAGGCACCCTTGAGCTAAGATGAAAGCAATAAGAATAGGAGGAAAATTTAAATTGGGAAGGAGCTTATTAATCAAATGAATAAGTCCATCCAAACTTCCTGGAGTAATTACATTCTCAAAGAAGGTATAGCCTACTATAAGCATAATATTAAAAAAGATAAATTTTAATAGCCATTCTAAAGGAAGACGGTTAAGTCTTTCGATAAAATGTTTAATAAGACCATAACAACCAAAAAATAAAATATAAAGTAGACTAATATTTAAAGGTAAAAGAATAACCCCCAGTAGACTAGAGGTTATATAAACTAAAAGAGAGGTTTTAATATTCTCCCTTATAAGTGCAACAGGAACTGTAATAGAAGCTAGGGTAAGTAAAGCTAGTGTATTGGTTGGAATAAGTAAAGTCATATACAAAATAAGTAGAGTGATAGCTGTTAAAATACTACCTGTTACAAGTTGTTTTGTAGACATTTACTTACCTCCTTTACAGTGTGTACAAGTTGAAATAATTTTATTGTATTTATCCATCATACCAAGATTAATTATATTATTTAATATAACACGGTGACGTTTAAGTGGTAGTGACTTTAAAAGTTCACTACAGGTATAACCACAATTTAATAAAGTAAAGCTTATAGGTTCACGTACTTTAGTAATAAGTGTGCTATAACTAAAGTTTTCTTGGTTGTAAAGAACACAAATAGGATTAAATTTATTTGACTTCATATCTTTTTCAAGGTCATCTAATGCATCAATAATATAAATCCATTTACCAAGAGCATAACCAAAGTCAAATAGTTTCTTTCTAAGTGATGGGCTATCATCTGCAAATTGGAATGGGTAGTACTTTAATATATTTGCTACAATCAAACTTGAAGGATGACTAATTTCATCAATAGAAGTAAAGTCCTTAGAAGTTTCTAATTCATGAAGATTATGAAGTTCTCTTTCAATCAAGTGATTAATTTTAGTTACTTCTGGGCTAAACTTAAGACTATAGGGTTTAAGTAAAGAAGCTAGGGCTTCACTTTTTAAACTACCTTCATCTTGTATATCATCTAGAAGCTTATAGTAAGCTAAAGATACATTCATACTTGCAGCATAGCTTAGTGCTTCATTATTAACAATCATAGGTTTTGTCTTTAACGGATGAACCATACACGTACGTTTTTGTAAATAAGCTTTATTAGGACTTAAACCATCTAACAAAAGGGCTAGAGCAACTAAGTCATAGTTAAGTACCATACGAGGTACTTGACCAAAGTTTTGTTTAATATGAGAGCAAAGTCCACAGTAGTAGGCTTTAAAGGCTTCATGCTCTCGGACTTTTAATTCCTCTTTAAGGGGTGTAATATAACCGAACATATAAAGCCTCCTCTAAATACAACTTATGAGATCTCCGCCCATACATTCGCAGCAAGTATCTAAACAAAGAAGATCTAAACAACTAAAGTTACAAGCATCGTCACAGCAACAACAGCAACAGCCACTACGTCTTCTATAATGCCCACCATTATAATAATCATTACTATAACGACCAGGACGTGCCATAAACTGTGCCAAATGTTGTTTATAGCCTTCATTTGTAGGATTTAAGGCAATAGCCTTTTCTAAATGACTTTTAGCAGAGTCAAACCAAGATTTACGCATTAAAACTTTACTATATAGAAAATGCCATTTATCATCTTTATTAGGATGACTTATAAGCCAGGATTCTGCTTGTTTAAACTTCCCTTTTGATAAAAGGGTACATACTTCCTCATAAGTGGAGGACATGATCAATCACCTCGTTGTTTCATACATTTTTACATATCTTTTTATTTTATTCTATTATAGCAAGTTAAGTACATAAATACTATAAGAAATTAATGTAGTCTAATTGGAAAAATAGGTATACAATAGTTAATGATTCTAAATGAAAAGAATAGGATGGAGATTATGGATACAATTATATTTTTAGTCTATGAAAATGAAATCTATGTAGGAGATTATTATAAAAATAAATTAAAAGAAGTAAAATTTGATAAGGCAGATACTTGGGAAGTTTATGCTTATGAAGATTTAGAGAAATTATTAGAGTATATGCAGTATCCACTTAAATATAATCACTTTAAAAATAATCGTATCATTTTCCTCTTTGACCAAATAAGAGTTTATGAATGGATGCAAAAGGCAGAAAGTTTATTTAAACAAAGTGATAGCTTATATATAAGTAGAGTAGAGCCTTTTATAAAGGGATTTGAAGAACAGTTAGAAGATAAAGAAGTTATACCAATTTATGAAAAGGTGTTAGAGTATAATTGGGAAGAAGCTGAAGAAGGCCTTAGATATGAAGTTGTACTAAGTCCAGCTACTCTATATACAACTAAAGAAGAGAAGAAGGCCTTTTTACATGTACAAGACTTAGTAGATAAAAATTCTCTTATTAAAGATGGAAGCCATGTAGAAAAAGGAAATGAAATACTTGCTTATGATCATCATGTACAAAAGCTTTTTGGACGTACCCAAGTGGAGCGATTAACTAAGAAGGTAGAAAGTGCAGGATGTTTCTACTGGTATACTAAGGAAGAAGACCGTATATGGGCTAGGAAAGATCAGTTAATAGGTGTGGTAGACCGCCAAGAGGGGTCAAAAGAAGAAATGCTTGCTTGGTGTAAGAACATATTATAATGAGAACTATAGGAATATGGTGAGAAAATGAAAATAAATCCAAGTATATTTGAAAAACTAAAACTAATAAAAACGAACAGTAATAAAGTTAATAGAAGGCTTACAAGCAAATATTTTACTTTAAGTACAGTATGGATGCTTATTTTAAGTGGGCTGATTTTGTTTTGCGGTGAGGCACTACTTAGACAAGATTTTCTAGGAAGCATACAATGGGCGTGGCATTATCCTATAAGCTTTGTAACTAACTGGATACTTCTTTTTAGTTTACTTGTAGTCTTTTCTATGATATTTAATCGGCTTGGAACAGGTGTACTTATAGTAGGTGGTATATATATGACCTTATGTGTTATCTCCTTTTATAAGTTTATTATCAGTGGAGAGTACTTAGTACCTGCTGACTTAGCTTTAGCTGGAGAAGCTGCAAGTATTAGTAAAGAAATGAATATACGTGTTGAAAGACAAGTTGTCATAGGTGTTTTAGTATGTATAACCATTATTATAAGTGCATTTAAATGTAAATGGATAGAGTGGAGAAAAGGTTATAGATTTGCAGGAAGCATACTGTGTATTATGCTATTTTTTACAACGGCTGTTATAGGGGCCAAAGTTTGTCCTAAAGAGCAAAGTATGAAAAACTCTAAATCAAATCTAACAGTCAATGAACAATATAAGGAAAACGGATTTATAGTAGGCTTTACTCAAGAACTTATAGACTCAATGATTCAGCCGCCTAAGGGTTATTCCAAAGAAAAAGTCAATAAGATTTTAGGAAAGTACCAAAAGGGGGATAGTTCTTCTTTTGTGAAACCTAATGTTATTATGATAATGAGTGAGTCTTTCTTTGATGTTACTAAGCTTGAAGAAGTAAAATTATCTGCTGATCCATTAGCTTCCTTTAAAAGTTATAGAGAAGAGTTTGGAGGAGGAAATATAGTAACTGCTATATATGGTGGAAGGACCTGCCAAACAGAGTACGAGGTACTTACAGGAAACTCCGTATATTTTACTGGACCTAACAATATTGCTTACAATGAATTTGTAAATGAAAATACACCAAGCCTTGCAAAACTTTTAAAGGCAGAAGGATATAAGACACTTGCCTTACATGGATATGAAAAAGAATTTTTCTCTAGAGATAAAGTATACCCTAACTTAGGAATTGATACTTTTATTGCCAGTGAAGATTTTGAGAATCCTAAACTTAAAAGAGGTTATGTATCTGATGAAGAATTAGTAGATGAGATTATTAGAATTTATGAGAAGAAAAGTGAGGAGCCTCTTTTTTATCATGTAGTAACTATGCAAAATCATATGCCTTATTCAGATACTTATAGAGGAAATGGAATAAGTGTAAGTCATCCTAATTTAAGTAGTGAACAAAAGAGTAGCTTAACGACCTATGTAAATGGTGTTAAAGATTCAGATAAAGCATTAGAGAAACTAGTGAACTATTTTTCTAATGTAGAAGAGCCTACTATTATAGTAGTATATGGTGATCATTTACCAGCCTTAGATGAACAATATGCTTTATATAAAGATAGCCATTATATTGAAGGTACTTTCGATGCGAAAGATTGCTCCAAATTATATGAGACACCTTTTGTAGTATGGAATAACTATGGTCTACCTAAAAAAGACTTTGGTACTATAGATGCTACTTATTTAAGTAGTCAATTAATGGACTATATAGGATATCATAAAGATCCTTATATGAATTATCAGCTTATGGCAAGAAAGAAACTAGCTGCTTATGGAGAACACTTTGTGATAGATGGAAAGGGTAGTATAAAAGAAATAGATAAAATAAATAAGCAAGAAAGAGTTATTCAAGACACCTTATGGATGATGCAATATGATAGATTAGGACTTTGGCAATAAAGGTTAGTAATATTCTTCCAGAAACAAAATATGAATAATATTAGGAACTGTTTCTGGAGGGATTTATATGGAAAGAATATTTTATCTTTTAGGTTATCAATTAATTATAAATGAAGAGCAAAATACTTATATCTTATATAGAAAGTTTTTTAAGGCATTAGCAGAGCAGCAAGTTTATCGTTTTCAAACAGCTGTTACTAGGCAATGTAAAACGAAAGATGAATACATAAGTAAGCTTAAAGATATTATGGATACAGTTATTTTTGAAGGTGCTAAAAGAGCGAATGAAATGCTATATGACTTTAGGATATTTGATGTAAGTCCAGAAATAATTTATAAACGTTTTATAGCAGAGTATAGAGATTGGAGAGAAAAAATTAAAGTGCCTCTATTAGGAGAGGATGAAACTTTAATAAAAAATCTATCAGCTATAGTCTACAATCAATGTATGCAGATGCAGACATTATTTATAGATATACTTATAGAAAAAGGGGTTTTGAAGGAAAGGCCATATAAAGAAGAACTATGTAAAGAACAAGCAAAAAGGCTTATACAAGACACAACTAATAGAAAAATGGATGAAGCCTTAATAAAGGAGCAGCTTATATATGCTATAGAACTCTATCCTTTTGGTAAAGAAGCCTATATTAGTTTACTTAATCTATATGGGGCAAGTAAGGAATTATATGATTTAGGTGAGTATTTTGGAACAGATATTAGAAATGAAATTAAAAATAATATTATGCATGAAGTTTCTAAATTACCTATTCATACAGAAGAAGATATAGAGCAAATTTTAGCTATAATTAAAATGCAAGAAGAGGTCTACCCTTTTATTAATTTTAGACCTGATATAGAAATGTATGAAGCTAGATTAAAAGGGGAAGAAAACCTAGATTATATAGGAAAAGGTAAGTTAAGAAAATGGCTACAAGGCCTAAAAGGCATTGGAAAAGGATTTAAAAAGTGATAAGCTAAAAAGAGTTTAAGTAAAGGAATATATAGATCAAAGAAAATGTTAAAAGAGGAAGGAATGCAGAAGATGAAACAACTAGATACACTTAAATATACACAAGAGGGCGTAATTTTTGAAAAGACTAATGGAGAAGTGCTAAGATTAGCTAATTTAACTGGACTAGTAAAGCTTTATAATGAAACAGAGGATATAGCTTTAAGAGAACGTATTAAAGAGATTTTAAGTGTAGATATTGCTAGCCTACTTTTAGCAGATATTATGATTGATATGCAAAATGATAGGGTAAAAGAGCGCCTACAAACAGGAGAAATTAGCAAAAACATGAAGCATGTAGGTACGTATAATGTTATTTTAGAAAGTCATAAAGAAAAGGCAGAAGCTTTATTTAATACATTAGTGGATAAGGGTGAAGTAGAAGGTACTTTTGAAGACTGTATATTTGCTAAGTTCCCTTGTGGTATTGTTATTGAGAGGATAAAATTTCCTCAATATGAAAATACAGACTATATAGTGGACCTATTAAAATAATATAGAATATTAAAATTTGATAACATTGTAACAAAGAGACTTTATAAAAAATTGAAGTGTGTTAAAATGAAAGATGTTCCCCAAAAGCAGACAATGGATAACCGTTAAGGAGGTTAAGATATGCGAAAAGTATGGGCATTATTCATGGCTGGCACACTTTTTTTGAGCCCAATTTATGTAAGTGCCAACGAAGTTGATCCTATAAAAGAAGTATTAGACAAACTAGAAACTAGCAAAAATGAAAATACAGGCATTGTAGTAGGTGAAGATGGCAACCCTGTAGGAGACAATCCTACAGTAAATGAAGGTACAGAAACAACCAAACCAGATAATAACCAAAATCCAAATGGTGAAAATAGTAATGAATCCACAGATTCAAAAGAAAATGAAAGTACAGATAATGGAACTGTACAACAGCCTTCAGAAGAAACACCAGAAGAAACACCAGTAGAAATTATAGATCCAAATAAAGTTATATTAACTTTAGATAGTACTAAAGTATGGCTTTATGGTGAAGCGAAAGAATTACTTGTTGCACCTAAGGTTGTAGAAGGACGTACTTATTTACCACTTCGCTTTGTAGGAGAAGAAATTTTACAAGCTGACGTAAAATGGGTACCAGAGACAAGACAAGTAATCGTAACTAAAGATGGAGTAGAAGTTGTTTTAAGTACAACTGAACCTAAAGCCTATGTAAATGGACAAGAAGTTGTAATAGAGGCTATGCCTATTATTGAAGGTGGAACAACTTTATTACCTTTACGTTTTATGGCAGAGCAGTTTCAACTTGATATTAATTATAAAGTAGAAACACGTACTATTGAAATTGTAAAACCAGTGGTAGAACCTAATACTGCACCTATTGCACAATTCGAGTTTCAAGCGGAAAACTATATAGCAGGGCAAACCGTACAAGTAACGGATTTAAGCTTTGACCCAGATGGGCATCAAATTACAGAACGTCTTTGGATGATTGATGGTAACACAAGTAAAACTGCATCTAGTCTCGAGAAGATTTTCAAAACACCAAAGCAAGGTTATTATGAAGTCTCATTAAAAGTAAGAGATGAAAAAGGTCTATGGAGTGACTGGACTAGTCATATGATTATGATTCTTCCAAACGAAGCCCCAAAGGTAACAACCTTTGAAACAGTAAAGAGTCATTATAAGCAAGGTGAGCCTATTACTTTTGATTATGAATATGATAATGAAGAGTGGGAAGAAATTACTGCTGAAAAATGGACTTATCGTAGTGTGAAAGACCAAGCAAACAATTACTTATTTACAAAACCTACTGCTATTTATACAGAGGGAGAATACATAGTAACATTAGAATTAAAAGATGCTTATGGAAATTGGAGTACAAAAGCACAAACTACAGTAGAAGTTACAGATGAAGTATTAAAAACAGAATTTGAAGATAAATTTACAAATGGAACAATTGGAGATACATTAGATAACTTTGAAGGAACTAATTATCAAACATATAAAGAAGCAGATGCACTTTATATGGAAGATACAAAGGGATTACTCATGATGAGTAACTCTCCAGAAGTTGTAAGCCAAAAAGGTCTTTTATATGAAGATACTTTAATTGGCAAAGGACGTGTTATGTTCCATCATATTAATAACTTTGATGATGTAGATAATCAACTAGATAAAAAACGTTTAGTTGTAGTAGCTAAAAATAATACAGATGCACCAGTAAGTGGAACTATCTCTAAATTAACAACAAGAGGTCCTTCAAATGATGTACTTTTCGTAGGTCAACAACTTCTTTTAAATTATTTAGATAATACAGCTGTACAACCTTTAAATCTAGCTCCAGGTGCATTACAAATCATTTATGATAGTCAAAGTAGAAATTGGTTTAAAGGCCAAGCAATTTCAGGAATGTTTGATTTAGATTTAAATGGTCCTGTTACATTCTCAGTAGCACTACTTGGTCAAAATGATACAGTAGAAAATATATCTCTTATGCCAAGACCAGATCGTGATGTACATCCAAGAGGAACATTTGGTATATTAGATAAAAATATTTTAGTAGACTTAAGTGATGAAGAAGAAAATACTAAACTTGTTATTGGAAAAGATGCTACAGAGTGGGTACAAGGATATGATGCCCTTCTAGGTACAGAAGCAGCCAATAGAGGAAACTTTGGCGTAAACTATCATGTTACTGTAACAGCTAAAGAAGATACAGCAGTTATATTAAACCCTAGAGGAAATATGTTTAAGGGAGCTATTAAATGGGAGCAAGATAAAGCTTATTTAACCCCATCAGCAGGTTATTTCCCTAGTTCAAATAGAGCAGCTTTTGTAGGTGTTATTAAGGCAGGACAAACAAGAACCTTTACTTATATGTTACCAAATGGTTCTTCAGCACCTGTACTTTTTGGATTTATTCCAGAAAGTCAATGGAGTAATAAATAATTATTGATAGTAAACAGAAATAAAGTTTAGAAGAAAAAGAATAAATAGAGAAAAAAATAGATAGAGAAAAATTAAAAACCAGGATGATTTAATTAAATAGAAAGAGAGGAAGTAAATTGGAAAAAATTACAATCTACTTCCTCTCTTTTATTTTTTATAATTGGTAAATAATAAACCCAAAGGAGATGGTTCAATGAAAAAATTTACTTGGAGTACAATTTATATCCTAGTAGCTTTTTTGGTTGTATTTGGGTGTAGTCAGTTTATTTCTGACCAAGGGATAGGAGAACCTAGTAAACAAGTTATGGAGCAGATTATAGATGGATCTGTGAAAGAAAATGAGGAACAAGAAAAAGTTGTTTATTTAACCTTTGATGATGGACCAACAGGGAAAGTAACAGAAAAAATTTTAGATGTATTAAAAGAGCATGATGTAAAAGCAACATTTTTTGTGGTAGGAAAAGAAATTATTCAAAGAGAAGCGGTGCTTAAACGCATTTATGAAGAAGGACATAGTATAGGACTTCATACTTACTCACATAATCTAAAATCTATTTATGCAAGTGATGAAAACTTTATTGAGGAAATGGAGAAAACTTCAGAGAAGATTAATGAAGTACTAGGACAAGATGTAAGCCCTAAAATTATTCGCTTTCCAGGTGGGAGTTCAGGTAGGTTAAGCGAAAACTTACTGAATAAATTACATGAGGAAGAGTACCGAGTATATGACTGGAATGTAAGCTTAGAAGATGGAGTTAATCCAAATCTTAGTCCAACTCAGATGCTTCAAAATGCAAAAAAATGTAGTAGAAGCACAACAAAGCTTATTATTTTAGCCCATTGTAATTCTAACAATAAAAATACTTATAATGCACTTCCTCAAATTATTAAGTATTATAAATCCCAAGGGTATGTATTTAAGCCTATTGATGAAAAAACTCAAGAATTTTATTATCGTATTAAAAATAAATAAAAGGGTTGCCCTTAGTGGGCAGCCCTTTTTGTCATTACATATAATACATTAAGCTATTGTTGTTTAATTATATATACTATATAATAACATACTATATAGCATATACTATAGAGTTAAAGAAAAGAAAGGATGGTCAGTATGAAGAAAGACAATAATATAGGGCTTTATATTGGACTTTTATTAGTACTAGGTGGAATTGTAGCTTTTCTAGATTTAAATAACTTATTACCAGGAGGTTTTTTTAGTGAGTATTTAAATTTAATTCTTGGTATTGTAGTATTAGTGGCTTATTTAAAAACAAAAAAACTTCCTATCCTAATGGTTTCAAGCTTCTTTGTATTTAATGGAATTCTCTTGATTATAGATAAATTAATGTATGGATGGAACTACTTATCAGGTATATTTATTATCCCAGGACTTATGTGTATAGTAGCTTTTATTGTAAAGCGATACTTAAGATTCTTAATTCCAGGTGCACTTTTGACTTCATGGGGAATTTATATTCTTTTAATTACAGCACAAGTTATTTCAGGATTTACAATGACTTTAGGTATGGGCTTTATCTTTACAGCATTAGCTTTCTTTATTATTTTCTTATATGATCAAGAAGTTTGGTGCGGTATACCAAGTTTAGTATTTACTATTGTAGGTATTATTATTGTTACCTTAGGATTAGGTGAAATAGCTAGAATAATTTTATTTAACATTACAGCAGTTTTAGTTATTATTGTAGGACTTATCTTAATAGTAAGAAGCTTTATTAAACCAAAGACAACAGATGAGAGGGATGAATAATAATGCCAGTTGGGACAGTAGAAAAACTAGAAAAGGGCTTTGCCATTGTAACTATGGAAAGACAAGATATGTGTGGTGAATGTCATGCCTGTGAGATGCTAGGTGAAACGAAGAAATGTACGCTTAAATGTACTAATGATTGTAATAGTCAAGTAGGCGATCAAGTAGAGATAGATGTGGCAAAGGCTTCTTTTTTACAAGCTACCCTTATTATGTATGGTGTACCTTTATTAGGTTTATTAATAGGTATAGGAATTGGAAGCTTTATATCAGAAGTAGTATCTTTAGTCTTAGGTATTTTATGTATGGGACTTACATATTTACTTGTAAGATGGGGAGATAAGAAAAATAAGTATAATAAAATGCTTCCTGCTATAGTAAAAATAATTAAATAAAAGGGATTGGTGTTAGCAATCCCTTATGGTTCAAATGTATTTCCAGTATTCATAAAGGCCTCAGTCAAAGACTTGAGGTCTTTTTTGTATGCAGAGGAGGAAAGAGGAGGAGAAGGCTCCCTACTTAAAGGTGGATTAGGTGCAGATGGTGGTAAGTAAGGCATAGGTGCTTTTTGGGAAGCTGGTGAAGAGAGTGTAGGTTGCGTCACTTGAGTTTGTTGTAGGTGCATCCCTTCAATAAAAAGTGCTAATTCATCTTTATTTGTAAGATCAGGATGAATGCCTCGTATATCTAATTCAGCAATAGTAAGTAAACGGAGTGTATTAGATAAACTAGCATATACGGAGGAAGCTTCAAAGTAGTTTTCGTTAGCACAATAATAAGTATAGTTTCCAACATGATTTTGTAAGCTGCTTAAAACAGGTGTGCTAAAGGTTTTTGATTCAGGTAGAGCAAGAAGTGTATAATACTTACCACTTGCTTCATAGTGAATCCATAAGTTATTTAGAAAGCTTAAAAGAACAGGTCCACTTACCATATCAGGTAGAGGAATAGTTAAATCAGTTCCTGCTGTTAAGTTCATAAGATGATAAGTTGCATGACCATATTGGTCAGCTTTATAAAGAACATAGAGGGCATTTTCATGTTTGCAAATATTCCATTCAATAATAGGAATAGAAGAGCGAACCAAAGTAGTAACTTGTCTAGATGATGGTGTAAAAGTAAGCATGTTTAAACAGTAACTTTCTTCATAATTTGGGTATAAGATATAAAGAGTAGAACCAGATACATAGTAAGTAAGAGATGTACGAAGTGGTAAAGACGTAAGTAGATTTTCAACTTTCGGAGTACCCTCGGTAAGGACTTGATGCACTAAGGAACGGTTAAGACCATTGGGATGAAGCACTGTATAGAATATGTGAGCTTCATTTTCTAACCATTGAATAGAAAGATTTTCAAATAAATAGGTAGTACGTGTATCTTCTAAGATGACACGTCTTCTTGATGTTGTAGCAGAGAGGTCATAATAAATGATTTGGCGATTCATAGCTTCTACTACTACATGTAAGTTATGAGATGAATCAAGTGTAACACTATAGTCTAAAGAAGGTCCGTTGTGGATGAATAAAGGTCTTGAAAATCCGTCTTTATTATAATATTGATAAAAAATGCCTTGTTTAGGCCTTTCATCTACAATAATAAAACTATCTGAAGAACGAAATAGATAAGGCATAGAGCTACCTCCTATACATGGTTTAATATAATCATATTTATTTAAAAATAAATTTATACATAAATGTAACCCTTTTACTAGACTTTCCATATTATAGTATTGAAAACGACATTTTATGATGCACCTTAGCAAACATGTAGGAGGTTTGAATTTATGAGCAAATGTTCAAATACAGACACAAGATTTTTCAAAACACCTAATGCAGGTATTTGTGATATATGTCATCCTTGTGAAACATCAAAATTAGAAGCAACTGCAATGTGTCCACCTATTGGAGAGCCTAAGTGCTTAACAATGATGGCTCCTGTTGTATTTGATGAATGCGGTATTAATCTTTGCCGTGTTTTCCCAATAAATGAATTAGTAGACGCCTGTGAAGGACCAACTAACCGTACCACAGATATAGTTTTTGATGGGCTTACTACTTTAGACTTACAAAATGCATCTACTATACAAGTTAAAGTTGTAGATATCGATTTTAACTTTATATGCCCAGAAACCTGCAGATATTCCGAAATTAAGCCAAGTAAGAACACACCTAATTTATCAAGAGTTGTATTAAGAGACATCGACGTTACTTTCGTAGTAAGCATTATGGATTCTACCTGTAAAGTATGTAAAGAAGGTATGATGACATTAAGATATTTACCAGGCGAAAACTGCCCAGGTTACTCAGAAGATACTAATCCTAGCAATATAGCATTTGACCTTTATACACCATATGGTATTTCATATGCACCAGAAAACCCATCAGGATGCAATAAACTTGTTCCAACTATTAACTATGTTGGATTCGTAGAAAATCAACACTGTCAAAATTGTGATTGCCCAGAGCCATGCCATGCTTATCGTGAATTCGAAGCAAACAACAGCTTACGTCAAGGTATTTCAGCTCAAGCACTTGCAAAAGTAATTGATAAAGATGAAGATTGTATGGCAATTGGTCTTACAATGTATTTTAAAGTTATTTACTTCGTACAATATAAGTTCCATCATGAAGGACTTTGTGTACCACCAAAATTCTTAGCAGTTAATAATTCAGAAGTTAGTAGCTGTAAGGCATTCTGTGATGGAGACCTTCTTGAACCATGTATCCAACCACTTAACGTAGGTGAAAGACCAAAATGTTTACAAAATGGTTGTGGATGCGGAAATAAGAAATGTGACTGTAGATAATAAGTAAAAAGGGTAGCCTATAAGGCTACCCTTTTATTAGTATGATTAAAGTTTTGTTCTCGTTGAACGAAAAAGAAGAGGTAAAAGAGCTGCCATAATAATAGCCCCTGCTATAACACCTGAAAGTTGGAAGGTAGTTAAGGCATATTCTAAGGCCTTAGAATGATCAGAAAAAAGTAAAGCGTACATAGTACGATAAAGTCCCACTCCAGGTACTAAAGGAATAATACCAGGTACAAGGTAAATGGTTACAGGTGCTAGTTTATACTTTGCTAAAAAGTAAGAGCCTTGTGCTACAAAATAGGCACCTAAGAAAGTAAAAAGTACGCCTGAGTAACCTAAGAGTACACCAAAAATATAAATACCCCAACCAATAGCACCCATAATACCACAAGCTATAAGATGCTTTTTCTGTACATTAAAAATAATGGAGAAAAATATAGTAGCAAAGAATGCACTAATTACATGTATAGTTAATGAAATAATCATAAGAAGCCTCCTAAGTAGAATCCAATACTCATAGGAATACCTACACCGGCAGCAATAGCTACAGCAATAAAGAGAGCTTCTGCAAGGCGAGAGATACCTGAAAGAAGTTCATCACCAATAGTATCACGAATACCATTAGTAAAAGCAAGGCCAGGAACAAGAGGCATAATACTTCCAATAACAATGGCTTCCGTATCTACTAAATTGCCATCAAATAAGTTGATAAGAGCAATCATACTACCAATAAAAAGAGATACCATAAAAAGTACTAAATAATTTACAATGCCCTTAGCGCGTAAATGGCTTTGGATAATAGAAGTAAGTCCACCAATAAGGCAGGCTATTATAAATTCTATTATGCCACCATTAAACATAAGTGAAAAAAAGCCTGAGCTAAAAGCTGTGGCTAAATTCATAACTAATGGGGAATAGGAAGGAGACTCATCTATTTCCTTTAAAGTTTTCATAGCTTCTTCTAAGGTAAGTGTTCCTTCTACATAATTTCTAGAAAGTTGGTTTGTTTTTTCAATTTTATCCATACGTGTACTACGATTCTTAATACGAGTAAGAGTAGTAGAATTATGGGAATCGGCTGTTTTTAGTGTTGCCATAACTACAGTAGGCGTTGCAAAAGTATCTACTTTCTCAAAGTGGTGATGATTTAAAATACGGCAGATTGTATCTTCTACCCGGTAAGTTTCGGCCCCACTTTTTAACATAATTTCTCCTACATTAACAGCAAAGGCAAGAATTTTTTCATAGTCATTTGTATGTTCCATAATTGGGCCTCACATAATAAAAATATTTAACATAAGTATACAATGTGGTAGAAAGTGTGTAAAGGGATTTACATTTCTTACAGTTAAATACTTGTAAAATACTGAATAATGGTGTTAATATTAAAATATCATTCATTTTTATAATAAAGTATATTTTTGTCGTTTGTTAAGATTGAGGGGGGATAAAATGAGAAAACTTATGCTAGGCAATGAAGGGATAGCAAGGGGAGTTTATGAAGCAGGTATTAGTGTAGCAAGCGCTTATCCAGGTACACCTAGTACAGAGATTACTGAGTATATTGGTAAGTATGAAGATATTTATGCTGAGTGGTCACCAAATGAAAAAGTTGCTATGGAAGTAGCAATAGGAAGTGCAATAGGAGGGGCTAGATCTATAGTATCTATGAAACATGTTGGCCTTAACGTTGCAGCAGATCCACTATTTACGGTGGCGTACACAGGTATAAATGCAGGTCTTGTTGTATGTGTTGCAGATGATCCAGGTATGCATAGTTCACAAAATGAACAAGACACAAGACTCATTGCAAGAGCAGCTAATGTACCAGTGCTTGAGCCAAGTGATAGTATGGAATGTAAGGAGTTTATAAAACATGCTATTAAAGTAAGTGAAAGCTATGATACACCTGTTATTGTACGTTTAACAACAAGAGTATCTCATGCCCAAAGTATTGTAGAACTTGAAGAAAGAGAAAAATTCGAACTAAAGCCTTATAAGAAGGATATTCCTAAATATGTTATGGTGCCAGCCAATGCAAAGAAAAGACATTTGGTTGTAGAAGAGCGTATGAATAAGTTAGCACAAGATATAAAAACACTTGGTTTTTATAAAGAAGAATTAACGGATAGCTCTATAGGTATTATTACAAGTGGTATATGCTATCAATATGTAAAAGAGAGTGGCGTTCATGCCAATATATTAAAACTAGATATGGTAAATCCTCTTCCACTTAATATTATTTATGACTTTGCAAATAAGGTGGATCAAGTATACATAGTAGAAGAATTAGAGCCATTTATAGAAGAACAAGTTAGAAGTCTAGGTATTGATGCAAAAGGAAAAGAGTTTTTTGGGAAGCAAGGGGAGATTACAGTAACTAAGCTTCGCCAAGTATTTGGTATAGATATAGAAGAAACAAAGGTACCTATAGAGCTTCCTATTAGGCCACCAGTGCTTTGTCCAGGCTGCCCTCATCGTAGTGTATATACAGTATTGAAAAAGTTAAACTTAACTGTAACAGGAGATATAGGTTGCTATACATTAGGAGCTTCCCCACCCCACGCTGCTATGGATAGCTGTGTATGTATGGGAGCAAGTATTGGTATGTTACATGGATTTGAAAAAGCTCGTGGCAAAGGCCAAATGAAAAATACAGTAGCTATTATTGGAGATTCTACATTTATTCACTCAGGCATTACAGGGCTTATTAACATAGTCTACAATCAAGGAATAGGAACAGTAATTATTGCGGATAACGCTACAACAGGGATGACAGGTCATCAACACCATCCAGCAACAGGTAAAACTTTACGAGGTGATATAACAAGTAGTCTTGACTTAGAACAACTTGTAAAAGCTATAGGAGTAAAGCATGTTCACGTAGTAAATGCTTATAATATGAAAGAGATTGAGGCTAGGTTAAAAGAAGAGGTAGCGAGAATGGAACCATCTGTTATTATTACAAAAGCACCTTGTAAACTACTTATTAAGGATAAGAAACCACTTTATAAAATAGAAAAACAAGAGTGTAGTAACTGTGGTATATGTATGAAACTTGGATGTCCAGCTCTCATAAAAGGTGAGGAACATACACAAATAAACGATGCTCTTTGTGCAGGATGTGGACTTTGTGCTTCATGTTGTCCTAAAGGCGCTATAAGAAAAGGGGAGGAGTAAGATGGCTAAAAATATACTGATTGTAGGTGTAGGAGGGCAAGGCATATTACTTACTGGGCGTATTATAGGAGGCTATGCCCTAGCTAAAGGACAAGATGTTAAAATGTCAGAAGTCCATGGCATGGCACAAAGAGGTGGTAGTGTAGTGATGCAAGTAAAGTATGCAGATAAAGTCTACTCCCCACTTGTAGAAATAGGAGAAGCAGATGTAATCTTTGCCTTTGAGAAATTAGAAGCACTTAGATATAGTCACTATCTTAAAAAAGATGGTGTAATCATTGCTAATACTCAAAGAATTGACCCTATGCCAGTTGTAATGGGAACAGTAAAATACCCAGAAAATATTGAAGAAACCATAAAAGAAATAAATGCTGGGGCATGTTTAATAGATGCACTTTCTATAGCAAAGGAAATTGGAAATGTAAAAGTAGTCAATATGATTATGATAGGTGCATATGCAGCTTACATAGAAGATTCTCTAGAAGAATGGAAAGAAATTATTGAAAAAATAGTTCCTAAAGAAACCATAGAAATAAACCACTTAGCCCTTAAACGGGGTTATGAGGCTTATATTAATAGATAATAATTATCTGTACAGAACTGAAATTATCTTATATGATAAGTATAAAGAAAGCGGGTGTAAAAATGTATTCATTAGACCAAGTTAAAAAAGTAGATTTAGAAATTGCAAATTTAATTGAAGAAGAAACTAAAAGACAACAAAGTAAAATAGAGCTTATTGCTTCAGAGAACTTTGTAAGTGAAGCTGTTATGGCGGCAATGGGAAGTACTTTAACTAATAAATACGCAGAAGGTTACCCAGGTAAACGTTACTATGGTGGCTGCGAAGTAGTAGATCAAGTAGAAGAGTTAGCAAGAGAACGTGCAAAAAAACTTTTCGGAGCAGAGCATGCCAATGTACAGCCTAACTCAGGTTCACAAGCTAACCAAGCTGTATTTTTTGCAGTATTAAAACCAGGTGATACAGTAATGGGAATGGACTTAAGTCATGGTGGGCATTTAACACATGGTAGTCCAGTAAATATATCAGGTAAACACTATAATATTGTTTCTTACGAAGTAGAGAAAGAAACAGGTTTAATTGACTATAATATGGTAAGAGAAAGAGCTCTAGAAACACGCCCTAAAATGATTATTGCAGGGGCTAGTGCTTATGGACGTATTATTGACTTTAAGAAGTTCCGTGAAATTGCTGATGAGGTAGGTGCCTACCTTATGGTTGATATGGCACATATTGCAGGTTTAATTGCTGCAGGTCTTCATCCATCACCAGTACCATATGCTGATTTTGTAACAACAACAACTCACAAAACTTTAAGAGGACCACGTGGTGGTATGATTCTTTGCAAAGCTGAACACGCAAAGATCATTGATAAAGCTATCTTCCCAGGTATACAAGGTGGACCATTAATCCATGTGATCGCAGCTAAGGCTGTATGTTTTAAAGAAGCATTAACTGAAGAATTTAATGCATATCAACAACAAGTTTTAAACAATGCGAAAGCGCTTTGTGAAGGACTAAAAGAAAAAGGCTTTACAATTGTATCAGGAGATACAGAGAATCATTTAATGAATGTTGACTTACGTAATATGAATGTTACAGGTAAAGATGCAGAGCATCTCTTAGATGAAATAGGTATTACATGCAATAAAAATACTATTCCATTTGATCCAGAAAGTCCATTTATTACAAGCGGTATTCGTCTTGGTACACCAGCTGTTACAACAAGAGGTATGAAAGAAGAAGATATGAAAGAAATTGCAGAAATTATGTATCTTGCTATTAAGGACTTTGAAGGTAATCAGTGTGAATGTAGAGAACGTGTTGCTACACTTCTTGATAAATATCCATTATATAAATAAATTATATAAAATAAGGCGGTCATACACGAGGGGGTATGACTGCCTTGTTTTATATAAAAGAATAAGAAGTAAAGAGCCCGGAAGGTTTTGTGCATAGTTTTCTAGGCGGTAACGCATAATAGACATAGGTATTTTTTAGTAATTATTTTCATATAAATGAAAAGGACAACTTTATAATATGTATTAGATTAAAGTCAGAAAAATAAAGGTTTTCTGATTAGTGTCGTCGAATATATAATATAAGGTAATATGCTTAATCTAATTCTATAGGAGGTATGTCTATGAATGTGTATAAAACAAAGAATATTCGTAACATTGCGCTATTAGGACACGGAGGATGCGGGAAAACTACACTAGCAGAAGGTATGCTTTATACGGCAGGTGGAAAAAATAGGTATGGGAAAGTAGAGAATGGAACAACTACAAGTGATTTTGATCCAGAAGAAATCAAACGCAAAATTTCTATTCGAACTTCTTTAATCCCTATAGAATGGAAAGGGCACAAGATTAATGTTTTAGATACACCAGGATATTTTGATTTTGTAGGAAATGTAAAAGAAGCTTTAAGTGTTTCAGATGCAGCGATTATCGTTATGAAGGCATCAAATGGCATAGAAGTAGGTACAGAAAAAGCGTGGGAAACATGTGAAGAGATGCATTTACCACGTATACTGTATATTACAGAAATGGATGCAGCACATGTTAACTTTGAAGCTATATTAGAAGACTGTAAAGAAAAGTTAGGCCATAGTGTTGCCCCTATGCAAGTACCTTGGTATGAGGGTGAACGCTATATTGGGTATATCCATGTAGTGAAAATGGTTGCAAGAAAATTTGAAGGTGATAAAGTTATCGAATGTCCTATTCCAGCAGGATATGAAGAGAAGATTAATCATGTTCGTACTATGATTCTTGAAGCCGTTGCAGAAACTGATGAAACACTTATGGAAAAATATTTTGCTGAAGAAGAAATCACAGTCAGTGAAATAGAAAATGCACTTAAAGTAGGTGTAGCATCAGGAGATATTGTACCTGTATTATGTGGTAGTGCTATAGAGTGTGCAGGTATTCGTACATTAATGGATAATATTATTCGTTGTTTCCCAGCACCAGATGAAACAGCGCATCCTTGTGATGTAGAAAATAAGACAGGCATCTTTGTATTTAAGACTATGGTAGATCCATTCATTGGTAAATTTTCTTTCTTTAAAGTTAAAAGTGGAACAGTTAATAGAGATGACACCTTACTGAATATGCGTAGTGGAGAGACAGAGAAATTTGTACACCTTTATGTATTACAAGGTAAGGAACAATTTGAAGTAGAGACTTTACATCCAGGTGATATTGGAGCAGTTACAAAACTTAAAGATGTAAATACAAATGATACTTTATGTGATAAAGATGCAAAACTCGAATATGAACCTATTGCATTTGATAAACCTTATGTAAAAATGGCTATTTTCCCACTTGGTAAAGGGGATGAAGAGAAAATGTCTCTCTCTCTTTCTAAACTGATGGCAGAAGATAAAACATTTTATACAGAGTATGATAAAGAAACAAAAGAAACAGTTATTTACGGTATAGGTGAGCAACAGCTTGATGTTATTGTAAATATGCTTATGGATAAATTTAAAGTAGCTGTTAAACTAGAAAAACCAACTACACGCTATAGAGAAACTATTAAAGGCAAGATGCAAGTTCGAGGTAAACACAAGAAACAATCAGGTGGACATGGACAATACGGGGATGTAGTAATGGAATTTGAGCCATCCGGTGACTTAGAAATGCCTTATATCTTTGAAGAAAAAATCTTTGGTGGTGCTGTACCAAAACAATACTTCCCAGCAGTTGAGAAGGGACTAGAAGAATGTGTAAATAGAGGTGTGCTTGCAGGCTATCCTGTAGTAGGCCTAAAAGCTATTTTATTAGATGGTTCTTACCATCCAGTAGATTCTTCTGAGATGGCATTTAAGATGGCAACCACATTAGCATTTAAAGAAGGTGTATTAAAGGCTAAACCAACTATTCTTGAACCTATTGCTCATGTAGAAATAGCTATACCAGAGGAATATACAGGCGATATTATGGGAGACATGAAAAAACGCCGTGGACGCCTTATAGGAATGGAACTTAAAGGGAAGAAACAAATTATTAGTGCAGAAGTACCTATGTCAGAATTATATCGCTACGCTACAGACCTTCGCTCTATGACACAAGGTAGAGGAAATGTAGAGTATACTTTTGAACGCTATGAAGAAGCACCACAAGAAATACAAGATAAGGTTATTGAAGCTAGAAAGAAAATGGCATAAGCAGACATTAGCTAAGTGATAGTATTTATAGTGTTAATGAATAAAGGTCAGTAAATAAAGAACAATGAATAAGGAGCTTACATCAGCTGGTTTTAATCAACTAATGTAAGCTCCTTTTGTGTATCATACAACTATTCTTTGGATTGAGGTTCGAATTACTGTCTCTTAGAATAATCTAATAGGTGAAAGGCTGGCTGTGGCTCCTACGAAAGCGGCTTATGCAGGTGGATTAGAGGCTGTTAATGAGCGGGTGAGTAAGGCACTTAGCCAGGTGTTTGAAGCGAAGCAAGTTTCTGGCGTTCTTACGATCCCCGAGTTTACAGCCTCTTAGCCACCGGAAGTGGAAGCTTGAGGAGGAGTTACAGCCAGCCTGATACCTAAGAAGACTACACCGAGACAGTAATTCGGACTTTAAAAGATATGAATTCAAATCTTTTCTAAAGTGTTCAAAAGCAACCTTTGACATTACAAAAGCCACCCAAGATGCACACACGCAGAAAATGTAATTACAGTTTAATGTAAATATAAGTTACAAAAAAGAGCCGAGCACTAATGAGTGCGCAGCTCCTGAATGTTAACAAAATTACTAGTTATAAATAGACGAAAAAGTTGTTGAAAGAGTTACAACCAAAAATAGAATATAAATTACGATAACAATAAGATTTATTATAAAGAAAGCAAGACCTGCTCTATTCCAAGTTTCTTGTGTAGCTATAAAATCATCTACATTATTAAATCTACCACTTTTCCAAGCCCATTCATTACCTTTTGCACCACATACAAACATCCAAATAAAATTAAAGATAGGAATAAGGCAAAGAAGAGGTAAATAACTGTGATTACCAATGCCCCATATAATATTAAATGAGAAGGCACCCCAATTCCATTTTTTAATTTCAGGTGGAACTATACCTGAATCATAAGATTTGTGATAATCAGAACTATTATTTGAGGATGCAGGAGCATAAATATTAGGAGGGCCATCGTTAGAATAGATAGGCTTACCTGCTGGTAAAGTGCTATTTAACCATGGTGGGTCAATACTAGTAGGATCATCAAAAGAAGACTGAGAATCAGAATTTACAGTAGGCTCCATAGCTGCTTCTTGTGAGAAGAAGGCACCGCAATGAGAACAAAAACCATCAACACCATCAAGTGGTGCATTACATTTAGGACAATTCATATGTAAAACCCCCTTTACAATTTAATTTTAGTAGTTGATTAGTGCTATAAAAATAATGCTATAAAGTACGATAAGAAGCAGAGTCAGGCATAAAGAAAAGACAAACTGCCAAATACCTCCACGGTTCCAAGTTTTTTGGATGGTTAAAAACTTTTGGATATCTGTAGGTCTATAATTTCCACTTTTCCAAGCCCATTCATTTCCTTTAAAGCCACATACAAACATCCAAATAAGATTAAAGTATGGAATGAAACATAAAAGGGGTAAATAAGTTTTATTACCAATGCCCCACCAAATATTGAACATAAATGCTCCCCAGTTCCATTTTTTAATTTCAACAGGCACTCCGTCCCCATATTGATAAATCGGTTTAATACCTTCATAAGAAATGGCCTGCCCACAATTTGGGCAGAAACTTTCCCCACGAAGTTCATGATGACATATTGGACAATGCATACAATCCCTCCCTCATTGTAAAATAAATTTGAAAATTTCAATTCCAGTATATAACAAATGTTCTTAAATGTCACCCTTATCATAAACTCTTCATATAAGTAAAATATAATCCACATGCATAGATTTATAAAGATAAAAGAAAGGGGGAAATATATGCTGGATTTGGAATATTTAAGACAACTGAATATCCTTTCTATTATTGTTAGGTTATGTCTAGCTATGCTTTTTGGTGGGATCATTGGCTTTGAAAGAGAAAGAAAGAAAAGACCAGCAGGGCTAAGGACTCATATTTTAGTATGTATAGGTGCTACCCTAACTATGATTACCAATCAGTATATTGTGGAGATACTGCAAATGGGAGGTGACCCAACAAGGCTTGGGGCACAGGTTATTAGTGGAATAGGCTTTCTAGGTGCAGGTACAATTATAGTAACAGGTAAACAGCAGGTAAAAGGGCTAACAACAGCAGCAGGTTTATGGGCATCTGCATGTATGGGATTGGCCATAGGTATTGGTTTTTATGAAGGTGCTCTAGTTGGATGTATATTTATATTAGGAGGTATGACTATATTACAAAAGCTAGATTTTTATATGCTAAGTCATGCAAAGGAAGTTGAGTTTTATATTGAACTTGAAAAGGTACAAGAAGTGGGAGAGATATTAGCCTATTTAAAAGAGAAGAAAGTGCAAGTATCTGCCCTTGAAATCACTAAATCTAGAACAATTGGTTCAGATAAGATAGGTATGTTTATTACTCTAAGAACAGAAAAACTTTGGTCTAATTTGTCACTCATAGAAATATTTACAAACTTGCCCCAAGTACTATATATAGAAGAATTATAAATAATTCAGTTTAGGCGTTGATTTTACTTTTACCTTATGATAAAATTGCTTTGACATAATATAAAGAAATATAAATAATCATATAATGCAAAGAAGCGAAGTAGTAATGCTAACTTTTTTTTCAGAGAGCTATTGGAAGGTGAGAAATAGCAAGAAAGTGTATGAACTCGTCGTGGAGCATCTTAATTGAACTCAAGTAGATTAAGCGGGACTTCCCGTTATAGAAGACATAAGTGCAACCTTTACAGGTTGAATTAGAGTGGTACCGCGAAAGTATGCCTTTCGTCTCTATAGTATGTAGAGACGAAAGGCTTTTTTAGTTTATTAATTGTTTAACTATAAAGGAGGAATGATTATGCAATACAATCCACAAGAAATTGAACAAAAGTGGAGAAAAAGATGGGAAGAAAATCCTATTAATGAAGATACTGAAGATAAAAAACACTATTACTGCTTAGATATGTTCCCATATCCATCAGGAAATGGTCTTCATGTAGGTCACTGGAGAGGTTATGTTTTATCAGACGTATGGAGTCGTTATCAAATACTTCATGGCTACCATGTACTTCATCCAATGGGATGGGATGCTTTTGGTCTTCCAGCAGAAAACTATGCAATCCAAAAGAAAGTACATCCAGCTACTGCAACAGCCGAGAACGTACAAAACTTTAAGCGTCAGCTTCAAGAAATTAGTGCGATCTATGATTGGGATAAAGAAATCAACACAACAGATCCTAACTACTACAAATGGACACAATGGATCTTCCTTAAAATGTTTGAAAAAGGCTTAGCTTATGAAAAAGAAATGCCAATCAACTGGTGTCCATCATGTAAAACAGGTCTTGCTAACGAAGAAGTAAAAGACGGTGGTTGTGAGCGTTGTGGTAGTACTGTAACTAAGAAAAACCTTCGTCAATGGATGCTTAAAATTACAGCATATGCTGAAAGACTTCTTAATGACTTAGAAGGTTTAGAGTGGCCAGAAAAAGTTAAGAAAATGCAAGCTGACTGGATTGGTAAAAGCTATGGTGCAGAAATTGACTTTAATGTAGAAGGTACTAATGCAAGTCTTAAAGTATTTACAACTCGTCCAGATACACTTTACGGAGCAAGCTTTATGGTACTTGCACCAGAACATGCACAAGTACTTGAGCTTACAACAGAGGAACAAAAAGAAGCTGTTGAAAAATACGTATTTGAAGCTTCAACAAAATCATCTGTAGACCGTATGGCAGATAAAGAAAAAACAGGTGTATTCTTAGGTAGATATGCAATCAACCCACTTAACGGAAATAAACTTCCAATTTGGATTTCTGATTACGTACTTGCTGATTATGGTACAGGTGCAATTATGTGCGTACCAGCACATGATGAGCGTGACTTTGCATTTGCAACTAAGTTTGAACTTCCTATTATCCAAGTTATTTCAAAAACAGGAGAAGAAGAAAAGCTTGAAGAAGCTTACACTGAAGAAGGTATCATGATTAACTCAGGTGAGTTTAATGGTATGAAATCAAGTGATGCTAAAGTTAAAATCCCAGAGTACCTTGAAACTAAAGGTATTGGTAAGAAAACAACTAACTACAAGCTTCGTGACTGGGTATTCTCACGTCAACGTTATTGGGGTGAACCAATTCCAGTAGTACACTGTGACTGCTGTGGTGTAGTAGGTGTGAAAGAAGAAGACCTTCCAGTAAGACTTCCAGATGTAGAAAGCTATGAGCCAACAGGTACAGGTGAATCTCCACTTGCAGCTATTGACGAATGGGTAAACACAACTTGTCCTAAATGTGGTGGCCCTGCTAAACGTGAAACAAACACTATGCCACAATGGGCTGGTTCTTCATGGTATTTCTTAAGATATCCAAACCCACACAATGACAAAGAACTTATTAGTCAAGAAGATATGAAAAAATGGTTACCAGTAGATATGTATGTAGGTGGTATTGAGCATGCTGTTCTTCACTTACTTTATGCACGTTTCTATACTAAATTCTTAAATGATATTGGTGTAGTAGACTTTGCTGAACCATTTAAACGTCTCTTTAACCAAGGTATGGTTACAAAAGACGGTGCTAAGATGAGTAAATCAAAAGGAAATGTTGTTTCACCAGATGAGCTTGTAGAAAAATATGGTTGTGACTCACTTCGTATGTACGAACTTTTCATTGGACCACCAGAACTTGATAGTGAATGGGATGATAGAGGAATTGAAGGGGTATACCGTTTCTTAAATAAAGTATGGAAGCTTATTAATGAAAATAAAGAAGTACCTGTTACAAAAGAAATGGAACGTATCCGTCACAAAATGGTATATGACATTACACAACGTATGGAAAGCTTTAGCTTAAATACAGTAGTAAGTGGTTTCATGCAATACACAAATAGCTTAGTAGATATCCAAAAACAAGCAGGTGGTATTGATAAAGAAACAATCAAAACACTTATCGTTTTACTTGCACCATTTACACCACATATTAGTGAAGAGTTATGGGAACAAGCAGGTGAAACAGGTAGTGTATTTGAACAAGCTTGGCCAACTTACGATGAATCTAAGATGGTAGAAGATGAGATTGAAATCGCTGTTCAAGTAAGTGGTAAAATGGCTGGTAAGATTACTGTTGGTGTAGATGAGGCAGAAGAAAGTGTTCTTGAAAAAGCTCATCAAGCAGCAGCAGCACGTCTTGAAGGTAAACAAATTGTAAAAGAAATTTATGTTAAAGGTCGTATTGTAAACATTGTAGCTAAATAAATAAGCTGCAATATTTACAAAACTAAGTCATGTATACAAATTAATAATGTATAGAAGTAAATGACATATGTAACACGCTAGCATAAAGTTAAATAAGATAGATAAAAGAAAACACCTCCAGGTTTTGGAGGTGTTTTCTTTTATCAGAAAAGGAGGACTGATATTGGAAAGTTTTAAAAAGATATTTAATACATTATATGCCAGGTTTTAGTTAAACATGACGAGAGAAGTTACATATTATTTTGCATCATACGTAAGAAGGCATCGAATTGAGTACGTTTTCCAGGTGGAAGTGAATTACGTAGTTCAATCATAAGTGCTTGTTGTCTTTCAGGTGTCATTTGGATATTATAACGTTGAGCCTCATTTGAAATAGCCATCATTGCTGGTAGAAGTTGTGAAGGATCTTTAACAGACTGTAAAGTACGCTCTAGAGTCATTAAAAAGTTTTTGTTAATCCCTGCAAATGCAGGATGATCAGAAAATGCCATAATATATACCTCCTTATTATTAAATAGATTTAAGCATTATTATTTGGTTTCATAAAAGCCGAAATTAAATTGATCATTTGTCTTTGTTTATCATCAAGAAAAGGAGCAAAAGCATTAATCATATCCATAGGATTAGGTCCTGAGGATGTATTAGATGAAGTATTGGATGATGTATTAGGTGATGAATTAGCAAATGTATTAGGAAATGGATTAGATGATGTTTGTGATCCACCCATATTATTAAAGAAATTTGCAAAGTTAAAAGGTGATCCTCCAGAAGTAGGTGGAGGTGGTGAATCTATTGGATCTATAGAAGGATCTGTGAAATCTTGTTCAGGTTCTGCTTCAGTTGGTGCCTTTCTCTCCATTTTACCCATAATATTTCTAACCTCATTTAATTTCATAAGAGCATCTATAATATAAGTTTTATCAGGATTTAAACTATTACGTACATCTGAAAGAAATCTATTTTCCCAGTTTTCACCACGCATCATAGATAAATCTGGTTCTAGAGTGGTAGTGTCACTATTATAAAGCTGAATAACAGATATAACTTCTAAGAGTTTGAGGGATATAGCCAAGTTTTTTTGCATACCTCTATCTAAATAGGGCAAAGCACTTTTACATACTCTAATGAGTTCCGTATTTACTTGGTCATCCAGTAAATTTCCACTGCGATAAGGTATAGGTGATGTAGACATAGTGGCCCCTCCTTATTAATTATCTCTATAATGTATGCAAACCCAGGTTTGTCATAGAACATTAAGTTTAAATAAAGAATAATTGATTGAATTATGTACAATTTTTGTGCTAAATCATATACAATAAAAGAGAAGGACTACTATGAAATATAAGGGGATTGTAAATGAGAGAGAAAGGATTAGATAAGATAGGAAGAGGACTTGGAAAACTACACTATAATTCACCTGTTATTTTGACTTATACTATTTGCTCGCTTATAGTTCTAGGGCTAGGCTATTTATCTAGAGGAAGCATTACAAGTACTTTATTTGTAGTACAAAGAGGTTCACTTTTAAGTCCATTAACCTATATAAGATTTTTTACACATATATTAGGACATGCAAATTGGGAACATTATATAAGTAATTTCATGGTTATTTTACTTATTGGCCCCATGTTAGAAGAAAAGTATGGAAGTAAGCGTCTTCTATTTATGATTTTATTTACAGCTTTAATAACGGGTATTATTAATACTATATTTTTTACAACTGGATTACTAGGTGCAAGTGGTATAGCCTTTATGCTTATTTTACTAGGATCTTTTGCGAATGTAAAAGAAGGAAGTATTCCTTTAACGGTTATAATGGTAGCTGGTTTATACATAGGAAATGAAATCATAAATGGTATGTTTAGCTATGATAACATCTCACATACTACTCATATTATTGGTGGCATGTGTGGAGGTATATTGGGTTATATACTAAATAAGAAAAAGATAAGAATAGGTTAAGAAGCGTATTAAGAGAAATATTTAGAAAAATATTTAGAAAACATTTAGAAAAACATTAAGAAAAACACAAGCGACATATAAGAGAAATTTTAAGGAGCAGGGGGATATTATGAAGTATAAAGATATAAGTTTTATACAAAGAAGCAAAAAAATTATTATGGGGAGCCTATTTATTTTATTTATGTGTCTTACACATAGTACATATGCAAGTAATAGTGGGCTAAGGGTAAAAGAATTTACACAAATACTAAAAGTATTGGATAAAGAAAATAGGTTAGATATAACAGGTATACCAGATACAGTATTAACAAGACAAGAGGCTGCAGCTATTATTACAAAATTAATGGGGTATGAAGGTATTGCGAAAGATTATAAAGACTTAATAGTATTTGAAGATGTTATAGACTATCAAGGTGAAATTAACTTAGTAAAGCAATTAGGTATTATGGGGGGAGTAAGTGAAAAAACTTTTAATCCATTAGGAACAGTATCTAAGGCACAAGGGGATATAATATTTAGTCGTATACAAGACAAGTTGAATAGACAAATTGGTTGGAACCATGCTTTTTATGCCCTTTCTTCAAGTAGTCAAATGGAGCTAATTCCAAACTATGATGGGATAAGCTTTGGCTGGTCACAAATAGGATATGATAAAAATGAAAATAAATTCATGCTAGAAAGTAGAAATGGACAAAATGATTTTAAAATTCCACAAGGATTTCATATACCTATGGATCTAGCAAAAGCCAGTGGAGTAGAAACCTACCTTATGGTATTTTTTGAAGACAAAAATCAACTAGCTAAAAGTCTACTAACAGATGTAAATGCAAGTGATAAGATTATAGAAGAAATAGTAAACCTATGTAATGAGATAGGTGAAGATAATATAGTAAGAAGCTTTGATGGTGTTACTATTGATTTTGAAAACTTTGTAAGTGAAGAGTTAAAGGTGCCTTATGTAAAATTTTTAAGTAAGTTAAATGAAGAACTTAAGAAAGATAATAAAAAGTTAAATGTGGCACTTCAGCCAACAACCCATTTTAAAGGCTATGATTATAAAGGGATAGGACAAGTTTGTGATAAAGTTATTCTTATGGCACATGATTACGCACCAAAGAGCCTTACTAAGGTGGAACAAGAATTAGGTATTGTTATGACACCGCTTACTCCTATTAATGAAATTTTTAAGGCACTTTCTAAAATTACAGACCCAATAAGTGGAGTACAGGATAAAAATAAAATTGTATTGCAAATTTCTTATGCCAGTACCCAGTGGCAAGTTAAAAATGGAAAAGTTATAAATGAAAAGCCTTATACACCTACATATGATAAGATTTATGAAAGGTTAAATAATCCTAGTACCAATCAACTTTACAGTGATCAGTATCAAAATCCTTATGCTACTTATGAGCAGGATGGGATTAAAAATATTATTTGGTATGAAAATGAGAAAAGTGTACAGGCAAAAATTGATTTGGCTAAGTTTTTAGGCGTAGAGGGGATATCTTATTGGAGATTAGGAAGTATACCTAAGTAGGAATAAAATTCTTAGTTATTTTTGCAAAATTAGCCGAATATACTAATAATGAACCTATTAGAAAAGGTAGGTAAGTTATGGATCAGTTTATGCGTATTAATTTAGAAAGAGATGTAAATGAGATTGTAAAACTTATAAAAGGATATATGACTAAGACCTATATAAATGAATTAACCCAAGAAGTATTTAGATGTGAAGAAATGTGTAGTCATAATCGTTCAAAGGAAGTACAACTCTTAGAAGCACTTATACCTTTTTTACCTATGGAAAAAAGAGGCATACTAGAAAAAGTAGGGCAAATGTTAAAGTATGAACAGGTAGCTGATTTAATGCTCCCTAAAATCTTACCTTCCCATTCTGCTAAAGGGATGAGACAAGAAAACAATGAACAATTTATACAAGAAATTATTATTAAGGCCTTATTATTTAAATTAATGGATACAATAGAAAACCGCTAGAACTCTAAAGTTCTAGCGGTTTTATCTTATTTATGGCAGGTAGTATTGGAAAGAAGTACAAATGCAAGAAGGGCTAAAAGAAGAATATTGAAATGCTTTCCTTCACTACCAGCAAGGGAATCCTTACAGTTTAAGAAAACAAAGACTATAAGGATAAGCCATATCCATTCATTATTAAGTCGTACAAAAGGAGATGAAGTAGTCGTTCTGGGATTAGTGGTTATCTCTGGAGCAGCGTTATAGAAGAAGTTGGTAGCATCATCTGGGTGAGGATTTGAATGAATGAAGTTCGACATGTGAAATGCCTCCTAAGTTACCTATCTATAACTATCTTATTAATGGATATGGCAAAAAATACTATTTAATTACGGGTAAGATATTCTAATTAACAGAAGCTATTGTTGTTGTTATTACAGAAACAGAAGAAAACAACGATGATAATAATCCACCAGTAATTACCGAAGCCACCGCCGCAGCCACCGCCACAGTTATCTTTGCATCCACAACCACAGTCATTGCCACCTAATAAATTTTCAAAACAGTCACAGCCGCCTAAACAGCAGAAGAAAAAGAATGCGATGATGATCCAGATCCAAGTATTATTATTACACATATATAGTTACCGCCTTTCATGAACTTTAAAAGTTAATGTTTGAGATTATTTACAATTTAGATTAAGTTTTAATTTAAGATAACAATTCGAGTTAAAAGTTTGTGTTTGAAGTTTTATTGTTACTTCAATATTATCTTATGAGAATTGGAAAAAAATGTTACTTATTTTTTTGATTTTTTTCTGAAAGAAAATATAGAAGAAGAATGAGGAGTAGGACGGTATCGGGGGAGAACTGATTATTAGCGGATCTGGAGGCATTAGAGCCTTGAGAAGAAGATATAAAATTAGGATCTATATCTTTATGACCTATTTGATCAGATGTGTAAAGTTGCATAATTTCACCTCTTTCAAAGAAATGATTTGTACTATAATATGAGAAAATTTAATTATATATACAAAAAATAAAAATTTATATTGACATCAAAAAAAACATTGTATACAATTATACCAATAATAATTTTCAGAAATTTAATGTATACAATCTTTGAAGATGCAAAAGGAGGAGAGCCATGTTTGAGATAGATAAGAGATCAAATTTATTAGAATTACCAGAGAACCGTTATACTCTAAAGGAAGTAGATGAGGCAGTAATGTTTAGAGAGTTTTATCCTTATGATGAAATTCCTAAGATTGCTTTTAATAATGTGCATGTTCCTATTAATATGCCTTCAGAAATATGGATTACGGATACAACCTTCAGAGATGGTCAACAATCAAGAGCACCTTATACAACAGAACAAATTGTGAAAATTTATAAGATGCTTAACCAATTAGGTGGACCAAAAGGTATTATTAGACAAACAGAGTTTTTCCTCTATAGTGAACAAGATAGACGAGCAGCTTTAGAATGTATGAACTTAGGTTATGAGTTTCCAGAAGTAACTGCTTGGATTCGCGCATCTAAAAAAGATTTTCAACTTGTAAAAGATATGGGTATTAAAGAAACAGGAATTCTTGTAAGTTGTTCAGATTATCATATATTCCATAAACTTCATATGAAACGTAGTGAAGCCATCGATCATTATCTTGGAGTTGTTAAAGATTGTATTGAAGCAGGGGTTAAACCACGTTGTCACTTTGAAGATATAACAAGAGCAGATATTTTCCACTTTGTTATTCCATTTGCTAGAGAGCTTAAAAAGTTAATGGATGAGACGGGTACACCTATTAAAATACGTGCTTGTGACACAATGGGATATGGAGTAAGTTACCCTGGTGCTATGATTCCAAGAAGTGTTCAAGGGATTATTTATAACTTACACAAAGATGCAGGCTTACCTCATGAACTTATTGAATGGCACGGACATAATGACTTCTACCGTGCAGTAGCCAACTCAACTGCAGCTTGGTTATACGGGGCAAGTGGTGTGAACTGTTCTTTATTTGGAATAGGAGAACGTACTGGAAATACACCACTTGAAGCTATGGTGTTTGAATATGCTCAGTTAAGAGGGACATTAGATGGTATGAGACCAGAAGTGATTACAGAATTGGCTGAGTACTATGAAAGGGAACTAGGAGAAGTGATCCCAGTTCGTACTCCATTTGTAGGTAAAAACTTTAATGTAACACGTGCAGGCATTCATGCAGATGGACTTCTTAAAAACGAAGAGATTTATAATATTTTTGATACAGGCAAAATCCTTAACAGGCCAGCTCGTGTAGCTATTAGTAATACATCTGGCCTTGCAGGGATAGCCCATTGGATTAATAGCAATCCTAGTTTATATCAGTTTAAAGACATAGATAAAAATAATCCACTTTGCCTCTATTTAAAAGAGTGGGTAGATGAAGAGTATGAAAAAGGTCGTGTCACTTTAATTACTGATGAAGAGCTTGAAGAATTGATTCAAGACTACTTAAGTAAACAAGACTAAAGAAAATTGTTTAGAACATTTAAAGGGATGTATTTAGTGTTGTACAAAATAGACTATAGATTAAATTTTTTAAATTATATATAATATTATATATAGGACAGATATTAGGAGGGGAATTATGGGACTTACATTAACTGAAAAAGTGCTTAAAGCACACCTTGTAGAAGGTGAAATGATAAAAGGAAATGAAATAGGCATCCGTATAGACCAAACATTAACTCAAGATTCAACAGGAACTATGGCATATTTACAATTTGAAGCAATGGGTATAGATCAAGCCAGAACAAAACGTTCAGTAGCCTATATTGATCATAATATGCTTCAGCAAGGTTTTGAAAATGCAGATGATCATAAATATATTCAAACTGTAACCCATAAACATGGTATTTATTTTTCAAAACCAGGAAATGGTATTTGTCATCAAGTACATGTGGAACGTTTTGGTGTACCTGGGCAAACTTTACTAGGTTCAGATAGTCATACACCAACAGGTGGTGGAATAGGTATGATTGCTATTGGAGCAGGTGGACTAGATGTAGCTGTTGCAATGGGTGGAGGAACTTACTATATTACTATGCCTAAAGTAGTAAATGTAGAGCTTGTAGGCAAATTAAAGCCATTTGTATCTGCGAAAGATATTATTTTAGAAGTACTTAGAAGACTAAGTGTTAAAGGTGGCGTAGGTAAAGTTATTGAGTATACAGGTGAAGGGATAAAGTATTTAACTGTTCCAGAGCGTGCAACGATTACAAATATGGGTGCAGAGCTTGGTGCAACAACTTCTATTTTCCCAAGTGATGAAGTAACACAGGCTTTCTTAAAAGCTCAATCAAGAGAAGAAGACTTTACACCACTTATGCCAGATATAGACGCTGAGTATGACGAAAAGCTTGTTATTAATTTAGATGAATTAGAACCTCTAGTAGCATGTCCTCATAGTCCTGATAATGTAAAGCCAGTTGGTGAAGTAGAAGGACAAAAAGTAGATCAAGTAGCTATAGGAAGTTGTACAAATGGTTCTTACCTAGATTTAATGCGTGTAGCAAAAATCTTAAAAGGTAAGACAGTTCATAAAGATGTAAGTCTTGTTATTTCTCCAGGTTCAAAACAAGTTTTAACTATGCTTGCTAAGAATGGTGCATTAGCTGATTTAGTAAATGCTGGTGCACGTATTTTGGAATCAGGTTGTGGTCCTTGTATTGGTATGGGGCAAGCGCCTGCTACAGATGCTATTTCTCTTCGTACTTTTAACCGTAACTTTAAAGGTCGCTGTGGAACCACTTCAGCTGGTGTATACCTAGTAAGCCCTGAAACAGCAGCAGCTAGTGCTTTAACAGGTGTGCTTACATCACCACTTAATGTGAAAGATGTAGACTTAACAGTAGAAATGCCAGAAACTTTTGTAGCCAATGATAATATGGTGATTGCACCAAGTACAGTACCTAGTGAAGTAGAAGTTGTGAGAGGACCAAACATAAAACCTTTCCCTCTTAATAAAGTTCTTGAAACTTGTGAAGGTAAGGTACTTATTAAAGTAGAAGATAATATTACAACAGACCATATTATGCCTTCTAATGCAAGCCTATTACCATTCCGTTCTAATGTACCATACCTTGCTAAATTCTGTTTAGCACCTTGTGATCCAGAGTTCCCAGAACGTGCTGTAGCTCATGAGGGGGGAATCATTGTAGGTGGAGATAACTACGGTCAAGGTTCATCTCGTGAGCATGCTGCACTTGCACCACTTCAATTAGGTATACGTGCTGTTATTACAAAGAGCTTTGCACGTATTCATAAAGCAAACCTTATTAACTCAGGTATTTTACCATTAGTATTTGAAGAGCCAACAGACTACGATACAATTGATGTAATGGATGAGCTTGTGTTACCAAATGCAAAAGAACAAGTTGGAAAACAAGATATATTAACAGTTGTAAATAAAACTAAAAATTTAAGTTATAAAGTGAAACTTGAAGTATCTGATCGTGAAAGACAAATGCTTCTATTAGGTGGAAAAATCAATATGATTAAAGAAGGTGCGAAATAGTAACTTCTATATAAGAGATATTAAGCTTCTAAAGAATAGAAGATGGTAATAAATAAAAGGGGGCATTACAAAATGGAAAAATTAAATGTAGCAAGTGAGCATTTTGCAAAAATAGTAGAAGAACAATTAGCACGTGTTGAACGTATGAAACAAGATCCAGGTCCTATTGATTACGATGCATTAGATAAAATCATTATTGGATGCTGTGGTGGAGATGGTATTGGTCCAGCTATTACAGCGGAAGCTGAGCGTGTGCTTCAAGCTGTCTTAAAAGATGAAGTAGCAAGTGGTAAAATTGAATTTAGAGATATTGAAGGTTTAACTATTGAAAACCGTATTGCAGTAAACAAAGCTATTCCAGATGATGTATTAGAAGAGATTAAAGCTTGTCATATTATTCTTAAAGGACCTACAACAACACCTTCTAAAGGTGATGGACCAAATATTGAAAGTGCTAACGTAGCTATGAGACGTGAGCTTGACTTATTTGCCAATGTACGTCCAGTAAGTGTGCCAGAGCTTGGTATTGATTGGACTTTCTACCGTGAAAATACAGAAGGTGAATATGTACTTGGTAGCCGTGGTATACATATTGATGAAGATGTTTCCTTTGACTTTAGAGTTATTACAACTCAAGGTGTTAAACGTATTGCTAGAGCTGCTTTTGAGTTTGCACGCAAAAATGGTAAAAAGCGTGTTGCTATTATTACTAAAGCAAATATCCTTAAAAAGACAGATGGAAAGTTCTTAGAGCTTTGCTATGAAGTTGCTAAAGAATACCCAGAAATTGAAGCAGATGACTGGTTTGTAGATATTATTTCAGCTAACTTAATCAATGAAAAGGTTAGAAGTGGATTTGAAGTATTTGTACTTCCAAACTTATACGGAGATATTATTACAGACGAAGCTGCTCAAATTCAAGGTGGTGTGGGAACAGCAGGTAGTGCTAATATTGGTAATCGCTACGCTATGTTTGAAGCTATCCATGGTAGTGCACCACGTATGGTGGAAACAGGTCGTGCACAGTATGCTAATCCAGCAAGTATGATTAAAGCAGCAGAGCTTCTTCTTCGTCATATTGGCTATAGTGAAAAAGCAGATCGTGTAGTTCGTGCCCTTAATATTGCCAATGAACAAGTAAAATTAACAGGACGTAGTGACGGTGCAACAGGTGCTGAATTTGCAGATTGTGTAATTAATAATCTTTAAGAGTATAAAGTAAATTAGAATTAAAAGTCTTAAGGTCTACATATGGAGTGAAATGTAGTCTTTAAGACTTTTTTTGATAAAACTTTTATTGTAAGTTATTGAGAAGAAAAGGTAGGAATGTATTATAATGAAGCTTAGACAGATGCATCATGGAAAAATTAAAAAGGAATAAGGAGGCGTGTTAGAGTGGTAAATATAATGAAAGAGCCAGTACAAGGAAAAGTAAAAGGACTGAGTGGAAGTGCATTAAAGTGGATAGCCATTATCACTATGCTTATTGATCATATAGGGGCTATATTAGTAAATGAATCATTAGGACAAAAGATAGTAGACCTATATAATATTACTGATTCAGATAAGATAAATAAGATTTATGAGATTATTCCGGAGATTTATATGGCTATGCGTATGATAGGACGACTTGCCTTTCCTATTTTTTGTTTTTTATTGGTTCAAGGATTTATCCATACACGTAATGTGAAAACCTATGCATTAAGATTAGGAATTTTTGCACTTATATCAGAGATTCCATTTGATTTAGCACTTAATAAGATACCGTTTTATTGGGGGTACAGTAATGTATTTTTCACCTTACTATGTGGGTTATTAGTTATGATAGGATTAGAAGCAGTAGATGAAAAATTACAGCTAGAAAAAGTTAGGAAGTTATTTATTAAAATAGGAGTAGTAGGGCTAGGTATGCTTGTAGCAACTCTACTACATACAGATTATTCTTGGATTGGTGTACTTTGTATTACTTTATTATATATAACAAGAAATAATAAAAGAGATCAAATCATAATGGGATGTGCGGGATTTAGCTTTGAGATAGCTGCTCTATTAGCATTTATACCTATTGGTTTTTATAATGGTAAAAGAGGTATGAATATGAAGTATTTCTTCTATGCTTTTTATCCAGTACATTTATTTATTCTATATCTTATCACTCTCTATATATAAACAAGAAAGCATCAGAGGCTTATATTTAATAAGCTCTGATGCTTTTATACGTTTATGTATGTTTATCCTATAATTAAGAAAATGTAGAGCATAGAAACAGTTGCTACAGCCAGCCAGGTACAACCACCAAGGATAACTGGTTTTACACCTTTTGTAACTAAATCTTTAAAGTTGATTTTATAACCAACACCTACAAGTGCTGCTGTTACTAAGAATTTATAACCTTTCTTAAAGAATGGAGCAAGGGATTCTGGGAAAACACCTACTGTATTAAAAATTGCCATAAATAAGAAACCTAAGATAAACCAAGGAAATACTTTAAGAATAACTTTTCCTAAAGATTGTTGTTGTGTACTTGCCACTTGAGTAGCACCCATTTGGCTTGTAGTTTGTTTGATAGATAGGATTGTAAAGAAAATAGCTACTGGAACTAACATAGTAGTACGTGTTAATTTAACAATAACAGCTAAATCTCCACCTAAAGAGCCACTAGCTGCTACAGCACCAGTACCTAATAATTTGTTAAATGTATCACCAGCAGCAACAACAGAAGAAGTATCACTAATAGCTGTTCCTGCTAAAATACCGAATTGTTCTGGAGTAATAGTTAAAAATTGTGCAATGTATGGGAAGCCTAATGCTGCAATAATATCAAATAAAAAGATAGCAGTTAGTGCATAGGCCATTTCTGTTTCTTTTGCCTTAATAATTGGTGAAAGTGTAGCAATAGCTGTACCACCGCAAATACATGTACCACCACCAACGAGAGTTTTTGTGTTTTGTGTTACACCTAGTTTAGAACCTACAAAGTAAGCCATTCCAAAAGATACACATAAGTTTATAAGAATAAGAGGTAATGCTTGTGCCCCAAAGCCTAGAATCTCTTTAAAGTCTAGTGTGGCTCCTGCAAGAATGATTCCAGCCATTAAGAATTTCTTTGCTACAAATACGGTTCCTTTTTTATAATCACCTTCAGCAGGTTTAATATTAGCTGCAATCATACCAATAAATAAACCAATCATAGGTGCACCTACAATATGTTGCAGATTACCAAAGTAAGTAGCAACTGTTGCTAGTAGTACACATACAATTATTGCAATATAGCTCATCATATTCATACTAAATCTCCTCCTAAAATTTAATAATTATGTTTGTTAATTAACTAACATAATTATTTTAACATGAATAAAAGTTTTTTTAGAGTAATAAGACTAAATTTTCTATGAGTAATATTAATCGTAACCATTAACATTTCTGTTAGTTATATAAAATTATATAAAATTTTATAAGCTAGGTTATAAATTGGACAGCCTCTCCATATATTTTAATGAAGGTTAATTGAATATGGGGGGAAACCAATGAAAATGGAAAAGAAAGTGCTATTTGGCGTAATTGCACTCACTTGTGTACTAATGATTACAGCATGTTGTCTCTTTGCTACGTATAAAAGACAAGCTAAGTATGTTTTGGATGTTTATTTAAGAGCAATGAACAATAGAGATTACAAGACAGCTAGTTCCCTTGTTTATAAAGATGATAAAATTAAAGACTATAAAGAGGAAGAATTAATAAAATTTCTAGAAAAGTATTTTGAAGAGAAAAGCTTTATTAAAGTAGAAGCAAGTAAGACAGAATTAGGTGGGAAGAAGAAGGATACAGAATATAGTTTCTATGAAATAAAATATACTTTTTCAAATCAAAGTGTAACCAGTACTTTAAGTCTTATTAAGGTAGATAATGAGTGGAAGGTTATATTCCCCTTTAAAGTAGAAGACGTTCATATTTATGCGCCTTTAGGTGCTAGTGTATGGTTTGGACAAGATGTGATTACTAGAAAAGAGGAAAATAAATATACGGTTCCTAATGTTCTACCGGGAAATTATGTAGTACGCATTGCTTTTCCAAACAGAATATGCAGTGATTATATTACTACTATTAATGTACCTACACTAACAGAAGTTATTATTCCTTATGAGACAGTAGAGGTAAGTGTTGAGTGTATGGGTGGGACAGTAGTAGAATTAGCAGGAGAAAAAGTGATGAATAAGGATGGTTTAGTACGCTTTGATAATGTACTTGAAGGAACCTATCCACTAAAGATTTATGATACAAACGGTAATATTGAAGCTTATGAACGATACATTGTAGTTTCAAAGAAGAATAGACAGTTTAATATCGAGCACTTAAATTTATCTAAAGTTGGAAATGCAAGGTTAAAGAAAAGTATAGATAGCTTTTACAAAGACTATTTAGAAGGTATTAAAAAACATGATAGTAGTTTTATAAATCAATATGCTTTAAAAGATACCCAACCACAGCTAGTAGAGGATTTTGAAGCTTGGTTTATTAAAGATAAAGATTTACAAACAGCTAAAATAGATGTAGAAGTTAAAGAAATCAATATGAATAAAGATGGTATTTTAGAAGTACAAACTCTAGAAGTAGTACAAATGATTAATAAAGAAATAGATGCTGGAGGAAAGGCTTATGAAAGAGAATATCAAGTAACTTTAACATGGATTATGGAATTTGTTAGAGAAGGAGAAAGCTATAAACTTAAAGATAGAACGGTACAAGAAAGCCTTGTTTCCTATAAAGATAAAGAAGGAAGATGGATTGCTTATTAAAAAAGGAAAAAACCATTGCACTTTTTAAATAATTTGTTAGAATAAGGTTGTATACATAGATACGCGTACTAAAAAGGTGCGGGTAAGGAGGACAAAGGTGAGTTACAGTACAACTGGAACAGATAAAGCTTCTTTAAGGGGAAAAGTGTTTAGTGCTATAAGAGAAGCAATTTTAGATGGAAGTTACCAACCAGGAGATATACTACGTGAAAGTAGTATTGCCAGTGAACTTGGAGTAAGTAGAACACCTGTTAGGGAAGCTATTAGGCAACTTGAATTAGAAGGATTAGTACAATCTATACCAAACAAAGAAACATTTGTAGCAGGGATTACAGATGAAGATGTAGAAGATATTTATCTTATAAGATCAAGGCTTGAAGGCCTAGCAGCTAGAAAAGCAGCAATGAAGATAACGGAGGAAGAGTTAAGACAAATGGAAGAAATTCTAGCCCTTACAGCTTTCTACGTTGAGAAAAACGAATTTAACCAGCTTAAAGAACTTGATCATAAGTTTCATGATATAATTTATAAGGCTACACATAGCAAAACACTTAACCATATGCTTTCAGATTTTCACCAATATGTACAAAAGGCAAGAAAAGCTTCAATTTCCACACCAGGTAGAGCTAAAGAGTCTTGGAAAGAGCATGAAGCTATTTACTTAGCACTTAAAGAAAGAAATGGTGAAAGAGCAGAAAAGCTTATAGAACAACATATTAGAAATGTTGAGTACAATATGCATCTTAATATAGAAGAATAGAAAATAGTCGTCAGTCTAGTATAGACTGGCGACTATTTTTAGTTTAAGCTTTCTAGTTCTTCAGAGGTAGACTCCCAAGTAGCGTATAACTGGGTAATTTGATTTTCAACTTCAGTTTTTTGATCTATAATCTCTTTTGATTTATCTGGATTAGTATAAACTTCTTCTAAACATAGCTGTTCATCAAGTTTAGTCATTTCAGATTCCTTAAGTTCAATTTGTGCTTCAATATCTTTTAAAGTTGTTTGTAATTTCTTAATACGATTTTGAAGCTCTTTTTGTTTTTGCCAATCTTCTTTAGTAGAGGAGCTTACATTTGTATTTGAAGTAGCAGTGATAGAAGATGACACAAATTCAAGTTCTTTTTTCTTTTCTTGGAAATAGTCATAGTCACCAATATAAGTAGTTATACTATCACGCTGCATATCAAGAACTTTAGTTGCAGTTTGATTAATGAAATAACGGTCATGAGAAACATAAAGGATGGTACCTTCATATTGATTAAGTGCATTTTCAAGAACTTCTTTGGACATCATATCTAAATGGTTAGTAGGCTCATCTAAGATAAGGAAGTTAGCTTTAGAAAGCATAATTTTAGCAAGAGCTACACGGCCTTTTTCTCCACCACTTAGGGCCTGAATAGGTTTAAATACATCTTCACCAGTAAATAAGAAAGCAGCAAGCATATTGCGGATGGCTGTATTTGTTAAATCAGGGAAGGTATTTTGAATTTCTTCTATAATAGTAGCATTTAAGTCTAGGGTAGCATGTTCTTGGTCATAATAACCAATGTGTACATTAGTACCTAGTGTAATAGTACCATTTGTAAGCTCACTTGAACCCATAATCATACGAAAGAGTGTAGTTTTACCAATACCATTAGGACCTACAATAGCTACTTTTTCACCACGTTTAATATCAAAGCTAATGTTATTAAAAAGTGGACCATCTTCAAAGGCTTTACCTAAATCTTTTACTGTAAGGACATCATTTCCACTAGTAATACGTGGTGTTAAAACTAAATTCATAGGTTTATCATCAATCATTGGAACGTCCATAACTTCAATCTTATCTAAAAGCTTTTCACGACTTCTTGCACGTTTGATGGATTTTTCTCTATTGAACTGGCGAAGCTTAGCAATAACAGCACGTTGTCTAGCGATTTCTTGTTGTTGCTTTTCGTATTGGTGCATAGCTGCGGCGTAAACTTTTTCACTTTCTAAAGTAAAGTAAGTATAGTTACCGTTATATACCATTGCACGTCCAAACTCTAAATGTATAACTTTTGTAACTACGCGATCTAAGAAATAACGGTCATGAGAAATAATAAGTACAGCACCTTTATAATTTCTAAGATAGTTTTCTAACCATTCTGTAGCAACAATATCTAAATGGTTAGTAGGCTCGTCAAGAAGCAATAAATCAGGTTCTTCTAAAAGTAGTTTTGCAAGTGCAACACGAGTTTTTTGACCACCAGATAATGTAGTAATAGGTTGGTCGTAAATTTCTTCTTTAAGCCCAAGGCCTTTTAATACACCTTTTACAAGACTTTTATACTCATAGCCCTTTTTTGCTTCAAAGACCATACGAAGATCATCATAAGTATGAGTAAGTTCTATAGAGTGAGTTCTAGCAATTTCTTCTTCCATTTGATGAAGCTTTTCTTCTAAGGCAATCACTTCATCAAAAACGTGAAGAAGCTCCTCATATACAGTATGATTTGAATCAAATTGCATATGCTGTTCTAAATAACCAATACTTGCACCTTTTGCAAAGAAAAGATCGCCAGCATCTTGATGGAGTTCACCCGTTAAAATACGAAATAAAGTTGTCTTACCTGCACCGTTATTTCCTACTAGGGCAACTTTTTGAGTATCTTCTATATGAAATGAAACATCTTTTAATACAATTTCTTCGTTAAAAGATTTTCGAATACCATGGCAGTTAGCAATCATAGATAAACCTCCTTATTAATGTATTTTCATCTTAACAGAAAAACGCAAAAAATAAAAGACAGGAATAGGCTGGTAGATTGACAAAAAAAAAACTAAAATGGTATACTATAATAATAGAGAGAGAAGGAGGGAAAGATGTGACTGAGGAAAGAAAGATTTCTATGGCAGTAATTAGAAGACTGCCAAGATACTATAGGTATTTAGGAGAATTATTGGATAATAATGTAACCAAAATATCTTCTAGAGAACTAAGTGAAAAAATGAAAGTTACAGCCTCTCAAATTAGACAAGACCTTAACAATTTTGGTGGTTTTGGACAACAAGGGTATGGATATAATGTAGAATATTTACACAAAGAAATTGGGAAAATACTAGGTCTAGAAAAGAAGCATAGTATGATTATTGTAGGTGTAGGTAATCTAGGACAAGCACTTGCAAATTATCCATCTTTTGAAAAGCGAGGATTTAATCTGATTGGTTTATTCGATGTAAATCCAAGACTTGTAGGTATGAGTATACGTGGCTTAGAAGTTATGGATATAGATCAAATGGAGAGCTTTGTCAAAGAGAATAAAGTTGAAATTGCTATTTTAACAATTCCTAAAACAAAAGTTAAAGAAACTGCAGAGAATTTGGCTAGCTGGGGTGTCAAAGGACTCTGGAACTTCTCACCAGTGGATTTATTTGTACCAGACGGTGTGCAAGTAGAAAACGTACATTTATCTCATTCATTAATGACTTTAGCGTATAAACTTAACGAACAAGAAAATGAATAAATAATAATTAAATGCCTCTAAGTGATGACATAACTTAGAGGCATTTAATTATTATTTTTAATAAATTCTAAATAGATTGATAAATATTAGGCACAAATGTTAAAATAAAACTATTAGATGACTTTTATTATGACGATATATAAGATACTAGAATGATTTAAGCGGGAGGTATGTTATGTTTTTTAAGTCCAAGAAAAAGATCTCTATTCAAAATGAAGGAAATCAAGAAATAGATGTAAAAGTATCAAGACAAGTAGTAAAAGAAAGAGAAAAGATGTTACAAGATATAATGGGACAAAAGAAGCTTCCTATAGTTATACTTGATAAAGATTGGTATAGAGTAAAAGAGCTTATTGCTAGTGACCTTATTATCCAAAAGGAAAAAGAACTTTTAGATTATATGAAGGAACAAGGCAATTTAAATAATACACTTAAAGAAAACTACGCAGTTAAACAAAACCTGATGAAAAAAGTACTTGAGGTGAGCGAAGCTTTAAATACAAATGGAGATGCTAAAAAAAGTAATGAGCTTGATACACTTCATCTTGCTATAACTAAATTAAATGAAGAACTACCAAAACAACAAGTCAGATTAGAAGAAGTTGAAAGTCTTATTGATGCATTAAATCGTGAGCTAACAAAAGAGGCTCTAGCGCTTAGTTACACCTATATGGAAAGTTGTAAAGTGGCAAGTCAAAGTTTAGGGGAAGAGATCTATGAGCTTCGTGAAGAGCTTCTAGAAAAAGCAAAGAAAAAGAAAAAGTATGATATTCAAATAGCCACCCTATACCATTACATCCATGATATAGTAGGCTATAAACATATTGATAAAATTGATGCTAAGTTAGGAGAAGCTAAAAAGTGATTGTAGGAATAGGCAATGATATAGTAGAAATTGAAAGAATTAAAATGGCATCTTCTAGGACAAAGACATTTTTAGATAAACTTCTGACCTGTGTAGAAAGTTCAAGGGTAATAAAAGATAGTAAGCCAAATATGGAATCAGTAGCAGGAATATTTGCAGCTAAGGAAGCCGTAAGTAAGGCATTAGGAACAGGATTTGTCACCTTTGGTTTAAAAGACATAGAAGTATTAAAAGATGAAAAAGGAAAACCAAGTGTCAAATTATATGGAGGAGCGGAACGTATAGCTAAGGAGATGGGTATTACCCATATACATGTAAGTATTTCACATTCAAAAACTTATGCTACTGCTATTGCCATTGCAGAAAAGAGGGAAGGTTAAATGAAGCTAGCTACCAAAAGTGAAATAAATAAACTAGATGCTGACACTATTTTAAACTATCATGTACCGAGTATGTTACTTATGGAGCACGCGGCCTATAAGTTATTTGAGTATATACAAGAAAGTCATAAAGGGAAAAGCATATTTATTTTATGTGGGCCTGGAAATAATGGAGGAGATGGCTTAGCACTTGCTCGTCAACTTATTTCTTTTGGTGAGAGTAAGGTAAAGGTAGGGCTTATAGTATCTCGTGACAAGCTATCAGAAGATGGAAAAAGTTATTATGCTATTTGTGAAGCACTAGGTATACCTTGCTTAAAGTTTCCAGAGGAAAAAGAAGAAATAGAAAATGAAATCATCCACTCAGAGGTTATTGTAGATAGCATTTTTGGTACAGGCTTATCAAGGAAGGTAGAGGGTGAACTAGGAGAACTTTTTATCAAGATTAATAACAGTAGGGCATTTAAGTTAAGTGTAGACATTCCATCAGGTATAGCCTGTGATACAGGGAAAGTTTTAGGCGTAGCTATAAAAGCAGACTGTACTATTACTTTTCAAATGGGAAAAGTAGGGCTCTTTCTTTACCCAGGGATAAGCTATACGGGTGAACTACGTATTGTGCCAATAGGCATTCCAAAAGAGCTTATGCTAAAGCTACCATCAAAGCACTATGCTATTGATAAAGAAATGGCTAAAAAAATCTTACCTATACGTCCTATGAGAAGTAATAAAGGTACCTATGGAAAGGTACTTATGATAGGTGGTCAAGTTGGAATGAGTGGTGCCATTTGCTTAGCTACCCTTGGTACTATGCGAGTAGGAGCAGGACTTGTAACTATGGCAGTACCTTATTCTCTTTGTAATATAGTAGAACAAAAAGTAACAGAAGCTATGACCTTACCCTTATCTGAGACCGACGGACACTTAAATGAGGAAGCGGCTAAGCTACTAAAAGACCGTTTACCTAGCTTTAATGTCATAAGTATAGGACCTGGGTTAGGAAGAAGTTTAAGCGTGCAAAAGGTAATGGAAGAAGTACTTGCTGCTGATAAAATTACGGTAGTGGATGCAGATGGCCTTTATGCACTTAAACCTTATTTAGAATGTCTAAAAGAGCGTAAGGCTCCTATAATCATTACACCACATGTAGGGGAGATGAGCTACTTATCTGGAGAAAGTATAGGGGATATTTTAGAAAATCCTATAGAAAGTGCCAAAGCCTTTAGTGCTAAATACAATGTTATAGTCGTTTTAAAGTTAGAACGTATGATTGTAGCTATTCCTAGACAAGATAATATATATATTAATACGAAGGGGCATCAGGCTATAGCTAAAGGAGGAGCTGGGGATGTACTAACTGGTTTTATTACAGGGTTAGTAGCACAAAATAAACAACCTACCCAAGCCTCTTTACTAGGTGTGTATTTACATGGTTATACAACCCAAAAACTTGTAGAAGAAAAAGGGGAGTACAGTGTACTACCTAGTGATTTATTAGATTATGTAAGTGAAAGCTTTAAGGAGATTAGTAGTTTATAAAGTTTATCATATATTAACATCTAGACGAGTATATTAACTATAGAGGAAATGAATGATAGTACACGAAAGAGCAAACTTGGATGCTAAATTAAAGTACACCTTCCTTATTATACTTTTCTAGGAGGTATTTTTATGTACAAATTAAGAAGAGTTTTGGTAGTAACCTGTATCCTTCTTTTAGCTACCGTTTTTTGGGGCTGCCAAAATCCTAATTTAAGTACAGGTGATAGGAAAAATGTAGAAAGCATGCTACAAAACTTGAAAAAATATGAAGCAGATGTTTCAATAACATTTACAAAAAACAAAGATGAGAGTAACATTAAGATGAAGCAAGTTTATAGAGAAGATGGAACTTACCAGACAACTATTTTAGAGCCTGAAAGATTAAAAGGTTATTATACAACCTATGACGGGCATAAGATGTCAGAGTATAATCCTTCTACTCAAGAGACCATACAAACTAAAGTAAATCCAGTTTTAAATCAGCTTTTATTTGGAACTTTTGTTAAACAGTATAGACAATCACCTGTAAAAGAGGTGGATGGTACAATTACTTTAAAGATTCCAGGAGGATTTAAATATATGGCATCGGAAAAGGTATGGTTTAATGAACAAACAAAATACCCAATGAAAATGGAAATATACGATACAGAAGGCAACCTTACAATAGAAATTGTATTTGAAAGTTTTCACTACAATGATGTAAAGTGAGCCTTCATAAGGAGGCTTAATATGTTATCTCTAAGACCGCGAGTTGTAGCAGAAGTTAGTACGGCCGCTATTAGGCATAACTACCGAGAAATAAGAAATATAGTTCCTAATAATACCGGGATTATGGGCATTGTTAAAGCAGATGGTTATGGGCATGGAGCTATAGAAGTTGCTAAAATTCTACAAGAAGAAGGTGCAGATTGTTTTGCGGTAGCTATTGCAAAAGAAGGGGAAGAGTTAAGAGAGGCTGGAATAGAAAGACCTATTTTAGTGCTAGGTTATACACCACCAGCAGATATTGAGGCTTTAATTCAATATGACTTAACTCAAACTGTATTTTCTTATGAAATGGCAGAATTTATTTCAAGAGAGGCAGCTAAGTTTAATAAATCTGTTAATGTGCATATTAAAGTAGATACAGGAATGGGACGTATTGGCTTTTTGGCTGACCCACAAAGTGTAGAAGAGATTAAACGCATTGCAACATTACCTAATATTAATATGGAAGGTATATTTACACATTTTTCTACTGCAGATGAATGTGATCCTTCTTATACAAAGGAGCAGTGGAGTATTTTCACTGGATTTTTAAATGAACTTCACGAGGCGGGAATAGAATTTCCAATTGTACATGCGGCAAATAGTTCTGCAGTTATGGTACATAGCTATACCCATGTAAACATGGTTAGGCCAGGTATTATTACTTATGGGTATTATCCTTCTGACTATTTACATGGAAAGAAGATTGACTTAAAACCAGCTATGACACTTAAAACTCAAGTAGTACATGTAAAAACCTTAGGAGCAGGTCACTATATAGGCTATGGTAAAAAGTTTTGTACACCAAGAGAGATGAAGATTGCCACCATCCCTATTGGTTATGCAGACGGTTATTCTAGAAGACTTTCTAATAAAGGACGTGTGCTTATAAGAGGGCAATATGCTAATGTTCTTGGTAACATTTGTATGGATCAATTCATGGTAGATGTTACCCACATAGAAGACGTTAGTGTGGGTGATGAGGTTGTAGTATTTGGAAGTCAGAAAGATAAGACCGTTTCTATAGAAGAAATAGCAAGACTTACAGATACCATTAATTATGAAGTTATGTGTATGATAGGTAAACGAGTGCCACGTATTTATGTATAAGTAAAAAAGGTTGGTAAAAGGTATAGGTAAGGGAGTGATTTAAATGATTCGTCCAAGTAATCATACAAAAGCACAAACAGAAGAAACTTCCTTAAAACAGGATACAGAAAAACAGGTCCGAGATACTATGCGAAAGGGCTATCAAGAGATGGCTGCTTTAAATTTGTCTTTATCAAAGTTATACTTTGAAGTAGAAAGAGAGGTCGAGTCTTATTTCGACCAGGCCACGGAGAGTGAGTAGAATGCAAGTGAAACGTGGAGACATATTTTATGCGGATTTAAGTCCGGTTATTGGTTCAGAGCAAGGTGGAGTCAGACCTGTTTTAGTGATTCAAAATGACGTAGGTAATAAGTTTAGTCCAACAGTTATTTGTGCAGCTATTACCTCAAATGTTCACAAAACAAAAATGCCAACCCATGTAGAAATTAATGCAACTGAATATGAGCTTGTTAGAAACTCAGTTATTTTACTTGAACAAATTAGAACAATAGATAAAAGACGTCTCAAAGAGAAAATTTGTCATTTAGAAGATGACTTTATGAGACTTGTGGATAAGGCACTTAAGCAAAGTTTAGCATTAGATACATAGCAAGTAAGCGGGGCTAGTTCACTAGTCTCGCTTTTTGTGATACAATTAAAAAAATGGAGGGATGTTGAATATGAAAGATTTATTTGAAAAACTCAGTTCAAGCCTTAAAAATACATGTAAAGAAGCTATAGATCAGACACAAAAGACAGTAGATCAAGCTAAATATCGTAGTGACATTTTAAATTTGAAACATGAACTTAAAAAATTATATCAGAAACTTGGAGAAATTTATTATAAAAATCATATGAAAGGGGAAGAAGCAGCAGCGCCAGAGGCCCTTTGTAACCGCATCACTAGTTTAATAGATGAAATTCATACACTAGAAAAAGAAGTAGAACAAACAGTAAATGTACAAAAGGATAGTTTTGATGCCTATAAACGTGAAGTGCGTCAAACATGGAATGAGAACGAAGAAACCTATACTAACATAAAAAAAGATGAAGATGGTATTAAGATTCTTAAATTTTGTCCAAATTGTAATATAGGTAATTCACCAGAAGCATCCTATTGTATCCATTGTGGAGGGAAATTATAAATTTAAAACAGGAGGAAACCTATGCAAAGTAAATTTACAGTACAAGCAAAAGCAGCTCTTGAATATGCACAGTATATTGTAGAGCAGTTTAGACATAGTTATTTAGGAACTGAGCATTTATTAGTCGGGCTTTTACATGTTCCTGATTCTGTTGCTAGGGCAGCAGCTAACGAATGTGGCATTACAGAAGAAGATGTAGTTGAAAAAATGAGAGAGGTACTTGGTTTTGGCAGAGGCTCCAATGTGATTTCAAGAGAATACACACCTCGTGTAAAACGTGTAATTGAACTAAGTAGTTCTATTGCTAATCAAATGGGTGTAACCTCTATTGGAACAGAGCATCTTCTTTTAGCTATATTAAGAGAGAGAAATAGTGTAGCTGTTAGGTTAATGGAGATACTTGGAGCAAACATGAACAAAATGGTTTCAATTATTATGGCCATGGTTTCAGTAGAAAATCAAGGAAAGATAAGTAATGGATTTACTAGCAATCAAGTAAAAGGAAAAGTTAAGTCTATTACACCTACACTAGATAAATACAGTCGTGATTTAACAGAACTTGCAAAAGAAGATAAGTTTGACCCTATTGTAGGACGAGAAAAAGAGATTGAACGTATTACACAAATTCTATCTCGTCGTACAAAGAATAATCCTTGTTTAGTTGGAGAGCCTGGGGTAGGTAAAACTGCTGTAGTAGAAGGCTTAGCTCAAAAAATTGCTCAAGGTGTTGTACCAGAATTATTAAAAGAAAAGCGCGTTGTGTCTTTAGATTTATCTTCTATGATTTCAGGAACAAAATATAGAGGTGAGTTTGAAGAACGTATTAATAAAGTTCTTGATGAAGTACGTTTAGCAGGAAATATTATTTTATTTATTGATGAACTTCATACAATTATTGGTGCAGGTGCAGCAGAAGGTGCTATGGATGCTTCAAATATTTTAAAGCCACCTTTATCTAGAGGAGAAATTCAGCTTGTAGGTGCTACAACTTTAGAAGAGTATCGTAAACATATAGAAAAAGACGCAGCACTTGAACGTAGATTCCAACCAGTTAAAGTAGAAGAACCTACAGAAATAGAAACTTTATCTATTTTAGCAGGAATAAAAGATAAATATGAATCACATCATCAAGTTCAAATTACTAAAGAAGCCCTAGAAGCAGCAGTAAGCCTTTCAAGTCGTTATATAACAGATAGATTTTTACCAGATAAGGCAATTGATCTTATTGATGAAGCAGCTTCAAGAGTACGTCTTAAAAGTTATATATCACCAGAGCATATTAAAGAGTTAGAAATCAAACTTGAAGCATGCCGTGTACAAAAAGAAGAAGCTATTATTAATGAAGAATATACAAGAGCTAGTAAAATTAAGCAAAAAGAAGATAAGCTTAAAGAAGAAGTGATTAAGGCTAAAGCAGAGTGGGAGTCTACACATACAAAGAGTAATCAAATTGTAGGTGAAGAAGAAATTGCAGAAGTTGTAAGTAACTGGACACATATTCCAGTAAGTAGACTTGCAACAGAAGAAGTAGAACGCCTTAAAAATCTAGAAAATATTTTACATGAACGTGTAATAGGCCAAGATGAAGCAACTCATGCTGTAGCCAAGGCTGTAAGACGTGGGCGAGTAGGCTTAAAAGATCCAAATCGTCCAATTGGTTCATTCTTATTCTTAGGACCAACAGGTGTAGGTAAGACAGAGCTTACTAAAGCTTTAGCTGAGGCTATGTTTGGTGATGAGAATGCTATGATTAGAGTAGATATGAGTGAATATATGGAGAAACATGCTGTATCTAAATTAATTGGGTCACCTCCAGGATATGTAGGCTATGAAGAAGGTGGACAATTAACAGAGAAGGTAAGACGTAAACCTTACTGTGTACTTTTATTTGATGAAATAGAAAAAGCACATCCAGATGTATTCAATATTCTACTTCAAATTTTAGACGATGGACATATTACGGATTCATCAGGAAGACATGTAAACTTTAAAAATACAATTATTATTATGACTTCTAACTTAGGTGCACGTAATATTATCCAACCTAAACAAGTTGGTTTCATCTCAACAGTGGATGAAAAGAAAAACTATGAACAAATGAAGAAAAATGTTATGGATGAGTTAAAACGTGCATTCAGACCAGAATTCTTAAATCGTATAGATGAAACACTAGTATTCCATTCATTAACTACAGACCATATTAAGCAAATTGCAGAGGTAATGATTAAGGATTTAACTAAACGTATTACTAAAAATGTAGGCATTGAAATTGAACTTACAACAGAAGCTTTAGATTTCTTAGCAGAAAAAGGCTACGATAAGGCTTATGGTGCAAGACCTCTTAAACGTACAATTCAAAGCTATATTGAAGATCAGTTAGCAGATGCTATATTAGAAGGCAAGATGAAAGAAGGAGACAAAGTTTCCGTTTATTTAGAAAATGATACAATTATCCTTAAAAACCAATAGTCCTATACTTTTTTACAAAAATAATGTATAATAGGATATATATAGAATATGTTCTAATATAACTTATTGGAGGTTTTTAGCATGGCTGGTATTACAGAAATTATTCGTCTTAATGAGGATGGCACACTTAGTTTTGGAAATTATGAGTTAAAAGAAAAGACAAAAGTAAATGATTTTGAAGTAAATGGAAGATTTTATAAAGCTAAATCATTTTATGAAGTTACAAAACTAAAAAGAGACGGTGCACTTTTATATGAATCATTACCGGGTACAGTTGTACATCATTTTGATTTAAAAGACGATATTGTAAGCTTTCAAGTAGAAGGCAATAAAATGGCGCAGATTACTTTAGAAATACAGCCAAATGCTGAATATAAATTACTCATTGAAGATGTTCTTGTAGATCATGTAAAAACATCTAGCACAGGTAAAGTTGTTTTTTCAGTAGAGCTTAAAGATGAAGCCAAAAAAGTTGTTCTAAAAAAGATAGGATAATATAGGTAGCAAAAGGCCATTGCATATGCAGTGGCCTTTTTAAATTGTGCATTAGAAGACGTGCAGGCCACTATGGAGATATTACTTCTAAAATGGGGGTTAAGGCTAACTTTCTTGTTTATAAGATATATGTTATGATGAAGAAAAGTTAAGCTTGGAAAAGGTGAAAAAAGGTTATACTAATAATAAAACTAGAGTACTAGAAATGGTTGTGATCCTATACTAGAAGTATTTAACGAGTGATTACTATAAAAATTAAATATAGAGGCTAAATAAATATAAAAACAAATATTCAAATTCAGTATAGGAGTTAGATATAGAGATTGAATATAAAAAGCAACTATACAAGTCCAATATAGAAGTTAGATATAGAAATCAACTATACAAATTTGATATAGAAATTAAATATAAAGAGTGAAATATAGAACTATAAAAGTAAGAAGGGTATTAGGAATTTTTAAGTAGAAGAAGGAGTGAAGGAATATGGCAAAACTTAAACAAGTATATGTATGTCAGCAATGTGGCTATGAATCAGGTAAATGGATGGGAAAATGTCCTAGTTGTAATGAGTGGGGGAGTTTAGTAGAAGAGGTTGTGGAAGCTAAAAAGACTCCTCTTGTTTCAAGTAGTGTAAAGGGAAGCAGTAATACGCCCCTTAGATTAAAGGACATCAAGGTAGAAAACGAACTTCGTACAAGTACTGGTATGAAAGAACTAGATCGTGTTTTAGGTGGGGGAATCGTAAAAGGTTCTCTTATATTAGTAGGTGGTGACCCAGGGATTGGAAAGTCTACATTACTCCTTCAAATTTGTGAGGAAATAGGATGTCAAGGCAAACAAGTATTATATATATCAGGGGAAGAATCTGTAAGTCAAATTAAAATGCGCGGAGAAAGACTAAAGGTACATACAGACAATTTAAACTTACTTGCAGAAACTAATATGAACTTTATAGAAAACCAGATTAAAACAAGTAAGCCGGATCTAGTTATTCTTGACTCTATCCAAACAGTATATTGTGAAGATGTAACTTCAGCACCAGGAAGTGTAAGCCAAGTTAGAGAAGCTACTCATAAATTAATGAATTTAGGTAAAGGTTATGGGATTACTATTATGATTGTAGGCCATGTAACTAAGGAAGGTGCACTTGCAGGTCCTAGAGTATTAGAGCATATGGTGGATACAGTACTATACTTTGAAGGGGAAAGACATGCTTCCTTTAGAATACTTCGTGCTGTTAAAAACCGTTTTGGTTCTACAAACGAAATAGGCGTATTTGAAATGCAAGATGTAGGATTAAAAGAAGTTTTAAATCCTTCAGAAATTATGTTGGCAGGTAGACCTATGGATGTAGCTGGTTCACTTGTAAGTTGTTCATTAGAAGGAACAAGACCAATGTTAATAGAAGTACAGTCTTTAGCTAGTTTTACAAGCTTTGGTATGCCACGTCGTACAGCAACAGGTCTAGACTACAATAGAGTTGTTATTCTTATTGCTGTACTAGAAAAACGTGCAGGCTTAGATCTAGGAAATTATGATGTATATGTAAATTTAGCAGGTGGACTTAGAGTAAATGAGCCTTCGCTAGACTTAGCAGCAGCTTTAGCTATAGCATCAAGCTTTAGAAATACATCAGTAGATCCTCATACAGTTATTTTTGGTGAAGTAGGATTAACAGGAGAAGTAAGAGGTGTGCCTATGGCTGAAAAGCGTGTCATTGAAGCTGCTAAACTCGGTTTTAAAACCTGCATTATGCCAAAAGCTAATGTAGATAAGTTACCACCTATTAAAGGGCTTAAAGTAATAGGTGTAGCCAATATTGGAGAAGCTTTAGATGCCATAGCTGTAAGATAATAAAAGGATTATAAAGAAAATGCCTATAGAACTAGAAAATAGACTAGTTTTATAGGCATTTGTTATTTAACGGAAGATGTATATAAGCTAAGTATTAAAGAGATTCTAAAATAGAACGTGCAAGTTTAACTTCTTCACCATTTGTTTCATAAATAATAGATTCATCTATAGAAGGTAATCCCATATAAACTTTAGGATTCTTATGAACACTTAGAGATGGTCGAAGTGTTTTAGCTGAAAGGTGGATACTTTTCGCACCAGTTTCTGTTAGTATTTCTTTCATATTAGAAGTATTCACACCAGCACCTGGCATAATATCAATACGTCCATTAGCTACTTGAATAAGTTCCTTAAGTAAGTTACGTCCTTCATAAGCAGTGGCACACTGACCAGAAGTAAGAATTGTATGGAAACCCAGTGAGATAGCATCTTCTAGTGCTTTAAAAGGATCTACACATAAATCAAAGGCACGGTGCAGGGTAAGATGTAAATCATCACCTAATTCAACTAAAGGTTTTAAACGCTCTACATCTAAATGGCCATCAGGAGTAAGTGCACCTAGTACTAAGCCATCTACTAGATGGTGTCTGCAACTTACAATATCTCGTTTCATTTGCTCAAATTCTAAATCAGAGTAAACAAAATCACCAAAACGAGGGCGTATTATAGCGTGAGCAGGGATTCTAGCTACATCTTTAACCATTTCAATAAGACCAACACAAGGAGTAACCCCACCTATCATTAAATGACCGCATAATTCTAGACGAGTTGCACCACTGTTTGCAGCTATAATAGCAGATTCTGCTGAATCAATACATATCTCTAAGTTAAAATCTTTCATTTAAAAACCTCTTTCTTTAGTAAAACTCATTGTTGCTATAAAGTATAGCTTAGTGAAGAAGGGGTTTCAAGGATAAAGGGATATTTTATAGTTCATTGCTTACAAAGTATGTTATAATAAAATTTACATGATTAAAGAGAGTTGGAGGGACGGGATGAATATACGACCAAGGGCGGCAGCTATTATTTTAAATAAGGAACAGGAATTATTGTTACTAAGACAAAAAAATCCAGAAACAGGATTTGAGTGGTGGACTCTTCCAGGTGGGGGAATGGAACCAGAAGAGAGTGTTATTGATACTATTGTTCGTGAAGTAGAAGAAGAATGTAATGCAAAATGTAGACCTCTTCGTTTAATATATGTAAGTGAATATGTAGATTATGAAATGGATACCCATCATCTAGGTATGTTTTTTTTAACAACTGTAGAGGATGAAAGTACGATTAAAGCAGGATATGATCCAGAAGTAGAAGTACAGTTTATTAAAGAATGCCGTTTTGTATCAGAAGAAGAACTTAAAACTTCAAAAATACCTATTTTTCCACCAGTCTTTAAAAAGCAGTTTTGGGAAGACCTAAAAAATGAGTTTAAAGATTGTGAAGTCTACCAAAGAGGAATGATTGCTGATAAATAATTGTAAAAAAATTCCAACTTATACACAAAATGTGGATAAATTGTGTATAAGTATAAAAATGCGTCTTTAAAAAGTATATAAAGTAGCTTTTTAGAGACGCATGTAAATTATTATTTCAAAGAATACTTACCTAACATAGAAGTACGGATTTTTTCATTTTCTATCACAGAAGATAAAGAAATACCTAATGTATTAGCAAGGGCGGCAAGATAAAACATAACACGCCCCATTTCTTTTTCTATAGATTCATTACAATTAGGACAAGGATAGCTTTCAAGATGGGTACTAAGAAGAGATTTGAGTTCTTCTGAATTAGATATACTAGAAAAATCAAGTTGTTGCTTACAAATTTCTAGTTTCATACACCCACACATTGTAGCAGATTTAGAGATAGAACGATTAAGACGGGCAGAGGCGTCTTGTAATTTTGTCATTTGATCTAGTATACTTTTGTTGCGAAGAATAAGGTCATCTATAAAATTTTGGAATTGTTCTAATTCAGTTGATTCTATCATTTTAATATCACTCCTAAATAGTACCCTTAATATATATTTATACCTAAGTATAGCATAAATGGAAAAAATTTGAAAGTAATAATCTGGTTATGGATAAAAAAACCAAAAAAAAATATACAAACTTTTAATTAATCTATGTTATAATACTACATTGTATAGAAAGAGGACAGAATAAATAAGTAAAGAGGTATGATATGAAACTAAGTTTTAATTATGACGGAACAAAGATCGATTATGACCTAACATACAAAAAAAGAACAAGTATTGCCATTAATATAGAAGAAGATGGACAAGTGAAAGTGTTCGCACCTGTAGGTACACCTTTATTTAGTGTTATGGATAAAGTAAAAGGAAATGCAGATTGGATTCTAGGTGAATTTATACGTATACAGCGTGCAAAGGAATATGCAAATCACTGTATGTATTTAGGGAAAAACTATGGAATTGAGTTTGTAGAAGATGATACAAAAGAAACACCAGTTGTTAAACTTGTAAGAGGTAAGTTTGTAGTTGAAGGACAAAACCTTACAAAAGAGTCAATGATGTTACCTTTATGCAATTGGTACATAACAAAAACAATGAGTAAATTAAAAGAACGTGTAAAAGTATATGGTGAACATTTTGAGAAGATGCCAAAGAAAGTAGATGTAAAATTACTTCAAAATAGACTTTGGTATATCGAAGAAGATTGTATTATTTTTGATGTAAACATTGGAGTAGGACCAGTAAGCTTAATCGATAGTGTTTTAGTAGAAGCACTTTGTAGATATAATGGTATTGAAGATAGTAATAAAGCTCTTACAGAAATCGTACCTGAATCTGAGCAAGCTAGAGAATGGGTTAATATAAATAAAGATCGTTTTATTTTTAGATAATACCACCATGGTATTATCTTTTTTTTATAGATTTTAAATGACTAAAAATAATAAAAAAATACATATAAATGAAACTTAAAAATGGGATAAAAAAATGCAAAAAACTGTTGACAGGAAGAAGTGGTTTTAGTATACTTTTTAGAGTCAGCGGCGGGCAACAAACCACTGATAAATATAAGGAATTTAATATCCCATTATGGGGGCATAGCTCAGCTGGGAGAGCACCTGCCTTGCACGCAGGGGGTCAAGGGTTCGATTCCCTTTGTCTCCATTGTCCATTAGGACACATTGTACTTTGAAAACTAAACATAATCAAATAATAGATTTAAACTTTAAACATTTAAATCTACAATTTAACCGAAATAAAAAACTTATTCTGTTATATTTAACGAGAACAAGGCAAGTTGGACAATAGTTAGTGAAAAGAACTTAAGGTAACTCCGATAAATCGGAGTGCACAAATTCTAAGTTCGAAAGAACCTCACTAAGTATTTGTCAGCAGGTCAAGCTACTAAGAGCGTAGAGTGGATGCCTTGGCACCGAGAGCCGATGAAGGACGTGATAAGCTGCGAAAAGCTACGGGGAGTTGCAAATAAACTTTGATCCGTAGATGTCCGAATGGGGAAACCCGGCTGAGCAAACCTCAGTCATCATACAGCCAATACATAACTGTATGAAGGGAACGTTGGGAACTGAAACATCTAAGTACCAACAGGAGGAGAAAGAAAAATCGATTTCCTAAGTAGCGGCGAGCGAAAGGGAAACAGGCCAAACCAAAGTGCTTGCACTTTGGGGTTGCGGACTGCGACGTGGCAAGATTGAGGGTAGTCGAAGTGTTTGGAAAGACACATCATAGAAGGTGATAATCCTGTAGACGAAACCTGATTGAAGCCTAGCAGTATCCAGAGTACCACGAGACACGAGAAACCTTGTGGGAAGCCGGGGGGACCACCCCCCAAGCCTAAATACTCCTCGGTGACCGATAGCGTATAGTACTGTGAAGGAAAGGTGAAAAGAACCCCGGGAGGGGAGTGAAAAAGAACCTGAAACTCTATGTTTACAAGCAGTGGAAGCACCATACGAGTGCAACCGCGTACTTTTTGTAGAACGGTCCGGCGAGTTATTCGTAGTGGCAAGGTTAAGTACCAGAAGGTACGAAGCCGAAGGGAAACCAAGTCTGAATAGGGCG
>URVM01000010.1 GCA_900551325.1 uncultured Eubacteriales bacterium | reverse complement strand
CGAAGTGAGTTCTGGCGTTCTTGTTCATGCCGAACTTACCCAGTCTTAGCCGCCGGAAGTGAAGCCGGAGTAGGAGCAGTTCACAGCACGACACCCTAGTAGACTTCTACAGAGCGTACTGCGTCTCATTTCCCTGAACATGAAACGAATTAGATAAAGGAGACTGTTACCATGCAACACCCAGTGTAGACTAATGGAAAGAATCTTATATCTCTTTGAACACGTAGTGGAGCAAGTAGAGGAGAGTACACACCATAACAACCTTAGAAGGCTACTAGGAACATCCTAAGAAGACTAAAAAAGGGACTGCCATCAGCAGTCCCACCAAATTTATTTACCACGTTTAAGTAAATGCTTCTTATTCTTTTGTTTTGCTTTCTTTTCTTCTGTAATAGCTAAAATACGTTCATAATATGCCAGTGCATTTTGTCCAAAGATTTCATCTGAAAGTGGAGCGACTGAACTAATAGCATGAACAGATAAAGTTTTTCTATAGCCTTCATCTTCAAGTAGCGTAATAAGAGCTTCTGAAAGCTCTTCCTTTGTACTAAACTTCTTGCCGTTGTAGTCATCTTGTACTAGTTCTTCAATACTTTCATCGTGTTTTGCCACTACAGGGAGTCCTGCTGCCATAGCTTCTGCAAAGGTTAAGCCTTGTGTTTCAGATACAGAAGCACTTACAAACACATCTCCAAGTTGATAGAACTTACCAATGGTTGCCCATGGTTGAAGACCCGCAAATATAACCACATCTTCTAGTCCTAGTTCTTTTACCATTTCTCTTAAATGATTTGTTTCTGGGCCATCTCCTACAATAAAAAACTTAGCATTTGGAATACGACTTACTACAGCTGGGAAAGCTTCTAATACAAAGTCAATACTTTTTTCTTTTGCTATACGACCTACAAAAAGAACAGTAGGGGAGTCTAGTGGTAAATTAAATTGTTCTTTTAAGGCCTCAACTTCACTTTTTGTATAGCGACTTGGACTAAATGGGGTAAAATTAATACCTGTTGGTATGACTTCAATTGGCTTTTTAACTCCGTAGCTAAGGAGTAAATCTTTTGTCTTATTGGTAGGGGCTACAACACCATCTACACTGTTACAAAACATTTTACTGTATTTACGTGCAAGCTCTGGTGAGAATTCCACCCCTTTAGAAATATAGTGCATATATTCTTCATACATAGTGTGGTATGTGTGAACAATAGGTACGTTGATTTTCTTAGAGATAAGCTTAGCTAAGAAACCTAGTGAAAACTCTGTTTGAGATAATATAATATCTAACTTAAGTTTTTTTACGCGATTTACTAATTTTTGTGAGTAAATAATGCCTACACGATGGTCTTTTAAAAAGACAAAAGGTAAACTTGGTATACGATAAACATAAGGTTTTTGATCATTTGCCTTAGGATGACTTATAGTGAAAATATACACATTATGTCCTTGTTTTTTTAGTTGTTCTTCTAGGGTTACAATAGAACTTACAACCCCATTAATCTGTGGTAAATACGTGTCTGTAAATATCCCAATATTCATTATAACACCCTCTTAATTCTTTTTTGTTGTGTTAGTAGTAGCCAAAGCTGTTGCAATAATTTTTTAGTTCACGACTTTCTAAAGGAAAGCCTTCCTCTTCTAATAACACATAGTAAGCTTTTAAGCTTTTCATAAATTGATAAAAAGTTTCTTCATATTGGAGAAGTTGACTAAAATAATTGATGCCATACTGTTTCTTTACCTCTGTATTTGAAAGGCCTTTTAAATAGACCATTTTAGAGTCTTTAAAGCGAAAAAGCTCCCCTAAAGCCATTTCGCATTTTTTATTTTCTACATGAGGTATTTTATCCCAATCAACTATTAATAATAAGTCTGAGGGAAAGAAAGCTTGTCTACTCATGTTGGCTTCACGTTCTTCATTCCAATATTTATCCCAGCTATCATTTCGATTTCTAGTAACTTTTCGTATACGGCCTGTGCATACAAGAAAGAGGACTACTACACCGATGACACCACTTAAGCTCAGTATGATGTTAAAAACATTATTCAACGAACCAGTCCTTTCTTTCTTAACTAGTGTATAAAAACTTACATTTATTATAATACAATTTGCTTTTAAATAAAAGATAAGAGATAATGAAAAGAGAAAAACTTATAAATGAAAGATGTAAAACAGATGAAAAATAAAATGTTAAATGAGAACCAATCGATTGCGGTACACCTACCTTTAGGGCCTGTAATGGTTATTGCAGGACCAGGTTCAGGAAAAACCTTTGTTATTACAGAACGGGTCTACTATATGATTCATCATTTAGGGTGTGATCCAAGAAATTTACTTGTTATTACTTTTACTAAAGCAGCTGCCGAAGAGATGAAGGGGCGCTACTATGAAAAAGATCCTTATCACGGGGTTACTTTTGGAACATTTCATTCCATTTTTTATCGTATTTTACGTAGTAGTAATCCTGATCGTTATGGTTTAGAACGTCTCATTCAAGAAGATAAGAAGAAACAATTAATTGAAAAAATCTATGCCAATATGGAAGCAGATGATGACTATGAAGACTTTGTAGATGTATTTTTAAGTCATTTAACCCTAATGCAAAATCAATTAATCCAACCTAAGTTCTATAATCCAGATGGACTGTCTAAAGAACTTTTTCTTAAGGTTTATAAAGCTTATGAACAATATAAAGAACGACATGGTCTTTTTGACTTTGACGATATGCTTACTCACACTTATTATTTGTTATCTAATGATAAACATGTACTTAAGTTTTACCAGAACAAATATAAGCATATACTTATTGATGAGTTTCAAGATATCAACTGTGTTCAGTTTGAAATTATAAAACTCCTTGCAGGAGATAAACCTGATTTATTTGTAGTAGGAGACGATGATCAGAGTATTTATCAATTTAGAGGTGCTAAGCCAGAATTTTTACTTTCTTTTCAAGATTATTTTAAACCTGTAAAGAAAGTTATACTGGATGTAAACTATAGGTCTACAGATCAGATTTTACGTTACAGCAACAATTTAATAGGTTATAATACACTTAGGTACGAAAAACGTATGTTAACTCAGCAAACGGATGGACCTAATCCAACTTTTATTTACTGTGAAGATAGTACAGACCAAGGGATGCGTCTGATTCATGAAATTTCTGCTCTTACAAAACAACAGATACCACTTAATGAATGTGCTGTTATTTATCGTACCAATATACAAGCAAGACCAATCATTGAAGCACTTAGAAAAGCGCAAATGCCTTTTATTATAAAAGATGCAATGGTAACACTATACGATCAGTGGATGACAAAAGATGTTCTTGCCTATTTGCATTTAGCTAGAGAGCGTAACCACATAGAAAGTATTTTGCAAATTATTAATAGGCCCAGCCGTTATATTAGTAAAGTAGCTATTCAAGAAACCATACAAATAACCTCCTCAAAAGGCGGGGACTTTTTAAACACCTTATGTAGTCTAGATAGTTTAAATGCCAGTCAAAAAGACCGTATAGAAGAATTGATTTTCCATCTTCAACGTCTAGCTACCCTTCCTTTACCAAAAGCCCTTACTTACATACGTAGCATAATAGGGTATGAGCACTATATGCTTGACTATGCTAAGTTTAGAAAGATTCCTGCTGAAGGTTTAATTAATTTATGGCTAGAACTTGAAGAATCTGCTAAAGGGTATGAAACAGCAAATGATTGGGAAGAAGCACTTATTGCTGCTTCACAAAGCACAAAAGAAAGCATGAAAAACAAACATCATCAAGGTATCACCTTAACGACTATGCATAGCGCAAAGGGACTAGAGTTTAAAGCAGTTTTTATCATTGATATAGTCGATGGTGTAGTGCCACATACAAAAAGTCTTGGAGAGCTTCAATTAGAAGAAGAAAGACGTTTATTCTATGTAGCCCTTACACGTGCTAAGACCCATCTTTATTTAATGATTCCTAAAAATCGTTACGAAAAGAAAACTGAAACTTCACCTTTTGTACTAGAAATGCTCAGTCCTAAAGTAGAACTTAAAGTAGGTGAGAAAGTAAGACATAAAGTATATGGCTCGGGTACTATAGAAAAAATTCAAGGTTCTAAAGCGTTTATCCGTTTCAAAAATGAGCAAAAAGTGATAGACTATTTATATTGTATGAAACATCATTTATTATTTACGGAGGAAGAAAATGGGAAACAATAAAAACAATTCTAAAAAAAGAAAAAGCAATCATAATCTATTTAGCTTTATGCATAAACATAAAAAGCGAGTAGTCATGGTTATTAGTTTACTCTTAGTAGCATCCATGATTTTAGGCGTATTTGGCCAATTGGCTATGTGGGGATAAATTTAGTGATTGATTTAAATAATAGGAGGCGGCTATGGCAACTAACAAAAAGAAAATAGTAATCGTTAGTGTAATCATTGGGCTCGTACTCATATTAGGCGTTATTTTTAGTGGACTCGCTTACGTTTACCGAGTTGTATCAGCATATGATTTAGTTTTTGCGCAACAAGTATATGTAAATGACATACCTATTGGGGGCCTTACACAAGAAGAGGCATTAGCCAAAATCAGTAGGGAACTAGACACCTACCATGAGAACCAGTTTATTACTTTAATGAATGAAGAAAAAGAAACAACCCTTTCACTTGGTAAGTTTTCACCAACAACTAACTTAGAGGAGTGCTTAGAAGAAGCTTATTTAGTAGGTCATACTGGAAACTACTTTGATCGCTTTAAAGAAGCACGTAATACTCAAAGAGAGGCCAAGTATTTTAAGACAAGTACAGTATATGATTTAACAGCCATTGAAACAGCCTTAAAAGAAGTAGAAGATACTTTTAAGGTTGAACCTGTAGATGCTACACTCACACGAAAAGATGGTAAATTTTCTATGACAGTTGAAAAAGTAGGTTATACTTTAAATATATCTGAAACAGCTAATAAAATTGAAAATCTCCTTAAAGAAGAAGGGGATATTGAAGCACCTTTACAAGTGGTTATGGATGAAGTTGCACCTAAAGTGACACAGGAGCAATTAAAGCTTGCCCAAACACCTTTAGCAAGTTTTTCAACTTCTTATAATAATGCAGACTTAGATCGTAACTTAAATCTTAAGTTAGCAGCCCAGAAGATTAATAAGCAGTTAGCACCAGGAGAAATCTTCTCTCTAGCTGAGCAACTTGAACCTATTACAGCTGAAGCTGGCTATAAAGCTTCTAAAGTTATAGTAAATGGTAAACTAGAAGAAGGAATAGGTGGTGGTGTATGCCAGATTGCATCTACACTTTATAATGCACTACTACTTAGTGATGTAGAGATTTATTCAAGAGCAAACCACTCTTTACCTGTAGCTTATGTACCATTAGGTCGTGATGCTACCTATGCATCAGATATTATTGACTTTAAGTTTAGAAATAATTCTGAGTATCCTCTCTTTGTAGAAGCTTACTGTGCTAATAATCAAGTCATTGTTAATTTATTTGGTTACAAAGGACTTAAACTAAATTATGATGAAATTAAATTTGCATCTGAGCTTATTGAAACGATTCAGCCACCAGAGCCAGAAATTATAGAAGATCCAAATCTTTATGTAGATCAAAAAATACAAGAATCTAGACCAAGAGAAGGAAAGAAAGTTAAACTCTATCGTCTATTCTATAGGAATGGTATACTTGTTGATAAGCAGCTTATTAATACAAGTACTTATAAAGCAACGGCAGAAGTCATACGTGTAGGTACAAAACCACGAAATGGAGCAGAACCTACAACAACACCTAAGACAAATGCACAAACAAGTGATCATAAAGTGGATGAAGAAGTACCACTTATGCCTACAGCTTCAGATAATCCAGAACCTTTAGATACACCATAAACAATAAAAACCATGCATTCTAGAATTTCTAGAATGCATGGTTTTTATTTTAGCCTTGTGGTACAAAGAAACCACTTTCATCATCTGGATTTGATTCTGTTGGCTTTTCTGGTACGCTTGGATTGTCTGTAGGTGGAGTAGAAGGATCTACAATGGTATCATCTGGTGGTGTTGAAGGTTGATCACCATTGCCATTGTCGTTTCCATTTCCATTCCAAGGCCAATCTCCGAACCCAGGGAATTGTGGATTTTCAGGATCTTCAACTGTTGTGTTTTGTGTATGCACATCACATAAATCCTCAGGTTTAATCTCACTACCTGGTGTACGTTTAATAACACGTGTGACTACAGTATCTTCTGGACAGAACTCTGTAGCAATTTTACCAGAAACACTACATACTTTTTCTTCTACGTGAACATCACAGTATTCACTAGGTGCATGACCTTTTTGGAAGTAGTCTGAAACGATTTTATGTCCTTCAGCAAGCTTACAAAGTTCTGTTGGAAGTTTGCCAGAGTCCGCACAAATAGAAGTTTTAGTATAACCTGTTGTAATTTTTTCAAATTCTTTGTTTGGTAAATCTTTATGAATTTCTGACATAATACTTGCCCATAGTTTAAGATGAGCACCACCTGCTTTAAAAGGCTGTGGTGAGTCATAGCCCATCCACACAGTAGCTGCGTAGTATGGTGTATAACCTGCAAATACAAAGTCTTTATCATCAGATGTTGTACCTGTTTTACCTGCAACTGGCATACCGCCCATGCCTGCAGTTGCTTTTGTACCTGTACCAATGGTTGTAACGTCTTCCATCATATCTGTTAACATAGAAGCAGTAGAAGGTTTAATAACCTCATGTGTTTCTGGTGTTGTATTATCAAGAAGTACTTCTTTGTCACGACTTAGTACTTGTGTATAGAGTACAGGTTTTGTATAAGTACCTTGATTTGCGATAGCTGCATAAGCTGCATTGAGTTCAAATGGTGTTACACCTTCAGTTATACCACCCAGTGCAGTGGAATATACTCTGTCAGAATCAAGAAGCGTTGTAAAACCAAAGTTTGTTAAATAATTAAAGGCTGTATCAATTCCAACCATATCTAGAGTTTTAACGGCTAGAATATTCATAGAATCCCATATACCTTCACGTACTGTAGTAGGACCTTTAAAGTAGCTACGCCAGTTCTTTGGACTATACTTACCAATTGTATAAGGCTCATCTACAATAATTGAACCTGGAGAAAGTAAGCCTGTATCTAGTGCTGGAGCATAAGATGCAAGAATCTTAAAAGTAGATCCTGGTTGACGTTTAGCTTGTGTTGCACGGTTAAATGTACGGTCACCATACTTTTTACCACGCCCACCTGAAAGGGCTTTTACATGTCCATTGTATGGATCAGAAATAACAAAGGCTGCTTGAGCTTGTGGTATAATTTGAACATTTTCAGCAATTATTTTATCTGATTCACTTAATCCCCATTCGGCTTGTTTAGCCTTTTTGAACATTTCTTCATCATCTTTAGATTTAATAACACCTTCAGCCCATTTATTTACTTGTGTCTTATCAGCTTTTTCAATTGTGGCAGCATAGTTGATAGCATATTCTACATAAGAAGGGAAGAGACTATCATCAGCCATTTTCTCATCTACAATGCGCTGCATATCTTGGTCAAGTGTTGTATAAATTTCAACCCCACCACCAAAGAGTAGGTTGTTAGCTTGAGTAGGTGTCATACCTTGCTCAACAAAATCATTAATAACTTGTTCAATAACAGCATCTACAAAGTAGCTATGGGTTGAATCCTTATCGTATTCCTTATTAACTTCATGAATATTGTTATAAGGATTTTCTTTAAGCGCTTCTTGACGTTCAGCCTCTGTAATATAGCCTTGCTCTACCATATAAGATAAGATAAGTTTTGCCTTATCCCAGTTATTTTCTGGGTTACGAATTGGGCTATAGTAAGTAGGTGCTTGGGTAATCCCTGCAAGAACAACACATTCTGCAAGTGAAAGCTCTGAAACATCTTTAGCAAAGTAACGTCTAGCTGCTGCTTGAACACCATTTGTACCATGTCCAAGTGGCATTGTATTTAAGTAATATTCAAGAATAAGCTCTTTGTCATACAACTTGTCTACTTGAAGTGCTAAATATTGCTCTTGAATTTTACGTACGAATGTTTGATCACTTGTAAGTGCATTATTTTTAATAACTTGTTGTGTAATGGTACTTGCCCCTTCCACAATCTTACCTGCTTTTAAGTTAGTCACAATAGCACGGAAAATACCTCTAATATCTATTCCGTTATGTTCCCAGAAGCGGGCATCTTCAATGGCTACTACAGCATCTTGAAGGTTTTGTGGAATTTGATCTAGATTAACGTAAATACGATTTTCACCACTTGAAAGGGTATCGATTTCTACGCCGTTTTGATCGTATACAAAGGAAGTAAAATCTGTAGTTGGTTTAATGTTAATAGTTGAAACATCAGGTGCACTTTTAATAATGCCAATAAATACACCGAGTCCTGCACCAAATACAGCAAATAAGCCAATAACAAGGGCAATGACAATCACTCGAAAGGTGGTTACCTTTGCCTTTTTAGTCTTTTTCTTCTTTGTATTTTTAGTGGACTCTTTCATTTTTTCTGAACGTGAATCTTTAGAATAATTCATCTATCATCCTCCTCACTAGGGTATTATATCAAATCTCTTAGGTTTGGGCAAAATAAAATGGCAAGTTCCATTTAGTAAACAGTATAAAACTAAATTCAAATATAAGGAAGTCCTAAACTTAAATAGTAATAAAACTTTAATATATACTTGCCTGGAATGGAATAGTATAAGCCTGAATATATTAATAAAGAAAGAATTTATTGGAGGCAAGCTATGTTTAGAAGTTATAAGTACCGCTATAGACCTACGCCTAAGCCAAATCCCAAAGCTTATGCTTATAAAAGTACATATAGAAAAAACCAAACTACTAATCCTATTCAAGGCCTTTTCGCACTAGCTTTAATTATTGCCATTTTTACACTTATTTATATCCAACTAGATAGAGAAGTTATGCCTACAGTTATTGCTATGGCAGAGACAGAAGCAACAACTATTTCAACAAAGGCTATTAATGAAGCAGTTAATCTTTCTCTAGCAAGTTCTCAAATTACAGAAGAAGATTTAATCAGCTATGATTATAACGATGCAGGCGAACTGGTATCTTGGAATGTAAACTCTATTTTAATCAATACTTTGTGTGCAGATATAGTAGACAAGGTAGCAGATAAGCTAGGCTCTATTGGGTCTCTTGCACTTAAAATCCCTCTAGGAAATATGACAGGCAGCCGTATATTTGCCAACTTAGGACCAGAAATTAGTATACAAGTTCTACCTGTAGGCACAGTAAAAGTAGATTATGATAATCAAATCCGTTCAACAGGGATTAACCAAGTGAATCATACAGTATGGTTAGACATTGATACCACCGTTCAAGTAGTTGTCCCTTTATTTGCTGAACAAGTACATATTACAAGACGTATTGTCCTTATTGATAAGATGGTATCAGGCAAAGTACCACCAAGTTACGTTCAAGTTCTACCTCAAAACGTACTGGATGTAGCCCCTGGTGAAGTAAATGAGGTTTTTGATGTTTACTCTGAACCTTAGACATAATGCACAAGCCATTTTTTAACCCTTATATAATTTTCTATATTTTCGAGTGTTGTTATTACTTACCAAAAATGATATATTAAATTATACTAATCCTAGAACAAAGGGGCTAAAAAAATGGAAAACATTAAGTTATCTGAGCTATTCGGTAAAAACGTATTTGACGACAAGGTGATGCGCGAGCGCCTCCCAAAATCTACTTATAAACAGTTACATAAAACAATTGATGAAGGCCTTGCACTTGATCCAAGTGTTGCAGATATAGTAGCTAATGCTATGAAAGATTGGGCTATTGAACATGGAGCTACCCACTTTACTCATTGGTTCCAACCTATGAATGGGCGTACAGCTGAAAAGCATGATTCCTTCTTATCACCAACTACAGATGGTCGTGTAATCATGGAGTTTTCAGGAAAAGAGCTTATTAAAGGCGAAGCAGATGGATCTTCTTTCCCATCAGGTGGGCTCAGACAAACTTTTGAAGCAAGAGGTTATACAATTTGGGACTGTACTTCACCTGCTTTCTTAAAAGAAGACATAAGTGGGGTAGCCCTTTGCATCCCAACAGTATTTTATTCTCACACAGGTGAAGCACTTGATAAAAAAGCACCTCTCTTACGCTCTATGGAAGTTGTTGAACAAGCAGCACTTCGTGTGCTTCGTGCTTTAGGAGATAGTGAGAGTAAAAAAGTTATTACAACTATTGGTGCAGAACAAGAATATTTCTTAGTAGATAAGCGTCAATACCAACAACGTAAAGACTTAATTTTTACAGGCCGTACACTTTTTGGAGCAATGCCACCAAAAGGTCAAGAAATGGAAGACCATTATTATGGAAGTATTAAAGAAAAAATCGGTAAGTTTATGCGTGAAATTGATATTGAACTTTGGAAGTTAGGTGTACCTTCAAAGACAAAACATAACGAAGTAGCACCAGCTCAACATGAACTTGCACCTATTTTTGCAACAGCAAACGTAGCATCTGACCAAAATCAGCTTATTATGGAAACACTTCAAAAAGTAGCTAACCGTCATGAGCTTGCTTGTTTACTTCATGAGAAACCTTTTAAAGGGGTAAATGGTTCAGGTAAACATGATAACTGGTCACTTGTAACAGATACAGGCAAAAATCTTTTATCACCAGGTAAGCATCCAAAAGAAAACTTAACTTTCCTTATTTTCTTATCTGCTATTATTGAAGCAGTAGATAAACATGCAGACCTTTTAAGACTTTCAGCTTCATCAGCAGGAAATGATCACCGTTTAGGTGGACACGAAGCACCACCAGCTATTATTTCAATTTTCTTAGGTGAAAGCCTTACAGAAATGCTTTATCATGTAGCACGTGGGGAAGATGCAGACGATTTAACAAAAGAATTTATGGAAATGGGTGTTGCTACACTTCCAAAGCTTAAAAAAGAAGTAACAGACCGTAACCGTACATCACCTTTTGCTTTTACAGGTAATAAGTTTGAATTTAGAATGTTCCCATCTTCAGGATGTATTTCAGAAGCAAACGTTATTATGAATACAATTGTAGCAGATACATTAAATGGCTTTGCAGATAAGCTTGAAAAAGGTGAAGATCTTCAAAAAGCTGTGAAAAGCATTGTTCGCCATACTCTTAAAAATCATGGACGCATCTTATTTAACGGTAATGGCTATTCTAAAGAATGGCAAGAAGAAGCGGCTAGACGTGGTTTACCATGCTTCAATTCTACAGTAGATGCATTACCAGCTCTTATTTCACCTAAGTCTGTTGAACTTTTTGGTAAGATGAAAGTCTTTACTGAAGTTGAACTACACTCACGTTATGAGATTATGGTAGAAGAGTACTATAAAACAGTAAATATTGAAGCACGTACTATGCTTAGTATGGCAAAAACACAAATTATGCCAGCTGTTATGACTTATATGACTCAAATCGCACAAAATGTAAGCATGATGACAAGTCTCGGTCAATTTGCTATTGATGCTCAAACAACTTTACTTGGGGATTTAAACCGTCTCTTCAATGAACTTAAAAAAGCAATTGATGCTTTAGAATTAGCTCATAGTGAAGCCATTAAAGTAGAAGATTGCTTAGAAAAAGCAAAAGCCTTCCACGACATAGTTCTTCCAAAGATGGAAGCCCTACGTGAAGTGGCAGACACACTTGAAACAATGGTAGACGAAAAGATTTGGCCAATTCCAACATATAGTGAACTTTTATTTAGAGTTTAAATTTTATAAAGAGCTGTTGCTTAGGCAATGGCTCTTTTTGTTCAAGTAGATTTAATTGAACACTGTCACTATAAGCTTTAGAAAGTGGAAGACAAGAAATTTATATGAAAACCTTATAGGTATGGACAAAGTTTGGTATAATATAGAAAGAACTATGCTTACCTAGCATTGATGAGAAAGGAATACTATGGAAGAATTAAAACAAGTACAAGAGCGTATCATCCTTTTTGCTGCGCAGAAGAAAAATTTAAAAGAAGAAGCGGCTTGGGAAAGTCTTGATGAACTAGAAGAATTAGTAAATACTGCTGGTGGAGAGGTTATTGCTAAAGTTCTTCAACGAGTAGATAGTATTAACCCAGGCTTTTACATTGGTACAGGAAAGGTTCAAGAACTTTCTGAGATGATTGCCCTTCATGAAATTACAGGGGTTGTTTCAGATGATGAGCTTTCACCTGTACAAATGCGTAATTTAAGTGAAGCCCTTGGGGTTAAAGTTATGGACCGTACTCTAGTTATCTTAGATATATTTGCCCAACGTGCTCGCTCTAGAGAAGGTAAATTACAAGTAGAAATGGCACAGCTTAAATATCAAAACTCTAGACTTACTGGTTTTGGTACCATGCTTTCAAAACAAGGTGGTGGGATTGGAACACGTGGTCCTGGAGAAAAGAAACTAGAGCTTGATAAGCGTCATATCCGTACACGTATGGAATTTTTACAAGCTGAAATTGACCAGTTTGAAAAACATCGTCAGCTCTTACGTTCAAGAAGACAAAAAAATAGTACCCCTGTTATCGCTATTGTAGGCTATACAAATGCAGGTAAATCTACTTTACTTAATGCACTCGCTAATAGTGATATTTATGCAGCGGATCAACTTTTTGCAACACTTGATCCTACTACACGTGCTATAAGCTTGCCAAGTGGAACAGAAGTTCTTTTGACAGATACAGTAGGGTTTATTCGTAAATTGCCTCACCATCTAGTTAAAGCCTTTTATTCTACTTTAGAAGAAGCCAAGTATGCAGATATTATTTTACATGTAGTAGATGCAAGTTCAGAGCATTTAGCTACCCACTATGAAGTTGTTCATGACACTTTAAAGCATCTTGGTATTACAGATATTCCGATTGTTACAGTCTATAATAAGATTGACAAAGTAGAAGGTCATTATTTACAAGATGAACAAGCTACACAACATGTTGAGATTTCAGCAAGTAAGAAGCTTCATTTAGAAGATTTACTCAATCTTTTAGAAGGTATGCTTTATGAACAAATGAAACCTTTTAAAATTCTTATTCCTTATACACAAGCTGAACTTTTAGCCTTTTGTCACGCTCAAGGTGAACGTTTAGAGGAAGAGTATGAAAATGAAGGTGTTCTCATGTCTGGCTACCTACATTCTGACTTATATTATCGCATTAAAGACTACTTAGTAGACTAAAAAATAGTTTAAATGCAAAAAGTTTTTTCCAACTTTCGACACCATCTTCTTAAATATTAGGCGTTTTTTTCCTAACCAAAGTTGATGAAAAGAGATGAGAAAATACATTTGACGATTTATAGAATAAACCTAAATTTATTGCGATATCTTTTTCTTTTAAAAAGAACTACAATCCCCTATAATAAAGATAGTTGAAAGTCAAGGGGGATTTTGGATGTCAATAACTAAAGTTTATGTAGGGGAAGCTGCCGAAGAAGCACTTCAAATCCAGTATTTTGTTATACAAAGAGAGAGATTTTTTGGGATTGGTTTAGAACAACATACAGATGAAGGTATCAAGTGTGCATACGAATATTTCACAGAGAAAGAAGAAGAAGCGTTACACCTTGCTAAGCTTATGCAAAGCGGTACAGTAACACTTACATCCATGACTGAAATCCTTGACGATTATATTCAATGAGTCATATAGATGACTTAGATGATTACAAATAGGGGTAGAGCTACTTATTTAAATAGCTTTACTCTTATTTTTGTGTATTTATCTTTTTCTTGCTATATGCTATCATATAGCAAGAAAGAATAAGACAGGTGGTGACTATGTTAGAGCGTTATATAACTATAAAAGGCGAAGGCTTTGCAGAAATTATAGAGAAAAAGTCCCGCTTTATTGCTTCTGTTTATCCTGTAGAATCACAAGAAGAAGCAGATCAAATCCTTGCACAGCTCAGAAAGAAGTATTGGGATGCAACTCATAACTGCTTTGCTTATCAAATAGGTGAACGTGATGAAATACAGCGCTGTAGCGATGATGGCGAACCTCAAGGGACAGCGGGAAAGCCTATACTAGATGTGCTTAAAGGCCATGAGATTAAAAACACTTTAATTGTTGTAACACGTTACTTTGGAGGGACACTCCTTGGTACAGGTGGTTTAGTACGTGCCTATGGCAAAAGTGCAAAAGAAGGAATCTTAGCAGCAGGACTCATTGAAAGAATGCGTGTATGTCTATTCACATTAGAAATGACCTACCCTCTTTCAGGAAAAGTTCAATACCTATTAAATGATACAGGCTATGTTATTCGTGACACCCAGTATACAGATGTAGTTCGTTTTATCGTAGAAGTAGAAATGGGAGAAGAAGAAAACTTTACCCAGTGGATTATTGAAAAAACAAATGCAGAAATATCTATTGAAAAGGGTGAATATGACCTGATTGCAAGAGACGTTAAGTGTTGATACAACCCTACTGGATATGATACAATAAGGAAGAAAATTGTTTATGTACGTGAGTGTATAAATTTAAGGAGGCTTATAATATATGTCAGGACATTCAAAGTTTGCCAATATTAAACACAAAAAGGGCAAAAATGATGCAGCAAAAGGAAAAATCTTTACTAAATTAGGTCGTGAAATTGCGGTAGCGGTAAAAGAAGGCGGTAGTTCAGATCCAAACGTAAACAGAAAATTACGTGATGTTATCGCAAAAGCGAAATCTAACAACATGCCTAACGATACAATTCAAAGAAGTATTAAAAAAGCTGCCGGAGAAGATGGTTCTGTAAACTACGAACATATTACTTATGAAGGATACGGTCCAAACGGTGTGGCTGTAATTGTTGAAACACTTACAGATAATAAAAACCGTACAGCGGCTAACGTACGTGCTGCCTTTTCTAAAGGAAACGGAAACATGGGTACACAAGGCTGTGTAGGTTTCTTATTCGATAAAAAAGGTCAAATTGTTATCGAAAGAGAAGCAACTGATATGGACGAAGATGAGCTTATGATGCTTGCTATTGAAGCAGGTGCTGAAGACTTCGAATCAGAAGAAGAAGGCTTTACTATTACAACAGATCCAGAAGTATTTAGTGATGTATATGGTGCAATTGAAGCTGCTGGTATTGAAATGGCACAAGCAGAAGTAACAATGATTCCACAGACATCTGCTACAATTACATCAGATGCTGATCTTAAAGCATGGAACAAAATGATGGACCTTCTTGAAGACGACGACGACGTTCAAAATATTTACCACAACTACGAAGAAGAATAAAAATATAGACCACTTGTTTATAGTCCTCATCAATTACTATAAACAAGTGGTCTTTTACTAAGGAGGAGTTTGTAATGCTTTGGATTGTACTGATATTAATGTTAATAGGGATAGGTCGTATAATCATACTACTACAGGATATTAAGGAATTATTAGAAAAACAGAATGAGCAGTTGGATAAAAAGTAAGAAAACATAGGTACATATTGTAATCAATCTACTTCTTTATACAGTGTTGGGGATTTAACTGTCTTTGAGAATGAAGTATACTAATTATATCTTAGAAGGGTTAGAGTTAGGGGAGATGAGGATGATTTGCAGTAAATGTAACAATAATTTTAAGTATAAACAAGTATTAGAAATAGTTTGGAGCTTATCAGGAAATCAGAATCTTAAATGTCAACACTGTGGGCAACTATACGAAATTAAGAAAGTATCAAAATTACTCCTTGCAGTTCTTATAGCTTTGCCAATATTCTTTCTGGATTATTTTATTAGAGAAATAGGTAATTACTATACCTTATTTTATATTCTATATAGTAGTATTATTATAGTAATAAGTCCGTTAATAGTTGAATTCAATCATGCTAATTAAGGTTAATCAAAAATATAAAGTAGTTAATAAGTTGAAAGCGAATCGTATATCCTATGTTTTACGGAATTATTGGAGTAATTATAGCTTTAGGTTATACTTTAGTTTCTCCATTCATAGGTCAATTTGAAATGGATGTAGAGTTAGTTCATGAAGAGAATATATAAAATTATAGGAGTACACCCAAGAGGTGTACTTTTTTATTCTAAATTCAAATAGAAAGGATACTTAATTGAAACTATTACTAGAAAAAAGAAGTACTTAATAGAACAATTAATGTGAATAATAGGCTAAAAGAATCACTGAGAAGATATAGTATAAACTTCTTGTAAATAAACTAAAGATTGATTTTTATATAAAAATCTGATAGATTATATATAACCTAAATTTTCTGATTACATAAAAGAAAAAGGGGTAGCTAGTTTTTACTTATTAAAGATTTTTGAAGGGGATTATTCGCATGCATATATTTTGTAGACAAGAATTACTTATGAATAGTATTAATACTGCACTTAAAGCTTGTTCAACTAAAACGACAATGCCTATATTAGGATGTATCTTAATTAAGGCCTATAATAATCAAGTAACTTTAGTTGGTTATAATCTTGAATTAGGCATTGAAAGTACTATTCAAGCAGAAGTAGTAGAGGAAGGTTCTATTGTTTTAGAATCAAGATTTTTTTCAGAAATCATTAGAAAGATGCCTAATGAGATAGTAGAGCTTTCCACAGATGAAAATCAAATAGCTAGGATTATTTGCGAAGACTCGGAGTTTGTTATTGCTGGACAAGCTGGGAAACAATTCCCTGAATTAACACAAGTAGAAAGAGCCAAATCTTCTACCTTGTCCCAATATATGCTTAAAGAAATGATTAGGCAGACAATATTTTCTGTTGCTCAAGATGAATCAAGGCCAGTCCTTACAGGAGCAATGATTCAAATTAAAGATGGCCTTTTCAGTATGGTATCTTTTGATGGTAATAGAATTTCTTATAGACAAACGCCTCTATTAGTAAAAGATGAAGTGCAAGAGGTTATAGTTCCTGGACGTACACTTAGTGAGTTAAGTAAAATTCTTTCCTCTTATGAAACAGATAGGGTAAATATTTACTTTGAGGATAAAAATATTTTGTTTGACTTAGGTGAATGTAAGGTTGTTTCAAGATTACTTGAAGGACAATTTTTAAAATATGAACATATGTTCTTAGCAGATTATGCAACACGTATTGAAGTAAATTGTAAGAAATTTTTAATGAGACTTGAAAGAGCTGCACATATTTCTCGAGAAGGAAAAAATCCTATAAAAATAAAGATAGATGGAGATAGTATGATTATCACATCCAAAGCTGAACTTGGAACTGCACGCGAAAAATTAGAAATTGAACTGGAAGGTGAGGAGTTAAGTATTGGTTTTAATCCTAAATTCTTGATTGAAGCATTAAAATCAATTGATGATGATTATATTTATATTCATTTTATATCACCTCTAGCACCTTGCATCATTACACCAATACAGGAGAATCATTATAAATATCTTATTGCACCAGTTAGAATAGCTTAAAATCATATATATAAGATGACTATACCTATGGATTAAAGGATTTAGTGTATAGAAAGTAGGGGTAAGGGGAAGGCACATGATTAAGAATATAAATAAAAAGTTAAATAAATGGTGCGCAAAAAGATTAGATGATTGGGAAGAAAGAATTGTTAAGAGGTCAATTAATAGTTTATGGCAGGTGCCAATTATTGGAGTAATAATGTTAGGCATATCAATATTTCGAGGGATAGATGGTTTGCTTCAACTAGGTCCTTTCGAGACGCTAATTATGGTTATTAGTTCAGTTTTTATAGAAGATATTATTCGTAAAATTATAATATATAAAAAGACAAGAAAGAAATAACTTATATTTTAGAACTGATAGTCTTCTAACTCAAAGTCTCGCTAGATAAAATAGATGTTACTATGATAAATATATTATAAAATTCTAGAAGAGCTATAAATGAGTTCTTAGGTGGGGAGAAGAAATGAAAAGATACAGAAATGTACTTTTAACGGTACTAGTTCTAAATATTATAATGAGTATATTAAAATATACTTTTGGAATAACCTTGTTAAAGGATAGCTGGGGATATATATTATGGTTACTTTTGCCGATTTTAATTATTTTGTACCCAACTAAGAGAAGGTGGTTCATAATTATTGGCAAAATACTTTTAGGTATAATTACTCTACTAGGGGTAGGGTGTCTATACTTCCTAAAAATATGGATTAATGGGGATTATGGGTATATTCAGTCACCTAATGGAACTCATAAAATTATTGTAAAAGAATATACTACAGGATTTAGGCCATCAGGGAATATCGAAATCTATGAGAGATGGGGGCTATTATTTAAAAAAGATACAGGTGGGAGAATAAGATTATATAAAAACCCATTTTCTTTAGAAGGTGGCATTAAGTTTGATGGAAACACAAAATATATGATAGATTATAATTTGATTTTAGAATGGTTAGATGAGGATACTTTACATATTTACTGTATGGGGAGGCCAGATCCAATTAGAGAGCAAGATATAGTAGAAGCTACCCTAAAATGGATTAAATGAATAAAGCGATTTTTAAAAGGGTAATTCATTACCCCTTTTTTATTGTAAAACGAAAGGAAGAACATGAATAAAATACAAAGTACAGCAAATGATGAACGGCACTTGGAACCAGGTGTGGATAAATGGATTCTATATGATAAAATGGATTATGAAAATTACATGGAGCTGTATGAGGCAATATATTTTTTGGATCGTATAAACGGCTGTACAGATAATAAACTCCCAAAACAACTGCCACAAGAAGAAATGAAAAGATTAGGATTAAATGAAAGCATCTATACAGCCATGGTTAGAATACTGACTGTGAACAATCTCCTTGATTATGACGGAAGTTCTTTTATATTTACAAATAAAAATAAAGCAAAGCATCGATACATTCTTGATAATATAATTAGTAAAAGTCAAAACAATCACTGTTTAGAGTTATTTAATAGAGGGATTAATGAAAACCAATTTTTCTTTCATAGTATAAATGAAGCAGAGTACGAGATTTATTCAAGATACAATTTTCAGATGACATTCCAAATAGGAAAAGAAGTAGCTAAACATATAAATTTAACTAATATGAAAGTATTGGAATTAGGTGGAAACAGTGGTGGTTTGGGAACAGCCCTTTTAACAGCCAACAAAGATTGCCTGTATACAATTGTTGATACGAAGATACCATGTAAAGTAGGAAAGGAATTGAAACATTCAACTGGTGTTGACATTACTTTTATAGAAGGTAATGTTTTTGAATTGATGTTAGAGAGTAAATTATACGATTATATTATACTTATGAATTTGCTTCATGATTTTGATGATGAGTGCTGCTTAAATATTTTACATAACTGTTTGCATTACTCTAGCATTCATACAAAGTTTTTGATAATTGAAGATGTTTTAACAGATGAATTTGAACCCAAAGAGGTCATTATGCATGGATTAAGATTATCTGTTGAGTGTAGAGGTGGTAAACAACGAACTATGGGAAAACTAATAGACCTATTTTCAAATATAAATTATAAACCTGAAAAAGTAGTAAGGCTAAATAATGTTCATACTATGTTGGTTATGGGGTATTGCCAGGATTGAAATATCATTTATCTATTACATACCTCATGGCTATCCTAGAAAATTAAGCTTACTGGATCACTATTTAATAAAATAGCGTTCATAGTATGTTTAGACTATGACTAAGTAAAATATGAAAAATATGAGGGCTCAGAGTAGCCCTCTTTTTATACGATAAAACAAAGGAATTTAGATATAGGTTTATCTATTATTTTAATATTTACTAGTTTTGTGATATACTATTCAGAATAAACTAAATGATTATGAGGAGGATATTTATGATTCGTTTGCTTCAAGATGATGATATAGAGATAGCTTGTCATATTGTAAATAGCAATTGGAAAAAAGTATATGCTGGATATGTGAATCCAGAACTGCTTAGTACAGAGGGGTGTTTGGAACGGACAAATAGAATGAAAGAAGATTTCCTATCTGGAAGATTATCAAATTATGTGTATGAGGATAATGGACAGATTGTAGCTTTATTATCTATAGGAAAAACAGGGGATGAAGATAAATTAGATGCTTTTGAACTGTGGTGGCTTTATATTTTAGATACGTATCAACATAAAGGAATTGGAGGTAAACTCCTTACTTTTGCTGAAGAAAAAGCAAAGTGTTTAGGTTATAAAGAAATAGTCATATGGGCTTTTAAAGAGAACCTAAATGCTATTTCTTTTTATAAAAAGCATGGCTATAAGCAAGACAAAGAACATTATCTTGATACTCCTTACTTTGCTTATGGTGTGCGATTTTGTAAGTACCTATAAGGTATAAAAAGAGGTGTTTGTTTATGAGAAGAAAATTAATTCTATTTTTCATTTTATATAGTGTGCTGCTCACTTTAAGTGGATGTGCAAAAAAGGAATCTTATAAAGTTTATCCTATGTTTCAAGATATTCAGTTAACAGGGGTTAAAGGTACAGATGGCAATACTGTATTTAAAGCTTATATTCGTCCTCAAATTGGTAATGAAGTCCTAGATAGTATTATAGAGGTAATTATAGAAGCTAATACCAAAGATCAAACTTTAGATATGTATTTTACCCCTTATGGTTGTGAACAAGTATCTAATAATATGAATGAGGTAGATTATCCTACTTTAGACACACTTCAATGTTTTAAAGCTTCTAAAGATACTCAATATGATTATTTGGTAAATAAGGAATTGCAGGACTTGTTGTTAAATGAAGAAGGCATTAAAGATACAATCACTCTATCTCATAATATAAATGGTGCCGAAAATAATCAAAATCTAAGCCAGATAACCTATGTAGCACCAGAAGTTTTTACACTTTACCTAGATTTTGAATTTAAACTTGAAGATGAACTAAAAGGCATCCTTAGAATAAAATAAGCACTATGCAAATATACAGTTGACTAAACGAAAGGGGGAAGTTATGAATAGACTATTAAAAACTAATAAGGTAGCGCTACTAATCATTTTATTTTGTATTGTGACACTGATAAAAAGTATATGGATACCAGAAGTAAAAGCAACTATATCTAATGGTATTGTTGCCACAGTAGAGGATGTAGAGAAAGAAAAAACTAAATGGACTATACAATTAAGTCTAAAGAAGGAAGATGGTACGCCTTTTGATGAGTATACCGAAGTGGGGAGAGTAGCATATTCTCTTATTGATAAAGGGCGAAATAGTTTTCAATATGAGCATCACTTAAGTGAAGATCTCAAGACACTTAAGTATGTATTGACCATACAATCAGAAGGATCTTATCCTATTAAAGGTGTAGAAATAGAGTTAGAGGACTTAATTCGAGCTACAGCAGGTGAAAAAATGCTTGAGGAAAACCTTTATGATTTGTATAAGAACTATCCTCTTAAATATGATTATAAGGATGAATTGAAAGCTTATAATGATCAACATACAAATTTTAAGGCCGTTAAAGGCTTAGTACCACTAGGTGAAATAGAAAATTTTAGTATTGTGGGTGTGGGCTTTAGTAGCAACTATGATAGAGAGGTGCCTGAGGGTAAAGAGAAAAAAGAACTCCTTCATATTCGTACACAGCTTATGTATAAGGAAAGAGGCATAGATAATGAAGCAAGACTTACAAGCCTATACAATGAGCTTACTGGTGAAGAGATTAAATGGATTCAAGGTTTTATGAATCAAATAGAGCTAAGTAAGGGAAATGCTAATAGCCAGTGGGACATGATGCAAATTAATGAAGGTTATTATGAAGTGACAAATACTGAAAAACTTAAATCTATTAAGCCTGTTATTAGTTACACCATGAGAGAGGTTATGCATTCTGGTAAATGGGTTTTAAGAGTAAAATAACACAAATTTTACAATTGTAAGAATATAATAACTTTGTTATACTGGTTATTATATTTTTATAAGGAGATAACTTTATGATATTTAAAGAAACTGGAAATAAAGAATTACCTACAATCATACTGCTACACGGTGGTGGCTTAGCAGATTGGTCTTGGCAGTATGTAGTACAAGCTTTACAATTAGACTTTCATCTTATTACACCTATTATTGAAGGGCATGGTGAAGATAGTTATGAGGAATTTATAAGTATCCAGGACTCTGCTACAAAACTTCTAGATTATATAGATACCTACTATAATGGGAAAGTCTTTGCTCTTTGTGGACTATCTATAGGTGCTCAAATTGTAACAGAAGTGTTGTCTAAAAGAGAAGCAATTGCTGAATATGCTGTGATTGAGAGTGCATTAGTTTATCCTATAAAAGGGATAAATGCTCTAGTTGTGCCTAGCTATAAGCTTTTTTATGGACTTGTTCAAAAGAAATGGTTTGCAAAACTTCAAGCAAAAAGTCTGTGTGTGCCTGAGCATATGTTTGAAGTCTACTATAACGATAGTTTAAAGATGACAAGAGAATCTTTAATAAACATGACTTTAAGTAATGGTAACTATACGCTACAACCTTCTATTTCTAACACAAAAGCTAAAGTTTTAATTATAGTGGGTTCAAAAGAGGTCAGTATTATGAAAAAATCTGCTTATAAACTCCATGAATCTATTAAAGGAAGTGAACTTTTGATAGCACCTCATATGAAACATGGTGAACTTAGCTTAGTACATACTGAAAAATATATTGAGTTAATAAAAGCCTTGTTTACAAAGTGAGTAGATTAGGGAACTCAATAGCAGATAATTTTTAAAAACCACTTATTTATAGTGAAGTGACTACTATAAACAAGTGGTTTTATTCATATAGAGAAAATACAACTATTAAAATTTTTATACAATTTATGTTATACTGATTAAAAAGGTTTTTAAAATACTATACAAGGGGAGAATTTATAATGGGGAAATTAAATTACATAGGCATAGGGGGCTTTATAGGATTAGGAACTATTTTATCACTAAATGGATGTACTTATTTTATTTATGAGGGCCAACATGCAAAAGACTCTATTCAAGCTACAGGAATGGTTAGTGAAGTACTTGTGCAAAATCAAGACCAAGATGAGGGGCCTATAGGTAAAGGAGAGGAAGTTGTCACTAAAGCCGAAGAACTTGAGTATTATTCTGAAATTGATGAAGACTTAAAAAGTGAATATATTGATGCTCTACAAGAAGATGAACGATATATTATTTCTTATGGGTCTACTCATCCTAAACAAATGATGATTTCTGAATCAGGAAATCATGTCATAAAATTAAATACTATAGATGAACTGGTAATGAGGCTTGAAAAAGCAGACTTAGATTTCTATATACCTAAATATATACCAGAAGGGTTTAATTTAAAGGAGATAGGCCTTTATTATTATTTAAACTATGATAACTTTAATCCATCCATGATTCCTATAGAAGAAAAAGAACTTGGAAAAGACGTAATATTCAAAGTCTATAAGATGGAAGACAACTATTATACAAGTGTAGAGGAAATTTATCTTACCTATACAAATGGTATAAATAGGATAACCTATACTTTTGGACTAGATTTTGCAGTAGTGTCTAATAATAGTCAGCCAGTAACCCAATTTGCAAAAGAAGAGTATACTAAGCTCTTATCTACACCTAATAGCCACTTTCAAGTGAATCAAAAAATTGAAGCAAAAGAGGTTTTTACTGGTATTCCACCTGAAGGGTCTTATAACTCTCCTGACTATTTTAATTCTATTCAAATGCGTATTGATGGTGAGGGCGTTACAGATGAAGAAGTTCTTAAAATAGCTAATAGCATTTATAAATGTAACTAAATACATAGTATGGGTTATTTATACTTTAAAGGAAGATGATTATGGAAGTTGAAAAAGATTATATTATGAGATTGGTTAAAGAAATAGCTCGGGTATTAGGTTTTCTTATAAGAGGCAAAAAAGAAGAGGAAGATTTAGAAGAAGAAATTCAAACCCTACCTATAGACGGCATATTTAAGTTCATTATTAAATTAGCAGACAAAGGAAATATTAATGAAGCAGAAAACCTATTATTTACACAGCTTGATCGAACTGATATGAGACATTTATATGTTGCTATAGCTTTTTATGAACATATTAATGAATATACGGATGAATTTTTAATGGGACATAGCTATACGAGAGAAGAAATTATACAGGGACTTAAAGATATTGCTAAAGAATATGGTATCTCAGAAATAGTATCGTTATTGACTTACTAAATGCTATTAAAAACAATCAACTTAAAATGATAGATGAAGAAACTAAAGATAAATAGAAAGTTAGGCAAAGAAAATGAAAGAGCCATATGTTTTGGACAAAAATGGACTTTCAAGAAATACGTAGATCAAATAGAGAAAATGATGGTAAGATGTATACCTTAATTTCTATGGAGTGTAAATTATAAATGTTTTTATAATCTATTTAAATGAGAATGTGAGCTAAAGGAGTATGTAAATTGATTTCATAATAAAAAATATGTAGGGGAGAGGTTTATATGAAAAAGAGTTTTTGGTGTAAGGAAAATATTGTAATAGCTATCTTTCTATTATTGTTTTTAGTAAGTTTCTCTATAATACTAAAATTTCCTATTAGTGAATTATCCAAGAGTGAAGATACGTTAATGAGTACTAGAGTTGCCTATTATATCTTCCCCGTGTTAATTATATCTATGAGTGTTCTAATTCTTATACTGGCTAACAAGTTTTGGGGACTTAAAACACTAAAAAATAGAAAGATTAAATGGTTATTGAGTATATGCCTTATTTTAGTTGGCAGTTGGTATATATTACTTGTTAATAACTTTATTGGTCCTCTAATCTTACCAGAAGTCATAGCTACAAATAAAGCTTTGTCACTTTCTGTTTTTCAAAAATGTATACTTTCAAGTTTACTTACTTATAAGGGAACACTTTTATTAGAGCTTTATAGTGTTGGTTTGTACTTATCCATTACATAATTCATTTTAAGTATATGAAATGATAGCTACTATATTATAAATCTAGCTGTTAAGAATTGAGGGAGGCAGTCAATCAATGCAACATTTACAAAATATTGTTCAAGAATTTTTTAAAGATGTGATTAAGCAAGATGCTTATAGACTTAAATCCTATTTTACTATAGATGCACGTATTAACTGGCATAATACCAATGAAAGTTTTAATGTAGATGAGTATATTATAGCCAATTGTGAATATCCTGGTGAATGGTGTGGTGAAATAGAACGAATAGAACAAATAGAAACTTTAGTTATTTCAGTAGCTAGAGTGTGGCTACAAGATATGAGTGCATCCTTTCATGTGACATCTTTCTTTGAGTTCAAAGATGACAAAATCCAGCAGTTAAATGAATACTGGGGAGACGATGGTTTAGCACCCAAGTGGAGACAAGACAAACAGATTGGTAGCCCTATAAAATAACATATAAATGGAGGTTAAATAATGCAAGAAGCAATTAATAAGCGCATTTCAAGAAGAACATTTGAAAAGAAAGCTATACCTAATCAAATAGTAAAACAAATAGAAATTTGGATTGGGAATATCAATGATCAATCTGGATTAGCAATCCAATTTATTGAGGATGGAAGTGCAGCTTTTCAATCCTTTAAAAAAACTTATGGTATGTTTAAGAATGTAAGGTCAGTCATCCTTCTAAAGGGTATGAAAGATGATATACATTTAAAAGAGAAGATTGGATATTATGGTGAAGAACTCATACTTCATATGACCAACCTTGACCTTGGTACCTGCTGGGTTGGAGGCACATTTGATGAAAATGTATTTAAGATTGAGACTGAAAATGAAGAACTCATTTGTGTAATTCCTGTTGGTATTATTTCTTCTACAACATTAAAAGAAAAAATGATACGTTCTGCAGTTCATAGGAAAACAAAAACCATGGAAGAAAGGATAACAAGTGACAGTGATTTACCTCAATGGGTCGTTTCAGGAATGGAGGTTGTGATGAAGGCACCAAGTGCTCTAAATAGCCAGAAGACAAAGTTTATCTTTAAAGATCATCAGATTTATGCTGAAATTATCAATGATTACAAGCTTGATATGGTGGATTTAGGTATTGCAAAGAAACATTTTGAAATTGGAGCCGGTGGTACATTTGAGTTTGGAAATGGTGGAAGATTTAATCGCTCTTAAAAGGAGGAATTGTCTTGAATATTACTAGAATGAATGCTGAAATGGTAGATGAATTTTGTAAACTAAGGCTTCAATTATTTGAAGAACTGGGAGAAATAAGTTCAATAAAGGATATACACGCTTTAGAAGAAGCAACAAAAACCTATTATGGTACACATATCAATAAGGATTTAATAAGTTGGTGTATTAAATCAGATCATGAAATTGTGGCAATTGCTTCTTTATGTTTATTTAATCGTATTCCATATGAGGGAAATTTAACTGGTCTAGAAGGATATATTTTAAATGTATATACAGTCCCTGCATATAGAAAACAGGGATTTGCTAAACACCTCATTACTGAAATTATTGAATATACCAAAGAAAATCAAATAAAACGGCTTTGGCTTAATAGTAGCCAAGATGGCCAAGCAATCTATTATAAAGCTGGTTTTAAGATGAAAGATAATGAGATGGAGTTATTTTTATCATAAAGCTTAGTAGAGTGTAAGTAATAATAGTTTAATGGAGGTGGGGAATATCATATGGCAAAATTAGAATGTACTTTATATGGTGATTTTTCTAAAACTCTAAATATATTAGAGTCGGAAATCTTAAAGAGTAGTGCATCCATAACAGAAGAAGACAGAAGTGATTATACTCTAAATGGTGTTCAATGTGCTGTTCGTGTTTATGAACGCTATAGTGTATTAGGTGGTAATCGAGTAAGTTTAAATATTACCTTAATCGGGAATAATGAAAAACTACTTCTTTCTGCCATTACATCTGGTGGTAGTCAAGCTGTATTCTATAAGCTAAACACTCTAGGAGAAGAATCGTTCTTGGATTGTGTAAAAGAAATTGTTAATAAATATGTTTAATTATACTAATAGCAGAGTATTTTAGGGAGGATAAATGATGGAAACGAAACTTTATAAATCGAATGATGATGTTGTTATTGCAGGCGTTTGTGGTGGTATTGCCGAGTACTTTGGGTTTAATCCTACACTACTTAGACTCTTCTGGTTCTTAGGTCTAGGTGTAACGCTTTGGTTGTATATTGCACTATGGATTCTTATGCCATCTAGAGTTTAGAATACTAGTGTTATGAAATAGGGGAGAGAATATGATTCAAATTGAAAAAAGTATTTACAACTTATTTATCTGATTTTCGAGGAAAAATCATTCTTGAAGTGGATGGCACAGATGAAGAAATTACTGCTTCTAAAAAGATTATAGATGACGCATTATTTCAAGCAGGTTTAGATTTTTAGTTTAAAGAAGTATATTGTCAAAGGGGAAAGCTATGAATCTTATATTACAAGACTTAACAAAAGATAACTTACAAGCCTTTGTAGACTATGTAGATTTAGCAAGGAAGTCTGACTTAGAAGAATTTGAAGGGGAACAAATAGATCCAGAACAGTTTTATAAAGATACGCTTACACGTTTAACTCATAAAAGGTATGCCAATGTTACATGTATTTTAGCTTTTATTAATAATAATGTAGTAGGACGTATAGAATATCATGAATACGGATGCTATATGGATGGTTATCAAATGGCTTATGTAAGTTATATTTATGTACTTAAGCCTTATCGTAAACAAGGTATCGCAAGAAAGTTATTTAAAGAAGCCGAAAATAGAATGAAGTTAGACGGCATTGATGAGTATTTCTTAATACAGGCTAATAGTAAAGAGGCTACTAACTTTTATAAGCAGTTTACTAATGTTCGTTTAAATAGACCTGCCATTCTAAGAAAGTCTTTAAAGAATTAAAATAACATATTAAGACAACAAAAGCCAACTTAAGCTGCCTCCCCCTATTTTACATAGGCAGACTTAAGTTGGCTTTTGTTTGTGACAAGCTTTACTAGTTTCACAATATAAGTTTATCAACTTTTTAGAAAGTAGTGGGTATCTTGCGCCCTTACTAGTCGTACTCGTCCTTACACAGTCCCTTAGAACCCTGCCGGTGATAGAGGTCGCAGTGACTTATCACCATTAATCGTCCGGCTAACTTGTAACTCATAAGTCGTACTATCCGTTATGCCTTAACCTTTTACTTCATTGTTGGTTGATTTTCTTTTTCTATGAATTCTTGTAAAGTGGTAATACTCTCCAAGCTACTTGATGTCACCTTCAAAGTAGTTTGGGTTCTAAGAAAGAGCTTGTACACTTTTAGAGGGGGAGCTAAATGGTTTCAAACTTTTCCTTAGTTTAAGGTAAAACATTTATCTAGAATAGTGTCTTTCCTCATGAGTTAACTATACCTTTTAACAAAGTTAGGAACAAGTGGTAATTGGTATAATCTTCCTGCTGCTAATTTGTGCAAAAAGAGGCTTGTATTTTATAAAAGCCTTCCTCCACATTAAGAAAGTGGATTTACAGATTTGACATAAATCTATACTTTTTAAGAAAAGTGCACAACTCTACTATAAGTTGATTGTCTATTTTATTAAATGGGTTATACTTAAAGAGACGGAGGTGATTTTGGTGGACTGTCAAAAAGTAGGTCAATTAATCTATACATTACGTAAAGAAAAAGAAATGACACAAAAAGAACTGGCAGATCTTCTGCATATTAGTGATAAAACCATTAGCAAATGGGAGCGAGGACTTGGTTGCCCAGATATTTCACTACTCCCTAAGCTTGCACATATACTTGGTGTACGAGCAGAAAGTATACTTAAAGGACAACTAGGCACCAATGATTTAGTAGGTGGCAATATGAAGCGGGTTAAATTTTATGTTTGTCCTTCGTGCCACAACTTTATCACTGCTACAGGTGAAGCTTCTGTTTCTTGTTGTGGTAGAAACTTAGAAGCTTTAGTGCCAAAGAAGGCAAGTGGAGCACATAGCCTTAAGTTAGAAGAGGTAGAAGATGAGTGGTATATTACAAGTGAACATGAGATGATGAAGTCACATTATATCTCATTTATAGCTTTTACCACAGATAGTAGTCTGTCTATCTTGAAACAATATCCTGAATGGGCCATAAGTTTTAGATATGCAAAGTTACGTCATGGCAAAATTTATTTTTACTGTACAGGTCATGGACTCTTTTATCAAAACATGGGCTAAACTAATACACCTACCCCGTAGGTGTTTTTCTTTTATTCTATGTTTATTATAGATATATCATTTAATTTTTCTAAATTAATCATTCAAATAATACCCTTCATATGTTACCTTAGATTAAAGAGGAGTCGTATAAATGCTTTTAAGTATAACCTATTTACATAGAATGAGGTGCATTATGAACATATTTTTTATAGAGTTATTAAATCTTCAACCTTCCCAACTTTATATTTCTAAAGACAAGTGTTTACGTATTCAAAGGTGGTTTAATCCTACTAATCTATCTAACTTTGAACCTATTCCAATTAAACAACTAGGTGATAAAATCATCTTTACAGATGGACATACAAGGGCCTATATGGCTTATCAAGCAGGCCTATGCAAACTTCCAGTTTACTGGGAGAGTGACGATTTAGACTGGGTCTTCTATCAAAAATGCGTAGAGGCATGTGAAGAGGAAGAAATTTATACCATTGCTGATTTAAGTGGACGTGTAGTAGATGAAGTCAATTACACCCTACTATGGCGTAATTGGTGTGAGGCATTAGCTAGAAGCTTAGAAGAATGAACCTGTTTTTGTAGAGGAGGACAAATCAGTTTATTTTCAAGTATTATAAATATAAGTTTCATGCTAATATAAAAGAAGATGATTAAATTGTCTAAACTTAGGCAATGAATCTTATAGACTTATGTAAAAGGATGTGTACATTATGGCAGTATATGCTGTACTTAATATAGATTTAGTAAGCTCTAGGCAAATAAGTAATCGTGCTCAGTTTCAAGATGCTTTAAAAGACCATTTAGAAACCTTATCTTCTACCTATGCAGAAGGTTTAGTAGCACCTATTACCCTTACACTAGGTGATGAGTGGCAAATTGTCTTACGGGATCTTGGACAAGTTTATCCTCTTTATATAGAGGTTAAAACTTTTCTTAAGACATGGGAACAAGATTGCTATTGTGGTATAGGTATTGGTCCAATGAGTACGAAAGAGGCAGTAGATACGAGACAAATGGACGGAGAAGTCTTTGTACTAGCTCGTGAAAGCCTTAATATTTTAAAAAGTAATAAACGTTCATATCGTAAGCTTATTCCGACGAAAGAATGTAAAATCTTTGTTGGTGCATCAACCTCTAATACTCAAGGAGCTACCTCACTCTCTCTAATTCTTAATACTTTACTTCAAAACAATGAAGCCCTACTTAGTCGTATTACACCTAAGCAAGGGGAAGTGATTAAACTTTATGAAGAACTAGGAACTTATAGTGAAATCACAAAGGTTTACCCTCATCTTAGTAAAGGTATGATCTCGGAACGTTTAAAAGCTTCTAACTACTGGCTGATTAAATCCAATGAAGCATTGATTGAACGTTTATTTAAGGAATATGAGGTAGAGGAGGGGTAAAATGACTTTAAAACTTATTTTAATGGCATTACTGGCACACCTTATAGGAGACTTTATACTCCAAGGTGAGTGGTTAACCCACTTACGCTTTCCAAGTGAACTCTTTCAAAAAGGGGCTACTTTAACACCTTTTGAAGCTTTTAAAGCCAAAAGGCATATTTATCTGGCAACTCAAAAATTAGAAAAGCAGGTACGCCCCACCTTTTTAAAGGGTTCCTCTCGTTTTAAAGATGATGATTACAAACAGACTCTAGAAACCCTTATTTTACAGCCACCAAGTTATAAAACCTTATTAAAAGCCACTTATAAGGGGAATGTCCTTCATGGTATGTTGCAAGGTTTAAGTTTTTATTTAGTAATTAGCCTATATCCTTACTTGACCCAACAAACCTTATCTTTACCCTTTATAAATGGCCTTGTTCTTGTAGGTGGCTATAGCTTTTTACATATTTTTATTGATCAACTTAAAGTATGCTTAACTTTTCGTTACCTTAAGCATGCTCACCATATAAGTTTCTTTATTATGGATCAATTTTTACATCTTGCAACTTTCTTTTTACTTCCAAGTTTTTATCACCTTAATTTATTCTTAAACTTATCACCCTTAAACCTTTTTCTAACAGACCCTAAAAGCTTTTTCTTATTAGAAAAAGAATTATGGATTTGTATTACTGTCTTAATCACAACTGTCTTCGCAGGAATTTTCATTAAAAAGCTTATGGAACATATTGATGAAAAAGAAGTAGAGGTCCCTTTAGAAGAACCTCATACAGAAATGCGTCACGGTGGTTATATTATTGGTATACTTGAAAGAATTTTAGTAGCTAGTGCTATTTTAATGGGACATCCCCAACTTATAGGGTATATTTTAACAGCCAAGTCCATTGCACGGCTCAAAAAACTAAAAGATGATAAGTTTGCTGAGTATTTTCTTATTGGTAACTTTTTAAGCTTTACCTTTGCTATAGGTGGTGGAGTCTTTCTTCGTTTTCTCTTTACAGCCTAATCCGCCAAAATAACTAACCTATGACCTAACCTTTTCGCATAAACAATGGCTTCACGAGCCAAGTAAAAACTAGGTCCATCTAGTTGATTGACTGTAAGTTCAAAGTTATGAATAGTGATAGAACCTATTCCAATACCCGTATAAAAGTTAATGTCTTCTGGAAGGCCCTGCTTAAAAAAGCTTATAATTTCTTCGTAAGGTGCATCCATCTTTAATAAACCTTGCCATTCATCACCAAGTGTAATAATAAAAGAGGCTACTAAATAGTCTTTATATTTTTCGTTTGCAGTTTTTAGAAGCTCTATTAGTTTATATTGAAGTGCCTCCCGATTTTTAATTTGTCTAGAATTTTTAAGATCACAAATCATAGTTAAGTATTCCATAAAATCCCCCTAAAATTTTAAATACAGGACAAGTTCTTATTTGAAACAGAACAATGGACAAGTTCAACTTAAAACAAGAACTTTGGACAAGTTCAACTTTAAAGTTTAACTACTATATGATAAGCAGAAGTTAGAAAAAAGGTTCCTTATCATTTTCAATTAAATTCTGGTGTGCTTGCAATCCCTTCCACTATCTGTTAACCTAAATGTATAAATAAGGCATATTAAAGGAGTATAGGGCTATGGATAAAGAATTGGATCGATTAGCAAAGGAAAATGCACCGTTACCCGCTGGATTACCTGCCTTCAAACAAAGTTATTATATTGCTGCCCGTGGGTTGTACCAGCAATATGCTAAAGGTGAAATTACCCTAGAACGTGCACGCACTGAAAAGAAAGAACTATTAAAAGCCTATAGTGAAGGCGAGTGGGAGTGGAATTACTTTTTAAAGCTCCATGAACTTAAAGGACATTTAGAAAAACTTGAAAAAGACGGCTTTAACTCAGTATTGGAGTTTGAAATTTTAGACATGATTCATGACTTATTAAAATAAGACCTTTTAGTAGAACAAACTACTAAAAGGTCTTATTTTAATAAGTTTTACTTTTTATAAAGTGGCTGCTTAGATGAACGCATTAAAAGACGTTGCTTTTCAAATATGGATTTAGAAAGTAAATTTTCTTTTGTAGTATCCAAGTTAAGAAAAGTAATACGATGAGAGAAGGTACCATTTTCGTTTTTATCACCTAGACCTAGTACCTTTCCACGGACATTAAACTCATTTTCTAAAAAGCAGAAAGTAAGGTCAATTAATTGTTCTGCCTTTAATTGTTGTTCACATACAATGCACATGCCGCCTACACTAATATTAACAGCTGTGCCACTGTAAAGCGGTAAGGCTTCTAAAGATGTATCTTCTGTATTCTCATTAGGTAAGACTTTATAGTGTACTTGAAAGAGTGTAGAAAGTCTAAAATGTGCACGTTGTTGCTTCTTAGAAAGAGGAGTAATAAGTTTTCCCTTATAAATAAGTTTTCCATCTAATTGCTCCCGGGCTGTCACTTGTATACGAGAAGAAAATACTGTTTGTTTTGTTATAAACCATAGGTTAAGCTCTATTGGCAGAGGGAAAATTACCCAATCACATTGTTCAATAGGTGCTGCAAAAGTCACTTCATCTTTTTCCCATTTTACGAGTGCAGATAGATATGTATGATCCTCATCATTTACAAGGCGTAAATTTAAATTCATATCCTTTAAAATAATATCTCTATGTAAATGAATACTCTCTATAATCTCTTGTTGTGTTTTTCTATTAATTGTCAATTTCTTTCCCCCCATAAATGAATATTCTTTTGCTTCCTTGTTATTATACTTTATAGATTGATTAAATTTCAATATATACCCATCACTTCTTTGAAACCACTTGAAAAACAAGTGCCAATATGTAACAATAAGAAAGGTTTATAACTAAAATTCAGCATAATAAAGGAGTTCTTATGGCTAAAAAGAATGAAATTGTAGATGGCGTTATTGAAAAAGTAAAATTTCCTAATAAAGGATTTATGTATATAGAAGAAAACATTCCTGTTTGCGTACCGGATACTTTTCCAGGTCAAAAAGTAAGTGTACGCCTTCTAAAAAAACGTAAAGGCGAATGGCAAGGGAAAGCTGTAGCTTGGCACGAACATCCTGAACACTTTGTTACACCAAAATGCGAATACTTTGGTATGTGCGGTGGTTGTGCAATGCAACAAGTACCTTATGATGCACAACTTGAGCATAAACACACCCTTGTCATGAACCTTTTAGAAGGAGCAGGAGTTAAAGACTTCCAAGATATGGGTATTTTAGGTAGTCCAATGGAATGGGCTTATCGTAACAAAATGGAGTTTTCATTTGGAGATGCATGTAAAGACGGTCCAATGTGTCTTGGTATGCACCGCAAAAACAGTACCTTTGATATTATTACAGTAGATGGCTGCCAAATTGTACACGAAGACTTTAGTATGATTTTACGCTTTGTACTACGTTATGCTCAATCTAATGCTTTACCATTTTATAAGAAAAAGATTCATGAAGGCTTTTTACGCTACCTTATCGTACGTCGTTCAGAAACAACAGGTGAGCTACTTATTAATATTGTTACAACAACACAAATGGAGTTTGACTTTACACAACTTGCAAACTACCTAGTAGAGTTAGGTACAAAAGGCAAAGTAGTAGGTGTGCTTCATACTCAATCTGATACACTTGCAGATGCCGTTAAACCTGAAACCGTTCACCAAGTTTATGGCCAAGACTATTTTACAGAAAATATACTTGGCTTAAACTTTAATATTTCACCATTCTCCTTCTTCCAAACAAACACAAAAGGAGCAGAAAAACTTTATAAAACAGCACTAGATATGCCAGAAGACATCTCAAATAAAGTTGTGTTTGACCTCTATTCAGGTACAGGTACAATCGCACAAATAATGGCTACTAAAGCAAAAGAGGTATACGGCATCGAAATTATAGAAGAAGCCGTAGAAAAAGCCAAACAAAATGCCAAATTAAATGGTCTTACAAACTGTAACTTCGTAGCAGGAGACGTACTTCAAGAAGTAGGCAAGCTTCACGTAAAACCAGAACTCATTGTTCTTGACCCACCACGTGAAGGTATCCATCCAAAAGCTATTGACAAAATCATCGGCTTTGATGCCAAAGAACTCCTATACATCTCTTGCAAACCAACAAGCTTAGCACGCGACCTTCCAATCCTAGAAGATGCAGGCTACAAAGTGAAAAAAGTATGCTGTGTAGATATGTTCCCTCATACTTATCACGTTGAGACAATCGCATATCTAGTTAAAGAAAACTAAGTAATACAAAAAGGCTAGAGCAATTTGCTCTAGCCTTTTTGTATTACAAATTATAGGAAATGAAAAACTATATCTATTTATAAGAAAGAAGTAAAGATTTATTGATAATTAGAGAACTTGATTGAAAATTATTCAACTAAACTATAAAATTTAATTAAATTAATCGAAGTAAAAAACCGTTTATGTAGGCAGCACTACCATTCGTGCAATTATTTACTTTTTAGAAGTGTTTTGTAGCAATATATAGTAGTAGAAGGGGTGAAGAAATGAAACAGAAAAAAATAAGAGGGCAATACACATTGCTCGGTAATATTAGTTTCTTAATAGGAGATATCTTAAGAGAGAATAGATTTTTATTTTGGTTATTAATTATAGAAGGTATGTTTTGTAGCATCGTACCTTTTTTAGGAATTTACCTGCCGAAGATTGCCATTCAGTTAGTGGTGGAAGGGGCAAATGTCAATCGTATTCTTGTTATACTGGGTGGATTTATGGTTACTTTAACAATGGCTATGTGTATAGGCAGTACAGCAAGAGGTGCTAAGTATATGCATTATAATGGATTTAGAATGCACTATATGAGAAAGCTTTTTTATAAAACACTTTCATGTCCCTATGAATGTTTAGAAAGTGCCAAGGGGCAAACCAACTATCAAAAAGCTATGAACTCAGTATCAGGAGGCGATTGGTCAGGTGTCTCACGAATGATTACATCTGTGATGGCTTGGGTGAGTAGTGTGGTCAGTTTTATACTTTATTCGGCAGTTATTATTACGCTTAATCCAATTATACTGATATTATTAGTAGTGATGTCAGGTATCAATTATTTTGCACTGCAATATGCTCGTAAATATGAACACAAATGTAAAAATGAGCTAGCAACTTATGAAAAGCAACTTAACTATGTTGAAAATACAGCATCTCATGTAAAGTATGGAAAAGATATCCGTCTGTATAACATGACCGATTGGTTTATGGATATGAGAGAACATTTGTTAACGGGTTATACTGAGCTCAATGAGCAGATTCAAAATAGACATTTTGTTACGGCAATTGTAAATGCGAGTACTCTTTTTCTAAGAGATGGGATTGCTTATATTTATTTAATTTATGCAGCAGCTACAGGAAGTATTAGCGTTTCAGATTTTGTATTGTTTTTTGGAGCCATCACTGGATTTTCAGGGTGGGTTAGCCAAATTGTAGATAATACGAATAGCATGATCAGTGCAAATCTACAACTTAATGATATGAGAGAATTCTTGGATTATGTGGATGAAGAAGATGGTGAGAGTAACCTAGTTGTTCACCAGACAAAGGCACCTACAGTAGAATTTAGGCATGTGTATTTCAGCTATCATGAAGGTGAGGATATACTAGAAGATTTTAATTTGCGATTATCAGCTGGTGAAAAAATTGCCCTAGTAGGTATGAATGGTGTAGGGAAAACAACAATAGTAAAGTTACTATGTGGATTTTATGAACCCAACTCAGGAAATATTTTAATCAATGGGATAGATAGTAAAAAGTTTAGCAAAAAAGAACTTTATAGTCTCTTTTCAGCAGTATTCCAAGATTTATTGATTTTGCCATTTACAGTGGCAGAGAATATATGTATGGTGACAAAAGATCAAATAGATGAAGAACGTGTATGGGCATGTTTAAGACAAGTGGGATTGGAACAGGAAATTGCCAAACATCCAAAAGGGATTTGGGCTGATATGACAAGGGTATTTGATAAAGAGGGTGTTATTTTATCTGGGGGGCAACAACAAAAACTATTGATGGCGCGTGCTTTCTACAAAAATGCCCCTATACTTGTATTAGATGAGCCAACAGCAGCACTTGATCCTATTGCTGAAAGTGAAGTCTATGAAAAATTTAATGCCTATGCTTGTGGCAAAACAGCCGTCTATATTTCTCATCGTCTAGCAAGCACTCGTTTTTGTGATAGAATCTATTTTATTAAGGAAGGACGTGTTGCTGAACAAGGTTCTCATCTTGAATTGATGGATAAAAATGGTGGCTATAGAGAATTGTTTGAGTTACAGAGTCATTATTATAACAATGATGTTGTAGGAGGTGTTAACTAATGTGCAATAATGATTTGCATAAACTGAAAAAAACTCTAAAAATGGCATACGAGATGGACAGACAAGCAGTTCTACTTACTCTAATTAGTTCACTATTATGTGCTATAAGGCCCTATATTGGCATTGTAACTTCGGCAATGGTATTAGATGGACTCTCATTAGGTAGAGGCTATAAAGAGGTAGTTGGCACAGCTCTTATGGGTGTTAGTTTTGTTGGGATATTGACTTTAGTGGATGGCTTTGTGGCAAAGAAAAAAAGTGTACGCGTTAATGTAGGTGTCAAACGTTTTGATATGGAAAGAAGTAAGAAGACACTAGTGATGGATTATGAGCAATTAGAAAGTCCAGTAGCCCAAGAAATTAGAAATCGCATTAAAAATGATAATAACTGGGGGGCTGGATTTAATAGTGTATTTTGGCAACTTTCCTATATTTTGGATAGTGCGTTTAAGAGTATCATAGGATTCATTATACTCCTACCATTATTTCAAAATAAGCGTTTCTTTATAAACTGGACAGTAGTATTACTACTACTTGGGTTTGTATCCATGATGCCTATTGTAGGTGCCTTTAATATCAAATATGTCAACAAGAAAATGGCCCAGCTCCTAGAAGCCTATACTCAACTTAAAGTATATTTCGGATATTTTTTGTGGCAGGGCGGCCTAGATTATAAAGCTGGAAAAGATGTGCGTATTTATGGTATCAAACCATTGATACAAAAATATCTAGAAAATGAAGAGCAGGTAGAAAATGAACAAATCAAGAAAGTTTCAAGGATTCATGCGCTAGGAGAATGTTCACAGGCAATAAGTACAGGGGTATTGCAAGGAGGAGCTTACATCCTTGTGGTAATCCGAGCAGTAAGTGGTGCTCTAAGTGTAGGGGATATAGTGAAGTATGCAACGACTATCTATACGTTTACTAAAAACTTATTAGACTTGGTTAATGGAATGAGTCAGTTCTTGCTCACAACGCAACGTCAGCAAAGTACTTTAGAGTATATTAATTTGCCAAGTGAGCGCCACAAAGGAACTTTACCTGTAGAAAAACGCGATGATCATGAGTATGATATTGAATTTTGTGGTGTAAGCTTCAAGTATCCTGGAAGTGAGCAATATGTTCTAAAAAATCTATCCTTTAAACTTCATAAAGGCAAGAAGCTTGCAGTAGTTGGGATGAATGGAAGTGGTAAGACTACCATGATTAAGTTACTGTGTCGACTTTATGATCCAACCGAGGGAACCATACTACTCAATGGGATTGATATTAAAAAATATGATTACAGAGAGTATATCAGCCTTTTTTCAGTGGTATTTCAAGATTTTAAGCTCTTCTCATTTTCTTTAGGACAAAATATTGCCACAGATAGAAATTATGATGTACAGAAGGTGTTGGCATGTATTGAAAAAGTAGGATTTAAGCATAGATTTGAAGATATGCCACAAGGTATGGAGACGCCTCTATATAGTGATTATGCAGAAAATGGTGTAGAGATATCAGGTGGAGAAGCACAGAAGTTAGCCCTTGCAAGAGCACTTTATAAAGATGCACCTTTCATTGTATTAGATGAGCCAACGGCGGCACTAGATCCTATAGCAGAGTTTGAAATTTATACCCGGTTTAATCAGATGGTAGGTGATAAAACTGCTATTTATATCTCCCACCGCCTGGCCTCTTGTAAATTTTGTGATGAGATTGTCGTATTTCATAAAGGGCAGCTATTACAAAGAGGCTCACATGAAACGCTTCTTGCAGACACCAATAATAAATACTATGCACTTTGGCAAGCACAGGCACAATACTATGTAGATGAGTCTGCCTAAATCGATATACTATAATACAAAAAAATGATATTATAATTATAATATCATTTTTTTAGATGGAGAAAAGTGTGTTTGAAATAAGGGAGGACGTATGCAAATCAATATTGCAGTATGTGACGATGAAAAACAACAACTACAATATCTTAATAAACTTATAGGTGAGTGGGCTCAAACGAATAGGTACCTTATCAATGTTCAGAGTTTTAGTAGTGCAGAACAATTTAGTTTTGAATGGGCTGAAAATAAGCAGTTTGATATTATTGTGCTAGATATAGAAATGGAAGGTCTAAATGGTATCGAATTAGCAAAAAAAATAAGGCAAGAAGATGAGAACGTAATAATTATTTTTGTGACAGGACTTCCAGAATACATAGAAGAAGGCTATGATGTTTCGGCACTTCACTACCTTATGAAACCAGTTGATGAAGAGCGGTTGTGGCATGTTCTAGACCGAGCAGTTCGAAAGTTTACTAAAATAGAGAAATCTATCTTACTCACAGTAGAGGGAGAAATGATGAAGTTACTACAAAAAGATATTTTTGCAGTAGAAGCATCTGCCCACAGCGTATTAATCTATACGAAACAGACTTGCTATGAACTACGACAAACTATAAGTGGCTTAGAACAAGAACTTGATACACTGGCTTTTGTAAGATGTCATCGTTCGTACATTGTTGGATTAAGACATATCAAGCAGATTAGTAAGACGGCTATTCTACTTGATAATCATCAGAGTATACCACTAAGTCGGCGTATGTATGTAAGCGTCAACACAGCATTTATAAAATACTTTAAGGGGGTGAGCGAATGAAATTGTTTTCATGGCTTTTTGCTCCTATTATTGATCAGCGCATAGCAGCTTATCAAAATGATCTAATGACAAAACACTGTGATGAAGTGCAGTTGATTTATAAACAAATGCGAGGTTGGAGGCATGATTATCATAATCATATCCAAGCTATGAAGGCACACTTGTCTTTAGGACAAATCAAGGAACTAGAAGATTATCTGAATAAATTGGATAAGGATTTGACAAATGTAGATACAGTAGTTAAGACAGGTAATGTAATGTTAGATGCCATACTCAATAGCAAGATTTCTTTGGCAGGGAGTAGGCACATTCCACTTAATGTAAAAGCAACCGTTCCAAAAGAATTAAATATTTCAGAAATTGACCTGTGTGTAATTATAGGAAATTTACTAGATAACGCAACGGAAGCAAATATGACACTAATAGATGAATCTAAAAGATTCATACGTATCTATATTGGTACTTTAAAGAATCAGTTGTATATCTCCATTTCCAATGCAGTTGGCGAGACACCTAGGAAAGTAGGTGGAAATTATCTCACAACTAAAGGAAAATCCCATTTGGAAGGTGATAGGCATGGATTTGGGCTCATGCGTGTAGATCGAACGGTAGGGAAGTATGATGGTTATATTAATCGCCAAAATGAAGAAGGGGTATTTGTAACAGAGGTGATGATTCCTTTGTAAAAAGAATTATCCAGTAAGGAGGAGTTTGGGGTGAGTTTGAAGTTTTGCTAGAAATTTCAATATCTGATGCTCTTTTTTTACAATGATTATAAATTGGTAACTTTATTGGTGAAAAATAGGCACATGGGTTACACTATTCTTTACAAGATATGAAATAGATGGCACAAAGCTGTTTGGCAGTAATAGAAAAAGTTGTCCTGAGTGCTGTAGAGCGACGTTGAAAAATGGTAAGATGCATGCTTCACATAATGGCATTTTTATGTTTTTGGCAGGAAATGAATGGAAATAACTATAGGATTAGTATAAAATATTCTTATAATTATAAACTGTGAACTAGAGGAAAAAGTAATCTAAATAATATATATAAATTAAGATATGTAGCATAATGAAATCAATAAAATAGTGGGGGAAATTATATGGATAATAAAGAGCTATATGGGTATGGGGTGAAAGATAAAACTAAACTAAAGGGTATGGAAGGTTTTCTTATTATAATAGGGAGTTTGAATATAATGCAGTTTATGATAAGCCTAGCTAGTTATTGCAAGGTTTCGCAAGTGGAATTGGCATGTGTATTAAGCAGAGATCTTATATTACCAGAACTATATTTTGAAGTAACAAGAGTAGGTTATTCCATCCTAACGTTCTTCTCAATTGTTATGATTATTGCTTTCTATAAAAAATTTAAGATATTTAAATATCTAGAGATTGTAAATCTAGTTGCAAAAACTGCTTTTTTAGTAATACTTTGTTGTATATTAGGAGGTATTAGCTATATGTTTCATGAATTAACTGGGTTATTACTTACGAGTATTGTTTTTTCATTTGGGAGTATTATTTACTTATTTAATTCTTATAGAGTTAAAAATACATTTGTTAACTAGAAGTTGGGGATGGGTACGAGATCCTAAGAAGTATGCTTATAATAAAGTGTACAATAGAACAAGCTTTAATATATTTAAGGTGTTGAAGAAACTGTTTAAGTAAAATCAAAAAGAGAAGGTTGCTCTATAACTAAATGAATTATTCTAGGGGGTAGAATAGCATGAAAGAAAAGTTTAAAAAACTAGGATTAAAACCATATGGACCGGTGCCATCTGAGCGTCAAATGGAGTGGTATCGTAGAGAGGCAACAGCATTTTTCCATTTTGGTGTCAATACTTTTTTAGATTTAGAGTGGGGAAATGGAACGGAGAAAGAAGCTTGGTTTAACCCAACAGAACTTGACTGTAGGCAGTGGATTCGTGTAATTAAAGAAGCAGGTTTTACAGCAGCTATTCTTACAGCAAAGCATCATGATGGGTTTTGTTTATGGCCAAGTAAATACTCAGAGCATACAGTAGCACAAAGTCCTTACAAAGGTGGAAAGGGAGATGTAGTAAGAGAATTCGTCGATGCTTGCCGTGAGTACCAAGTCAAGCCTGGCCTTTACCTATCACCATGGGATCGACACTCAGAGTATTGGGGAAGTGATGAATACAATATATACTACAATAATCAGTTAACTGAACTTATGACAGAGTATGGCCAAATCTGTGAATGTTGGTGGGATGGTGCTGGTAGTACAGAAGCAAATTATGATTGGGGTAGATGGGCATATACAGTTAGAGCATATCAACCGAAATGTATTATATTTGGATCATTAGGTGCAACAGAATATGTGGAAGCAAGATGGGTGGGGAATGAAAGTGGCTATGCAGGCAATCCTTGCTGGGCAACAATTGATGCAAGTTCGCTATTAGTAGAGAATACGTCAGAGCTTAATGTAGGTAAACCAGATGGGAATCGTTTCATCCCAGCAGAAGTAGATGTATCTATACGTCCAGGCTGGTTCTATCACAAAGAGCAAGATCATGCAGTAAAAAGCCCTCAAAATTTAGTGAAGTATTGGTTTGAATCTAGTGGAAGAAATGCAGGAATCTTATTAAACTTCCCACCAGATAGACGTGGCATAATCCATGAAATTGATGAGGCAAATGTACTTGAAGCATCTAGAATACTTAAGCAAACCTTTGCAGTAAATCAATTAGTAGGGGCTAAGGTTACAGCAACAACTATGAGAGATCCATCTTGCTCGCCAGAGAAGTTATTATTTAAAGATAATGAGTTATTCTATGCTTCAGCCAAAGGGGATTTAAATCCAGTCATTATATTTAAAACAAAGAAAGAGATTGAGTTTGACTGTCTTGTTGTCTCAGAGGTGATTGAACTTGGACATCGTGTAAGAGGCTATAAGGTAGAAGCAAGAGTAAATAATGAGTGGGTATGCTTAGTAGAAAATGAGTGTATTGGGTTTAGATGGGCAGAGCGTTTTGATAGGGTAAGTACAAATGAAGTAAGGCTTACTATTACAAGTGCCGTAGCAGAACCAGTATTACGCAGCTTTGGTGTATACAAGATGGAAGAAGCAAAGACTGAGGAAATAGCATCAACAACTTCACCAATGAACCTTATGGAACTAAGCACAACTCAAGCGATTATAAGTGGGAATATACTAGAGATTGAATTTGGAGGCATTTTCCCATTTGATACACTTGAAATTTGTCCAAAGGCAGTGAAGCAATATACTTTCTTTATATTTAATGGTACACAATACGAAGCAATCTGCTCAGGAGAACAAAATGAAAATACTCAAATTCAAGAGTTTGAGAAGCAAGAAGGTAGTTATAAGGTTAAACTAGTGTTCGAGCCTCAAGATGGTTTAAACTTAGCAGACATAAAGTCAGGATTAGGTATTAAAATTTATAATAAAAATCCTTAAAATTTAAATATATAAATAATACGTTATACCAAAGGTTAGAGCAATTTGCTTTAGCCTTTTTTAGTAGTGAGTTTTATTTTAGTATAAGATAAATTTTCATAGAAATGTAACCTTTTATGATATGATACGTTTATAAAGTAAAGGGGGGAGATCATGGAGTCGGATGTGCTTGAAGAGCTTTATAAGGCTTATTATAGAGAAGCCTATTTATATACTTTTTCACTGTGTGGAAATCATCATATCACCGAGGATATAGTAAGTGAGGCTTTTGTTAGGGCCTATGTTGCAGTGGACTCTCCTTCTAGTAGCTTCAAGTATTGGTTATTGGTTGTGTGTAAGAATTTATGGATAGATGCATCGAGAAAGAGTAAATATTTAGTGCCGATGAAGGATATAGAAGATGGTGCAATTATAGAGGACTATGTGTTAGAGAAAGTACTAAAAAGGGAGAGAAATAAAGCGCTCTATAGTGAAATAATGAAACTTAACCCTAAGGTTAGAGAAGTGGTTGTATTGTATTACTATGGAAGTATACCTATTAAGGATATTGCTAGATTGTTAGAGATGAATTATTCTACGGTGAAGACAATGCTCTGTCGTGGCAGGTTGAAATTAAAGGATTTATTGATTGAGGCGGATAGAAAGGGTGAAAAGTTATGAGGTTTGAAGAAGTATTTGAGCGGTATAAACAAGGGATGGCCACAGAAGAAGAAAAAGCATTTATTGAAGAAGAGATAAAAAAGACTGAGTTGATTAGTAATTTTTTGTTAGATGAATTAGGAGATATGGATGAGTTTAGAGAAAACTTAGAGCAAGAATATGGTGTGGGCAATCAAGACATTTATAAAAAGGTAAAGCGATCTATCCAAGAGAAGATGGCACGAGTTATAGGGATAAGTGTAGTTATAGTTTTAGTTATATTAGCAATAGGGAAGTATGCACTACTACCTTGGATGAATACATGGTATTATGACCCCTCTAGGGAGATTAATGAATATGGCAATAAGGTATGTGAGATGCAAGTTGATGCATATACACAGTTACACTTTCCAGGCTATAGTTTTTATGGTGCTGATATAGAAAATATAGGGATAGGTAAGTATGAGGTTAACTATTTGTACCAAGATTTATTTACAGGAAGTATGTTTAGTGAAGAAGCAATCATTGATAAGGGAGAGCTTGTTAAAGCAGGGGATACCTACAAATATCCAGCCGTAAATGCATTTGTGAGGGGAACCTATCCTTTTTCTAGTGCTGAGTATTGGATGGCAGGAGGGGAGTATGAAAAAGAAGTAAGAGAAGAACTTGCCAAGCTACCAGAGACATCTATTGTTAATGCTAGATATTCTTTTGGACGTGACCTTAGCTTGGACGAGATTATGACCCTCATAGATAAGTACAAAGACCTACAAGTTAAATGGATAGGTGTGAGAAATGCACCTCTTGACATACAACGTTTACCACTAATAGGTATGTCTATTAATGAAGGAGGTGCCATATGGACCTATGATAAAGAGAAGTATCCCTATCTTGTCATAAGAGGCAATGAAGAAGCGATAACAGCTCAGGTTTTAGAAAGACACTTTAAGTCTCTTGTGAAATACATGATAGATTATCCAGAGTTTTTTAAGACGATGGGGAGAGAGGATGACCATTACTATGATGAGGTTCTTGATTATGTAGAAACATCAGGTGTCATGAGTTATGGAATATCTATTCATACAAATAAAGACACATTATTACAGCTTATGGATGAAGAATATTTTGGTGGAATACAGATTGAACATATTAAAGTATCCAGATATTCAAAATGATTAAGATAACGAGAACTTTGGGGGCAGTTTGAAGTTTTATTATAAATTCCATTCCCACAAGACATTTTTGTTGCTAATATCAAGTTTAAAGACGGACTTAAAGGCCTAGAATTTGAAATGAGTGCAAAAGAAAAGAACTGTCCACCCGCTAAGAAAGACAGTTCTGCTCATGAATAAATTTTAATTTATGATTTGATTCCATAGCCCAAATATAAAACAAGCATCAGTGTTAGCAGCACTGGTGCTTGTTTTATATATTTATTATAGCACAATTTTTTACAAATAAACATTTAATTTAAGCATCCCAAAATAGAGTGATGTTAGAAATCTAAGAGCTTTTTTAGTTTAAAGTATATATGAATATTAGATTATTCATTTAATAGATGATATAATAAGTTTATCATACTTGGTTGGAGGGATAATGTGAGAAAAAAGAAACTCACCGTAGATGAACAAATTAAGTACATGAAAGAAAAAAGGAATAGAGTTTAAACTGATATCAGAAGAGGAAGCAAAAAACTTTTTAAGATATAACAATTATTATTTTAAATTAAAGTCTTATGCTAAGAACTATGAAAAATATAAAAATGGACCCAAAGCAGGTAACTATTTGCATCTTGACTTTATGTATTTAAAGGAGCTTTCTACAATAGACATGCATATTAGAAAGTTTGTGATGGATCTTACACTTTCAATAGAGCACTTTCTTAAAACTGAGCTGATACGAGATTTTGCTAATAATGATCAAGAAGATGGATATTCGATTATAGATGAATTTCTCTCTAAATATCCCCACATTAATGCAACTATTGATATGAGACAGGGCAACTCGGCCTGTACAGATTTAATAACTAAGTACATTGATAATTTTGCTATATGGAATATCGTAGAGGTTCTATCTTATGGAGATTTCATTAAACTGTATAATTTATATTATACTAAATATCCGTCTGATACAGATATGAGAAACTTTTTATGGGAAGTTAAATTCCTTAGAAATGCTGCAGCACATAATAATTGCCTTATCAATAGCCTGAAAACCTCATATATTAAATCTATTAAACCTAATAAACAGGTAAATACCTTTATTTCTAAGATACCCGGAGTAACTGCCATTGCTCGTAGGAACAAAATGAGTAATCATGTAGTACATGATTTTATTGTAGCATTATTTGTATTTGATAAAGTAGTTACAAGTCCTAGTTATAAGAAAAAAACTTATGAAGAGCTGGTACAACTTTTTGAAGGAAGGGTTGTTGCTAATAGAGAGTACTTCGAAAAAAATGATGTTATCACTTCTACATATAAATTTGTAAAAATTATCATTGACTATTTCTATAGAAACTGTGTATAATATTGTTACAGAACAAAAACTTAGGTTTTTATCGAGAGGGTGCCTGCATCTTCTCGATTTTTTGTTATATAAAATTTTAAGCTCTCTAAAGGTACACTTCCACTAACGTACCAGGCATATGATAATTTAAGATTATACAGCAATTTCTACTGCAGATAGATTAATTTACAAAATTAGGACCTACTTATTAAGCATACTTAAATGTATGGGTATAAGTAGGTTCTTTTATTTAAGACTTTTAAATAACACTTGAGTAATTTATACTAAATAAAAAAGGAGAAAGCAATGACAGCACAATATTTTATTGAAAAACTAGGTATGCAAAAACATATAGAAGGCGGCTACTATAAAGAAAGCCTAGTTTCACCTGAAAATATAACAACCTCCGATCGTGGAGAGAGAAAACTATGGACCAGTATTTACTTTTTACTTGAAACAGGTGATGTATCACACTTTCACCGTTTAAAGTCTGATGAAGTATGGTATTATCATAGTGGAAGTCCATTAACAATATATATGATTTCACCTGAAGGTGAACTAATAACACATGAGTTAGGTCTTAATATTGAAAAAGGACAACGTCCTCAAGTGGTTGTACCAAAGGGATCTATCTTTGGTTCTGCACAAAATGAAGATGGCTATGCCTTAGTGGGGTGTATGGTAGCACCAGGCTTCGACTTTACTGATTTTGAACTTTTTACGAGAGAAGAACTCCTTAGTCAGTACAAAGAACATGAAGAAATTATTATCAAACTTACAAGTAAGTAGAATTTATACTTCTACTTACTTGTAAGATACGTAACATCTTAGATACAATTTAAGATTATGTAGCAACTTTTATTGCACATTTAGAAGATATAAACCTACTTATTAAGCATACTTAAATGTATGAATGTAAGTAGGTTCTTTTTATTTAATAATTTTACACAACATTTAAAAATAACATAATATATTTGACATTTAAGGGTAAAGAGAGTGGAAATAAGAACGAAATTAATATAGAATATTCTTTAAATACATTATAATTTAGAGGCAAATGTACTCTTATAAAGGGGGATTTAGGTGAGTTTACAAGCAAAGAGATATACACTATGGGATACAGTTGTTATACCAATGAAGATTGCACCAGTTTATTCAGGAATTATAATCTTGAATAATATATTGATGGGACTTGTACCAGCTATACAGGTAACTGTGTTAGCTAGCTTTATTGATACAGCAATTGCTATTTTCCAAGATCAAGCTAGATATGAAGAGATTTTTGTATCCCTCCTAGGCTTATTAGGAATTGTTGCTTATACGAATGTGCAACAGACAATTATAGGACTTGTACGAAGTAAGTTTAGTATGAGATTGACTCAAAAGTATCATCTCCAAATCGTTGAAAAGCGCGCTAAATTAGAATACGCTCATATAGAAAATAATGAAGTATGGGACCTAATTAATCGTGTATGTGGAAATGATGTAGGAAAGTTGGAAGAGGGATTTTTCTTAGTACAAAATATAATCTCTAAAAGTATACATATTACTTCAATTATTTTGATGATTGTCAAAGCTATGTGGTTAGGGGCAGTGATGATTGTAGTTATTGCCATTCCTCTTTTGAAGCTATCTATGAAAGCAGGAAAGGAGCATTATGAGGCTGATCAGGAAGTATCAAAACACCAAAGAAAGCTAGACTATCTTAACGGTATTCTTACATCAAGGGATCAGGCAGAAGAGCGTACACTTTTTGGGTATACAGAAGCATTGAGTAGAAAATGGTATGAAGAATTTGAACTTGCAAGGGTGATTGTACTTAAGGTTCAGGCTAAGAATTTTATAATAATGAAATTATCAAGTATAGTCACAGTATTTATTTCCATGTTTATTGTATCCATACTTCTTTTTCCACTTAATAAAGGAACCATTACAATTGGTTTTTTTATGAGCTTAATTATGGCAGCCTTCGACTTAGTAGATATGATGTCATGGGAATTATCCTATATAATGAAAACTTTTGCACACTATAAGGAGTATCTAAAAGAGCTTAGTGAATTTAGCCAACTATCAGAAGTTGAAGGCGCACTAGAGTTACCTACAACACATAAAGACTTAAGATTAGAGTCTTTAGAATTTAGAAATGTAACATTTAAGTATCCGAAGACCGATCGGTATATTTTGAAAAACTTCTCACTAAAAATAGATGGGAAAAAGCGCTATGCCATTGTAGGTGCCAATGGTGCTGGAAAGACAACACTTACAAAGTTATTAGTTAGACTTTATGATAACTATGAGGGGGAGATACTCATTAATGGTAAAGATTTAAGAACTTATAAGTATGGAGAATTGAAATCTATGTTTGCCATAGTACATCAAGACTTTGCTAAGTATGAGATTTCGGTTAAAGATAACCTTTATATAGGAACAGATCAATTAGATGTTAAAAGAGGGGATTACGAAGCCTTAGAACAACTAGGCTTATTAGAGTACTTAGAGGAGCTACCAAAGGGAATGGACACTTATCTAGGAAAGATTAAGAGTGGGGGAACTGACCTTTCAGGAGGACAGTGGCAGAAGTTAGCGATTGCAAGAGCACTTATGAGAAATGCACCTATTACCATTTTAGATGAGCCAACAGCAGCCCTTGACCCTGTAGCAGAGAGTACTGTGTACAAGTTATTTAATGAAATTAGTAAGGGACACTCTACCATTTCCATTACCCATAGATTAGGGGCGAGTAAACAAGCAGATGCCATCATTGTCCTTAGTGATGGCATGGTAGCAGAGCGAGGTACCCATCAAGAACTGATACAACTTGGTGGAATCTATGCCAAGATGTTCCAAAGTCAAAGGAGTTGGTATGAATGAAAACAGTATGGAATGTACTTATACAAGTGTTACCTAAAATCATTAAAGCAAGTCCTTTTATGTTTATAGCATCTATGATTATAGAGATCATTCATGCAGTTTCATTTGGTCTAGTAACTATTGCTAATCAGTATTTATTAGATTCAGCAACAGAGATGGTTATGGGCAAGACAAGGCTACTGGTAGTATTTATTGCTGTACTTATAATGGGTGGGGCTAAGATTTTCTGTCAAGTTATGAATGGGTTTGGAAACTTCTTTCCTGATGTTCTATTGCAAAGGGTAAACGGTAAGCTTACACGAGAAATTCAAATAAAAACAAGTAAGTTAAATGCATTACAATTTGAAGATACGAATATATTGGATGATATTAATAAGGCGGAACAAGGAAAAGGCAGTGCCATTTTTTTAGCCTTTATGGCAATGATGCTTTTTTGCTTTTATTTATGTTACGTTATATTTATGGGAGGATACTTATATAGCTTAAAACCTGAGCTTGCGTGGTCAATTGTAATGATTTTTATACCTATCTTGCTTTCTCAAATACTTAGAACAAAAGTCTTTGCAAAATTAGAAGATGCTTCTGCACCATTGCGTAGAGAACAGGGGTATTATGAAGGTTGCATAGTTAATCGTGATTACTTCAAGGAAACACGTTTATTGGGAGGATTCAATCATTTTAAGAAGATTTATTTAGAGACATTAGAAATAGCCAATAAACTAAAGTTCAAAAGTGAAGTTAAAACATCCTTAGCAGAACTTAGCATGAAGATCCTGACGATTTTAGGTTATATAGGAGTCTATTATATGTTATTTGATGCCTTAATGAAGCAAGAGATATCTGTAGGTGCTTTTGCTGCTGTAATTAATGCAGTAGGAATGATGTATGCAATCATAGAAGAAATTGTATGTAGGCATATTGGAAGTTTTGCCAAAGATTTAGGCAGTATCCAAAACTACCTAAACTTTATGGCACTCCCCGAAGAAAAAGGAGAGACACTAGTGATGCCACGTAAGGGAAAGGTGAAGCTTAGCAATGTCTCATTTAAATACCCTAATAGTGAGAACATGACATTAAAAGGTATTAACCTGGTACTTAAGCAAGGAGAAACATTAGCTGTAGTAGGCGAGAATGGTTCAGGTAAATCCACACTGATGCGACTAATTGCAGGACTCTATCATCCTACAGAAGGAGAGGTAACTTATGCAGGCGTTAATCTAAAGGATGTAAGTCAACAGGTCCGCTTTAAACATGTCTCTGCAGTATGTCAAAAATATCAACGTTATCAACTCACACTGAAAGAAAATATTGGGGTGAGTGACATGGATCAAGAAATGGATGAGCGCTATCTTGACCAAGTAACTATGGAAGCTGGAGTAGATAAGCACCATGAAAGTTTTACTAAAGGCTATGACACTATGCTTTCAAGAGAATTTGGAGGCATTGACCTTTCAGGTGGACAATGGCAAAGAGTGGCTATTGCGAGAGGACTTTATAAAGATCATGAACTCATCATACTAGATGAACCAACAGCTGCAATTGATCCTCTAGAAGAGACAAGGCTATACAAGAAATTCGCAGAAGTAACTGCTAACAAAACAGGAGTAATTGTAACTCATAGGATAGGCTCAGCAAAGATTGCTGATCGAATTGCTGTTATGAAAGAAGGAAGACTAGTAGAAATAGGAACACATGAGGCGCTTGTGGCACAAGATGGTGAGTATGCAAGATTGTATAAAGCCCAAGAGCAATGGTATACAGAAGATCAAAAGATCATTGGACGATAACTTCTATTGTAAAAGGTAAACACCTATTTTAAGATAAAGAATTAAGTTTTATATCCCCTGCTCCTAATGAAACATTGAGGCAGAAGCATTGATGGTTAAATATAGCTACGCAATACTTAGGATTAGGTGAGATATACTAATAGAAAACACCAGCAATGGTGTATTTTTTTATGTAAAAGTATAGATATGTACATAGTCAGTAAGACAAAAATGACTTCTACTCATTTATTAGTATGGTCATTACATTTAATAGTATGAATATAACATTAAATATTGACAACTGGCTACTATGTGATACAATGTAGTTAGTACTTGGTAATGCAAAGTAGTGGAGGTGAAAAAATTGTATGACAAAACACAACTCATGAAAGGAACACTAGAAGGGTGTATCTTAAAGATTATAAGTAGAGAGATGACTTATGGTTATGAGATTGTTTTAAAGTTACAAAGCTATGGTTTTACGGAAGTTAAAGAAGGAACCATTTATCCCCTTTTAGTAAGACTAGAAAAAAAGGGAATTTTAGAGTCACAGTTCAAAACATCCCCTTTAGGGCCTAGTAGAAAATATTATTCATTGACATCAGAAGGGAAACAACATTTAGAAGACTTTAAGAAGTCCTGGTACGAAGTAACAGGAAGTGTAAATGGCATATTAAATGAGGAGGAGTAGGGATGTTGAAAAATGAATTAAGCTTATTAAAAAAGGAAAATAAGTTAAGAGAAGAATTTGTTATTGAAGAAGATCAAGCCATAATCAAAAAAATGCTTACTTATATGAGCGCCAAAAGAATAGGTCTATTTGAACTAGAAGTCATACACAAAGAACTCATAGGTATGGCATTAGAAGCTGGTCAAAGAGGAGAGTCTTTGCATGCTACAATAGGTAAAGATGAAAAAGCTTTTTGTGATGATATGATTGAGGGAAGTAAGAAGCAACCTTTAAAAGAAACACTATTAATCACATTTCAGCAGTTTGTATTCTGTTACGCAGCATATATAGTAGTGTTTGTACTTTTTCTATCTAATCCTATGCATGTTGAGCTTAATAGTGTGCTTTTAATATTTTTACCACTTTGGTCACTTGTATGGGCAGTCATGAATCGTGTAGTAGGTGAACGCTATGTTTATGAGGAAGGCATTAAGAAGTATATTCCTACAGTTTTAGTTATATTTAGTATATTTGTATTATGTGAAATTGAAGATATGTTACAAATACCTACAGGTATTTACGTAAATGGTATTTTATTAAGTAGTATGGCACTTTTAATAAGTTTAGGTGTAAGGCTTTATTATAATCACTATATACATCAAGTATCAAAGGAATACCAGTGGCAGGATTAAAGTATACGAAATAATCTTTAATGAGTATAGCTCAATATATAAGTAGCCATATATTATATACATTAGTTGTATATACTGATAAATTTTACATATATGGTACGAGTTAATTATTTTATCTATAATGTCTTTTAGTTAAAGGCAGCTAAGTTGTATTAAGCCCTAGAATAACAAGTTTCTAGGGCTTTTGCATATTTTAAAGTGTTAGTGAACCTACTTTTATGTTCTCATTCTAGAATGGGTTGAGCTATTAAAGAATTAGTATAGAATTTTCTTGTAATTATTAATTTAAAGTTAGAACTAAAAATAAGATAAAATACAATAAAATTGGGGAGATATGTATATGGACGCTTTATATATTGTTTTTATTATTTACTAATTTTTTGAAACCTTACTTGCTTTCGTATTTTATAGAATCATGTTACAATTATTCTATTGGACATATTATCAATCAAGTAAACATCCATAAAATATTACACAACGAGAGCTTTGTTTGAATGAAAATTGTAATCTATAGTATTTTTTTATTTAATTAAGGAGACACGCCATGGAAACTAGAAAAATAGCAAATAAATATGTACCAGAAGTAACAAGCGATCTTAGAAAAAACTTTGTAAAAGTACCTGAAGAAATAGCAGAGTGTAGTGGCATTCGAATATTTGGTAAGCGCATTAAGTCCTTTATCTTCACAACAGATGTTGCCATCATAAAAAATACAAATGCCGATGCAGTTATTGCCGTTTACCCTTTTACGCCACAGCCAGCTATTACTCAAGCTATTTTATCCGTTTCAGATATACCTGTTATATGTGGAGTAGGTGGTGGGCTTACACATGGCATTCGTTCAGCTAATATTGCACTACATGCCGAATTTCAAGGTGCTATAGGTGTGGTACTCAATGCCCCAACTCCTAATGAAACAATTACATATGTAAAGGAATGTGTAGATATTCCAGTTATTATAACAGTCGTTAGTGAATTAACAGATATAGGAGAGAAGCTTAAAGCTGGGGCAGATATTATTAATGTAAGTGGTGCAGCAAATACTGCTCGTATAGTAGAAAAAATACGAAAAGAATATCCTGATATTCCTATTATTGCTACAGGAGGTCCTAATAAGGAAAGTATCTTGCAAACTATTAGAGCCGGAGCAAATTGTATTACATATACGCCACCTACAAACTATGAATTATTTAAAGAAAAAATGCAATTATATAGGGAGATTGAAAATAATAGGTATTATGAAGAAGTGGAAAAGAAACAATAGGTAATATAAAATGCTTTTAATTATTAGTATTGTCCCTACCCTAATGGAATGTTAAATCAATTGCATACATAGTGAAAGAAAACTAATTAATATCAAAGGTTAGAGCAATTTGCTCTAACCTTTTTTAGTCTATTGTGGAACAGTAATTGTACTATTATGATGGGAGAAATAGCAGATGAAGAAATTATAATTGATAAATTTGATGCATACTATGGAACAAGTGATAAGCCAGCAGATGAAGATATAATAGTAGCAATTCTAGTAAATGATCATCAACTAGATGATAGTTGGGTATTTAAATGTACATCTGAGGATTACAAGAAATTAAAACTTGTTAGTTAAATTGGTTTTAGCCTTTTATTTATAACCTTAATCATCTTCATATCACTTAAAAAAATAAGGAATAAAGAATAAGTTTAGTTTATATTCATTATAAAATTCAAAGGTGCATGGTTTGAATTTATCTGAATTTATGCTAAAGTATATATAATACTTACTACAAATTCAAATATAAGGGAGAGTAAAGATGAAACTAAACAAGAGTTTATTAATTATACTAGTAACAAGCATGCTTAGTTATCCAGTATTAGGTGGACAGGTTGATACAGTAATAGAAACTAAAACTCTATCAGCACAAGATCAGGGACAGGAACAATTATCAAATACTTTTCTACCCATACATGATGAAGAAGTAGCCTTTATGAAAAAGTATGGTAAGCCAGTTCATATAGGTGTAATTAAAGATGACGTGAAAATTACTGTAGAATATATGATTACAGATGCTTATACTGCTAGATTGCTTATATCAGTAGCAAAAGTTGATGGCATACCCTTTAAATCTACTGAGAATTTAAATATAAAGAATGTAGATCTTATATCTAAACAAGACCATGATATAAGAACACAAATTGCAGCTTTACCAAAAGATGCACCTTATGTTGAAGTACTTAAAGTAATGGCACAATATAATGATAAACTAAAGGAATTTATAAAAGAAGATAACACAGTGGATATGGAAAGATTAAATGCTTATTTCCAATCAGCCGCAAATACAGAAGGAATAGGTGTAGGAACAAGTAGTTCATCATATGGTATGTACCATACACAAGAAAATACAAAAGATAAAATTTACTTTACTTATAGACTCACTACATGCGATCCATTAACTAATAACATGCATTTAAGTATTGATGAAGTGAATAGTGAAATGGAAACAACTAAAATCATAGGAACAAACTTGGTAGAGTATTTATATAAGCATCAAGATGATAAATTGATTACACAACCAAATCCAGTTGCCCCTTATGAACTAGAGCGTTTAGAAGAGCTTAAAAAGATAAATAGTGAACACTATCTAATGCGCAAAGAGGACTTAGAATCAAGACCTAAGGTCTTATTAGCTAAAGGTAATCTAAACCTAGAACTCATTAAAGGTGATACAAGTTGTGTAATTGATAATATGGGTTTTATTGATGGTAAACTACATATTCGTATGTCTGGACAAGGTTTGGAAAATACCCAATTAGAAGTCTATAATCAGACAGAAGAAGAGGTTTATGCCACTTATCATACAGGTAGTACAAGGACTTTAGAAGATGGCACCGAAGAGAAGGAGGCCTATCGCATTTTTGAAATACCATCTGTGGAAGCACTAAAATCCTATACATTCAAAGTAAAGCACAGAGGAATTGTAGAACAGTGGACAGGACCATGGGAGATTTCTTTAGATATGCTAAAAAACCAAGAGATGCGTGTTATCCCAATTAATAAAATAATTCCTTATACTACAGATGAACAAGCATTATTGAAGGAAATAAAGATCGATAAAACATCACTTGCATTAGTTCTGGATCAAATTAAAATTACAAGTAATAATGAAGAACTTAAAATTAAAGTCAAATTCAACGATGGAACTGAAGTTGTAGAAGAATATAGTAGCGCTAGTGGGCGAATAGGAGAGCAATTGACTTTAGTCTATTTATTAAAGGATTTAATAATGAAAGATATAAGTGCTATCCAAATTGCAGATCAACTTATACAGATTCAATGATAATTGGCTATAAGAGTTTCTACGCGATATAACATAGATTGAATATGCATTAATAAAGTACGTATATATTAGTTGTATATAGTGGTAAAGTTTTGTAATTATTAAAATTTTTATGAAAAATAATAAAAAGACCACCCATTATAGGTGGTCTTTTTCCATTTATTAATCAAGTAAACATAGAGACTAAATAGATTATTCTCTAAAATATTATTTTGAGTATTCTTTTACTTCAAGTGATCCAGTGATTTTAGAAGTTTCATCTACTGTAAAGGCATCTTTTAATTCTTGAGTTGCAAAATATATGTTACCATCTACTGTTGCATCTTGAAGGATAAAACCTTCAGCTTGTACATAGATATTTCCTTTAAGTATACCATTTTCAAATTTTCCATTTTCACCAGCAAAAATTAAATTTGGTACTGTAAGTGTGTATCTTTCAGATATCTTTAAGTCAGCATCCTCTGCTGCAGGTGCTATTGCACGATTAGGAGCTTCATTACCTTCTTTATCTTTTTTAATTCCACTTTCAACAACTAAATCTTCTGTGAAAGTTAAATCTTTATTAACAATAATCATAAAGTTAGTGTTATCTTTTGAGATTTTTTGTTTAAACGTTTCTTCATCATTTACTTGAGAAGCACCTGATACTGCATCTGCATTAGTCTCAACTGCTGGAGTATTGCTTTCTGGTAGTTCTGAATTGTTACCACAGCCTGTTAGTGCAGCTGCTAATACAACCATTGATAGTGCTAATTTTTTGAATTTCATTATGATTTCTCCTATGTTGTCTAAAAATAGATTATTCATATATGTAAAATATGAATTACATATATTATACTAGTATAAAAATAATTTAACAATAAAAAATGTATTAAAAAAAATAATTTAACTTATTTTTTTAATTTTATTACGTTTTAATATTGGGATGATTGATATCTCAGATATTAAAAACAATTTTAGTTATGAGCACTTTACTAATATAATCTGTGAATATGCACATAAATATAGAATAAAATAAACTGATATTTATTTGAAATAGAAGCTTTATAATCAAAAGACTTCATAATATCCAACTCTTAATCTCAATAACTAGAGCATAGCACATAAAATGAATTATATATTTTAAGAAATTGCAATTAAAATCAAATTTAAGTATTGACATAAGTTTATTTATTTACTAAAATACTTTTAACAACATAAAAAAATTCTATGACGAGAAAAAGTAAGTTATAAAATGTTCCCCAGAGAGTTGGTAAATGCTGAAAGCCAATGTTCAAATTATAGCCGAAAATCATCTCCCAGAAGCAACACCGAAAAGCAATGAGTAAGTGTTGACGTAGTCTTTCCACGTTACAGGATAAGCGTATTGTTAGATACGAACAGAGTGCTATAAAGAAGTCGAGTACGTATAGATTTTTTATAGAATTAGGGTGGTAACGCGGCTAGTCCGTCCCTTGAGTTAATCAAGGGGCGGTTTTTTTATTGTCAAAAATTCATAATATGTAAACATAAAAAGGAGAAAATACCATGAAACAGTTATCAAAAAAGGATTTATTATTTGTAGGACTTATGCTTTTTTCATTATTCTTTGGGGCAGGGAATTTAATCTTCCCACCTTTTTTAGGCCAATCAGCGGGAGATAAAGTTTGGATTGCTTTAGGTGCCTTCTTGATTACAGCGGTTGGTTTTCCTGTATTAGGTGTTATTGCAGTAGCTAAATCAGGTGGCCTTTCAAATTTAGCCAGTAGAGTCCATCCAATCTTTGCACCAATCTTTACAGTTTTAATCTACTTATCTATAGGACCATGTTTAGGTATTCCTAGAGCAGGTAGTTTGCCTTTTGAAATGGTTGTAGCACCTTATTTACCAGAAGGAATGTCAGATGTTTTAGCACGTTTACTTTTTACCTTCGTTTTCTTTCTCGTAGCTTATTGGCTATCTTTATCACCAACTAAGCTTGTGGATCGTATGGGGAAAGTGTTAACACCAGTCTTATTAGTTTTAATTTTTGTTGTAATTATTGGTTCATTCTTTAAACCATTAGGTACATACGGACAAGCAACAGGTACTTATATAAATGCACCTTTTGTAACAGGCTTTTTAGAAGGCTATTTAACAATGGATACAATTGCAGCGCTTAACTTTGGCATTGTTATTGCACTTGCTATTAGAACAAAAGGGGTAGAAGAGGAAAAGCTAGTTGTATCAACATCTATTAAGGCAGGACTTATTGCTGGAGGATTACTTGTTATTATTTATGGTGGACTTGCACATTTAGGTGCCTCAAGTGGTGGAAGATTTGGTGCTACAGAAAATGGTGCACATACATTGACCAATGTAATGACTTATCTCTTTGGTAGACCTGGGGCAGTATTACTAGCTGTGATTTTCACACTTGCGTGTTTAACAACATGTGTAGGACTTATTACTTCATGTAGTCAATACTTTGTTACATTAACGCCTAAAGTAAGCTATGTAAATTGGGTAAGAATCCTTTCTCTTTCAAGTATGATCCTTGCAAATATGGGCCTTTCAAAAATTCTTGCTATCTCTATTCCAATACTTGATATGATCTATCCAATTGCTATTATGCTTATTGTGCTTGCTATATTAGATAGATGGTTTAGACAAAGCCCAGTAATATATGGCTTAACTATTTTATTTACAGGTGTTGTAAGTATTTTATACGGCCTAGGTGGATTTGGAATTGATCTAGGAACAAAAATATTAGGTGGCCTTCCACTTTATACACAAGGTCTAGGATGGGTAGTGCCTGCCCTAATAGGAATGCTAATAGGTGGTATAATTGAAGTAATCAAAACAAAAAAAGTAGAGAAAGTAGTACTTAACGAATTGCCACAGCATATGGAATAAGACTTATAAAAATCTTTACTATAGGCTACATAGTTTTAAACTGTAATCTTTTATACTACATCATTTACTAATACAAAAATGCTCTCTAACTTTAATAGTATAGAGAGCATTTTTATATTATCTCATTTCCTGATAGACAACTTGGTCTTTGTCTGTCATCCCTACAATTTTATCAAAATCATAGTCTTTTCCATCTAGAGTAAATAGAAACATATTTTCATATAAATTTTCTTGCTGTAGAACGATAGGGACACCTTCTACAGTAAGATGTAATTGCATTTTTTTAATGTTTGAATCATGCACAATACCAAATACACTAAAATAGTGTTCATCATTATATCTACTATATCCAACACTAAAATTAAAGGGTTTACTTTTATCCATTTCCTGTCCATATACCTGGTTACCAGGTCGCCATATTCCAAACGGAGTTTTTACAGTTGGATGACAGGAGAACCACTTATCATAGTAGCCTAAGAAATAGTGTACAGAACCCTGTCGTTCTTCATGAACAATATAAGACGGCCCGTAGAGTGCAGACCTTTCTGACTTTTCGAAGGCCTGTCTTGGTGTAAAAGCTGTATGTGAGAATGCAAAATACGTATATAATAGAAGAAGTAATAGGGCTACACTATAAAGTAGTCGTTTATATTGGTGTTTAACTTCTTTATGCTTACACATCCCCCTTTACCTCCTCTAGATTAATTTCAAAACGCATATATCGATTATAGTGATCGTACTCTAAAATAAGCTTTTTTGCATCCGGATGTATAGTATCTATAGTTATTTGATGGTAGGTTCCAAATATGCTTCCATAACTGCTGGCACCTCCATAATATGTATTTCCAAGCTCATCCAAGATATTAAAGTTTAACATAGACCATCCGTGCGAAAAAGGCTTCATATAACTGGTATACCTAATATAAATATTTCCTTTATCATCTATTACACACTCTTCTAATTTGACTGTAAGAGGGTCACAGGATTTCTTATCATCTAATATTTGACGTGAAACAATCTTGTAATCTCCTACATAAACTTGCCTATTAAATAAACTCCCTATACTAGATAAAATGAGTAATACTAGAAATCCACCTACAAATAGATTACCTATATTTACTAATGTAATCAGTACAGATAGCACTTTATTATAATATCTTTTATACAATTTGTATTCCAAAAATCTTTCCTCCCTTATCATCTTAATTTCTAATTATTGTATCATATTTCAGTTTGTATTTGTTGTACAATATGAATTATTCAAAATAACCCAAAAGGTAGGTTACTCCAAAATAGAAAATTGTAGTTCTTTTTGATTATATATATTTTGAAGTACTAAAAATATACTCTTGATAGTATAAAAATAAATAAAAACTAATTATTATACTAAAATATCATTGCAAAAATAATCACTGATATGTATAATAATAAAAGTTTTTCATTTTAGATCTAAATTTGACGGAGGATAATGACGTGAATATTCAACATATATTTGACACAGTAGATAGCATAAAAGAAGAAATTATTTCTCTTAGAAGAGATTTTCATATGCACCCGGAGGTGGGCTCAGAGGTTGAAAGAACAGCTACAATCGTTGCAGATTTATTAACTAAATGGGGCCTTGAAGTTGAAACAGGTGTAGGTATAACCGGTGTAGTAGGTATTTTAAGGGGTGAAGAGAGTGACTCTTTTAAAACTGTTGCTTTAAGAGCAGATATGGATGCCCTTTTAATGGAAGAAGCAAATGACACATGTTATAAATCAGTTTGCACTGGAAAGATGCATGCTTGTGGACATGATGGGCATACAGCCATGTTATTAGGTGCTGCAAAAGCACTTTCTAAATATAAAAATGAAATAAAAGGTACCATTAAGTTTATTTTCCAACCTGAAGAAGAAGGTCCAAATTCAGGCGCTGAAAATATGGTGGCAGATGGTGTATTAAAAGGTGTAGATGCAATCTTTGGATTACATTTAACAACAGAGTATCCTACAGGTATGGTGACCATCAAAAAAGGAGCTGCTATGGCTTCTTCAGATGATTTTGAAATTGAAATGATTGGAAAAGGTGGACATGCGTCCATGCCTCATCAATGTATAGACGCTATTTCTATGGCAGTTAAAGTCTATAATGATATTCAATTTATGGTAAGTAGAGAGTTTGATCCACTTGAGCCACTTATTGTATCTGTTGGTGCCTTTAACTCTGGTGCTGCAAGTAATGTCGTTCAAGGTAGTGCCAAATTAAAAGGTACCATTCGTACACTTTCTCATGAGGTAAGGGCTAAAGCGAAGAAGAGAATAGAGGAAATTGTAGAACAAGTAGCTAAGGAGTCTGGTGGACAATATAAACTAAATATTATCCCTGGCGTGCCACCTTTAATTAATCATATTGAAAAAGCTACATTTGCAGAGGCGACTGCTGAGAAGTTAGTAACAAAAGCAAATGTTTTAATACTTGATAAACCTAATATGGGCTCAGAGGACTTTGCTTTTTATACAGAAAAAATACCTGGAGTCATGTTAATGGTTGGTGCCAGAAATGAAGAAAAAGGCTTTGTTCACCTTATGCATCATCCAAAATTTGATTTCGATGAAGCTGCTTTAGCTATAGGAACAAAATTACATATACAACTAGCTATTGATTATTTAGAATCAATATAATCTTTTGACTAAAAATTACACAAAAATGAGGGATAAACATGTTAGACCAAACAAATGAAAAGAAATTAAAAAAGAAAAGGGAGTTTCCACATACTTTTGTTATTTTAGGATGTATGCTTATACTTGCAACTTTAGCTACCTATCTTATACCAGCTGGACAATATGAGGTTGCTTTAGATGCTGTAACAGGTAAAAATATGATTATTGCAGACTCCTTCCATTATATAGACCCATCACCTGTAGGTTTATTCAATATGTTCTTAAGTGTAATAGAAGGTATGATTGATGGAGGACAGATTATATTCTTCATCTTTATAGTAGGAGCTTCCCTACACCTTATTGTTCAAACAGGTGCTATGGATGCTACAATAGCTTCCATGGTAAGACTAACACAAAGAAAACCTGCTCTATCTAAAGTATGTCTTATACTTATTATGGCTGTTGTATCAGCTTGGGCATCAACTGGGACTTTCTCTTATGAGGAAATGATTGCCTTTGTACCTATATTTGTCAGCCTTGCTATTGCACTGGGTTATGATACAATTGTTGGACTTGGAGTATCTTTAATTGCTGTAGGTGTAGGTTTTGCATCTGCTACCATTAATCCTTTTACAGTGGGTGTTGCACAAGGTATTGCTGAATTACCATTAGGTTCAGGTATGGGCCTTAGAATTATTATTCTCTTTGTTATGACATTCATAGCTATTGTTTATGTACTAGCCTATGCAAACAAAATTAAGAAAGATCCTTCAAAAAGTTTAGTTGCTGGTATTGAAGTTGGGGATCTAGCTTTAAATGAAGAAAGACTAGCTACTCAGTTTACTTTAGGTAGAATTCTAGCTCTAGTTGCATTATTTGCAGGTATTTTAACTATTATAATAGGTGTAACTAAGTGGGGTTGGTATATTAATGAGTTTGGGGCAGTATTTTTAATTGTTGCTTTACTTGCGGGTTTATTTAATAGATTTAGTTTAAATGAAATTGCAAATACATTTGTTGTAGGCCTTGAAAGAGCAGTTATGCCAGCAATGGTAGTAGGTATTGCAAGAGGTATACTCATTGTTCTTAATAAAGGTCACATCTTAGATACAATTATTAATGCCTTTGCATCATTACTTGGTGAACTTGGTATTTATTTAAGTAGTTTAGGGATGCTTATATTCCAAACACTTCTTAATTTCCTTATACCTTCAGGAAGTGCACAAGCAGCAACTTCTATGCCAATTATGATTCCTATTAGTGATTTAATCGGTTTAAATAGACAAATTGCAGTACTTATCTTCCAATTTGGAGATGGTCTTTCAAATTTATTATGGCCAACAGGAATGATTCTAATCTTCTGTTCACTTGCTAAAGTTCCAGTTAATAAGTACTATAAGTTCTTCTTACCACTTTTCTGGATCTTACTTGCAGCACAAGTTGTATTCGTATTTACTGCTATATTAATAGGTTATGGACCATTCTAATATATAAAATAACCATATAAAGGACTAGCATATCATTTGGTATACTAGTCCTTTATTAATTAAAATACTTTATGAAAATAAGGTAGAAACCTAAATCTTATCTCTATATAATAAAATAATAACAATAGACTAAACAAAGGAGAAGAAAATGGATATCTTATCAATTGCAATTATTATATTTTGTATTATGGAAACAACAAATGTACTCATTTTATATTTCAATCCAGATTCAAGATTAGGTAATGGTGTTGCTGTATTTAACCCATGGGAAGATGCTAAAAAAAATGAACCCTTGAATCTCTTTGCCCACTATATGGTTTATTGGGTAGCTGGAACAAAACTTATATTTATTGTCTTATTAATCGTTATCTTACTTACAGGAACTGAACTCACAAGGATGTATGCCGTTATAGTTATGATCCTTTCAATTGCTACATATTTTTGGAAACTCCATCCTATTATAAAGAAACTGGATGCTTTAGGGCAAATAACACCAAAAAATTATTCAAAAACTCTTGGAAGAATGATAACAGGATTTCTAATTATGTTTTCAATTGCTTTAATTACTTATTTAATTGGAAATTAAGCTCTTCTTTAAAACAAAAGTCCAACATAACAACGGAGGTAACTAGATTAAAGTTATCAGACGTAGTTGTGTTGGACTTTTAAGTTACTTGATTACATGCTTTTAATACTTAGACTTAGATATACAAAGAATATGTATGGTTACTATTATACCAATACATATAAGTAAGGCTAAAAGCCATATTTTTTGAACAAGACATAGAGAAAGTAGTAACATACCCCATAAATAGGCTAAACTAATCATTACTGTCTTCCTAGATAATCCTGTTCTTAACTTATAGTTTTCTATATGTTCTTTGAAAAATTCAATTTTCATGATCTGTGCTCTTAAAGTAGGTGTACCTGAAAAACATGCAAAAGAAATGAGAACAAAAGGAGTAGTAGGCCAAACAGGCAGAAGTAGTCCAACACCTCCCATACCTAAAAACAGAAATCCTAAAGCTGTTAGTAAAATTGTTTTTATACGCAATGCTTCACCTCCATAGAATTTTTCTATTTATCTGGTATAATATAAATTAATGAAAACTTATATAAATATATGCTTAAGTCATATATTTATACTAAACTGTTATTTATATATTTATAATGAAACTCTTAAAAAAACAAATGGCTCATCCATTATGGTATATAACTATACTATAAAAAATACATATATATATTAAGGAGATCATAATGAGTACAAAAGAAAGAATGCAAAACCAACAAGTATATTTTTGTGATGATAGTAGTTTAGCTGCTGAACAAATTCAGTGCTTAGAAATACTATATGATTACAATCACACCCGTCCATCAGAGGGTGCAAAGCGTGAAAGCATTTTAAAGCAACTTTTAGCTGAAGTAGGGGAGAACTGCTATATTGAACCCCCTTTCCATACTAACTGGGGAAGATATACTCATCTTGGAAAAAATGTTTATGCTAATTTTAATCTTACACTAGTAGATGATACACATATTTATATTGGAGACTATGTTATGATTGGTCCAAATGTAACCATTGCTACTGCAGGTCATCCTATTGATCCAGATCTTAGAAAGCGAGTAGCCCAGTTTAATATACCTGTTCGTATCGGAAATAATGTATGGATTGGTGCTGGAGCTGTTATTTTACCTGGTATAACAATTGGTGATAACTCCGTTATTGGTGCAGGAAGTATTGTGACAAAAGACATTCCAGCTAATGTAGTAGCTGTAGGCAATCCTTGTCGTGTACTTCGTGAAATAAATGAACGCGATAAAGAGTATTATTATAAAGATAGAAAAATAGATATTAAATAAAGAGGTTTCAAAAAAATCAGATATGAGTTAGAATAATAGTATAATATTTATTAAAATAAAAAGATAAAGGGGTGTTTAAATGTTAACTAAACAAGTGGTACAGTTAATGAATGAACAGATTAATAAAGAGTTTTATTCAGCTTATTTTTATCTTCATATTGCTAATTATTATACCGAACAGAACTTAGAAGGGTTTGCCAACTGGTTTATTGTTCAAGCTCAAGAAGAGCAGTCTCATGCTATGCTCTTTTTACAATACCTTCAAAATAATGGGGAACATATTGTTTTACAAGATATTAAAGTAGATGATAGGCTTTTTGAAGACTATAAGGCACCTCTTTTAGCAACCTTAGAGCATGAAGAAAGTGTAACTGCATCTATCCACAATATTTATGCTGTAGCCTTTGAAAATAAAGAATTTAGAACAACTCAATTTCTAGAGTGGTTCATTAAAGAGCAAGGTGAAGAGGAGAAAAACGCTGAAGACTTAATTAAGAAATATGAGTTATTTGGTCAAGACGGTAAAGGACTTTACCTGCTTAACCAAGAATTAGCTGCTCGCGTTTATATGCCTCCATCTTTAGTTCTATAAACAAATATCTAAAATAAACCCCTTGCTACTTAGCAAGGGGTTTATTATTAAAGTTCAGTTTTCCATAAACCATGAAGATTGCAGTAAGCATAAGCTGCAATAGCTTCGTCACTATCTGTAAGTGCAAAAGTTACAGTTGGTTCCCCATCTACAGGTAGACATTTACGTTGCCCACCTTCTTTTGTTTGTATGTAAACCCAAGCAATATGATGTTCACTTACCATTGGATGTGGTACACTACCTACTTTAACAGTTACAAGATTACCTTCTACTTGAACAACTGGAAGATGCTTTTCAGCTGAAGCTTCTACTGTATTTTCTACAAGCTCTGTCATAGGCTCTCCACAACAAATCATCTTTACACCACTATGATGAATTGTACCTATTAAGTTACCGCAATGCTTACAAATAAAGAATTTTTGATTATTACACATATCATTTCCTCCTTTAATTTCAATTGTTTATTTTAGTATAAACTTATACTTATTATATAACATTTTCGGATAAATAGCTATGCATAATGATCTAAGTAAATGTGTTTATCATTTGACAAAAAATAAAAATAGGCGTAAAATATAGTTCACAAAGTAAACTATATTTAAGTTTACTGTTATAACTTCTATACAGTTAATCAATTTAGAAAGTGTGGTAATCAATAGTGGAAGATAAAAACTGGATCGATATGTTAGAAAAAATGCAAAGTATTAGATATTTTAGCAGGGTCATGATACGTCGTGCCACAAAAGAATATGAAATACCAGCAGAACACATAGACTTATTATCTCAACTATCAGTGCGTACAGAAAGAATGACTCCTTTAGCCTTAAGTAAAAATATGAAACTTAATAAAACGATTATTAGTCGTATTATAGAGCAGTTGTATAATAAAGGTTATCTCATTAAAACAAAGGATGAGAATGATAAAAGAAGTTATTTTGTTTCAATTACACCACTAGGAGAAGAACTACTTAGAAAAATATATAGCTATTATTTAGAACCTATCTATGAACTCCGCAGCCAACTAGGCGATGAAGCATTTTTAAATTTAATGACCTGTATAGAGGAAGCAAATAAAAAAATGCATGAACATAGTGAGGGGATCTTGTAATGAGTTTTTATGAACTAATGCAAATGGGCGCTAGCAGTATTAAGCCTTTAATCAAAAAGACTGATGATGCTAAATTAAAGAAAAAGTATATAACTGCCCTTATCGTAAAGAATTTCTTGTGTATTCTATTTTGCATGCTTGTAGTAACTACTTTTACTAATTTATTTGGTGTAAATAATAGTATTACAGGTGTGGTAACAGTTGTTTTATTAATGTCAGTTAGGTTTGTAGATTTAGACTTTAAGACAAGTCAATCTACATTTGCACTACTTGCTATATTTGCTATATTTATTATTTCGCCTTATGTAGTAACCCTTGTTAACCCAGTATTAGGTTTCTTTATTAACTTTATCTCTATGATGACTATTATCGTTTTATCTTGCCATAATGTCATGTACTGTAATCAATCAACTTTTATATTATCTTACTTACTTTTATATGGCTACCAAGTTAATAGTGTGAGTGAATATATTAATAGAGTTTTTGGATTAGTTTTAGGTGGCTTACTTGTTGCAGGTATTTTTTATTACAAACATCGTAAGATAGAATTTAAAAATAGCTTTAGTGATATTATAAAAGACATAGATTTAAGTACACCACTAACTAAGTGGCAGTTAAAACTAGCCCTTGGTGTTGCTATAGCAATTTTAATTGGAGAACTTTTACATTTACCACGTATCATGTGGATTGCTTTTGCCTGTAATTCAATTCTTCAACCTACGGAAGAAAAGGTTGCTGAGCGTGTTAAATTTAGATATCCTTTTGTAATCATTGGTTGCTTAATCTTTGCCGCGGTATATCTTGTTGTTCCAGAAGCTTATAGAGGGTATATTGGTATGTTTGGTGGTCTTATGGTTGGATTTTCAGGAACATATAATTGGCAAACTTCCTTCAACTGCTTTGGAGCACTAGCAGTAGCAGTACCTATGTTTGGATTAGGATGGGCTATTGTTATACGTATAGCCGATAATATAATTGCTGCAATCTATAGTAAACTCTTTAATAATATTTTCAACAAAATAGAGGGTAGAATTTGTAATAAAGAGACTATCTCAGAAATGGGATAATTAATTTTTAGAATATGGTATTGGTATAAACCCTAATCCTAAATCTTTATAAATGAAAAGTTAGTATATAATGACAATTAAATATAGTATAATAGAATTATTATACTAATTAAACAAGCTCAACATGACTACCGAAATAACTAGAAAGAAGTTAGAAAACGTGGTCTGTTGAGCTTTTATTTTATAATTTAAACAGGGGATAATATAATGGAATTTAAATTAGATACACCTTACGTAAAAAATATTATTGTAACATTTATAAGCAGCATCCTTATATTACTTATTCAGTTGTGGTTTTGTACAAGCCCTATATATTACATTATAGTACTTTCAATTATATTAGTAGGTACATGCTTTATCTATATCAGTTATAGAACAAAAGATTTATTTATCAAAGAGAAGTGTGGAGCATCAAAAATAATATATTTTTCACTCTTTTTAATGCTTATAAGTATTTTCTTTTATATGATACCTTTTCGCTACTCATCCAATTTATTTAAGCCTACACATTCTTATGGAAAAGATCTTTTTCTAATTATCCGTATTTTTGTACTAGGATGTTTTACTATGGTGATTGCACGAAATATATTAAAAACCTGTCTTAAAAATTTATATAAAGAAAGCATTATACCTTTAGTCGAATGTATAAGTTATTTATATACCACATTTTTATTTACAGATATTTTAGGGATATTAATAGGCTCCATACATAACTTTAATATATACATATCTCCACCTTTTTTATCAGGTTGTGTAATGATAGGCTGGACAACACCAATAGGTGAGATAGTAGTTTTGGGAAGCCTTTTTGGAATGGGATTGCAACTATTGTTCATCTATAAAATAACCAAAAGATTAACCATACTCAAATTACATTTAAAGTTGAGATTAAGACTATTTATTTCAGGATGTATTATTTTACTTTATGGCATATTTATCGGATTTTGGGGTATTCTTATAACACTAAGTGGTAGGCTTTATGAAATAGAACCAGGTAAAATGTTAGATATTCAGGCTGGTATCATTGAATACCTACTAATATTTATATGGGGGGCTGTTATTGTTCTATTTGTAATAAATATGATTCGATTAATTAGGTTAAAAGACTAAACTCAACATTATTATCTTAATAAACACATAATTCCGTTTGTATATTGGGAATATAACTCATATAAGTTTATTTAGGGATAAGGAAGTGAAACTATGTATGATGTTATTATTATTGGAGCTGGTGTTGCTGGATTAAGTGCTGCTATTTATGCTTCCAGTAGAGGAATGAAAACACTTATTTTAGAAAGTGACAAACCAGGTGGTGTTTTAGGTAAAGTCTCCGTTGTTACCCATTATGCTGGTATTGTAAAAGATGAAACAGGAAAATCTATTATACAAAGAATTATTAATCAAGTAGAAGGTATGGGCTTATCTATTTGTATGGAAGAAGTAGTAGAAGTTCATTTACAAGGTGAGATCAAAAAGGTAGTAACCACAAATGGTAGTTATGAAACTAAAACCATCATTATTGCAAATGGTACCACACCTAGAAAATTAAATATTCCAGGTGAAGAAGCTCTTTATAAAAAAGGTGTAAGTTATAATGCTGTAGAGGATGGCAATAAATATAAAGATAAAGAAGTATTTGTTGTGGGTGGGTCTGATGGAGCTGTTAAAGAGACTCTTTATTTAGCCACTATTGCTAGTAAAGTTACACTTATACACTTTGAAGATCAACTTGGTGCTGTAAGAGAGTTTACAGATCGTCTAGCACAAAATGAAAAAATTACTCTTAGACTTCACTCAAGGCTAAAAGAAATTAAAGGTGAAGAAGAGATTTATTCTATTTTTATTGAAGATGAGCATACAAAAGAAGTGGAAGAGATTAAGGCAAAAGGTGCAGGAGTATTTATTTATGCTGGAGCCCTACCTAATACAAAAATGTACGAAGACCTTGAAAAAGAAAATGATTTTATTATAACAAATGAAACCATGTGCACCAATATTCCTGGTGTTTTTGCCGCTGGAGATATTCGTCACAAAATGGTGCGTCAAGCTGCTACAGCAGTTGCAGATGGAGCTATTGCAACAATCTCAGCTAAGATGTATCTTTAATACCTTTTAGGATAGGGGAACTAAGGTTATCAATCTATTCTTCATAATCTAAAATCATAGGATTTAAAATAAAAGAAAGTAAAAGTCCATAGGGATGCACATTTGCATAACTATGGACTTTTACTTTGTTACTTAAAAGATTTTAAATAATCTAATACTTCAGGTGCTTGACCCTGGAAAACGATTTTCTTTGTTGTATTCTTCAATTGGTAAGCATACATAGGATCATAGTAGTCTGATAAAAAGAAGGTAATCCATTCCTCATGACCTGTATAACTACCAGTAGCAAGTTGATGTTGGTAAGCTCTTTCCAATAAATCCATTACTTGTTTAAAGCGGTCCCCACCTAATCTTTTTTGTACTCTTGCCATACTTTGACCAATATACTGATGCCATGCTTCTAAACCAAGCGCTTCATCTTTATAAGTTTTAATATATTCAGCTTGTGAATGAATAACATATTCTTCAAGTGTAATTTGAACACGTTCTTCAAGTGGTGCCTCAAGAACAACTAGATCCCCTTCACTAAAATGTTGAGCTAAGTCTTTAGGAATGAAGTTAATACCAATATGGCGTCCTTCATCTTCTAAAATCATATATTTATAACCTTGTGCTTTATGCTTTATAAGTGCATATGCCAAGTTGTTTTCAAAGTTAATTTGTGAAGGTTGAGGTGTGACACATTGTCCAAAAGAAGAACCTCTATGATTGGCAATACCTTCTAAGTCAATGGCATTTTCTAATTGCTTAAGTAAAATAGTTTTCCCTGAACCTGTATAACCACCTAATATAATAGGTTTGCTTGTAAGTGCACTAGGTTCTAATTCATCTAAAAGATAGTTACGAAAAGCTTTATAACCACCTTCAAGTCTTATAATTTCTTTGCCTGTTTCTTCTTTAATCCACTCTTGAGCAATTCTAGAGCGTGAGCCTCCTCTAAAGCAATACATCATGCATGTTGGATTGGCTTCCATATGTTTTGTCCAAGCTTCTATACGTGCATCTTTAATAGTTCCTGATACTAACCTATATCCAAGTTTAGTTGCTTCTTCATTTCCTTTTTCTTTATAGCAAATACCTACTTGGTGCCTTTCTTCATCGTTCATAATAGGTAGGTTAGTAGCACCTAAAAAAGCACCTTTTTCAAATTCAATAGGTGCACGTACATCTATTAAAGGAATATCCTTCAATACGATATTTAAAAAGTCACTTGTTGTCGGTAAATTCATTAAGTACACATCCTTTATATGACACCAGCTGGTTATTCTTTCTATTTATAAGTGTGGTCAAGAGATGAAAGAGATAAACCAACTTTATCAATGAAATTAAATATTCTTTTATAGTATAACATATTTTTAACACTAAGTTCTAATTTTACAAACTATAAAATGATTAATTTCTACAACAAATGACTTGTTTTCAAATAAATAATTTGCAAAGTATATATGTATTTGAGATAATATATCTAAATAAAAGTATTAATCAAAATATTATTTGCTAGTTTTTACAAAAAAAATAATAACTTAACTAAAGGAGTGTTTTATATGGGTGAGAAAAAGACATATTTATATGCTGACAAGGGGGAACAATTAAAATGTGCCAATAGATTTCTTGTAATAAATTATATTATATTTTATGTATTCATCTGCAGTATTGTAGTATCCTCTGCTTTAATGGGGATTCGTTCAATAGGCTATACTGTAACCTTATTATCTATTGTTATATTTGTAAGTTTAGCAACCGTTATTATGTATTTAAAAAATAAAAAGGATTCTAAAATCAAATATGTAGCAAGTATTGGACTCTTGTTAGTAACCTTTCTTATGGCTATTGCTTTTAATAATTATTATTTACGTTTTATAGCTGCCATTCCTTTTGTAGTAAACATTGTTTATTATGACAAAAAGTTTGCTATTATTTCTGGTCTTTTAGTAAGTCTATTAAATATTTCTACAACAAGTATAAAGGTATTTCTTATGGGAGCGTATACAGGTGATGCTATTGTAGATCAGTGGTGTGCAACACTAGCTATTTGTATGCTTATGGGAATCATTTTTTCTACACTAATTATAAGTAAGCGCTTTAATGAACATACACTTAAAAGTTTAGAAGCTGAAAAACAGACTCAAAAAGATATATTAGATGATGTCATTAAGGTGGCGGAAGAAGTAAGAAGTCAAACTGAACAAGCTATGCATATTGTAAATGAGCTTAATCGTTCTACTGAGATTGTAAATGCTTCTGTAAAAGATATTTCAGATAGTACACAAAATACAGCTGAAAATATTCAAAGTCAAACAGTAATGACAAGTAATATTCAAAATTCTATCGAACAAACCCTACAAGTATCTGAAAACATGGTAGAAGTAGCCACTACATCTGAAGCCTTAAATAGTAAAAATCTAGAGTTAATGACTAACCTTAAACAACATTCAACACTTATTTCTGATATTAATCTAACTGTTTCTCAGTCTATGAATAAGCTTCAAGAAAGAACAAATGCTGTTAGAAGTATTGCAGATACCATCCTTTCTATTTCTAACCAAACAAATCTACTGGCACTCAATGCCTCTATAGAAAGTGCAAGAGCTGGGGAAGCTGGAAGAGGTTTTGCCGTTGTGGCTGAGGAAATAAGAAAAATGGCAGAAGAAACTAAACGTGAAACAGGAAACATTGAAATTATCCTTTCTCAGCTAGTAGAAGAGTCAGAAGAAGTAGCTTCAGCTGTAGATCATTCTGTATCTGCTACCCATGTACAAGATGAATTAATTATAACAGCTTCTAAAAGCTTTGAAGATATGAACGAAAATGTAAGTAAATTAACATCTAGTATAGAAGTCATTGATAAGATGCTTACCAGTCTTTCGGAGGCTAATAACCAGATTGTAGAAAATATTATGTACCTATCTTCAACCACTGAAGAAGTAACAGCTGCTTCTAGCCAAGCATCAGAGCTAAGTAGTAAGAACCTTAATAATGCAGAAAATGCACAAAAGGTTTTAAATCGAGTACTAAAAGTATCCTATAACCTAGATAAATATTTAGATACAACTAAAAACTAGAAGGTATACCTCATTCTAAAATAAACACGTCTTTAAGTGCTTTCAAAGCAGACTTAGGACGTGTTTTATTTTATTATTCGTTTAATAAGTGAGTATATAAAAAATAAGTTATTAATAGAATAGTATAGATATTATCTTGAGGTGATTAAATGCTTAGTAATGAAGAATATGTAGTCTTATCACTTGAGCTGCACTTATTTTTTGCAAGAATAATGAAAGAGCATGCTATCTTTTTAGAAGCCGGCTTTACACCAAAGAATGCTAACTTAGCAAAAGAAGCTGATCGATATAAAATAACATTTGAGAATTTTTTGTCAAGAGTGATTGATTTGAGTAATGGAATGATTAGACCCAGCGTATTAAATTCTAGTGAGATAGTAACTGATTTTACACTTGGTACTGAACAAAAGACACAAAATTTTACGGGAATACCAATCAATCAAACAATTACTATAAGGGAAGCACAATTATATGGCAATAGGAAGCCTAATGTAACACCTACAATGGTATTAAATGTTCAAAAACTTAATCAAAATATGATTGTAGCTCTGGATAATTTTATTAATTTCAAAAGCAATATATTAAATGATGTATTGTCTTGCAATATATTTACTACTAATTACCCTCATTTTATAGAACATATTATAAGAGAGGCGGAAGAATATCACGATTCTCTTATTCAGCTTGAAGCTAAAGAAGATATTGAAAATAACCCTTTAGAAGATACTGAACTTTTTTGGGACAATATTATGATGGAACATGCATTATTTATAAGAGGTTCTCTTGATCCAACTGAAAAACAATTAATTATTGAGGCAAATGATTTTGCAGAAAAATATGATGTCTTAATGAAAAGGTTACAAGTTGCTACCGCTCTAACATTAGCCAATGTAACGGATGATACTTTAAAAGAAACCATTAAATTTAAAGATTATAAGCAATCCGGTGTAAAAGGTATATCTGAATGTAAAATCCGTTCAATTATACTACCACTTCTTGCAGACCATGTTTTAAGAGAAGCAAATCACTATATTAGATTACTTAAACAAAGTTCCCCTAATCGGTATACATGGAGACTTTAGCTTAGTTTAATACTATTAAATTATTAAGAACACGTCTTAAAGAGCTTTCTAAGCAAACTTGAGACGTGTTTTATTTTACTTAATTTATAGAACTATAGTTAAATTTTTATTAATCATGCTATAATTAACTTATGACAATACTATTAAATTCTAAAAGGAAGGACTATAAATGAATCAACTCACACTAGATAAAAGGCTCACACTCAATGTAAATTTATCTTTAAACCAACAACTATCTCTATCTTTATTGAAAATGAATTTTGCAGAGTTAAACGCCTTTCTAACAAAGGAGTTTGAGAGTAATCCTGCACTGGATGGGGAACTTCCTTCTTTAAATATTTGGCCAGATTATGAGCTAAAGACTCATGTTACAAAAGGGTCCTTAAAAGAAGAACTTTTATTTCAATTACATAGTATGAAGTCTTGTCCAAATCTTAGACTATGCGAATATCTTATTGAACTTATAGATGAAAGAGGTTATTTAACACAAGATAGGCTAGAAATGAGTAAACAATTAAAGGTTTCTTATGCTTTAATAGAAGAGTGTATCCATGTGATCCAAGATTTTGAGCCTATTGGAGTAGGGGCATATGATTTAAAGGAATGTCTCCTTATCCAACTTGAAAAACTTTATCCAAATGATCTCACAACAAAGCTTTTAGTCCTTAATCATTTAACGGATTTACTTCATAAAAGATTTGATATACTTATAGAAAAAACATCCTTTACTTTATTGGAGATAAAGAAAGCCTTACACTGTGTAAGCAGCCTAAATCCTATTCCAGGCAATGGATGGTCTAGTGATGATTCTCCTCTATATATCGTACCGGATCTATTACTGTTTGATGAAAGTGAAGGTTTTAGGATTGAACTTCCTATTGAAGGCTTTGGAAAAATAGTTCTTAATCCTTACTATATGGAGCATTTTGCTAGGTCTAATAAGGAAGATGAAACTCCCCTAAGAGAAGCTTTAAATCGTGCCCAGACCATTATTAGAGGGCTTAAAAATAGAGAAGCTACACTTTATCAAATTGCTCAAGTTATAATAACTAGACAAAGAGACTATCTAAAAATGGGTAAGCCTCTTTCTAGTTTAAGATTAATAGATATTGCTCATGAACTAGACCTTCATGAATCTACTATCAGTAGAGGGATTAGTGACAAATACATACTTTATCATGGGCAAATGATTAAACTTAGTCATCTCCTTTCTCAAAAAGGGAGTCATGATACTTCTGTTGACAGTGTTAAAAACAGATTAAATTTAATTATACAAAATGAAAATAAACAACGTCCTTTATCCGATCCCCAGCTTGTGGATGCCTTAAAAAGTTATGGATTAGATATAGCACGACGTACAGTTACAAAATATAGGCAAGAATTAGGCATTGCTTCAGCAAAGCAAAGAAAAGTAGAGTGTTTGGAGGATATGTAAATGCTAGAAAAGGAAAAAATAGAGGCACTCCTCAATAAGAAATACCTTGATTGGAGTAACTTTATCTTACACGATATCATACCTGAGGATATGGATCCTATTATTATTGAATCATGGAAGAATTGTAAGAAGATGGGTGTTAATCCTGAAAGCGTAAAAATGGAAGTGGTAAATCGCTCTATGTGGGAAAAGAAAATGAGAGATAACTGGGAGCTTATACAAGTGGCCCGTCCCATTATGGAGAAATTTTATAATACCTTATCCGATGACCAAGATATTTTCTTACTCTATGATAAGGATGGTTGCGTCCTAGATTATTTAGTTCCAGAGGATTATGTTTATCGCCATACTTTAAATAGTCCTATTAAGGGATTAAAGTTTTCGGAACAAAGGGTTGGAACCAATAGTGTAGAACTTTGTCTAAAACATGATCGTCCTATACAAGTTACTGGTCCTGAACATTATAATTCAAATTATATGCAAGAAACTTGTTATACCGTTCCTCTTCATGATAGTAAAGGAAAGATTATGGGCTGTATTAATTTAATGGGCAAAGTTGAACTTACTAATCCCTACTTATTGAAAGTCATGTCTATGACTGCTGTAGCTATTGAAACCCAGTTTTCTCTTACAAGAGCTACCAACCTAGTCAACCGTGCCATCGATGTAATGTCTGAAGCTGTTCTTGTTCTCGATGAAGAACTTCAAGTCATACGTTTTAATAAAAAGCTTATTGAACTTTTTCAAATTAAAGATGAGAACAATTTATATGGAATCAAATGTGAAGACCTCTTTCAAGATGAAACTATAAAACGCAAGGTGCTAAATAAACATTTAACTTGTGATATCTTTGAACTTCAAATTAAACTTTTAGGAATTAGCCGTGAATGTAATGTAAGTATCTCTCCTATTATGTCTTATAACCGACTAATTGGAGTCATTGCACTCTTAAGGCCTATAAAAGATTTAGCACGCTTAACCAATAAAATGTCTGGACATCATTCGTCCTATACATTTAACGATATTGTAACTCAAAATGAGACACTTAAAGAAACTATTGAAATTGCTAAAAAGATTGCAGATACTGACTGTAGCGTATTCATTCAAAGTGAAAGTGGTACAGGAAAAGAATTATTTGCTCAAGCCATTCATCATCATAGCAAAAGGCAAAGTCAACCCCTCGTTATTGTTAATTGTGCAGCACTTCCTGTAAATCTAGTAGAAAGTGAGCTTTTTGGCTATGAAAAAGGAGCATTTTCAGGCGCTCATGAAAATGGCCGACCAGGAAAATTTGAACTTGCTAATGGAGGAACAATCTTCTTAGATGAAATAGGTGAACTACCTTTAGAAATCCAGCCAAAGCTTTTACGTGTTCTAGATAGTCATAAAGTTACCCGCTTAGGCAGTAGCCGTGAAATTGATTTAGATGTACGTATTATTGCTGCTACTAATCGTAATCTAGCAGAAGAGGTAAAGAAAAATAATTTTAGAGAAGATCTCTACTATCGTATTAATGTGATTAAACTAAATATTATTCCACTTCGTAAACGAACAGATGATATTCCCCTCTTAGCTCAGTTATTTTTAGATAGATTAATCAGTAGAGAACAAGGTAATTATAAAGTTATGACATCAGAATTTCTTGAATATATGCAGTCCTATAGCTGGCCAGGAAATGTAAGGGAGCTACAAAATGTAATTTCTAAAGTTTATTATATGTCTACCTCTGATACAATAGATTCTAGCTTGTTTAGAGCTATTTACCCTCTAGAAGAACCCAAGGTAGAATCCAAAGAAGATCTTTCCTTATTTACACCTATTCAATTAGAAGAAAGAAAGCTTATAAAAGAAGCCCTATTAAAATACCCAAAAGATATAAAGTCTGCATATGAAAGTTTAGGCATGAGCCGTGCCACCTTTTACCGAAAACTTACTAAATACGATTTAAAGCATTAAACTTATATTAAAATTTATATTATAAATCATATTACCCATCTCACTATTGAGACATTCTCTTAACTATGTCTCAATAGTGAGATATTTTTTATATATAAACTAATAAACCGGGATTAAAACTTAGGCATGAAACTTGCTCCTTATATTATTGAAAACAAAAATAAAAATTAGGAGGACTATAATAATGAAAAAAGTATATGTTATTTTTGGTGGTAGTGGAGGCATGGGGTTTGAATGTGCTAAGTTATTTGGTGATGGTATAGTAGTTATTTCAGATATTAATGAAGAAGCTCTTGTTAAAGCAAAAGCAGAATTAGAAGCATTAGATATCCAAACTTATACACATAAATGTGATATCACAAATGAAGAAGATGTAAGAGAAGTGGCAAACTTTGCCTCATCTTTAGGTGAACTTGGTGCAGTTATTAACTCAGCAGGTATTTCTGCTGGTGGAACAAACCTTCCACTAATTATGAAGATTGATTATATCGGTACAGCAATTATATTAAAAGAATTTTTACCTTATGCAAGACCTGATATGGCTGTAATCTGCTTAGCTTCTATGCTAGGTTACCGTATGCCTAAAAATGATGAGTATGACAATCTACTTAGAAATTGGTCAGCACCTGACTTTATGGATAAAATACTTGTGTATTTTAAAGACGGTGGGGATGCGTATGCTATGGCTAAACACGGTGTACACCTCCTTTGCGAAGAACAAGCTAAAGCTTGGGGAGAAAAAGGTGCACGTATTATTTCTGTTTCTCCAGGTGTTATTGAAACAGCTATGGCAAAAGAGTCATCTGATGAAGTACTTGATCATTTAAGACAAATGACACCACTTAAGAGAAATGGCCAAGCTCAAGAAGTAGCTAATCTTATTGCATTCCTTTGTAGCGACGCAACAACCTTTATTACAGGTTGTGATATCCGTATTGACGGTGGTCTCATTAATGAGATTCTTAAAGCAAGTAAATAAGACTTATTAAAAGGAAGGTATGATACCTTCCTTTTTTTTATACTTAATATATACCGTTCAGCTTTCGTTAAGGTTAAATAGTTAAACTACTCTTAGATCATTTATTTAATCTTAATGAAAAGGAGTGTTTTAGATGAACTTTAAAAAAGCAGTATCTCTTTTAGCACTACTTACAGCTACAAGTGTTTTATACGGTTGTGGTGCTAATGAGCAAGTTGAACAAGTAGGGCAAATAGAATCCCAAGTACAAGAAGAGTCTACACAGTATACGGTAAAAGTAGAAAGTATCGAAGGCAATACAATCACCGCAGTAATCGGAGAACTTACTACACAAGATGGTCCACCACCTTTACCAAATGGGGAAGTACCTACTGGTGAGGCCCCACCTGCTTTACCTGAAGGAGAAGAAGCACAAGGCCAAGTACCTACTAAACCTGATGGCCAAGAAGTACAAAGCCAAGTGCCTGCTAAGCCTGAAGGTCAAGGAACACAAGGTGAGATGCCACCTGCTAAACCTGATGGAAATGGTGCAATGGGAAGTATGAATACTTTTGTTGAAACAAGTAGCAAAGTTACGTTTACTTTAAGTGATGCAACTAAAATCACTATTGAAATGTTACAAGGTAGCCAAGAAGGTACTATCCAAAATATAGGGGTTAATAATGTTTTAGAAGTTACTTTAGATAAAAATAATGAAGCTCTTAGTGTGGTTGTTAAAAACCTACAAGCTGGAGGAGGCTTCGGTGGTAGTCATACAGTCACTCAAGGAACATCAGCCAATACACTTGATACAGATAGTCAGTTATCAGGAGAAACTTACACTTCTGTAGGTGATGATGAAAATGCCCTACGTATAGATAGTGCTACAGTTAATTTAGAAAATATTACAGTAGAAAAGCTTGAAGGAGAATCCTCCAATACAGAAAATGGAGACTTCTACGGACAAAATGCTGCCTTACTTGCAACTAATGGGGCAAATGTAACTATTAAAGGTGCAACTGTTACTTCATCTACTGTAAATGGTAATGGAATTTTTAGCTATGGAGAAGGTACAACAGTAACTGTTGAAGATACAACTATTCATACAAGTGGTAATAACTCTGGCGGTATTCAAACTACAGGTGGTGGTACTACTTATGCACGCAACTTACAGGTAGAAACCAAGGGGAATTCAGCAGCGGCCATTCGTAGTGATAGAGGAGGCGGTCTTGTTCAGGTTGTAGGTGGGAACTACACAACAAATGGTACAGGAAGTCCTGCTATATATAGTACAGCAGATATTACTGTAGAAGATGCCAAGTTAACAGCCAACCATTCAGAAGCCATTGTTATAGAAGGTAAAAATTCTGTGCACGTAAAAAATTCTACCATTGAAGGAAGTATGGATAGTACACATCTAGATACAACTGACAATGTGCAAAATATCATGATTTACCAAAGTATGTCTGGTGATGCTGAAATTGGTCACTCTACTTTTACGGCAGAAGGTGGCTCTATTTTAGCTAAACAAGGGGATATGATTTATGTTACAAATACAACTTGCACAATTAATCTATCAAAGGTACAGCTTCAACTTGCCAATGACATCCTTCTAAAAGTATCTGGCAACGAAAGTTCAAGAGGCTGGGGAACACCAGGTAGCAATGGTGGTAAATGTACTTTAAATGCAAATGAACAAATCTTAGAAGGAAAAATAATTGTAGATGCTATATCTACACTCGATATGCAACTTCAAAATAATACAGCCTTTACAGGCACTATTAATGCAGATGGGATAGCAGGGACTGTAAAAGTAACCCTAGATGAGACAAGTAAATGGGTATTAACAGGAGATTCTTATATTACTGAGTTTACAGGTTCTCTAGATCAAGTTGATACAAACGGTCACCACCTCTATGTAGATGGTCAATTAGTTAAATAACAAAACAAATCACTTGTAGGCTAGTAGTCAAAATGATTGCTAGAGGACAAGTGATTTTTATTTACGGCGTTAAAGCGTTCTTTAATTAATGATTACATTCATGTGCGTGACAAGAATCACCTGAATCCACAAGTGTACCTGCTAACCATTGTTCTACAACAGTTTTTACTTCTCCAGAACATCCACGTAATACTTCTATACCACAGTTATTAAGTACACGTACAGCACCTTCACCCATGTTACCTGCAAGCATTAATTGAACACCTTTTTCTGCAAGTACATGTGCAATATTAGATTTGCATCCACATCCTTCTGGAGATGGGACATTTTCAAAAGAAAGAATTTCTTTTGTATTTTGGTCCACTGTAAATACAGTAAAGTACTCGCAATGTCCAAAGTGGTCATCAATATGATTTTGTCGTGATGGTAATGCAATTTTCATTTGGTCATTCCTCCAGTATAATAAGTATAATAAATTTAAGGACATTTAACCTAGGTATTATTGACATATGCCCTTTATAATTTATAATATACTTATAAAAAACATATGTCAATAATTATTTTGAACATATGTCCAAAATAACAAGGAGCGTAAATAATACTATGCCAAGACCAAGAAAATATAGAAAAGTGTGCTGCTTGCCTGAACGTAATCTTTTCGGCCCCGTAACTTCATCTCATATAGATCATGAAATTATACTTATGGCAGTTGATGAATACGAATGTATCCGTCTCATAGATTTTGAAGGGATGACCCAAGAAGAGTGTGCTCAAAAAATGAATGTTGCACGTACTACTGTACAAAGAATCTATAATGATGCCAGATATAAACTCGCTAAGTCTCTAGTAGAAGGCCATCTATTAAAAATTGAAGGTGGAGATTTTAAGCTTTGTGGTGAAAATGAACCCTCTTGCGGTTGTAAAAGATGCCATAAACATAGATGTTGTAGTGCAAATAATGCTCTAAGTGAATAGTATAATTAAAGTACACTTTATATAAGAAAGGAATGATAAAATGGCATGTCATGTTTGTGTAGGTAAGTTTTGTGCATATAAAATTCCTATTCTTAGTCATTTAGACTGTGATGAATTAGAAGAAGTGCTTAAGCTTCTTGAACATAAAGAATATGCAAAAGGTGAAATCTTATTTCAAGAGGGAGATGTAGCTAAAACACTCTATATCCTTAATGAAGGTAGACTCAAGCTTTATAAGTATACAAAAGAGGGGAAGGAACAAATTTTACACATTTTAAAAGAAGGGGATTTCTTAGGAGAACTTCAGCTTTTAAAACCTACTCAGTTTGAAAACTCTGCAAAAGCTATTACAGACTGTAATGTATGTACTTTAAAGAAAGAAGACTTTCAAAAGCTACTTCTTAAACGACCTGAAATTGCCTTAAAAGTATTAGAAGTTATAGGAGAACGTTTAGTACGTCTAGAGAATTTAGCTCTTATTTTAGCAGATAATGATAGTGATGCTAAGCTTGCTTACTTATTATTAGAACTTGGAAATGAATATGGCACACTTGAAAATAATAAACTTATGATTACCCTTCCTATTTCTAAGGAAGAGATGGCCAACTATGCAGGACTTACAAGAGAAACCATAAGTAGAAAATTAAAATCCTTTTCAGATATGGGACTCATTAAAATGATTGGACATAAGAAAATAGAAATTTTAAACAAATCTGCTCTTAAAGATTTGCTATAGAATAACCACCTATGCTTATTTTTAACAATAAGTTATAGGTGGTTTTTTGACATAAAAAGTTAAATTTAAAATTTTTTCCTGTATTTGATTCAAATCACATCTTTAAAATCTCTCTTTAGATATAATACTAACTACAAAAGCAAAATAAAGCGTGTAAACCATTATTAATATGGTTTTAAATAGAAATATTGTAAATAAGAAAGAGGATGTATGATGAAAACAAATCAATATATTGATATACAATCACCTTTAACAAATGAAATCATTGGTCATGTAGTAGCAATGACACAAGAGCATGTAGACCAAGTGATAAAAAAAGCAAAAGAAGGCTTTAAAATATGGAGAAACACACCCCTTCATGAACGTGTAGCCTATTTATATAAAGTAGCTGATTTACTTATGGAAAATGTAGAAGAACTTACAAAGCTTCTTGTTCTAGAAGTAGGTAAAGATTCAAAAAGTGCAGAGTCTGAAGTCGTAAGAACAGCAGATTTTATTAGATTTACTGCTGATACAGCTAAAAATCTTCAAGGTCAAACAATAGGTGCAGATAGCTTCCCAGGTGGTAAAAAAGGAAAATTTGCCATTGTTAAAAGAGAGCCTATAGGCGTAGTCCTTGCAGTATCTCCATTTAACTATCCAGTCAATTTAGCTGCATCAAAAATTGCTCCTGCATTAGTAGGCGGGAATGCAGTAGTCTTTAAACCAGCTACGCAAGGTAGCTTAAGTGGAAGCTTCTTAGCAGAACTTTTTATTAAGGCAGGACTTCCTGAAGGTGTACTTGGTATTGTAACAGGTAAGGGCAGTGAAATTGGGGACTATGTCATTACGCATCCAGATATTCAGTTTGTTAACTTTACTGGAAGTACAAAAGTAGGTCAACACATTGCAAAGCAAGTAAAAATGATTCCTCTCCTTATGGAACTAGGTGGGAAAGATGCAGCTATCGTTTTAGAAGATGCTGATCTTGATCTTGCTGCAAATCATATTGTTAGTGGTGCTTTCTCCTATTCTGGTCAAAGATGTACAGCTATTAAGCGTGTCCTTGTACTAGAAGAAGTAGCTGATGCTTTAATAGATAAACTTACAGCTGAAATTAAGAAACTTAAGGTAGGTAATCCAGCTCAAATAGAAGGTGCTTTAGATGTCGTTCCACTTATTAATAAAAAAGCTGCGGATTTTGTTGAAGGATTAATAGAAGATGCCTCTTCAAAGGGCGGAAAACTACTTTGCGGTGGTAAGAGAACAGGTAACTTAGTAGAACCAACTCTTTTTGATCATGTTACACTAGATATGAAAGTGGCATGGGAAGAACCTTTTGGACCTGTTTTACCTATTATACGTGTTGCTTCAGTAGAAGAGGCTATTGAAATTGCTAATAAGTCAGAATATGGACTTCAAAGTTCAGTCTTTACAAGTGATGTACACAAGGCTTTTGAAGTGGCGGATAAACTAGAAGTTGGTACTGTACAAATTAACAACAAGACTGAAAGAGGCCCAGATCATCTACCATTTTTAGGTGTTAAAAATTCAGGTATTGGTGTGCAAGGAATTTCTTATTCCATTGAAGCAATGACACGTCTTAAATCAACCGTTATGAACTTATAAATATTAAACCCTTAAACATTCAATGTATAGACAGCATGGAGGACTTAATGATGGAGACATGGAAAGGATTTAAAGACTTTATCATCTCGGATAAAATAAGTGAAAATGCCTATATTACTTCATTTTATTTAAAACCATTAGAAGATGATAAGGAAAGATTACCTGATTATTTACCAGGTCAATTTATATCTATTCGTGTTCCAAAAGAAGGAGGAGGTTATAGTATACCAAGACAATACACTCTATCTCTTCCTTCTAATGGAACCTACTATAGAATTAGTGTTAAAAGAGAAGAAGAAGGGCATATAAGTAAGTTACTTTGTGACGCAGTGCAAGTGGGAGATAGGGTACAAATTTCAGCACCAGCTGGAAAATTTGTCTTAGATGAGGGTCATGAACCCATCGTTTTAATTGGTGGCGGTATAGGGATTACACCTATGCTTACTATGGCCTATGAGGCAAAGGCTAAGAAACGTCAGGCTCACCTTATTTATAGTGTACCTTATTTTGACTACTATGCATTTGATAAAGAGATAAAAGAACTTACTCAGGGTGATACAACCATTGAACTAACTAGGGTTTATACCCGCCCTAGACTAGAAGATCAACTTCAACATAAATATGATGTAAAAGGACGCTTAACTAAAGAATGGTTGCAGGAAAATACACCTAGTCAAGCAAAATTTTATATATGTGGCCCTATAGCATTTATGAAAAATATTTATCATCATTTAATCACTATAGGTATTGCAAAAGAAAACATTTATTATGAGATGTTTACACCAGGAGAAGATATTACAAAACTATAATATTATATCTTACTCTTGACAAATTAGAATATATGAGGAATAATGAACTTAACAGGCATTTCGGTAGGTGAGGCTACCATAGGGATACGGATTGCTGCCGCGAAATAGTGGAGACACTATTAGAAGGTTAGCAGTTTATGTCGAAACCAAGGCATAGACTAATGCAATTACATCGCCCTATGAAGCTAAAACTTGAACGATGATTCCGCATATTGTTGCGTATAATGATACAGTCTTATTGGACTGTGCATTTTTGTGGATATTATCCCCTATCATTGCTTATGCTGTGATAGGGGATTTTTATTATATCAATTGCCCACTAATAACAACTAAAAAATTATAAAAGAGAGGTGAGAAGAATGGAACCAGGAAGTAGTAACGGCATGGACCCTTTAGGGCACAGTATACAATTGAATATAACCTATTATACTTCTAATCTATTCTTCTGCCTTTTAATAGGTTTTAGTCTATAGATTTGAATGTATAAACTAAACCAATAGACAATTGTATTATAAACTTGGGTCTATGCCTAACTTCCATAACATCTGTCTTAAGACAGACAATGATGAAGGAGGATTTAGGCTATGACAAAAAAATTAAATAAAGTTTTACTCGCAAAACAAATGAAAGAACAAAATGCTAAGGAACGTTTAATTAAGGCTTCACGATTAGATGAACTCTCATTATTAAAAACATATGAAAATACTTATAAAGGTTATAATACAGAACAAGTTGAACAGATGAGAGAAGAGTATGGTGAGAATCAAATTACTCATCAACAAAAAGATTCCTTACTAAAAACCTTTATACTTGCTTTTATCAATCCATTTACAATTGTATTGTTTATACTTGCTGCTATTTCCTTTGTAACAGATGTGGTTTTAGTAGCTCCAGGTAAAAAAGACCCTACAGCAGTTATTATTGTTTTAACTATGGTAAGTATAAGTGGTATTTTAAGATTTTTCCAAGAAGCACGCTCACATAAAGAATCTGAAGCCCTTGGAAAAATGGTCCATACGACTATTTGCGTTCAACGTGATATTTTAGGACAAATTGAAATACCTATTGATGAAGTTGTTGTTGGAGATATGATTCATTTAGCTGCTGGTGATATGGTACCAGCAGATGTTAGAATCCTTCAAGCTAAGGACCTATTTATAAGTCAATCATCTCTTACAGGTGAAAGTGAACCTGTAGAAAAGATTGGAAGCATCACTTCCAATACCTTAAGCAATCCACTAGAGCTAGATAACCTTGCTTTTATGGGTAGTAACGTAATAAGTGGTACAGCAACAGCCCTTGCCATTTGTGTAGGAGACGACACTCTTTTAGGTTCTATGGCAAAGCAACTTACAGGTAAAAAACCAACCACTAGCTTTGAAAAAGGTGTAAACTCTGTGTCTTGGATACTTATTCGCTTTATGCTTGTTATGGTGCCTATCGTATTTTTTATCAATGGTTTTACAAAAGGGGATTGGATGGATGCCTTTTTATTTGCACTTTCTGTAGCTGTAGGTCTAACACCTGAAATGCTTCCTATGCTTGTTTCAGCTAACCTTGCTAAAGGTGCTGTTGCCATGTCTAAGAAAAAAGTAATCGTAAAAGATTTAAATTCTATTCAAAACTTTGGGGCTATGGATGTACTTTGTACAGATAAGACTGGTACCATCACCCAAGATAAAGTAGTTTTAGAATATTATTTAGACATTCATGGTAAAGAAGATAGTCGTGTACTTCGTCATGCTTTCTTAAATAGCTACTACCAAACAGGTCTAAAGAATTTAATAGACCGCGCTATTATTGATCATGCCAACGAACAAGATATGGAGACACTTTGTAAAGATTACTATAAAGTAGATGAAATTCCATTTGATTTTAATAGACGCAGAATGAGTGTAGTGATTGCAGATAAAAGTGGGAAGACTCAACTTATTACAAAAGGTGCTATTGAAGAAATGCTTGCCATAAGTGCTTTTGTAGAGTATGAAGGTAAAATTCTTCCTCTTACAGAAGAAATACGCAAAGAAATTCTCTCTACTGTAAAAAAATATAATGATGAAGGTATGCGTGTATTAGGTATTGCTCAGAAGAATAATCCATCTCCTGTTGGTGCTTTTTCAACGGAAGATGAAAAAGATATGGTATTAATCGGTTACCTTACTTTCCTAGACCCACCTAAAGAAAGTACTGTAGATGCTATTAAAGCTTTGCATGAATATGGTGTAGCTGTAAAAGTACTAACAGGTGATAATGATGCAGTTACTAAAAGTATTTGTAAGCAAGTAGGCCTAAAAGTAGACAATCTACTTCTTGGCTCCCATATAGAAGATATGACGGATGAAGCCTTAGATGAAGTAGTAGAGGATACAAACGTCTTTGCTAAACTTTCTCCCCTTCAAAAAACACGTGTAGTTGCAGCACTTAGAAGAAAAGGCCATACTGTTGGCTTTATGGGAGACGGTATTAATGATGCCTCTGCAATGAAGGAAGCGGATGTTGGTATATCTGTAGATACTGCGGTAGACATTGCCAAAGAATCTGCCAATATTATATTACTTGAAAAAGACCTTATGGTTTTAGAAGAAGGGGTAGTAGAAGGACGTAAAACCTATGCCAATATTATTAAGTATATTAAAATGACAGCTAGTTCTAATTTTGGCAATATGTTTTCTGTTCTTATTGCAAGTGCTTTCCTTCCTTTCTTACCTATGTTGCCTATTCAAATACTAGTACTTAACTTAATTTATGATTTATCATGTATTACCATTCCTTGGGATAATGTAGATCAGGATTATTTAAAGGTACCAAGAAAGTGGGATGCTTCATCTATAAGTAAATTTATGATGTGGATTGGGCCTACAAGTTCTGTTTTTGATCTTACTACCTATATACTTATGTATTTCTTTATTTGCCCACTAGTATTTGGTGGTAGTTTCCATACATTAGATGCTACAAGTCAAATAGGCTTTATTGCCTTATTCCATGCAGGCTGGTTTGTAGAGTCCTTATGGTCACAAACTTTAGTTATTCATATGATTAGAACACCTAAAATTCCATTTTTACAAAGTCAAGCATCATGGAAATTAACTTTGCTTACAACACTAGGTATTATAATAGGAACAATTATTCCTTATACAACTTTTGGAACAGCAATAGATCTTTATCCAATGCCATTTATATACTTTCCATGTTTAATTCTAACTATCTTACTTTATATGATTTTAGTAACTATACTTAAAAGAGTATTTGTAAGAAGATATGGTGAGTTATTATAGCAAAAATAAGTAGTAATCACAAAATAGCCCTTATCCAGCTTATTTTATAAAGTGGATAGGGGCTATTTTTATACCTTTTATCCTTTAGAAAATTGTTCTACAGATTCTTGAAGCTTCTTAGCCATTGCACTAAGTGCCATAGCTGAAGTCATAATTTCTTCAGAAGTTGCATATTGCTCCTCGGTTACAGCTGAAATATTTTGACAGCTTGCAACTAGGCTAGTCGCATTTTCATTTACTTCTTGAACAGCTTCAAGTATGCCTTTTGTTTCACTAGAACAAACATTAATACCTTTAATTACTTGAGATACTGTAGTTTTTACATTATTATTTGCATCTAGTATATTATAGAAGTAAGTTTCTGCATCTTTAGAAGCTTGTACACTTTCTTGTAACTGATTAAATGTTTGATCAATAGCAGATACAACATCTGTTGAACTTATATTAATATCTTTTAAAAGAGTAACTATCTCATTAGCTGCTTCTTGGGATTGATTCGCTAAGTTTCTTACTTCATCTGCTACAACAGCAAAGCCTTTCCCAGCTTCACCAGCTCTAGAAGATTCAATAGCAGCATTTAAAGCAAGTAAATTAGTTTGTTTTGCAATACCGTTAATTACTTGAACAAAGTTAGAGATTTTAGTTATTTCTTCTTTAAGCTCTACTAATTTTACCTTTGAGTTTTCCATACTTTCATTAGCTACCATTACTTTAGAAGAAGAGTCCTTAATCATTAGTTCACCTTTTTGGGCATAGTCGTAAGAAGTATTAATATCTTGAGTAGCCTTCTGGGATTGTGTTACAACGCCAAGTATCTCCTCATTAATCCTATCTACCTTTTGTGAAATTAAATCCAGTTGATTTAGTTGTTCTTCAGCACTTTCTGCAATATGTGTAACATCAGATGTTACTTGCTCTGATGAAATAGTAAATTGTTTAGAATGCTCTGCAAGTTGAGTAGAGTAGTGGAGTAAATGATTTGAATTATCACTGATATCTCTAATCATAGCTTTTAAAGTTGTAGCCATCTTATTAATAGCTCTTGCTGTTATACCAATCTCATCTTGTGTAATCTTTTCTATAAGAACATCTACATTTCCTTCTGAAATACTTACAGCTACCTCTTGAATATGAACAAGAGGCTTTAAAGCTCTCTTTATGTATAGACCAAGTAAAATACAAATAATTATACTGCAAAATACAGTAATTACTAAGGCATCAATACCTAGTTTATCTAATGCCTTTTCATAATCATTACCAAGTATATCTACAGCGAGTAGTGCAACAGGCTCACGCTTGCTATTATAAATAGCCAAATATCCTGATGTAAGCATATTATAATTGTCATAATACGTTGGTTCAGTAATATATGCTCCATTTGTTAAGGCATATTCTTCATCAACATATTCTAAGCTTCCTTCACCCAACTCTAAAAGATTACCAAAAGCCTCACCATTTCCTTTATCTACATCAGGATCTAAGATGTAGTGTATTTTTCCATCATCAAATTTACTCACTAGATATACATATTTAAAATCACATTCTCTTTGTACTTGACTTAAATAAGTATTAATTTTTTCAGCATAGATAGTAGTTTGTGTCACATTAGTTTTCTTTAGCTTATCTTGAATAAAGGTTTCTAGTTCATCACCGTCTATATGTAGTGCAACAGATTGTAATGTCTTTGTAATTTGATAGTTCATTTCTGTTTTAGTTGTCTTTTTAGCATTGTGAGAAATCATTGCTACAACACCAAGTTGACAGATGACTAGTATAACCATGATTGCAGATAAGATTTTTTTAACCAAAGACTTATTTTTATATTTGTTGTCTCCCTTTTTACTTTTAACTCCCACTTTTAATCCTCCATATATTATCATAACGTAGTAAAATTATGCCCATTATAGTATATATTATTTTTAACATTTATTCGACATAAAAATACGAAATTTTAGATTAGTTTATGGATTACTAGAAGTTTATAACATAAAAGTGAGTGGGCATAATACCTAATAGTATTTATACCCACTCACTATATAATTAATATTCTATTTACTTAGCTAAAGAAAGTGCCATATTAATAGCTTCAAATACTGCTGTACTTGAATTAGATGCACCTGTTACGGCATCTACGCCTTCAGTAGATTGATTATAAATAATATCTGGAATAAGATTTTTTTGGATAGATGCAAAAATTGTTGATGTTTCATGATGTTCAGTTACTTCTACATTATCAATAAAACCATCTTTAATAGTAACTTTAACGGCAATAGCGCCATTATTACCTGTTGCATTCCCTTCATAAACTCCGTCTTTATAAGAAGGAACTGCATCTTCTTTAATTTTTTCTCTAACTGGTTCTTCATTTGCAGAAGTAGTAGAAGCACCAATAAATTCATTGTCGCTCATGGCAAAAGCAGAAGCCTTAATACCAGCTTGACGACCATATACAATAATATCTGTTAAGGCATTACCACCAAGACGTTCTGCACCGTGAACACCACCAGTTACTTCACCTGCAGCATATAAGCCAGGAATAGGTTCCCCAGAAGTATTAATTACTTGTGTATCTGTATTGATTTTTAAACCACCCATAGTGTGGTGAACACCAGGTGCAATTTGGATCGCATAATAAGGTGCCATTTCAAGTGTACTTTCCATAATTTCACGACCAAAAGCATCGTCTTTGCCAGCTTTTGCATATGTAGTATAAGTAGCAACAGTATTTTCAAGTGTTTTAGCATCTACACCAATTTTAGCTGCAAGCTCTGCTACAGTTGGTGCTTCTGTTACAATACCTTGACCAATATACTTTTCAATAGCACTTAATGTATCTCTTACATGTTGATCAAATACAAGATAAGCATATCCATTATCTTGGGCTAAAATATTTGCAGAAACTTTATCACGAGTTAATAACTCATTTGTAAAACGCTCACCCTTTGTATTTACAAGAATAGCTCCGTCTCCACGTACACCTTCAGTAATAAGAGAAGCTGTTGCTTGATGAACAGTTGGATGAATTTGAATTTCTTCAATATCTGTTAAATCTGCACCAACAGCTTCACCCATAATAATTCCGTCACCAGTTGCACCAACTTGGTTTGTTGTTACAAAACCTTTAAGCTGAGGTTGGTATTTTGTATAAAGTTCTGGATTATTTCCAAATCCACCTGAAGCGAGGACAACAGCATCTGCATGAATAATATATTCATCACCTTTAGAAGAAGTAGCTTTAATTCCTGTTACTTTACCATCTTCAAAAATAAGTTCTGTTGCACGTGTTTCAAGCATTGTCTTAATACCACGTTCCTCTGTATTTGCTGAAAGAACTTCTACTAAGTGATTTCCTACAGCACCACCGCCAACTGGTCTATGTATACGCTTTGCTGATGCCCCACCAGCAGCACCAACTTCTGATACATCTGCCCCAAGAGCAGTCAACCAATCAATAGCATCTGCTGCATGTTCAGTCATATATTTTAGAAGCTCTGGATCATTTTTATATTCTCCACCCTTCATAGCATCTTCATAATGAAGTTCTGGTGAATCTACAATACCATCTCTTTTTTGGAATACAGAACCAGCAGCATTAATTCCACCTGTAGCTCTTGCTGTATTTCCACCAACAAACGGCATTTTTTCAACGATAATAACATTTGCACCAGCATCATGCGCTTCAATAGCAGCACTTAAACCACCACCACCAGCACCTACAATTACAACATCCGTGTCAAGAGTAGTCACCTCATTTGATTGAGTCTGATTTGTCTCCTTGGTATTTTGTTCAGGTACAGTAGCAGTTTCAGGATTGGCACAGCCTATAGTAAGAGCAGCTGACATCACTAGACAACTTGCTAATCTAAGTAATTTGTTTAGTTTCATTATAAACTCCTTTGAAATAGATATTTTTTTAACAAATTGAGTATACCATAGTAAACATAAATAATAAATACAAAAAACAATTTTAGTACAAAAACGTAATATAATCACATTTTATATTTAATTTTAGGATTATAAATGACTATTTTTTACGAAGATAAATTGTTAATTAATTAATTTATCTGATAGACATAGCATTGCTAATTTTCAAGATAATTACTTTTCCTACTATTATAAGTAACTATTAGAAGCTAACCATTATAAAGACAGTAATTTTTGATAAGTAGAAAAATATTGATATTACTATAGCAGTATTAGTATAATATTCTAGTTAGCACAACAAAAACTATAAAATACTATAAAAGAACAAGAAGTCTCTTCAACAGACCAATTGTTTAATGAAAGGGGTTTTGCAACAATGAAAAGATTTTGGTTAAGCAATATTTTATTAGAAGAAGGTTTCCTATACGAAAATGAAGCTATTATTGGTACCAAGACAAAGCTATGGCATTTACTTATTGAAGATGGCAAAATTATTGCTATGCAAACAGATGAAATAAATAAAGATGAAACACCTATTATAGACGGTAAGCATTTATTAGTATTACCATCCTTAAAAGAAAAGCATATTCATTTAGATAAAGGGCATTTTGGTGGCCCATGGAAGGCAAGCACACCATTTGTTAGTGTTTTTGACAGGATTAAAGAAGAAGAAGGTTTTCTTACCCGCGCATTAGGACATACACAAGAAAGAGCTGAAAGCTTGCTTAAACTTATTACAGAATATGGGGTTACTTTTGCACGCGTACACTGTAATGTGGACCCTGTTGTAGGTCTTGGAAATATGGAACGTGTTAAGGCAGCCTTAGAAACTTATAAAGATAAATTAGATTATGAGTTAGTAGCTTTTCCTCAGCATGGCTTACTCCGTAGCAACTCCGTTCCTTTTATGAAGGAAGCGATGCGAAATGGTGTAAAAATCGTAGGTGGTCTAGATCCTGCAACTATTGATAATAATATTGAAGCTTCATTAAATCAAATGATGGATATTGCTGTAGAGTTTGATGCAGATGTAGATATCCATTTACATAATGGTGGTTCTCTTGGTATGTATACCATTAAACGCCTTACTGAGATTGTTGAAGATGCTAAATGGCAGGGGAGAGTCAATATTAGTCATGCCTATTGCTTAGGGGATAGCCCGATTGAAGAAGTAAGTGAATTAGCCCATATACTAGCTGACCTTCAAATTAGCTTAGCTACCACCTCTCCAATAGATGTGCCAGCACCACCAGTACCCCTTCTTTATGAAAAAGGTGTACAAACTCATATTATTAATGACAATATTAATGACCATTGGAGTCCTTTTGGTAGCGGAGATCTACTTCAAAGAGCAAGTAGAATGGCAGAAAAATTTGGTTGGATTGATGAATATTCATTAACACGTGCTCTTGGCTTTATTACAAATGGTGTAACACCTTTAGATAAAAAAGGTAACCGCCAATGGCCAAATGTTGGGGATGAAGCGAGTATGATTTTTGTAGATGCTTCTTGCTCGGCAGAAGCTGTAGGTCGTATTTCTAATAGAAAAGCTGTTATGTTTAAGGGAACAATCGTATCTGGTACTTTATAATTTTACTTCCTTAATACCAACAACTATCTATAATAATTAAATGAACCTCATACACATAATAAAAGCCTATGAAACTAGAAATCGTACTCTAGTTCATAGGCTTTTTAAATATAATATAGATGGTTATTTATTTATATGGTTCAAGATAATTTATAATTTTATATACTTGACAAAGTCAGATAAAGGTATATAATTGACTTTGTCAGATAAAAGGAGTGATGAAAATGGATAAAACTCTATCCTATTTTATAACTATGCTTTATAAGCATTTCTCAACCTTTTGTAATGAAAAATTACAAGAGATTGGCTTGTCACAAGGGCTCATCTTTTTCATACTTTATATAGGAAAGAACCCGAACTGTTCACCTGGTAAACTTTCTAGTGATTTAAATCTAGATACAGGTCACACAACCCGTTCCATTGATAAGTTACAACAAAGTGGTTTTGTTATGCGCGAAAAAAATGCTACTGATAAACGTGCTTATGTCTTAAACCTTACAGAAAAAGGGGAAGCTGCTTTTAAGTTAAGCTATGATCTTTTTAATCAGTGGGATGATGAACTTATGGAACATTTAAGTCAGGATGAAAAAACTCATCTAATAAGTTCTCTTAGTCAACTTATCCCTTATAAAGGAGGGATTCCTTGTGTACGAAAAGATAAATAAGCCTATTCAAATTGGTGAACTACAACTTAAAAATCCTATTATTTTTGCACCTACAACCTTCGGTCTCAAAAAAGAAGACTATTATAAAAAGATAGAAGAAATTGCTGCTGGTGGCTGCTCCATGATTATTATTGGAGATGTTCCAGTAACTAAATCCTTATTTGGATCTCTCTATAGTAAAAAAGGCTTTGCTCATTATAAAAAACTAGCTGAAATTGTACATGTCCATAACTGTAAAATATGTGCTCAGCTACATCTATCTGATTCTAATATGAAAGCAATGATTAAATATATTCCTGGTATTCTCACCAAGAAAATCTCAGGTGATGATTTAAGAACCTTACTTAATAATGAGGTTTCAAACTATATAACCAATATGCCTAAATCAAAGGTTAAAAGGATTACCGAGGCTTTTGGAACTGCTGCTGTACTTGCCAAAAAGGCTGGCTTTGATATGGTTCAAGTACATGGTGATCGTATGTGTGGTAGCTTTAGTTCCTCACTCTTTAATAAAAGGAAAGATTGCTACGGAGGTAGTCTAGAAAATAGAGGGCGTTTTGCAAGAGAAGCCATCACCTCTATACACAAACAACTTCCTTCTCTACCTATTGATTATAAATTGGTAGTACGTGAGGAGAATCCTCATTATGGTAATGCAGGTATTTTAGAAGAAGAAATCCCATACTTTGTTCAGATGCTAGAAGAGGCCGGCGTGAATAGTTTCCATGTTACATTAGCTAATCACGGTGAATTGACTGATACCATTCCACCAGCTAATCATCCCTATTTTAAAGGTGAAGGATGCTTTTTAAAATACTGTCAAGAAGTAAAAAAATATACTAACTTACCCGTATGTGGTGTAGGTGGCTTATCTACACCAGACTTTGTAGAATCTAAACTAGAAGAAGGTATTATAGACTGTGCTGCTATGAGTCGTCAGCTTATTGCAGATCCAAATTGGGTAAATAAAGTACTTGCTGGTAAGGAAAAGAAAATTAAACACTGCGTAAGATGCAACAAGGCATGTCTTGGTGGTATCAAAGCTCATAAAGGTGTTCATTGTATTTATGATAAGGAGGCAAACTAAATGAAATATTCAATCGTATATAGTAGTATAACAGGCAATACTAAAATGTTAGCAGAAGCTATAAGAGAAGAAGTAGATACAAAAAATTGTAACTACTTTGGTGCACCTTCAGAAGAAGGTACACAAGCTGACTTAATCTTTGTTGGTTTCTGGACTGATAAAGGCACTTGTGATGAAAAAACGAAAGAATTTTTACATAGCCTAAAAGATAAACATATTTTTCTATTTGGAACAGCAGGCTTTGGTAGTGATCCATCCTATTATGACAGACTCCTACACAATGTTTCACAAAACATAGATGATTCAAATACTATTGTGGGCTCTTATATGTGTCAAGGTAAAATGCCAGCTGCAGTCCTAACTAGATACGAAAAAATGCTCCAAGCATGCCCAGGTGATGAAAAACTGCTAGCATTCATGCACAATTACGAAACTGCCTTAGCACATCCTAATGAAGAGGATTGTACTCAATTAAAAACATTAGTTCATTCTATTATTAATCAATCAAATTAACCTATATATCAATAAGCTATCTAATTTTATGAGTTAGATAGCTTATTTATTTTCATATACAATCTTTTAAAACCTACATACGAAATAAAAAAATCAATATCTAATAAGTGTTTTATATTAAGCATTTACATTAGTGTAATAATATTTATATAATGAAATGAAATAGCTGTACAATAATTATTGAATTTAGGAGAATCTTATTTATGAAAAAAGAAGAGTGTATAGGGATAAAAGATGGTTATATTCTGCGCTTAGCTCAGATAGAAGATAAGGAGAATTATTGTCAACAAAATTTTAATCCTTTAGATAAAGAAGTAGTTAGACTCACTGGTTGTAAACCTGAATTTACTTATGATGAAGTTGTAAATTTCTTTTCAAAATGTATTGAGGCAGATGATAGATATTATTTTTTAATTATTGCACCAGATGGACGGATCATTGGTGAAAGTATTATCAATGAAATTGACTGGGAATCAAGAAGTGCAAATTTCCGTATATGTATATTTCATTCTAATGAACAAGGTAAAGGTATTGGCTCATGGGCAGTAAAAATGACAAGAGATTTTGCCTTTGAGAAATTAAAGTTACATCGACTAGAACTCAATGTATTTTCATTTAATCCTCGTGCTGAAAAAGCATATCTATCAGCTGGCTTTAAACGAGAGGGCGTATTTCGTGATGCCATATGGAATGGTAAAGAATATGCTGATGATATTTTAATGGCCATCCTTGAAGATGAATGGAAACAAATAAAGAACATGGAATAAATAAAAGATCTAAAGTAAATAAGGTAGCTAGAAGTATAAAAGACCTCTTTTAGCTACTTATACAATAAACTATTCGTAAAACTATCGTTTCGCGAATAGTTTATTGTATAAGTAAAGTCCTCTTCTTATACTCAAAAACCACCTATAAAGTCTCTTGTTCTGCTATCAAATAATTTACTTTATAGGTGATTATATATCCTATTTATTGATCAACATAAAATTCTTCTGGATCACTTAATGGTCTATTCATTCTAAGGGCTTTGATTTCATTTATACTTTTTTGAACACTTAATTCTATAAAATCCATAATATCTTTATACGGATAAACTTCAAACACTTCATTAGGTATGTGATTTTGAGCAAAGTCAGTTACTAATTCATTGATTAAGTAATCTTTATACTTTATGTGAGCTTCATTTACTTTTAGGCTATCAATTGTATATATTGTGTTCTTTAATTGATACTTATGTATAAATACCCTATTATATCTATACATCTCTCTATATCCTTTAACGGTTAACTCTTTTCTTTTTTCAGGAGAATACTTGCGAATATGCTTATCTCTAATGTTTTTTATCCACCAAGCATCTGTAATGAGATGTACAAAATAACCTAGAACTTCATCATCTTCCAGTATATTTTCTTTATAATGTTGGACAAACTCAACCCAATCTATTCCTTTAGTATTAAGTGTGTTGTTTTTCCTAATAAAGTGAGCTACTGTATAGCTGCCATCATCTTGGTGAGATAAATCCGGTTCTAAATTACCTAATATAAATTTATTCATGTCTTTAATAGAAATCTTCTCTGCAATAATATGTGCTACTGTGTAATGCATTATTCTAGATGCCATAAACTCTTCTCCTCTACTACTTTTCTTTTAATAGCCAATGAACTGCATCTAAGATGTTTTCGGCAGTATATAGTGGTTCACAATTTAGCCACTTATGATAATGCTTCCCTAAAGCCTCTTCACCAGCACCTGTTTTAACAAGTATAGCCTGCATGTCAGCTTGATGAGCTGATAACATATCATCCAATCGTGCCCTCTCTATCAATAAATAATGCTTCGATAATACACTTCATGTTGTTCTCCTTTAACAAACTAATATTTATAGCATTTAGTAACTAGCAATAAAGTTATCTATACTGGTTATATAACAATATAAACACTTGTACTAACTTAATCTACACCTCTACATACAATTATATAAAGTTTGGTAACAAACACTTCGATTGTCTTTGATTGTTTGCCAAGGCTTATTTAAACTATTTAATTAAGCATTTATTTTTGTAGTTGATTGATGAATTCTGTTGATAATGTACGAACTTCACTAAATACTCTAGTATAGATTACCTGTAATTCTTCTGTGGTGTATTCATAGACCTCTTTATCTAATCGCTTTGTCAATGAAATATACGCATGTTTTAATCCAAGGTTAACTCGGTTAAAGTCATTTTTACCTTTTTGATAATTCATATACTTTATAATCTCTGATGTGAGCATACTAGTTGTAGATCTTTCGTATTGCACAGCTTGAATTACAAACTTAATAGTACGATTTTGAATTTGCAATGCTGTCTCAAATAAATTGTTATTAATTTCAATTCCTTTACACATTGTAAAGTGCATCAAAACTATACCGTGTGTCTCATCTAGTCTGCCAATACATCCATATGATTCATTTAAACCCTCTAGTATGTCTTTGTAAAATACTTTTTGTAAAAAGGTTTCTAATCGATGAATTGAAATGAATTTTTGGTCATCCGAGTAATTTAAGTATCTTTTTTCTTTTAACTTCTTATCTTGGGCTATTCCTGCATCAGTAAATACATTAGGATAGCAACGATAATTCAACATAAAGTTATATATGATATTAATAAATTGATCTGTATCTGTAATATTTGTGAACTTAGCAATCTTATTAAGATATTCTTTGTTTAATTGTGTATTTAAAGTACCTGTTTCTTGATGTTGAATTATGGCACCTATATAATTTCCAACACAATAATTTAAGTATTGGCTTTGACTTGGATTAACCTTAATACCTAATGTTTCAAATCTTAATAATAACGCCCGATCTAATGCATAGTTACTACGCTTCTGTAACGTGCTAATTTCCTCGTTGGTGATAAGTAACTGCTTTCCAGCTATTTGTAACATTATACTGTCTTGACCTACTGAAACATCAATTTTTGTTAGTAATTCTCTACTCAGTACATTACATACCCATTTCATATATTTTTCAGCTGATACATTATGTGCTATTAACCCTCTAATCCACCCTTGTGTATTCATATCCTTTCACCTCAATTACTCTCTTTGTATCCAGCAACATCCCAAGCAGTAATAATCCCAAGTATTTTTTCAATTGGTCGTCCGCTGTGGGTAATAAATATAACGGATAAACGTTTGCCATTAACTAAGTTTTTTGAAAACAGTTCTTCAATATCTATTACAGAAGCATTTTTATTAACAAACTCAAAGCATTCACTTTCATGCTGATTCAATGGGAGGAACTCACCAAATTCAGCTATTGTTGTAGTTGATTCTATAATAGCTACTTCATTTTTGACTATATAACTAAATAAAGTATTCTCACTAAATACACCTATTACAATATCATCTTTCATAACAGGGACATGTGTATAAGCGTTTTTATTCATATGTCTCATTACTTCCAATACATTCTCATCTAGATGTGTTTTATAAACCTTATCAATTGGAATTGCTAATGTATGTAGTGCTTTGGGTGGATCCATAATATCGTTTTTCATTTTGTCAAACAAAATATTCACACGAGGATGAGGTTCTGCAATAGTTTCACAATATTCCGAACTTAAATGATGTACGATTGCATTTCTTAGATTACCAAATGTCTTTAAATGTTCTTTGTATTTGTTGACATACTTATCTTTTTGTGAAGCTAGATTAATTACATCCGAATAATTTTTGTAATCATCTAACCCATATTTCTTTCTTAGGTGTCTATCTAGGTCGTTGTATGTTCGTACAAATTCTTCAGCTTGTGAATTAATTGCCATATCTTATCTCTCCTCATTATAAATTTAATCTATACAATTACAAACTATCTATATTTTACATAAATTAACAAATATAATCAAATACTATTTACTTTAATTTACAACTTTAATTTACAACTTCAATTCCAAGCTTATTCATAAATAATTAAATAAATCTTTACTATGTAAGAATCGTTGACAGCTATCCACTTCGTTATTCTTTTTCTAATATCTTCACAGTATTTTCAGCATATTCTTTTTAACACATTATTTATATAAGAAAACACAGATAGCATCTATTTAAACGCCTATCTGTGTTTTCTTTATAGTTCTTATTTAATCTTGTATGAGTTTGATCTGAAGATTTTCTATAGATCCACAAGCTTTAATATCTTTTGATTCCTTTTTAAAATTTTCTATATAGCCTTCATTTGTAAAGATGGTAAATTCCTTTAACTCTGCTTTCATAGATAAGTTGTTTTCTGATTTATACTTCCTAATTTCTCCTATTACTTTTTTCAGTTCTGTTCCAAAATCTAAAATTCCTTGGTTTATTTCCTCATCAATCTTCCATAATGTTTGATGTAATGAAGTGAAACCTTCGTACTTCTTAAAGAAACTTTGATAAATATACTCTGTTTGGTGAGGAATATAAATCGCATATAGTTTTAAGATATTAAGTAAAGCATAATACAATGTATATTGTGCAGCACGTCTTCCTGCTTCACTGTGTATAGAAGGTTTATATAACCTATCCTTAGCTATTTCTAAATAATCATCACAAAAGTCTTTCCAAAACAAATCATCTATTTCCTGTCTTGCTAATCCTATTTCATATTGATCCAATAACTTTGTAGCTTTTATCATGGTTTGATTTATACGTTCTAATATCCACTCATCTACTGGAAGTAAGTCAGGTTTATTTACATCTAGCAAGATACTTTTATCAAAGTCTTGTAGGTGCATTAAACTAAATTTACTTGCATTCCATAATTTATTCATAAATCTCTTAGATGATAAGAGTTCTTCTTCCGAAAAGAAGGTATCTGATCCTAACCTAGCATGAGCTGCCCAATATCTTAAAGCATCTGCCGAGTGCTTGGTAATGATCTCTTTAGGAGAAAGTTTACTATTATTTTTAGATTTACTAATCTTCTCTCCCTTTTTAGCTAAAACAAACCCAGATATCATAATGTCTTTCCAAGGTAACTTACCCGTATGATATAAACTTCTAACAATAGTATAAAAGGCCCAAGTTCTTATAATTTCATGAGCCTGGGTTCTAAGGCCCATAGGTAACTTTAATTCCAATCTTTCATCTTGCTCTTGCCATTTCCTATTAATTTGTGGCGTTATAGATGAAGTTGCCCAAGTATCCATTACAGCCGTTTCAGGTATAAAGGTAGTGTGCCCACATCTACATGCTGTTTTAGGACTATCTTCTAGAGGATTAACAGGTAAGTCTTTTTCGTGTGGAAGAATAATAGCTCCACATTCCTTACAATACCATATTGGAATAGGTACACCGAAATAACGTTGTCTGGAAATACACCAATCCCACTTTAAATTCTGTACCCACGAAATATAACGATTTTTCATTATAGATGGATACCAATTAATTTCGTCAGCAGCTTGTAAATAACGTTCTTTGTCAGTTAGTATATCAATGTACCATTGTTTAGAGGGAATGATTTCTACTGTTTTACCGCAACGTTCATGCGTAGCTACTAAATGTGTCATCATTTCTTGCTTCATTAGTAGTCCTCTATCTCTTAACTCTTTAATAATAATTTCTCTTGCTTTTTCTATCTCTAGTCCTCCAATGAAGGAGATTTCTTTATTTATTGTACCATCTGATAAAATTACCTTTTTATAAGGTAGTTCATACTTCTCATACCATTTTGTATCTGATACATCTCCAAAGGTAGCACACATAACAATACCAGTCCCTTTTTCTACTTCAACTTCTTCATCTCCTAAAATAGGTATCTCCTGATTATACAAAGGTGTAATAGCTGTTCTTCCTATATACTTCTTATACCGTTTATCTTGAGTATTAATAAATAAGGCCACTACTCCGTAAAGTAACTCTGGCCTGGTTGTTGCTACCATTAGCTTTTCACCATCTACCTCAAAAGGAATATAGTTGAAGCTTGTTTCTTTTTCTACTGTTTCTAATTCAGCTTGAGCAATAGATGTTTGACACGTTGTACACCATAGTACGGAGGCTTCTTTAATATATGCCTTTCCCTGTTTTACTAAATCTAAGAATAGGCGTTGTGAAATTCTTGTTGTTACTGGATTTACAGTTTCATATTGTAAATCCCAATCAACTGACAAACCTAAGGATTGCCATAATGCTTTAAATTCATCCTCATACTTTCTGGCTACTTCTCTACATTTTGTTGTCATTTCATCTCTAGATAAATTTCTTGCTAATAAATCATAGTCTTTTTCTACTAACCGTTCAGTAGGTAAGCCATTATCATCAAAGCCAAATGGATAAAATACATTATAACCTTGCATCCTTTTAAATCTAGCAATCATTTCTGCCTGAGTATAAGAAAAAATGTGTCCTATGTGTAATTGTCCACTTACTGTTGGTGGTGGCGTATCAATAGAATAAATTTCTTTTGTGCTAGTAGAATCGTAGCTATAAATATTATTCTCTTTCCAAAATTGTTGCATTTCCTCTTCAATTTTTAATACTTCATAATGCTTTTCCATGATTTCATCCTCCTTTAGATTAAATATGAAACAAAAAACGCCCTAAGCATATTGTATATATGCTTAGGGCGAACTGGTTACGTCCGTGGTACCACCTAAATTCAGATAAAAATCATCTGCTCTTTAACAATACGGGATCTACATATATAAATCCGATATTGCTTTCCTTTTAACGGTGGAAAACTCCGGTGAAGTCTACTTAGGGATATCCCTTTTCAGTTCACAGCTCAAAGGCTACTTCCATACTCTCTTCATGAAGATTTTCACCAACCATCTTCTCTCTGCTAATCCAATGAGTATGTACTCCTCCTCGTCAACGCTTTGTTTCATATTTCACTTAGTATAGTAGAATCTATAATTATTGTCAATAATTTATTGAATTTATTTATTTTATTCTTTTAATTTCCTTCATATTGACTTTGTAATTTGCTAAAAAAGTCTACTCTAGGCTCTAAGAATTTTAATTCATGCTCTAATAAATTATCTACATAAAATTCTAGTGGTTCAAAAATATGCTCCCAGTTCCAAAGTTCTTCACCTATATTAAGGTATTCACCAAACATTTCACATCCTGTTGGTGCAATAGGATGAAGTAAAATAGCCATTGTCTTACAAGCATAGAAACAATCAATTAATGTTTGTTTTCTAATCTCTTCATTGCCCTCTGCTTCTGCTAGGCGGCTTTGATTTGCCCAGTATTTATTGATCTCACGTATATAAGCATCTATTACATAAGAAATACGATGGAACTCATGATTATACATATGTCTTTCATACTCTAGAATCTTTTCTTTAGCTAGTTCTCTAATCTCATCACTTATTTCACCTGTCGGGATCTTTCCTTCAAAATAAGTTTGTGTCGTATAGAAACAAGAACGAATCAAACGATTAAATACATTAGTTAGAAGGTTTCCGTCTTTAAGAACCATATCCACGCCTACTCGTTCTTCTTCTTTCATAAAAACTTGTGGTTTAAAGCTAGTGCTTTTTGAAGAAAGTCCTAGTCCCATAAAGTGCATACGTAATTGTTCTGGTGTATAGTACTCAAGTAATTCATCTGCCATTGGTGGTTTAATCTTTGAACTACTACTTGCTTTTGTATCCATAAATAAAATATGGCGATTTGGAATAATATGTGGAAGTTGCATCTTTTGCTCACCTACAGTAAGCCTAGAGAATAAACCCATTTCAGCAATGGAGTAAAAATAGATATTATCTTCTCCTATAAACTGATAAACAAGACTTTCCTCATCATTCCACCATTTATTCCAGTCATCTTGATTACATCCTATAGATTCTAAATAAGTCTTAGTAAAAGAAATAGGAGCCCATAGTGATTCAGGCCATACCCAGAAGGTTAAGTCTTTTAAGTCTTCTTTATCTGGTACCTTTACACCCCAGTCAACATTTCCAGATAATCTAAAAGGTACTAAGGTTTTTCCTGCTGTATAGTGAATGCCTAGTCCATCTAATACTCTCTTTGCTTCATCTCTTAAATCAAGGTTGTCAAACTCAAAGGTAACTGACTTTTTCTTTTCATCATCCATAGTAGTATGCTTAGGTAACTTTTCTTCTAGTGCATTTAAGTCTTCAAAGTATTTTTTAGGTACATGAAGTAAAGGCTTCTTTAAAAACTCATCAATAATATTAAGTTGGTATTTACGTGTATTGGTTTCTTTTTTTAGAACTTCCATACGTTCTTTTAATACATCTATACATTCATCTAGGACAAAGTACCAGTTTGTTACATCACGGTAGCTAGGTTTTTCCCCTGATAAAACAGAGATAGGATGAATCAACTCACTTGGCATATATTGATGACCTAGTGCACATTCATCTGCATAGGCATGTTCAGAAGTACACCCTGGAATTGGACATCTTCCTACAACTTGACGTCCATTTAGAAATGTCTCATACTTCTCATCATAAAACTGAGGCGTAGAATATTTTTTAATATACCCACCCTCATAAAGTGTTTCAAATAGCCAACTAGAAGTTTCTTCATGTATTTCTCCTGCACGATGAAGAGCTGATGCCCCAAAAAAGTCTAAACTTATCTCATATTTTTCTAATGTTTCTTTTTGGCTATTATGATTAGCTTCCACATAAGACTCGATATTTCCTTCAAAGCCTTCTTCTTTTAATTTACGATAGCTTTCTAAAATAGGTGAGCCGTAGCAATCTGTTCCTGAAATAAAAAGAACATTTTCCTTTCCAATACGATCTCTTAAAAATCTAGCATAAATATCAGCATGCACAAACATACCACCTACATGACCGAAATGAAGTTTCTTATTTCCATATGGCATACCTGCTGTTACAACTGCTCGCTTTGGAAAACTTGGTCGTTCTCCTTGGATTAATCTTTTTGATAACATAAAAAACACCCCTTGAAATATTTATATTCCAAGGGGCGACTATATCGCGGTACCACCCTATTTCACATTAATGTCACCATTAATGCCTCATCAAGTACGCCCTAACTCGGGTTATACTCTAGTCCTGTAACGTGGACAAACGTCATAGCATCACACCTTTAACAGTGATCCGTATGCAGCTCCAAGCCTTGTTTCATTTTATCTTTGTTATCTACTTCCACCAAGTGTAGACTCTCTGTAAACATTAATAAAACTACTCTTCTTTTCACAGCCTTTATATTATAATATGTTAGATGATAGCATCAGTTTTATTATTTGTAAAGCCTATTTATACATTAGCATATCCTAATAGCCTAAGTTTATGCTTTTTTATAAATTAAGCTTTATGATTCATCATAATTCCTTTTACTTCTTCAAGAAATTCTGGTTTGATAAGTTGTAACATTCTAGGAATAAAACTCATCATATACTCTTGATTGAAAGTACCATCTGCTTGTTTTCCAAAGCTTTCAGCAAGTAGCTCTTTAGCTTTTTCTTGATTTTCTTGGCTAACTCTTTCTAAAATAAAATTAAAGAATTTTTCTTGTCCTTGGTTCATATTAAAGCTCCTTTATTTTTAGTTAAGATTATTATACCTATTAGATTAATTTAAATCAAGAACAAACGTTCGAACACTACTAAATAAACTTATTCTGCGTTTTGTCTATCATAATTTCTAAGACACATTCCCTTACATCTAAACATATTTAAACGATCATAAAATGGTATAACATCCTCATCACATAGTAAATCAACCATATATAAATGTTTTAAGCTTTCAAACATAAGTTGTGCAAGTTTACTTCCTATACCTTGTCCTTGATAAGTAGGTAATACTTCTAATAAAGGAATATATGCACTTAAAACTTGATCAGATATAGCAGTAATAAATCCAACCACATTATTTGTATCTTCATCTATTGCAAGCCATACATAGTCACTCTTTAATAAAATTTCTTTATGTTTATGTAGTGATGGTGGATTTGGCCATCCTACAAAAAATCCCTTTAAACCCTCTTCACTTATATCATTTACTTCATTCGTATATTTTATCATAATACAACCTCTTCAATAATTATAGTATTTCTATCTTAATAACCATCTAATTTAATAAGGCGTATTAAATTAAGTAAAGTAATGTATTTCTCATTATAACAGTCCCTTCTACATAGTATTAGATGGAGAATTTCATCCATTGGTCATAAAATTCTTTTACTGAACTATATCTTTTTCTTCTATCAAGTTCCGTTGCTCGTAATACAATTTGATAAAGCTGTTCATTGCCTTCCCATTTTTTAGCAGAATGATCTGTTTCACCACCGAGTAATCCAAAAGCAATAGCACCCATAGTATATACATTGGTTCTTTCATCAATAATTGCTCCTAATTCACTTTCTTCTGGTGCCTTAAATCGTGGTGAACCCCAATAATTCTCACCAAGTTTATTTATAACTGGTTTCTTCTTATAAAAATCAATATCACAAATAGTAGTCCTATCATTTTCAAAATCATACATAATACTGCCATCATAAAAATCAACTGCTAAATATCCCATCTCTTCTACATATTTATGAAAGGCAAAGATTTTATCTAAAGACCTTAAACGTTTTTCTACAGGTAATTGTTTGTAGCGATAATAAGATGATTTTGGGTGTGTATATTTATTATATTGATCAAATGTCCAATGGGCATGTAAACATTCTCCCTCTACCCATTTAAATACTAATGCATAACCATTTTCTAACTCAAAGTGATTGATTAATTCAATTAGTGTGGGATGTTTCAGCGCTTCATAAATTACAATACAATGCTTTAATCGTACAATTGCATCAGAAACACCCCCCTCATATTCTACTGTTTTTGCACCTGCATACTTCACAAAATACTTAACCCCATCTTTTTCTACCCCAAAGGCTAAGTTACCTGAATCTTGTTCTGCAAAAACACAAAATACTGTACCTAATTGTTCTAACCATCTAAAATCATGTTCTTCTTTTAATTTAAATGACACTTGACCTATACCAACTGTAACTAGATTTTTATTCATTTCATTCTCCTCATTTGTCAGAGGGTTAAAATATAGTCACCCTCTCTGTTTGGTTTTTATTGTTCTTTATTGTATTTTGTATTGCATTTTTTACTGTATTTGTCATAGTACATCACCCTTTCATTTATAAATAAGTCCTATTATAGTTCTATCATCAAATTTTTCTTTAATAATGTAGGAAAAACTATATTGAACTGTTGTATAGTATTTTACTACATTTTATCTGGTACTTCTATTCCTAATAAATTAACACATGTCACTAATATGTTTTGGGTTATATCAATGAGCTTAATCCAAGACTCTTGTGTCATTTGGTTTTCTTCATTTAGAATGTTATGCTCATGGTAAAACTTATTAAAGATATTAGATAACTCATATATATATTGACAGATTCTATGGGGCGCATATTCCTTAAAGCTATTTATAAGCATTTCATTAAACTGTATGAGGATAAGCATTAAGGCACGTTCGCTTTTAGTATGTGCTGGTTGTAATTTAAAATCTTCTATTTGTACTTTAGGATACTTAGCATAAAACTTATTTAAGATAGATTTTATACGAACAACTGTATATAGAATATAAGGACCAGTATTGCCTTCGAAGGAAGTAAAACGTTCAAGGTCAAAGATATAGTCTTTAGCAATTTGATTAGAAAGATCACCATATTTTAAAGCTGCTATACCCACCTTCTTAGAAATACTCCATGCTTCTGCTTCATCGATTTCTTTATTTGCACTTACTTTTTCATACACTTGTTGACTAACAGATTGAATTAAATGTTCTAGACGCATAACGCCTCCTTCACGTGTCTTAAAAGGTTTTCCGTCTTTACCATTCATTGTGCCAAAGCCTAGGAATGTAAGTTTCGTTGTTTCTGGCACAAGTCCTGTTTTCTTAGCGCATCTAAAAACTTGTTCAAAATGCATACCTTGTCTTTTATCTACAATGTAAATAATTTCATCAGGTGTATATAAATCCATACGTTCTACGATAGTCGCTAAGTCTGTCGTACTATATAAAGTAGCCCCATTGGACTTCACAATGATGCAAGGAGGAATTTCCTTTGTGTCTGACTCCTCCTTCACATCTACTACAAGCGCCCCCTCACTCTCATAAGCAAAGCCTTTTTCCTTTAAGTCTTTTATCATTTGTGGAATATAAGGCTGGGCATCGCTTTCTTTCTTCCATAAATCAAAGTAAACATTTAAGTTTGCATAATTCTTTTTAAGATCAGCAATGGAGACCTTTAAAATATGTTTCCATAGAGCTACATGGGGCGGATGTCCATTTTGGAAAAGGTAAGTGGTTTGTTTAGCTTCGTCCATAAACCAAGGATTTAATTTAGCAAAGCTACTTGCCTTTGGATAGATCTCTTCAAGTTCATTCATATCAAAAGGGGCTTCTTCTGGATAAGGTCCCTTATAGTCTGGATCAAAATAGATAAGGTTCGGATAACGCTTTCTAAGTTCTGTAATAATAAGGCCAATTTGTAATCCCCAATCTCCTAAATGTACATCACCTAACACTTGATACCCTAAAAAACGTCCCATACGTTTGATGCTTTCTCCAATAATAGCTGTTCTTAAATGCCCCACATGTAAAGGTTTAGCTACGTTAGGCCCACCATAATCAATAATAAGAGTTTGTCCTTCACCAATCTTTTCACATCCCCACTGCGGCGTTTTAGCCTGAGTCATTAAATAGTCTACTAAATATTCATCTGACACAGAAAGATTGATAAATCCTGGCATAACACATTCTGCTTGTTTAAAACAACTTTCTTTTTCCAGTACGGCAATGACCTCTTTACCAATATCAAAAGGTGACTTTCTATATGCTTTTGCTGCGACTAGTGCACCATTACATTGAAACTGGCAAAGTTCAGGACGATTAGAGTAAGTTAATGCACCATATTTTTTTTCATAACCACATGCTTCAAATGCCTCTTGAACTTTATCTTTTAGACAATTTATTAAACTTTTCATACATACTCCTCCTTAAATAAATACTATAAAAATCCATAAAAAAACCGCCCCTTATTTAAAATAAGAGACGGACTTAGACCGTGGTACCACTCAAATTGATTGCATAAATGTGCAACCCACTCTAACTTTAACGCAGTGAACGTCAAACCCTAGCTTCTAGATAGACTCAAAAGTTCAGGTAGCTTCTCCAAGGCCCTCTTCCTCTTAAGTGCTCTTGTAGGACTTCCACCAACTCCTACTCGCTGTCAAAGCAATCAAAAAAGTACTTTCCTTTTCATAGAATTTATATTATTAGACTTTTGTATTCTATTCAGTATACAGATAGACTCCTAAGTTGTCAACGTCTAATTTATCTTTTAGCATTTTCCTTCTCAATCTTGTTTTCTAAACGAACAAAACTAATGTCAAGGTTAAAAAGAGGCAAAAAAAATATCTACTATATGCCGCAGCCTAGCAAATAGTAGATATAACGAAGTACATTAACATATTTAAAAAGTTTTTTCTTTTCATAATTACTTCAACCTCTTTTCCTTTCAAAATATTTCTCCCTTTTTTCAGGGGAGATTTATTATTATAGGCCTAAGAGGTAAAAAAGACAAGTGGAAATGATTAGTAGTTCTCACTTGCCTTCTCCGTATATCTTATAGTACCTCTATAAGAAGATGATATTTAAAGTAGATCTTCTATAAATCGTTGTAGAACAAGATAAGTTTTAATATCTAGCTTTACACCACTTTTAAGAATATCCTTAGCCTCTTCTTTAGAAACCATAAAAGGTTCAATGGTTTCATCTGCTTCAAGATAATCTGTACATACTTCTCCAGTACATGTGCATCGTACAAGTGCTACAGATTCATCTGTCATACCAGCAGAAAGGTAGAGTTTATCTTGTATGTCCTTAACTTCACATAAGGTTAAGCCTGTTTCTTCTTTAAGTTCACGTCCTATAGTGCTTTCCACACTTTCACCTGCATCTATAAGCCCTGCTGGTAACTCATAAATAAAATCATTGAGTGGTATTCTAAACTGCTTAATAAGAGCTAATTTTCTTGTTTCTTCATGAATAGCTATAATAACAACCGCATCCGTCTTTTCTTCACCTTGATGGAAGTATTGATTTACAAGGGATTCTTCTGATTTTCGAGAAGCAATCATCCAATGTTTAGCTTGCCCTTTTCGATTTTTATATGCAGCATCGTAAAGACTTAAATAAGGTGTTTTGGCAAGTGGGGTCAATGTTTCGATCTTTGGTTCTTGCATAATATATTCCTTTCTTATAGGTATGTCTATAATTATTAAAATGAGACTTAGTTTCTCATATCATAGCAAACTTTAATCTAAAATTCAAATTATTATAGAAGTAAAATGCTAAAAAATGCCCTTTTTTATATAACAGAACAAATGTTCGCTTTTATAAAAAAGGGCATAATAGGTTACTTTTTACATAACTGCATTGTAATCTTCAATAAAACCTTGCCCTAATACTTCACGTACATCTGCAATGGTTACGAAAGCACTGGGGTCAATTTCTTGAATGAGGGTACGAAGTGCTGTAATCTGTTTTTGTGAGACCACTACAAAAAGCATCTCTCTAGTATCTTTTGTATACATTCCTTTGGCACTAAGGCCTGTAACACCACGTACAATTTTTTCCATTATAGCTTTAGCAATGGCTTCGCTTTCACTAGATATTATAAATACAGCCTTAGCATAGTGAAGTCCTGCTAAAACGTTATTGACAATACGTGTGCTTACAAAAACTGCAATAATAGCATACATAGCTTTATCTGCACCAAATACAAAAAGACCAGTTAGTAAAATAAGCCCATCTATGCCTAGCATTAATTTGGCAATAGGAAAACGTGGATGTTTATAACGAATAATAGAGGCAAGCATATCTGTTCCACCTGTACTTGCTGAACTACGTAGCACAAAACCAATACCAAGTCCAGATAGGGCACCACCAAAAATACAGCTTACTAATAAATCATCACCTACAAAAAAAGGATTTGGAATATGCTCTACTATGGCTAAAGCAATAGATAAACTCATAACTGCTACTGCAGACTTTTTAGCAAAGCCAAAGCCCCTTTGTTTAATACTAATAAGAAATAAAGGGATATTTAAAACAATGGTTGTAAGCCATAGAGGAATTGCAAACTTAAATAAAAGTCCAGAAACTCTTTGTAAAATAATCCCTATTCCTGAAATACCTCCTGTTACAATACCATTAGGGGCTAAAAACCAGTTTACGCCAAATGAGACCAGTATTGTTCCTAAAATAATAAGTGCATATTCTTGTACAAGTCTAGATTGTTTCATAATATCTCCTTATCTCTTCTTTAATTTGTATAGCTTTTCAAAGGAAATTTCTTTTCATTTCTTAGCTTTCCATAAAAAGAACACTTACCTTTAGTGTAAAGCGTAAGTGTTTTTTTATACCTATTAATTATTATTATGATTCAAATAAACTTGTAAAATTTTCTTCTTATTAACCTTTAAAGAAAGTAAGTTCTTTTGCAGTGCCTATAAATTTATAGCCTATTGCTTTATAAATCTTATTAGAAGTAGGGTTACTTCTATCTGCAAAAAGTGTAGTAAACTTATACCCTTCATCTAGTAATTGCCCACTAAGGGTACTTACACTAGCCGAAGCATAACCTTTTCCTCTTAAATGGGGTGGTGTATAAACCCCTACAATAGATATACCATTAACTGATCTGCGCCCTTTAACCACCATAGAAACAGGCATTTCATCTTCCCAAATATAAATATTTCCCTTTTCTATATGAGATACTATCATCTCTACAGTTTGTTCAAAACTTGTAGCCTTCATCCCACAATCTATTTGATAACTTTGTCTCCAGTAAGGTAAATAGAATAAATCCTTTTTTGTTGCTAATCTTAAGTTACCAGATACTTTAGGTTCTAACTCTACTTGGGTTAATGTATACGTATTAAGCCGCTCACTTACCTTTGCTGTCATATTGCTATAAGCACAATAAAATGTACTAAAAGCTTCTATAGTATCTTCTGCTCCAATCACATCTTGAAAAACTATTCCTTTTTCATATAGGGTTTTGGCAAGAAAGTTTAAGGCTTCATGGGTTTTGGGTGTAGGTGGTGCATAAAGACATAGCCCAAATGGTGGAATCATAGTTAAGATAAGAAGAAGCTGATCTTGTTCATCTTTAACTGTAGCCATTAAACTTCCTTTTACAGGTGTTGTTTCTAAACGTATTACATTCCCAATAATTAAATTGTTTTCTGCTTCTTTTTTAAGTAATATCTCAAAGGTTGCTTCCTTAAACTGACTTATGTCTTCATAAATGGTGTACTGCATCCAAATCCACCTCTCCTTCATAGAACCACATTAATCTAAAATTTGTCTAAAAAACCGCGTAGCACCTTCCTATATAATAAGGAAGTAACTTCGCGGCTTACTTAATTGACATTAGTATAAACTGAAAAAATAAATTTGTCAAACAATTATTTTAAATTCTATTTAAATTAAGATTGGATTGGGATATGCTTGAAGGCTCCTACATCAAATAAGCCTCTATCTGTTAATTTAAGCTCTGGAATAACAGGTAATGCCATAAAAGCAAGTGTTAAAAATGGATCGATATTTGAGTTAATTTTTAATCCTTTAGCAGCTTCTAAAAGACCTGCTAACTTCTTGGTTACTTGACTTGCACTTAAATGACTCATAAGTCCTGCAATAGGTAAACCAAGGTGGTCTACTACTTTTCCATTTGATACAAGAACAATACCGCCTTGTTTTTCAATTAGGGTATTTACTGCAAGTACCATATCTTCATCATTATCTCCTACACATACAATATTATGTGAATCGTGAGCAATAGTTTGTGCAATAGCACCACCCTGAATATTAAAGCCTTTAATAATGCCTAGGCCTTTTTGACCTGTACGGTGATGTCGTTCAATAACAGCTAGCTTAGAATAAGTAGCATCTGCTTTAAAGTAACCACCTTCTACAGGTACATCTTCTATTAACTTCTTAGTTAAAATCTGATGGTCAATAAGGCCCATTACATGAGCTTTTGTTCCTACCATTGGTATAGCTAAGTCTTCTATTGTAATAGGATCACATTGAACAGAGTTAAAAATACCTGGTAAAGATTCATAACGTCTATTCACAACTGGTGTGGTTGTTAAAAATTCCTTTTCTCCCTTTATATAATGCCATATACCTTTTGTCATAACGTGGGTTGGTCGTACTTCTTCTATACTATCTAATACAACTAAATCAGCATCATACCCTGGTGCAATTGCCCCTTTTGATTTTAGATTATACACGCGAGCTGGATAAAGGGTTGCCATACAATACGCTTCAATAGTATCAATACCAAGGGCAATACTTTCACGAATATTACTATTTATATGTCCATCATGGAATATATGTTCAAGATGTTTATCATCTGTGCAAAATACACACTGATTAAGTGGAAGATTAGTTTTTACCAGTTCACTTACAATGGCATGTAAGTTATCAGCCGCTGAACCTTTTCTAATTTGTACAGTCATTCCTAGTCTTAAACGTTCTAAAACTTCATCTATTTCACTACATTCATGATCTGTTTGTATACCAGAAAAAGCATAGGCAACAAGATCATCACCTTTAATACCTGGTGCATGACCGTCAATGACTTTGTTGCCAGCTATCTTTAATTTATCATGTACTTTTGTATCTCCTAGTAAAACACCTGGGAAATTCATCATTTCTCCTATCCCTAAAATACGTGGGTGATCTAAAAGAGTTTTCAAATCCTCTGCTTCTAAAATAGCCCCACTACTTTCCATTGGTGTAGCAGGTACACAAGAAGGTAGCATATAGTAAATAGATACAGGTGCTTCTTCACTTTCCTTAAGCATATAACGTACCCCATCTAGGCCACTTACATTGGCAATTTCATGTGGATCTGCAATTAAGGTTGTTGTCCCATGAGGTAGTACTGTATGAGCGAAGGTGTAAGGAGAAATCATACTTGATTCAATATGTAAATGACTATCTATGAAGCCTGGTACAATATACTTACCAGTTAAATCCTCTTCTACTTCACCTTGATAGTTACCAATACCTATGATCAGGCCATCGCAAATGGCTAGGTCACCTTCTTGCCATTCTTTTGTAAAAACATTTAAGATTTTTGCATTTTTTAAAACGAGATCTGCTTTTGCAAGCTTACGGCATATATCTAAATAACGTTTCATAACGTATTTCTCCTTTACACTGAGTTTTTATTTTTTTAACGTTTATATTAGCAGAAAATCTTCTACTTGTCACCTATAATTTTTGAGTTTTTTCTCAGTGTTCCTAACTATAGCCAAGGCAAATAACAAAGGTTATAATAAAAGTATACTAAAGGAGGACACAAAATATGAAAATACAACACTTACTCAGCTACGTGCGTCGTGCTGTTCAAGATTATAATATGATTGAGGAAGGTGACCGTATTGCTATAGGTATATCCGCAGGTAAAGATAGTTTAGCCCTACTCCTTGCCCTAAGACATTTACAATACTTCTATCCTAAAAAATTCGAAATCGAAGCCATCACCATTTCACTTGGCTTTTCTAACTTTGATTTATCTAAAGTAAAGGAATTTTGTGAGAAATTAGGTGTACGTTATACAGTTTATGAAACACAGATTGCTCAAATTGTCTTTGAAGAACGCAAAGAATCTAATCCTTGTTCACTTTGTTCTAAAATGCGTAAAGGTGCTCTAAATGAGATCGCCAAAGAGCTAGGCTGCAACAAAATTGCATTAGGTCACAATAAAGACGATATTAATGAAACTTTACTTATGTCTTTATTTTACGAAGGCCGTATTCATACGATGAGCCCTGTAACTTATTTAGACCGTAGTGAACTTACACTTATCCGTCCTCTTATTTATACACCTGAAAAAGATATTAAATACTTTGCTAAAAAAGAAGGGCTTCCTGTTGTTAAAAGTCCATGTCCAGCCGATGGTGTAACCCGTCGTGAAACCACCAAACAGCTTATTTACTCACTAGAAAAAGAAATACCACAACTGTCTAATAGGCTTTTTGGTGCAATAGAACGTAGTGGTATAGATGGTTGGGAAGAGAAGACTACAAGTAAAAAGTAAGGAGATTCTAAAATGTCTAGTTATACAGACCAAAGACAAAAGCATTTAACAAAGGTAATGCGTGAAATTATAAATGAGCTGCCACCTTATGTTTTTGACTTCTTTAGGGGGATTGAACATACAACAAGTATGAATACTCGCCTTGCCTACGCTTATGATTTAAGAGTATTCTTTGATTATCTTTTAAAAGAACATAAAGAACTAAGTGAACTTCAAGATATGAGTCATATTACACTTGCTCATTTAGAAGCCTTAACCCCTCGTCATATTGAGATGTACTTAGAGTATTTAACCTATTATGAAAAAGACGAAGAAGAAAATATAAGTCATCAAAATGGTCAAAAAGGAAAGGCAAGAAAACTTTCCTCTCTTAAAAGCTTTTATCAATACTTTTATAAGCAACAACGTATCACTATTAACCCTTGTGCACTAGTTGATATGCCACGTATTCATGAAAAACCTATTGTAAAGCTAGATGTAGATGAAGTAGCCAAACTGCTAGATACTATTGAAGAAGGTAAGGACTTAACGGAACATCAAAAGCGCTATCATGCCTATACTAAAACCCGGGATTTAGCACTTATTTCTCTGCTTCTTGGAACAGGCATTCGTGTTTCTGAATGTGTAGGCCTAAACATAGAAGATGTTGACTTTAACTATAATGGTATACGTATTACACGTAAAGGTGGAAATGAGACCATTATCTACTTTGGACATGAAGTAGAAGGTGCTCTTAAAGACTATCTAATAGAACGAGAGAAAAAGGTATGTAAAGATGAAGATACTCCTCTCTTTCTCTCTCTTCAAAATAAACGTATGAGTGTACGCAGTGTGCAAATCCTAGTCAAAAAATACAGCCAACTTGTGACCCAACTTAAAACTATCACCCCACACAAGCTACGTTCTACATATGGAACTACCCTTTATCAAGAAACTGGAGATATTTATCTTGTAGCAGACGTACTAGGACATAAAGATGTAAACACTACTAAGAAACACTATGCCCAAATGGATGATGCCCGCCGCCGTATGGCCGCAGGTGTTGTGAAACTAAGAGAAGAATAAAAACCATTGGGAAGAATAAAAAAGGAGAACGGTGCTTTTGCATCGCTCTCCTTTTTATTCCTTATCTTCAACTTCTATCTCGAATTGACCAAGTTTAGGCGAAATCTTATTATAGGCAAGTCCTAAGACCATTCCAATGATGCCATAAATAACAGGTCCTATTAAAATAGATATAAGGTAGTAAGTTACTACATTCCAGCCTTGTCCAGCAGTTATACCTCCTATTATCCCAAGTATCCCTACAACTAGAAAAAGTGGTATAGATATAGCAACAATACCGTTAAATAGTGTTTTTAAATTAAACTTCCTAATAATCACTTTTTTCATTTTCATCCCCCCAATATGTTATATGAATAGTATAACATATTATTTTAAAAATTTTAAATTTAATTTTTAATCATACGATTTATAACAGTAGTTAGCTATAAATATAAAAGGAAGTCACTACATACCTATCTAGATGGTGACTTCCTTTACTATTTCTTTTATTTATTTCTATCTCTTTATTCTTTTTATTTACTTCTTTATTCCTGTATTATTTTTTAAACCAAAACTTTTTCTTTTTAGGTTGCTCAATAGGTAAATCTTCTACTTTCTCTGGTGGATTTGCAATATACATGCCACACCATTTACATTTTTTTGTGCCTAGTGGTAACTTTTCTTTACATCCTGGACATGAAAATTCATTTACTACTGGTTCTATTTTTTTTCCCATAAACTTATCACTCACCCTTTTACATGTTTTAAACTAATATATAAATATGTTAAAAGAGCTTGTCACATGCTTTAAAAACTATTTAGCTAATCATTTATAGGAATTACTTTTTTAATGTATCTAATGAGATACATACACCACCTTGTAATCTAGATTGCTCTGCCGCTAGTGCAATATAGTGACTTTCTACTGAATTATCAATAGAAGTAATAGCTTTTGTTGGTTCTCTATCTTCTAAAAGCATATCTACAAATTCTTCAACTAATCTTATATCTCCGCCTCCATGTCCTGAAAGGTTAGTAGCAAGCTTAGTAATATCAATTACTTCAGGTTCTTTACCAAATACTTTTATTTCTAATGTGTTAAGTTTCATATCTGCTACAATCTCACCCATAGTTCCCATAATCTTAGCATAGCGTGAGTTATCATAAGTAAATCCACACATTGTAAAGCTCATTGTTGAGCCATCTGTCATTTCTAAGTTAACAACTTGATGATCTACAACATTATTATTACAGTGGTATACACATTTTCCGTATGGACCTTTTTCAATGGCTTCAGTAATGGTTTCAAGTGTTGGATGAAGCGCTAAAACTTCTAATGGCCAACCTTTATAGCCTGTTTTTACACCAAATTTTTCATTCTCTATGTAAATCTTTTCTGCATCATATGGACAATTTTCTTTAGCTAAGCAGCCATCCATACAACGTTTTGTAGCCCCTTCAGGTGCATTTTCACTTTTAAAAAGATAAGTACTACCAAAAGAAGTAACTGTCTTACATGTTTTATTTGTAAGCCATAAATATAGATCCATATCATGACAACACTTTTGCAAAATCATAGGACTTGTTTCATCTGAATTACACCAATTCCCTCTTACAAAACTGTGTGCTTGATGCCAATAGCCTACATTTTCTATAGCCATTACTGAAACAATATCACCAATTGTACCTGCATCTAATAATTCTTTAAGTTTAGTATAGAAAGGTGTATATCTTAATACATGGCATACAACTACTTTACGGTTACATTCATGAGCAACTTTTACAAGTTCTCGGCATTCGTCAAGATCTGGTGAAATAGGCTTTTCAAGTAAAATATGATAACCTCTTCTTAAAGTAGGTATAGCATGACCTACGTGTTGTTTGTCTTGTGTTGCTATAATCATAACATCTGCTAACTGTTCTTCTTCTACCATCTCTTCTAAACTACTAAAACACTTTTCTTTAGGTATATTATATAATCTAGCTACCTCTTCAACTTTACTTGGAATAATGTCTGCAATAGCTACAAGCTCCACTTTATCTCCTAATTGTTTTACTACTTGTGCATAAACATCTTTACCACGATTACCTAATCCGCCTATGGCAACTGTTAATTTTTTAGTCATTTTTTACCCCTACTTTCTTCTTATACATATAATTTTAAATCTTAAATATTTATATATAATTAAATATGCAAATCTTTATATAGATAGTATAATAAGATTTAAAACAAGTCACAATCTCATTTTGTCCGATGCATTTATACAATCATCCAAATATTAAACTTAACTTATAACTGTAAAGGGGGAACTTACATGGCCTATGCACATACAAAACTTAAAACAAAAGTTCAAGTGAGTCATATTGTTACAATCCATTATTTTGAATATATGAAGGACTTTTATTTTGCAGGTGAAACCCATAACTTCTGGGAAATTCTATGTGTTGATAAAGGTGAAATCCAAGTACAAGCAGGCGAGCGTATTTATGAACTAGGGCAAGGGGATTTACTTTTTCATAAACCTATGGAATTTCACGCTATAAAATCCCTTGGTTCTTCTGCTCCGAATTTAATTGCTATATCCTTTTTATCTCCTTCAGAACCTATGAAATATTTAGAAGATAAGTGTTTTATACTAACACCTCATGATAAACTTTTAATATCTAGAATTATTACTGAAGCAGGTTCCGCCTTTTCTACCCCGTTAAATGTTCCAAGTATTGAACAAGTAAAACGTAGTGAGCACCCACCTTTTGGAGCTGAACAAATGATTAAACTTTACCTAGAAGAATTACTTATTGGTTTTATACGTAGAACACTAGAAGCTTCTAAGTCAAATCCTAATGGTACATCCAAACTTACAAAAGATCATGTATTTGATAATCTAGTAACCTATCTAGAATCACACATTTGTAATTCGCTTAATGTATCTAAAATTTGTAGTGACAATTTAATTAGCAAATCCTCCTTACAAGATCTGTTTCATGAGAAGGTAGGCTCTGGTGTCATGGATTATTTTCATTATATGAAAATCAATTTAGCTAAGAAGTTAATCAGAGAAGGAATGAATAACTTTACTCAAATCGCTGAACATTTAGCCTATAGTTCATTACCACATTTTTCAAGACAGTTTAAAAAAGTAGTAGGTATGTCTCCTACCGAATACGCTACTTCTATTAAGTTTTTATCGGAAAATATGAATCATTATACTCCACCTATCGAAACTAAAATATAAATTCCTTCTGTTTAATTATTCCTCTAAACGAACGAATGTTTGATATTAAAAATAAGGTATGCTATAATGGGAAAAAAGAATGAAATAGAGGGGACACTATGAAGGATATTACAACAAAACAACAAGCTGTGTTAGATTGTATAAAAAAAGTCAGTGCTGAACGTGGTTATCCACCATCAGTAAGAGAAATCTGTCTTGCCGTAGGACTTAAATCCACATCTACAGTACACAGCCATTTAAGTAGCCTAGAAGCAAAAGGCTATATAAAAAGAGACCCTGCTAAACCACGTGCTATTGAAGTCATTGACGAAACCAAAGATTGGATTAGCGACCATGTGACACCCGTACCAATTTTAGGTACAGTTACAGCAGGCCAGCCAATCTTAGCAGCAGAACAAATTGAAGATTACTATCCACTTCCAAACCATATGCTAAGAGGCGGAGAAGTTTATATGCTCCGTGTAAAAGGCGATAGCATGATTAATGCTGGTATCTTAAATAAAGATTACGTTATCGTACGTCAGCAAGAATCTGCTAACAATGGCGATATCGTTGTTGCACTTTTAGGTGATGAAGTAACAGTTAAACGCTTCTTTAAGGAAAAAAACCGTGTAAGACTTCAGCCAGAAAACGACACCATGGATCCAATCTTTTGTTTAGATGTACAAATTATTGGTAAGGTTATCGGACTCTTTAGAGAAATGTAGTATTTATAAGGTATTTAAGTATTGTTTACACTGCTTAATTCTAAAATTTTAGATGAAAGTGGTGTATTTTTTTATGGAAAATAAATGTAAAAAGGATGCAGATTATCTTTTCCCTAATCAATTTGGTGAACAATTAGGAAGGCCTGACCTAACTATGTTAGTACATTCAAAGGCGTAACAAATATTATTACTATTAGAAGCTTCCTTTCAATTTAAAAATCCCCCTAAAACTTATAATGTATTATTCTCCTTCCTTGATAAATAGTTTTATTATTTTAACTGTTTATCTGGAAAGGAGCATATCCATTCGTATAGGGGGTGAATATTTATTCTATTTCTTTAATTATAGATGTTATAGAAAGTATATAACCTTTCACAATAATGTTATTTCTATTATCTTCTTTACTAAATAACAAGTATAACCTGTCTATTTAGAATGCTCATTTACCATGACTTACATTAATCTTGTAAAATAAGCTGCGTTTCTTGAAGAGATTCCATAATGTTAAGTATGTGGTCAGAGATTCGTTCAATATCAATAAGCATTTGGCTATACGCTAAAGCAGAGTCAGGTGCACATAATTGTTTGTTCATACGAATCATAAGATTGCCCCTAAACTCTTCATCCATCATATCAATTTGATTTTCTGTATGTATAATCGTTTTTAAGTCTTCCTCTAAAGTGTGAACATTTGTATTGTGGATAGTGTCAAATCCTTTTGACAAAACAGTGTGCATTTCTGCTAACTCACTAAGTGCTTCATCTGTTAAATTGATACCTTGTTCTCTTGCCATTTTAATGCCTTCATAAATATTGTAGGCATGATCCCCTATACGCTCCATATCTGCACTAAGTTTAAAGAGACAACTTAGTACTTTAGCATCTTCTTCAGATGCGCTATAGGTAGAGATTTTCGAAACGTAATGTGTAATTTCTGTATTAAGGTAATCTAGACATTCTTCATTTTCTATAATCTTGGCTTCATCTAAAGGTTGATTATGTAAAAGTGCGTTCAATACCTTTTGGAAATTTATATTAGCTAAAGTAAACATACGATAAACTTCTTGTTTGAGCTGCCCTGTTGCGATGGCAATAGAACCCATATTGTGCTCATCTACAAAAATAAGTTGTTTGTGATGAGCCACATTTTCTTCACCTGGAAGAATTTTTATTGCAAGTTTTACCATGTACGTTCCTAATGGTAAAAGAATTAATGTTGTTGCAATGTTAAATAATGTATGCATATTTGCAATTTGAGCCGCTACACTATTAGGTGCCATTGATGCTACCCATGTTGTAAGAGGTGTAAACATACAAAGTGGAACAAAGATGAGCGTTCCTGCTACGTTGAACATAAAGTGTATTATTGTAGTACGCTTTGCATTTTTATTTGTACCAATGGATGCAAGAAGTGCTGTAATACATGTTCCAATATTTTGACCAAACAATACATAAACTGCACTACCTAATCCAATAACACCACTTGCTGCAAGAGCTTGTAAAATTCCAATCGAAGCAGAAGAGCTTTGAATAACTGCTGTAAATAATGCACCAGCTAAAATACCTAAAATAGGATTTTCAAATGTTGTCATAAGGTTGACAAAAGCCTCTGAATCACGAAGTGGTGACATAGCATCACTCATAAAGTTCATCCCTAAAAACAATATTCCAAGACCGGCAATAATTTCTCCTATACAGTTAGTCTTTTTATTTTTAAAAAATACAACCATCACTACCCCTATAAAAGTAATGAGTGGCGCCATAGCACCAACATCTAGTGCAATAAGCTGACCTGTAATCGTTGTACCAATATTAGCACCCATAATAATCCAAACGGCGCGTGAAAGTGTCATAAGACCTGAGTTAACGAAACCTACAACCATAACTGTTGTAGCAGATGAACTTTGAATAATAGCAGTAATAACCGCTCCTACAACCACACCTAAAATACGGTTAGAAGTAAGTTTCTCTAATATACTTTTTAGTTTATTACCTGCCGCTACTTCTAGGCCTGTACTCATCATTTTCATGCCGTATAAAAACAAACCTAAACCACCAAATAACATTAAAATATCTGCCGATGACATATTGTCCTCCTCGAGTTGTATAATTAAATTCAAATCGATTATAACATGTTTTTTTCAAAAACCACAAAATTTAACATAGATTTAACAATAAACTTTCAAATTAAATATAATCCCTAATTTCCACCATAATTTTACTCATACTTTTAGTAACTTATTTCAACTAAGTGGAATATATAAAGCTTAGGTAAATAAATAATCGTTTTATCTGATTCATATAAAACTCGAATAGGTTGTTCCGAAGGTGTTTTTAATGTAACCTCCTTACAAACGTATGGTAGTGTAATATTAATCTCACTAATTGGATACACAGGTGATACTGTTTGTTGATTAATGCTACTCAAATAGCATTTTCCATCTTTATGCCAATGTGTAACCTCTACAAATACTGGAGCATTACTCTGAATTTTCCTTTCTCCTACTAACGAATTAATTAAACTAAATACTGCCTTTCTGCAGTAATGGGCATGGGCTAGTTCTAAAGGTGTAACAACCCAGAGAATTTTCCCTTCTCCTACCTGTTTTTCTATTACTGCTGGTAAGTCTGTATGAATTCCTGGTGGATTAGAGTGAATTGCCGAAAATTGCCTATCTCCAGGCTTTGTATAAGGATATGTAAGTGTTGCAAGAATTTTCCCTTCTCCTTTAAGTATACACTCAATTGCTTTTCTCTCAATTGGATAAGGATTACTTGCATTAAAAGATTCAAATAGTTCTTTGCCTATCTTTGTAGGATTTAAGTAAGTATAACCATACTCACTTTCACCAATCATCTCAATATCTAGTAATTCTTCAAGTCGCTTATGTCCAAGCCTACCTGTAATAAATACTTTACCACCTTTTCTCACATAATCTTCAATAGCACCCATTTCTTCGTCTATTATACAATATACATCATTTATAGAAAGTACTTCAGTTTGTAATGTTTTTAAATTTTTACTTCCTACTACATCGTATAATATATTATATTCTTGCATAACACTAGCTACTGCAAATGGAGACTGTATAAAGTTATCATTTGCCTTTAGATTAGTGTTATACCATATGGCTACATCAGCAATCATGTCTCCACTTACATACTGTTCATATTTACAAGTCTGTTTATATACTGGTCCAATAGTATCGTGGTAAACTTCTTTATTAATTGTTCCATTAGGATTCATTGCATCACATATAGAAAATGCACCATTATGTACCAAGGCATTCATTGCATGGATATATAAGTCTTCTTCACAACGGCTTACAGTATGGGCATAAAGATTTGGATCACATCTAGATGTTATATATGAAAATGGCTTATTAGGTGTAACATTATTATAGTATTTACACATAAAAGTTTGTTCTAGATATCCGCCATAATAGTCCCCTCCAGCATAGTCACAGGAATGGAGTAATTTTTCTGTATCCCCATGAATCCAACCACATCCAACTGCTGCAAAGTTATGTTCAACACTTATTGCACTATTTAATTCTTTTACTGCTCTTGTACTTTCTTCCACAAACTCTTCAATCCATCTTTGCCTTCTATGAGCAAAATCTACCCATTGAGGGTTATTCCAATCCTCTTTACGTGGGATATAGGTACCTGTCTCTTTCCAGTAACGTTCTCTACATGATTGGCAATAACAAATGTTTGGCCAAAATGGCATATCTAAAAATACACCTCCAAATTCATATGTTAATACTAATTCTTGTAGTATCTCACGTACATATGAACGATATTCTAGATTATTAGGACATACCAAACCATATCGTGTATTGTCTTCTCTAGAACTCTTGCCTTCACTATTTACAATTCGCCATGCTGGATGTTGTTCATATGCATAGTTATCATAGATTTGTGAAAGATATACTACAACGCTTATGTTATTTTCCTTACATTTTTTAATCATTTCACCTACATAATCAAGATTTCGTCTTTTTAGTCCTTCATGCATTCTACCATATTTACTTGGCCAGTAATGTAATCCCACATGAGACTTTGCCTTCACTACTACATTGTTTACATTTGCATTTTTTAAAGTTGTTACAAAATCATCTACATCTAACTTAGATAGATACTCATCAGGTTTCGCATCACTTAGATGCATATCCATGAAAATACGTCTATAATCTCTTGTATACCACATTTTCTTTTGTACCTCTTTTCTTATTGCTTATATTAAAAATTCTATTAACTAAATATATTTTTTTACATATTTCTTATATTATATCCTAATTTTTCTAATTATTATATAATTATATTTAAAATCAATTAAAAATCATTCAATTTATATGCAATAATACTATGAATTTTCCTAACTAAATCCCACAGGTTGAAAAACTTTTTTGAATAGAATTTAATTAAGATTACTAGCTTACTTATTGGCATCTATATACATTGCTAGTGAAAATTGGCTTGTATTCAAATCAATAGCTATCCCTTAAGCATGATTACTAGTACTTTTGAAAGATCCCAGTTTATGGCTATGGTAGCTTCAATCGTTTTAGAAATGGAATTCTTTATGTCTTTGATCATAAATAAAGGAGACTGTATAGTTTACTACTATACAATCTCCTATAATCATTACTTGGCATATCCCAACCATTGGCAAAGAACCAAAAAATATGCCTCTAGCTGCAGGTACATCATCCCAAATATAAGTTTTAACTATACATAAAATACTTCAAAAATATTATTAGAAACGGTATTCAAATGTAGTTTGATCCTCTGACCAATATAGTTCTAAGAATGGAAGTAATTGATTAGTGTTTATATTTTAACTTAGGCTTTTACTAAATGCCCTAATCATTTCTTTATCATTTGTGGACTTAGAATCCTTAGGCTCAATAAGGCTAAGTTTATCAATGAGTGTAGAAGTTGATAGCTCTTTTTCTAGTTTCTCAAAGCATTTTGCTGTACCCCCACCTTTATGGCATGTATATAATGCTACTTTTTTTCCGCTTAAATTATTTTCTCTTAGAAAGGTTTTGATAGGTGGTGTAAAAGTTCCTGCCCAAATAGGTGTGCCTATAACAATAATATCATAGTGATCTACATTAAAATCATAAGTCTTTAACCCAGGTGTTTCACCGAATAAAATACTCTTCCCACCCCATATAAATTTACTGATCTTCCCTGTTGGGTAAGGTTTTTGGGGTATTAGAGGAATTATATCTACCTTCATCTGCTTTGCTATTTCTTGTGCTACATACTCTGTATTACCTTCTAATGAAAAATATACTACTGCTACTTTCATACTACACCTTCTTCTCTTATATAATATTGCTCATTTTATTTCTTAGCTCTTATGTCTTTAGCTATTATTATTAATACCTTTTTAATCAATCTCATTTCTATTAAAATAGCAGTTAATAACCCTATCATAATAAAAATAGATATTAATAGAACTAGCATATATTCCCCCTTAATCTTATCTATTCATAATAATTACTTATTTGTTTTATAACCTTTTGGTAGTGAAATCATATCACCACAGTAAGGGCAATGTATTGAACTATCTATGTGCATCCTAGTATCTAATCGTTCATTGCAATGAGGACACCTATACCATTTCCACTCTATATAAAATCCAATAATCACCAACACTATTCCTACACCATAGTATTCCTTCCATGCAATAAATCCTGCCGCAATAATAAATATTACTAAAGTGCTTGTTTTAATTAGCTTAAGCTTATCAATATCATTCATATTTAAACGCCCCTTCCCCCTATATTAATTTATCATAAGCGTAAACTTAACACTAAATCTTTCCAGTAAAAAATACAATAAAAATGGG
>URVM01000009.1 GCA_900551325.1 uncultured Eubacteriales bacterium | reverse complement strand
TTATGGTGTAAAGCAAATGCCTAGGATTTGTTTGCCTTACACCTATATATATACGGAAAGGCTAGAAGATTTCCTCAAAAATTTTAAATTTGTCTTTAGATTTGTCTAAAACTTACAAAACACCAGGAGGTGAATTGGGCACTTTTGAGTCATATCTGGCCTCTTGTAAAGCCCTTTCACGGGCTTCAAGAAGGGTGAGATCAAAGTTATGATTTTCCATTCGGTTAAAAGTAAAGAGAGATTTTCTAGAAGAATATTGAATAGAAGAACTCTTAGATGGAGATGGGGAATCTGTCTGTACATAACTGTCTTTATAAGTTAATACAAAAGGTGCATAAGCATCTTGCAAGATGGCGAAGAACTTATCCGGTTTTAAAATCCAGCTCAATAAGGCACGCCACCTACTATGAGGGAGGCGACCACATAAGTAATCGGATTGTTCCACTTTTGTAAAGGCTTCCCTTAGGCGTTCATATATATTTTCTCCTCTTTCCCTAAGGTAGGTGATAAGCTGATTTAGACGAGTTTTAAGGGTAGGTGTAATACGTGCAGTAGAAGCAAGGCTAGGACAGTGGGCTTTAAAAAGTTCTAAAACTTCTTCAGGTTGTATAGTCTGATTGATAGAATATGGTTTTAAAGATTGTAAAGAATGTTTATCTCGTGAAGATGGAAGTGTACTTTCATGTTTTCTAAGAAGATTTTTAACAGCTTCAGGATTACGCATATAGTAAGTGACACGTTTCATACGGTCGTAGTAGGATAAATAACATTTACCTTCAAATTTATCCTTGCTTTCTAGGTAGGACTTCTTAGATTTATATACTTTTCCAATGTGGCTAAAAGCTGTACGGAACTCAGGTTTAGAAAAGCCTAACTCCTCAGTCCAGCTATCTCCCGTTCGGTAATGGGGGTCTTCACAAGGCTCTAAAAACTTATAAAAAGGCTTATCCTTTGTCACCTTAAACCAATGCTCTAGTTGAAGAAATAATAAAGTTGCTGTGACACTCCCTGTAGCTTTGTTAAGACTTGGATCATACACTAAACGTTTCATCAATATCTCCTCCTAAATGTAGAATGTGCATTTCTTACTCATCCTATATTTACGGAATGGGGGAGAGATTTCCTCAAATATCTTGCAAATAGGCAGGACTTTTAAAAGTCCAGAGGGAAGATAGAAAAACCCATGGGGGAAAAGTAAAAGCCCAAGGGAAAAATGAAAATTCCCAAGGGAGAAAAGCTTTTACTGCAAATGTACACCTTGGCTAAAAAGCAGTAAAGTAAAGATGCGCAAATACAAAAGCTGCAGCAAGAAAAGGTGTAGGATGAACAAAGGTAAGGTAGAAAAAACAATAGAAACTTTAGTAAGTGAAAGCATCAATAACCCTGCATATACATATGAGTTATGGGAGCGATTACGTCCTCTATGTATGAAGTGGGCCAGTCGACTAAAAGATATAGACTATAGTCAGGAAGACTTGCTTCAAGAAAGCTATTTAATTCTTCATAAAGCGCTTAGTACTTATAAGGCTGGAGAAAAGATGAAGTTTGAGGCCTATTTTAAATTTATGCTTTATAGGTGGGGAAGAGATTATGTGTGCAGAAAACGGGAGGTCTTGTTCTTTGATTCTCAATGTGACATGTTATCTCATATGATGGATGAAAGTGTAGAAGTGGAAGGTGAAATTTTAGCCAAAGAAGAATTGGAGCAATTAAAAGTAGCGCTACAGACTTTAAAGAAAGAAGAATATACACTTTTAGTAGAGCTATATATCAAGGAACAGCCCTTAAATTATTTAGCAAGACGCAAGTCTATGAGCTACAAGGCTTTGACCTGTAAAAAGTATTATATTTTAAAAAAGTTAAAAAGATATTTTGAGGAAAATGAGAACCCTTTCCGTATATATAAGGTATAAGCAACCGGTGCTTAGAAAAAAAGCAACTAAGGAGGAAAAGAATTATGGCAGTTACAGCTTTAATGGATGAAGTGAAAGTGGTAATTAAATTTGTAAAAGGTTCTCAAACAATTGGACATTGTAACAAGGCAGCAACGGATGAAAACTTATATGCCCTTGGACAAGCTATTGGCAGCCTAAATAAGGAAGAGATTAATGAAATCACAAAAGTAGTAGAAACTAAGTTATTAAATCAAGCTTAAAATCAACCTATAAGGAGGTAAGAAAATGGAAGTTACAAAAAGAAATCTAGTATTAACCTTTGGCACACCCGTTAAAACTCAAGAGACGATTACCATTACAAACCCATCCGAATTACTAACAGCGGGAGACATTAAGCAGGCCATGACAGTAGCCCTAAATAGTGGGGCCATAGGCGAAAATGTACAAGCAAACAGTATTGCAGGTGCTAAATATGTGATTCAACAAGTGGATGCAGTAGACTTAGAAGAGGTATAAGAAGATGGAGGAGCTTCTTAGTCAAATTGGTAATTTTGGCTTTCCCATTATCTTGTCCATGTATTTACTTATACGAATAGAAGGAAAAATAGAAACTTTAGCTACAACGATTACTCACTTAAGTAAAGTCTTAGCACAACATAATCAAGAGTAAAAGGAGAAAAGTCCCTAATACCTAGGTATAGGTATTAGGGACTTTTTGTTATGAAGGATTAGGGGGACGCCGGAGAAATTCTAGGTCTCTCCCATATTTATAATAATCATAAGCAAGGACTAAAGCAGACAGTTCTTGGTTGCGAATATAAGTTTTTTGAGATTCTACAATAAGGCGATCTTCAGGACGCAGGTATTTCCAGTAAAATTCATAACCATGTGATTCGGTTCTTAAGATATAGCCATAAGCATGGTCGTATTTGCCATAAGTTTTACGCATTTTAACAGGAAGATAAAAGTGCTCATGGGTTATAACAATAGGAATATGTACCTTCCTATAGATTCTTCTATAGGCATAACGTTGGAGTGTACTAATATCAAGATGATAATAATCAAGCCAGTTTTTAATGAAAGATTGAATAGGTTCATTGTAAATTTGTTCCGAGCCATCATTCAAGTAAACACGGGTGCAATCCCTTGCTTCCTCGTTATAAAAAGGAAAGAAAGCGACCATTTCATGTAGATACACGTAAATCACTCCTTTATTTAGTGGTATTTATATAATATTACTTATATGAGAATATCTTACAACAAAGTTTAATAAAAAGCATCATATTATGAGAAATGTTAGATGATTGTAATAATTAATTTAGAATATAATAAAATATTGTGTTAAAATAGCTTTAAAGCTATTTAATACTATGCTAAATAGATAATAAACTAAAATATATTTAATGAAAATTGAGGAGGAAGGTCAAATGGGGGAAATAAAATTCTATACTTCTGTGGCATTAGATGCTATTTGTTATTTAGAGACTAGATGTAGGAAAGACAAAAGGTTGCGAAAAGAGGAACAAGATGCAATAGATGAATTAGAAGAGAAACTAGATGGAAGATTAGATAATGATTGTATATGTGCATCTAATCTGTGTTATATTATCAGTGCCTATACACATAATCAAAGCTTAGAAAATTTGTCTTTACAAGATCTAATTCATATTTTGGAAAATATTGAAGATGTAAACCAGATTGTTAGGGAAAAGGTGACAAATGATTTTACTGCTTCCTATATATTTTTTGAATTGAAGTACCTTGTTCAAGGAAGAGCAGAAGATTACATTAAAAGGTTGAAATTATTACAAGATATAGGGTTTGAAAACTTTTGGTATACAAAGATATTACCTAAATTGCAAGAGCAGATAGCTTTAAAAGCAGGTAAGTTAGACGAAAAAAATCCAAGCCAACTTCTAGATAATATTGCCTATTTCAAAGCAATACAACCTATTGAGGAAGTAAAAGTTTATGAAGCCTATTTTAGTGGGAATGTAGCATTCGCATTACATGGCGGTAATTTACTAGATATGTTTAATGAAGGAATAGATATTTATCAATTAGTAGGACATGAATTAATGCATGGGTTTGCTAGTAGTAAACTCATAAAATATTATGAGCATTACGTAGAGCAAGATGCATACCTAAGAGAAAAGAATAGGCTATTATTACAAAGTTCTGGAAACGAGGAAGATTTTGTAATGGCAGCAGACCACTATTTGATGTATATATCTGGAAATAAATCACAAAAAGAACTAAGAGATGCCCTTAAGAAACGCTATGGAGGAAATTTACCTGTAGCAAGCATTGTATTTGAGTTATTGATACAAGAAGAAAAATTGCCCTATGACTATAATGGGTGGCTAATTAGACAGTTTGAGGAGAATAAGTTTCCTACAATAGATATAGAGAATTACATAAAGAACTTATAGAAGTATAAAGAAGGAGTAATTAAAGTCCACAATAAGATAAGGGTTATAGATTGATGAACTATATAGAGTTTTATATAGAGCAGAAATAAAATGTCAGATGAGATCTAGTCAAAGTATTACTTTGGTTGGCTCTTTTTATATTTAGTTGATTTTGTAGTATTCTAAGTCACTATAAATAGAGCTTTCAAACGTTTAAGTATAAGCAAGTAAACACTTATAAGAAAAATGAAAGATGCCACAGATTGGGCTTATTCTGAAATGATGCTCATGGCACAGATCTTTAATATAGAAGAGTTCTTCTTTGGAGGTAAATAGAATGGGTGGAACAAAAAGAAGTTATATGAAAGGTCATGGTTGAAAGAGGCATTGTAGGTAGGGTTAAAGAGATAAGGACTTAGAGAAATCTAGCCCCTATTTTTGTTGCAAATAGAGAGTTAAAGAGTATGGGAGGTATATATAGTGTGTTAGAAGAATATATTAATACCAGTTTTGTAGAAAGAGGGGGTTAAAGATGGAGTGGATGGCTGTAGAGTCTGTAGAGGATTTAAAGCGCTTTGGTAGTTTTAAAAATGTCTATCAAGAAGTTAAAAGTGTTGTAGGGGATCTAGTGAATGTTAAGGCAAGAGGATGGAAAGGACTTTACGAAAAGATTGTTATGTTGCAACAGTTGAATCAACAGCTCAACAAAGCATGCGTTAAAGAAGAGATAAGTACAAAAATAAGAAAAACTAAATATACAGAAGGCTATTTTGCATCAGAAGAACAAGAATATATTTACTACTTACTTGAACTAGATGGTGGACAACGCGTTGAAAAGTTAGGAATATGCCCGATTCATTTTAAAAATAAGAAAAAGGCTAAAGAATGGAGAGATAGTATTTCCAAGAAGATTCATCCAGATGTAAGTAAGCATGTAAAGGCAGCTGAAGCCATGAGTCAGCTTAATGATCTTTATAATGAAATGATAGGGAGGTGAAGATCATTAGTAAGTATGAATTACTAAATGTTTATCCTGTAAAAGACTTAACATTTATAGAACCCACACTAAATAGTCATGCAAATAAAGGGACAGTCACAGGTATTTCAAATGCTTGGAGAGAAGGTACCATTATTGATGCTAAAGGCTGGCTTTGGGTAAATACGGATAAATTACATACTATACTAAGAACCAATAAAGACAATGCAAGATACCAACTTTCAAGAATAGAAAGTGAGTTTAAAGTAAATAGAGGAAACAAGAGTTATGTAAGAGGATTTAAAATACTTGAACTTATAGCAAGGACTATAGAAGAAGACGGCATAGGCAGAAAGGGGATTTACCTAGAAACGTCCAAAGATTATTATGATGCAATCAATAGATGTGATAAGGCAGCAAGATTAAGAATGGAATATGACAATGCCCTAAAAGAAGAACGTAAGACGCTCAAACGCAAACGAATAAAGAAATATAATTTGAAAGAAGACGAATTAACGGGAGAAAAGTTAAATAAAAGCAAATCAGATTTTTCTCATGTTAGAAGTGTAGGAATCTATAAAACTTTATCAGATCATATTGAAAATGGGTTGATAGTGAATAAGAAAACCCATGAAATCATTACAACCAGAGGAATCAATGATGAAGTAGAACTTAAACACTTATGTGAAGAGATGAATTGGAAAGTAGACTGGTATAAGAGGTATAGACAAATATTTTGATAAACTTTATAAGGGGAATTAAAATCAAAACAGGAGATAGGCTTAGGGTCAATCTTCTGTTTTGATATTTTAGTATGTTTTATGACATGCAGATATGCAGTTGAAACAAGTAAAGAGTCAAGGATAAATAAAAATATATATACAAGGGAATTGGTGTTTAGGAAATTTAAAGTATGTAAAATATAGAACTATGGTATAATAAATTTGGAGAATTATAATAAAAATACAAAATATATAGTGTGGTGAGTAAATGGGCCTAATTAAGACTTTTGACTATGAAAAGGAACAGTTCGATAAAATAAAAAAATATAAATATGGTAAGGATTGGCCTGTTGTGTATGTTTTAGAAGGTAAAAAGGAAGCATATGTAGGGGAAACGCTCCATGCTTACAATAGGAGTCAGCAACATTACCAAAAGGCAGAGCGGAAGATACTAGATTTTATTCATATTATAGCGGATGATGATTTCAATAAGTCAGCAACTTTAGATATTGAATCGTTATTGATTGAGTATATGGCTGCTGATGGAAAATACAAACTTCAAAACGGGAATAAAGGATTAATAAATCACAGTTATTTTGATCGAGAAAAGTATCAAGCTAAGTTTGAAGTGATATGGGAAGAACTTAGAGAGCGTAAAATCGTTCAAAAAGGCATCTTTGAAATTAGAAATAGTGATTTGTTTAAGTATTCTCCATATAAAGCATTGAATGAGGAGCAGCTAGAAACAGTAAACACTATTATGGATAGTATTACGCAAGAAGAAACAAGTAAACATATTGTTCAAGGGGAGCCAGGAACAGGTAAGACAATTGTTGCTATTTATTTAATGAAATATCTAAAAGAGTATGAGGAAACAAAAGATAAAAAGATTGGCTTAGTCATTCCGATGACACCTTTAAGAGCTACCTTGAAAAATGTGTTTAGGGCGGTTAAAGACTTAAGTGCAAGTATGGTTTTAAGTCCTTTTGATGTAGTGAAAGAGGAGTATGATGTGCTTATAGTAGATGAAGCACATCGTTTAAATCGCCGTGTCAATATCAGTAATATGGGGGCTTTTGACAATGCTAATCGAACATTAGGTTTAGATATTCATGAAGGAGACCAATTAGATTGGATTATGCAAGCAGCGAAGCATGTTGTACTTTGCTACGATAAAAATCAATCGGTTAAACCTTCAGACATATTACCTGAAAAGATTGCAGCCTTACAGGCACAAAAACATGTGATTTCTTCACAAATGCGGGTTATGGGTGGAAATGACTACATTGCATATATCCATAATATCTTACATAGTTGCCAAGATACACTACAAAGCTTTGATAAGTATGAACTCTTTCAGTTTGATGATATAGGCTTGATGTATGACCGTATTAGAGTGCAAAATGAAAGGTACAAGTTGTGTAGGATGGTAGCAGGTTATGCATGGAAATGGCAGTCTAAAAATGATCCTAATGCCTATGACATTCATATTCAAGATAAACAATTTAAATGGAATTCTGTCCTAAAAGACTGGGTAAACTCAGAATATGCTCTAGAAGAAGTTGGTTGCATTCATACGATACAAGGCTATGATTTGAACTATGTAGGCGTAATCATTGGAAATGAAATACGCTATGAGAAGGGTGAAATTGTTATTGATGAAACATGTTACTATGATATGAATGGTAAAAAAACAATCAAAGACCCTGAGATATTAAAGCGCTATATTTTAAATATCTATAAGACATTGCTGACAAGAGGCATTCGAGGGACGTATATTTACATTTGTGATGAGCCACTACGTACTTACTTCAAACAGTTTATGCCTACTTATGAGGAAGTACAGAGAAATCTTTATGAGATAAACACTGAAGCAATGCAAATAGCAGAAACACCAACAGAATACGGAGAATAAACAAGATAGACAAAAAGCAAGGAGGTACACATCATATGGAAAAGGTATTAAAAGAGATAAGAAGAATAAGAGAAGAAAGAGAATGGAAACCCTTTCATACACCAGAAAACTTAGCAAAATCTATTGCCATTGAATCTGGTGAATTACTTGAACACTTTCAATGGGATAACCAGCATAAATTAGATGAAGTTTCGGATGAATTAGCAGACGTAATGATTTACTGCCTGTATATGGCGGATGCACTCGGTGTTTCGGCAGAAGAGATTATGCTAAAGAAGATAGAGAAAAACGAGAAGAAGTATCCTGTGAGTAAGTCTAAGGGGAATAGTAGGAAATATACGGAGTTTAATGATTAGTTTAGAATGGGTGTGTACAAAAAGAAATGGTTTTGTTGACATATCGGAATAGAGAAGAAATCATAAGGTCAATAAATGATAAAGGTGGAACTTATTATGACTATATATGGATATGCAACATGTTCAACAGATGAGGATAGACAGGATATAAATAGACAGAAAAGGGAACATAGGATACCTAAGAAGAGAATATGTATTGGGAGTATGAGAGTGGTACAAAGGTAGATAGGGTAGAATTAGGAAAGTTATTACATAAAGTGATTGAAGGAGATACTATTATTACTACGGAGGTATCAAGTATTACAAGAATTACCAAACAACTGTGTAAGATTATAGATATAGTAAAAGAGAAACAACTAAAACTTGTTATTGGTGGCTTTATAGTAGACTGTTCAAAAGGACAATTGGATGCTATGACAGATGGAGTAATTAAAATGATGGGTGTATTTGTAGAGATGGAGATTAATATGATTAGTAAGCGTATTAGGAGCGGGATGGCTAATGCAACCCAGATAATTAGTGGATGGAAGGTCATGCAAGAAGTTTCATGAGGAGGACTTGCACTATCAGTTTTTAAATAATATAGGAACAAATAATAGGAAAAATTATGATATGGAAAAGATATAAATATGTCGAAAGAAGTAAAGGGGTTTGATAAGATAACCATAGGAGAATCTAGTATTTATCATATAAGTCTATGGAGTATCAATAATTTCACACACACATTACAATTGGCATATCGGCTCGACTAAGGATCAAGTCGTTCCGTATTAAAAACATACTACAAATTTATGCAGCCATAGAAAAACAGCTTTAAAAGATGATAATACAGATGATAAATATTGAGGTGAATATATGGGGAAACTTTTTTATCAGTATCAAGAAGCATTTTGTGAATTATTAAATGAAAAAAATATAAGGATAGATTCAGCGGAACAAATAGATAAGGTAATTCAAAAATCATTACCTGAGACATCAAAGATTTTGTTCGAGAGACTCATAAAAGATTCTGGAGAAATGTTACAAGAACATAGCTATATTAGGAGCGAATTTGAAGCTAGGCTTAATAGAAGATGGATGAAGCCGCTTAATTTATTAGAAATGCTGATAGTAATGAATACAGAAGTAGGCGAGGAATTTGCACAGCAATTTGAAGATACTAATTGGGATAGCCATAAGTTTAATGTGTTATATAGAATACATACTAGAGCTTGCCAGATTTCGTATGAAATTCTTGCATTATTGCGTAGTGGTTTTCCAGACGGGGCTTTTGCACGTTGGAGAACATTACATGAATTAGCCGTATTAGCATTTTTTATATTTGATCATGATGAAACGCTAGCATTAAAATATTTAGAGTATGAAGCAATAGAAAACTATAGAGAAATGGAAGAGTACCAAAAAAAGTGCAGAAGGTTAGGATTTGAACCATTATCCAAGAAAGAAGTTAGTGGAATTAAAAGAGAGCGAGAACGGTTAATTGTAAAATATGGAGAAGAATTCGCTAAAGAATATGGGTGGACAAGTGAAATACTGCCGAAATGGAAAAGAAGTTTTAAGGGGATGGAGGAAAAAGTAAATTTACAACATTTACATCCTTTTTATAAAATGGCATGTAATCAAATACACTCAGGTCCAAAAGGCAATAGTATGAGTTTAGCACTTATGGGAGAGAAGGATAGAACAAATTTCTTTTTAAGTGGAGCTTCAAATTATGGATTAGCTGACCCTGGACAAAATACTGCTATTTCATTGATACAAATAGCAACTTGTTTAACCATGTTGAATCCAACGATAGACAAGATGATGATAATTAAAACCATGGAAATAGTAGGTGAAAAAATAAGCCATCAATTTGTAGATGTACAAATGGAGATAGAAGAGGAAGAGGCAAAAGAACAGAATGGCAGTGTGACTGTATAGCTTAAGAAATAACTGCAAATTTTACTGCAAATAAATTTAAATAACTCCTTATAATTCAATGTCAAAAATAAAAAAAGAAAATTAAAACAAACTACTCTCAAACCTTGATTTTTGATCAATTCATTGGCTGTCAATCGCTACAACGAAAAAACTTATTCACTCTCCACGGTGAAATCATGGGTTCGATTCCTGGATGGGTCATATATTGAAAAATAAGGGTTTAGCTAGAAGTGGCTAGACATGTTTTGTGGCTAACTGCAAATTTTATATAGTATAAAGGAGAAGATAACTGAATGTGTTATTATTAGGGGGCGGGTGCTTTAAAAGCGTATAGTCAATCTAAAATAGGAGTAAGAATGCCAATTGCTAAAGATTTTTTCCTACATTTAGTAAACTTGAGATTGCTGAAGGACCAGAAGTATTAATAGGGTCAATTCTTTTATATCTAGAGAAAAATTATAGATTAGACCCATCTCAGAATGCAACAATATGGGAGCAACTATAAACTAAAACCTAACATTGACTACTTAGAATGAACTTGAAAGGTATTTTAAGCTAGTATTGTTGGACTTTTTTTATGCGTTGCAGGACTTAAGGAGTATAAAGTAATAGAAGGGAGAATGTGGATTTATAATAACAGTTTTAAAGGGGGATTATTATGAAGATTACACTTGAAATGAGCCAAAGAGCTTATGAAATTGCCAAAAAAGTATTTTTAAATGAATTAACAAGGAATGAAGCAAAGATAGAGATATCTAAGGAAACAGGAATGAAGGAAGGTTCTGCACAAGCATTTATAACGATTTTTTAGCGATGATGCAAGGGGAAACATACAAAAGAGCTTTTAATAATGCAACGAATAAATATTTATTTGAAAGTATTCGGGAGGATTTTGGTGAAGCATACTTTATTAAAGCTCTAGATGCGGCAGAAAAACATGTTAAGTACTATGATACGCTTAACAAAGGTCATTTAGCAGGATTAGAAGAAATAATAGGAGAATTAAGAGAGAGGAAAGTACATTGATAATCTAATGGTAGCTAGTGAGCAGAACACTATTTCATCAAATAAGGAGAGTGCTAGTGTGAAAATATATTTGTTAGAATGATGATGTTAACTAAATCAATTATTTTGTATATTAAACTATTTTTATTCAGGGGAGGCGTAATAAATGAATCATATGTTAGTTACATATAGTGCGGAATGTGCAGAGAAAGGTCATGTTGATCCCAATTTTACACAAATGGTGTATGGAAATAGTAAGCAGAATGGCCGTAGTCTTAAAAATAATCTTAAAGTAGGTTCTTATTTGTTCTTTAATGCAAGAATAGGTGAAAAGCGTTATATAACAGCTTATTTTTATGTAGAGAAAATATTAGAAAAAGGCATACATAATGAAGAAATTAAGGCACTGGATTGTGATGCTAAAAATGATGAAGTTATCATTATCGGGAGTAGACAGTTTTCAAAAATATTGACAATACCTTTAGTTTTAGATAAACAATTAATGATGCAACTTCCAAGTTATAATGCTACGGAGAATTACTTTGCTTCTAAAAGTAGTGAATTAGAAGCCATTAAAGATAAGACACTTAATCCTACACGTTTAACAGATGCAGAAAAAGAGATTCTTTTAAGTTTATGTCAAAAAAGAGGCTAGGTCTGTGTCCCTCGAATCTAAAAGGTTAGAGGGACTGACCTATCCTTTTGTTTTTGTTAAATGGATATTGATTTTTTTGATTGAAACATGTTAGAATTAAACTAGTATATTAATAGTTTTAGCAAAGTAGGATAAGTATAAACTATCGGTAGATTATCCTGCAGTGTTAAAAATGATAGGTACTAAGTTAAAGAAAGTTGGATATACTAATAATAGAGAAAATATAAAATATATTAGAATCTTAATAGATAAGGAGGGGATAGAATGGCTACAGCATCATTTGATAAAGATTTTACATTAAATAGTAAAAAAGCAGTAGATTCATTTGTGAAAATTATTTCTAGCAATGCTAAGAGTGTAAAAATTGATAGAAATTTAATATCGCCTGAAACAGAAAGGCGAGGTGAACAGAAATTAAAGCAAATATTATCTCGTTAAAAAAATTGATAGAAATGAGTGACGAGCAAATGGCCCGAGAACTTATTTCTATTTTTATGTGTAAAAAAGATCCCGATATAGAAAGCTTTTTAAAAGAAAAAGCCATATTGTTTGAAAAGTTAGGCAAGAGTAGAACCTTTCTTGTTTTTGATGAGGATAGTGAAGAATTCAAGGTACTAGCTTATTTTACCTTGGCATTACAGGTGTTAAGAATACCTGATAGTCTATCTAATCGTAAGATTAAAGATTTTGATGGATTTAATGCCAAGATAAAAGGAGAAAAGATTACGGAGTTTCCAGCTATACTCATTGGACAGTTTGGTAAAAATGATTTATACAAACATTATATTACGGGATTTGAATTAATGGAGTACTGTTTAAATACCCTTTTAGATGGACAAAATCGACTAGGTGGAAGAATTGTAACACTCGAATGTAAAGATGTTCCTTATCTTGTTGATTTCTATACACAATTTGGATTTATGAAGTTAGAAAAAGACTATGAAAAAGAAGAATTGTTACAGTTTATTAAGATTTTACAAGAAGATGAGCTAATTGAAAAAGGTACAAGTGAAGAGGCTAAGTAAGTCTCTTTTTTTATATTTGTTGTAGTCAGCGGTAGTATGCAGAAGTTATAAATAGTATTCTAGCTACATCAGTATATTCATATTTTAAAGATGAATTTTGATTATATATAATGGTTTTGTAAAAATTATAAAGAATAAAGGCATAGGACAATCCATCTAAGGAATAAAGTACAAGTAGATGGAGGGATATGTTATGAATAAACAGTTAAGTTATTTAGCAAAAGAGGAAATATTGAAAAACGAAATAAATAATATACTTATGGAAACAAAGAATGAACTAAATAATTTTAAAAAAGAAGTAGAACGTACAGAAAGTAGCTTCGAAGATATTAAAATGATACAAAAGGAATTAAGCCACATCCAAAATAGGCTAAAGAATTTAGAACATATAGGGACAGATGTTAAGAAACGCTATAAAGCAGCAGGACAAATGTTAGAGGGTAAGAAAAAAGAGTTAGCACAGATAAATAGAGATATTGTAAGTGAAGGTAAAAACCAAGTTATGATTTTAATTGATAATAACTTACCAGATTATATGAGATTGAATTCTGTAGAGGGTGAAGAAGATAGTTGTATAATTGAATTAATAAGTGATAAAGGTATTAAATCAATGCGTATAGGGATGGTTCAATTTATAGAGAATAAACATAGAACTGTAGTACAGGTTAAAATGGAAAGAGATTCAGAAGTTAAAGAGTTTGAGGTAGAAAATCCATTTAGAGTTTACAATATAGTGAATTATATTATTTCCATTTATGGATACAAAGTGAATGGGAAAAAGCTAAAGTAAAAGAAATAGAAGGTTTAATTATAGATTTATAAGCAACGGCATAGATTTAGTTTAGCAAGTCCAAAGCATTCATACTAAAGAGGCTCGCGCAGTAAATCTTGCTGAGGATGAGCTAATTAAGAGGTAAGTCGTATACAACTGATCACTGTATATGACGGTAAAGTTTTACAAGTGAGAACCTACTTATTAAACATATCAAAAGGTATGGGTGTAAGTAGGTTCTTTTATTTAAGACTTTTAAACAACACCTGAGTAAGTTATACTAAAGTAAAAACAGGTAAGTCAGGAGGATACACAATGGCAGAGATTAAATACGAAATAGTAAAACATATAGCAGTCCTAGCAGAAGGTTCAAAAGGATGGCAAAAAGAGCTTAATCTCATTTCTTGGAATGATAGAGAACCTAAGTACGATATACGTGAATGGGCGCCAGAACATGCTAAGATGGGGAAGGGAGTTACACTTAGTCAGGATGAAATGAATAAGTTGAAAGAAGTGTTAGATAATATGAATTTATAGAAATGGCATATAATAATATAATTACAGAGAAACCTAACATGACCACATGAGTAAACAACAAGAAGAATGAAAGTTGTTCTTTTTGTCACCTTAAGTGTGATATTATAGAAGATATAAGAAATGGATAACAGCCTAAGAAGAAATTTAAAAGCTGCCAACAAAAGAGATCATTGTGTGAGGAGAAGGGGGAAATGAAGATGCATAAAGGATGGATAAAATTAAAAGATGCTACACCAGAAAATGGGCAAAAGGTACTAACCTATTACTTTGACGAGGGATATGACAAGGATGAGTTTAATGTACTTGGATATTACACAAAGGGAACAGTTATAAGTACTAAGATATGTAGAGAAGGGAACTCGCCAGAAGAAAGGTTGTTAAAGACTATGTTTGATGGTGAAAAAATCATTGCTGGAGAAGATGGGTTTTACATGGTAGAACCTGATCAAAACGGTGATGTAGCATATCGTAAACATGCTGATATCATTACACATTGGCAACCTTTAGTTGGACCATCACAAGAAAATAAATAGTTTATAATTTAAGATGTCGTTATGAATGATGAGAACCTACTTATTTAATATACTGAAAGGTATAAGAGATAAGTAGGTTTTTTGTATTATGGCATACTTCTAAAAATAAGTAAGAAGTAGCATAGGACAATCCGACAAAAGTAATATAAAAATCGAACATTATGTAAAAAATATTTAATAATATTCGGAAATACTATTGATTAATTTTTAAATAGATGTATAATAATGTTATAAAATAAATTGAAATAGTTTATTGATGAATGAAATATTCTTTAAATTTAATATAACGGATGTTCCAAAACATTCATTTGATTATTGGAGGAAAATATAATGACAGTAAGTAAAGAGTTTATATATGGTATTCCAAAAGCAGAGTTACATTTACATTTAGAAGGGACATTAGAACCCGATTTGAAATTAGAACTCTCTAAGAAAAATAATATTAGTATTGACCAATCTACTACAGAAGAAGTAAAAAGAAGTTATCAGTTTAATGATTTAACTTCATTTTTATCAGTGTATTATCCTGCAATGAATGTACTTCAAACAAGAGATGACTTTTATAAACTTGCTATGGCCTACTTGAAAAAAGCAAGGGAACATAATGTTTTATACGCTGAACTATTTTTTGATCCACAAGCCCATACCATAAGAGGTATTTCATTTGAAGAAATTATAGAGGGGTATTATAAAGCAACCCAAGATGCAAAAGAATTAGGCATTCAGTCAAAACTTATTATGTGCTTTTTGCGTGATATGAGTGAGGAATCTGCGTTAGAGCATTATCAAATGATGCTTCCTTATAGGGATAAAGTACTGGGTATAGGATTAGACTCAGATGAACGCAATAATCCGCCTTTAAAGTTCGAACACGTATTCAGCTTAGCAAAAAAAGATGGCTTCCACATTACAATGCACTGTGATATTGATCAAATTGATTCTATTGAACATATTCGCGATGCTTTACATGTTATTGGTGTAGATCGTATTGACCATGGTACAAATATTGTTGAGGATGAAACCTTAGTAGAGTATATTATTGATAATAAAATAGGTTTAACTTGTTGTCCTGTGTCTAATGGATTTGTAACTTCAGATATGAAAGGTAAAGAAATTAAAGAGTTACTTAAAAAAGGTGCAAAGGTTACTATTAATTCTGATGATCCAGCATATTTCCAAAGCTATATTTCAGATGATATGTTTGCACTAGCTACTGCTTATGAACTAACTATGGATGACGTTATTACCCTTGCAAAAAACTCATTTGACATTGCTTGGTTAAGCGAGGAAGAAAAACAAAAATACATAGATCAAGTGGATGAATTTGTATCTAATTTCAAAAAATATTAGATAGTTAAAATATTTGCTTTGAAGGACACCACTGTTGAAAAAGTGAGATTTACAAAATAAGAACCTATTTATTAAACATACCAAAAAGTATGTGAGATAAGTAGGTTCTTTTTACTTTATGGTAGAGATAATAGTAGCAAGAAGAAGTGAGCCTTCCACTAACGTGCCTAGTACCCATTAAAGATGCACTTACAGATTAGGCGAAGAAAGACTAAGCTTAAAAGAAGTGTACAATCATAGAAAATGAATATTTAAGTTCTTATATAAAAGTGATATAAATAATAAAATAATAAAATAATAAAATAATATACATCTTCAAATGAAGAGGGGAGATTATATGAAACATAAAAGCAATCTTTTGTTTTTTAAAGATACTATTCAGGATTTTATAGCAACTGATGAAAATTCTACGCTTACACTAAGTAATAAGCATATTAAATTTATGCCTACATCCCTTAAGTGGTCGATAAAAGGTAAAACGCAAATAGATTTTAACATACCAATAGGATACGAGAGATTTAAAGGGAGTGGGATCGACCTTAGTAGGGAATCTTTTGTTATTTATCTTTATAATGAGGTCGTTCAGGATACACAAATAAGATGTGTTTTTAAAACAGATGGTATAGAAAATTGCTACTTTACATTAAATATGAACTTTTCAGGATGGCGTTCAGCATGGGTGATGTTTGATAGAGATATGATGGGTGAGCCAAATGAACAAATGAATCAACTGACTGTAGAAGCATCTGATACATTAGCAGGAAAGGATATTTATATTGGGCTGATGATTTTATCAACGCCTTTAGATGGTAGACATCATACAAAAACACCACAAGTACCTTTTGTAAACCATTCAGCAGATAGGGGTGCAAACAGCCATTGGATGTCATTGTACACTTATGATAGAGCATTATCTAAAAATCAAGCTCTAAAGTATCCAAAAGATAGCGTGGAAGATTTAGATAAAATCAAACAAAGATATGAGGCACATCTTAAAAATTTAAAAAGTCAAGTTACCTTTGAAAAGATTATTGATACTTATAGAAGTTATAAGATCTGTAAGAGCGAAGGAAGTATAGTAGGAAGAAGTATTGACTTTGATCCAGCACTTATTATTTTTAAAGACTATGATAAACACCCCGATCTTGATACTATGGATAGCATTAGCCTAAAAGATTATACAAAAACAATGTATGATCTAGCTATTTATTATAGAGATACAATAGGTGAAGATGAAAAAAATCTAGCAAAACAAATGTTTTTAGATATGTATAAACATCTCTATGATCAAGGTGTTGCAGCAGGTAGTAGTGTAGGAACAGTTCACCATTTCGGATATAGTTTAAGAGATTATTACTATCCTTCCCTTTATATGATGAGACAGGTATTTCAAGAAGAAAATTTACTAGAACAAGTGCAACAAGATATGGCATGGTTTTGTGGATTAGGACGTATCTTTTATGAAGCGCTAGAGGCCAACGGTGTGAATATGGACGTTTTAAATACTGAGCTAGAGGGAATGTTAGTAAGTATTTTACTTTTAGATAACTTAAAATGCGAGGCTTTAATGTACCAATTTAAAAAATGGTTAACTTTTGCCTGTTCTCATAAACCTGGAATAAGTGGACCTTTTAAAAAAGATGGAACAGGTTATCATCATACTCATTTATATCCTGCTTATGCAAAAGAAGGCCTAGAAGGTGTAACATTTATGATCTATTTGTTAAGTGGTACAGTATTTAGGCTACCTAAAGAGCAACATCAGATCATAAAATATGCCGTATTACAATTTAGACTTTATAGTAATCTTAAGGAGTATTTACTGAGTATATCTGGTAGACACCCAACAGGGACCCAATCATTATCTATTGTACCTTTCAAATATATGGCATTAGCAGGTAGCCCAGATGGTAAGAATGAAATAGATGAGGAAGTAGCTAGTGCGTACATGCGTTTAGTCGATCAAAAGGTAGACAGTCTAGCACAGCAATTATTAGCTAAGGGTATCAAAGAAGAACAAGCGCCAATAGGGAACTGGTCAATCAATTATGGTGCATTAGCACTCCATAGAAGATCAGAGTGGTTAGTAGGTGTCAAGGGATTTAGTCGTTATTTATGGGCAAATGAAAGTTATGCGCAGGCTAATTTGTATGGTAGGTATATTTCCCATGGACATATACAGATTTTAGCCAAAGGCAATCCTATTAATAATAAAGAAAGTGGGTATGTTCAAGAAGGATGGGACTTTAATAGTTGGCCTGGAACAACAACCATTCATTTGCCAGTGGACGAACTTAAATCACATATTATACAAGTTGATCCTGTAGGTGGTGTAGAAGAGATGCTTCTATCAGATGAAACCTATTGTGGAAGTGTCAACATAGAAGGTAAAAATGGTGTTTTTGCAATGAAGTTACATGAGCATCCAAAGTATAATGGTACGCATCGAGCGAGAAAGTCTGTATTTATGTTTGATAATAGAATCATTTGCCTTGGAACGAATATAGAAAATGAAAATACTAAGTATCCAACACGTACAACCTTATTTCAAAATCATTTAGGTGGAGAAGAAGAATCTATAATCTTACTTGGAATTAAAGCAATTAAAGGGCTTAACTATGAGGAGACTATGGCGTTAAATGAAACAACGTACATAATTGATAATAAACAGAATGGCTATGTGGTAAAAGGAGATTGCAAAATAACACTGACAAGTCAGACACAACAATCAAGAGCACAAAACACAGGGTTACCAACACAAGGGAATTTCGCAAAAGCAGTCATTGAACATGGGTACAGCCCTAGTGAGGGACATTATGAATATATGATCGTTGTAGATACTTGTAAAGAAGAAATGCAATCTATCAAGCAAATGATTGATAAAGATAAAGATGGGATTTATACAGTAATCCAAAAAGATAAATATGCCCATATCTTGAAAGATCATCAAACCAATACTATAGGGTATGCGCTTTATGAAGCCAATGAATGTATTAATAAAGCATATATCAAAGCAATTGATACACCGGCATTAGTACTTACAAAAGAAGAAAAAGACGAACTGATACTAAGTGTTTGTGATCCTGATTTGAGATATTATGAAGGCGTAGATAGAACACAGTATGATGATCAAGGTATACAAAAAGAAGTAAGCCCTTATGGTTTAGAATGGAAAGCAAATGAAGGAAAAGTTCATAAGTTAAATTTAGAAATAATAGGTCAATGGGAACTAAAAGCATATTGCAAAGCATGTGAAGTTATAGAAATAAAGGAACAAAGTACTTTGCTTGGGATAACATGTCATGAAGCATGTAAAGTAGAAGTTAGATTAAAGCGAGTATCTAATAAGGTGCCAGGGAAAGCTTAGACACAATTTAAGCTATGACAGTAACGTCTACTTCACATAAAGTTTTATAAGAATGAGAACCTACTTATGAACATACCAAAGGGTATAGCTGTAAGTAGGTTCTTTTTTGCATAACAATGGGCAACTACATATGACGCAAACTTAGTAGTTGTAGCAGATGATGATGTTGCTAACAATGGAATAGCTCAAGAACTAATGAAAATGGCTGCAGATTCTGCAGGATTAGGGATACGTTTTTTCTCAATAGAGAAATTGTCAGTGGACACGGAACTTTTGGAACAGGAATGATAAATAATATGAGATGATCTATGGAAAAGATCATCATGTAGTAGTGCACTTTTAGAAACACTTTTTATCATTAAAGATGAGAGCAGTAAGGAGGTAGGCTTATTTTTATCCAATTAATATTAATGAGCTTTATACTGAAAAACATCGGACAAATACAACGCATAGCAATTAAAAGTTTCACTTTCACTAGCGTACCGTGCTTATTGACCTATAGTGGCATATGGAACCAGGAGACACTTTAGTAGAAGAGGGAATTAGAAAATTTAAAAATAAAAGTAAGAAATAGACCAATAGTATGTTATACTAGTAGTTTAACTAAATAAACTTGAAATCTAGAATCATAAGAGATACTAGATTTTTTAAAAAGAGAATGGAAGTAAATATAAATGAGTTTTAATGAAATGAAATTAATCAAACCTATTTTAAAAGCAGTAACAGAAGCTGGATTTGAAAAGCCATCTCCAATTCAGGAGCAAACGATTCCACTTTTGTTGGGCGGACGTGATCTATTAGGATGTGCACAAACAGGAACGGGAAAAACAGCAGCATTTGCACTACCTATTTTGCAAAACCTGGCGAAGTCTAAGAGTAGGAGCATACGTGCACTTATTTTGACTCCAACAAGAGAATTGGCCATTCAAATCAATGAGCAGATTGAAAAATATAGTAAGTACACTGCCATCCGTACGGGAGTGATATTTGGTGGCGTTGGGCAAAGGCCTCAAGTGGATATGTTACGCAAGGGGATTGATATTCTAGTAGCCACACCAGGAAGATTAAATGATTTAGTAAATCAAGGACATATTAAATTAAGTGCCATTGAAATATTTGTTTTGGATGAGGCAGATCGTATGCTGGATATGGGATTTATACAAGATATTAAAAAGATAATAAAGCAGTTGCCATCCAAACGCCAGACACTTCTCTTTAGTGCAACGATGCCAAAAGAGATTGAAAAGCTAGCTTTTAATATGTTAAAAAATCCAGCAACAGTAAAAGTAGCACCTGTTACGCATACCATTGATAAAATAAACCAAGGTGTTTATTTTGTAGATAAGGGGAATAAAATCTTTTTATTAGCATCACTCCTTAAGAAAACGAAGATTAAGAATGCCATTGTCTTTACGAATACAAAGCATGGTGCAGATAAGGTTGTGAAGAGTCTTGCCAAAGAGGGGATTAGAGCACTAGCTATCCACGGTGGTAAAGGACAAAATACAAGACAAGTTGCCTTAAATAGTTTTAAAGAAGGTAAGGTGAACGTGCTTGTTGCAACAGATATTGCAGCAAGAGGCATTGATATAGCAGAGCTATCACACGTATTTAACTATGATCTTCCAGAGGTGCCAGAAACATATATTCATAGAATTGGTAGAACAGGAAGAGCAGGCAAGGATGGTGTTGCACTCAGCTTCTGCAATATAGATGATGTAGAGAACTTGAAAGATATAGAAAAACATATGAATAAGCGTATTCCACAGATACAATCTATGTGGCCAATGGTTATTCTTGAAAAAACTGAAAAAGCAGCTAAGCAGCAGGGAAATAAGAAGCCTAAGCAAAATGAACTGATTTCAAAACAACCATTAGCACAACGTAGGAGAGATGTAAAACAAAAACGAAGCAATAAATACAACGCAGATAAGGTGAGAGATCAATCGCGAAGAAGTTAGGGAGTAGTGCTTAATTAGTTATTACTATAATAATATTGGTTAATATTTTAAAAATTCTTTTTATTATATTATAGATGCGATATAATCGATTTACACTAAGGAGGGGTTAAGATGCCGTATGTAAATTTGAAAATGATCAAGAATCAAGTAAGTTCTGAAAAAAAGAAAGAGATTATAAGAGGACTTACAGACTTAATCGTTGAGGTTATGGGAAGAGAAAGAAAATATACAGTCATTACCATAGATGAGCTAGAGCCATCTCAATGGGCTATAGGCGGTACTTTACTAGATGAAGAGGTATCCAATCAAGAAATCATGATGTTTGTAAACATCAAAGTGTCGAAAGGCACCACTAATCCAGAAGAAATGAATAAAATGATTCAAGCCATCAAACAATTATTCATTGATATAGTAGGAAGTAGTGCCATGACTAATTATGTTATAATTGATGAATTAAGTCCAGCAGGATGGGGATTTGATGGTATTTCAATGGTGGAAAGAAACAAAATAGAGGGATAAAAAAATTAAGAACCTACTTATTAAACATACTGCAAGGTATGAGTATAAGTAGGTTCTTTTAAATTAAAAATCAGAGTAGAAGTAGACGTAACTTGATAGATTACTGTAGTGAATGTATAATAAGGGCAAGAAATTGCACATGAATAATAAGACAGTTTAAGGACATAAGAAAAGAGGCAAAAAGATGAGACAAAAGAAAAGTAAAGGTTTATTTCTGATTGGCATATGTGTTTTAAGTTTAATGAGTGCAGGATGTAGTAAGGGAGTAAATGAGGAAGCACAGCCTTTGAATGAAGATAATGCTCAACAAGTACAAATACAAACCTTTAAAGAAAATCCTATTGTAACCCTATCTATTAAAGATTATGGAACGGTAGAAATAGAACTTTATCCAGAAAAAGCGCCTAATACAGTTAATAACTTTGTAAGTCTTGTAAATGAGGGTTTTTATGAAGGTTTAACTTTTCATCGTATTATTGAAGGATTTATGATACAAGGTGGGGACCCAGAAGGTGTGGGTACTGGAGGACCTGGGTATAGTATAGCAGGAGAGTTTGCAAAAAATGGTTATAGTGGAAATGACCTTATCCATACAAAAGGGGTTATCTCTATGGCACGTGCCCAAAACCCTGACTCAGCAGGGAGCCAGTTCTTTATTATGTCAGCAGATAGTCCTCACTTAGATGGACAGTATGCAGCTTTTGGACAAGTTATTTCTGGAATTGAAATCATTGAAGCATTAGAAAAAGTTGAAACAGGCAGTATGGATAAGCCTGTAGAACCTGTCATCATTGAAAAAATAACAGTAGATACCCACGGTGAACAGATACCAGATGTGATCAAAATAGAAGAATAAAAGCTGTTATATAGTATATTACAGTACAACAAAAAGCTACCCAAAGTACAGAGTGATCCTTAGTGGATTTACAATGTCTGTACTGAGGGTAGCTTTTATGTATGCTACATGTATTTATTTTACTTATTAAAGCAGTTTATTTAACAAAGGATCCAATGATCTCATTTACCATTTTGCCATCTGCTTTTCCTTTGAAAAGTGGCATTAAGTGCTTCATGAGTAAACCTTTATTTGAAGTGTCTAAACTTTGCTCAGTAATTGTTTGTTCTACGAGCGCACGAACTTCTTCTTCGGTCATTTGTTTTGGTAAGAAGCATGTAAGAACGGCAAGTTTGAGTTCTTCTTGAGAAGAGAGGTCTTCACGGTTGCCGGCTTTGTAAGCTTCAATAGATTCTTTGATTTGTTTAACATGCTTATTTAAAATAGCAAGCTCTTCACTTTCGTCAAGGGTGTGCTTTGTCTCTTTAGCTGATAGTTGAATATCAGATATAACAGCGCGTAAGGTATCTCTTTTTAGTGCTTCCTTGTTGCGCATGGCTTCTTTGACTGCATCGTTGAGTTTTTCTAATAACATATGATTCCTCCTATTAAATACTAAAGGTATGTCATTTATTATACCACAATTTCAGCCAATTTATACTGGAGTTAAGTAGGTAATTCTTTAAAAAGTAAAGGAGTTATTGATGTAACGTACTAATAACTGAATAGAAGCATCTACATCATCCATATTTACAACAGCATTTGGACCATGTACATATCTTGTTGCAACAGAAATACCTGCGCATCTTACACCAAAGTTTGAACGGTTGATAGCACCTGCATCTGTTCCGCCACCATCAATGACATCAAGTTGGTACTTAATTTCGTTTTCTTTACAACATTTAACCATTTCATCTACTAAGTACTCATCACAAATAACGCTACCATCAGAAATTTTGATAGCTGTTCCAGCACCTAGCTTATTTGAACCTTCTCCTGAATTTGGATAATCATTTGCAATGGTAACATCTAAAGCAATACCGATATCTGGTTGGATACGGTTGGCTGCAACAGTAGCACCACGAAGACCTACTTCTTCTTGAGTAGAAAAGACAAAGTAAAGGTCATTATAAGGTGTAGTAACTTGTTTTAAAGCTTCAGCTAATATGTAACAGCCAATGCGGTCATCAATCCCTTTTGCACAGATATTCTTTTCTTTAAGCTCCATATAGTCACCTACGTAGCAACCTACATCGCCTATTTTAAGATGTTTTTCAGCTTCTTCTTTAGAACTTGCACCAATATCTATGTAAAGTTTTTTGATATTTTTAAGCCCATCAAAGTCACAAGTATTGGCAATGATACCCATCGTGCCATTTCTAAATTGTACACGGTTCATAACAGAGGCTTGTACAGGAATACCACCGAGTCCTCTAGCTGTAATAAATCCTTTGTCATCAATTTTAATAACTTGAAAACCAATTTCATCTACATGGGCGGACATCATAATTTTCTTTTTATTTTCCCCAGTACCTTTTTTGAATAAGATAAGGTTGCCAAGAGCATCTACGCTACATTCATCTGCATAGTCTTGAACTTCTTTTTGAATTACTTCTCTTGCTTCTTTCTCATAGCCACTCACACCGAATGCTTGAGTTAATTCCTTTAAAAACATAATAAAAGCCTCCTGGATTTAATAATAAGTACATAGTAAGTATACTATAAAATAACATTAAAATGTAAAATATTATAATTTAAAGTTAAAATTAATAAAATATAATTATATTTTTACTAGAATAAGGAGGGAATAATATTATTAATATTTATGTTTATTTTGGTTGACAATTATAGTGATTAATGAGAGGATTACCCTATCTGTTAAGGGCGTTTTGAAAAATTACGGCCTGATTAATAGTATATATTTAATGAATACATAGTTGGGAGATATTTTTATGAAGATTATTATTATAGGTGCTGGGAAGATTGGTTATAACCTAGCAAAACATCTTTCTTCAGAGGATAATGATGTAATCATCATTGACAAGGATCAAAAAGCCTTAGCTAAGGTAGAAGATAGTTTAGATGTTATGCCTATTAAAGGAAATGGAATCAGAACAAGTACTTTGTTAGATGCGGGGTGTAAGGGTATTGATTTGATTATAGCAGTAACTGGAAGTGATGAAGTTAATATGCTTTGTTGTTTAACAGCCAAAAAGCTAGGTGCCCTACGTTCTATTGCACGTATAAGAGACCCTCAATACGCTAAAGAGCTTTTACTTATTAAAGAAGATTTGGGACTAGATATGGTTATCAACCCAGAACAAGTTGCTGCCCATGAAATTACCCGTATTCTTACAATGCCTGGTGCAACAAAAGTAAGTACTTTTGCTCAGGGGCGAGTTGGTATGGTAGGGCTTACTATAAAAAAGAACACACCTATTGCAGGTCTTAAGATTAAGCAAATTGTAGAGAAGTTTAATGTACCTATTTTAATAGGGGTAATCATTCGTGAAGGAAATGTAATTATTCCTAATGGTGATTTTGAAGTAGAGGTTAATGATTCTATCTATGCTATTGGCCATTTAGCTACCCTTTATAATTTTTGTAAACATGTTCAAGATAAAGGAAACCGGGTAAAAAGGGTTCTCGTTGTTGGTGGTGGCAAAATTACATATTATCTTGCTGAGCTATTACATGAGCTAAATATTAAAGTGAAAGTTATTGAAAAGGATGAGGCAACTTGCTTGAATTTAGCGGAAGAATTACCAGATACACTCATTATTAATGGGGATGGTACAGATAGTACCTTGCTTTTACAAGAGCATATTGAATCAGTAGATAGCTTTATCGCTCTAACCAATCGAGATGAAGAAAACATTATTTCTTCTTTGATTGCTAAACAACATAAAGTAGATTCGGTCATTACGAAAATAAGTCGTTCTAATTGTCGTTCTGTCATAGAAGGTATTGGTATAGATACAGTTATTTCACCTCAAGAGTTTACTACGGATCATATTCTAAAATACGTGCGAGGTAATACAGTTGAAACACTTCAACGTATTATGGATGGGCAAGGTGAGGTCATTGAATTTATTGCCACAGCTAATGACCACCTCTTATTAGATACACCTATTCATAAATTAAATTTATTATCAAATGTACTTATTGCTGCAGTTGTTAGAAAAAATAGAGTAGTTATCCTTAATGGAAATGATAGGCTTTATGAAGGAGATAGAGTACTTATTATTACAACACGCAATATTACAAGATTGAAAGATATTATTCACCATACAGCAGGAGGATTCAAAAGTGAACTTAAAAATAATCTTAAGAAGCTTGGGAATGCTATTAATATGTGAGGCAATAGCACTTATTCCTCCTACTTTAGTAGCCGCATGGTATAAAGATGGTGATCTTGTTTCCTTTTTAATAACAATAGGGATTATTGTAATGGTTGCAGTTCCATTACTGATTATAAGACCTGTTTCAAAACACATTTATGCAAGGGATGGATTTGCTATTGTTGCCTTAGGATGGTTGATGATGGCATTTTTTGGTGCTTTTCCCTTTTATATAAGTGGTGCTATACCTTCTTTTGTCGATGCCTTTTTTGAGTCTAGTTCAGGTCTTACAACGACAGGATCTTCTATTCTTAGTGTAATAGAAGGTTTGCCAAGAGGTATATTGTTTTGGCGTAGTTTTACCCATTGGATTGGTGGCATGGGAATCCTTGTCTTAACAATCGCTATCCTACCTTCTTTAGGTATAGGTTCTATACAAGTTATGAAGGCGGAAAGTCCAGGGCCTATTGTAAGTCGTATTGTGCCAAAGCTTGGACAGACTGCCAAGCTCCTTTATAGTATTTATCTCGGAATTACCTTACTTGAGATTGTACTTCTTTTGGTAGCAGGCATGTCCTTTTATGATGCTTGTATCCATGCATTTAGTACAGTAGGAACAGGTGGATTTTCCAATATGAATGCCAGTGTGGGGGCCTATAATAGTCCACTGATAGATTGGATTATTACATTCTTTATGATTGTGTGTGGAATTAATTTTTCCCTGTATTACCTTATTTTAAAAGGTGATTTAAAGTCTTTTTGGAAGGACCAAGAGTTACGCCTGTATATAGGAATACTAGGAAGTGCCATCTTGCTTATAAGTTGCGATTTGCTCTTAAAAAATCAGTATACTTCTTTAGGCGATGCGCTACGCTTTTCTTCGTTTCAAGCAGCTTCAGTTATGACTACAACAGGCTATGCTACAGCAGACTATACCAAATGGTCTATGTTTAGCCAAATCATTCTCCTCCTTCTCATGGTGGTAGGTGGGTGTGCCGGATCAACTGGTGGTGGTATTAAAGTTTCTAGATTTTTAATAGGTTTTAAAAGTATGAAATATGCCTTTATGCAGATTCTTCATCCAAATGGCTGCTATATTGTACGTATGAATGGCAAAAAAGTGCCTGATAAAACAGTAGTTGATGTTCTTACATACTTTTTTATTTACACTATTGTATTTATAGTGGGTGTAGTGATTATATCCTTAAATGGATTTGATATAGGAACCACAGTGACTTCTGTTTTAACTACTTTAAACAATGTAGGGCCAGGGGTTGGAATTGTAGGACCTAGTGGTAACTTTTCAAGTTTTACAGATTTAAGTAAATTTACATTTTCTATCTTAATGATTATTGGGCGTATAGAGATTTACCCTATCCTTTTACTTTTAATTCCAAGTTGTTGGAAGAAAAATTAGTAAGAAAAATTCATATTTATAGAGAAAAAGTCCATTTATAAATAGATTAAAATATACTATAATATAAGAAATAATTTTATCATTATTATGCAGTAACCAATAAAATGAAGAGAAACAGTAGAGGTGGAAAATGACAAATATTGTGTATATTCTAATTGACGATATGGGTTGGAAAGATTTAGCTTGTTATGGCAGTACCTACTATGAAACACCTTACATAGATAAGTTAGCTGGGGAAGGTATGTTGTTTGATCATGCATATGCTGCTTGTCCTGTATGCTCTCCAACGAGAGCCAGTATTATGAGTGGGAAGTATCCTGCAAGAGTAAAGGTAACAGATTGGATAGGCGCCTCAGCTAGAGGTAAGCTCATCGACGCACCTTATGTGGATCATTTACCTTTAGAAGAAGTGAGTTTAGCAAGTAGTTTAAAAGCTAATGGCTATGAAACTTGGCACGTTGGAAAGTGGCATTTGGGAAAAGCTGATTTCTACCCAGATAAACACGGCTTTGAGGTAAATATAGGGGGGAATCACGCAGGCCATCCTCACCATGGTTACTTTAGTCCTTATCACCTTGAAAATCTAGAAGAGGGACCAGAGGGAGAGTATCTTACAGATCGCTTAACAGAAGAAAGTATTAACCTGATTAAAAATAGAGATAAAACAAAGCCTTTCTTCTTAAATTTATGGCATTACACAGTACATACGCCTATAGAAGCAAAAAAAGAAGATATTGCTTATTTTGAGAAAAAAGCACAATTACTTGGATTAGATAAGCAGGAAGCTTTAATTGAAGGCGAATACTTCCCTTGTAATCACAAAAGAAATGAACGTGTTACAAGAAGAGTTGTGCAGTCAGATCCAGTTTATGCAGCTATGATTTATAATTTAGATTGGAATATAGGACGATTGATGAAGGTCTTAGAAGAAGAAAATATTCTTGAAGACACCCTTGTTATTTTCACATCGGATAATGGAGGCCTGGCAACTGCTGAAGGATCTCCAACATGTAACTGGCCACTTAGTGAAGGAAAAGGTTGGATGTATGATGGTGGGGTAAGAGAGCCTCTTATTGCTTATTGGAAAGGTCATATCGAGGAGGGAAGGGTAAGTCATAGGTTGGTAAGTAGTCCTGATTTTTACCCTACACTACTAGAAGTAGCTGGCGCAGAGTTAATGCCTCATCAACATATAGATGGAGAAAGTTTCTATCCTGTTTTATTAGGAAAAGAAGAAGAAAGAAAAAGACCAATTTTTTGGCACTATCCTCACTATGGTAATCAAGGAGGCACACCTTACTCTGCAATAAGAGAAGGGAATTATAAACTCATCTATTTTTATGAGGATGAACATTGTGAGTTGTATGACGTAATGGAAGATGTAAGCGAAAAGCATGATTTAGCAAATGAAAGAACAGATTTAGTCCAAGAATTGCTTCAGAAATTAAAAGCTTGGGTAATAGAAGTTGAGGGAGAAATTCCTGTAGTTAATCCGGATTATAGGGAATAAACAGGTTTTTTATAACCTAAAGAGTCTAAGAGTTCATTCACAAGATGTATTGGTAATTAAAAGGAACTCTTAGATACTTTTTCTTAAGCTAAATTAGAAAGAGGGAGATATATGCTAACAGTAATATTTTCTATAATAACAGCATATGTAGGAATGTGTGTATCAGGGTTATTTGGAGCAGGAACAGATGAAAGCATAGCTATATTTGCATTAATGGGTTTTTTAGTACCAACAGTATATAGGTTAGAGAAAATTTATGATGAGTTGGTTAAAGGTAATAATAAAGAATAATTATGTATGTATTTAGGACTCTTAGTAGTCCTTTTTTTTATGCCCTAAAAATGGGGCTACTTATGTAATAAAATACCCCTAGCAAAACTATATATAAAATAAAGAGGACAACCTTAAAACTTAAGGAGGGGCAATGAAACCAGTACGTACCAGACTTAAAGAGTATAAAAAGCTTGCTAGTTGTAGTGAAAAAAATCTGATTGAATACATTCAAAATCATATGGATCAAGTAGTGAAAATGAGTGTCCATGTACTTGCTAAGGAAGCCTATACTTCTGCATCTACTGTTATACGATTGGTGAAGAAAATGGGATTTAAGGGTTTCAATGAGTTTAAACAGGATTTAATCGGAGAACTGACCTTGAAGGAAAATAGAAAAATCCCTGAGCAAAATGAGCTAACCAAGGAAGATAAAACTAAGGATATTATTGAGAAGATTACATATAGACATATGATCTCTATTGAGGAAACAACCAGTCTAATAGACCTTGAAGTGTTTGAAAGGTGTATTACACTTTTAACACAGGCTGAACAAATCTATATTTTTGGTATAGGGGCTTCTTATCTGGCAGCAAAGGATTTGCAGCAGAAAATGATGCGTGTAGGAAAGCTCAGCTTGGCTTTTGAAGATTATCATTTGCAGATTTTACAAGCACGTAATATGAAACCGAAAGATATAGGGATTGTGTTTAGTTATTCAGGGCAAACAGAGGAGATGGTTAAGTGTAGTGAACAGATTAAAGAGGTAGGGGCAACACTTATATCTATTACACGATTTGGACAGTCTAAAATAGCTACACTTGCAGACTATAACTTGTATATTGCATCTAATGAACCACTAAGAAGAAGTGGTGCAATGACATCTAGAATTGCACAGCTATGTATGGTGGATATGATTTATCTGGCCTATATTAACCATAGTTATGACCAAGCTTATGAAAATATAGGGAAAACACAATTAGAAAAGGAATAGGGGAGAAAATCATGAATCATTTAGGTTATTCAGTGTATATATCTACTTTCTGGGAGCAAAAAGCTTTTTTAGAAACCCTTAAAAATAAGGAGACTTTTATTTTTACTTCCTTACATATAGCAGAAGAAGTGAGTGAAGATTATGTAGCGCAAGCTACCCGGATGTTAAAGTGGCTGAATGCACAGGGATTTAAAGTAATAGGAGATGTTTCAAAACGAACTTTAGCATTATTCCATGAATCAGATATAGTGAGATTAGCTAAAAATCTAGGGCTTTATATGATTCGAATAGATTATGGTTTTGAGGAAGAAGAAATGATTGCCTTGGCCAAGAATTTTCCTATTGTATTCAATGCTTCTACAGTGGATAGAGCTTTAGCTAGGAAATTAAAACAGGTTTCAAAAGATATATTTGCCATTCATAATTACTACCCAAGAGAATATACAGGCCTATCCTACAAACAATTTACGGATATCAATAAAAGTTTACAACAAGAGTCTATTCAAGTGTTTGGCTTTATACCCAATCATAAGAAAAGTAGAGGGCCTATTTATGAAGGGCTACCAACTGTAGAGGCTGAACGTTACTTACCTTCAGCCATAAGTTATTTCGAAATGTGTAGGGGGATGGCTATAGATAGGATTTTACTATCTGATTTAGCCCTAGAACCTTTAGATCAATACATAATAGAAGCCTATGAAACCACTGGTATAGTGAGCCTACCTTGTACTATGGAAGAGGCATTTGAATATTTATATGACCAAGTCTTTACTATTCGTATAGATTCTGCTGAATGTGCATACCGTTTGCAAGAGTCTAGAGCGTTTGCGACACAGGGCCCGATAATAGAATCTTTTAATTGTTTAGAACGTATAGTTGGAAGTATTACATGTGACAATAAACATTATGGAAGATATTCTGGAGAAATTCAAATTGTAAGAGAGAGTCTGCCTAAAGACTATCGTGTGAATGTAATAGGAAGGATAGTACCAGAGTATATAAAAATAGTACAAGTCATTGAAAATGGACAAAAGATTAAATTTATTAAATCAAGGAATTAAGATGCTGAGCCAGCCTATTAAACTATCAAAAATAGAGTGTATAAGAGATAAAATGAACCACTTTATGCAACAATGTACCATGATACTGGTAAAATATTGAAACAAAGACAGGGGAGATATATGATGAAGCTATAAGCTAAAATAAGGTGCAAAAGTACAGAGGAAATTTATGAAGAAAGTGAGGTTTACGAGATGATTCAACTAGAAGGTATGACAACGGAGACACCTAATCTTAAAACGGTAAATCTAGATACCATGTCAACACGAGAGATTTTACAGGTGATGAACGAAGAAGATGCTAGTGTTCCAGTGGCTATTGCTAAGGTATTAGATCAGATTGAAAAGGCTATAGAGCTTATTGCTAGTTCCTTAGAAAAGGGTGGTAGGCTTATCTATATTGGGGCAGGAACTAGCGGGCGAATTGGTCTTTTAGATGCAGTAGAATGTCCCCCTACTTTTGGAACCTATCCAGACCAAGTAGTTGGTTTACTGGCTGGAGGGCATCAAGCTTTTATTAAAGCAGTAGAAGGTGCTGAAGATGATAGGGAGTTAGGGATTGAAGACTTGAAGGCCATTCATTTAAGTGTAGAGGATACAGTTGTTGGCATTGCAGCAAGTGGGCGTACCCCTTATGTAATAGGTGCTCTTGAGTATGCCAATGAAGTAGGGGCCCCTACGGTAGCTATAGCTTGTAATAAAGATTCAGCAGTAGGGAAGGTGGCACAAGTTGCTATAGAGGTGGTACCGGGTCCAGAAATTTTAACAGGCTCTACAAGGCTTAAAGCAGGAACAGCCCAGAAATTAGTGGTCAATATGCTTTCAACGGTTTCTATGGTACGTATAGGGAAGGTGTACAAAAATCTGATGGTGGATGTACAACAAACTAATGAGAAGCTACGTGTACGTGCAGAAAACATAGTAATGGAAGCAACCTCTTGCAAAAGAGAAGTGGCAAGGAACTACTTAGAGATGGCAGAGGGAAGTGTGAAGCTTGCTATTACAATGATTTTATTAAATTGTGATAAAGAGGAAGCTACTAAGCAGTTAGAACAGGCAAAAGGACATATTAGAAAGGCTATAAATCGTTCATAAAATGGGTACTTGTACGTAAGTATGTAAAGAGGGAAGTTTATTTAATTTGAGAGGGTGGGGAGTATGACGAACAATGAATTAGTAACACAAATAGTTGAAAAACTAGGGGGAATCGCTAACATTGTAACAGCAACCAACTGCATGACTAGACTACGTATTGATGTAAAAAGCATGAAAGAAGTAGATGTAGAAGCCATCAAACAAATTCAGGGTGTTTTAGGGGTTGTAGTAGAAGGACAAAATCTCCAAATTATAGTAGGACCAGGCAAGGCTAAAAAGTGCGAAGAAATTCTTCGCGTGGAGTTTATGGGTGGAAAGACACCACAAATAGGTGACTGGGAGACCAATAAGCAAGCAATAAAAGATAAGCAACAAGGAAATAAATTAAAGGCAGCTCTAAAGACTATAGGTGAAATCTTTATTCCACTTATTCCAGCCGTTATTGCTGCAGGTATTTTTAATGGATTTGCAGGACTCATTACCAACTTACAAAGTGGTGGTACCCTTCCTGTTAACCAAGTTTGGGATCTACTTAGACAGTTTTTATCTTTAATGGGAGGTGGCTTCCTTGGCTATTTTGCCATCTTTACAGGTATCAATGCTGCCCAAAAATTTGGTGCAACACCTGCTCTTGGAGGCATGCTTGGAGCTATGTCTATTATGCCAGCTGTAGATGAAATTTCTAAAATACTAGGCCTATTTAATGAGGATTCACCACTTAATTCTACTTTAAGAAATGGCAAAGGTGGGGTTATTGGGGTTATTTTAGGGGTATACCTTTTAGCTAAGATTGAAAGAGTTGTTCGTAAAAGAGTACCTGATGTACTAGATCTTATCTTAACACCTATTATCACCTTAATCATAACAACCCTTATCTTCTTATTTATCATTATGCCAGTATCAGGTGTGGCTTCAGATTGGCTTATTGCAGTTCTTAATGTATTAATTAACTCAACAAACCCTATTATTAGTTTGATTTCAGGCTATGTACTGGCGGCACTCTTTTTACCAATGGTACTTTTAGGTCTTCATCATGGCTTAATTCCAATTTACGCTATTCAATTAGAAGCACTAGGTGGGGTTACTTTATTCCCCGTACTTGCTATGGCAGGTGCAGGTCAAGTTGGTGCAGCTATTTCTATTTACTTAAAAGCTAAAAAAGTTAAAAATGAAAGAATAAAACAAGTTATTGCTGGTGCTATTCCAGCGGGCATACTTGGTATTGGTGAACCTCTCATCTACGGCGTAACTCTTCCAATGGGTAAACCATTTATTACAGCGGGACTCGGAGCAGGCTTTGGTGGTGCTTATGTGATGCTAACAAAAGTAATGGCTACAGCTTGGGGACCATCAGGGTTAGTAGCTATACCACTTATGCAACCAGCATCTATGCTTAACTTCTTTATAGGTATCTTGATTTCTTATTTAGGTGGATTTATTATAACTCAACTCTTTATTAAAGAGAAAGACGTAATGAACGTATAATGAATATTCTATTAATCCAATAAACCAAATTAGACCAGTAGATTAGCCTACTGGTCTTTTATATAGACTAATATACTGAATAATGATAAAATAAATATAATTTTACAAATTTGTACAAGGGGGAGATTTTTTGTTAAAGGCCATTTACAAGAAATGTATGAAGTTTGGAAAGTATTTTATACCACTTAATCTATTATTAATTATAATCTATGGGTGTGAGATGTTGATTCCCTATGTGTTTAGTGGATTTATTGATTCTGTAACTTATAGTAATAGAGTAGATTTAGTGAAAGAGCCTATAGTAATCATTGCTGTAGCAACTGGTATTTTACTTGTTTCATCCTACTTTAAGCATATTCTATCTGAATTAACCACTTTGAAAGTAAGTAATAATTTTTTAAATGAAATTGATAGGAAGTTAGAAAATCTTCCTTTAAGGGACACATCAAAGCATAATCCAGCCTATTTAAATACGAGAATTTTTAATGATATACTGACAACAGTAGGTTTTGCAATCGATAATCTCATTGTAGCTATGATGATGCTGATTAGTACAATCATTTTGTTCTATATGATTGCTTCCATTAATATTTTCATGCTAGGTATAGTCTTTTTAGCACTGGCTATTAATATCTTAGGTATTCTCACTATGAACAAGCTAGTATATAAAAGGGCCTATGCCTATCGTGATCAAAACAATATGTATGTGTCAGCAAATAATGATAGGCTTGCTACAATTAAAGAAACAAAGATACATGGATGGTATGATATTTCAGGTGAACAAGTAGATTTGGCTTTTAGTGAGTTGCTAATCAAAGGGATAAGTTTAAATAAAGTACTTGCTGTACTTAATAATATTGGGCATCTAACAAAAAATATTACACTTATACTTACTATGTTAGTTGGTGGAAAACTTTTAGTAGACAAGCATATAACTATTGGACAATTTATGCTTATTACAACCTATACTAATATGTGTCTTGCAAACTCTGAGTTCTTCCTAAAGCTTGGACAAGGCTTTCAACATGCTAAAGTTTGCTTTTCCAGATTAGAAGAATTCATCAATGTCCCCGATGAGAAAAATGGCACATTAACGCTTAAGACCATTGATTCTATTGAAATAAAAGACTTAAGTTTTGCATATCCTGAAAAGGCACCATTATATACGGAGTTAAATTTAGCATTTACTAAAGGAAAGATCTATTGTATAAAAGGCAAGAATGGTGATGGAAAATCTACATTAATCGATTTATTGCTAGGGTTAAACGACGGGTATGAAGGAAGTATATGTTACAACAATATGGAAATTTCTCAAATAGATATGCGGTTGTTGAGGAAAGAAAAAATCTCAGTGATCTTACAACAACCTATGGTACAGCGCATATCCGTAAAGGATAATATATTAAGAGGAATTAAAAACTACTCCTTGCAAACCCTTGAAAATCTATGTAGACACTTCAATATGAGTACACTAATTGAATCTAGGGATGCACTTTCTTTATCAGGTGGAGAAAAACAAAAAGTTTCTGTTATTAGGGGCTTATTGAAGCAGTCAGATGTCCTTATTTTAGATGAGCCAGTATCAGCAATGGATACTTTAGGCATTGAAATACTTAAAGGTGAGCTACTTACTAGAAAAGATGATAAAATTATTATTTTTATTAGCCATAATGAAGAGTTATTTGATATTGTAGATGAATTTGTTGAGTTATCAGGTGAGATTTAGCTAGAAGGTACTTACTCAACCATTAGGTGAGTTGACTAAAAGATGTAGTTATTGTGACATATCTCCCCAATACTTATAATAAGTTTATCAGCTGATTAATTTATATAAAGTGGGGGAAAGAAATGGATATTGGAAAACAAATTAAACGATTACGTATAGAAAAAAAGGTGACACAAGAAGAACTTGCAGATTATCTCGGTGTATCTTATCAAGCTGTTTCAAAATGGGAAAATGAAGTGACTATGCCTGATATTACTTTACTACCTCAAATAGCTATATTCTTTGGAGTGAAAATTGATGAGTTATTTAGACTACCTGTTGAGTCACATTTTGAAAGAATAGAGAATATGTTTTATTTTAAAAGAGAAATAAGTGATGAAGACTTTAAATATGCTGAAGACTTTTTGAATGACATAATTAAATCAGATAGACAAAATGCCAGAGCTTATGGGGATTTAGCACATTTATATAATCATAGAGCTAGAAGCTTAGAAGAAAAAGCTAGTGAGTATGCAAAAACAGCACTTAGCTATGAGCCTGATAATAAAGGACATCATATTGCTTTATGGGATGCCTATCATGCAGTTTGTGGTGATGATTACTTTGATAATCATTTTGAAGTGATTCAGTATTATAAAGAATTTATAGAGAAGCATCCAGATAACTGGAGAGCTATTATTACCTTAATTGAGAATTTATTTGCTGACGACAGACATAGTGAAGCAAAGCCTTATATTGAAAAAATGATTACAATTAAACGGAACTATCTCTATGAAATGTATCTTGGAGATGTAGAATTGGCAGGAGGAAATCTTCAAAAAGCACTTAAATTATGGGATAAAGGCGTAGAGAGTGAGCCTACAATCTGGCAAGCCTACTGCTGTAGAGCAGACCGTTTAAGAAAACTGGGATATACAGACCTAGCCATTCAGGATTATATAAAATGTATGGATGTACAAGAAGCACCTAGACTAACAGATGGCTTACTTTCATTAGTCCAAATATATGAAGAACAAGGCCACTATGATAAAGCAATTGAAGCTCGGGAAAAAGAAATTCAAATTTTAAAGGATGAATTTCATATATTGTCCGGGGAGCAAATAGATAAACCTAAACGTGAGATTGAGCGATTAAAGAAGCTTAAGGAAGATGGGGAGAAAGTAGAACAATAGAATCATAAGAAGTATTATAAAGATACTTCAAGAAGAATGCAAATGAGCTAAAAGGAAGAATAACAATCAAAAAAGATAGAGTAGTCAAAATAGCAACTCTATCTTTTTTTTGATGTATTGGTTTTGATCATGTTAGTATTTAAGAATATTGATACATTTCTTTAATGAAATGAAGCATTTAAGTAACGAATAAGGTTATTGACATATAAATTTACAAATATAGTTTTACATATTAAAATATACTAAAGTATAAATATGAGGAGAATACAATGAAAATTAGAAACAAAATGAAGTATTTTATTTTAGGGCTTGCTATAACGTTAATAACCGTTCCTTGTATGGCAGATATTAAAGGAACAACTATATTGTCAGGAGGTGGTGTTTCAGAGAAAGTAACAATTAATGTCTATGAACATACCACAGATATTTCATCTAGGTTTACTCAGACCTATACCTTTAATGGTAGCAATTTTGTCGTTCCAACTAAGGAAAATACAAATTATCGTTTTGTAATGAAAGCTGAAAAAGGTGGGATAGAATATTATACTATGGTTGCTAACATACCTTATAATACAGAAAGGGCTTTTGAGTTAAAGAAAGTCTATCCTATGGAAGTAAAGGTACAAGATTCTGCGGGTAATTTTGTAGATACTTATGTAAAAGCATCTTGGGATAATGGCTATAGAGTGTTTAGCAATTTGACTGAGCGTTCAAATCATACAGTGTATATGACAGAATTTAAGCCAGGTGTACACACTTTTAATGTAGAAGGAGAAGGATATGTACGTAAAAATGTTAAAGTAAATGTATCAAAATACCGTACACCAGTAAAAGTTACTTTAGAACCCATTCAAAAAGGGTATACCCTTAAAGGGAAAATACGTTATGAAGATGGTACACCGGTAAAGAATAATCACTTTTTTGACCAAGGGAAAAAGCTAAAGGCGCCGGCTTATAAAGGTAAGCTATATTTTAGCCCTGTATTGGGAGAAACTAATAATGCAACTATATTACCTGTATGGGGGAAGGATGGTAGCATAACCATTCCTAATCTTTTGCCAGGAAATTACTTTACAGATGTAATTTTTGAAAATGAAGGCAAAGCGTATCATATTTTGAATGAAGTAAATATAGTAGGAGATACTGTTCAGGATTTTGTAGCTAAGTCAACAAATGCACTAAAAGTAATAGGAAAAGATAAAATGGGTAATTTGTTAGACCAGGGCAAGGTAGTTGTACAGCAAATTGTAATAGGTGAAGATGGTGCAAAGTCTTATCAAGGTCAAGCAACTGTTACTAACACAGGAGAAGCAGCACTGTTTGCAGATTTAGTAGAAGGGGATTGTACAATTAAGATGATATACCCAGGGCATAAAGAGGTAGAGCAAACTATAAAAATTATCCCGGGTATGAATGTTGTTGAAATAGTATTAGAATAACAAACTAGATATAATTAGAGTGTAAAGAGCACAAGTCTTTATATAGATAGGAAGGTTGTGCTCTTGCAATGTTATATAAAATCTTTAAAAACAATATAAAAAACAGAAGAAAATTGGTATGATAGTTTTAAAGACAACTCGTTATTTAAAGGAGATATATAAATGAGAGATAAGGTTAAGGGTACAATTTATTATGTAGATACAAGAAGGGGAGATGACCAAAATAATGGTACTTTAGTAAGTAGTCCATGGCAATCATTAAATCCTGTTAATAATCGTGTATTTAAACCAGGGGATATGATTTTATTTGAGGCGAGTGGGATATGGAATGGAAACCTAGAACTAAAAGGTTCAGGTAAGAAAGATGCACCCATTATTATAGATTGCTACACTTATGAAGGGGATACTCTAAAAGTAGGAGAGGGTACCACAAAACCTATTATTAATGGAGGGGGACAGTCCCTTTATACAGTATGGTTAAACAATGTAAGCTTTTGGGAGCTTAATCATTTAGAGATTACGAATCAAGGAAATGAGCCTTTAACAGGTCGAACAGGCATTGTAGTTAGTGCAGATGATGCACTTGATCAAAGTGAGAATAACTGTGTAGAGCATATTTATCTAAAGCACCTTTATGTCCATCATGTAAACGGAGATGCTACAACAAAGGATGGGCATAATGGAGGAATTTATTATCATATAGCAGCAACAGATAAAAATAAACCTGTTATTTTTAAAGATGTTTTAGTGGAAAACTGTTATGTCAAGGATGTTGCTAGAACGGGCATATCTGTAGGCTCTAGTAAATGTATAGGACTTAGTAGTAATCTAAGTAACCATACACAAGATGAACTTAAGAAGTATATGCATCAAGATGTGGTTATAAGAAACAACTATATAGAGCGTTCAGGTGGGGATGCCATTGTACCTCAGTACTGTTATGAACCACTGATAGAATATAATGTAGCACAAGAGGCTAGTATAGGTACTGTATCTGATCCAAATCTTATGTACAATGCAGCTATATGGCCATGGCAATGCTACAAAGCCTTGTTCCAGTACAATGAGGCCTTCGGCACTTACCTAAACGGTGATGGGCAAAGTTATGACTGTGATTTCTCATGGGGAACTACTTATCAATATAACTATAGCCATGATAATGAAGGTGGCTTTATGCTTGTTTGTCAAGCCAATACAATAGATTCGATAGTAAGATATAATATTAGCCAAAATGATAAACGTTGTTTATTTATGACTTCCAATGCGCAAACAGCCTATATTTATAACAATACCTTTTATATAGGAGAAGGTCTAGAAACGACTATTTTCTCTAATGATTACGGCCCACTTACCTTTTATAATAATATTTTTTATAAAGAAGGCACACCTTATAAAGTAGATTGGCATGAAGGTTATGCAAAATATAATTCTAATCTATATTATGGATTTATAAATACCCCACAAGATGACCATTCGGTTATAAAAAATCCTTTATTTGTAGACCCAGGTAAGGGGGGGACAGGAAGTTTAGAAGGTGGTCCTGCAAGGGATACTTTACATGGCTATACGCTACAATCCCACTCACCAGCTATTAAGGTAGGGCAAGTAGTATCAAAAGAGCTATTACCTAAAATTACAGACACTATTACAAAAGACTTTTTTGGCAATCCTTTAGGAAAAGAAAAAGTAGACTTAGGAGCAATCAATAGTACAGATAGTGAGAGATAAGGATGTTAATAGCAAAAGAAGAGTTTGAACTGGTTAAAAATAAACATAGAGCCCTTATAGTCACTCAAATGTGTAATTATGAGAGGGATGAGGAGCAATTTAAGCGGAAGTTAGAAGAAGCAACCTTAAAAGACTGTATACAGACTAAAGCAGAACAGATGCTTGCTATACAGTTTGGTCTAGAAGAAGACTTAAGTTTTGAAACCTTTTTAAAGAGTTTTAAAGCAGAGAATGCTAGAAGAAATGAAATGCGCCTGCATGGTGAAAGGATTTATGGACCGACTCAATATACTTTAGAACAGTACTATACCTATATAAATTATAATAGAAAAAAAGCACTACATAGGGAAATTATAAGACGAGGCATGGTAACAGAAGGAGAAATCTTAGAGTTTTATCAATACTTTAAAGATAACCTCTATAGAAAACCAAATACTTACACACTTCAAATTTATAGAGAAAATCAAGCAGAAGATACCCAGAGAATAAAAGAAATAGAGATTCATCCAGGGAATATAAGTATGTATGAAAAGCAGTATCCTGAACTAATTCATGCTTTAAAGGATATACAAGAAGGAGAAACTATACCACTAAAAGATGCACAGGGGCAAGTCTATCTTATACACTGTGATAAGAAATGGGCCAATGGATGGTTTGAATTAGTAGAGGTAAAGGATAATATAAAGGACCGTATAGCACGTGGGAAACAAGAGGGATTAGTAGAAGATATAATAAAGAAGTTAATTATTGCAACCTAGTATTTACTAAAATAAAATAGGTAGTGAGCAGTGAAAAAGCAATCTGTTAATAAAATGAAACTAAGTAAAAGTGCCCGTTGTATGCTATAATAGGTCAAGAATTGAGTATAATTTATTTAAATATTATTTTTATTTAAGGAGGGGGCGCCTTATGTTTTTTTCGCCGTTTGATTCGCTTATGTTTAATCTTATTCCAATGATTGTTACTATTGGTTTTATCGTTGTGTTTGGAATAATCATTGTACGTGCCATACAAGGGGTAGGTCAGTGGAATAAAAATAACAACTCACCTGTACTTACAGTGAGTGCAACTGTTGTTGCAAAGCGTGGGGAGATACATCACCATAATCATCATACAAATGATCATATGCACCATACTTCATCAACCACTTATTATGTTACTTTTCAAGTTGAAAGCGGTGATCGTATAGAGCTAAAAGTAACAGGCCGAGAGTATGGTATGCTTGTTGAACAAGATGAAGGAAATTTAACTTTCCAAGGAACCCGTTATCTAGGGTTTGAACGCAATAAAACTTACTAATTCATGTGGTCACCAACCCAGAACATATTAAGATGTTCTGGGATTTTTTTGTGCACAGATTATATTTTGTATTTTTTAAATATTGACGAATATTGTCGCAGAATATAAGATAATATTGGTATCAGAAAATTTACTTATATACGGGGGATGCAGATGGAATATAAAATAGGAAGAAGTAGTAATCAGCAGATAGAAGGGGCTATAAGAGAGGCTACTTTAGGTTTAAGGGCACCTAAACTTATTATGTTTTTCTCAGGTGTAGAGCATTTTGAAGCTTATACAAGAGGGCTTAAAGACGCTTTTCCTGAATCTATGATTGTGGGGGCAACTACTTTTGTCGGTTTGTGTAAAGAAGGAGCTTTTAAGGAAAGTTTATTAGTATTAGGTTTTGAATCAGGTATTGAGTGTTGTGGGGATGTACTAGAGGAAGTAGATAAATATCCTCTTAAATATGTAAAAAGAGTAGAGCATTGTGTGAATTCTGTTGTCAATACTAATAATACCATGTGCTTTACGTTAACAACAGCTCTTATAAGTTGTGAGGAGTTGGTGCTTTCAACTTTAAACTCAGTACTTATGAAAAAGGATATTCCTCTTTTTGGTGGTTCTGCGGGAGATAAGGGAAGGGCAGAAAGAACTATGGTTTCTCTTAACGGAAAGGTTTATGAAAGAGCATGTGTCTTTGTTATTCTTAAGAACCTAGGCGGGAAGATTAAATTTTATCAAGAGAATATTTATAAGCAAACAGTCCATCATTTTACAGCAACGAAGGTAGATGTTCGTAACCGTATTGTATATGAATATGATGGTAAGCCAGCAGCTCTTGAAGTAGCAAAGGCATTAGGAACAGACATAAAGCATTTACCTAGCTACTTAGATAGTTATCCAATGGGAAGATTAATTGGAAAGGATATGTATATTACAGCCAATAAAGAGATTACACCTCATAATGGTATGGCCTATCATGCCAGGGTGTATAAAAATGCCCAAATGGTGCTTTTAGAACCAGATGCTTATAAAGTGGTTGTTGAAAAGACTATAGAGAAGATAAAAAATGAGGTACCAAATCCAGCACTCACTTTAGTCGTTCATTGTCTTGCAAGGTCTATTTTATTTGAACAAGATGGTTATTTAGATTCATTTGCTAAGCAAATGGGTAGGGCCTTTGGTAATTATATAGGCTTTGGTGGATATGGTGAGCAGCTTAGACGGCAACACTTTAATCAAACCATGATTATAGCAGTATTTGAATAGTTGGGGAGGACTTAAGATGAACTGGTTTAAATTTGGCAAAAAAGAAGAGCAAGTACAAATAGAGGCATGTGATAAAGTAGAAAGTGTAGGGGTTATAAAAGAAGAGGATACGTCCTATCTCCAATATGGGGTTTTACATATTGAAAAGAAAATAGAAGATTATATGGATGAAGAAGTAGGCGTAACCCATGCTTTAGCAGATATTGGTCAAACCTATGAACAGATCAGTCATATTAACGAAATGATTAAACGACTAAACGCGGATTTTAGTGATTTTCACGCCTCTGCTAGTCAAATCGAAGGCATTATGAATCGTTCAGAAGATACAGTAGAAGAAGCTACTTATAAGATGAATGGTTTGGCAAGAAAAATAGAAGGTACATGTAGCCAACTAGATGCTATGACAGGAGCCTTTGAAACACTTGAAAAAAACTGTGGGAAAATTGGTGAAATTTCAAAAAGCATTACAGGAATTGCAGCAAGTACCAACTTACTTGCACTTAACGCTTCTATTGAAGCAGCAAGAGCTGGTGAGGCAGGTAAAGGCTTTGCAGTTGTAGCAGAAGAGGTAAGAGGTCTTTCTAATACAACAACCCAACTAGTACAAGGTATAGATGAAAATGTTAAGCTTCTTTATAAAAGTATAGAGGTATTACGACAAGAGATTGAGAGTTCTAAAGTAGCTATACAAGGGAACTTACAAGCTGCTGAAGATGTACAGACTAACTTTAAACAAGTAAGTGAATGTACCCAAGAGGTAAAGACTTTTAGTAAGCAAATTATAGAAGGTATAGATAAAACAAGAAATGAATTAAATGGTGCTGTAAAGGGTGTTCATTCCATAACAGATCTAGTTCATGTTTTTGGTCAAAAGCTTCAGGGATTAAATGAAAAGATGAGTAAAAAATCTATTATTATGTGTGAAATCATTGATTTCTTACAACAAATTGAAAATGTGCTAAAAGACAGAGAAAAATAATTTTTATTAAATCAAATAATGTAGAGATCCATAAGATAAATAACATTTGTTTAAACTAAAAAGAGTTTAAGAGATGTTATTTATTTTTTTGTATTTTTAAATTAGCATTTGAATAATCAATATAAAAAGTTCTGTAAATACATCAATAATTATGGTAAAACATCAATAAAAAAACTAAAAATATTTGATATATTATAGATAAAATGTGGTGCAAATAAATATTTAATAATAAAGTTTTATTGAAAATTGCACAATCTCTCTATCTTATAGACCATATTTTATGCTATTAGATGAGAGTATAAAAAGGAGGATGAGGAATGAATTTCAAAGCTAGACAAAAAGTAAGTGGTTTACTGATTACGAGCATACTACTATCTAATGCTTGTACAGTTTATGGAAATGTCCCAAATGGTGAAGAGGCTAAACCAGTAGGACCTTATCTAGAAAATGTAATGACTACAACTAAAGCTCAACTAGCCCTAACGACGGCAGCTAGTCTCTATATTGAAGCACCAAGGAGCATTTATCTTGGTAATTCTGGATTTGATGAGGGAGATAAGTATTGGGAAAATGCGGATTGGGCTAGAGATGAAGCACATTACTTTCATTTAGATGCGACTAATGGTATAAATGGTGGAACTTGTGCAAGGATTACTAATAATTCAGCCATTGAACAAAATCTAACTCTGACACAACCTTATACTTCTTACATCCTCTCTGTCTATGTAAAAGGTTCTGGTCGAGTGGAGATAGGTTCAGGTAATGATAAGAAATGGGTAGATTTAACAGAAAATTACGAAAAGATTAGTATGACCTTTAGAACAGATGAGAAGAATAAACCAAGAATCTACGCGTATGTGGCAGATGGTTCAGAAGCTTATGTAGATAACTTTAACATTGAAGTCGCACCCGTACCTACTGTAGATGGTGGCACCATCTCTATTCAAGCAGAAAATCAACTTCAAATTTTCGATGGTTGGGGTACTTCACTTGTATGGTTTGGAAATATGATTGGAGGTTGGGCTCCAGAAAATAGAGAAGCTATTTCAGATTTACTTTTTAATGAGCAAGATGGATTAGGCTTAAATATCGTTAGATATAACATTGGTGGTGGAGACGCACCGGGGCATGATCATATGAGACCAGGTGGAGAAATGGAAGGATTTGCAACAGGATTTGATGGCAGTGGTAATCTTAAATATGATTGGTCAGTAGATACAAATCAAATTCAAATGCTGAAAGATGCCATCGATAGAGGTGTAGATATTACAGAAGCATTCTCCAACACACCACCTTACTTTATGACTCAATCTGGATGTGCATCAGGAAGTAATGGAGGATGGTCAAATAACTTGAAAGACGAATATTATGAAGACTTTGCGGAGTATTTAACAGAAGTTGTTAAGCATTTTAAAGAAGAGGAAGGCATCACTTTCGACTATTTAGAACCTCTTAATGAACCATATACAAACTATTGGAAAGAAAATGGCGGTCAAGAAGGTTGTCACTTTGATGTAGATAAACAAGAAGAGATTATTCAACTTACAAATGAGTACCTAGTGAAGAAAGGCCTAACCGATACGGTTGTAGCTGCGATGGATGAAAGTATTTTAGATACTGGACTTCAAAACTTTAAGAGCTTTAGCCAAGATACAAAAGATGTTATGGAAAAGTGGAATGTACATACTTATGGTGGTAGTAAAAGAAAGGAAAGTAAAAATGCAGCTGCAATGGAAAGCATGGATTTATGGATGTCAGAAGTAGACTTAGGTGGAAGTGGTAGCCACAATCCAGATAGCATATTGCCTGCCCTTGACTTAGCAAAACGTATTACACAGGATATGAAAGAGATTCAACCGACTGCTTGGTGTATTTGGCAAGCAGTAGAAAACTGGCCTAATATGATGCCTGAGGGTGAAAATAGCAACTGGGGTCTTATTTTAGCTAACTTTGAAGGTGAAGGGGCTGGCGGATTAGATGCAGAAGCCTATCGAACTACTAAGAAGTTTTATAGCACGAAGCAATTTAGCAAATTTATTAGACCAGGTGCCATTATGTTAGAAATCAATGATGGGAATACCTTAGGTTTCTATGATAAAGCAGAAGATAAGTTAGTTTATGTTTATATCAACGATGACAATTATAACAACAAAGAAGTTAGTTTTGATTTGAAGGGTTTCAATAGTCAAGGTGCTCAAGCAACAATCTATAGAACAACAGGGGAATTAGACTGTGAAGAAGATGGTACTGTAGCACTTGAAGATGGTGGGCTAACGGATATCGTACCTAAACAATCTATTACAACTTATGTTGTTGAGAATGTATCCTATGATGATGCTATTATTAAACTTAATGAATCCACTATAACTGATGATACAGAGGCTAATCGATTTGAATACACAGGAAGTTGGGGGTATGACGGTGGTAAAGGGGCTTATGTAGGAGATAATGTCTGGGCTTCTGATACGGGTAGTACAGCTACCTTATATTTTGAAGGGACTAGGGCACAAATTTTTGGAGCAACAGATAAGGCACATGGAATAGCAAAGATAACTGTAGATGATAGAACTCCAATTGAAGTGGATCTTTACAGTACTGCCAGGGAGGATGGTATGTGTATTTTTGATACAGCTAATCTTAAAATACCTTTAACAAATGGAAAACATCTTATTAAAATTGAAGTAACAGGTACAAAAAATCCTTTAGCTTCAGGTGCAGCTGTTGCACTAGATTATGCTAAAATTTCAAAAGGTGCTGAAATAGAAAGACCTGAAGTGACAAGTTTTAAGTCAGGTGAGAAATGGTATGATACAGAAGGTAAACGTATTCAAGCTCATGGTGGTGGCATGTGGTATGATGCTAAAGCTCAAAAGTACTATTGGTACGGTGAAGATAAAACCTATGGATATAGGCCATTAAGAGGAGTAAGATGTTATTCTTCTACAGATTTATATAACTGGACAGATGAAGGCCTTGCCTTAACAGTAGTACAAAGTAGAGAAGAACTAGATACACATCCACTTTATAAAGATAGAAGTGATGAGGATAAAGCTGAAATATTTATGGATCTAGATAGAAATACGGCAGTTATGGAAAGACCAAAGGTTATCTATAATGAAAAAACAGGTAAATGGGTTATGTGGTTTCATGCAGATGGACCTACATCTTGGTCTAATGCAAACTATGCTAAAGCAGAAGCAGGTGTAGCAATTAGTGATAGTCCTACAGGACCATTTACTTATATTAGAAGCTATCGTTTAGATCAAGATCCAGATTGGAGAGAAAATCAAGGTATGGCTAGAGATATGACCTTGTTTGTAGATGATGATGGAACAGGTTATATTATCTATTCTAGTGAAGAAAATGGTACCATGTACATCTCTAAGCTGACAGAGGACTATTTAGATGTAGTGGGATGGCATAAGGATGGACTTAAAGATGAAGAGGGTAATCCTGTAAGAGATAAAGCTTATAAAGGTGTTGAAGGTGTCGATTACGTTCGCATCTTTGATGGCTGGGCAAGGGAAGCACCTGCTTTATTTAAATACGATGGACAGTACTATATCATTACTTCTGGTTGTACAGGATGGGCCCCAAATCAAGCTAAATATGCAGTAGCAGATACTATTTTTGGACCATGGACAGAAATAGGGGACCCTTGTATTGGGGACTACAACAAAACAACTTTTTACTCCCAAAGTACTTATGTTATTCCAGTAGATAGGGAGAATGGAAAGTTTATCTACATGGGAGATCGCTGGACATATGATTCAAATAATGATAATGATAGTCTCGCAGATTCAAGATATATTTGGCTTCCTATTAAGTTTGAGTCAGATGGTCGCATGAGTATAAGCTGGAAAGATGAATGGACACTAGATGAACTAGATAAAATGGGTAAAATAGAAATAGTTACAGAGCTTCCGAAGGTGGTTACTTATGGTGAGGTTCCAGAACTTCCACATAAGCTTACAGTTAAACAAGGTGGAATAGAAAAAGAAATTGGTGTAACATGGGAAAACTCCAAGGATTTATTTAAAAAAGTAGGGGAAGTTTTAGTAAGTGGAACACTAGAATCAGGAGAAACTATTTCTATCAAGCTTTATGTTGTACCAGAAGATGTACTTTATTTTATTAATAGTGGAGATAGTACTTCAAAAGAGTATATAGAAATGAAGCAACATATAGGAAATACATTAATAAATGAAACAGTGAATGATCAAGCACTTATAGGTGATAACAATTGGGGTTATAAAGGTGAAACAGGAGAAGAGCGTAATAGTTCAGGAATTTATGAAAGTTTACGCTATGTCACTAAAACAGCTACTAACCGCAATATAGAATATGTATTTAAAGATTTAACGCCAGGGGAATACACTGTTTACATGGGCTTCTATGACCCATGGGCACAATGGGCAAATGGCAATAGAAAAGCTAACATATTTATAAATGACATACAAGAAGGTTCGAATATTGCAATCAATGAAAAAGAAGCAACTTACCAATATGCCAATATCACTGTGGACCAAGACCTAAAAGTAACAATTAAACCTGTTAATACAGGTAGTAACTCGGACGTTCAAGTAAGCTGGCTCATGGTAAGCAAAACACCAGAACTAGAAGTGATCATTAATGCACCAACAATCACAGCAACACCAGATACAACTACTGAAAAAGTAATAGTAACCCTTGAAGCAGCAGCTATAGATGGTGGAACAGTACTAGAATACAGATTAGGTACAGAAGAAATTTGGACCACTTACACAGGAGCATTTGACTTAACAAGCAACACAATTATCTATGCAAGAGCAACAGATGACAAAGGTCATGTATCTGAAGTAGTGTCTAAAGAAGTAACAAACATTAAAACACCAGAACCAGAAGTGATTATTAATGCACCTCAAATTGCTGTAACCCCAGAGACAGGTACGCCTAAAAAAGTAACAGTAACTCTTACAGCGGCAACAATAGATGGTGGAACAGTATTAGAGTATAAATTAGGTGAACAAGGTAGTTGGATGGCTTACACGAAAGCATTTGAATTAACAAGCAACACAACCATCTATGCAAGAGCAACAGATGGCAAGGATCATGTATCAGATGTTGTAGAGAAGAAGGTTGCACATATTAAGAAGCCTACAATTCCAGATCCAACGCCAACACCAGACCCTAAACCAGATTCAAGTAAAGGGAATACAACTCAAACAAAACCTATTGAACCAAGTAAAGATAAGGAACCATCTATCAAGTTATCAGAGGGCATACTTGCGCAATTAGGTAATAAAAAAGTTGAGATTAATCTACAATCAAAAACATCACCTCATGGTATGCCAATAGTAAGTGTGGCATTAACAGTAGATGGAAAAGCCATTGATACATTAGATGGTAACGCAATCCTAAGTATTCCGTATGCGTTGCCAAAAGACCAAAAAGCAGAAAATATAGTTGTATACAAAATGGAAGGGGACGTACGTGTCTTAATTCCAAATGCAACTTATGTAGATGGGAAAGTCATTGCATCTATTTCTACAGCTACAACTTATGTTGTAGATTATAATGAAAAAGTATTCAATGACACAAAAGGTCATGAGGCAGAATCTGCAATTGCTTTTGTAACAGCTAGAGAATTATTTTTAGGTGTAACCAAGGATAAGTTTGCACCAAACCAAACTATGTCAAGAGGTATGATTGTAACCGTACTTGCTAGACTTTATGGAGCAAACTTAGAAGGCAAACAAGCACAGTTTGTGGATGTTTCTAAAGATGCTTGGTATGGAAGTGCTGTAGCATGGGCAAATGAAAAAGGAATTGTACAAGGTATTGGTGAAAATGAATTTGCACCAAATAAGCCAATAACTCATGCAGAACTTCAAATCTTACTAACAAACTATGCCGAATTCCTTCAAGTTGAGTTGGATTTACAATCTATAGGTGGTCAACTTTCTCATGCTAAAGTGGATGCTACAAGAGCAGAAGTTGCACAAGCTATTGAGAAAATAGTAGGATTAACTTTCAATAAGAAAGCGTTTTAAAAGTATTAAATGAATTGCTCAAAATAGCCAGTCTTCATGAAGAGAAGACTGGCTATTTGTAATTTGTGTTTATGAAACCAACTACTTTGGGCATAATGATAAGTGTATAGAACACGTGAAGTTTTCATTTGCTTTTTACCCTTAGTAGGTGTAGGATTTAAGGTAATAGTGAGGTAAATATTTATAAAACTTATGAATAGTAAAGTTGTAAGGAGGCATACAAGATGAGTATAGTAGGAAACTTTTTAAAGGGGACAGGAAGTTTATTAGGTGAAGTATCAAAATGCCTTGTAAAGGGTTCAGCAGATCTTGTTGGAAATGTGGCAGAAGAACTTAACGCTCATGAACTAGCTGGAGCTACCAAAAAAGCAGGTGAAGCAACAGGAGATCTACTTGAGATGGTAGGTAAAGGTGCAGGGGATGTACTTGGAAATGTGGCAGATATAGTAACAGATAAAGTGACAGAACTAAGTAGTGAAATTATGGAAGAACTTAAGAGAAAACCAGACGCTAATACTCAAGACACACCATATACCCAAGATACACCATATACCCAAGATAGAACATATGCCCAGGACACATCTTATACGGAAAATACCAGTAATTCAGGTTGTACACAATCCAACAATACAGCTAAGGAAGAAACAAATACGACTACTGTATATTATGACTTACCTGAGGTTTATGAAAGTTCTTCTGAAGATGTGAAAGAAGATAGCCAAAGTGACAATTTGGTAAAACATAATTAAATGATAACTAGACCATAACTAAATAAAGGGACTTAATACAAAGAGTAAGCATTTTAGCATGTTACCAAGTGTATTAAGTCTTTTTTAGTTTTCTTTTATTTTGACTTAAAGGATAAAACTTAATGTATAATAGAATAAAAAACTTTATAGATTGGAGAAACATATGACAAGTAAATATAAAGAAGTAGATAACTATGTAGCTGGACTTGAAGGGGACGCAAAAGAGTGGACTATGGTTTTTGTTCAGTATATGCGTGAGAACTACCCAGAATTAGAAGAGGTTATATCTTTTAAGATGCCGACTTATAAGCTTGGCAGTGGCAAGGAACGAAATTATATTGCTTTTGGATTTGGTAAAGCTCATTTTTCATTACACTCTATGGATTTTGCATATATAAGTGAGTTAAAGGAAAAATTAAGTAAGGCTGGAAAAGGCAAAGGTTGTGTTAATGTACCTTTTAATAAACCTTTAGAAAGAGAAATACTATTTAAGGCAATTGATGAGATAGTTGAAAGAAGTAGAGGGAAAATTATCGTAGAAGATAGTAAATAAGATGATGACTGCTATAACTTTAATGAGGGAAAGGGGATTTGAATTGTTCTAGTAAACTAAAGCCTGAGGAGGCAATTATGTTACTTATTAAAAATGGTAGGGTATTAACAATGTCAGGTCCAACTTATGAAAAAGGTTGTGTACTTATAGCAGATGGTAAAATTAAAGCAGTTGAAGAAAATATTGTAGAAACAGAAGATATGGAGATTATTGACGCTGATGGTACTTGGGTGATGCCAGGAATCATTGAGGCACACTGTCATATTGGGATCGAAGAAGCAGATAAAGGTACTGAGGGGAATGATACAAATGAAGCTACAGAACCTATTACACCACAACTAAGAGCTATAGATGCCATTAACCCTATGGATACAGCTTTTAATGATGCAGTAGAAGCTGGCGTAACTTCTGTTATGACAGGGCCTGGTAGTGCCAATGTAGTAGGTGGTCAATTTGTCTTTATGAAGACAAAGGGTAAGAGCATGGATGATATGATTGTTAAGGCACCAGCAGCTATGAAAATTGCCTTTGGGGAAAATCCAAAGCGTGTTTATAATAGCAAAGGAAAGATGCCATCTACACGTATGGCTACAGCAGCTCTTTTACGCGAGGCACTTACAAAGGCAGTTCAATATAAGGAGAAAAAGGAAAAGGCATTAGCAAAAGGAGAAAACTTTGAAGCAGACTTTAAACAAGAAGCTTGGCTTCCAGTTCTTAATAAAGAAATCCCTCTAAAGGCTCATGCTCATCGTAGTGATGATATTTTAACAGCTATTCGTATAGGGAAAGAGTTTGACCTACATATGACACTTGACCACTGTAGCGAAGGCCATTTCATTCCAGAATATGTAGCTACATCTTCTTATCCAGCTATTATTGGACCTACTTTAACACATAGAAGTAAAATTGAGGTACAAAATAAAACTTTCAAAACACCAGGTGTTTTACATAATGCAGGGACATTAGTTGCCATTACAACTGACCATCCTGTTGTTCCTGTACAGTATTTAAGTAAATGTGCAGGCTTTGCAGCTAAGGAAGGTTTAGGCATAGAAGAAGGACTTAAAGCCATTACCATCAATGCAGCAAAAATATGTGGTGTAGATGACCGTGTTGGGAGTTTAGAAGTAGGTAAAGATGCAGATATTGTAATTTTTACAGGCAATCCAATGGACATTTTTACAGATACACTTTATACAATTATTGATGGGAAAATTGTTTATAAAAACCTTGCTAAGATTGATAGGTATCATTAATTGTACTATAATTAAATATAGTTTAAATAATTTTAGAAAATGTAACTCAAGGAGGCAGCTATGTTACTTATTAAAAATGGTAAAGTATTAACTATGGCAGGAACAACTTATGAAAAGGGTTGTGTTCTTATAGAGGACGGAAAGATTAAAGCAATTGAGGAAAATATCGTAGAAACTGAAGAGATGGAAATTATAGATGCAGATGGTGCTTGGGTAATGCCAGGGATTATCGAGGCTCATTGTCATATTGGTATTATGGAAGAGGATAAAGGGTTTGAGGGTAATGATACAAATGAAATGACAGACCCTATTACCCCACAGTTACGTGCTATAGATGCTATTAATCCTATGGATACAGCTTTTAATGATGCAGTAGAAGCTGGCGTAACTTCTGTTATGACAGGGCCTGGTAGTGCCAATGTAGTAGGTGGTCAATTTGTCTTTATGAAGACAAAGGGTAAGAGCATGGATGATATGATTGTTAAGGCACCAGCAGCTATGAAAATTGCCTTTGGGGAAAATCCAAAGCGTGTTTATAATAGCAAAGGAAAGATGCCATCTACACGTATGGCTACAGCAGCTCTTTTACGCGAGGCACTTACAAAGGCAGTTCAATATAAGGAGAAAAAGGAAAAGGCATTAGCAAAAGGAGAAAACTTTGAAGCAGACTTTAAACAAGAAGCTTGGCTTCCAGTTCTTAATAAAGAAATCCCTCTAAAGGCTCATGCTCATCGTAGTGATGATATTTTAACAGCTATTCGTATAGGGAAAGAGTTTGACCTACATATGACACTTGACCACTGTAGCGAAGGCCATTTCATTCCAGAATATGTAGCTACATCTTCTTATCCAGCTATTATTGGACCTACTTTAACACATAGAAGTAAAATTGAGGTACAAAATAAAACTTTCAAAACACCAGGTGTTTTACATAATGCAGGGACATTAGTTGCCATTACAACTGACCATCCTGTTGTTCCTGTACAATATTTAAGTAAATGTGCAGGCTTTGCAGCTAAAGAAGGATTAGGCATAGAAGAAGGGCTTAAAGCCATTACCATTAATGCAGCAAAAATTTGTGGAGTAGAGGACCGTGTTGGAAGTTTAGAAGTAGGTAAAGATGCAGACATTGCTATTTTTACAGGCAATCCAATGGAAACTTTCACAGATACCCTTTATACCTTTATCGATGGAAAAGTAGTTTATAAAAATCCTATACATACAGCATAAAAATTAGAATTTTGAAGTCAAAAAATGTAAAATAACAAGCCCTTCTTATCCTTCATTTGCATATACTAAAGTATATAAGTTTAAAAGGAGATTAGGAGGGCATGGATATTCTACTAGCTCTACTTATAATAGGCCTAATCTTTCTAATTATGCTCAAGTTATTAAAATCGACAGTTAAACTTTTATTTTATTTGGGGCAAGTCATTTTAGGTCTATTTATATTTATTTTTATTTTAATGCTTTTGAAATAGTAAGGAAGAAGTTAACTATATACTGTACTTAAAAATGGAAGTGAGACTTTAAGTTCTATCACTTCCATTTTTTATTATTATAAATTTTGACTATAAACTTGTGTATTCATTTATGATTCTATTGAGATGATAGGGGAGTGGTCCACATATTTTACCCAATATTCTTCTAAGGTTTCTATTCCAAATGTTTTCATCTCGTTGGCTATTTTAGTGCCCACATATGTAATATGCCATGGTTCATACATATAACCTGTTATATCTTCACAATTTTTAGGATATCTTACAATGAAACCGTATTTATAAGCGTTTTCAGTTATCCATTTAGCTTCTTTTGTATCTTCAAAGTCATCCATTGAACTTGAAATATTATCTAAATCAATTGTTCTACCAGTATGATGCTCACTAAATCCTGGTCTAGCACTATATGTGTCTACAACTTCTTGGGGATCTTGATTAAGGTAGCGATTATAGACATCTTTCTGATAGGAAATACTACGGTAAGCAGATGCACCTCTTATAGTATATCCTTCATTTCTTGCATCTTTAACCATTTGCTCATAAGCTTCTTTAGTTGCTGGTGTGACAAGTGGACCTGAACTTAATGGTACTAATTGTTCTGGTACGAAATCATCAGGTAGTTTATTATATTTATTTACTAAAAGGATTTCATCTTGGGTATTACTTATTTCATTTATCAGTGTATAATGAGGCTGATCAATACCAGCATTGACTCTCCATATAATCTCATCTTTCTCCATTTCTGGATGTAGTAACTCATATGCCAAATAACGGTCTTCTTTATCATTTTCATAATAATATATTGGAACCTCAGGAGTTAGTTCAGGATCTAAATCAGGTTGTAGTCCTAGTTCTAGGTTTTCTTTGATTGTAGGACTATTTGTAGAAGTGATTTCATTTTCTGATGTACGACTATAGATGCTTACTGTTATACCACCACATAGTAATATTATGGTTAATCCTAAGATATAATATTTATTCTTATTTTTTCCTGCGCGTTTTTTATGTCTTGTTCTAGTCATTGCTTTCTCCTATGTCAAAATTTCTGAGTATAGGGTAACTAAAGTTTGTATCTTGTTTTCATCAAAACTGTACCATATACGTGTAATTTTATATATTTTATTAAATTTCTCCTTATATAGGCTATAAAATTACCATATACCAATTTCAATATTACACCAGGTTAAAAGATAGTGTAAAGAGAAATACTGTCTTTTCCATAATAAGTCAAATATCTTTGTTTAAATAAAAAAAGCTTCTTCATCTTCTGCAGTCAATATTTTAATCACTGGTACACCTTCAGATCTTTAATTAGAAGTAAGAGTTTTAGCTATTTAGGTAAGTATTTTAATTCGTATAGGAAAATATTATTAAGAAGAAAAAAGGATAGAATGCTAGAGATTGATAGAGTGGGTATACTATAGTATAATGAAGCCATAATGTAATAGTGAGGTAGATAAATGACATCTATAGAAAAAGAATTTGATAAAGTACTTATTGAAAATTGTGAAATAGCTAGGAAGGAATGTGGTTACAACCCAACACGTTTTTTACAAACTATAGAGAAGTTTGGTGGTGTAAAAACTGCAAAAGAAATACTTCGTAAAGGTAGACTTTCAGATGGCTTTGAAAAGCTACAAGAAGCTGGACGTATAGATCTTACAATGGAAGCAACTATTGTTAAAGGTCAATTTGGTTCACTCTTTACCGATGAAGAAGTAAATAGCTGTTATGAAGTACTTTGTGAGTACGGTTATTATAAATAAAGGTTCTTGGCTTATGCCAAGAACCTTTATTTACTTTCATACAATAGTGATTTTATATGACCACTGGTAAATGATCATGCTTTTTATATTAACTGTTGGTATAACCAAATACGAGAGAGTTGACAGTAAGTGTATCGGTAGCTAAATAGGATTTTTTATATTCTTCAGCATCGGCTAATTTAATAAAAGTTACATCTTGGTCACACTCTACCTCAATAAATGCTTCAATTTCACTTAATGGAACCTTGAAAAAATCTTTTGTAGTATTCACCTTATTCAATTGATTGTTAGCAAAACGTTTGTGTAAATTTTCTTTAAGAGTAAGGGCATCTTCAGAAAAAATCAGGGCGTGCATATCAAAATTAAAGGGTACAGATTCATCATTTAGCCCATTGATGCTTTCCGTAGGTTCTAGTTTTCTAGTCATTCCAATTTTATAAACATCCTCACCAAAAGAACCAATATTAGATAGAATATAGATGTAACCTGCCCGATTACTTTCTTCTCGTTTTATAATTTCTTGATAATTATGTTCTGCATTTTTTAGTTTAGGTTCAGTTTCTTCTAATTTTTTAAGTAACTTGACCTTTTCAGATTCACTAGCAGTTTCTAATTTACTATGTATTTCTTTAATAGTATTTTTAAAACGAGAAGCTTCTTTTTCTAGCTTTTTCTTAGTACTTTCAAGTTCTTTTAAGAGTTTTTCTTCTTCTTTTTCTTCTTGTTTTTTGACCTCAGACTCATATTTTAGATAGAGTTCGGCTATTTTTAATTCCAGATATTCTTGACTTATTGAAACCTCTTGTAAAGCAGTAAGGGCATTAAGTTCATTAAAAGTTTTGCGTATACGTTTTTCGGAGGCTTCTAAATTGTTATGCTTAGCTTTAGCAAGGATTGTTTCACATTCACTATTAAAAGTACGTAATGAAAGTTTTATTGTATTTGAAATGAATTCATTTCTTTTTTTCTTATCATCAGCCATTACCCAATCTAAGTTATGATTAGTCGCTTTTTTATCTTTGACTAACTGTTTAAGCTGATTTTTTATTTGGGTTAATTTATCTTTATAGAGGATAGTACTTTCAAAGTTATAACGTGATTCACAAATGCCGTAAGCGTGAAGCTCCTTTCTATCTTCTAAATCTTCAATGTCACTTTCTAATTGTTTCAATGTAATAGCTAGTTGTGAACAAGTATGTGTGAGCATTTCTTTTTGTGTATGAAGGATATTTAACTCCTCTTTTAACTGGAGGGATGTATTATCTTCATCTGTTGGTTTTAAACATTCTGCTTGATTAGTTGATTTTTTTGTATTTAGAAAATCTAATATTCCCATAGATACAACTCCTTTATGAATATGCTTTAATATTAACATAAAATGGAAGTTTTGAAAATCAGGAATAAAAAGAGCATACTTATTAAATACTAGAGAAATCTAAAGTCAAAAAGTGAATAGGAGATATACTATGTATACAAAAGTTGATTTACCTTATAAGTATGATGATTTAGCACCCTATATTAGTGCAACCACTGTTGAAACACATTATAGCAAACATTTACAAGGCTATGTAGAAAAGCTAAATGGTTTATTAGAATCTTGGGGAGAATGGGATATGAATCAACCTTTAGAGAACTTATTAGCTAATCCAGAAAAAATTCCAGTAGGTATTAGACAAGGCGTTATCAATAATGGTGGTGGGGTATATAACCATAACCTTTATTTTTCTATTCTTTCTCCAAATCCTAAGAAGCAACCTGAAGGTAAACTGCTAGAAGCTATTGAAAAAGAGTTTGAGAGTGTAGAAGCTTTAAAAACTCAACTTAATAATGCAGCAGTTAACCAATTTGGTTCAGGCTATGGGGTACTTGCGAAAGATAAGGCTGGTTGTTTATTTGTAAGACAAGTGCAAAATCAAGATACAACGTTACCAGAAGGCTTAATACCTATTTTAAATATTGATGTTTGGGAACATGCTTATTATTTAGACTATAAGAATTTACGTATAGAATATGTAGATAAGATATGGAATACCCTTGATTGGGAAGCTGTAGAAACGCTTTATGAGAAAGATTTAGATACGCTTTACCATCACTCAAGCTGCAAAGACCATTAAATATTGAGTATATAGAAAGTAAAAGGTTCTTGGCAACTCGCCAAGAACCTTTTTAATTTATTTTTTCTAGAATAATGGATTCATAAGGTCTTAACCTGATTGTGTTCTCATCAGCAGTTATGCCTTCGTAATTACCTAAGATGTACTTATAATTTGAGAGGTCTAAAGTATGAGCTAGAATCTTTTCTTCATCTCCAAAATGATTTAGTACAAGGATTTCTTCTTTATCTGTAAATCTTCTATAGGCAAATACATTTTCTTCTTCTTCGTATAAGAAATCTATATGACCAATTGAAATGGCTTTTTTATTTTTACGAAGGGCAATAAGCTGTTGATAATAGTGAAAAACAGAGTTTGTATCTTCTAGAGCAGCATGAGCATTAATGGTTGTGTAGTTATTTGGTATAGTAAGCCAAGGCGTAGTTGTTGAAAAGCCTGCATAAGCTGTACTATCCCATTGCATTGGTGTACGACCATTATCTCTTGAACGTGCGCCTAAGATAGTAAGTGCTTCCTCAGGTGTTTTACCACGTTCTAACATGATTTTATAATAGTTTAGACTTTCTACATCTTTGTATTGGTCAATAGATGTATAGTAAGCATTAGTCATACCTATTTCTTCACCTTGATAAATATAAGGTGTTCCACGTAAGGTATGGATACTTGTAGCTAACATTTTAGCAGAAGTGGTGTGGTAATTTTTATCATCACCTAATCTTGATACAATACGTGGTTGGTCATGATTACACCAAAATACAGCGTTCCAACCATTGTTCTTTTCCATACCTAGTTGCCACTCTTTGAATAGTTTTTTCAGTGCCTTAATATCAGGTGGCATAAGCTCCCATTTGTTCCCATCTTTATAATCTACTTTTAAGTGATGGAAGTTAAAGCACATAGATAATTCTTTTTCCATTGGATTAGAGTATTTGATGCAATGGTCAATAGAAGTAGAGGACATTTCACCAACAGTGACCATATGGGCAATATCTGTATCTCTTACTAACTCTTTTAGGAATTCATGGACATGAGGGCCATCTGTATAGAAGCGTCTACCATCGCCCTCATAATCATTTTCAAAAATCGCAGGTTTAGAAATTAAATTAACTACATCAAAACGGAAGCCTTTTATACCTTTTGCTTTCCAGAAGCGAATAATATTTTTAAGTTCTTCACGTACTTCAGGATTTTCCCAGTTTAAATCAGCTTGTGTTACATCAAAGAGGTGAAGGTACCATTTTTTTAAATGAGGTACATATTCCCAAGCAGAACCACCAAATTTAGATTCCCAGTTAGTTGGAGGTGTATCAGGTGTTCCATCTTTAAAAATGTAGTAATCCATATATTTTTTCTCCCCTTGAAGGGCTTTTTTAAACCATTCATGCTCAGTAGAAGTATGATTAAATACCATATCTAGCATTAAGCCAATATTTTTCTTAGATGCCTCATGAATAAGGGCATCTAAGTCATCCATAGTTCCAAATAGGGGATCAATATTTAAATAATCTGCTACATCGTAGCCATTATCATTTTGAGGAGAGATAAAAAATGGTGTAAGCCATAAATAATCTACGCCTAATTTTTCTAGGTAATCTAGTTTTTCATAAATGCCTCTTAAATCTCCAATACCATCACCATTAGAGTCTTTAAAGGACTTAGGATATATTTGATAGACTACTTTGTCTCTAAAATCTGTCATTGATGTGCCTCCTATTTATTCAATCACCATAATTTCAGTCTGATTTGCAACAGCTTTTATACCTGTTTGCATTTTAACGGTGTTTACATTGCCTTGATCTACAACAATACATACAGTTACATCTCTAAAGCCTGCTGCTTTAATTTTCTCACGGCTAAATTCAATAAGAGGATCACCTGCTTTAACTTGATCACCTTCTTTAATGAAGTATTTAAAGCCGTCTCCGCCCATATTAACCGTATCAATACCTACATGAATAAGGATTTCCATGCCATTTGATAAAGTTATACCACAAGCATGTCTTGATTCTTCCATAGTGACACTGATTGTGCCATCTGCTGGAGCGTAAACTGTTTCATTTTCAGGAAGGATAGCTAATCCATCTCCCATTATACCTGCTGAGAAAACACCATCATTAACTTCTTCTAAGGCAATTACATCTCCAGTTAAAAAAGCACGTAATGCTTTATCTGAAATATCTGTGTTTTGAATACTTATTTCTGTGTCACCTGTTTCAGAAGTTACACCTTTTTCTTCTAATTTTTCTTCAGTTAATATTTCTTCCTTAACTTCAGATACAGTTTCTTTAGAACCAATACCTTTTTTCTTACCAACTGCAACAGTTAGAACAAATGGAACAACAATTGCTACAGCCATACTAAGTGCAAAAGATAACATATATTTTGGTTGGATAGATAAGATTCCTAAAATACCACCTACACCAATTGCGTTGGCTGTTGTGCTGGTAGCTGTACTTATAATAGCAGCAATACTAGAACCAATCATACCGCACACAAAAGGAAAGACGTATTTAAGGTTTACACCGAAAATAGCTGGTTCAGTAACACCTAAGTAACAAGAAATACATGCTGGTACATTTACTTCTTGAGCCTCTGTATGTTTCTTTTGTAAATAAATCATACCAAGAACAGCAGAACCTTGGGCAATATTAGAAAGAGCAATCATTGGCCATAACATAGTGCCGCCGTAATCAGCTATAAGCTGCAAGTCGATGGCATTTGACATATGATGTAGACCAGTAATAACAAGTGGTGCATAAATGAGTCCAAATAATCCACCAAAAATAACTTTTAATGGACCTGTAATACCTGTATAGACAATGTTAGATATAACAGAGCCAATTTGCCAACCGATTGGTCCTAAGATAAAATGAGCGGCAACAACAGAAAGAATTAAACTAAAAAATGGTACCACAACCATGGAGATAACTTGTGGTGTGATTTTACGTAAAAACTTTTCAATATACACTAAAGTAAATGCAGCAAGTATAGCTGGAATGACTTGTGCTTGATAACCTATCATATTTACTTTAAATAGACCAAAATCCCAGAAAGGAATATCTGCTGGAGCAGTTGTGGCTACTGCATAAGCATTAAGAAGTTGTCCAGATACTAAAGTAAGTCCAAGGATAATACCAAGCATTTGAGTTGTGCCCATTTTCTTTGTAACAGACCAACAAATACCAACTGGAAGCATATGAAAGACAGCTTCAGCTATAAGCCATAAAAAGCTACTTATACCAGCCCAAAACTGACTCATTTCGGCTAAGGTTTTTGTTCCATTTTCAAATAAATAAAGGCTATCAATACAGTTTCTAAAACCTAAAATCAAACCACCAACGATAATAGCTGGAATTAAAGGTGCAAAAATTTCTGCTATAGCTGTTAATGTTCTTTGAAATACATTTTGATTCTTTTTAGCAGCTTCTTTGACACCATCTTTAGATACGCCTTCAATACCGGCTGCTTGTGTAAAATCATTGTAGAAATCAGATACACCATTTCCTATAATGACTTGAAACTGACCTGATTGGGTAAAGCTTCCTTTTACAATTTTCATAGCTTCAATTTTAGAAATATCAGCTATAGATGGATCATTGAGTACAAATCGCATACGTGTCATACAGTGAGAAACTGCTGCGATATTTTCTTTTCCTCCAACAAGTTGAAGGAGTTCTTTGGCATCTTGCGAATATTTTCCCATTATGGTTCCTCCTAATCGACTTGTTTAAACAAGTTACGTAATTTTTTTATAACATACTTGTTTAAACAAGTCAATTATTCTTTCATACCTTGCCATAGATTGACTTATAGTTTATATTATCTATAATAAATATGAATGTTTAAACAAATAAAGGGGGGGTTATATGCCAAAATCAAAATTTGAAACGATTTATATGGATTTAAAACATAAAATCGAGTCCCAAGACTATACTTATCAAGAGTTATTACCCTCTGAAAATAATATGGTAACTATTTATAATTGCTCTAGAAATACTATTCGTCGTGCCATTAGTGTATTAATTGATCAAGGTTATGTTCAATCTCTTCATGGTAAAGGTGTACGTGTGATTTACCAACCTATTGATCAGACTTCCTTTACAATAGGGGGGATTGAATCCTTTAAAGAATCTGCTTTACGTAATCATATAGAGGCCTTTACGAAAGTTGTACAATTTGTAGAAATAACAGCAGATGAACGTATTGCTACAAAAACAGGCTTTCCTATAGGAAGTGTATTGTACTATATTCAACGTATACGCTACCTTAACAATAAACCACTGATTTTTGATGTGAATATGTTTTTAAAAGATTGTATTCCTGGTCTTACAAAGGAAATTGCAGAGAACTCAATATATGAATATATTGAAAAGGAATTAGGCATGCAAGTGGTAACAAGCAAACGTAAAATGACAGCTGAACATACTACTCAAATAGAAGAGAAGTATTTAGACCTAGAAGGATATAATTTTTTAGCGGTTATAACAAGCCAAGCGTTTAATGCAGATGGTGTTATGTTTGAATATACTCAGTCCAAGCATCGACCAGATCATTTTTGCTTTCAAGATACGGCGACAAGAAAATTATAATAATGAAGCAAATGGCATTAATAGCAAAATATCACTAAGATATAGGTATCTTTGTGATATTTTTTTATTTTGAAACATTTAATTGTAAGAGGGTAGCTATAAAAGATTGCAAGAGGTAAAATATTTTAGAGTCCTTTTTATGACTAAATGTATACAGATAAGAAAGAAGGGATAAGAATGGAGAATGATTTTTCTAAGGGGAGTGTAGTAAAACATATTTTAAAGCTAGCCATACCTATGACATTGGCTCAGCTTATTAATGTACTTTATAATGTAGTGGATCGTATATATATAGGTAAGATTCCTGAAAATGCTACTTTATCTTTAACAGGTATAGGGTTAGCCTTACCAATCATTACAATGATTATAGCCTTTGCTAATTTAATAGGAATGGGTGGTGCACCCCTATTTTCAATAGCACGTGGTTCTAAAGAAGATGAAGAGGCTAGTTACATAATGGGAAATGCCTTTGTTTTATTAGTAGGGTTAGGCATTGTGCTTACTATTATTGGTTTAATGTTTAAGCGACCTTTACTGTATTTATTTGGTGCAAGTGAAGCTACATTTCCTTATGCTAATAGCTATATTACAGTATATCTATTAGGAAATCTCTTTGTTATGATTGGTCTAGGTATGAATAGTTTTATTAACGCTCAAGGTTTTGGAAAGATAGGGATGCTAACTATAGCTATTGGCGCTATTGTTAATGTGATTTTAGACCCTATCTTTATATTTGGTTTTCACATGGGTGTAAAGGGCGCAGCACTAGCGACAGTTATTTCTCAGCTTATATCTGCCCTATGGATTTTAAGATTTTTAACTAGTAAAAAAGCACTTATACGCTTAGAACGTAAGTACTTTACTCTAAGGTGGAAAAGGGTCAAGGCAATGATCACTTTAGGACTTTCAGGCTTTGTTATGGCAGTTACCAATAGTGCAGTACAGATTGCCTGTAATGCTACTTTATATACATATGGGGGAGATCTATATGTTGGTGTAATGGCAGTTATCGGGACTATACGTGAACTTATTGGTCTTCCTATATCTGGGCTTACAAGTAGTACACAGCCTATTATTGGGTATAACTATGGTGCAAAAACTTATAGTCGTGTCAAGATTGCTATTAAGTTTATGACAGCTTCTTGTATTATTTATACCCTTATAGCATGGTGGATTGTTCACTCCTTTCCAACTTTCTTTATATCCCTATTTAATCAAGACCCAGCGCTTATAGATGCTGGAACAAATGCCCTTAAAATTTATTTCTTTGGTTTCTTTATGATGGCACTTCAGTTTTCAGGTCAATCCGTCTTTGTAGGACTAGGTAAGTCTAAGGAAGCTATTTTCTTTTCACTTCTTAGAAAAGCTATTATAGTGGTACCTTTAACCCTTTATCTACCTACTTATTTTAACTTAGGTGTAAACGGGGTATTTGTAGCTGAACCTATTTCCAACTTTATTGGTGGGATTGCTTGCTTTATAACCATGCTTATTATCGTATGGCCAGAATTAAGTAAAAATATAATAGAAGCAGATGAAGGTATGAGAAAACTAGATAATTAGTTCTCTCATACCTTTTTTCTATGCTAGAAAAGTTCCATTTTTAAGGGTAGCTACTTTCTTGTTACATACTTTTAGGCTTTTTATAAAGTTGGAGTATATGAAAATAGTAAAAAGTTTATGAAAGCTGTTAAATTAGCATGAAATAAACAACTAAACTTTAGTGAACATAAATGGATGATAAACATTTAAATAAAGAGAATTATATTTTCTAGTAGACATTATAGTTTAAATAATTAGTTTATTTTTTTAAAATTAATAAGTAAAAATTAAATAAATTATAATTTATTTTGATTTATATGACTAAAAATATTGATAAAAAGAAATAAAAATGTTATATTAATATAAATTATTTTATATAATTTTACTAAATACACTATTTTCTAAAACGTATCTTTTGATGCATATGTTGAGAAGGGTGTATATGAAAAACATCATGAATGGGGGAGTAAAATGAAAAAAATTATTACAACAGCACTCGCTGCTACCTTGGTTCTATCTACACTTTCAGGCTGTAGTGGGGCAGATGGTGGAACAAGTGGTAAAGGAAATGAAGGAACAAGTAAAACAGCAAAAACGAAAGGGGTAAATGCTTATGGTTGGGCCATTCCAGAGGAAACTTTGGAAATTAACATCTTTGCTGGTCAAGGTAGCCCAGATGAAATGAAAAAATACGGCGATAAAATGAATGCTTATTTAAAAGAAAATTTTAATGTTGTCATAAATAAAATTGTTTATGACACAGATAGAACAGAGCGTATGAATTTAATGCTTGCTTCTAATGATTATCCAGAAGCTATTATGGGACTTGGTGCAACAGATGTTGAGCAGTGGAAAAACTTAGGTAAGGTAATAGAACTTACTGACCTTGTAAAAGACCAACCTAATTTAATGCAAAAATTTGGTCCTTATATACCTAGATTCCAAGATGATGAAGGTAAGCTATGGAATTTAGCAACAGGATTTGGAAAAATTAATCCAGAAAATACAATTCCATGTGCAGACTATGCACCGATGCTTAGAGAAGACTGGTACCAAGAAATAGGTGCACCAGATATTTCTACACCTGAAGCTTACTTTAATGCAGTACAAAAGATGGTAGAAAAGCATCCTACTACTGCCAATGGTGATAAGGTTTACGGATTAGCTACATACAAAACAGCTCCAGCTCTTTCACAAATGTTAAATAGTAACATAGGTGGAATGTTTGGACTAAAAAGTGGATATGAAATATCTGATAATGGAGACTTTAAACATTGGGTAAATAGTGATATTGGATTAAAAGTAGTTAAATATATTAATCAATTCCATAGAGCAGGGCTTCTTGATCCAGACTCACTTACTATGTCTGTTGAAGAATGGTCACAAAAAGGAACAGCTGAGCGCTATGCAGCTTATGTAGGGCCATGGTGGCAACCAGGTTATTATATTTCTGATAACTGGATGAAGCAAATGGAAGCAAAACAACCAGGTTCTTATCCTGAAAGTATGAGATATGTACATTATCTTGTAAAAGATCCAAGTATTGAAAAAGCTACATTTAATCCATATTCTACATTAGGTTGGGGACGTGTTATTCTTACAGATAAATGTAAAAACCCAGAGGATTATATGAAATGGTTTGACTTTGAAAATAGTGACTTAGGAACAAAACTATTATCTTACGGTATACCAAACCTTCCTGATTCTATATGGGATTTTGATGAAACAACCAAAGAAGCTAAATTTAGAGAAGACAAAGTAGCTCAAATTACTTCACCTACACCAACATTTGACTTTGAACCGTATATGCAACTTGGAGGAGAATGTCAGTTACAAATATCTTATGGGGAAGATAAACTTGCAGATGGTACTAACTGTTGGTTCAATCAATCTAATAAAGATAAGTGGAAAGAATTAAAAGACGAACGCCTAAAAGATACATTTTATGATGCTACAGCTATTAATGCTATTGTATTAAAACCAGAAGATCCAATTACAGATACGAGACAAAGATGTATTGATATTGTAAGTAGTGGTTGGGCAAAAGCTATCTTTGCTTCTACAGAAGAAGAATGTGAAAAGATTTATATGGAAACAAGAGAGAAAGCTAATGCAGCAGGAATGAAAGATTTAGAGGAATTTTATTCAACAGAGTACAAGAAAAACCTAGAAAAGTGGAGTAAATAAGTAAGGTAACCTATTAAAAGGGGCTTTGTCCCCTTTTTTTAATCACTGCATGTTAGAGGGGAGTGTAAGTATATGGAGCGTCAACAAGTAAGCCAAGAAGATTTTTTACCAAAAAAGAACGATAAAAAGTTGATCGAACGAATGATTCAAGAGTTTAAATCCCAAAAACAACTTTGGATTATTACAGCCATTTTATTAGTATGGGTAATTATTTTTTCCTATTTTCCTATGTATGGTCTAATCATTTCGTTCCAAAATTATATACCTGGTAAACCTATGTTTTCAAATGTAGAATGGGTAGGGTTTAAATACTTTATTGACTTTTTTAAATCACCTGATTTTCCTATGATTATGAGAAATACATTAGCAATTAGTGGATTAAATATTTTAGTTGGGTTTCCAGCACCAATTATTTTAGCACTTATGCTTAATGAGATAAGGAGTGAGCATTCTAAAAAGTTTTATCAAACAGTTTCTTATATTCCTCACTTTATTTCATGGGTAGTAGTAGCAAGTATGCTTTTTTCAATACTGGGTACAGATGGATTACTTAATAATTTACTGATAAAATGTGGTTTAATTAGTGATCCTATTAATTATTTAAATGAAGGAAAATACTTTTGGGGCATTTTAACAGCTGCTAACGTATGGAAGGGTGTAGGTTGGTCATCCATTATGTATTTATCAGCTATGGCTGGTATTGATAGAGAGTTATATGAGGCGGGAGCTGTTGATGGATTAGGAAGATTTGGTATGATAAGGTATATTACACTACCATGTATCGCACCAACTATTATTTTACTATGGATTTTAGGTATAGGTGGTATTCTTAACGCAGGATTTGAGCAGCAACTTTTATTAGGTACAGCTCAAACGAGAGATTATTATGAAGTTATTGATACTTACGTTTATCGATATGGTATTCAACAAGGACGTTATTCTTATGGTACAGCTGTTGGACTGATGAAGGGAATCATTTCAGTATGTCTTGTATTTGGTGTCAACCGACTAGCTAAAAAGAAATTAGATATTTCTGTAATGTAAGGGGGAGTAAAGGTGCATAAATATTGGAAAACTACACCGTATACGAAAGCTTTTGATGTACTCAATCATACGCTTTTAATATTATTTACATTAATAGTGATTTACCCTTTATGGGACCAATTTGTTATTTCAATAACAGATAACCACTATCAAGCAATAGGATCTGCTTTTTTATGGCCTGCAAAAGTTACTTTTGAAGCCTACCAACAACTTTTTAGTGATGCTAAAATCTTAAAAGGTGCACTTATATCCCTTTTAAGAGTAGGGGTAGGAACAGCATCTACTTTATTCTGTACAGGTTTATTAGCTTATATTACAACGATTAAACGCTTTAAGGGTAGAACACTTGTAAGAAGGATTTACATTTTTACAATGTATTTTGGTGGAGGACTTATACCATTTTATTTATTAATGGTTAACTTACACCTTATTAATACATTTTGGATTTATGTTATTCCTGGTTTATTTAGTGCTTATTACATGCTTCTAATTGCTTCTTACATACAAAATATACCTGATTCACTCTTTGAAGCAGCACGTATTGATGGATGCTCTGAGCTAGGGATTTATGTAAAAGTAGTTGTACCTATATGTATTCCTGTATTTGCAGCGGTTGCAGTTTATTTAGCTGTAGGACATTGGAATTCATGGTTTGACGTATTAATCTATAACCCAAAAGGGGACTGGGATACACTTCAAGTGTATTTAAGACGTATTTTATTAGAGGCAGAGTCTTTCTCGAAAATTCAAGATTCATCCAGGTTAGAAGCAGCTGCAAGAAGAATTTCTGGAGAAAACTTAAAAGCAGCTACGACTATTGCAGTAACTGTACCAATACTAATCGTCTATCCATTTTTCCAAAAATACTTTATTTCAGGTATTACAATTGGAGCAGTTAAAGAATAAATACTTTATAGTATTATATAAATTGTGAGAAAAGGAATAGTTCTTGTGAGTATACTCATATAGAACTATTCCTTTTTTATATTTTATGAAAGAGAGATTCTTTATTAGAAAACTCTGTATCTAGATTATTTATATATGTTACATAATTATAGAATGACTATGAATGAATTGAAAAAAATATTTCATGCAGAAAGAAAAATTATGATAATCAAATTATGTAAATTATAAAAACAAAATGTGGGATACATTTAAGTAAAATAAAAGGTTTGTTCAAACTTACATTTTAAGGAAGTATAATTATGTAAAGTTAGTAAAATGATTTTTTTATAATTATAAAAAACATATTATTGACAATTCAAATTAATTATATATAATTATGTAATATGATTATACAAGTTAAATGGTTAACTGAATAAGGGGGATTATCATGATTAAGAAATTTATGGCCATGGTACTTGCAGGTGTTATGTCACTTGGTTTAGTAGCATGTAGCGCAGCAGGAGGCCCTAGTACGGCACCTGCACCAACAGGAGATGAAACACAAGTAAGTCAAGAAGCAAGTAAAGATTACAAAATTGGTATTATTACAGGTACAGTTTCACAAGGTGAAGAAGAGTACCGCCAAGCAGAAAACATGAAAGCAAAATATGGGGATATGATTGTTACAGCAACTTACCCAGATAACTTTATGAAAGAACAAGAAACAACTATTTCACAAGTTCTTTCAGTAGCATCTGATCCACAAGTAAAAGCACTTATTATTTTACAAGCTGTACCAGGTACAAGTGCTGCAATTGATAAAGTACGTGAAAAGCGTCCTGATATGCTTGTTATTGCAGGTGTTCCAGGTGAAGACCCAGCTATGATTGCAAGTAAAGCTGATATGGTTCTTCAAGCTGATGAGCTTGGAATGGGTAAAGCGATTGCTGAGCAAGCTAAAGCAATGGGAGCAAAAACACTTGTTCACTATTCTTTCCCAAGACATATGTCTTATGAAATGATTTCAAAACGTCGTGAGATTATGAAAGCAACTTGTGAAGAACTTGGTATTCAATTCGTAGATGCAACAGCTCCAGACCCAACAGGGGATGCAGGTGTTCCAGGTGCACAACAATTTATCTTAGAGGATGTACCTAGAAAAATTAGTGAGTTTGGTACTGAGACAGCATTCTTTAATACAAACTGTGCAATGCAAGAGCCACTTATTAAATCAATTTTAGATCAAGGTGCTATTTTCCCACAACAATGTTGTCCATCACCATTCCATGGTTATCCAGGAGCATTAGGAATTGAAATTCCTGAAGACAAAAAAGGTGATGTAAACTACATCGTAGAACAAATTACAGCTAAAGTAGCTGAGAAAAATGGTACTGGTAAATTCTCAACATGGCCAATTCCAGTAAATATGTTATTCGTAGAAGCTGGTGTTGAATACGCTATGGCTTACTGCGAAGGTAAAACTGAAAAATTAGAAGCAACAAAAGATGGTAAAAACGATCAAAAAGTTTTAAAAGAAATTATGGATAAAATTGTAGGTTCATCCGTTCAACTTAGTACTTATGAAGTAAATGGTCAAGCTTACGATAATTACCACTTATTATTATCAGATTATATAAAATTCTAATAGGTGGTTGGTATATAAGTAAGCCCCTGAGTTTCAGGGGCTTTTTCTTACATAAAATGGGATTGACATAAAGAAGGAGGAGTAAAGGTGGCAGAATTTCCAGTATTAGAAATGAAGCACATAGGCAAGAAATATGGCAATAATGTTATTTTAAAAGATATTAATCTTACGCTTAAGGCGGGACAAATTCACGCCCTATTAGGTGAAAATGGCGCAGGCAAGTCTACTTTAATGAATATTTTATTTGGTATGCCTGTTATTCATCATACAGGTGGCTTTGAAGGGGAAGTACTTATGAATGGTGAAGCTGTTCATATTACTACACCAACAGCAGCTATGAAGGCGGGAATTGGTATGGTGCATCAAGAGTTTATGCTTATACCTGATTTTACAATTGCAGAAAATATTAAGTTAAACCGAGAGATTCCTCATAAACATCCACTTAATAAAATATTAGGAAAAGATTATCAAATTTTAGACACACATAAAATGCAAAAAGATGCCAGAGCTGCTTTAGATACAATTGGTATGGATTTAAATGAAAACCAGCTTGTTAAGGGACTTCCAGTTGGCTATATGCAATTTGTAGAGATTGCAAGAGAAATTGATAAGGAAAATATGAAAGTCCTTGTATTTGATGAACCAACAGCTGTATTTACAGAAAGTGAAGCCATGACTTTACTTGAAACTATGAAACATATTGCAAGCCAAGGTGTAGCCATCGTATTTATTACTCATAGATTAGATGAAGTAATGGCTGTAGCAGATGAGGTTACTATTTTACGTGATGGTGAAGTAGCAGCCACAAAGAAGAAAGAAGAAACTAATTTAATAGAACTTGCTGAACTTATGGTAGGACGTAAAATCGAACATGTTCAAAAAGAAAAAGTAATGAAAAACAAGCAGCAAAAAATAGTTCTAAAAATAGAAAACTTACAAGTAAATATGCCAGGTGAACGAGTAAAAGGTGTAGACTTAGAAGTTTTTGAAGGTGAGATTTTAGGATTAGGTGGACTTGCAGGTCAAGGGAAAATTGGTATTGCAAACGGTATTATGGGACTTTATGAAGCAGAAGGAAAGGTTAAGTTGTATGATGAAAATCTTCCACTTAATGAACCTAAGAAGGTACTTCAACATGGACTTGCCTTTGTAAGTGAAGATAGACGTAGTGTAGGACTTTTATTAGATGAGTCCATTGAAAATAATATTGCCATTACAGCTATGCAAATTAAAAATGACTTTGTACTAGATTGTAAACTTTTCAAACTTCAAAATGGGAAAAAAATAAATGAACATGCAAAAGAAATGATAGAAAAACTAGATATTCGTTGTACAGGTCCGGCCCAGCCTACAAGGCAGTTAAGTGGTGGAAATCAACAAAAAGTATGTCTTGCCCGTGCCCTTACTTTAAATCCTAAAGTTCTATTTGTATCAGAACCTACAAGAGGTATTGACATTGGGGCGAAGAAACTTGTTTTAGACTTACTTATTGCTCTTAAAAAACAAGGAATGACCGTAGTGATTACATCTAGTGAATTAGGTGAATTACGTTCTGTATGTGATCGTATTGCTATAATTACAGAAGGTAAGGTAGCAGGTATTGTAACACCAGAGGCAACAGATGCGGAATTTGGTCTATTAATGTCAGGTGTAAAAATAAAGGAGGGGATGACAGATGAAAAATAAGATAAAAGACATCGTATCAAAAGTAGGCTTACCAAGATTTGTTATTATTACTTTCTTTATTATACTTTGCATAGCTGCTGTTGGTTTAAAACTTCCTATCTTTATGATTTTCTCTGATATTTTAGTACGTTTTGGGATGAATGGTGTCCTTGTACTTGCCATGGTACCAGGTATTTTATGTGGGATTGGTCTTAATTTTGGCTTATCCATTGGGGTTTTAGCAGGTATCTTAGCAGGACTTATTAGTATTGAGCTAAATTTAAGGGGTTTTCCAGCTTTTGTAGTAGCCATCTTACTTTCTATACCATTAGGAGCTCTTGCTGGTTACCTTTATGGTAAGCTCCTAAATAAAGTAAAAGGTTCAGAAATGATGATAGGAACTTATGCTGGATTTTCTATTGTTTCTCTTTTATGTATAGGTTGGCTTTTATTTCCTTTTAATAGTCCAGAAATCAAGTGGCCTATTGGACAAGGCCTTAGAACAACCATCACCCTTGATGGACGCTATAGTAAAATCCTAGATAATTGGTTAAGTATACAGATTGGACAATTAGTCATTCCTACAGGATTACTTATATTCCTTGTTATATGTTGTGCACTTGTATGGCTCTTTTTACGTTCTAAAACAGGTATGATGATGGTAGCAGCAGGAAACAATCCTAAGTTTGCAAAAGCTTCAGCCATTGATACAGATAAAATGAGAATTGTAGGTACAGCCCTTTCAACTGTACTTGGTGCAGTAGGGATTATAGTTTACTCACAAAGCTATGGTTTTTATCAATTATACCAAGCACCGATGATGATGCCTATGTGGGCAGTTGCTGCCATACTTATTGGTGGGGCTTCAACAAATAAAGCAGAGATTAAGCATGTACTAATAGGAACTTTTTTATTCCAAGGCCTACTTGCTATTGGTCTTCCTGTAGCCAATGCCATTATAACAGAAGGCAACTTATCAGAAGTTCTTCGTATTGTTATTAGTAATGGTATTATCTTATATGCACTAACAAAAGCATCTGGAGGTGAGCGTCGTGCATAAAGTAAAAGATTGGTTTTTACATAATAGTGTTATTTTACTTTTTACCATTCTTTGTATAGGTGGTATAGCCGTTTCAGGTCAGCCTCTTTCTTTTGTACTAGATGAATTGATGTTACGTATTGCTAGAAATAGCTTCTTAGTATTAGCCCTTATTATTCCAATTATTGCAGGAATGGGGTTAAACTTTGGTATTGTTATGGGGGCTATGGCTGGTCAAATTGCTTTACTCATGGTAATAGACTGGGGAATGACAGGGATTGTTGGATTTATAGTGGCTGTACTAATTAGTACACCATTTGCTATTTTATTTGGTTACTTAATTGGTCTTTTACTCAATAAAACAAAAGGTCAAGAAATGATTACAGGTATGATTGCAGGATATTTTTCAAATGGTCTCTATCAACTTCTTTTCCTTTTTTTAATAGGAGCTGTTATTCCATTAAAGACAGCTAACTTATTAGTAAGTACAGGCGTAGGGGTAAAAAATACTTTAGACTTAAACGAGAATATGAAATATGCTCTAGATGGTCTTTGGAAAATGCCATTTCCTAAAACACTTTTATTTTTCCTCATACTTTTAATTGCCGTAAATATAATTAAAATGGCATATAAAGCTATAAGGTTTAAAACCTTTGATAAGAAAGATCTTCTTAAACCAGCAATTTATATTGGAATCATCCTTTTACAAGAAATTGTTCTTCAAAATGAGATGATGAGCTTCACCTTAAACTATATAACAGTACCAGTAGCAACAATGATAGTCATTGGGTTCCTTTGTGTATTCAACAACTTTATTCTAAAGACAAAGCTAGGACAAGACTTTAGAACAGTGGGACAAAATATGCATGTAGCCAACGCAGCAGGGATTAATGTAGATAAGGTAAGAATTAAAGCTATTATTATTTCAACAGTACTTGCAGCATGGGGACAGCTTATCTTCCTTCAAAATATAGGAACACTAAATACATACGGTAGTCACGAACAAGTAGGTATGTTTGCAAGTGCAGCCATCCTTATAGGTGGTGCAACTATTACACGTGCAACCAACAAAGAAGCACTTCTTGGTGTTGTACTATTCCATACACTCTTTATCGTATCACCACAAGCAGGTCAACACCTATTTAACAATGCACAAATCGGTGAATACTTCCGCGTATTCGTAGCCTATGCAGTTATTTGTGTTTCTCTTGCACTTTATGCATGGAAACATGTACAAGCATCTAGAAAAGCTTAGGGGTAAATCCTCATTCAAGATTTAACACTTGGATGAGGATTTTTTTACTTATTCATGTACACTTAGGTCCGAATTACTATCTCTTGGTGAGTCCACTTGGTGTCGAGCTGAGGGTGGCTACTCTTTCAGCTTTCCCTTCCAGTGACTAAGAGGCTGTAAGCTCGTGGATCGCAAGAACGGTCAAAACTCGGCTATGCCTCAGACATTTCCCTAAGAACCTTGCTCATCCACTTGCTAACAGCCTCTAAGCACACTTCCATGAGGAAGCTTTCAGAGTAGCCACCCACAGCTCTTCACCTTTATTAGACTTTGGAAGAGATAGTAATTCTAGTCATCGGAGTTTCTTGTGTACGGTGAAAAAAATCTTTGTTAATCTACTTAGGAATAGTTTTTAAGTATACTTGTATGAAGAGGTTTTAGGAGAACAGGTAGTTTTCTTATAGAATTATTTATTGAAATATTCAAATTAATAGTATAGTCTTATAGACAATATACTTTAAATAGATATTTTGTTAGTTATAAAATAAAATTTAGAGGAGTGATAACAGATGGATTTAAGATTGACATTTGATGAGGATGTACAGAATTATGATACATATAGACCAACTTATACAAAAGAATTGTTTTTAGATATTATACAGTACTCAGGTATTTCTTTAGGCAAGAATGCTTTAGAAATTGGTGTTGGTACAGGGCAAGCAACTGAACCAATTCTCAAAAATGGATGTAATGTAAAGGCAATTGAATTAGGAAATAATCTTGCTCAATATGTAAAAAACAAGTTTAGAGACTATGAGAATTTTAGTGTTGTTAATGGGGATTTTATAGAATATCCCATAGAGGAGGAATATTTTGACTTGGTGTATTGTGCAACGGCATTTCATTGGTTACCTGAAAAAGTTGCATTTGAAAAGGTAAAAAACATTCTAAAAAGTAATGGTACAATAGCATTATTTTGGAATCATCCTTTTTCCAATAGACAGGACGATATTAGTAATATTGCGAATCGAAAAATTTATAATAAATATAGACCTACAGATAAAGAGATAATAGAGTTTAATCAAAATAATTGTACGAAATACATCAATGAATTAGATAAATATGGATTTAAAGATATTACGTGTAAATTATATCACCGAAAAAGAACGCTTACATCTGAACAGTATATAGGCTTATTAAATACCTATTCAGACCATCGTGCATTACCAATTGAGTTAAAAAATAGCTTTGAAAGAGATATGAAAGCTTCAATAGATGAAATTGGCGGCATGATAAATATATATGATACGGTAGATTTGTACTTAGGAAGGAAGAAGTAAGTCAAAAGTATTAAGAGCTATAGAAGAGTAATGATAAGTAGTTACTAAACAAATAATTATTTATGAAGTGAGATGGGTTTATATTATGTGGAGGGGATTATGTTTAATGAAATAGAAGGTTATAAAAAATGGCGTAAGGTTGAGAAAATCCATAAAGGTTGGTCAGATGATATAAAATACTATATTGAAACTGAGGATAATAAGAAGTTATTATTAAGAATTGCAAATAAAGAGCAATATGATCATAAGAAAAAAGAGTATGATATTATTTGTAAGTATTCACAACTTGGATTTGAAATGTCGAGGCCTATTAGTTTTGGGCTATGTAATAAAAATCAGAATGTATATATGTTACTCACATGGGTTGAAGGAGAAGACTTAGAATTAGCATTACCAAAGCTTGATGCTGATAAACAATATGAACTAGGGCGTCAGGCAGGTGAGATATTGAGAAAGTTACATAGTCTAGAAGTACCTGCTAATCAAATACCTATAGAAACAAAGATTCCAAAGAAGAAAAAACAAATTAAAAGTTATATGGATTCAAATGTAAGGATTTCAAATGATAGGACGGCTCTTGATTTTTTTGATAAAAATATTCATAAGATATGGTCAAAGGATCCAGTTTATCAGCATGGTGATTTTCACCCTGGTAATTTGATTTTAACACCTGAAGGTGGAATTGGTGTAATAGATTTCAATCGTTGGGAGATTGGGGATCCATATGAAGAGTTTTATAAACTTGAGAGTTTTGGAACCCAAGTGAGCATTCCTTATTGTATTGGTCAGATTGATGCCTATTTTAATGAAGGTATTCCTGATGATTTTTGGGATATCCTTGCAGTATACGTAGCCCATGCATCACTCTACTCTATAAAATGGGCAGAGAAATTTGGCCAAGAGGATATTGAGAATATGATTAAAATATGTAAGAAATCATTTATCCATTATGATGATTTTAATAGGCGTATACCAAGTTGGTATACAAAGCGCTTATCATATTAAATAATAGATATTGATTAGCGTATACAAAGTCCATATTAAGTGTCATGAGTGTATAGAATACATACTTCTTGTGAAAATGGATGAACCTACAAGCGGACTCCATCCAAAAGATATTGAACATTTTCTTGTACTACTTAACCGAAAGGTAGATGCAGGTAATACAGTTATAGTAGTAGAACATAATCAGGAAATTATTAGGGAGTGTGACTGGGTCATTGATCTTGGTCCAGAAGGTGGCGAAAAAGGTGGAGAAGTTATCTTTACAGGCACACCCAAGGAAATGAAAGAGGCAAATAAAAGTATAACGGCTAAATATTGATTTATATAATATGGAGTGTGATGAAATGTTAGGATTAGGAATATTTTCATGGTTTAGTTATGAGCTACCCATTCAAGAAAGATTGCAGCTCATCAAGGAAGCGGGTTTTGATGCCACATCCCTTTGGTGGGGTGATGAACCTAATGAAGATAAAAATAATCAGCCAGATATAGCACGCAAAATTGGATTGGATATTGACTATGTGCATGCACCTGCTAATAATCCTAATGATTTGTGGCGTGATTGCATAGATGGAGATGATTATCTCAACTTATTAATTTCATGTGTAGATGATTGCTATCGTCATAATATTACCACAGCGGTTATGCACATTACACGTTTATCTTCAAAACCTCCAGTTTCATCAATAGCTTTAAGTCGGATAAAAAAGCTTGTAGATTTTGCAGAAGAAAAACAAATTTTCATTGCTCTTGAAAACATGAATAGCATACAACATTTGGATTATATATTTGCAAACATACAGTCAAAACAGCTGGGCTTTTGCTATGATAGTGGTCATGAATATTACAATCATCCCACAGCTGACTGTTTATCTCGATATGGAGATAAGTTATTTGCAGTACATCTTGATGATAATTTTGGAGATAATGACACGCATTTACTTCCTTTGGATGGTGCTATTAATTGGGATAAGGTAATGTTGGATTTATTAAAATGCAAAGAAATACGCTATTTAACTTTAGAAGTAGACTTTAACCGAAATCATGAAAAAAGCTCAATATATAAAGATTTATCAGCTGTTGATTTTTTATCGTTAGCTCATAGGAAGTTGTTACAACTAATCAATAAGCAATAATATGATCTTTAATGAACATAATACGAAGCTAGTAGGGGAGTATTAAACCAAACAGATAGTTATTGTTTTAGTGATAAGAATTAAAATAATAAAATTTAAAAGAAAAGGAAATTTCTTTTAAAAATAATGCTTGTGAACTCTATTTTGAAGAAGATGATATGGAAACATTTATGAATAAGTTAGAGGGAAGATCGGATATTGAATATGTACACCCTTTAATTGAACATTCTTGGGGACAGAGAGTGGTACGTTTCTATGATTTAGATAAACATATAGTAGAAGTTGGAGAAAACATGATTGGAGTAGTCAAAAGATTTGTGAGTAGTGGCCTTTCCATAGAAGAAACGGCTTTGCGTATGGATGTATCTACAGATTATATATATCATTGTTTAAAGTGAAGTTAAGAGTCAATTTAGTAAACGAAGATTAGAGGTGTAACAATGAACAGTAGAATTTTGGAGTATCTTCAAGAGAAGTATATCCCTCATACTATTATGGTATATGGTTCATATGCTAATAAGACGAATAATAAAAATAGTGATTTTGATGCAATTATTATATCTGATTTTATTGAGAGTACTCATGATGGTAGTATTGTGGATGGGATTGAGTTAGATGTGTTTGTGTACTCAACAAAGGATATAGAAAAAGAAAATGATTTTTCAAAATACGTACAGATCTTTGATGCAACTATTTGTATTGATAACAAAGGATTGGGGCAAAGATTAAAAGATGCAGTCACCTTCTATATAGAAAGTAATAGTTTAAAAAGCCATGAGGAAAAGCAACATTTATCCGAGTGGTGTCGTAAAATGGTTGCACGGACAGAACGAGAAGATGTTGAGGGATATTTTAGATGGCATTGGGTTTTGTCTGATAGCTTGGAAATCTATTGTACGATGCGAGATCAATTTTATTTTGGACCTAAGAAAACCATAACAAGAATGAAAGAAGTTGATCAACTAGGCTATGAAAAATTACTTTTTGCGCTAAAGGAAATGAATAGTACTTATTTAAATGAATGGATTGAGCATGCTATTACTCTTGGTGAAGGGTGAATAAGAGAAGTGTGTGTACAGGTATATAATATGCTATAGTGACTTATTAAAGAAAATACGCTATAGTAAGATAAATAAATTTTGAAAGGGGATTAGAAATGGGAAAAATAGTAGCAATTGGTGGCGGAGAACTAAGGATGGGGGAAACTTATCTTTTAGATAAATATATTGTGGAATTAGCGTCTACCGATAATCCTAACTTGTTATTTATCCCGACAGCAAGTAGAGATGCTGAAGGGTATATAGAAATTATGCAGGAGTATTTTGGGAAGCTAGGATGTAATGTAGAAAGCCTCTGCCTTATAACAAAGCAGTATACAGATGAAGAGATAAGAAATAGTATACTAAATGCAGATATTATTTATGTAGGTGGTGGGGATACCTTAAGGATGATAGAAAAATGGAAAGCATATAAAGTGGATCTTTACTTAAAAGAAGCTTATGAGAAAGGTATCGTCTTATCGGGTATAAGTGCAGGCTCTATTTGTTGGTTTGAGTTTGGGCATAGTGATAGTGACTTCTTTATAAATAAGGATGAATGGAAATATATTAAAGTACAGGGATTAGGCTTTATACAAGCTGGCCATTGTCCACACTACAATGAAGAAGGACGAGAAGGGTTTGATCAGATGATGGTTGGCCAAGCTATGCTAGGCATCGCACTAGAAGATCAGACGGCATTTGTTGAAGTGGATGGCAAATATTCTATTTTAAAAGCAAATAATGAAAGAAAAGCTTATCTATTTAAAAATTCAAATGGTGTGTTAGAAAAACAGGAGTTGGCTGAAGGATGGGCCACTCTAAAATTTAAGTAGAAAAATAGCCATAAGGTATAGGCGTCTATATAAAAATTAAGTATAGAATTTATAAGATTAAAGTGAAATAGACTAAAGGGGTACATAGATGAAAGTATTAGTAAAGTTTTGTGTAGATGCAGACATAATAGAATGTCCAAATCATATTGTAAGTGATTTAGAAGAATATCAACATAGATTTACTGAATGGTTATATGATAAAAATAATGACCATTCATATTGGATGTATGTAGATGGAGAAAAATATGGATGTAGTTATCGAGCCGAAGCTTTTGTAGAATGGCTTAATACATTTATTTTAAATAGCAATCAAGATAAAGCTAAAGTCCTAGAGCAAAGTATTAGTGAAGATGGAATGATTTGTAGAACAGAGTATCCTAAAGAGATTACATCTACCATTCATATGAAGATAGAGCATTTTAGAAAATGGCTTACAGATAAAAATGATGAGGGATTATCTAATGAAGAAGAATATCAACGTAAGTATGGTATGAGAAAGTATATCGGTTATGCCTCCACAGATTGGATTAATGAATTTATTTTAAAAGATAAAGATGAAAAAGCTTATGTCGTAGATAAGCAGATAGACTCTAAACAAATGCAAGAAATGGCTACAATATGTTTCTAGTAGATATTAAAGGTTATTGAAGAGAATTTAAATAAAAGGGGAGAAATTTTAATGTTTTTAGGAAAACTGAAGAAAATGTTTTTGATTGTAGTAGGCACAAGTCTTATTGTAGTAGGACCAAGTACACTTTATGGTAAGAATACACAAACTAAATTATTTCTAAATGGGAGAGAAAGATGGGATACAGAGATTGTAATCTTAGAGGATACAACCTACGTACCACTTCGAATAGTCGGTGAGGCATTAGGAGCAACTGTAACTTATGATAGTATAGAAAAAAGCGTTATACTTACAAAGGATAATCAAGATCTTCAAGTAAGAGTTGGGGAAATAGAAGCAGTGCTTAATGGGGAAAAATTTAGTTTGACTCGTCCAATGATTTTACATACTAATGAAGAAAACTTACAATTGACCTATATACCACTTAGAACTATTTTTGAAACCTTTGATGGTGTTGTAGACTATAATAAAGGATACAACTATATAAATGCTTATAATAAGGAACATATTTCTTATGAGGCATTAAAAGGGTTGAAAAGTGATGATTTAACGACTTATCGTTTTGCCCAATTAGCATTGCCACGTACAGGGCAAGAAGGGATGGCTGTACGAGGTGGAAGAGTAGTGTCGTATATATTCCCATTAAATAAGAAAACTAATTATTTCTTTTTAAGGACAGATCCTTCTGGTGATATGGATATAAGCACTATGGCATATATGGAAATAGAAAATGGAGTAGCTGTTTGTAAATGGTATAAAGAAGTAAGGGGCGATAAGGTGGAAAATATCAATCCACAAGATAATGCTATTAATAGAAATTTAGGCGCTCGAGGGATAGTAGAAGAGATTGGTGAGTTTCCTAATATAGAAGAAACAAATTTCATCAGTTTTACAAGGCATAATATGATACAACCAGAGGGAAGTGAACAATTAGCATCATATAAAGATACATTTAATAGGATGATAAGCATTTTAACACCAGAAGGTGAAAAAGATGTAGTACCAGCCTTAATCATAGGTGACCTTATAAGAAGTCCTTATATCAGTGAATATAAAGTAAGCTATGAAAATGACTCAACAAGTTATTCATATTATTATAATGATGATTTATTAAGTAGAATTGATGAAGGTAAGGTAAGTATCAAATAGATAGTTGCATGACAGATTTTTATTGAATAAAATGTGTTGGAAAAAAGTATAAATGCAATACAAAGTATAAAATAAGTTACTAGCTTCACAACAAAGATTAAGTAAAGGAGGATGTAGTAGATAGATTTAATTATGTGGTAAGTAAGAAATTTAATATTTTCAATACTTATATACATGTTATACATTCTACTACTAAAAATAAACGATGGCTAAACTACGAAAAATGCTTGGAAGTGTGGATTCACCTTATATTACTTCTCTTATGCATTTAATTGAAACACAAAGTAAAACGACTATTGCAAAATGGTGTGTAGACTATGCAAAAAAATACATATTACCTATTTATGAAGAGACTTACCCAGAAGATACACGTGTAAAAGAGGCAATTAATGGAGCACAGGATTGGCTAAATGGTAACATGACATTAGTTGCAGCTAAAAAGCTTATTTCACAAGCTCAAAGTGCAGCAAGAGAAGCAGAAGAAAATCCAGCAGCACAAGCTGCTGCAAGGGCAGTGAGCCAGGCAGCTGCCACTATTCATACATCAACAAATTCTTTAGCTCTTGCATTTTACGGTGCAGCAGCTATTGCTTATGATAGAGTGGGTACAGGAGAAAGTGAAGAAGTTTATGATAGGATTGCAGCTGAGGAGTGTGCAAAAATGGAGGCAGCCTTACGGGCTATAGCCATAGAAGATGAGCCAAATCCAGCAAAAATCAATTGGAACTGCTAAAAGAGTACTTTATGCTTCCAGTTACTAAGGCATATACTGAAGATGAACTTACATTTTATTGGAGCGATGAGGATTATAAGGGATTTTTAGATGAGTTAAAGGAGTATGAAGAGCTAGAAAAGTACTAGATTTGTTTTATAGGGGGAAGAATATGTATATAGAGACTAAACGATTAATAATACGAGATTTAGATTTTAAAGATAAAGAAAACCTATTTAAGATTGTGTGGCAAAAAGATGTGGTACGTTTTATGAAAGATTGGTCAGAAAATAATCCTCATCCAGAAAGCTTTCATAACTATATTAATTGGCAGCAGAAACAAAAGGATTCAACGGATGTATACCAAAACAAAAGATATGCGGTGACACTTAAAGAATCTGATGAACTTATTGGAATGGTTGGGATGGGTTTAGAAGATACTTTAAATGAAGTGGAAATGGCATACTTTATAGATGAAGATTACCAAGGCTTGGGATATGCAACTGAGGCACTAGAAGCATTATTTAAATGGTGTATGGAAGTATCAGATATACCTTATATGATTTTAACTATTGATTGTGCAAATACTGCATCTTGTAAAGTTGCATTAAAATCAGGTTTCGAACTATTTGAGAAAAGAACACCGATTAGTCACAAACAACCTAATATGGAAAGTGATAGTTACTATTATTATCGTAGATATAGGAAGGACCCGTTTAACAAGGAGGGGGAAAACAATGGAAAATGTTAAAAATGTATTTATACAGATTGTTGAGAAGCCTATGCGTAAAGTTATCATTAAACGAGGGATACAAGCTAATAATTATTTTACCTATTGCCAGGAGGTTGGCTGTGATGTTTGGGGATTACTTACAAGTATTTCATCAATTAGTGGCGAACCTGTATGTCTATGGCTTCCAAAGGAATATATTAAACCTGGAACATCAACATATGTCCAAGGTGTGGAAGTACCTATAGATTATGATGGTGTTATTCCAGAAGGATTTGATATTATTGAGCTTCCTTCTAGTAAGTATTTAATGTTTCAGGGAGAACCATTTTTAGAAGAAGACTATGGCGTGGCAATAGGACAGGTCTGGAATGCAATAGAAAAATATAACCCTTCTATAATAGGATATTCATGGGATGAAGCAATTCCAAGAGTACAGCTTGAGCCTATAGGTAGAAGAGGTTATATAGAATTAGTTCCAATTAAGTAAATAAAGGAGGCGCAGATAATTAGTTTAGCTGTGCCTCTTACTATAAGAATTAGATAAATAAATATTGTCCAATATAAAAGGAGTTAAAGATGGAGTTCAAACAGATTACAGCAAATAAAAAACAATTTCTAGATTTACTTTTGTTAGCAGATGAACAAGAAAGTATGATTGATAAATACTTAGAATGTGGTGAAATGTTTGCTTTATATGATGAAGACTTAAAAACTATTTGTGTTGTAACTAAAGAAAATGAAGGTGTGTATGAGATTAAAAATCTAGCTACTTATGAGAAATATCAAGGACTAGGTTATGGTAAACGTATGTTAGAACACATCTTTGAATATTACAAGAATAAGTGTCAAATCATGCTAGTTGGTACGGGAGATAGTCCATTAACTATTCCTTTTTATGAGGCTTGCGGTTTTACAATCTCCCACCGTATTCCCAATTTCTTTATAGATTATTATGATCATCCAATTTATGAAGGTGGTAAACAGCTTGTAGATATGGTTTATTTAAAGAAAGAGTATAATGTTTAAAAGTTTTTGTAGGAGGTGAGAAGGTGTATCCTATTTTACAAAATAGGTGGCAAATAGAAGGCCAGACTTTAAAATACTATGGATTAAGAAAGAAACCTAATACTTTTAAAACACGTTTATGGATTAATAAAAGGGAGAAAAGACTTTTACAACAAATGGATGGTACAAGGCCTTTAGAGGATTTTTCTTGTACAAGACGTATGAAAAAATGGATTAAGCAAGGTATTATTGTAGATGTAAAGGATTATATAAAGTTAAAGAATTCATGGGATGAAGCTAGTTTTTGTAAACGGTGTGTAGCAAATGATTTTATGATTCCAGGGTTAGAGTTAGATGAAGAGGGGCTTTGTCCTATATGTAGTAACCATGAAAGATTTAAGAACTATACCCATATTCTTCCTAAAGTTAGCACCTTGCCAAGAAGTAGCAGGTCAGCTTTTGATGTAGCTCTATTTTATACGGGTGGAAAAGATTCTTCTTATTTACTTTATTATTTATCTAAGGTATTGAAACTTCGAGTTGCAGCTCTTACATGGGAAATACCTTTTATGTCTTTATCGGCTGTACAAAGTATAGAAAGAGCAAAAGCATATTTACCAGATGTAACCTTTATAAGTAAACGTATAGAGGCTAAGGATTTAAGTAAAGTTTATAAGAAACTTTACACATTACAAGGGAATACTTGTGCTTGTCCTTCTTTAGCTTATGTGCTTTTTTATCCCTTAATGGTAGAAGAAAAAATACCATACTTGATAGTAGGCAATGAGCCAGCGCAGGTAAAGGGATTGTTGTTTAATCAGATGGCACCAGCCTTTACCTATAAATGGGGGCAGCATATTCACCACCTTATAAATATAGGTCGGCTTTTAACTGGTCATAAACCTTTTAAAGCTGGGCAGTTTCAAATGTATATGAGTATAAGACAGTTAGTATTTCCAATAAAAAGTATTTTAGGCTATGAAAATCATTTAGTAAATCATGTTTGTGAAGCACTACAAGAAGTACCACATTTATTAGAACCCTTAAAACAGGCACTTAAAGTAAGTAGTAGAAGTGGCAACATTCCGGCTTTTGTACATATAGATTTAAATGAAATAAGTCAAGAGGGAACCTATAAATGGGATGAGATTAAAGAGGTGCTTCAAGAAGAAATTGGTTGGGTAGACGTAGAGGAAGCTTCAAAAGGGCTACATACAAGTTGTAAAGTGGAACAAGGAAAAGAGTATTCTCAATTTATAAGGTTTAGACAGATGAAAACTCAGATGATTCCTTTTTCTGCCCTAGAGTTATCCATTGCCGTAGGAATGGGGAATGTAGATAGAGAAAAAGCTTTAGAAGAATTAAAAAGCTCTTCTGGATTTGTTCTAGAAGAGCCTGAGGCACTAAGGCTTATGGAAAGAGCTTGTAAACTTTAATAATACTTGTTTGAGTTATGAACCTTACCTTTTAATAATAAATAATAATAGGGAAATGGTGTTAAAAAATGAGATTCTAAAGCTTTGTAAGGACAATATTTCACGCAGGCCATACAGCGTATACAAGTCGTATGGCCTGTAGGACAAATAAGTAAACACTTATGACAGGAACCACATAGTCTTTTATGAAGATAAGGTCTACTTATACTCATAGAAGCAAGGAGCGGTTGAGGTAGATAGGCACCTAGATTTTTACTTTGTGCAGGCACTTTGATAACACAAGATGTGTAGTCAGGTGCTTTTTTTAGTTTGTTTATACGCTTAAGAAGATGTTGTAATACATCCCACATAGAGGTATCAGAAGGTTCATTTGTAGCAATATGAAGACCAAGAAGGTTATAGCTATGACTAGAGACTAATGAGACTGCTCCAATTGGTAGTATGTGTTTTAATCTGAAAAGATGAATAGCTGTGGTTAAGGCTTTCCCGGGATGAATATTACCATATAAATTAATCAAGAAAAGGGGTTTCTTTTGTAAAGGTAAAGCTTTAATAAAACTTTTAAGTATAAGAGGAAGATCTTGAGCATAAGTTGGAAAAATAAATACAATAAGTTCCCCTGTAAAATTTATAGGCTTACGATTATAAGGTAAAGTTATATCATAAAGAGTAGCCTTAAAATCAGGTAGTTGCTTAGAAAGGTAGTGTGCCAATTGGACACCTTGTCCACAAGGAGAGAAATAAACAAGATCTATATTTTGGATATACACTAAAGGCCCTCCTTATATAAATTTTTTCTTTTTATATAAGCTTAGCACATAGTAAAGTTAAATAAAATGGCTAAAGAATAGGACATATGTGTTTATTATTTTATATGCTATAATAAGACTAAAAAGTGACTATACTTTGATTAGCATTTAGATACTGGAAAAAGACGCAAATGAATATAAAAATACTATAGAGAAGATAAATAAGATAGGAGATAAAAGATGGCAAACTTACAAAGAATTAGAGATGGTAAAAGAACTTATGGCATTACCCCACATATTCCAGGTGGATTTATTACAGCAGATGGGCTTATACGTATTGGAGAGGTAGCTAAAAAGTATAATGGTGTACTTAAGATTACATCAGGACAACGTATTTTAATTACCAACTTAGAGTTAGAAGATATACCAAAAATTTGGGAAGAGCTTGGTATGAAACCTGCTGTAACGGAACAAAATAGTGTAAAAAACGTGGAGATGTGTCCTGCTAACTTTTGCAAACGTATGAAACAAAATTCTATGCCACTTAGTATGAAACTTTCTAAGAAGTATCAATGGGAACCTATGCCTTGTCGTACAAAAATAGGTGTGTGTGGTTGCCGTAATGCTTGTGGTAGTGTTTATAGTAAAGATGTAGGTGTAATAGGAGATAAAGAAGGCTATATGGTAACAGCTGGTGGTTCAGCAGGCTTTCATCCAAGACAAGCAGATATACTAGCGACCAACTTAAATGAAGTGGAAGCAATGAATTTAGTTGATAAACTTATGGATTATTATAAAGAGCAAGCTGAACCAGGAGAAAAATTAGGTTTTATGCTTGATCGTATAGGTATTGAGACTATAAAGAAGGACTTAGGATTAGAATAGTAATGTAACTCAGCTAAGATATCTAAGTAATAAAATACCCTCACTATTTAAATAAGTGAGGGTATTTTTAAAGACTATTTTTATTAATGTATATATCTAAAGCTTTGATAACTCGTCGAAGGGTCTTAATTAATAAAAATACTAAGTATCCTATAGAACCATAAATTAAGATATAAGTAGATAGATCCACAGAATTCGCATAAGTATAATACCTCCTTATTTTATAAAAATTAGTGACTCTGGAGAACTATAGGTGGTTCTATTATTGGACTTATTCTATCAGTGATATTTACATTTGCTAAGTGGAGTGCTAATCATGGGGCTTAAATGGGTTAGTAATAAAAAAATATAGTGAATTTGTGGTGGCTATAGTGCTAAGTTTTTGCATTATAGTCAATTTGTTTTGTGTGGCATTGATGTGAAAGAGAGGAGATACAAGCATTCTATTCAATTTGAACGACTATAATACAATTATTGATAAGATGGTTGAAGAAAAGATTGTTAGTACCCCTGGTATTTGGAAGAGTAAGAAGTATTCAGAACAAAATGCAATGGATTTGATAGTTAAAGTAAGTTCATATTTAAAAAGTAGGTAAGGCCCAGCCTTACCTACTTTTTTTTGTGTCTAAAAATCTAATTAAAAAAATATTAACTAACTAATTATAATTTAAAAATAATATAAAAATATACACTAATATTTAAAATATGATAATATATTATTAAAATAGTTAGTTTAGGAGAGATTATATGGCAAAAAGGTATATTAAAGTTGAAGCGTATTTATTAGAAGCAATAGACTTACATACAAATCTTAAAAAGGATGATTTTGATTTTAGAGACTGGATTGATAAAGCTGATTCGATAGGAATCCAAGGAAGAGTATTTCCTCACTATACAGAGAAGGCAAGACTAGAACATATATTATTTAAAGATAGTGTGGGGCTATGGTGTCTTAGTTTTGATAGATTAAGAGATACAAATTTGCCAATGAAAACAAAATTATATGAAGAAAGTACAGACATAGAAATAGATGAAGATGAATATATTGGAGATAAGATAGCTATGTTATATGACCCAGCTAGTAACATAGTTGTTTTACAAAGAAATAGAAATAGCTTAAGTTTATCAGGCATTCAACAATACATAAATAAACTTTGGAATGGTGATAATAACATTTTTATTCAATTAAATCCTATACTGGAGTTGGATCCATTTGTAAGAGCTGGGAACAAAGCTACTTACAGAAAAGTAAAGGTAAAATTGGGTAATATGTTAGATAACTCTTTAGTTGCACAGGAGAATAAGTCATTTAAAAAAATATGTGATCTACTCAATACTTATCAAGGAATGACTGCTGAGATTGTGATTAGTATGGGAAGAGCAAAGAATCAATACTTAGATCAAGATATGGTTAATGAAACTATGGAGATTGTTAAGAATAATGAGGCAGCTATAAAAGGGGCAGAAGTATCTTATAAAGGTGATGATGATAAGACAGAAATAGTAGACTTATTTAACAACAAAATATTTGATGTAATTAGTGTAGATTTAGAAGCAAGAAAAACAGTACCTATAGAAGAAATAACAGATAAAATGATTGTATCTTATCAAGGAGAGTTGAGGGAAAAAATAAGACGTGCAATAGGGAGGTAAAAGTGAACAGAAGTAACTTTTTTGAAAAAAGTGGACCTATTTTAGTAGCTATTATAACTTTTATTTGCACAGTAATAATATCTACTAGAGGATTTATGGTAGGAATAGATCAATACTTAAATGATTTATTAAATGCAGTTATTACATTAAGTTCAATTTTAATTGGTTTTATAGGTGTATTGCTAGGTCTACTCTTTAGTTTGCGAAATAGTAAAATAGTAGAGTTATTATTCCAGTATACAACAAAAGAGATATTAAAGAGTTATTTTAAAAGAGCAATATTATCAGGAACAATAATAGTTGGGATTAGTATTTTGCTCTATGTAAGAGAATTAATTAATTTTAATATATTAACATGTATAACAGTTGTTGATATACTTGGAAGCCTATGGTGTGCAAATCTTGTACATTTAATGTTAGCTACATATATTTTGATTGATATTATAATGCATATAGTCTTTGATGCAGAAGTTGTAGAGAGTAGTAATGGGGTACAGGAACAAAAAGATTACTCTAAATTAGAACAAAAGTACGCAGATAAGAAAAATGACAGTATAGCGAAATGAACAGAATTATATAGTACAAATAAATTAAATAGTAATTAGAAATGAAGACCATACTCCTATATAGGAGTGTGGTTTTTATCATGAATTAATTTAATTCACGTAAAATTTTAGTAGTAAGTTATTTTGAACGTATTCTACTTATCATTATAGTGCTTGCAATAGCTCTTAACCTATAGTTGTACTAGTCTTATTTTTGTAATAAAATATTTATAAAGAGAAGGGGGATGCATATTATGCAAAAGAAGGAATGTATTTTAGAAGCTACTAATGTATGCCAAGAGTTTGGCTTACAACAAAGAGAAGGGTATTTGCTAGGAGAACTTCAAATTAGGGGTGCTAAGCATGATTTTATTACTGTCACATTTAGAGAAAAGGGTAACAGAAAAATAGTTAATGCACTTAAGGAAAAAGGATGGGCAGTTGATGAAAGGTATTGTAGTGCTGGGGATTTACTATATGGAGATAAAGACTTGCCACAAACAGAACGAATAATAGTTCTAAAGAAGGGGGATATGGGGAATAAGTATGAAGGTATTTAAAGTATTAATATTATCATTAGTACGAGGCACTACATTAATTGGATGTTCTAGCAATAGAGATATTAATTATGTAGCAGAAAAGTATGAAGCAGAGGTAGTATCAAATAGAATTGATAGTAAAGAAGTATATAGTATATCAAAGAATGAAACAGTAATGTTAGAAGATCCTACTACAAAAGAGAAAATAGAAATTAGTAATGCAGTTGTTATTAAGACTATTTGTGATTATGATTCAGCCAAGCAATGGATGGAGAAATGCAATATTAGTTTTGTATCTGATGAAGGTAAAGGAATAAGAGGAATAGATCAATTTGTTTTCGATAATAGAGAATATACTTATCTAATATATTCAAAAAACAATATAGACAATGAGGATATTAACAATAAAGTAAAATATCTTGTAATAGAAGATATGGAAAATGATAAAAATTATGTATTAGAAGTACCTAATCAAGAAGGAATAATGATTTACCTTAAATAATAAGACCTACCATAATGAAGGTAGGTCTTTATTTAATTTGTCAGGAGTTTTCTAGACTTATAGAGCATGTTTTTTAGGTCATCTCTGTCAATAAGTTCAACACCAGCACTATTAGCTAATTCTATAGCTGCTTGTGTAAAATATGAAGTTGTAATAACAATTCCCTCATCTACATTATAGTATGAACAAGCACCAATAATTTGTTGAACAGCTTCTATACCAGTATTATGTTTTTTGCTATATTTTTTTACTTGTATAGCTGCTTTATACTTACCATCTTGAATTAATACGTCTGCACCAAAATCTCCTGACTTTGGTGTGCACATAGCGTAATATCCCATATGTTTATATAAGTCTCTTATATATTCTTCAAATTTAAAAGGATCCATTCTGTCTATCTCTTGTATTGTACGTTCTTTAAAGCCACCATCTGTAATTTTGGAAACTATAAAACCTATTAATAAAATAAATCCTAAGGATAGTACTAAAGCAATAATCCATGGATATGAGGATATTACTTTAAGAATAATTAATCCTACAACTAATATAATAGCCCAATCACCTGTTACATCTACTTTTTTTCTTCTTCCCATTGTCATCACCCAATAGTAGTGTAGATATTAATAGTATATTGTTCAAGCCTATAGGCCTACTGCTTCTTTATTTCAATTATTTTATCAGAAGTTAATTAAACGACACCACTTTACAAGTAAAGAAATAAAGTATAACCTTGGCGAAAAACTTGCTAATGAATTAATATTCAGCAACTTGTTGGAAACACTACAACTTAGAAAAAATGATTTGAGAGCCTCTGACTTTAGAATACTTTATACAAGAGAAGTTAGTAGGCTAGATTTATTGTAAAGTGGTGTAATTATGAAACTAAATTATTTTTAATTATATAATATAGATAAATAATATAAAATATTAAAATAATTAATTGAAAGAAGAGTTAAACAAGTGTATAATAATATGTATGAGATTTTTAGGACTCCTTAAAATAACTAGACATAAATAAGCATCTCTAATCATAGAATGAATTGTATTTAACATAACTGGAAGAAAACTAAAGTATATAGAGCATTTTGTGTAATATGGAAGTGTAACTCAGCTGGGAGAGTGCTACCTTGACAAGGTAGTGGTCGCAGGTTCGAGTCCTGTCACTTCCATTTTTTATGGTTCAAAATATAAGAGTAACTAAAGAAAGAGCTATCAATTGGTTATATAAGGGGGATGGAAAGATGAAGGTTAAGAACATTGTAAATGTATTATTTTTTCTAGTGGGGATCGCTGTTTTATCTTTAGGAATTGGGTGCATCATTACTTCTCAGTTTGGTACAAGTGCTTGGGATGCTGTTAGTGTAGCACTTTATAAGGATTTTGGGTTGTCTATAGGGTTTTGGCTGAATAGTGTTGCTGTTGTTTTAATTTGTATAGGTGGTTTGCTTTTAAAGAAGATACCTAGATTTTCTACTTTAATTACTTCCTTAGTTTTAGGAGCTGGGCTAGATTTTTGGTTATGGGTATTAAAAGATATTAACTGTTCTATCTGGCTCAGTTCTGCTGGTGTATTTTTAGTAGGTATTCTTATTATGGGATTAGGTATTGCAATTTATTTAGTATCTGGTTTACCACCTAATCCTCTTGATTATTTTATGTTATGTATTCATGAATGATTTAATCTTTCTATTGCTAAAGCAAGAACCCTATCAGAAGCTATAGGCTTTCTCATAGGGTTTATACTTGGGGGACCTATTGGTATAGGTACTTTTGTTATTTTATTTTTTGCTGGTCCTATCATTCAATTTTACTTAAAGTATACAACTAAGTTTTATGATTTTATCATTAAGCGTTTACAATCTCTCCACCATTAATATGAATGGTTTGGCCTGTTATATAAGAAGCGGCCTCACTAGCTAGAAACACATAAGCACCAGCACATTCAACAGGTTGACCGCCTCTGCCAAGAGGTGTGTTAAGTCCAAATTGAGCCACCTTATCTTCTTTGAAACATGAAGGAATAAAAGGTGTCCATATAGGACCTGGTGCTATACTATTTACTCGAATACCTGATTTAGATTTTGCAAGAGATAGGGCAAGAGACCTAGTTAAAGAGGTTATAGCACCTTTTGTCATAGAATAATCGATTAGAGTATCATGACCATGAAAGGCTACAACAGAAGAGGTGTTGATAATACTTGCACCGGCTTGTAGGTGAGGTAGGGCTGCTTGGGTCATATGAAAGGTACCATAAATATTGGTTTTAATGGTTTTGTCAAACTGAGCTTCTGTAATATCTTCAAGCTTTTGGGCTTCATATTGTACAGCTGCATTGTTTACAAGTATATGCAGTGCTTTAAAATGGGTAAGGGTTTCTTGAACTACTCTGTCACATTCTTCTTTTTTAGTTAAATCAGCAGGAATAAGTAAACAGTCACGCCCTAAAGACTGAATTTTTTCCTGAATGGTTTTGGCGTCATGAGATTCATCTAAATAGGCTATAGCAATATGTGCACCTTGTTTAGCATAGGCAAGGGCTACAGCTCTACCAATACCGCTGTCACCACCCGTTATAAGTGCTACCTTATCTTTTAATAAGTCACCTTTTAAAGCATAAGTATCATGATCATAAATAGGTAGTGGATTCATAAGAGATTCTACACCAGGATGTTGGTCTTGATGTTGTGGGGGAAAAGCATTTGGAAAAGTCATAGGGAAACCTCCTAAGTTTAAAGTTGAGTTCGTTTTAGTATAAGCAAAAAAACAAAAAATTATAGAATAAAGTATAGGGGGAAGTTACGTGAATGATAGAGAGGATTGCATAATCATTATTGGACCCATGGGTGTAGGAAAAACAACCTTAGCCAAAAGATTAGCACAAAAACTATCACTCCCATATATAGGATGTGATAAATTACGTTTTCGTTATTTCGAGAAAATGCCTTCCTATGATAAGAAAATGGTACAAAAACTACTTTATGGATTAGATCCTTTTGCTTATTATAAGTATATGAATCCTTATGAACTGGCTTTCATAGAACAAATTTTAAAAGGCTATAAGAGGGGAATCTTTGATTTTGGAGCAGGACATTCCATCTATGAAGAGCAGATACATTTGCAAAAAATGACTGAGCTTTTAGCACCTTACCCTCATGTTATTTTCTTAAGATATTCTAAAGATGCAGAGGAAAGTATAGAAGCTTTAAGTAAGAGGCGATTTCAAAAAAATAGAAAAAGACGTGATTTTTATAATGTTTTAAATGGGATTTATATTAGAAGTAGTTGTAATCAAAAATTTGCAAAATATATTATAGATACAAAGGGTGTAACAAAACAAGAGGTACTTAACCACATTTTACGTATCCTGTAAATATACTACCTTCTATGCAAAAGATGAAGAGTACACATTAGGGGAGCGTATTTACCATAACACCAGGTTTACCAAACAAGGGGACATATTTATAAAACTTTTTAATCTGTACTACCTATAGGACTGATGTGTGCCCCTATACAGAAATCTACCTATCTCGTAAACTTAATATTAGATGTGAACTACAAAATGAATAGTATTAAAATAAGGGAAGAAGAAAATGAGGACGAGTGCCTATGTATAATGAACAAATAGTAGATAAAAAAATGCAACAAGTGGAGAGAAGTTTAAAAGAAACTTACTATAAAAAAGGTGATAAATTAAAAGTTGGTGTGGACCTGGGAACTGCTTATATAGGGATTGTAGTTTTAAATGAAAAAGATGAGCCTGTTGCAGCCCAGATTCAAGAGGCAAGAGTTTTAAAAGATGGAGTCATTGTAGATTATGTTGGTACCCTTAAAATTGTTAAGTCATTAAAGAAAAAGTTAGAAGAAAGGCTGGGTGTATCTTTACTTAGAGCCTCTATTGCTATGCCACCAGGTACAGAGTCTAGTATTAAGACACACCAGTATGTAGTAGAAGGGGCAGAAATGGAAGTAAGCCAAGTTTTAGATGAGCCTACAGCTGCTAATAATGTACTAGGGATTTGTGATGGAGCAGTTGTAGATATTGGTGGTGGAACGACTGGACTTTCTATTTTTAAAGATGGGAAAGTAGTTTATGTAGCAGATGAAGCTACAGGAGGTACCCATCTTACCTTGGTTCTTGCAGGAAGCCATCATCTACCTTTTGAGGAAGCTGAAACTTTTAAGAAAGACCCTAATCATCAAAGAGAAGTGTTAGGAAGTGTAAAGGCGGTTATTGAAAAAATGGCTACCATTGTAAAAAATCATATTCAAAATTACCCTGTTGATAAGATTTATTTGTGTGGTGGAACCTGTTGCCTCAAAGATATGGAGAAGATCTTTGAAAAAACAGTAGGGATAAAAACCATTAAGCCAGCCCATCCACTTCTTATTACCCCTACAGGTATAGCGATGAGCTGTGAAGCTTTCCTACCTGAGGGTGAACAAGAAGAATAGCTTCATAAGTTAAATTTGGACATAAAAAAAGAGCAACTAAGAGTAGAAGAAGTTGCTCTTTTTTTATATTGTGGCTGTTTCATTGCACACTTTACAAAATGGAAAAGGATTGTAAAGTAAGGCTGTATTTATTTTATAATAAATGAAATAAAAAAGGTAAAAAAAGTAGAAAATATATTTTATAAAATAAAAGTTTTTAGCATAGAAGTAAAGGATCAAAGGTATAAGATGGTTAAAAAAGCGTATACTAGAAGGGGTATATGAAGATAAGGAGGCGTACAAATGAAAAAATATGTCTGTACAATTTGCGGTTATATTCATGAAGGAAGCGATCTACCAGAAAAGTGTCCAATTTGTAATGCACCAGCTAATAAGTTTGAGGAGATGGGTGAACAACTTGCGTGGGCAGATGAACACCGTATTGGCGTAGCTGAGGGTGTTGATCCAGAAATTATTGAAGGGCTTCGTGCCAATTTTATGGGTGAGTGTACAGAAGTTGGTATGTATCTTGCTATGAGTCGTCAGGCAGATAGAGAGGGCTATCCAGAAGTAGCAGAAGCTTATAAGCGTATTGCATACGAAGAAGCAGGTCATGCAGCTAACTTTGCAGAACTTTTAGGTGAAGTTGTAAAAGCAGATACAAAAGCCAACTTACAAGCTCGTGTAGATGCGGAATTTGGTGCATGTGATGGCAAAAAGAAACTAGCTACCCTTGCTAAAGAGCAAAATTTAGATGCTATTCATGATACAGTACATGAAATGGCAAAAGATGAAGCCCGTCATGGATGTGCTTTTAAAGGCTTATTAGATCGCTATTTTAACTAGGAGGCTCTAAAATGACAAAAGTACAATGTAGTGTAACAAAATGTTCATATAACAATGATGAAATTTGCTATGCATCACGTATAGCTGTAGGTGGACAAGGTGCAGTAGAAGATGAGGGAACTTGCTGTGGTACCTTCCTAAATGAAGATGTATATAGCAACTTAGCTGAGCATACCCAATATAAATCATGCTGTGACTATGTAAGCTGTACAGTAGGTTCATGTGCCTATAATGACCATGCTAATAAAAAATGTACCCTCGATTCCATTCAAGTAGAAGGTTCAGATAACCCTGCTATTTATATTGAAACCTGTTGCTCAAGTTTTGAGCCTAATGATAAATAGAATATAAGTAACTATAAGGTATTCTGGGAGTATAAAGTTTTTAGATACTTGCTAACTTCAAGAATACCTTTTATACTGTAAGAATAGGTTATTTGAATTTATGTATAAAATATTATTATGAGGAATATATTAAAAGGGGAGTTTAAGATGAAAAAAGAAAAATTTTTAGAAGAAGCCTTAAGTATTCCAAACATATTAAGTTATATGAGGCTTTTAATGATCCCTTTATTTGTATGGCGGTATTTAACAGCTCTTACAACAACAGATTACATAGTGGCAGCAGGAATTATGGTTTTATCAGGATTAACTGATTTCTTAGATGGCTTTATTGCTAGAAAATATCATCAAATTACGGAACTTGGTAAATTTATAGATCCTGTAGCAGATAAACTTACACAAGCAGCCATTGTAGTATGCCTTGTTTTCCGCTTCCATATGGCCTTATACTTAACTATTATTTTTGTCATTAAAGAAATAACCCAAGGACTAAGTTGTCTATTTCTTTATAAAAAGGGAAAGAAGCTAGATGGAGCTCTTTGGTATGGAAAAGTTTCTACAGCTGTTTTTTACTTATCTATGATTATTTTAATTGGTGTACCAACACTTAGTAGTGTTGTTGCAAATGGCCTTATTCTTATTACAATGGCTGTTCTTTCCTTTGCTTTTGTCATGTATATGATTATATTTATGCGTATGCATAAGGAGAAGTAGAGGCTTGACAAGAAGGAAAATATATGTGATGATAAGTCCACAATAAAATTGAATATTACTTATAAGGTGCTTTAACAAGCTTAATAGGGAAAGTTAAGAGCTGCAGCCCCCGCTACTGTTAATAGGGACGAAGGTGAATATGCCACTGTAAGGAAACTTATGGTAAGGCCACTGGAGGATGAACTATGAGCCAGGAGACCTGCCTTATAAGTTGAAACGTATTCTTTCGGAGGGAAAGACGTATGATTTAATAACGTTAATTCGGTACGACTCTATAAGTTAGTGGAAAGAATATTCTGCTAACTTTTTTTATTGTCTATTTTTAATTATTTTAAAGGAGGTCACTATGCATAAACCTAGAATTATGTTTCAAGGCACTGCATCATCAGTAGGGAAAAGTGTTTTAGTTGCAGGACTTTGCCGTATTCTTTATGAAGAAGGCTATAAGGTAGCCCCTTACAAATCTCAAAATATGAGTCTTAACTCCTATATTACTGAAGAAGGTAAAGAGATGGGAAGAGCACAGGTGATGCAAGCAGAGGCTTGTGGGATTAAACCTCATGTGCTTATGAATCCTATTTTAATTAAGCCAACAGGTGATATGAAGGCTCAGTATATTATTGAGGGTGAAGTAGCTGGTGATATGACGGCTATGGACTATCATAAGTTTAAGCCAGAACTTAAGAAAAAGCTTAAAGACCTTTATAAGAAATTAGAAGAAAGCTATGAGGTGATTGTACTAGAAGGTGCAGGAAGCCCAGCGGAAATTAACTTAAGGGAAAGTGACCTAGTTAATATGGGTATGGCAGAGCTTATAGATGCACCTGTTATTTTAATAGGTGATATTGATAAGGGGGGCGTATTTGCTTCTCTAGCTGGTACTATTATGCTTTTATCTGAAGAAGAGAGGAAAAGGGTAAAAGGTGTAATTATTAATAAGTTTAGAGGGGACATTGAGATTTTAAAACCTGGACTCAAAATGTTAGAAGACATTATTCATATTCCTGTTTTAGGTGTTGTCCCATACTTTAAGTTAGATTTAGAAGATGAGGACAGTGTGAGTACGATATTTGAACAACGTCCAGTAGCTTCTCATGAGACTAAACTTATTATTAAGATTATACGCTTACCGCACCTTTCTAATTTTACGGACTTTAACCGTCTATTTGCTTTAGAAGGTGTAGAAGTAAGCTATGTAGATAAAGCCAAAGACATATTAGATGCGGATTTAGTTATTATTCCTGGCTCTAAGAATACCATTGAGGACTTATATTTCCTTAAAGAAGAAGGTTTTGAAGTGGCCCTACATGAGCTAAAAGAAAAAGGCAAAACCATTTTTGGTATTTGTGGTGGTTATCAAATGTTAGGTTGTAAGCTTCTTAATCCTTCACAGGTAGAAACAAGTACAACCGAAGTGGATGGCGTTGGTTTATTAAATATTCATACTGAATTTGCTACAAATAAAACTATGACTCAAGTTAAGGCAGCTATTGTGAGTGATCAAGGTGCTTTAAGTTCTTCTTATAACCAGCTTGTAGAAGGTTATGAAATTCATATGGGTCAAACCATTTGGCATGAGGAAAACTTAATACCTTTTGTTGAGATTCGTGAAAGTCTAGGGAATAAAGAAACACGTATTGAAGGTTATCATGACCAAGATGCTCAGGTATTTGGAACATACATTCATGGTATTTTTGATAAATTAGGCTTTACCCTCCCTTTTTTAAGAGCGTTAGCTGTAAAAAAAGGCTTATCAGAAGAGAGTATTCAAATGGCTGGAGCAAATCATACAGATTATGAGACTTTTAAAGAAAGTCAGTATGCTCAGCTTGCTAATATTCTTAGAGATAGTTTAGATATAGAAGCTATTTTTAAGATTTTATTTGAAAATAAATAATCATAATATTGGAGGACTAGAATATGAAAAAGAGAAAATTTATTGAAGGACTTATACTTGCAGGTTGTATTGCTTTTGGAGTAGTAGGTTGTACACAAGCACCAGCACAAAACTCAACAACACAAGAACAAACTACGAAAGAAGAAAGTACACAAGAAGCTGAGAAAGATACTGTACAAGCGGCTTATCCAGTAAGTATTGTTGATTCTACAGGAACAACTATTACTCTTACAGAAGAACCACAAAAAATCGTATCTTTAGCACCAAGTACAACTGAGATTTTAGGTGCTTTAGGTGTAACAGATAAAATTGTAGGGCGTACTTCTTATTGTGATTATCCTAGTGAAGTACTAAGTGTTCAAGATGTTGGTGGTACGTCTAATCCTAATGTGGAAGCCATTGTAGCCCTTCAACCTGATTTAGTTGTAGCTTCAACTCATGTTTCTGATGAAGTAATCAGCAAATTAAGAGAACTTAATATTCCAGTTGCTTTCTTAAATGAGCAAGAAAATTTTGAAGGCACATACTCTGCTATTGAAAATGTTGGCCTTTTAATAGGTAGAACTGAAGAAGCCAAAGCTGTTGTCGAGGAAATGAAAGCTAAAATTGAAGATACTATCCAAAAAGTAAATGGTTTAAATAAAACTGAAAAACCAAGTGTTTATTATGCCCTTTGGTATGGAGATAGCGATTCAACAGCAACAGGAGACACCTTTATTGGTGAAATGATTGAACTTGCAGGTGGAAATAATATTGCAAAAGATGCCCAAAATTGGAGTATTTCTAAAGAGAAAATTGTAGAAGGCAATCCATATATGATTATTGTACCAGCAGGTAATGGCATTAAGGAAGGGTTAGAAACAACAGATTTCTATAAGGATTTAACTGCTGTTAAAGAAGGGCGTATTTATGAAATTGATCAAGATATCATTTCAAGACAAGGACCACGTATTGCAGATGCTTTTATAGAGCTTGCTAAAATTATTAATCCTGAAATGGAGTAAATTATGAAGGAGAGAAAGCTATATAGGATTTTAGTCTATCTCACCATCATCCTTGCTATAGGGTCCATTACAGTAGGTGCCTCTAAAATCCATCCTTTAGAAGTGATTAAGGTGCTTTTTTATACACTGCTAGGGGATACGTATACATCACAACTTGATCCGGGTCAATTGATGGTGATTATTCAATTACGTATTCCACGTATCTTAATGGCTTTATTAACAGGGGTGAATTTAGCAGTAACAGGTGCCATATATCAAGCTCTTTTTAAGAATGATATGGCAGATCCTTTTATGTTAGGTATTTCATCAGGTGCTTCACTTGGTGCAGGTATTGGTTTTATGCTAGGTGGGTTTTCACCTCTTTATGCTTTTATAGGGGCTTTAGGTGCCAATATATTAGTCGCATCATTAGCAGGTACGAAGGGCAAAACATCTACCATACGCTTATTGCTCTCAGGTCTTGCCATTAACTATTTCTTTTCTGCTATATTGTCCCTTTTAAGAACATACTCAGATAATAAGAATTTAACTTTGTTTGCGTGGGGAATGGGATCTTTAAGTGGTGCTTCGTATAACCGAGTAATTATTTTAGCTATAGTTACTTTACCTATATTATGCATTTTCTTTTTCTATAGGAAAGAACTGAATTTACTGCTTATGGGAGAAGATGCCGCCAAAGCTATGGGAGTAGCTGTAGGTAGACTACGTCGTATCTTTTTGATACTTAGTAGCCTACTTGTAGCCACTACTGTTTGCTTTACAGGAACTATTGCCTTTGTTGGACTCATTATTCCACATATGGTTCGTCTCATGTTTGGTGCAAACTATAATAAAACTTTGCCTCTTACAGGAATTTTAGGTATGTGCTTTGTTCTTTTATGTGATAATCTTTCAAGGGCACTCCTATCTTCTTCTGAAATACCAATAGGGATTATTACTTCTTTGTTTGGTGCACCTTACTTTATGTATCTTATCTACAAGGAACGTAAAAGGAGTCATATATGATTAAAATTAAAAATTTATCCTATAGTGTTGGTGGTAGAAATATTTTAAAAGATATTCATTTAGATTTTAGCTCCCAGTCTATATATGGGATTATTGGACCAAATGGTGCAGGTAAAAGTACACTTTTAAAACATATGATGCGTATTATTGAACCACCTAAAAATACAATCTTTATGGATGAGATAGATATAAGACAAATTAAAATGAAAGAATACGCTAAGAAATGTAGCTTTGTCTTTCAAGAGAACCCTAGAGATATAGATTTTACTGTAGAAGAAATGATTGAGATGGGGCGTTATCCTTACTTAGATTATTTAGGACATATGAAGGAAGATGATCAGGCAATTATAGAAAGTATTACGAAAGAACTTTCTCTTGAGCCTTTTTTCGGAAGGTCTATGTTAAATTTAAGTGGTGGAGAGGCTCAAAAAGTATTTATAGGAAGGGCACTTGCTCAACAAACACCTGTTTTATTATTAGACGAACCTATTTCTATGTTGGATGTACACAATAGTGTAGAGCTTTTAAATTGTTTAAAGGCTATTAAAGATAAGCATAAACTGACTATTATTATGGTTTTACATGATTTAAATTTAGCATTTCAGTATTGTGATCATATTGTCTTAATGAATAAGGGTGAAGTGATTTTAGATGGGAAGCGTGAAGAGGTTTTAGAAAGTGAACTTTTACAACAAGTTTACCATTATAAATTAAAGGTTATTAAGGAAGAGGACACAACTTATGTTGTGCCTTGTGCCAATTAGACAAGAGGAGGAGAGCTATGATTCTTGTATTAGGTGGTGCTAGAAGTGGGAAAAGCACCTATGCTGAACAAAGGGCTAAAGAAATGAGTGAAAATTTGAGTAGTCATGTTTTATATGTAGCTACATCTATTCCATTTGATGAAGATATGAAAGACCGGGTTAAGAAACATCAAGCTTCAAGACCTGATCATTGGCACACTTTAGAACAGTATTCAGGTTTTAAAAATTTACATGAACAGGCAGACTTTCAGGACTCTCAAGTGATTTTAATGGACTGTGTCACTTTAATGGTAAGTAATTTGTTACTAAAGTATGAGGTAGATTTTGATCATGTAGAAAGATCTCTTATTGATCAAATGGAAAGTGAGATTGTACAAGAAGTGGAAGACTTTGTACAAGTATGTAAGACATATAAAAAGGAACTAATTTTAGTTTCTAATGAGGTAGGTTTAGGCATCGTACCAGCGTATAGACTAGGAAGTATTTTTAGAGATATGGCGGGACGTATTAATCAGCGTTTAGCAAGCGGGGCAGATGAAGTATACTTTTTAGTAGCAGGTATTCCAATGAAAATAAAATAGCTATTCTATTCCCTAAAGTCAGTTCTAAATATAGTATTTTCACTATACATATAGTATGAGAATACTAGGATAGGGGGAAGAAAATGAAATCGGGTATACAAATAAAGCAATGTAAAAACTGTAGTCATTGCATAGAGAATAAATATTATTACTATACTCATGATAATCGCATGGTAGAATGTCACCTTTATACATGTGGAAAAGATGAAAGGCAATTAGAACAAAGAGAAGATTGCCTTAAGTGGGAAGGTGATAAGGAGATTTTAGGTTAACCTAAAGTCTCCTTTTTGCTTTTTTAATAACTTTATATTATAATATAAAATGACAAAATACAGATATGACGGTGATGAAATGATTAAAATTGGAATTTGTGAAGATGACGCACGAGATAGAGAGAAGTTGGGTCAGTATATTACAAACTTTATCTCAGATAGAGGGTTGGAATTTACTCTAAATGAATTTATGAGTAGTGAAGCCTTCCTAGAACAATGGGATGGTTCTCATTATGATATTTTGTTCCTAGATGTGTATATGGATCAGATGACAGGAATAGAACTTGCTAAGAGAATAAGAAGTATTGATGATAAGGTTATCATTATCTTTGTAACTTCCAATACTACACACGCTTTAGAAGGTTATAAAATTCATGCCTATGACTATTTAGTTAAACCCCTTTCTAAAATAGATTTTGAACAAACTATAAAAGATGTTTTTAACCATCTAAAATTAAAGGGGAAGGAATATTTTATATTTCCAACAAGTGAAGGGAATTTAAAGATAAATTTAGAAGACCTTTACTATATAGAAAGTAATATACGTAAAACAAATCTTTATCTAAAAGAGGAGCTATATGTTTGTCAATATAATATTAATACATTAGAAGAAAAACTAGCAGCCTTAGGATTTATTCGTACACATAGAAGTTTTATTGTAAATATGGGAAAGATTAAGTTGATTAAGGCTACAGAAGTTGTTTTGGAAAATGATCAGAGTGTCTTTTTAAGTAAGTATAAAGCAAAAGATGTAAAGGCTAAATTTATGCAATACTTAGGAGGACAAAGATGAATTTTTCATTTGTTTTAGATATAGGTAGCTTAACTGTAGGTGTGGTTGAATTAATAATAAGCTGTAGATTAGCAGGTATTTTCTTAGAAGAAAAAGATGTACCTAAATGGAAGGTTATAAGCAGTTTTACACTCATAGGGCTTATAATATTTTATATGCTTACAACAGTAGGAGCTTCGCCTATAACGTCTATAGTAACACTTACAATGATTTTTATATTACACTTAATTCTCTTTAATGGACCTGTAAAGAAACGCTTTTTAGTTAGTATTTTAATTTTAATGATTAGTATTTTAAGTGATTTTATTACTGTAGCTTTATTTAATAGATATCGTATACTATATCCACAAGGTTCGCTAGCATTTGCAACTTATTGGACATTAATGGGGCTTGCAAGTAAAGTGATTTCCTTTATGGCTATTAATATGATTTATCGTTTTACGAAAAATAAAGAAAAAAACTTTAAATTTTTAGAATTAATGCTTCATGTAACACCAATAGTAACTATTTATACCATTAATCTGGTAATGACAAGTATTTTAGTAAGTCCTAATATCGAAGTGAAAAATATGGTAAGTGCTATTTTAGCAAGTATAGGGCTTCTTTTAACAAATGTCTTTACCTGGTCCGTTTTTGATGCTCTAATCAAAAATGAACGAGATACTCAGCTTTATTTAAGATACCAGGAAAATATTAAAAAACAGTATGAATTTTATCGTAATCAAGAAGTAAAAGAAGAATCTACAAGACAAATTTGGCATGATATTAACAATCATCTAGAATGTGTTAAAGAACTTATAAGAAATGGTTATAATAAAGAAGCAACAGATTATTTTGTAACCTTAGAAAAAAACATTGCCATGCTTAGAGGAGATATTCATACAGGACATCTAATTATCGATACAATCCTTGCAGATAAATATGCTACTGCACTAGCTTATGGTATTAAAATGGTAATGAAAGTAGATGGAGCTTTAGCAAAAAGCATACAAGATATGGATCTTTGTACGATCTATGGGAATCTACTTGATAATGCTATAGAAGCTTCTAGAAAACTAGAAGTGGGTGAAGGTGAAATACTTCTTAGAACAGAACAAGTAAACCAGTTTGTACTTATTGAAGTATTAAATAGTAGAAGTGGAGAAGTAATTGAAAAAAACGGTCAGTTTGTAACGACTAAACAAACAAAAGTTGGACATGGTATAGGTTTATCCAGTGTGCGTCAAGTAGTACATAAGTATGATGGAGAAGTGCTTATAGATTATAATGATACAACTTTTAAAGTGCAAATTTTCATACCACTTAATAAAACAGTCTAATTATGTTCCTTTTTAGTCCAGTTATGTCATTGGTCTTGTAGGGAATTTATCCTTATGTTATATTTAGCTTACAGATATCTGAAAGAGAAAATAGAGAAAACTGATAGATAAATAGACAGTGAATGTAAGGGTTCATATTATAAAAGTCCATTGACGAACGGCTTAAATGAGGGAACAAGGGATATCTGTTAATATTAGGGGTTATAAAAAAGTGGCAAAGGGGCCACTTTTTTTATTTGTTTGTAAGTGTAAATATGCTATACTTGAAAAGAAATAAGCTAATAGGAGTGAAAACGATGGAAAAATATAAAACAAGTGGTGTTTGTTGTAGTGAAATTCAATTTGAGGTAGAAAATAATACAATAAAAGAAGTTCAATTTGTAAATGGCTGTCCAGGAAATACTCATGGTGTAGCTGCTCTTATTAAAGGAATGGATATTAATGATGCTATTGAACGTATTAAAGGAATTGATTGCCGTGGGCGTGGCACATCATGTCCAGATCAATTAGCTAAAGCATTAGAAGCCTATTTACAATAAAAAGAGTAGACCTATTCTACTTTTTTTATTGGCATAATATATATGGTAGTGAGCCATTTTTTTGAAAGGATTAAAGCTATGAATATCATAATTCAAAAATTTGGGGGAACTTCTGTTGCCACCCAAGAGGCTAGAGGGCAAGTCGTACAAAAAATTATTCAGGCTAAACAAGAAGGTAAAGCTCCTGTTGTAGTTGTTTCAGCTATGGGTAGAGCACCTTCTCCATATGCTACGGATACCCTTTTACAATTTGTACATGATGAAGCTGGTGAACTAAAGGATAGAGAATACGATTTACTTCTTTCTTGTGGAGAAATTATTTCTGCTGTAACGATTGCAACTATGTTACAAACTGCAGGTTTTAATGCAGTCGCTTTAACAGGAGGTCAAGCAGGTATTATTACTGATAATGTGCATAAGAGTGCAGACCTTCTATATGGTAAAGCTGAAGGCATTATGAACTATTTAGGAAAAGATATTATTCCAGTTGTAGCAGGTTTTCAAGGACTTACACAAGAAGGAGAAGTGACTACTTTAGGTAGAGGTGGAAGCGATACAACAGCTGCTATGCTTGGTGGTTTAGTGGGCGCTGAAAGCATTGAAATTTATACAGATGTAGATGGAATTATGACAGCAGATCCTAGAGTATGTGATCGTGCTAATATTATTCCTGCCATTACTTATAATGAAGTATTCCAAATGGCAGATAGTGGGGCAAAGGTTATTCATCCGCGCGCTGTAGAATATGCTATGCGTTCAAATATTCCACTTATTATTAAAAATACCTTTTCTGATGCACCAGGTACAGCTATTGTACAAAGTGTTAAGAAGACTTATCCAAGTCAACCTGTTAAACTCATTACAGGTGTGGCTCACCGTATGAATCGTGTTCAAGTTAAAATTAAGGAAAAAATAGATGAAGAACAAGATTTGCTTGCTTGTATGGCGAGTGAACATATTAGTATTGACCTCATTAATATTTTCCCTGATTCTAAAGTGTTTACTATTGATAAAGAAGATAAAGTTAAACTTGAAAAGATTCTTCAAACTTATAGTTATGACTACACCTTCGTAGAAGATTGCTGCAAGGTAACAGTTATTGGTGAAAGGATGACAGGTGTGCCAGGTGTTATGTCTCGTATTATGCGCGCACTTCAAAAAGAGCATATTGAAGTATTACAAACAGCGGACTCCTTAACAACTATTGGCTGTCTTATCAAAGCAGAACATGTGAGTCCGGCTATTAATGCACTTCACCTAGAATTTAATCTTTAATATATAATTTAGTTTAAAATGTATAAGCCTGTCTTTTTTTTGCATACTAATTTTAAAAAGCAAAATAAAGAGAGGCTTATTTTAATGAAAAAAACACAAAGTTATAATAAAGAAGAAACAAAAGAAATGCCTAAAAAAGAGGAAGTAGAAAAAAAGGAAAAAGAACAAGGTAAAAATGAGGTAGATGAAGGTAATCAAGATACTGCTACTCATGACACACATAATGAAATAAAAGAATTTGGCCAACTACCAACAAGCCAGGAAGAAAATAGTGGTATTCATTGTATTACAATTATTGGTCAAGTAGAAGGTCATGTAAGTATGCCACCACAAAATAAAACAACAAAATATGAACATCTTATTCCACAACTTGTAGGGCTATCTGATGATCCTAAAATAAAAGGTGTGTTAGTTATCCTAAATACTGTAGGTGGAGATGTAGAAGCAGGTCTTGCTATAGCTGAACTTATTGCTTCTTTTGAAAAACCTGTAGTTTCTTTAGTTTTAGGCGGTGCCCACTCTATTGGTGTGCCTATTGCTGTGTCTAGTGATTATGCTTTTATTACACCAAGTGCTACTATGACCATTCATCCTGTACGTATGAGTGGAACCGTACTAGGTGTTGCCCAAACCTTTGAATACTTTGATCAAATGCAAGAACGTATTGTAGAATTCGTCTCTTCTAATTCTGGTATTTCATCCAATCGTTTTAGACAGCTCATGTTAGACACAGGCAAGCTTGCTAAGGATATGGGTACCATTTTAGTAGGTAAGCAAGCTGTAGAAGAAAAGATTATAGATGAAATAGGTGGACTCAAGGAAGCACTTCATAAACTTCATGCATTGATTGATGAAAGGGAGGGGGAGAAGTAGTGATTCACTATGCCATTATGCCAGTTTATACACCAGAAGAAGAAAGTCCTGATTATCGTGTATTAGACTATATGGGCTATGAAGTGGTAGCTTGTCATACAGAAGATGGTTTTATATTGGATCGTATTGTTTCAACAAATCCTAAAGATTTTTTAATAGAATCTCTTCAACCAGGAACTTTATTGCAAAATAGCCTTATCAACAAAATTATTCAATGATATAATGATAGATGTATACAATTGCACTTTATAATGGCTAGGTATACATCTATTATTTTTATAAGCCTTATGCTTGTATACATCTAAAAGGGGTATGTACATATGAAAAAAAACACAAAAAAGAAAAGGAACACGCGGACCAATAGTACACAGACAACATCCAGAAACAAAAACACAAAAACTACAAAAAAGAGGCCGCAAAAACTAAGCAACGACTTAATCAGTGAAATTATAGGGATAAGTTTAATTGGTATAAGTTGTTTAGTGATAGCTAGTGTTTTTACAAATCAAGTAGGACTTATTGGTACAGGTATTAAAAAGTTATTTGTAGGTCTTTTTGGAATAGGCGGTTATATTTTACCCTTTATTATGATAATCATAGGTTACTATTACATAAGAAGAACAATGGAAAACCTTATAGACTTTTTATTTTATGCCTTACCACTACTTCTTCTAGTACTTTGTTTTTTCCATCTTATTTACTTTGGAGATGGATCTGTGTTAACTTTATGGAGTCTAGATTATTTTATGGCTGCTTCTTATTTAAATGGAGGCTATATAGGAGCTTTTATAGGTCAAATCTTTTTAACACTACTTGGGATTTATGGAAGTTATATTGTTCTTACAGTAAGTTTAGGGATTTGGATACTTGTTGCTACAAAGTTTCCAATTTTAAGTTGGCTAGATGAATGTTGTGCTAACTTAGGAAGTAAAATAAAAGTTAGCTTTAAAGAGAGACAGCAAAGTCCTAAAAAGAAAAAAGAAAAACGAAGTAAAAAGATTAATGGTCCAGAAGTAAGCTTGGAACATGAAGAAATAGGACAAGTTACGAATAATTTTGAGCATCCACCTATTTTCTTAAGTGATGCACAAAGTGAAGAAGTAGCACCAAGGGCAGCCTTTTCTGATACGATTACTTACGAACAAGTAGCTGCAAGTCATGTAGTAGAACAAGATCATAAAGGTCAAGTAGAACCTGATTTTGCAGAAGAGTCTATGAGTCATCTCGTAACAGATCCAGAAGCACCAACAAGTAGTGTTTTTGAAGGAGACGAAGAAATGGGGATAGCGCCTCACCCTGTTGAACCTTATATTTTTCCAAGTATTAACCTACTTAAGAAAAATGAAAATACAGGTCAAAAAACAAGTTCTCGTGCTTCCTTAAGTAATGCTAAAAAGCTAGAAGAGACCCTTATGAGTTTTGGAGTAGAGGCTAAAGTGACTCAAATCCATAAAGGGCCTACAGTAACTCGTTATGAACTTCAACCAAAGCAAGGGGTCAAAGTAAGCAAGATTGTAAACTTAGCAGACGATATTGCCTTAAATTTAGCTGCTGCAGGTATACGTATTGAAGCGCCTATTCCAGGTAAGGCTGCTGTTGGTATAGAAGTACCTAATGAATCAAGTGAAATTGTGTACTTAAGAGATGTTATTGATTCCGATCAATTTAAAGCCTTTCCTTCTAAGTTAGCTTTTGCTTTAGGAAGAGACATCGGTGGTAAACCTATTATTGCAGATATTGGTAAAATGCCACATATTCTTATTGCCGGGGCCACAGGTTCAGGTAAGAGTGTATGTATTAATACATTAATTACAAGTATTTTATATAAGGCTACACCAGAAGAAGTTAAACTCATTATGATTGACCCAAAGGTAGTAGAGCTTAATGTGTATAATGGGATACCTCATTTATTAATTCCTGTTGTAACAGATCCTAAAAAAGCTGCTGGAGCACTTGCTTGGGCAGTGAATGAAATGACTAAACGTTATCAACTTTTTGCAGATAATAATGTACGTGATATGAAAGGTTTTAATAATAAAGTAAACGATCAGGCTCAGAAGATGCCAAGTATTATCATTATTATTGATGAGCTTGCAGACTTGATGATGACAGCAGCAAAAGAAGTTGAAGATGCTATTTGTCGTTTAGCTCAAATGGCACGTGCAGCGGGTATTCACTTAGTTATTGCAACCCAACGTCCTTCTGTTGATGTTATTACTGGGGTTATTAAAGCAAATATTCCATCACGACTTGCCTTTGCAGTATCTTCAGGTATTGACTCAAGAACAATTCTTGATACAAATGGGGCTGAAAAGCTACTTGGAAAAGGGGACATGCTCTTTTGTCCTATTGGAGAATCTAAACCATTACGTATTCAAGGGGCCTTTGTTTCGGACCAGGAGGTTGAAAACATTGTAGAGGCTGTTAAAAATGTAAGACCAGCTCATCAATATGAAGAAGCTGTTATTGAAAGTATTTCCACACCAACCGTTGCCATTGAGGGTAATGATGAAGATGAATTGGTTATAGAAGCTATTAATTTAGCAAAAGGTAAAGATAAACTCTCTATATCTATGTTACAAAGATATTTTAGAATAGGCTTTAACAGAGCATCCAGACTGATGGAGACATTAGAAGCGCGGGGCATAGTAGGTCCGGATGAGGGGAGTAAACCAAGAAAGGTACTAAATTCCATACCAACTACAAAAGGGGATGAATAAAATGTTTAAATCTGATATTCAAATTGCTCAAGAAGCTATTATGGAACCTATTAAAGAAGTTGCAAAAAAAGCAGGTATTAGTGAAGAACGCTTAGAACTTTATGGTAATTATAAAGCAAAACTTTCCCATGAACTTTTTGAAGAAGTAAAGGACCGTAAAAATGGTAAACTTGTACTAGTAACAGCAACTAATCCAACACCAGCAGGTGAAGGAAAGACAACCATTACAGTAGGGCTTGGTCAAGCTCTTTGTAAGTTAAATCAAAATGCTATTATTGCTTTAAGAGAACCTTCTCTTGGGCCATGTATGGGTATTAAAGGTGGAGCTGCTGGTGGTGGTTATGCTCAAGTTGTACCAATGGAAGACATTAACCTTCACTTTACAGGAGATATCCATGCCATGGGAGCTGTAAACAATTTACTAGCATCCATGATTGATAACCATATTCATCAAGGCAATGCTCTAGAAATCGATCCAAGAAATATTACATGGAAACGCTGTGTAGACCTTAATGATCGTGCTCTAAGAGAAATTGTTGTTGGCCTTGGTGGTCAAATGAATGGTCTACCACGTGAAGATGGGTTTATGATTACAGTAGCTTCAGAAATTATGGCTATTTTATGCCTAGCTACAGATCTTATGGACCTTAAAGAGAAGTTAGGTAATATTATAATTGGTTACAATTTTAAAGGTGAACCTGTTACGGCACGTGACCTTAAAGCTCATGGCGCTATGGCAGCTCTTTTAAAGGATGCTATTAAACCAAATCTTGTTCAAACTTTAGAAAATACACCAGTCGTTATGCATGGTGGGCCTTTTGCAAATATTGCTCATGGCTGTAACAGTATACGTGCCACACAGTTAGCACTTAAACTGGGTGATATTGTTGTAACAGAAGCAGGTTTTGGGGCAGATTTAGGAGCAGAAAAATTCTTCGATATTAAATGCCGTAAAGCAGGTCTAAAACCAGATGCTGTTGTGCTTGTTACAACAATCCGTGCCCTTAAATATAATGGTGGGATTCATAAGGATGATTTAAAAGAAGAAAATGTGGATGCTCTTAGAAGAGGGATTGTTAACCTTGAAAAGCATATTGAAAATATTCACCAGTATGGTGTGCCTGTAGTGGTTACTTTAAATCAATTCGTTACAGATACTGAAGCTGAAATCGCCTTTATAAAAGAACGTTGTGAGGCCTTAGGTTGTGACTTTGCACCAGCTACTGTATGGGAACATGGTGGTGAAGGTGGTAAAGCGCTTGCTAAGAAAGTACTTGAAGTACTAGAAACCAAGCCAAGTCACTTTAAATACCTTTATGAAGATGATCTAAGTATTGAAGAAAAAATCCGTACCATTGCTACTAAAATTTATGGTGCTAAAGACATTCATATTGAAACAAGTGCTAAAAAAGCGATTGCACGTATGGAGGCACTTGGCTTTGGTCATCTGCCAGTATGTATGGCGAAAAACCAATACTCACTATCTGATGACCCAACAGCCCTTGGCAGGCCAGAGGGCTTTACAACTACTATTAGAGAAGTTAGGATATCTGCAGGAGCAGGCTTTATTGTAGCACTGACAGGTAGTGTAATGACTATGCCAGGTCTACCTAAAAAACCAGCAGCAGAAGCTATAGATATTGATGAAAAAGGTGTAATTACTGGTTTATTCTAGTTAATACTTATTCTAAAGCAAAAGGGGATTCATAATGGAAACAAAAATTATTGACGGTGCTTTAATTTCAACACAAATTAAAGATGAAATTAAAGAAAAGGTTATAAAATTACAAGATAAAGGGATTACACCTGGTCTTGCAGTTATTTTGGTAGGGGACAATAGTGCTTCAAAAGTTTATGTAGGCAATAAGAAAAAAGCTTGTGAATATGTAGGGATTAAATCTTTTTCTTATGAACTCCCTGAAGAAACAAGTGAAAGCAGTTTACTTGAACTTATTGAAACTTTAAATGATGATGAAAATGTAGATGGTATCTTAGTTCAGCTACCACTACCTAAACATATGGATGAACAAAAAGTTATTGCAACCATTGATCCTAGTAAAGACGTAGATGGCTTTCATATAGCAAGTGCAGGTGCACTACTTGTTGGTGCCCCTGGATTTGTAAGTTGTACACCAGCTGGTATTATGGAACTTCTTAAACGCTATCATGTGGACTTAGAAGGGAAAAAATGTGTTGTAGTAGGTAGAAGTAATATTGTTGGCAAACCAATTAGTTTGCTTTTACTTAAAGAAAATGCTACAGTAACTATGTGTCATTCAAAAACAAAAAATTTACTAGAAGAAGTGAAGCAAGCCGATGTGCTTGTAGTAGCTGTTGGCGTAGCCAAACTCATTAAAGGAAATATGCTTAAAGAAGGTTGTGTTGTCATTGATGTAGGTATGAACCGAGATGAAAATGGCAAGCTTTGTGGGGACGTAGATTTTCCTTCATGTGAAGGGATTGCAAGTCTTATCACCCCAGTACCTAAAGGCGTAGGACCTATGACAATTGCTATGTTAATGCACAACTGTGTGCAAGCGGCAGCTATGAGGAAGGAGAAATGAATTTGAAACATACAATAGCCTTTGTATCCTTAGGATGTGACAAAAATTTAGTAGACAGCGAGCATATGTTAGGCCTCTTAAATGAAGCAGGCTTTACCCTTATTGCCGATGAATCTGAGGCGGAGGTTCTCGTAGTCAATACATGCTGTTTTATCGAAGATGCGAAAAGAGAAAGTATTGAACAAATTTTAGAAGTAGCTAGATATAAAGAAGTAGGTGCATGTAAAGCCCTTATTGTAACAGGCTGTATGGCACAACGCTACAAACAAGAAATCTTAGATGAAATGCCAGAAGTAGATGCAGTAGTAGGTACAACTTCTTACGATAAAATTGTAGAGACTGTAACTGAAGTATTAGAAGCAAAAGGTGTGAAGGTACAACACTTTGATACCATTGACCGTGAACATATTGAGAATATGCCACGTATTTTAACAACAGCTGGTTACTTTGCTTATATGAAAATAGCTGAAGGCTGTGACAATAAGTGTACTTATTGTATTATTCCTTCACTTCGTGGAAAATACAGAAGTAGACCAATGGATCAACTTATTAATGAAGCCAAACGTCTTGCTAAAGATGGTGTAAGTGAACTTATTTTAGTTGCTCAAGATACAACTTTATATGGTACAGATTTACCAGGTGATGAAACACTTGCTAAATTACTACGTGAACTTAGTCAAGTAGAAGGCATCGAATGGATTCGTATCTTATATTGCTATCCAGAAAATATTACAGATGAACTGATTGAAGAAATCAAAACAAACGATAAGGTATGTAAGTACTTAGATATTCCAATTCAACATGCAGCAGACCCAGTACTTAAACGTATGGCAAGAAAGAGTACAAATGCACAGCTTATTTCTAAGCTCACTAAATTACGTGAAGAAATTCCAGGCATCGCACTTCGTACAACTCTAATTGTAGGTTTCCCAGGAGAAACGGAAGAAGACTTTAAAGTATTATGTGACTTTGTAGAAGAGATGCGTTTTGATCGTCTTGGCGTATTTACTTACTCACAAGAAGAAGGTACGCCAGCAGCTAAGCTAAACGATCAAATAGATGAAGAAGTAAAAGCTAAGCGTAAGGACATTATTATGTCTATTCAACATGAAATCTCAGAAGCTTTAACACATGCTAAAGTAGGACAAAAAATGCGTGTACTTATTGAAGGTAAGTTAACAGGTGAAGATGTGTATATTGCACGTTCTTACCAAGATGCACCTGAAATTGATGGACAAGTATTTATCCCATTTGAAGGTGAACTTATTTCAGGAGACTATGTAGACGTTGAGATTACAAGTGCCAGTGATTATGACCTTATTGGTACGCTCATCTAGATGTTAAAAGAAATGGGGATGAAGTTATGAATATTGCTAATCAACTTACATTAGCAAGGGTTTTATTAGTATTTGTGTTTATGGGTGTTATTTGGAATCCGTGGCTTAGTTTGCCAGTAACTTTATGGATTGCACTTATTATATTTGTAGTAGCTAGTTTAACAGATTTTTTAGATGGTTTTTTAGCACGTAAGTATAATCTAGTGACTAATCTAGGTAAGTTTATGGATCCTTTAGCAGATAAGATGCTTGTAACAGCAGCCATGATTGCTATTGTAGATAAAGGAAGTGTATTACCAGCAGGTGTCCTTCCAGCATGGATAGTAGTTATTATCTTACTCCGTGAGTTTGCAGTATCTGGTATGCGCCTTGTTGCTGCTGGAGAAAATATCGTTATTGCTGCTGGTTCACTTGGAAAAATTAAAACTACAGTACAAATGATTATGATTATTGTTTATCTGGCACCAATTAACATAAGTTTTTGGCCAATATTAGCTATTATTCTTGCCTATGCAGCTCTTATTTTAACAGTTGTATCTGGTGCTCAATATTTATGGGATAATAGAAAAGTATTTACAACAAAATAGTATAAAAAATAAGTACTAACAAAGAAGTCTAGGTGAAAACCTAGGCTTTTTTTAATAAAAGCGTTGCAATTCATCATAAATCTTGATATTCTATTAAGGTTGCTAAAAAGCAACTAGCATACAAAGTTTTATTAAAGGAGGACGCTATGCATTATCATACCATTATTATTGGCGCGGGACCTGCAGGACTTTTTGCTGCTGGTGCTATTGGAAAATCAGGTAAAAAAGTGCTTGTCTTAGAAAAGAATAGTCAAGCGGGTAAGAAGTTACTCATATCGGGAAGCGGCCAATGCAATTTTACGCATGGCGGGCCCATTGAAGACTTTTTTAGTCGTTATGGAGATCATGAAAAATTTATTAAAAAGGCATTAACAGCCTTTACCAACGAAGATACAATACGTTTTTTTGAAAATGAAGGTGTAAGTAGTGAACTACGTGAAAATGGAAAAGTATTTCCTAAAAGTTCAAAGAGTTTAGATATACTTAATGCACTTTTAATGTCCTGTAAGAAACACAATGTGGAAATTCACTATAACCAAGCTGTACAACAAATTAATTTATATGATGAAATTTTTACTCTAGAGACAGAAGCAGGTAAACGTTATTTTGCAGATCATGTAGTTATAGCAACAGGTGGGAGATCTTTTCCTCACCTTGGAAGTACAGGAGATGGATATACTTTAGCAAATAGTCTTGGACATACGGTTATTAAACCACGTCCAGCGCTTACTTATGTAACAACTCACGAAAGAGTTTACTGTGAACTTTCTGGCATATCCTTTAAAAATGCAGGTGTTACTTTATGGCATGATAATAAAAAGGTAATAGATCGTAAGGGTAGTCTTTTATTTACACATAAAGGTTTATCAGGTCCTGTTATTTTAGATGCTACAAGATGGATGGAGCCAGGAGATGTTTTAACTGTAAATTACTTATATCCTTTATCTTATGAAGAGGTACGTGAACAATTTGCTAAGGAAATTCCTCTAAGAGGAAAGGAAACAGTGCTTAATTACTTAAAACAATTTGAGTCCCTTACTAGAAGCTTTTGTGAAACAGTACTCACTCATTTAAATATTCCTTTAGATCAAACATGTGCAAGGCTTTCAAAAAAAGAAAGAGAAAACTTAGTAAATGAACTTACTAAATGTACATTTAACTTATCAGGTATTGGTGGAATGAATTCAGCTATGGTAACAGCTGGTGGTATTTCCCTTAAAGAAATTAATCCAACAACGATGGAAAGTCGTAAACAAAAGGGTCTTTATTGTATAGGAGAAGTGCTAGATATTGATGGAGATACAGGTGGATATAATATTCAGGCTGCATTTTCTACAGCTTATTTATGTGCAAAGCACTTAGCCAAGTAAGATTTAAAAGCATAACTTATAAAAGAAATCTTAGGAGAAATCTTGAAAGATTTCTTAATATAAATAGGCAATAATATTTTCAATAAGGCAAATATTTCCAAGGAAATATTTGCCTTATTTTTGTATAAATTAAGTTTTTTATACTATTATTTCCTACATATCTAATTAAATATAAAGATATTATAGATGATAATTTTGTACTTTTTTACAAAATTGGTTATATGCTATTGATTTTATAAAAACTTAAAAGTATAATTGTATACAATCATACAAAATACAACACGGAGGCAGATGATGAAAAAGACATTAGGACTATCGAGCAAGATTTTTATTGGATTATTAGCAGGTATTATATTGGGAATGGTCATTCAGCTTGGGGAGTTAAATGGTTTCTTACAATATGTAGTTCAACCTATAGGTAAGATCTTCTTAAACTTAATGAAAATGGTTATTATCCCACTGATTTTATGTACATTAGTATCTAGTATGACCCATGTAGGAGATATGAGTCGTTTAGGACTTATTGGGAAAAAGACTTTAGTATATTATATGACAACAACATTACTAGCAGCTTTCATTGGTATGACTTTAGCTCTTATTATGAAACCAGGTTTAGGTATGGCACTAGGAACAAGCGCTGGAATGGAAATTCAAAAAGCAGACTTTGTTAGTCTGATTATAGATATTGTACCAAGTAACCCCTTTAAAGCTTTAATGGAGGGCAATACACTACAAGTAATTATTTTTGCAGCTTTTGTTGGTGTGGCCATCAATAGTTTAGGTGAGAAAGCTAGTGCAGCCAAAGTACTATTTAATAATTTCTCAGATATTATGTACAAAATCGTAGAAATGATTATGGGTATTACACCAATTGCAGTATGTGCACTTATTGCGGATGTTGTGGCAACAAATGGATGGAGTGTACTTGTTTCACTTATCAAACTCATCCTTGTTATTTTTATAGGATGTGTCATCCAATGCCTATTTGTGTATGGGACAAGTGCTAAGCTCTTTGCTAAAATAAGCCCTTTAACCTTTATTAAAAGTGTATTACCAGCACAGCTTATTTCTTTTTCTACAGCAAGTAGTGCAGCAGCTCTACCAGTATCCCTTAAGTGTGCAAAAGAAAACTTAGGTATTAAACAAGAAATAGCACAATTTGTTTTAAATATAGGTTCTACTATTAATATGGACGGTGGTGCTATTTATCAAGCTGCTTGTGCAGTCTTTATCTCACAAATTTACGGTATTCAATTAACAGGAGGGCAATTAGTTATTCTTATAATTACAGCTTCTTTAGCTTCTGTAGGTGCAGCAGCTATACCAGGTACAGTTATTGTTATGATGACTATGGTTCTTTCATCACTTGGCTTACCACTTGAAGCCATTGCCCTTATTGCTGGTGTAGACCGTATATTAGATATGCTTACAACTTCAGTAAATGTTACAGGTGACTTATCCGCTTGTCTTTTTGTAGCAAGTACAAATGATGAGTTTAGAGTAACAGAAGTAGTAGAAGCATAACTTACATAGATTTTCCTTTCTTATCTTTTTATCTTTTATCTAAATAGGAAAATACATATAAATTTTTAGAGTCGTTACGCTTATTGTAACGACTCCTTTTTTGTATAAATTAATTATAAGTTAATGATTTATTGAAATATGGTAATATTTATAGTAATCTGATTTTATACTATCATATATAATTAATAAATATTTGCAAGAATGCATCGAAATAATAAGAAGATAATGAAGTAAGTAATTAAATCATAGTTTGTTCTTAAAGAAAGAGAGGAAAGTATGAAAAAATATAGAAAACTTTTTATAAGTATAGGTTTAAGTGTGATTGCTTTTATCCTTAATAGTATTTTGTTTAATTATATGCGATTAGAACAACCTATATTTTTAAAACATTACTACGAAATACAGCTAGAAGAGGGGAGTGGATTTAATATTTATTGCATAATGAACAATGAGGATGATAAAGAAGTAGTACGATTAGAATTTCCTGAGCTGAACTCGGATGAACATGTGTTTAAAGTAAATAAAGGAAATAGCTTTTCACTTAATTCACACCACGATCAGAAGGAGTATTGGATAGACTATCATTATATGGGTACAAGTGACCCTTTATTAGAAGAAATTCATTTAAAGGAAGCTAGAATTACTTTTAATAATGGTGAAAAATCCAATATACCTATTGGAGAAATTGTTTTTTATTCTCCTCAAAGAGGCATAGAGAATAGACGTCCCCTGAAGTATACATTTAGTCGTGCATCTAGTTTAGGAGAAATAACTTCTCAGGCTACCATTACTGAAGATGTAGAAGTATTAGAAGGAAAAAGCACACTAGATTACTTGGTAAATGATTTGATAGAACTTAAAATAAATGGTGAGGCACCTTCACACAAAAACTTAAAAAAGGATATGCCATGGATATTAGAAGGAAAATTAGAAGTGAAAGAAGGTGATTCAAGAAGGTTTAACGCTTATGACATTCAAACAAGAATTTATTTTAGGAGATTATCAGGAGAGATAGTGGTAGAGCCTATCTTTAATCTTAAATACTCACCTTATTTCACTATGATGGAAAGTTATAAATATATTAAAAAGCTAGGGGGGATATGATGAAGTATAAAGGTTATCATTTGATTTTTTGGGGGACATTGCTTGTTATTTTCAATATTAATCTTGGAGCACTTGTAATCTTCCCCGATATTGTAGGTTATATTGTAGTAGCTATAGGTGTTGGCTACGTCTTAGAAGGAAATATTAGTCAAATAGCTAGAGTAACTAAATTCATGAGTGGGGCAATAGTTGTTGGTGAGGGTATAAATTGGTTACTTGTGCCAAGTATTGATTATTTTAATAGTTATTTTCAAGTAGGTAGCCTTATTTTAGGTATGATGAGTTTAGTGATGCGATATGGTCTACTGGAAGTAGAAAAAGAAAATGATGAAGATGAAATAGAGAAGGCCTTGTGGTTAAAACATCAAAGGATTTATTTGATTATCCATACCCTTACATTAGGAGGAACAAGTTTTATAATAAACTTTCCATTTTTACTAGGAATAATTGTTCTCCTATCTTTTCTAAAAGAATTTTACTGGTTATATCTTATCTACCAATTGAAGAAAAAGTGGTTATGTAAGGAATAGGGATGATAGCTATGCTTATATGTATAATGAGTATTTAATAAACAAAATGATAAAAGGGAAAATGTAAAATGAAACCAAGAATTAATCTGATTACAATTTGGACAGATGAAATTGACAAGATGAGAGACTTTTATAATCTAGTACTTGGATTTAAAATTAAGAATGACCTTGGAAACTATGTTGAATTTGAAAATGAAGGAGTAAGATTTGCTATCTGTTTAAGGAATGTAATGTATAGTTATAGCAAGGAATATAATAAAAAAGCAACTGGACAGGGGTTTGAACTAGCTTTCCCATGTATAGATCCAAAGGATGTAGATGATACATTTAAACAACTAGTTGAAAAGGGAGCAACACCTATTCACACACCACAAAATATGCCATGGAATCAACGTACTGCATTATTTGCAGACCCAGACGGAAATATCCATGAAATTTTTGCTGAGATTATTTAGTCATAAGTTTAAAGTTAAATCAATTCATTAGTAAAGTGGACATCTAAATTGTCCACTTTTAGTATATCTAGCTGATGTTATTGCTTTAAAGTAGATGCAAATTCTAAGCTAAAGCATATTCCACCTTATATGCACCATTAACGCTTAGGCATGATACAGCATAAAAAATAACCCTACCCCTCATATCAGATGGGATAGGGTTATTTCGAGTAAACAAATAACGATTAGTTATCTATAACGGCAGAATATATGACTCTCCGTCTGCTTTGGTCAAATTCTATAAATTGTTCTAATGCATAGGAATAAGGGGCATCTGGTAATATTAATTTCCATGTAGAATCTTGCCCATTTTCAAATAAAGGGGTACTCTCTACCGATTTCACTATATCTAAGTATTCTTCCTGAGGAAGTTCCCATGAAGCCTTTATTTCTATATATTCACCAAGCAAGCCAGTTGTCAAATCATAAGAGTATTTTATGTTCTTGGCAGATATCGGAATTTCTTCAGGAAAGAATTTACGTATAGGTTCTGTGTACGGTAGTGTAACTTTGTCTAAAACCATGTAGTTCCTATAGTTTGTAGTTGATGATTTTATAGGAAACAATAGTATTGACAGTAAAACACACCCTGCACTAATAACAATGGCCAGTACAACTACAAGGGTAGTTGCGAGAGATAGCCATCTTTTTTTGTGGGCAGATTTACTCATTAGGAGTAAACAGCAAATCAGAGAGGGCAATAAGTATCCAACTATAATGAGCATAGAATATGATGGGTGGCTAAATGTGGGAAATTTCATATACCAAAAAGCAAAGCAAATAGCTAGTATGATGGGGAGTAGGTTTAATAAAATCACCCCATAAAGTATTATTGTTCGCATGTCGTATTTAAAATCTAGGGTAGATTTGTTCATAATAATCTCCTATATATTGAATTAATTATAGTTATATTCAATACAACTATTATAAAAGTAAATAATATTCTAAAATATATATATCTTATACTAAGTATAACACAGTTCTATATATTTGTTGATATATTTCTGATTATTTTTAGGGGAGAATATATAAAAGCGGTTTAATCTTATTTATAAGTCTAAATAAGTGTATCTACGCAAGTTACTGTGGCGTGTATTATATTTTACTCTTTTACTACATCTTTCTTTTTATAATATACTTATTCTCATTTTTCTATTTTACATACTCATTATTCTTATCGCTATTTATTTTCTACTAAGTAAATTTAACACTATAGACTTAATTAAATTCAAATTATCCATATAAATTATTCTGTATTTATGAACATTATTACAGAATTCAGACCTCTCCTTTTTTCTAAGCCTACTTTATCCCCATACCCCTTATTTTGGCCTCTTACCACCCTTTATCTATCTAACTACCTTTCTAATCAAAAACCAACCACAGATAATACATAATTATCTGTGGTTGATTGCTTGTTTGTTATATAATATGTTAATCTATATTTAAAGGTTAACTACAGTTAACTATATGAAAATCAATAAAGTTAACTTAAATATATTAGGTTAACCAATGAGATATGAGTTAACCAGGATAAGGAGTAAAAAAATGGCAGATGTAACATTTGGGGTAAAAGTCCCAGAGGAAATGAAAAATGAACTAGCGGAAATCATGAAAAACACCCAATTAACAGGGAAAGAGTTTATGAATCTCTTACTTGGTGCGTATAAATTAGAGCGCCAGAAGCAATCAGAAAATGTGTTGGCTCAGGATATAGATGAATTACAAAGGTTGTTACAACGTATTCAAAACATGTATTTGAATATGAGTGAGAGGGTTAACCTTATTGTAGAAGAGCGTATTAGCGAAGTAGAACAAGGGTTAGAAGAAAAGGAAGAGGAGAAGAAAAGTTTACTGGAGGAGAAGGCTAGTCTTGAAGAACAAATTAAAAGATTAAAAGAAGAAGAGATAGAGCATTTAAAAGAAGAACAAAAGAATTTAGAAGAAGAAATCTGTGGATTAAATGACACTATAAAAGAGTTAGAAGAAGTGGTGATGGATCAAAAACAGCAGATGAAGCAACATCACCTTCTTTGTGAAAAGTACGAAGAAGAAATTCTTCGTTTAAAAGAGGAAAATAGTAATTGGGAGCGTTTAGCTATAGAGATAGAAGAAAGAACAGCGGAAAATGAGCGTTTACAAATTCGTAATGATGAATTGGCTTCAGAAATTTGGTTTAATCAAAGAGAACTTGAAAAGTCAAAAGAAAGTTTAAAAATAGAAAGTGAAAAACATAGCCAAGAAGTATCCGCACTTAAAGAAAAGTATGAATTGGAGTTAAAAAATCAATTTTTACAGCAAAGTCTTGCATTTAATGAAGAAAAAACAAAGTTACAAAGTCAACATTATAGTGAAATGGAAAAACTTCAATCTAAAATACAGGATTTTTTGTTAAATGCTGACAAGATGCCTAAATCATATTGAAAAAGGGGCCTACCAATGCTATACTCTTAGATTGGAAAAGGAGTGTATAACATGGCGAAAAATTATTTAGCACCAAATGAGATTGTAGATTATACAAGCGACGCTGGTGTAGGTAAGGTAAACCGTACAGCTATCACTGTATTATTAATGGCTGTTATGGCAGGGGTTTACATAGCACTTGGGGCATTAGCCTCATCTACAGCGGCACATGCAGTTCACAACAAAGGACTTGCAAAACTTGTAACTGGAGCAGTATTCCCTATTGGCTTAATGTTCGTTGTTCTAAATGGGGCAGACTTGTTCACTGGAAACTGCTTAATTATCATGTCAACTTTAGAAAAACGTACAAAAGTAAGAGATCTCTTTAAAAATTTAGGGATTGTACTTGTAGGTAACTTTATAGGGGCTGTTTTTATTGCTTTCTTACAAGCAAACACAGGTCTTTTTAGAATGAGTGATGGTGGTTTTGCAGCTTATGCATTATCAACAGCTATTACAAAAGCTAACTTACCTTTTACAGAAGCTCTTAGCTTAGCAATTATCTGTAACATCTTTGTGTGTGCAGGTATTTGGATGATTTATTCAGCTAAAGATGTAACAGGCAAAATCTTAGCTGGTTTCTTCTCTATCTTTGCTTTTGCAATTAGTGGAGCAGAGCATATTGTGGCAAATATGTATTATGTACCTGTTGGTTTATTTATTAAAAATAATCCTGAACTTGTTCAGATGTCAGGTGTAGCTTTAGATAAGTTAGATACATTAACTTGGGGTAACTTCTTTGTAAACAACGTAATCCCAGTAACAATTGGTAACTTTATCGGTGGAATTTTCATTGGTATAGCTTATTTTGTAATTTACAAAAAATGTACTAAACCTACACAATAAAATAAGGTATAATGAAAGGGGCTGTTAGTGGACAGCCCCTTTTGTTATACTAAATACAAGGTACATAAGAGAAAGTAGGTGAGAAAATGACTATTAATAAAAGTATACATTATTTTAAAGTGTCTTTAGAAGGGATGCAGCTTTCACCTCATACTTTAAAGGCCTATATGCAAGATTTAGGTCAGTGGCAAGATAAAACAGAGGTAGAAAATCTAGATGATTTAACCTTTGAGCATATACAAGATTATTTAATAGAACTACAAAGTCAGGATTTAAAACCTGCTAGCTTAAAGCGTAAACGAGTGGTACTTCATCGTTTCCTAAAGTTTTGTTATGAGAAGCGATTATGTGAAGAGCGTCTTTATGAATATGTAGACCCTATTAAAATGCGTAAGACAAAAGCACCTAAAGAGATCTTAACGACAGAAGAAATTGAGGAACTTATTGATTACATAGAAGGACAAATTGAGGAAAATGAACAACTATTAGGTACAAGTAACCATTTTGATTACCTTTATTATTGTTGGGTGAGAAATCGCTTATTAGTAGGTGTACTCCTTTATACAGGATGCCGTGCTACGGAAGCTGTAAGTATAAAAAAAGCAGATGTAAATTTGCAAACCAATAGCATACTACTCCTTGCTAAAGGTTTTAAATATAATAATATTCCGATCCACCCTGAACTTTTATCTTTTCTTCAAACTTATGAAGAGGGCATTAAAAAATTACAAAACAAAGAAATTTTGGCACTCCTTGAAAGTTCACCTTATCTTTTTCCAAGTCGCCAAGATAGTAGCAACCATTTAGCTTCTCGCTCCTTACATGATTTAATGTTAAAGTTTTCAAATGTACTAGGTAGGCATATTCATGCCCATATTTTTAGGCATACTTTTGCTTCTTATTGTATAGCGGCTAAGATGGATATTACTACTTTATCTTCTTTAATCTCTCATAGTAATCCTTCTATTACTTTGTCTATTTATACGCATGAAATAGAAGCTAGTCAAAAACAAAATGAAATTAAAAAACTTAATTTTGATAGACGTTAATTATGAGTATAAAACTTCCTTAATTAGGTTATCTTAACTTAAAAAGGGGGTTTTTTTATGCCATCAAAAGTAGATGACTTTAAGGCTAAATACAAAGATGGATACAGATGTATTCATAAGGATGATAGTGATGGATGTACTTATATTTTAAGAGATTTTAAAAAGGGTAAGATTCATGAAGTACACACCAATGACCGTATGGAAATCGGCGAAATCAATAACTTCTTAGATGAACTTAGTGAAATTAGGAAGAAAACAGGACATGACTGTATTTGTACAGGATGGGAATGTGATGACTAGAAGTATATAGGCTCTATAGATATAGGCTCTATAGATATAGGATCTATAGATATAGGATCTATAAATATAGGATCTATAAATAAAGCATCAATAAATAAAGGCTACCATGAAATCATTAAAGGTATAAGAAATAATCTATACTAATCATTTGATTAAATAAATTTTCTACACCTAAATTTCATGGTAGCCTTTTAAACTCTAAAAGCGCATTTTCATAAATTGTTTAAGAAGTGGTAGTGTTTCTTCATAAGGCGGATAGCGTAGGGGAAGTTCCCATTTAGAACTATAACATACACTTTGTGGCCTGGAAAAAGTATGGAAACTGTATTTACCGTGGTAAGTACCCATACCGCTATAGCCTACACCACCAAAAGGTGCTTTAGGATGGGTTAAATGTAAGATAGTGTCATTTACACAACCACCACCAAAGGAAATATTACGTAATAAATGTTTGATACGTAGTTCATCTTGACTAAAGATATAGCAAGCTAATGGTTTAGGGAAACGATGGATCACATCTAGTGCACTAGATAGCTTGCTAAAAGGTATAACAGGGAGTACAGGGCCAAAAATCTCTTCTTGCATACACTCATCTTTCAGTTTTACAGGATAAAGAATAGTTGGTTCTACATAAAGCTCATCTGTATCAAAATGCCCACCATAATAAATCTTATCTTCATTTATACATTTTAAGATATGCACATAATGTTCTTCATGAATAAGACGTGAAAGATTACCTTTATCTTTAAACATACGTTTAGTTTCTAAAGCTAGAAGCTTTAAAAAGTCCTGGGCTACACTATCATGGACAAGTACATAGTCTGGTGCTACACAAGTTTGACCTGCATTCATAAATTTACCCCAAGCAATACGTTTAGCAGCCAACTTAAGATCCGCACTATGATCTACAATTACGGGATTTTTTCCACCTAGCTCTAAAGTTACAGGAATAAGATGTTTAGCTGCCTCTGCCATAACTTTTTTACCTGTAGCTGTACTACCTGTAAAGAAAATATAATCTAAAGGTTGATGAAGTAAAGTGGTACAAACTTCTGCATTACCTTCTAAAGGCCATACAAAATGAGAAGGAAAAACATCTAAAATAAGACGTTTTAAAACTCTAGTTGTATGGGGCGTATACTCAGAAAGCTTTAGTACAACACAGTTTCCAGCAGCAATAGCACCAATAAGAGGACTAAGAGCCAGCTGAATCGGGTAGTTGTAAGGTGAGAAAATAGCGCATAAACCATAAGGTACTTGGGTAACTTTGGTTCTACCACCTAAAAGAGGAATAGGTCCCATATAAGTTTTAGATTTTGTCCATTTTGAAAGGGATTTTATAGTATGGTCAAGTTCTTGTAAAACCATATAAATCTCAGTCATATAAGTTTCAAAATAAGGTTTTTTAAAATCCTTATAAAGTGCCTTAGCAAGTTCATCTTCATGAGCCACAAGGGTTCGCTTAAGCTTTTTCAAAAAGTAAAGCCTAAAATCTACTGGCAGAGTCTTGCCAGTTTTAAAAAAACGATGCATATGTTGAATCTGTTCTGTAATATCTTTCATTTATACACCTCAAATTAATCATCATTCTATTTTTTATAGTATACTACTAAACTAAAATTTATCCAATAAAATTACAATTCTAAGTCTTTTTTTACCTATACCAAGAAATACAAAACATATTTGCAAAAGTTTGCTTATTATAAAGTGAGTCATAAACACACATACTAGAATTGTACCTTCATCGATGAACAGGGGGATTTTATGACTAGAAAAATAGCATTTTTAATTTTACTAAGTGTTGTTCTCAATGTTTGTCCTTGTTACGCTGAAAAAGCACCCAAACAACCTACGAAAGATACACCAGGAACAGCTATATTTGTTATGGCTGTTCCTGTAGAAATACAAGTTGATAAAGAAAAAGATACAGAAGAAGAGGATAGATGGACAGTTCAATTAAATTATCCCGTTATAAGTGGTCTACAAGACAAAAAAGCAGAAAAGAAGATTAATCAACTCTTTAAGAAACATGGACAGGACTTAAAAAGAAAATTTATAAAAAATAGAAAACAAGATAAGTCTAAAACCAAGTATGAATTGATTAGTCAATATGCTATAAAAGAAACAAAAAGTCCTTATTTTTCCGTAGTCTTTTTAGACTACAAGTATGAAGGTGGAGCTCATGGCACATGTTCTTATCATTATATAAACATTGATCTCCAAAATAATAGTATACTCACACTTAATCAACTGTTTAATAATAAGGCTACCTATAAAGAAGATTTACAAAGCCTTCTTCTTAAACAAATTGAAAAACGAGCGGATGCTACACAAATGCTGCAAGACGAGATTTATGCGAATCTCCAAGTTCAAAAAGAACAAAATTTCTACATTAGGCCTAGTGGAGATTTAGTTCTTGTATTTAACTTAAAAGAAGTGACACCTTATACAACGGGAATGATGGAATTTGTATTTTCTAAAGAAGATTTACAAAGTGTAGACCTTCCATCTGTATTTTAGAGCCTAATAGGAAGTATTAGGCTCTTTTATTATAGTGAATACATTGAAAAATGGTGGTTTTTATATTATAATGAGTTGATACTAAAAGGGGGATGGAGCATGGCGACTTATAAACAAAGGAAAAATAGGAAAAAGCAAAGTATAAGCCGTATTTTAATAGGAACAGTGTGTCTTTTAGGTTTAGGTAGTGGGGCTTTATATACTTTAGAGAAATATAATACACCTCCACTAGTAGGCAAATGGATATCTAATGAAACAGGTGAAATGGTAATTTTTAATGAAGACGGAACGGTCAGTGTAAATGAACTCTTAGATTCACCTACCTACCAGAAGCTTACACCTAACAAGATGCTTTATAATATAGAAGGTAAACAATTTGAAATGTATTATAATTTAGATGGACGTACATTAACTTGGGGCATGACCGAGGAAAATGCAGAGTCCTTTACGCGTAAATAGCGTACATATTCCATATGAGTTATAGAGGGGTGAATTTATGAACCAAATTGAGCTTGAAAGCATTTATGAGCAAGCCCATAAAAGTGCAAAACAATCTTGGAATACTATGGTCAATAAAGGTGAAATGGGATATTTACCTTCTTTAGATGGTATTATGCAGTCAAGTGATGTACTCTCAGAAGTTTCTTTAGGCCTTGTAGAGATACCAATTAATAAAATTATAGGTACATATACCCACTCAAGAAGTGTATCTTTTGCCCATAATTTTATGCCTTTAATGGATAAAGGGACTGAGTTTGCAAGTAAATGGATGCACTTATATGATGCCCATGTAGAAGAAGGGATTCGTGAACCCCTTAAAGTTTATGAATATTTAAATAGGTTTTTTGTTGTAGAAGGGAATAAACGTGCCAGTGTATTAAAATTTGTTGGAGCAACAGCTTTTAATGCTCATGTTACACGTCTAGTACCTAAGCGTGATCCAAGTAGTAAAGTCAATACTATTTATTATGAGTTTATGGATTTCTATAAGAATACTCAAATTAATAGTATATGGTTTACCCAACCGGGGCGTTTTAAAGAATTAAATGATTTTATTAATCGTTATAAAGGTTCTAAAAACTTTTATGATACAAAAGAAAAACAATTTTTATCAGAAATCTATCGTCCTTTTAGAACCATCTATTTAAAAGAGGGTGGTGCTAAACTTAAAATTACAACAGGTGATGCACTTTTAAATTTCTTGAAAATTTATGGTTTGCCAAAAGAAATTACACCTGCCAAACATAGAGATTATATCCAAAAGCTTATTACAGAGTTAGAAGTTATTGAGCAAGATGAAACCTATGTAGAAACTAATGCTTTACAAGCGCCTAAAAGACGTGGCATGTTTAGTTCCTTAACTGAGCGTCTAAGTTCTAAACGTACTTTAAAAATTGCCTTTGTTTATGCAAAAGCGCCAGAAAACTCTGGTTGGGCTTATAGTCATGAATTAGGTAGGTTGCACATTAATAATGTGTTTGAAGATCAGATTCAAACTACAAAAATTGTAGATGTACCTGAAAGTCCAGAAGCCTATAAAGTTTTTGAACGTTTAGCTAAAGAAAAGTATGACATTATTTTTACTACTAGCCCTACATTTGTGGCACCAGCTTTAAAAGCAGCTATGCAATTCCCACAAGTTAAGTTCTTTAACTGTGCTGGAACCCATTCTTATAAGTCTTTAACCCTTTATTTTGGGCGTATTCATGAACCACGTTATATTTTAGGTATGATTGCAGGGGCTATGACTAAGACGAACGTAATTGGTTATGTGGCACCTTATCCAATTTCTGAAGTGGTTTCAAGTATTAATGCCTTTACTTTAGGTGTACGTGCTGTTAACCCTTATGCTACAGTTAAAGCTATGTGGACCTATAGATGGGATAATCCGGAACAAGGTAAAGATGTAGCTAAAAACTTAATTAATATGGATAGTGCGGTGGATATTATTTCTACAGAAGACTTACCTGTACCAGGTGATATGTCTAAAGAATACGGTGTATATGCAGTAGCAGGTGAGGAACAAGATAAGAAGCATTATGCTATGGCCATCTGGAACTGGGGTGTTTTCTATGAAAGTGTTATCCGTAATATTTTAAGCGGTACATGGAAAACCTTAGCAGATATATCAGCTGGAGACCATCCAATGAATTTCTGGTTAGGTATGAATACAGGTATTGTAGATGTACTTTACTCAAATCGTCATATTAATCCTCAGATGAAGGCTCTTATTGAAGGGATTAAAGCATCTATTATGCGTAATGAATTCAATCCTTTTACAGGTCCTATTTATGACCAAAATAAAGTTTTACGTGTTAAAACTGGAGAAGTATGTGACTACGAAGATATTATTAATATGGACTGGTTAGTTGAAGGGGTAGAAGGTGAGCTACCAAATAGAGATGATTTAAAACCTACGGATCCTTTTAGCTATATGAAAAATATTGTAAGTAATGATTCTAAATAAAAATGGACTATGGTGAAGTCATTTTAAAACTTCACCATAGTCCATTTTACTTTTAGTTTGTTGGATAATCTAAAATATAATAAGAGTAACCATTAATAACTTGTGTTTCATTTACCTGGTTAATGCGTTTCATATGTGGGCTATAATTTAAATGTTGATGACCATGTAGATGATAACTTGGTGATAAGGTTTCATAAAAATCATGGAAGCAGGCAAAGCCTTTATGGGCCCAATCATCTCCATCACCTATACCTAGGGAAGGGGAGTGGGTAACTAAAATATCTAGTCCACCTTTTTTTTGACAAGCTTTCATTAATTTTTTTGTCCGTTTAGCCATAGCTTTTTCAGTAAATTGAAAAGGACCACCTGAATACTCAATAGAGCCACCTAAACCTGCAATTTTTATATTCTTATATGTAACAACTTGATTATCTATGTTGATACAACCTTCAGGTTCATTATCTATATACTTTACATCATGATTACCAGGCACATAAAAAAGTGGAGCTGGAATCATAGTTACCAGAAAGGAAAGATAAGAAGCCTTTAAATCACCACAAGAAATAATAAGTTCAATATCTTTAAACTTTTCTCTATCAAAAAAATCCCAAATATATGTACTTTCAATATCAGAAACAATTAGTATTTTCATCTCATTCATCCTTTGCCATCAGAGTGCAACTTTAATTATACACTAAACTTAATGAATTTTGAACAAGATTTTTACAATTTATGTGTTGACATTCTAAACTTTACTTGCTAATATATACAAGTGCTTACAAGATAAGCATATGACAACTAAATAATACAACTATTAAACCAGTCGATTCATTAATGAATCTTTAAGATTCGAGTTAGTACTACTTAACAGTACAAATGTCAGATGACAAACTTTTTAATTGAGAGTTTGATCCTGGCTCAGGATGAACGCTGGCGGCGTGCTTAACACATGCAAG
>URVM01000008.1 GCA_900551325.1 uncultured Eubacteriales bacterium | reverse complement strand
GACTTTATGAATCGACTGGTTTAATGGTTACTATTTTATTTTCAAAGTTCATTGTGTGTCATCACTGCTGACGACTTTTTCTATTTTATATGATGCGTTACATTTTGTCAAGGACTTTTTTATCATTTTTTCTCTGTCCTTGTCGTTTCTTGTCTCGCTCACAAGTAGATATATTACAAGATGTATTTACTTTTGTCAAGCATCAATTAGAAGAAAAAATATTCTATATTTTATCCAAGTTATTTTTAAGACAACTCCATCATACTTTATAGTAAGACTATTATTAGGAGGCCCTTATAATGAAGATAAAGAAAAAAAGTCATGCTATTAATTATGAACGTATTTATCAAGCATGTGCTATCGCAGCTATTTGCTTTTTAAGTTACGTTATTATTGCCTTCTTTTTAAGTATGAGCCATTTTATTTCTGTCTTTTTACTCTTTGCTAGTATTATCTTTTTAATACTACATCTACTATTTAAACTTAATCCTTATCTTATAGCTTCATTTCTATGTTGTATTCTTTGTCTTATAAGTAATATCTACTTTATCTACTTGCAAAAATAGAAGACAATCTCTCTTTAGAGTTGTCTTCTATTTTACTTTATTCCTTCTATATATAATCTCATAAAATCTTATACACTCTTAAACTTCTACTCTAAAAATTGTTAATACCTATATCTTTCTTATTCCTTTTGCTATAGCCTCTATATGTTTTTCATTCGTTCCACAACAACCACCAAATATCTTAAATTTGTAGTCTCTATTTAGTAACATCATATATTCAATCAACTCACTAAAATCATCTTCTTTTAATTCAGAAGCTTCATTAAGTTCTTCTGGTAATAGGGAAGAAGAATTTGCTTGTATACCTACATAGCGTTCTCGAACAAGAGATGTCTGATTTTCTTTTTGGCTAATGCCTCATACATAACTTTAGGGTGTACACAATTACTCATATATGCTAAGGGCTTTCTTTTTGTGGCATTATCTATCTTCTCTATAGCATCATGTATACTTGTTCCATCTAATAAACAACCATTTTTGCCAATGATAGAGAAGTTTTTAGGCAATAAAAAATAGCCTAGGCATATGCCTAGACCATTCTAATAAACTTAATTATTTTAAGTTAGCTTTAGCTGTTTCAACTAATTGTGTGAAAGCTGCTGCATCATTGATAGCCATATCAGCTAACATTTTTCTGTTGATTGTGATGTTAGCGTTTTTAAGACCATTCATGAAACGGCTGTATGATAAACCGTTCATACGGCTTGCTGCGTTGATACGAGCAATCCATAATGTTCTGAATTCGCGTTTTCTTTGTTTTCTACCAGCATATGCGTAGCTTAATGATTTCATTACAGCTTGTTTAGCTGTTCTGAATTGTTTAGATTTTGCTCCTCTATAGCCTTTAGCTAATTTTAATACTCTGTTACGTCTTTTTTTAGTAGCCATGCCACCTTTTACTCTAGCCATGTTCTTAACCTCCTACTCTTTTCTTATAAATATGGTAATAAACGTTTCATTTGTTTTTCGTTTGTTGAATCAACAAGTCCTGCATGTCTTAAGTTACGTTTTCTCTTAGGAGATTTTTTAGTTAAGATGTGACTTGTATATGCTTTTGATCTTTTAAGTTTTCCTGATCCTGTTGCTTTAAAACGTTTTGCTGCTGCTCTATTTGTTTTTAATTTAGCCATGATAAGGATCCTCCTTTTTAATAATTTATATTTTATCTTAAGGTAACTATTTTGGTGCTACCACGATAGCCATGTTTCTACCTTCTAATTTAGGTTTATTTTCAGCCACGCCAAACTCTTCAAGAAGCTTCATTGCTTGCTCTAATATCTCAGCACCTTTTTCTGTATGCATCATTTCACGTCCACGGAACATAACTGATACTTTAACTTTGTCCCCCGCTTTAAGGAATTTTTGAGCATTACGGACTTTAGTTTCGAAGTCATGAGTATCAATACTTGCAGAAAATCTAACTTCTTTAACACTAATTTGCTTTTGATTCTTGCGTGCTTCTTTTTCTTTCTTAGCCGCATCAAATTTGTACTTACCATAATCCATAATCTTACATACTGGTGGTTTACCTTGTGGAGCAATCTTCACAAGATCAAGATTTTTTTCATTAGCTAGTTGTTGAGCTTCTTTTACTGATACAATACCAAGTTGCTCTCCATCTTGGCCAATAAGTCTGACTTCTTTGTCACGAATTTGTTCGTTAATCATTAATTCGTTAATAATGGGCACCTCCTAAATTTGTTTGCCTTTATTCATAAAACATCTTTTGCGTTGATGTGAACGCACTAAATAAAAAAGTGGATAGATGCATTCCATCTACCCACTTCTCTTATATATCATACTAAATCTATCGATTTAAAAATTCAATTAGTATGACCTTACTAACGCTCTTGTCGTAAGGTGAGAAGGATAGCTTCTACTTGCATCTGATAACAAATGAAATATTAACACAGTACACTATGTTTGTCAACTAATTGTTATCATTTTCAGCCTTCATTTCTAGATGGTAATTATATCTAGTTTGAATTTCGTTTGAAATACGTTCTACAAATGCAGTTAAATCTTGTGCACCTTCATCTCCGTTTTGTCTACTTCTTACAGATACAGTTTCATTTGCTTCTTCGTCCATACCTACAACTAAAATATATGGTACACGTTCCATACGTGCTTCGCGAATCTTATAGCCAATCTTTTCTGTTCTATAGTCTGCTTCTACTTTAACGTTACGGTCTTTAAGTGCTTTTACAACTTTTGCAGCATAATCAGCATACTTATCTGAAATTGGAAGGACTTTTACTGCAACTGGTGCAAGCCATGTTGGGAATGCCCCTGCATATTTTTCAATAAGCATAGCGAGCGTTCTTTCATAGCATCCAATAGATGAACGGTGAATAATATATGGACGTTTTTTCTCACCATTAGAATCTACATAAGTCATACCAAAACGTTCTGCTAGTGCAAAATCGATTTGGATTGTAATAATAGTATCTTCTTTACCATGTACATTCTTAAATTGAATATCAAGTTTTGGACCGTAGAATGCAGCTTCACCATCTGCTTCTGTATAGTCAATTTCAAGATGATCTAAAATATTTTTCATTATAACTTGTGTTTCTTCCCAAGCTACAGGATTGTTAATGTACTTTTCAGTATTTGATGGATCCCATTTTGAGAATCTATAGCTAATGTCTTTATCTATACCCAGTGTAGTCATAATGTACTTAATAAGGTCAAGACATCCTTTAAACTCGTCTTCAAGTTGTTCTGGTGTACATACAATATGTCCATCAGCAAGTGTAAACTGTCTTACACGGATAAGTCCATGCATCTCTCCTGATGATTCATTTCTTGCAAGTGTAGATGTTTCTGCATAGCGGATTGGAAGATCACGATAACTATGTTGCTCTGAATTATAAATACAGAATTGGAATGGGCATGTCATAGGACGAAGAGCAATGATTTCATTATCTTCTTCCTCATCCCCCATTACGAACATACCATCTTTATAGTGATCCCAGTGTCCAGAAATCTTATAAAGGTCATTCTTAGCCATACTTGGTGTTTTAGTAAGTACATAGCCACGTCTTTCCTCTTCATCTTCTACCCATCTTTGAAGTGTTTGGATAACACGTGCACCTTTTGGCATCATAAGTGGAAGACCTTGACCTACTGATTCATCAGTTGTAAAAAGCTTAAGTTCACGCCCAAGTTTATTATGATCACGCTTCTTAGCTTCTTCTAACTTCTCTAAATGCTCTTTAAGCTCAGCTTTTTTAGGGAATGCTGTTGCATAAATACGTGCAAGCATTTTGTTCTTCTCATTACCTTTCCAGTATGCACCTGCAGCATAAAGAATCTTGAAGGCATCTACTGGTTTTGTACTCATAAGGTGAGGTCCTGCACAAAGGTCTACAAATTCTCCTTGTTTATAGAAGGAAATGATTTCACCTTCTGGGAGGTCACGAATAAGTTCTACTTTATATGGTTCATTTGCTTCTTCCATAAGCTTAATAGCTTCTTCTCTTGGAAGTTCAAATCTTTCAATAGGAAGTTTTGCTTTAACGATTTTTTTCATTTCAGCTTCAATAGCTTCAAACTCTTCTTCTGTAAATGCTTTATCACGGTCAAAGTCATAGTAGAATCCATCTTCTATAGCTGGTCCTATAGCTAGCTTTACATCTGGATAAAGATTTTTAACAGCTTGAGCTAAAATATGAGCTGCTGTATGTCTAAATGCCCATTTACCTTCTTTATCATTGAAAGTAAGAATTTCAATATGAGCATCTTCATTAACTGGTGTTCTAAGGTCTACCATTTCACCATTTAATTTTCCTGCACATGCTGCTCTTGCTAAACCTTCACTTAAGTCTTTAGCAATATCTAAAATAGTGATTCCTGCTTCATACTGTTTCTTAGTACCATCTTTTAAAGTAATGTTAATCATATCTCACCTCTATGTTGTTCTAGTTGTTTGAATCTACTTCACTATTTACTAAGTAGTTATACTTAGTTTTGATTTCTTCTGTAATACGTTTAATGAAGGCATCAAGTTCCATCTTACCTTCTTCACCTTTTTCACGGCTTCTAACAGCTACTTCATTATTAGCTTCCTCTTCTGCACCTACAACTAAAATATATGGTACACGTTCATTACGTGCTTCACGGATTTTATAACCAATCTTTTCTGCACGTTCATCACATTCAACTTTTACACCTGCATCAATTAAACTAGCTTTAACTTTTGCTGCGTATTCATGATATTTTTCTGAGATAGGAAGTACTTTTACTTGTACTGGAGCAAGCCATGTTGGGAATGCACCTGCAAAATGCTCTGTAATAACACCGATGAAACGTTCAATACTTCCTAAGATTACACGGTGAATCATAACAGGTCTATGCATCTTACCATCTGCACCTACATATTCAAGTTCAAAACGTTCTGGAAGTTGGAAGTCAAGTTGGATTGTACCACATTGCCATGTTCTACCTAAGCAGTCTTCAAGTTTGAAGTCAATCTTAGGACCATAGAATGCACCATCACCTTCATTGATTTTGTAATCATAACCTAATTCTTCTAAAGCTTCTTTTAAAGCTTCTGTTGCTGTTTCCCAAGCTTCATCACTACCTATGCTATCTTCTGGTCTTGTAGAAACTTCTACGTTATATTTAAAGCCAAATGCTTTGTATACTTCATCAATAAGTTTTACAACACCTTTAATCTCACTCTTAATTTGCTCTGGTAACATAAAGATATGTGCATCATCTTGTGTAAAGTTTCTTACACGCATAAGTCCATGTAATGCACCTGAAAGCTCATGTCTATGCACAAGTCCTAACTCTCCCATACGAAGAGGGAAGTCACGGTATGAACGCATCTTTGTCTTATAGACTAACATACCTCCTGGACAGTTCATAGGCTTAACTGCATAATCCATTTCATCAATAACAGTTGTATACATATTTTCACGGTAATGATCCCAGTGCCCACTTGTAAGCCATAATTCTTTATTTAGGATAATTGGTGTAGAAATTTCTTGGTAATCTGCTTTTTTGTGAAGCTCTCTCCAATAGTTAATAAGAGTATTTCTAAGTTCCATACCTTTTGGTAAGAAGAATGGGAAACCTGGACCTTCATCAAGAAGTGTAAAGAGCTCTAATTCACGACCAAGTTTACGGTGATCACGTTTTTTAGCTTCCTCAATTTTAGCTAAGTGATCAGCAAGTTCAGCTTTTTTAGAGAAAGAAGTTGCATAAATACGAGAAAGCATTTTATTCTTCTCACTACCTCTCCAATAAGCACCTGCTACTGAAAGAAGTTTGATTGCTTCAACTGGTTTTGTACTCATAAGGTGAGGACCAGCACAAAGGTCTACAAATTCTCCTTGTTTATAGAAAGAAATAATTTCACCTTCTGGAAGATCACGAATAAGCTCTACTTTATATGGTTCATTTGCTTCTTCCATAAATTTAATAGCTTCTTCTCTTGGAAGTTCAAATTTTTCAATAGGTAATTTTTCTTTTACTATTTTTTTCATTTCAGCTTCAATAGCTTCAAAGTCATCTTCTGTAAATGGCTTCTCACTATCAAAATCGTAATAAAAACCATCTTCTATAGCTGGTCCTATAGCAAGTTTTACTTGTGGGAAAAGTCTTTTTACAGCTTGAGCTAAAATGTGGGCTGAAGTATGACGGAATGCCCATTTCCCATCTACATCTTTGAAAGTTAAAATTTCTAACTGACAGTCTTCATTTAGTTGTTCTCTAAGGTCTACCCTTTCTCCATTTACTAAACCACAACATGCCATTCTAGCTAAACCTTCACTTAAATCTTTTGCTACATCTAGTATACTAACGCCTGCTTCGTATTGTTTTACAACGCCGTCTTTTAAAGTAATATTAATCATATTGCTTCCTCCCTTAAAATATAATGTTTATTATTTTTTAGGCTTTTGAGGCATAAAAAAAACTCTCGTCCTTTTCTAGCCACACAGCCTAGAAAAGGGACGAGAGTATATTCCCGCGGTTCCACCCTTATTGTTTCATCATAGAAACCTCTTGTTTCGACTATAACGTAGTCAACGGATTGGTTTACAATCACTCCGAGCTGGTCTTCACTTATATTCCTTTAAAAATGCTCCCACCAATGCATCTTCTCTCTGAAAAAGTAGTATAAGTTACTGGTCTCTTCAACGTTTTCAAATATTATATTCTCATTCTAGTCAAATTGTTTAAAGCTGTCAATAATATTTATTTATATAGTAGTTTTTTACAACCCCTTTTGACAAATTTTACACCCAGCACAATAATCAATCTGATTGAGAAATAGGTTTTTTAACGTTTGTAAGAATTGCTCATTCAATTTATTATAATGATCGTGAAGCATGATTTTTTTAGGCGCTAAAGAAATAAGAATATGAAAAACTTTATCTTCTATTGTCAATTTTTCATCCTCTATTTCTTCACAAAGCACCTCCATCCAATCTTTTGTCTGTTCCTTTTCATCTCCATCATATAATAAAATCTCTCCGTCTGATTGTGGAATAAGATGAACTAATTCTACCTGTTCTTCTTGCATAGCTTTTACTTGAAGTAAAAAATTAATAAACTGGATATAATCCTTTTGCATTTCGTAATCGTAAATGGTTTGTTCTATTACATCTTCTAAAATAATCTTGTACTTTTGTGTTCTAAAAGTAATCCAACCATCTATGTTTATTTGCTTATACTTTTCTAGCTCCTTTAAAATAGGTGTATATATTACATAATAAGCTATATAAGATACACCTTCTTCTTTTGTTATATAGTTATTATGAATAAACAACTTCTCGATTTCCCGTTTTTTACTTCTATCTAAATCTTTTCTAGTCTTTAGGTAGCTTTTTGCAAATTCCTTCAGTACTTCTTCTTGAATAAAATCCCCTATTAAGCTAACTATATTGTTTAATGCTTGTTCTTTTTCTTTCTTACTAGGTGTACATTTAAAACAATATATATTAGATAAATTTTCTTCATCCCAATTATCTTTAGATAGCTTAGATTGGGATAGAAGATGATTAAGTTTTGTCTTAAAAGGTTCTCCATACTTTTGCGTCCAAATCTTATATTGAATCATTGTATGCCTCCTTCGACTCCTCTAATTCAATATATGAGTATCCCCTTGTTCAATTTACCTAATATAAAATTTCTTCTCCATATTTTCTTTTTATAGCATACAAAAGGAGGTGCCAAAGCACCTCCTTTCAAATAGACCTTATTAATTATTTACAAAGTTTTTTAAGTTCATCTGCAACGAATTGAACTTGTGTTCCAATAATGATTTGTACACTTGTCTTGCTAGGTCTCATAATACCTCTAGCACCTGCAGCTTTGATTTTCTTCTCATCAATAAGTGTATAATCTTTAATTTCAAGTCTTAAACGTGTAATACAGTTATCAATAGACTTAACATTACCTTTTCCACCAAGACCTTCTAAAATAGTTTCAGCTACTTTTGTAAAGTCATTGTTTGTAAGTGTTGCTTGCATTTCTTCATCTGTTACATCATCATCTTCTCTACCTGGAGTTTTAAGGTTAAACTTAGTAATACAGAATCTAAATACTACATAGTAAACTACACCAAAACCTAATCCAATTGGAAGTAATAACCATGGTTGAACTGCGAATGGTGCTTTAAAGCTAAGGATAAAGTCAACAAGACCTGCACTAAAGTTAAATCCTGCTCTTGGTCCTAATAAAGCTACTAAAAATACTGAAATACCTGTTAAGATAGCATGAATTACATATAATACTGGAGCTAAGAACATAAATGCAAATTCAAGTGGTTCTGTAACACCTGTAAAGAATGAACAAAGTGCTGCAGCACTTAATAAACCAAATGCTACTTTTTTCTTATTATCTTTAGCTGTATGGTACATAGCTAAAGCTGCTGCTGGTAAACCAAACATCATAACTGGGAAGAATCCTGCCATATACATACCTGTTTGACCTGGTGTACCTAAAAGTGTTCCTGCTGCATCTTTTGCTCCCCAGAAGTTACCTAAATCATTTACACCTGCAACGTCAAACCAGAATACTGAGTTAAGTGCATGGTGAAGACCAACTGGAATAAGTAGGCGGTTAAGGAATGCATAAATACCAGCACCTACTGCACCTGTACTTAAAATAGCTTTTCCTAAAGTAACAAGTGCTGTATAAACTACAGGCCATATAAAGAATAAAATTAATGTAGCTACAATACTTACACCTGCTGTAACGATTGCTACACAACGCTTACCACTAAAGAATGATAAGAAATCTGGTAACTTTGTATTTTTGAATTTATTATAGCAAGTTGCACCAATTAAACCTGAAAGAATACCGATAAATTGGTTTTGAATCTTGCCAAATGCAGGGTTTACATCTGCAACTTCAATACCTTTAAACATTGCAACTGCACCTGTTGATAATAAAGTTGTAATCATTAACCATGATACTAAAGCTGCAAGGCCTGATGTACCATCATTATCATCTGACATACCAACACCAACACCAATTGCGAACAAAATAGGCATGTTATCAATTAGAGCACTACCTGCTTTAATTGTAAATGCTGAAACAATATTGTTAGCACCCCAACCTGATGGATCGAGCCAATAACCAATACCCATAAGGATACCTGCAACTGGTAAACATGCCACTGGAAGCATTAATGATTTACCTAGTTTTTGAAGATACTTCATCATACTATTTTTCCCCCTTATTTTGTGTCGTCTCTATGAGAACTAGACACTTTGATTTTAACATTGAAGATGTTCGTTATAAGATTGTTCATTAGGTATGTATCTATTCACATCTTCCCTAGCTTGATACCTAACGTAACCCTTAAAAACAAAAAAACCAAACTTTGAAAACACACAATACAAAACATACATTCTTTTAGAAAAATATATATTCATTGTTGTCTACAAAATTTGGTTTTGCCTGCTTTACCAGTAACAACCCGTCCGATATCTGCTAAAATCATATTAGCAAAAAAATGAACTATTGTCAACTATTTAAAAAATTCTTTTGTGCAATTAAACCATTATATCTACCAAATATAGTTTTTATTTAGTAGAACTGTTGTTGCTTTTTACTCTCATTTTACCATACTTCTTTAAATTTCTTCTAAAAGCTCTTTAATTTCTTTTTTATCAAAGTCATATTTCGTATTACAGAAATGACATACAAGTTGTAGGTCTTCTTGTTCGTCATTTGTTATGTTTGTTAGTTCTTCTTTACCTAAACTAATAAGTGCACGTTCCATACGCTCTTTTGAACAATCACAATGGAATCTTGCATCTGTTTTATCCATAATTTCAATATCATCTCCAAGAAGCATCTTCATCACATCTTCAATTGTTTTGCCTTCATCCATATAGTTTGTTAAAGAAGTAAAGCCTTTTAATTTTTCCTCAAGTTCAGTAATTGCTTCATCCGTTGTATCTGGAAGTACTTGAATGATGATACCACCCGCTTGCTTAATGCTATAATCACGGTCAATGAGTACACCTAGAATAACTGCTGTATTAGTTTGTTCTGAATCTGCAAAGTAAATACTGAAGTCTTCAGCAATTTCTCCTGAAAGCATTGGAACTTGACCTGTGTACGGTTCTTTCATACCCATATCTTTTATCACAGTCATAACTGCATTTCCAATAGCACCACTTACATCTAACTTACCATTTTCTTTTTTAGGAATATCTACAATAGCTTGATGTGGGTAACCTTTAACATTACCCATAGCATCTGCTTCTACTGTAATACCTTGAATAGGTCCATCCCCTTTAATCATTACGCAGACACGATCTGTGTCATTTTTAAGCATAGCACCCATCATAAGTGTTCCTGTCATTGTACGTCCAAGTGCAGCAGATACAACTGGTGATGTACCATGATGTTGTGTAGCCATATTAACAATACCTGTTGTATTTGCACCAAAAAATCTAAATTGTCTACCGCTATCTGTTCCTCTAATAATATAGTTTTCCATAGTATCCTCCTTAATCAACATATACTTTTCCAGCTACTTGTTTTTCTCTTGCAACAAAAGTTGCACGAAGTGTTTCTTCATTATAAGGTTTATGTGTATAATCATCATAAATAGCCACTAGTTCCATACCTGCTTTTTCAATAATGTCTTTTATACATTCTACTGAATAAGCTTTTTGATAGTGAACTTCCTCAAAACGATCATAACGACCATCTTCATCTTGTACAAAGAAACTTACATAAAACTCATTAATTTGTTGTTTCTCATCATAATAGTTTTCCCAGATATATGCAGCATCTTCTGTTTGCTCTGCAAAAACTTTATCTCCTAAAAGGGTTTTATACTTATGAGGTAAGTTTACATCAAAAATAAACAAGCCATCTTTTTCAAGATAATTATTAACCCACTTAAACATAGATAATACTTTCTCTTCTTCCATAAGGTAGTTAATACTATCACAGCTGCTATAGATTACATCTACTGTACCATAAAGTTCAAACTCACTCATATCTTGCATAAGATACAAAATACCTCTACCTGCTTCAAATTCCTTTTCTCTAGCAACCATAAGCATTTCTTCTGAGGCATCTATCCCTATAACATCTAAGCCACGATCAGCAAAGAGTTCACACATCGTTCCTGTCCCACAACCTAAATCACAAATAATCTTAGGTTCCATACCTTGTTCTTTTATAATACTTTCTATAAAGTCCACCCATTGTTTATAAGGTGTGTCTTCCATAAATGTATCATAAATCATTGCAAAGTCATTATAAATATCCACTTCTTCACCTCTTCATCTGACGACTAAATTTCATTGTACACTAGCTGTTTTTTCTATGCAAACCTAATTTGTACCTTTTGTATTATAGCATTAAATCCTCTACTCTTCCTTATTCATTCTTATATTATCTATACCTTAAACTCAAATACTCATTCATTTATAGATTAAATATGCTTAAAATAATTATAAAAATTTTATTATCTATGTCATAACCAAAGGCTAAATTGGCTATATTAATTGTAGACATAAATTTTTCTCCCTTCAACCCCCAAAATAAGCCATGAAGAGTATCCCTTTTCATGGCTATTTTATAACTATCCTATTTAATACTCTCTAGGTATTCAAACAAAGATACATTTTCATTTTTCCGTTCTTCTTCTGTCACTAAATGTGATAACGTAATCCCCAATAACCTAACCTTTTGCTCGTTTTTATCCACCTTTTGCATCAGTTGTTCCACATATCCCCTGATTTCTTCTGGCTCTACAATAGGATAGCTAGTCATCATACTTCTAGTAATCTGGCTAAAATCACTAAACTTAATCTTTAAGGTTACATTCTTTCCCCATACATTTCTTCTTTTTACACGTAAACTTACTTCATGAGCCAATTCTTCTAATATCTCTTTTGCTTCTTCACTAGCTAAAACTATATCTTCACTAAATGTTGTCTCTGCCCCAATAGATTTTCTAATACGAGAACTTTCAACTTCTCTTTCATCAATACCTCTTGCAAAGTCATAAAGCAAGTAGCCTCTTTTCTTAAACACACTTACTAAATAGCTAAGTTCTAATCTTCTTAAATCTCGTCCATAATGAACACCTATTTTTCTAAGTTCTTCTTCTGTTACTTTACCAACTAAAAAGAATTTTTGAATAGGTAGTTGATCTAATAATTCTTGCGCTTTATCTGGTGTAATAACAGTAAGTCCATTAGGCTTTTCATAATCTGAAGCTATCTTAGCTAAAAATTTATTATAAGAAACACCTGCTGAGCCTGTTAAATGAAGTTCGTCCCATATGGCCAGTTTAATTTCTTTAGCAATTTGTGTAGCTGAAGTAATACCCTTTTTATTTTCTGTTACATCTAAAAACGCTTCATCTAGTGATAAAAATTCTATTTTATCTGTATAGCGTTTAAAAATCTCTCCTATTTTATGTGATACACCTTTATACACTTCAAATCTAGGCCTAACAAAGATAGCTCCCGGGCATAACTGTCTAGCCGTTCTACATGGCATAGCAGAATGAATCCCATACTTTCTAGCTTCATAAGAGCAGGTAGCAACTACACCACGTTCATCTGGATTCCCTCCTACAATAACGGGCTTTCCTTTAAGCTCTGGATTATCACGCATTTCTACTTGGGCATAAAAAGCATCCATATCAACATGTATAATTTTACGCATAGGCTACCTCCTTTTAGCTAGTTTAATAATTTCTTCCTTAGTTAAAAACTCTAATACTCTCTCCATATAGTATAACAAGCTTTATATTTATTACCTACTATAAAAATTAGTATAAAGGAATACTTTTGCTATAACTATAAGCCTTCCTATAAAATTATAAAAGGACCATTGCTTATTATACAATGGTCCCTTCTTCTTACAATGTATTTTCTTTATTTTTCATTTCTCTTTTTCTTTTAGTCATAAGTCCACCAATACGACCAGTTTCTTTAGGTGTTAAACTCTTCCAACCATCCTTTTGCACTTTATCTAAAAGGCCAAGCTCTTCAGCAATTTCTAATTTCATCTTCTGATCTGGTGATAATGCATCAAACAACTTCTCTTTAGTATTATTAGTATTTTTCATAATATATCCTTTCTTAACCTGTATTTATGTTTTAAAGTATGGATAATTTTTAAGAAAAATATACACCCTCACCCTATTTCTTTTAATTTTTATACACCTTCTCTTGCTTTTTGCATATATTATTGTCAACATGACTATATTTATAAAATTATTTATATTTTTTATAACCTTGACACAACTTTTTTATCATGCTATCATTAGACACAATTAAATATTTATTATTCAATCACGTAGAGGCGCAATGCTTAAGAGTAGGATTTATGATTCTTGCAAGAGAATAAGATTAGATCCAAAAGGATGTGTTGCCGAAGGGATATGTTACTTGCATGACCTATTCCTGGGGGTATAGTTAATAACTATACAACTGTCACCTTTTGCTATACAATAGGTGGTGTGCTACTGTGTTTAAATGATTTTTGTAAATTATTTTACATATATATTTACATCATTTGGACGTACAGCCAGCTTACCTATTAAGCTGGCTTTTGTTATTTGTATTTAACTATCCAAGCCAGTGTTGCACTTAAGCTCCCCTTTGAATACTATGGGATTAAGAATGGAATAAATTACAAAACATATGATATCAAATCGAAAGGACTGATGAAAGATGGCACTTTTTCAAGGCGCAGGTGTGGCAATCGTTACACCATTTAACGAAGATGGTAGTATTAATTTTGGCAAACTAGAAGAACTTATTGACTTTCAAATAGATAATCATACAGATTCTATTATTATATGTGGTACAACAGGTGAAGCTTCTACTATGACAGATGAAGAACAGCTTGAATGTATTAAAATAGCTGTAGAACGTACAAGAGGTAGAGTTCCTGTTATCGCTGGTACTGGTAGCAATGATACACGTCATGGTATTGCTCTTACTAAGCGTGCTGCAGAACTTGGTGTAGATGGTGTACTTCAAGTAACTCCTTACTATAATAAATCAACTCAAAAAGGACTTATAGAACATTTCGATGCTATTGGTAAAGCTGCTGACGTACCAATGATTCTCTATAGTGTTCCTTCTAGAACAGGAGTTAACATTGCACCTGAAACAGTTTATGAGCTTTCTAAACGTGATTATGTAGCAGGTATTAAAGAAGCAAGTGGTAACCTTTCACAAGTTGCACAAATTGCTCGCTTATGTGGTCCTGACTTTGCTATTTATTCAGGAAATGACGACCAAATTATACCTGTTTTATCTCTTGGTGGTGTAGGGGTTATCTCTGTATTATCAAACGTAGTTCCAAGACAAACTCATGACATCGTAAACTTATACCTTCAAGGTCAAACAAAGGAAGCACTTAAACTTCAACTAGATTATCTTCCTCTTATTGATGCACTCTTTAGCGAAGTTAATCCTATTCCAGTTAAAGCCGCATTAAACTATATGGGATTTGAAGTTGGTCCATGTAGACTACCACTTACAAACCTAGAACCTGCTAACGAAGAAAAAGTTAAAGCAGCCCTTAGAGCCGCTTCACTTATTGATTAGTTTCTATAGAAAGGATGACACATATGACCAAAATATTATTACATGGTTGTAACGGACGACTAGGGCAAGCCATTACACGTATTATTAAAGACTATCCTAATTTAAATTTAGTAGTGGGAGTAGATCCTAACTTATCAGCACCTAATGATTTTCCTGTTTTCGATAATATTGAAGCATGTACTGTACCAGTAGATGTTATTATAGATTTTTCTACTGCAAAAGCTGTTAGACCACTTCTTGAATATGCTATTGCAAAAAAAATCCCTGCTGTCATTTGTACCACTGGTCTTCCTAATGAAGATATTGAATTTATAAATGAAGCAAGTAAACAGATTCCTATATTTTTCTCTGCAAATATGTCTTTAGGAGTAAACTTACTCATTACACTAGCTAAACGTGCAACAGAAGTTTTAGGTGATTCTGGTTTTGATATAGAGATTATCGAAAAACATCATAATCAAAAAATTGATGCCCCAAGCGGTACAGCTCTTGCTATCGCAAATGCCATTACAGATACTTTAGATGAAACTTATACTTTACGCTTTGACCGTTCAACTGCACGTGAAAAACGTCCTAAAAATGAAATAGGTATTCATGCAGTACGTGGTGGTACTATTGTAGGCGAACATGATATTATTTTTGCTGGTAATGATGAAGTTATTACTTTATCTCACTCAGCAGCATCAAAAGAAGTATTTGCAGTAGGTGCTATAAAAGCTGCTGCATTTATAGCTAACAAAGCACCTGGCTTATATGATATGGCTAACTTATTAGATAATTAATTTAAAGAAAAAATCCCGTGTATGAATTTACTCATACACGGGATTTTTATCTATTTATTTTTATAGCTTGTATTCTAGAATAATAAACTATTCCTCTACTGCTGATAATATAGTTCCTTCTACTTCTTTTTCACTACTTGATAAAGAAGTAAACTTACCAACTGTAATCATTAGTGTCGGTACTATAATCATAATACTAGTTGCTAAGAAACCATATTGAGAAACTACCTTTACATTAGCACCTGTCATTATACCTAATGACCTACACAAAGTACCAATATATGAAGTGACTACAGGTAACATATAGCGTTCATATACTCCAATATCCACTATAAATACAAGACCTAGTACATATAAGATTATAGCTGTTAATGTAATAGTAGAACTAGATATACACTGAAGAACTTTACTTTTTAAAGTCCTGCATTCTTTACCTAAGAAGAAATAAGTTACAAATAGAATAATAGTCATAATTGCCCCAAATATAAGGCTTTGTTTAGTATCATTCATAATAGATGTAAACTTACTTACAACGATATGAATTGGCATAAATAAATAAAAATGTACCATCCATACAAGTACAATATTATACGTAAATCCGCTACGTTCTTTTGTACTTACTTTTACTCTCTTTCCAAACTCTAGTACAAGCAAACTCAAAATCAGAAATACAACCATAAATATAGCAATAAGTGTATCTCTTGAGATTTTTCCATATGTCCATTGCTCTAGTATGCCTACTGAATGATATACTTGTGGGATTAGTCGTCTAAAGGTAGCAATAAGTTCTGTATTAATAAGTAACCTACCTATAGTATAAATAATTCCCCCTACTGCATATGTGGATATAATGGCAATACGTCCCCCCCATATCCCTTTCTCATTTAAAATAGCTCCTAAAATAAAGTAATTTCCTAGTACCCCTATAATTAATAATAAAGGTGCAAAACTAAAAAGTTTAAAATTTAGATACGCTAGTAAAATAAAAATTAAGTATGCCAAGACCCCGATGCAAAAATTACTTATATTATTTCTGTTTTTCATCCTAATCCCCTCTTGCTTTCTTCTTTTGTGTTATTTTACTAATACTCTATTCCTGCTCGTGCACGAATCCCCTTTTCCATTGGATGCTTAACTGCATCTATATAGCTAACATAGTCTGCTCTTTCTTTAAGTTCCTCTGGTAGTTGACGACCTGTTAATACAAGTTCCATAAATTCTGGCTTTTCATCTACTAGTTGTAAAAATTCTTGTATATCAACAAACCCAAGTTGAATAGCACCTAAAATTTCATCTAAAATTAAAATATCACATTCACCTGTATCCATAACCTTTTTAGCAAATTTAAGTGCCATATGAATTTCTTGCACTAATTCACCTTTTTCTTCTTCAGTTAAAGTCCAAGTAAATCCTCTTTCTTTCTCAAAATGAAAAACCTTGAATCCAGGTTCTAATGTTTTTAATAATTTACATTCACCAGTATTATCATTTTTAAGAAATTGAATCATAATGACTTTCAGGTTATTGCCTAATGCACGTATGCCTAAACCTATAGCTGCTGTTGACTTGCCTTTACCTGGTCCACAATAAATCTGTATAAGCCCTTGTTTCATTTTTCTCACCTCTTTAATTATATGTCTAATATATTTCCATGTTCTTTTAAATAGTTTTTTCTTAATTTATAGTCTGGCATTACTCCTTCTATAGTATGCCAAAAGCTTGTACTATGATTAAAATGTATCAAATGTACAACCTCATGTAACACCACATACCGAATAACTTCTATAGGGGCTCCCATTAGTCTTATATTAAAGGATAATGTACCTTTTGTTGAACAACTCCCCCATCTTGTTTTTTGTTTTCTAAGTGTAATCTTTTCATACTGACACCCTAATAAGTCACAATATTCCTTAGTAAGCTTTGTAAATAATTGTAATGCTTGTTCTTTAATATAAGTTTCTACTTGCTTTTTTATAAGAAAGTTATCGTCTTTATTAGGCGTTATAATTGTAAAAGTTGTTTCACTTACTTCTACTGTTGGTTTGACCATAGACATCTCTTTTATTTCTACTTTTAAAGTATTCCCTAAATATAAGATTTCTCTCCTAGCTAACCAATCTTTTTGTTTGGCAAGTGTTCTTTTATCAGAAATAGTCTTTACAATCCACTCTTGATTTTTAGATACAAACTCATCAATGGCTTCTTGCTTCATATAATAAGGCGCTTTAACTAAAACTGATAAATCATTTTGTATATAAATTCCTATTGTCTTTCTCTTTTGCCTAATAAGTTTATACATACAATCTTCCTTTCTTATCTAATAAATTATAACTTAAAATAAAGAATTTTTCCACCTAAAAAAGGAGCTACCCAACTAATCGAAATTAGTATCATAGCTCCCATTACTTATTTTAATCATATATAATTAAAATTTTATTCTACTTCTTGTACATCAGATATTTCTTTAGCTTCTTCTAGTATTTCCATTTTTGAAATAGAAACTTCATAAGCAACTTTACTAATTGCTTCCCCTGTTTCTAATTTCTTTTGGTAAGGGCGACTTTGGATTCTACCCCATAGCTCTATATGAGCTCCTGTTTGAAGATTTTGTGCATACCTTGCATTTCTTCCCCAAGTAATACATGGTATGTAATCAGATTTATGATAAGAACGATTGACTGCAAGTAATAGATCTGTAATTTCTCTACCAAAAGGTGTTGTCCTATACACGGGTTCTTTACAGACAAACCCATTTAGATAAATAGTATTTTTATTTTTTTTCATTTCTTCTTCTGATACTTCCTTAACTTCTAGTGCAAATATAGTTAGAATAAGACGATTTTTTCCTTCTTCATACTGATTATAAGATCTAAACTGGCCTGTTATATCTAAAATTTTCCCTTGGATATTGCCCAGTGGCGCTAAAAGCCTTTCTGATACTGTAACAGGTAAAACATCTGCTGAATCACTAAGTCTAGGCACCTCCAAGTTGAAACTATAAAATCCTTCACCGTATACTTTATGGCTATAGGTAAGTTCACTTATAGCTTTTCCAATTATGAGTACCTCATTGTTTTCTAATATGTGTTCTATCATCTTGCACCTCTCCCTTATCCTCTTTTTATTCTGAACTAATTCTTTTGTCATTATCATTTATATTAACTTTAGTACAAGTTTATTACTTTTTTCTCATTTTATTTCTTTAGTTTAGTTTATTTCTATCCCGTATAAAATCATTGTAGCAATACCAGCTAGTGCGCCGTCTACATCGTTAAAGGGAACTTCTATAGCAAACTCTCTTAATGTATTTAGCCCCTCTACATTAATTACTACACTTGGCTTAATACAACATTGAAGGCTTAGGCTACCATCTACTTGTAATTCTGCACTAGAAGCTGATATATTTGCCTCTTCACTCCATCCGTAGGTAATAAACTCTTTTTGTCTTTTATGATAGGTTTCAGGAATAATATAATAATGAGCTTGTATTAATTTAAAGAGGCGAGTGCTTAAATTATTTTTACTTAGAGGATACTTTGATTTTGGGAAAAACAGGGCAAGATTAAATCGAATTTGCTCATAAATACTATTATCAATGCCTTCTTTAGTCAGTTCTACCACTAATAAATCTGGTTGTTCTTTTGTTTTTAAGGTATCAATATAATTTTTTAGAGGAATCCTTTTATTATTATAATAAATAGAGTTCTCTTGAGGTTTTATATGCACTATCTTTATACCATTTTGTTTACTTTGATTGTAAATAAGCTCTAAAGCATTTCTACTACTTTCTGTACAACTGTTTATCGCTAGTGTAATCATAAGTAACCTCCTTATGTAAAATTACAAATATATGATTGTACCATTAGTGTTTACTATGAATTTTTTTTTATGTTCTATAAACATTGCCAATCCTTACAGAATATACATATATTGATTTTTTGTTCCTCTTGTATACTATATATGTCACTTTTTCATCTTGTTATTTTATTATTTTTGTGCTAGATTTAAATTTAGTTAATAATAATTATTGTTGAAATAAAATTATTGGAGGGTTCATCCCATGTTGAAAAATTTATTAAAACCAGTTTTTACTACTTCACTTAAAGAGAACCAAACTGTTTATGATTTAGTTTCTTGGAAATCTGTTGACGTTCGTCTTACTGACTATTCTACAGGTAAAGTGCTTTTACATATGACTAACTTGGAATTTCCAGAGCATTTTTCTCAATCTGCCTGCGACATTATTGCTAGTAAATATTTTAGAAAAAATGGTATTCCTACTGAAATAGGCTATGAAACTTCCTTTAAGCAAGTTGTACATCGTATGGTTAACTTCTGGGTTAATTCTGCTCTAGATGAAGGGCTTGTAGATACTACAAATAAAGATGTACTTTACAACGAACTTGCCTTTATGATGCTTATGCAAATGTGGGCACCAAATAGTCCTCAGTGGTTTAATACAGGCCTTGCCCTTTCCTATGGCATTAAAGGTAATAAACAAGGTCATTACTACTTTGATCCTGAAAAAAATGAAGTAGTAGAGGCTCCTGATGCTTATACACGTACTCAAGGTTCAGCTTGCTTTATTGTAAGTGTTACTGATTCTCTTCTAGGCCCTAAATCTATAACTGATCAGCTTACTACTGAAACACGCCTCTTTAAATACGGTTCAGGTGTAGGTACAAATTGGTCTTCTATTAGAGCAGAAGGTGAGCTTCTTTCTGGTGGTGGTAAATCCTCTGGGCTTATGAGCTTCCTTAAAGTTTTTGACCGTAATGCAGGTGCCATTAAATCAGGTGGTACAACAAGACGTGCTGCTAAAATGAACGTGCTCGATTTAGATCACCCTGATTCTTTAGAGTTTATTAATTGGAAATCTACTGAAGAAGATAAAGTTATTGCCCTTGGTAAAATGGGATATGATACACACTTTGATGGTGAAGCTTATGCTACAGTATCAGGTCAAAATGCTAATAACTCTATTCGTGTAAAAGATGATTTTATGAAATCACTAAATGATAAAGATGCTACTTTCTCACAAATCAATCGTGTAGATGGCAGCATTCATAATACACTCCCTGTTCAAGATATATGGAATCAAATTTCTTATGCTGCTTGGCGTTCTGGTGACCCTGGTATCCAATTTGATGATACCATTAATAGTTGGCATACTTGCCCTGCTGGGGAAAATGGTGATGCTACTGATGAGAATAACCGTATTCATGCTAGCAACCCTTGTTCTGAATATATGTTCCTAGATGATACAGCTTGTAACTTAGCAAGTATTAATATTACTAAGTTCTATAACGAAGATACAAATCAATTTAATATCGATCATTATCTACACTGTATTATGCTTGTACAAATTGTTTTAGAAGCAACAATCCATCATGGTCAGTTCCCAACACCAGAAATAGCTAGACGCTCTTATGACTTTAGAACAACTGGTCTTGGACTTACTAACTTAGGTGCCCTCTTCATGCTTATGGGACTTCCTTACGATAGTGAAGAAGCACGTACAATAGGTGCTAGCTTAATGAGTATGCTAACAGGCTATGCTTACTACATCTCTTCTCTTATGGCAAAAGAAGTTGGACCTTTTACTTACTTCCAAGCTAATAAACCTTATATGATGCGTGTTTTAAGAAACCACGCAAAATGTAGTGGTATAGATGTAGATACTCAAGGCTTTGAAGGATTAAATTATACACCAGTAACTATTTCTCATGATTTATTAAATACTTTAAATCAAGAAGAACTTAGCCATACTTTAAAAGAAGTTTGGAAAGATGCTTTACTTGCGGGTGAATCCTATGGTTATCGTAACGCACAAGTTTCTGTACTTGCTCCAACTGGTACTATTGCTTTTGCTATGGACTGTGCAACTACTTCTTCTGAACCTTTCTTTAGCCATGTTGCCTATAAGAAATTAGTAGGTGGTGGATTTATGGAAATCGTTAACCCTCTTCTCCCTACTACACTTAAGAAACTCGGTTATAAAGATGTAGAAATTCAAGCTATTCTTGACTACATTATGAAAAAAGAAGACAGAGATGGTTATAGTGTTATTGTAGATGGTAAAATTGAAGGAGCTCCTTACCTTAAGGAAGAACATTACCCAATATTCGATACAGCAAATAAGTGTGGATCTGGTAAACGCTATATTGCACCAGAAGCCCACGTAAAAATGATGGCTGCTCTTACTCCTCATGTATCTGGTGCTATTTCTAAAACAGTTAACTTACCTAATGATGCAACAGAGAAGGATGTATCTAATATTTATAAATTATCTTGGGAATTAGGTGTAAAAGCTATTGCTCTTTATCGAGATGGCTGTAAAGCTTCTCAACCGTTAAATACGAGTCATTCAAATAATCAAGAAAGAAAACTAGAAGACCTTTCTTACCAAGAACTTTTAGACTATGTAAAACATCCTGAAAAACACTATACACCTATTCGTACTAAGCCTACAGGTATTCGCAAAGCTCACGTTCATGAAGCGGAAATTAACGGACTTAAGCTTTATATAACAGTTTCTTTCTTTGAAAATGGAAAATTAGGTGAAATTTATGTATCCGCAGGTAGACAAGGTTCTCTTGTAAAAGGTTTACTAGATAGTATTTCAACAACTATCTCTGAAATGCTACAATACGGTGTTCCTGCTCAAGACATTGCTAAGATGTATAGAGGACAAAAATTTGAACCAAGTGGTTTTGTAGGTGGTCACCCTTATATTAAGCGTGTAGATTCTATTTCTGACCTTATTAGTAAAATTATTGATATCGAACTCGGTGACTTCTCTTATTGTCAAGTAAAGCCATCCTCAAATATTAATTCTAATACTCACGCTTCTCCTGTAGAAAATATAGTAGTTACACCATCTACTCATGTTGCCTCTCATGCTGAGTCAGTATCATCTTCTCATGATTATTCTCTTGAAGGAGAACTTTGTCCTAACTGCGGTAGTACAAAACTTATGAAAAATGGCACTTGTAAAGTATGTGCAGAATGTGGTACAACTACTGGATGTAGTTAATAGTCACATTCTTCTAGAATTTGCATATTTTATATAGTAAGCAGCTTAGTAACATCATGTTAACACTTTCGTGAAACGAGGCGAAACAGCATGCATTATAAAGTGCTCGATCAGCAAACTATCCTTGAAACTAAAAAACAACTAGTGCAAGCTATTATAGATGCAAATTTCGACTTACAAGAAGAAAAAGTGCTTTTACTTAGTAAACGTTTAGATGAATTAATGCTACCAGTATTTAAGTCACAACTTGATTTCTATAATGAATATTTAAACCTTTCTCATCATTATATGGCATAAGTTTATCCTAAGATATAAATAATTAGCCTGCTACTATTAAGTAGCAGGCCTTTTTTAATTACTTCTATACTGTCTTCCTGTATGATCAATTGTATAGTTCTCTTTTACAATAAGTTCTGACACAGGTACTAACTCATATCCCTTAAGCTTTAACCCCTTTATAATGTGAGGTAGGGCATCTTTTGTGTACTTTGTAGCATTGTGTAAAAGAATAATAGAACCAGGTGATAAGTTCTTATGCTTTAATACACAGTCTATCATTTCTTGTTTACCGTAGTTTTTCCAATCCAAAGAATCTACATCCCATTGAATAATATAATATCCACACTCTGTAGCTGCTTCTACTACAGTATCATTGTATTCTCCATAAGGGGCACGATATAAATTGGCATCTTCCCCTGTTAGCTCTTTAATTGTGTTATGAGCAAAACGAATATCCTTTTTAATATCTTCCTTGCTTAACTGTGTTACATGTGGGTGTTTATCAGAATGACTTGCTATATCATGACCTTCTGCTGCAATCTGCTTTACAGCTTCAGGATTCTTTCTCATCCAGTCACCTACCATAAAGAAAGTAGCCTTTACATTCTCTTCTTTAAGAGTTGTAAGAATTTGTCCTATATCATCTGCACCCCATGCACAATCAAAAGTAATAGCCACTTGCTTTTCTTTTGTAAACACCGAATAAATAGGTAATAATCTAGCTTGTATGCTCACTTGACTCATTATAATAGTTAAAATCAATATAAAAAGTATATTATATTTCCGTTTCACCTTTCATCCTCCATATCTTACAAATTAAATTCTCTTGTTTTAGTTTTTTCTATTATAGAAAATTTATTCATATTTTACATGTGAACAAAAAGTTTAACTCTTTACTCCATATTTTTCAAACAAAAAAGACTATCTAAAATGATAGCCTCTCTAATTCATCAATTAATTTATTTTACTAAATTACACGTTTAATCCCTATAATTGGTTTCCCGTAATATAAGTCACCCATTGTAATGCCTGTTTTTGGTGTACTAGCATGGATGATTTCATCATTACCAGCATAGATAGCCACATGATCAATATAACCATTATGTCCATAGAATACTAAATCTCCTGGTAATAAATCATTTTTACTTACTTTTACTCCATCACTAGCATATTGTGATCTGGAACTGCGTTCTACATGAATATCAAACTTTTTATATACTTGTTGTACAAAGCCTGAGCAATCTACTCCTCTTGTAAGACTGTTTCCACCATATACATATGGATTTCCTAGAAACTGTTTTGCATAGCTAATAACTTCGTCTCCTAAATATGTTGTAGGTTCTTCTACTACTGTTTTAGTATAAGGAACAAGATTTAATGTTTCTTCATTAAGTTGTTCTTTATATATGTACCCTTCTATACCTTCTATTTCAACATGATACCAGTTATCTATTCTTTCTTTTACAAATACAGGTATATCTTTTACAAGATAATTCACAATATCTGAATCTGGATTTGGTTCTCTTCTTACTGTAGCTTCATCTACAATAACTCTTGAAAGAATTCCTTCTTGTACCTTTATATCATTATCAACTGAATTTGTATTTCTAGCTAATACAAGACCTGCTTCTACTACTTCTTGAGGTGTAACATCTTCTATCGTATTTGCATAAGTACTACTTCCTATTCCAACAACTGCTAACATTGTAATACCTATAAATTGTTTGATAGTCATCTTTTCGCCTCCTGAATATATATAATTTATATTTAAGTTGTTATATTTATTAAGTAATTGTTACATAATTATTATATGACTACCACTTGTCTTTGTCAAGCTATTCTCTCCAACATAATTAAAAAAACCGCTTTTATATATGTTATTTATTCACTATGAATTGGTAACAAATAACTTTTTATTGTGCATCTTGATAGTTTTTCAACTGAATTGCTTATTTCACCTTCTAATACACTCTTTCATTTCTATTTTTTTCGACCTATTCTTCATGTATCATTCTTTTAATAAATAGATAATAAGTATATAACTTATAACAAAAAGAGGCTATTTTATAATAGCCTCTTTGAAATTTATTACATATTTATTTTTTCTTTACAGTTAGTATTACAGTTTTACCTGCTTCTACTTTACCTGTTGTACGTTTTTTAAACTCTAATTCATCTGCATTTGTAATAACAAATGGAGATGTGAGTGGCTTACCGAGTTCTTTAACACGTTTAATATCAACTTCTAAAATAGGTTGACCTTTCTTAATCATGTCACCTTCTTCTACAAGTCTTTTAAACCCATCACCTTTTAAATCAACTGTATCAATACCTATATGGATAAGTAAATCAAGTCCTGTAGTTGTTTCGATACCAATAGCATGGTTAGTAGGGAATATTTGTACAATCTTTCCATCACATGGTGCTACTACTATATCTTCTGTTGGAATAATAGCAATTCCATCACCTACCATCTTTTCAGCAAATACTGGATCTGGTACTTGTGATAAATCTACAGCTTCTCCTGTTATTGGAGAACATAATTCTATGCCTTTAAACTTCTTTAAAAAATCAAACATGGGGTGCCTCCTTGAGCCAAAAACTAATATTTATTTTGTTCACTAGACATTAAAGAAATAAATTTATGAATATCTATGGCCATATATATTATAAGCCCCTCATAAAATTCAATGTTTCTTTCCTGTTCTAAGTATTTAGCAATTCTAATAGATGCTCTATAGCCACTTCTAAGATTTTTTATAACATCATTTCTAATAGCTAAATCTATATTTTTATGCTTAGTGGCACATTCTATATAAAATCTTAACATCCTTAGAAATTCTTTTTTGAAGTTACCTTCATTTATTATATTTATATTATATTCACTTTCTACAAACTGTAAACATTCTTTGTAGATACGCGTCATCTTCATGATTTCATTTACTGATTTATTTTTTCTTGCAGAGCGTAAGTGAAGAGCAATAAAACCTTGCTCTTCCTCACCAATGTCTAAACCTATTGTTTGAAGGATATATTCTCTTGCTATAGCTGCAATTTCATATTCCTTTTTATACAATATTACAATTTCATCAATAAATGGATTTTCTATAGTAAGCCCCATTCCTAGTCGTTCTATTGCAAATTCAATATGCTCCATGAGCATTTTTTCGCTGTGTTCATTTAATGTACCAAGATTTTCTTCCGCAATTTGAATGATCTGATGGGTAAGATGTTGAATTTTACCACTTAGTGCACTGATTTCTTTTAAATCTAATTTTTTAGAATCAGATGGTAACTCATGAAATACCTTTTCAATATTCGCATTTTCTTGAATGGTATCACCTGCTTTTTTTCCAAAACCAATTCCTTTGCTCACAAGGATAACTTGATTTCGTTCTTGACTTGCTAACACCACGTTGTTATTAAACACTTTTATGATTTGGTATTCCATTGTTTTACCTCCCTATAGATTTAACGCTTCTTTAGCTTTTCTTGTATCTATTTGTTGTACTTTTTTTCTTACTTCAAGTACAGAAGGTGCACTTACAGATAACTCATCAATACCGATAGCTAAAAAGATCTCTGTTAAACTTGTATCTGCAGCAGACTCCCCACAAATTCCAACCCAGATACCTGCTTTATGTGCATTATCTGCAACCATTTTAATACTTCTTAAAATAGCTAAATTATGTGTATCGTATAAATGAGCAATTTTAGAATTCATACGATCTACAGCCATTGTGTATTGTGTAAGGTCATTTGTTCCAATACTAAAGAAATCTACTTCTTTAGCAAGAATATCTGAAACAAGTGCTGCAGCTGGAGTTTCAATCATTATACCTACTTCAATGTCATCACTTACAGCTATACCTTCTGCAATAAGCTCATTTTTAGTTTCTTCTAAAAGGGCTTTTGCAGCTCTAATTTCATCTACTACAGCAATCATCGGGAACATAATGCCTAATTTACCATGTACACTTGCTCTTAAAAGCGCACGTAGTTGTGTTTTAAATAACTCTGGTTGATCTAAGCATACGCGGATAGCACGATATCCTAAGAAAGGATTTTCTTCTTTAGGAATGTTTAAGTATGGAAGTTCTTTATCTCCACCTACATCTAAGGTTCTAATAATAACACGATCTTCCATAGCTTCTAGTACTTTTTTATATGCTTCGTATTGCATTTCTTCTGTTGGTAATGCAGTTCCATCCATATAAAGGAATTCACTTCTAAATAAACCAATACCTTTTGTATCATTTTCAAGTACCTTAGCAATATCATCTGGACTACCAATGTTTGCATTAATTTCAATGTGAACGCCATCTAATGTTTTGTTTTCAGTACCAATAAGTTTTTGTAATTCTTGTTTGTAGTTATTGTATTTATCTTGTTCACTCTTCCAAGTATCTAATAACTCTTGTGTTGGTTCAAGATAAATTTTACCACCCTTACCATCAAGAATAACTGTTTCTTCGTTTTTAATTTTTGTTAATGCATCTTTAACGCCTACAATAGCTGGTATTTGCATAGTACGAGCTAAAATTGCTGAGTGTGACATTTTCCCGCCATCTTCAGTAATAAATCCTAAGACAAATTGTTTGTTCATTTGAATGGTATCAGATGGGAATAAGTCTTTAGCCACTAAAATAACAGGTTCATTTATATCTGCTAAAGAAACTTCTCTTTCTCCTGTTAAAATGCCAATAAGTCTCTTAGAAATATCTCTAATATCTGCTGCACGTTCTTTCATATAAGCATCTTCCATGCTTTCGAACATTCCCGCTATAATAACTGCAGCTTCAGAAACTGCATAAGCCGCATTGTATTTCTCTTCAGTAATAACATTTACAACTTGATCATGAAAATCTAAGTCTTGTACAAGCATTTGATGTACATCAAAAATCCCTGCATGTTCTTCGCCTACTTCACTTAATGCTTTTTCATATAAAGCTTTAAGTTCGTTTATAGCTTCTAATTTTGCAGCTTCAAAACGCTCTATTTCTGCCTCAACATTATCTATCTTTGTATTTGGAACACTCGCTGTGCCCTGTTTCTTAATAAATACTTTACCTATGGCTACACCGCTAGAAGCCCCAATTCCATCTAATATCATCTATGCCAACTCCTGTGTCTATTGTTCTGATTCGATTACTTCTTTAATTGCAAGTACTGCTGCTTCTTCATCTGCACCTTCTGCTGTAATAGTAAGTTCATCACCTTTTTTAGCACCTAAAGAAAGAACAGCTAATAATCTTTTTGCATCAATTGATTTGCCTGCTTTTTCGATAGTGATTTTTGAAGCAAATTCGCCTGCTTTTTTAACAAGTACACCTGCTGGTCTTGCATGTAATCCTGCTTCTGCTTGAATTGTTACAACTAATTGTTTCATAAATACTACCTCCAATAATTTATTATCTATCTATTTTGCTAACATTTACGAATATTTATTACTGAAAAACAAAAAAGGCATAAACAATATCTTCATCTATTATAAGAAGAAGATAAAGCTTATGCCTGATCGGATCAGTAACACACTCGTAAACTATATTAATTATCTAATAAGATTATAACCAAGATTTTTTTCTTTGTCAACATCCACTAGATAAGTAAAGAACAGTATGATTTTTTTATTTAATTTCACTTAAAAGCTCTACAGCCGCTGCTTCGTCTAAAACAACTTTTACATCTTTGTGGAACTGTAGAATTGAAGCTGGTACTCTTGGAGTAACTTTGCCTAAAAGCATTTCCTTAATAATTGGAGCTTTGCCACTACCACTTGCTAAAAGTAAAATACTTTTTGCTGTCATAATTGTACCGATTCCCATTGTAATAGCTTCTGTTGGTACTTCTTCAATTGAGCTAAAGAATCTAGCATTATCTTGAATTGTTCTCTCATCTAATGTTACTCTATGTGTAATTGGCTCAAATACATCACTTGGCTCATTAAAACCAATATGTCCATTTCCACCAATACCTAATACTTGAATATCTACACCACCTGTAGCACGTACAAGTGCATCATAAGTTTTACCTTCTTCAACACTATTTACTGCCATTCCGTTTGGAATATGTGTATTATTTATATCAATATCTACATGATTAAATAAATTTTCTTTCATAAAGTAATCATAACTTTGATCATTAGTTTTTTCGATTGGATAGTATTCATCTAAGTTATATGCAGAAACTTGTTTAAAGCTAATTTCACCTTTTTTATTCATTTCAATAAGCTCTTTATACATACCTACTGGTGTACCACCTGTAGCAAGTCCTAAGTTAGCTTCTGGTTTTGCTTTTAAAAATTCTGCAATAATTTCTGCACCTTTTTTGCTCATTTCCTCATAATCTTTTACCACATAAATAGTCATGTCATTTAACTTAATTGTTTTCATAAATTGTTGCCCCCTTATTTATTGCACATTTAACATTAATTTGTTCATCTATTAAAATAATATCTGCATCTTTTCCTATATCTAGTGTACCTTTAAACCCATCTACACCTATTGTCTTTGCTGGATTAATAGTAGCAAATTCAATAACTTTTTCAATGCCGTAGTTAGTATGTGCCATTACATTTCTAACTGCTTCATTTAAACGTAAAATACTTCCAGCTAATGTACCATCTTCTAGACGTGCACTACCTTCTTTTACAAATACAGGCTGTCCGCCTAAAGCATATTTTCCATCTTCACATCCACCTGCACACATACAATCTGTAACAAGTACAAACTTATCTGGTGCCTTAGCTTTTATGACAAGTGGATATAAACCTGGATTAACATGAATTGTATCGCATATCATTTCACAGCTTACTTTTTCTGAAGCAAGTGCTGCCCCTACTACTCCTGGATTACGGTGATGTAATGGTGTCATAGCATTAAAAAGATGTGTTGTATGTGTAATACCCGCTTCAATACCTTCCATGGCTTGATCAAAATCAGCTTTTGTATGTCCCATTGATAAAGTAATGTTTGTAGTATTAGAGATTTCTTCAATGAATGTTTTTGCTCCTTCTACTTCAGGTGCAATTGTAATAAGCTTTACAATATCTTGATAATCTTTTACAAACTTAACTGCATCAGCATTAGGCTCTTGAATATATTTACCATTTTGTGCACCTTTAAAGGCTTCATTAATGTATGGACCTTCCATATGTACACCAAGTACTTCTGAACCTTGGCTACCTTCTGCCTTTACTGCGCGACAAGCTTCTAGCGCTGTTATAATTTCTTCTTTTGACATGGTCATTGTTGTTGGTAAAAAGCTTGTTACACCATTTTTAGCAATACCCTTTGCAATTGTCTGAATAGCTTCTTTAGTGCCATCCATTGTATCTTTTGTATCATATCCATGAATATGAAGATCGATAAATCCTGGTGCTACATAATGGCCATTGGCATCTATTTTTTCTGCATCTACTGGTACTTCACTTAATTCTACAATCCCTACTATTTTTTGTTCAAACAATAAAGCTTTACCCTCGATTATTTGTCCATCAAATAAGATTTTACCATTTACTATAGCTCTCATTTTATCCCTCCTTTTACATATTTTTAGGCACTCTTCTAAAGTGCCTAAAAATACTTTCTTATTTTATTCTTACTCCAACTGACAAATTAGTCAAGAATTTCTACTACAATTTCTTTATTATTTGCAATAAATTCATTTGATAACCATAATTTTTCAAGTTTCATCACATTATCGTACACACTTTCTTGAATTTCTCCATTAATTTTAAATGTACGTTTGTCTGCTTGATTGTTACTATATTTAAGAATTAAGTCTGTATTTCTTACTTTAATCTTAAATTCAGTTGTCTCAAATGGGATATTCATAGAAGGTTGAATCCAAATACCTTTGTATTGTGGTTCTACACCAAATACGAAACGAATAAATGTTTTAAGAACAACATTTGAACTACCTGTTTGCCAATCTTGCATAGATTCGCCATCAATCTGCTTTTCTTCATTAAAACCGTATGAGTTAGGCATTACATATGGAGATACTGATACTTTCTCATGTGTAAATGGTAGACATTTTGAAAGTTCATCCCAAGCCCTTTCCGTTTCACCCATTCTAAAGAGTGACATAACCCCAAACGTACTTGCATGAATATAAGCTGCACCATTTTCTGCAGTACCTTTTGGTAAGTTAGGAATACGTCCTACACCTGGAGTACCTTTTTCAAAGTGTGGTTGGAATGTTTTAAGACCATATTTTGAACCTAAACGTTCGTATGCACTAAGAATGGTCTCTTTAATACTCATATCTTTATCATACATACCAGCAAGTACCCAGAAAGCATTTGAAGTGATACCATCACGAGACTCATGGTCTGGATCATCAAAACTACCTACTAAATAGCTTCTTTCATCTCCCCATCCATGTACAAGACGTTTTTCACCTTGTTCATTTTGGATAATAGCATATTTAATAAGTCCTTCTTCAATCTCTTCCATTGCTTGTTTGTATTCATTAATTTTGTCTGCATATTTATCTGCATCTAAAATTTCAAGTAACTCAATCATTTCGTGACAGTTTTGATACACTTGAAGTGTAGCCATTACAGATACACCTGTACCATATTCACGGTCTTTACGTTTACTTACGCCTAACCCATCAAGAGCATCGTTCCAATCCCCGTAAAGAGCACATACACATTTTGTATAGTCATGGTCACGGTTTGTAAGAAGGTAATTCATAATATCAAATAAATGTTCAAGTACTGAACTTGTCTTGTCTAATTTTTTAGCTAAATGAGCTTTATCATTTACAAAATCATAGTACCCACATTCTTCATTTAAGAAGTTAAAGTCTTGTGTAAAGCGAAGATATGTTGCAATTGTAGAAACTACCCATACACCTTGATCAATGAATGGTCTAAGGTCCATATTAGGTGTATCCCCTTCAAATCTTGGAAGAGAATACTGTCTTGGGCAACGTCCATCTGGTTGTACAAAGTTAAGTGCCTCTAACATTTTATTACGTGCTACTTCTGGTTCGTAGAATACTAACCCCTCAATAGCTTGGAATACATCACGAATTCCAATAAGGGAGAAGCTAGAAAGTTGAATATATCCTTTAATAACAGAGCAAAATTCAACTTGCTTTTTAAGGTGTTCAAAGAAAGCGTTGAATACTTCTTCTTTGATTTCCCCACGGAGACGTTTACCAAATACAGCTTTCATCGCTTCCCCATGTTTAGCTTCTTCCTTAATAATTTCTTCTTCCGCTGTATCAATCATTTCTGGTGCTGGTACTTCACAAATAGCTACTTCCATATCTTCATCTTCAAAGCAATATGTCATCACAATATCTTCTCTCATACTTGCTTTAGCATCTAATTCTAAATGAAGCATATCTGCTGCTATTGATACTTCAGTAAAAGTTGCAACCTTCTTAGTATCTTCACCAAATGTACCATTATAAAGTGCTGCTGGTGTGTGAAGAGAACTTCTTACTCCACCTACATAGTCATTTCTTGATGCTGTCTCTTCAGCTTTTACAAGCTTTGCACCTTCACTTAATGTAAGATTTCTTGTAAATACACCATAGTTTGGTGCCATTGCCCCTCTATCTCTTTCTTCATAAACTTCGATTAAGAAGTTATCAAGATTTTGTCCTTCTTTTGCATCAATTACTGTACTTTGTCTAAACCAACGATTTTCAGCACCTTCCATTACCGCATTCTTAAGGAATGGATTAAAATATGATGATACAAAGAACTCTTTCTTTTCATCTGTATTATTTGTTGCTGAAATTGTATAGTACATTTTTTTATTTGAGTCTACAAAAGTACGAATAGCAAATGTAATGCTTTCTGCTTCTGTTATGTAGTATGCACTTGCTTTAGTAAATACTGTATATCTTTCAGTTTGTATTTGTTCGTCCATTACTGGTACAGAAAGAATAGGAATGACTTTATAACCATTTTCTCCTTTAAAGCCTGCAAAGAAAGCAATTTTAGGCTCTTGACCTTCTGATGCTCTAAGATATGGTGAGAAAAGTCCTTCATTACTATGAAGGTATCCTGATGCATATACCCAATAGTTAAAACCATTTTGACCAAATGGGTATCTACAATCCCCATCTTCTCTTGGAATAGCTAAAATATTATTATCTTCTATAAAGAAAGCTTTTCCAGGCATTGCTTTTTCTTTCGCTAAAATAGGATTATCTTGTAAAGTATGGTACTGTGCTACATAGTTATTAACCTTATTAAAAAAACTCATCACTTTCACCTCTTGTCTCATCTTTTAATTATTTATTATTAATTTACTATAGATTTTTTATATAGCCTATTTCGCACAAGTAGCCACTTGTAAACTTTTGTTTAACAAGTGGCACTTAGCAAGTTCTATTAAAACAATTGTTTTGCTGGATTGAATTCGAAGTCCCCATCACCAAAGATTGCTTCAACTAATGCATCTAAAGTTACTTGTGTTAAGCCTCCTGTAACAATTACATAATCACAATAGTCTGCTAAAATCTTAGCATCCTCTGGACTTCTTGTCGCTACACCTACAATCTTCTTAGTTGGGCAGAAGTCTCTTATGTATTTGATTGTTTCAATTTGCTCTTCAAAACAGTAAGCATTTACTGTTGTAAAGATGACAAAATCAGAGATAATAGCAATGTCACCTACAGATACCATTTCCATATGTGTTGGACGCCATGGCATAATAACTTCCTTTGTATTGTTATGATATCCATGTTTTTTAACAGTATCTTCGATTGAAAGCTTATCGTAAAGGTTAATAGCATCACTCATTACAAGACGTGCTGGGTTACCAAAAATAATACCTAATTTTTGTTTTTCATCTAGTTTAACTGGGAAATCAGCTTTATCCCCTTTATAAAGAATAAGAGATTTTTTAGCAATCTCATACGCAATTGCATCCCCTTTAGCTTTATCAAACTCTTTTGTTTCTGGGAACTCTCCACAGTGATATTTAGCTTTATATTCTAATACTTTTAGACAAGCTTCATTAATACGCTCTTCTGAAACTGTGCCATCTTTTACACACTCTTCCATGAAATCAACATACCACTCACCTGCACATGTAGACATGAGAAGATCACATCCTGCATTCATAGCTTCTACTAGTGGTGTTTTTTGTCCATAAGCATCAAGAACCGCTTTCATGATAAGGTCGTCAGTAATGATTAATCCATCAAAACCCATTTCATTTCTTAAATAATCTACTACTTTTTTAGACATTGAAGCTGGTTTTTCCAAGTCAAATGGTGGGAATATACCATGATGCATCATTACACAACCAAGACCACTCGCTATAGCTTTTTTATAAGGTACAAGTTCAACCTCTTCAAGACATTTCATATCTCCAGGATGTACATCCATTTTGAAATGAGTATCTTCTTGTGTTAAACGCATACCTGGAAAATGTTTACCACATGCTGCTATACCATTTTCTTCAAGCCCTTTAATAAATCCTGTTCCCATGTCTGCAACAACCTCTGGCTTACTTGAGAACATACGATTGTCTACTACTGGTACACCATTTATACGATCGTAACTTACATCAAGTACTGGTGCATAACATACATCAATACCTGCATATTTTAATTCTTTAGCTACATGAGCCCCTTGTCTATAAGCCATTTCTTCGTCATTTGCAAACCCCATTGCCATATTTCCTGGGAACATAGTTGTTCCTTGGTGAATTGCTGTAAGCTGTCCACCTTCTTGATCGATAGTAAGAAGAATTGGAATACCAAAGCGATTTTCTTTAGCATGTGCTTGAATACGTTTATTCATCTCACGGAATTGTTCAAGGTTTCTTACGTTGTTACCTGAGAAAAAGATTATTCCGCCTAATTCTGTACGTTTATTCATCTCTATAAGAGATTCTGGAAGATCCTCGTATCCTTGATAATACTGAAGAAATGTTTGTCCGATTTTTTCACGGAGTGTCATTTGACTAAAAACTTCTTGTACGTTAAACATGATTTCCTCCTAAATAGATAAAATAGTAATTCTTCCGAATTGGATTGGCTAATACTGCTGTTCTATTTTACCATCATATATGCAAAAATTACCATACTATATAATGGCTTTTAATATGATATTTATATTTTTATTAAATATAGCTAATTGTACAAGTAACCAACCTATTCTTCTCTCTATATAATACAATCCTAACTTTCAGAAAATTAATCTATGAATAATTTTGGAACAATCCCCACATAAAGAGTATTGTTCCAAAATTAATAGTCTATATAAGGTTTTAACTTCCTCTTATAATCCTAAGAAATTAAGCATTGTCTTGCTAATAGCTTCTGCTTCTTCCTTTGTACTCATTTCAGCAAACACACGAATAAGAGGCTCTGTGCCTGAAAAACGTGCAATAATCCATCCACCATTTTCAAAGTACACTTTACAACCATCTTCGTAGCTTACTTTTGCTACTGGAATATTAAATGTTGGAAGTTTCTTTTCATGGAAAAGTAAGCTCACTAGCTCAGCTTTCTTAGCCTCGGAAAAACGACAATCAGATTCTGTCATAACAAAATCACCAAACTCTTGGTGAATTTCTTCTAACATCTCGGCTAAACGTTTGCCTGTTACACACATCATTTCTACAAGTAAACCTGCTGCAAAAATACCATCTTTACCCTTAATGTGTCCTCTAATTGTAAGACCTCCACTACTTTCTCCACCTATTACAGCATCTGTTTCTTCCATTTTAGCTGAAATATGTTTGAATCCTACTGGTACCTCATAGCATTTTTCTCCATATCTATCAGCTATAGCATCAAGAAGGTGAGTTGTAGCTATATTTCTAACTACTGGACCACTCCATCCTTTGTATTTAAGCAGATAGTAATAAAGTAATGCCATAATATCATTTGGATGAATATAATTTCCTTTTTCATCAATAATCCCAAGCCTATCTGCATCACCATCTGTACCAATACCAATATCATAGCGTTTTTCGACTACCATATTAGCAAGTCTAGCTAGAGTGATAGCACTTGGTGAAGGAAGTCTTCCTCCAAATTGAGTATCATGACGATCATGAATAACGTCTACCTCACATCTACAACTAATAAGTAAAGCTTGGAGTGAGTTTTTAGATACACCAAACATTGGATCTACAAGAACCTTAAGTTCTTTTTCTCTAATAGCTTCTACGTTAAGCATACTTAAAATAGTATCTATGTAGCCATTAAAAGGGTTAACCTCTTTAATGAGTCCTTCTTCTTTAGCTTGCTCATAATTCATTGTCTTTACATCATCTTTTGTAAGTGTAGCAATAATATCTTCTACCTTTTGGGTTACCTCTTCAGTAGCATCGCGCCCACCTAATGTAAAGATTTTAATACCATTGTACTCAGCTGGGTTATGACTAGCAGTAATTGCTATACCATAATGATTACCATGAGTTTTTGCATAGTACATAATAAGGGGTGTAGGAGAAATTTTATTAATTATTTGTACTGGTACTCCATTCCCTGCCATAACTTCACTTACCCATACAGCAGATTTATCTGATAGGAAACGTCTATCATATCCTACTACTAAGCCCTTTTCAGTTACATTTTCCTCTTTCATAATGTTCGCTACAGCCTGTGCTACTAGTACAACATTATCTTTAATATAGTCTTCACCTATAATGGCTCTCCAGCCACCTGTACCAAATTTAATCATTACGTTTCCTCTCCTTCTTTAAGCTACTAATATCCGGTAACTTCCCCCCAACTAGCATCAACCTTTAACTGCACCAGCTGTAAGACCTTTAATAATGTATTTTTGTAAGAATAGATATACAATAAGTACTGGTACTACTACTAAGATTACAGATGCACACATAAGTCCATAGTCAGTACCATATTGGGATCTAATTGTATCAAGTAATGCACAAATTGGACGTACCTCTGTTTTACGAATAATAACTTTTTGCATAAATAAATCATTGTATGACCATAAGAATGTAAAGATTGCTACTGTAGCAAATGAAGGTTTTGAAATTGGAACAACAATTCTCCAGAAAATCTGCCATGCTCCACATCCTTCTACGACAGCTGCTTCTTCAAGTTCCATAGGAATGGTTGACATGAAACCAACCATAATTGTAACAGCAAATGCTAAGTTCCCTGCAATTTGAGGTAAGATAACACCCGTACGTGTATTTGTAAGACCCACATTTAAAAGCATTGTAAATACTGGTACAATTGTTGCAAATGCTGGGAATAATAAAGCTGCCATTACAAGTGATTGCACAATTATTTTCCCTTTAAATTCATATCTTGCTAATACATATGAAGCAAGTCCTCCAAATATCATTACACCAATTACTACTGTTCCAGAAATAATCAAACTATTTATATAAGCTGTTCCAATATTCATACGTGTAAACGCTGTTACATAGTTTGTAAGTACTGGTTCTTTTACAACACTAAATGAATCAATTAAAATTGTATTTTTTAATTTAAAAGAGTTATTAAACACCCAGAATAATGGAAAAATTGTGGTACTCGCCCAAAGTAAAAGTATTATGTGTACAAATACTTTCCCTATTGAGAATTGTTCTATTGGCCCAGAACTCTTCTTAAGTTTAAGATCCTTTGCCTTAGTGGTAGCTAAGTCTTTGGCCATGACTACACCCCTCTTTCTAATTTGATTTATTTTACATTTGTTCTTCTTTCAAGAATTTATTAACAAAAAGAGATATTCCTAAACCGAGCACTACAATAAGTACAGCGATAGCACATCCATATCCAACTCGTTGTGATTGGTAAACTGTAAAGTATTGATAAGTACCTAATAAATAGGTTTTTCCACCTGGCATACCTCCTGGTGCAATAGTCCAAGCTAAGTCGAAGATTTTAAGTGCACCTGTAATAACAAGGATTAAACTTGCTTTAAGTACCCCTTTAATAAGAGGAATAGTGATGTAGATCGTTTTCTTAATACCTGTGATTCCATCAAGATAAGCAGATTCATAAATATCTTCAGGTATAGATGAAATACCGGTTAGTATGATAACAAAGTAGAACCCTACATATTGCCATATTGTAGGTATTGCAATAGCATAAATAGCAGCTTTTTCTGTCATCCATAATACTTTAGTTCCACCAAGCTTCATAATCACTTGGTTTAATAAACCAATATTATAATCATAGAAAAGTATAAACATAAGACCAATGGCTGTAGCTGAAATTACTACTGGGAAAAAGAATACTGTTCTATAGAACTTTGCACCCCTTCTAATTCCATCTACAAACAAGGCAAATAATGCACCTAAACCTAATTCAAATACAATACAAAGTCCCATCATTAAAAAAGTATTTTTAATACCTGTATGAATGTTAACGTCTCGCATCATTTCAGAGTAGTTACCCCACCCTATGAATGTTTTATTAACCCCCGCTAAGTCTGTAATGTTGTAGGCACTATTAACTACACTCATTAAAAACGGAATGTATAAAAAGCCTACTAAGAATAAGATTGCTGGTAATAAAAATAGTACTATAATTTTCTTCTCCTTATAAATCACTTAAAAAGCCCCCTTTCTTATTTTGCATATACTACTATGAGTGTTTTACCTAAGAATAACAGCTGATGGTCTATCATTAGGCACTCGGCTACTATCCTTATATTAAATATATACACTCATATTTATTGCATTGTGTTAAGTGCAATGACTTGATCAACTACTGCTTTTGAATCATCAGTTCCTGTAGCAATATCTACCACTTTACTAAGTAAATAGCTCCACGCTGGTCTTGACAACCAACCATCTATGGCACCATCTGATGCTACAGCCTGGCTAGCCATACTAGCTCCTTTTACACCAAGTGGTGTAAGTCCAGATAAGTCTCCAACATCAGCTGCTGGTCTACCTCCACCGGCTGCAGTAACTAGTTTTTTAATCATTTCAGTACTTGTCATATCCATTACAAATTTCACAGTTGCATCACGCTTCTTCGGATCATCCCAAGCTTTTCTTGTAATATAAAATCCACTTGAAAATCCTGAAATAATCTCGGATGAATCCTTTTTACCATTTCCTGTTCCTGGCATAGGTAAAATAATTGTATTGTCCTTGTCGACTATATTACCTATAGCCCAGCTCCCATCAATCAACATTGCTGCTTGTTTGTCTATAAATTGTGCTTGTGCAAGCTCATGTCTAGTTGTAGCTGTATCCGCTGGAAATGCTCCCATATCATTAAACTTTTTTAAGTAGTTTAACCCCTTTATCCATGTGTCCTTTACACTTTCAATATTTCTATTGCTGTGTTCTACAGTACCACCTTCTGCTAGTATAAAGTTTTCAATTAAATAATGAGGAATATGCCCTAATGCTGCTGCAATAGGTATAATCTCTTCACCTTTAAAGGCAGTAATTGCTTTTTCTAACTTCTCCCAGTCTGTTGGTAGTTCAATCCCTTTTGCTTCAAATAAATCTTTATTACAGAAGATTCCTTCATAGTAACCATGTGTTGGAATGGCATATTCAATACCATCATAACAAGCTGCTTCTTCTAGTGCTTCTAGATTAATATTTTCTCCATACTCTGGATATACACTTCTAATCTCATCAATACTTACAACTTTATTTTGTTCAACTAATGTTTTTGAATTAATGTCTGTAAAGAATTGAATCACATCAGGTTCATTTCCAGCTGCGAAGTCAGTAAGTACATTAGATTTCCATGTTTCATCTGCTACATCTGATTTGTTCTCAATGATAATATTAGGATTAGATACCATAAAATCTTCAATAGCATCTTCAAAAATTGGCGCATTAGGATCAGATCCTCCAAACATTGATACTACTTTTAGTTTGATATGATTTTCTTGGTCCACTTCATCATTTGGTTTGCCTCTTAAACTTTCAACTTTTTGCGGTTTATTCTGTAGTTCTTGGGAGCAACCTGTAAATATCCCTCCCAACATTATAGCTGCAAGTCCTAGAGTGAAGATTTTTCTGAATTTTTTCACGTTACGCCCCCTAGTTTTAGTATATATGTGCGAACTGCTAGTTAGTTTTTTGCTCATTTTTATTATATCACTATAAATATACATATTGAATATGCTTATCTTGTTGTTTATTGTTTAAATTTGCCCATACTTTTACACTTTGTTTTAATTTTTAAAAATAAGCTTATACAATATAGATACTTTGCATAACTAGCCTTTATTAATAGTATATTAAATAAAAAAGGACTAAATTTAATCCATTATTATCTGATTATTTTAGACCTTTTAAATATATTCTAACTTTCTCTAACACATCTTATTTCTATATTCGTTTGGAGTTACTTGAGTAATCTTCTTAAAAATTTTTGAGAAGTATGCCGTATCTGTATATCCAACTGTTTCAGCAATCTCATAGATTTTCATATTACTTTCCAAAAGTAACTTTTTAGCATTTTCAATCCTTGCATTATTTAAAAGATCTACAAAATTAGTACCTGTCTGTTTTTTAATCACTTTACATAGATGCCATGTACTTACATAAAGTTCATCTGCTACCGTCTGTAAATCTAATTTTTGATTGTAGTATTCATTAATATAATCTATAGCTTGCTTTACAAGATATTGTGGCTTATCTAACTCATCATTTGTTTTAATTTGGTCATCTTCTATTTCTAAATTATCTTTCTCATTTCTAAGAGGATGTTCTCTTTGTGGTAATTGAGCTAAAAAGCTTACCGCTGCACTAATAGCTTCCTTTATTTCATCTAATTTAGAAGGTTTTAATAAGAATCTTAACACACCTAGTCTTATAGCTTGTTGAGCATATTCAAATTCTCTAAAACCTGTTAGAATGATAATTTGAATGTTTTTATTAATACTCTTCATCTCATCAATCATTTCTAAACCATTCTTCTTAGGCATTCGAATATCAGAAATAACAATATCTGCCCCATATTGAATCATTTTTTCTATACCTTCTTCACCATTTTGTGCTTCACCAATGAGCTCGCATCCTAACTCTTGCCATGGAATAATTTGTTTCATCCCTTCCCTAATAAATACTTCATCATCAATGATTAATACTTTATACATGCTATTCCTCCTCTAATGTGTAGCTCTTGATGTTTTTGGCAACTTCATAATAATTTCTGTTCCCTTACCTCTTTCACTACTAATGTTTATTCCATATTCTTCTCCATATAAAAGCTTAATCCGTTTTTGCACATTAATAATTCCAATATGAGTCCTTACCTTGTTTTCCGTTTCACTTTCAATAAATACCTTTTGTGTATGTTGCAATTCCCCTTGTAAATATTCTAGTCTTTGTGGCTCAATTCCCTCACCAGTATCTTTAATTAAAATATGTAAGTCTTCCCCTTCTTCTACTACTTCAATAGAAATTTCCCCTTCTCCTACAGGTTCAATCCCATGATTAATAGCATTTTCTACTAAAGGTTGTAGTACAAGTCTAGGAATCATATAGTCAAGTAAATTATCCTCAACAACAGTTTTAAATTGTATTCGTTCTCCAAATCTCTTTTGAATAAGAAAGATATAATTTTTTAGATACTCTACCTCTTCTTTTATGGTTAAAAAGTGACTATCTCTCCTATCAATATTAACTTCCATAATGCCTGATAAAGCCTCTATCATCTGAGCAATATCATCATTTCCACTCATACGTGCTCTCCAATTAATCATTTCTAAGGTATTGTATAAGAAATGAGGATTGATCTGAGACTGTAATGCTTTTAGCTCAGAACTTTTTAAAAAAACTTGTTCTCTATATACACAATTTACCAAGTACTGAATTTGCTTACTCATTTTATTAAAGGAAGAATATACATAACCTATTTCATTTTTATAATCCCCTTTTATTTGAACTCCCATTTCACCTTTTTCTATTTGCTGCATCTTATCACTTAGTAGATAAACTGGGTAAATAAGTTCTTTATATAGTTTATTAGCTAACAATAAAAAGATAGGAAGTATACTGATACATAACATAAATATAAATCTTGATAATGCACGAATTTCCTCAAGTAATATATCAGTAGAAATATATACTGCTGTACCAATAGAAAGATTTTCTGTTTTAAACATATTATAAATAACTGCTTCTTTCTTATTCTCTTCTTGATAAACTATATCTTGTTCAGGATTCATTTTAATAAATTCATTGAGCTTAAATTTCTTCTTATCAGTTAAATTTCCCAGTGTAATAAGTTCTGAACTTCCATTAGCCTGTACATAAACAGCCTCTTTCGCCCCTTCTAATAAGGCCTCGTATTTATGCATTAAATATTTTTTATCTACTTTTACAACAATGGTTCCTGAATGTTGATAGGTTTCACGGTAAAATAATTTTTGTCCTATATAAATATCATCATGCTCATCTATGTAATAAGTTTTATTAATATGTTCTTCTTCCATCTTTTTACTAATTTTATTAAATATATCTTGCTCAGCAAATTGATTACGTTCAGCAGAAGAAGTTCCTCTATCTCTAAATTCTATATATCTAAGCTGATTCTGCTCTTTAAACTGATATGCTGCAAGTACAATATCTTGTCTTGATAAAATAAGTGACTTTAAGTATGGTCCTATTTTCTCCTCTTTCAAGCTATAATCATTCATCAGTATCCTATCTATATTCTCTACATTTTCAGGATCTGTATCATAGATATCTATTCCGGCTAACTTCATCCGACTGTAGTAATAAAATGTGAAATCATACACAGCATCATCATACTGTGTATCGGAAATAAATGTTTCTAAATCTTCAAACCTCTCTTCAACCCATTCAGTTACAACTAAAACGTCTTTTTGAACAGATTTAGTAAAATGCTTTGTTATTATTTCCTCATAATTTTTATACCCTACATATCCAATTAAAATCATAGGATATAATACTAATATTAAAACAAAAATAGTCCATTTGGTTTTAATGGAACTCTTCATATAGTGTCCATATTTTGGTGTGGTCATAGTATTTCTCCGATTTTTAGTATTGAACATATTATAGCACAATTTTAATTTTTGTTAAATATTCATTAAAATCATTTATCTATTTACTATTTTGTATTTTTATTTATTATTCAGATACAATAAACACATTTTAGTCTTATCTAATCTTATGTTATACTGTATAAGATTAGATAAGTTAGTTAAAACTTAAAATAGAATCCTATAAGGAGTTTATTATGTATAATTATAAAATGTTACTTGCCTATGACGGCACCAAATATTTAGGCTGGCAAATCCAAACTAAAGAACCTTTAAAGACTATTCAAGGCAAGTTAGAAAATGTTCTTTCTAAACTTTTTGATGAACAAATACACGTTATTGCCTCTGGTCGTACGGATGCAGGTGTACATGCCCATGGGCAAGTAGCCAACTTCCATACAACAACCTATAAAGATTGTAATGAAATTCTAAATTATCTACAGCAATATCTTCCTAAAGACATTGCTATTATAGAACTTAAAAATGCATCTGAAAGATTTCATGCCCGCTATAATTGCATTGGTAAACGCTATGGATACTATATTGATACAAATTTATTTGCCCATCCTTTCTCTGTACGCTATAGTTACCATTTTCCTACTCCTCTTAATATAGAAAGTATGAAACAGGCTGCTAGTTTTCTTGTAGGTGTTCACGACTTTAAAAGTTTTACCTCTATGAAAAATAAAAAGAAAAGTACTATTAGACATATTCATAGTATTACTATTACCCCTACATCTAATGGTATAGTTATCCATTACGAAGGAAATGGTTTCTTACAACATATGGTACGTATTATAACTGGTACCTTGATTGAAGTTGGCCTAGGCCATATTAAACCTGAAGCTATTCCAACTATATTAGAAGAAAAATCCAGAGCATTAGCAGGTCCTTTAGTACCTAGTCATGGACTTTTCTTAGAAGAAGTGTTTTACTAGATATAAGTATTTTATTTATTTTATAAGGAGGGATTCCCATAGAAGCTTACATCATTTCTAACAAAAAGGAGTTTATGAATAAACTCATTAAATCTGACCTTTTTGATAGTTTTTTAATAAGAGAAGCTGTTGTTCATACTTCTTTTAAATCTATTTTAGATGGGCATCGTAATATGGATTTTTATAATACAGACGAAAAAGAAGGTTTGTCTCCTTATTTGACATGGGGTGAAATGCGTCCCTATATTTACCACATTATTCTTGGGAATAAATCACCTTCATACTTTAAGATTATTTTAAGTACAAATAGATCTAAGACCGAAGCTATTTCAGATCAAGTAGATACTTTTTTTGTAAATATTACTTTTAGGTCTTCTGAGATTACTGTAAGTACTGGTGTAGCTTACAAAACTTTTACATTAGATAAATCTCCAGAGTCTATTTGGGACAACAAAATTAAAAACTTTCTTTTTAAATATAACTTTTTATAAAGTGGGGGACATTATGGATTACAACAAACTACAAACTAGCTTTTTACTTCTTTTAGTGATGACTATCATCCAATTTCTTGTGGCAGTATTTATATTACACCACTTGATTATTAGTTTATTATCAATAGGTGCTATGTTATTATGCATTGGTGGCCTAGTTTATGCTAATAAACAAAGCAACAAAAAGGAGTAATCATAGCAAGCTATGATTACTCCTTTTCTACCTATATCCTATGCTTATGTTTCTTGAAACTACACAAGACCTTAAGATACCGCGTTATTTAGTTGTGTTATTTTGTTGTTCCACCCATTTGAGCTTCTTGAGCTGCGATCATACGTTTAACCATTTCTCCGCCAACTGACCCAGCTTGTTTAGCAGTAAGGTCTCCGTTGTAACCTTGTTTTAATGGTACGCCTAGTTCTGAAGCTACTTCTTGTTTCATTGCTTCTAATGCTTGATTTTTCATTTGAGTTGCCTCCTTGAAAATGTGGATTAGATTTGTAACCAGGCTTTTTGTTGCTGGTTATAGTCATAATTTACCCAAAGTAGCTTTCTATTATAACAGCAAATTTTGGTATTTTTTCATGTTTATTTCCAGTTTTAAATATATTCATTATTATAGTTTCAATTACTTGCCTATAGGTAGTTGACAATCAAATTTTTTTAATAGTATTATAGATATGTTAAAGGAATTATATAATCACATAAACAAATTTTTATTTTAGGAGGTTTTATATATGTCTAAACAAGGAAACTTATCTATTCATAGCGAAAATATTTTCCCTATTATTAAAAAATGGCTTTACTCAGATCGAGATATCTTTGTTCGAGAAATAATCTCCAACGCATGTGATGCTATTTTAAAGTTTAAAAAACTTTGTAGCATGGGCGAAGCAACTGATACTCTTGATGTTCCTTTTGAAGTAAAGGTAACAGTTAACGAAAAAGAAGGTACTATTATTATTTCTGATAATGGTATTGGTATGACAGAAGAAGAAATTGAAAAATATATTACTCAAATTGCTTTTTCTGGTGCTGAAGATTTCCTCGCTAAATATCAAGACAAAATGGACAAAGAACAAATCATTGGTCACTTCGGCCTTGGTTTCTATTCAAGCTTTATGGTAGCTGATACTGTAGAAATTGATACTCTTTCATATACAGGTGGAGAAGCTGTTCACTGGAGTTGTGATGGTGGTACCACATATGATTTATCAGAAGGTAAACGTACAACACGTGGTACAGATATTATTTTACACATTAATGAAGAAAACAAAGATTTCCTTAACTACTACACACTTTCTTCAACAATTGAAAAATACTGTAACTTCATGCCTGTTCCAATCTATGTAATTGATGCAAACAAGGAAGAAGAACCAGCTAAAGAAGGTGAGGAACCTAAAGTTACAGAGCCAAAACCTGTAAATGATCCAGTACCTTTATATACTAAGAAGCCTTCTGAATGTACAGATGAAGAATATAAAGCATTTTATAGCAAAACTTTTATGGATTATAATGAACCACTCTTTTGGATTCATTTAGATATGGATTATCCTTTCAACTTAAAAGGTATACTTTACTTCCCTAAACTTCATAATGAATATGAAATGGTTGAAGGTAAAATCAAACTTTATAATAATCAAGTATTTGTTGCAGATAATATTAAAGAGGTTATTCCAGAGTTCTTATTACTCCTTAAAGGTATTATTGACTGTCCAGATATTCCTCTTAACGTATCTCGTAGCTTCCTTCAAAACGATGGTTTCATTAAGAAAATCTCTGACTACATCACTAAGAAAGTTGCAGATAAACTTATTTCTCTTTACAAGAAAGAACTTGAACATTATGAAGGATGTTGGGATTCTATCTCACCATTTATTAAATATGGTTGCTTAAGAGAAGAAAAGTTTGCTGATAAGATGAAAGATTATATTCTTTACAAAACAACTGATGATACTTTTATAACTCTTAAAGATTATCTTGAAAAAGTAAAAGATACAAATGAAAATAAAGTATTCTATGTTTCAGATAAAGAAAAGCAAGCTCAATATATAAGTATGTTTAAAGAAAATAATATGCTTGCTGTATACTTAAATCATCCAATTGACTCTTCTTTCATCTCTCATGTAGAAATGAAAAATAAAGATGTTCACTTTATGCGTATTGATGCAGACATTTCTTCTGCTCTTAAACAAGATAATGCAGCAATTGATACTGCTAAAGAAGAAAAACTTGGTAAACTATTTGGCGATGTTTTAAATCAAGATAAACTTAAAGTGAAGCTTGAAAGCCTTAAAAGTACTTCTGTACCATCTATGTTACTCATTTCAGAAGAAAGTCGTCGTATGCAAGAAATGATGAAACTTTATGGTATGGATACTACTAATATGCCACCAAGTGAAGCAACTTTAATTCTTAATGAAAATCATCCTCTCATCACAACTCTTTCAGAAAAAGACTTAGATGAGCATACAAAAGAGTTAGTTTGTCGTCATCTTTATGACCTTGCACTTATCTCAAATCAAACTTTAAGTGCTGAAGCAATGCAAGCTTTCTTACAACGTAACAACGAACTTTTAATGACATTATTAAACAAATAATTTAAATGCTAGGTGGTGAATCCTTATGTCATTCGAAAAAATGCAAGACACTGACAACCAAGTTATACACGCTAGAACTTGTATCTTAATCTATGGTTTTACACCACAGGAGCTAAAAAGTCTTAAAAACATTGCAAGATTAACTGGTCTTAACGATCAGGTACTTCTTAGTAAAGATACATTATCTACAACTATAGTAGATTTATTAGAAGGTAATCCTCTACAAGCTTCTACAGCTGCTGAGATTCCTTCATACAAGGCTATTATCTTCAATAATGTTCCTTCTAATAGAATGAATGCTTTTATTGAAAGCTTAAAGAAATTCCGTATTCCAAGACCTCTTATGGCTACTGTAACGGAAACATCTATCAACTGGACAGTTGAAGAATTAATTCAAAACTTAGCTGCTGAACGCTATGCGTTAAAAAATAATACAACACCACTTCATTAAAGAGGCAAAAAAGGACTGTTGCTCACTAATTTAAATAGTGAGTAACAGTCCTTTTGCATAGAGATTATAATCTCATTCATTATTTATTATTTGCTTTAACCGTGCGATCTATAGCAGCTAATAAGCTCTTTTGTGGGTCAGTTACGTCTTGTGAAATTTGCCAAATCATAATACCACCACATGTATTAAGAGCTAATTCAGTTTTCTTTGTAATGGTTGGTACACCGTTATACCACATACCATCTACAACGTCTTTCATATATGCATCTGGGTCGATTGCAAGAATTTCTTTATAAGTTTTCCATTGTGGTCTACCGTAGAAAGGTACACCTAAAACAACTTTATCAGCTGCAAATTTTCTTGTATTAATCCAATAGTTTAAGCTATTTACAGCAAAGCTATATGGTGAATGGATATCACCATTTCCACCATCATATGCCATAACATTAATCCAGTCTACATAGTGGATTTCACTATCTAAGTGTCCACCTGCATCCCAAAGATTATCCCCTGCAGCATTTACTCCTGCAAGAACTGCCGATGTAAGTAATTTACCTTCTTTAAGTGTAGCTTCACTTAAACGTTTCATTAAATTTTCGTATTGGTATTTAGAGTTACCATCACGTCTTGGATGCTCCCAATCTAGGTCTACTCCGTCAAAGCCATATTCTTTTACCATAGCCATAATTTGATTTGTAAGCTGTTGGCATTTTTCATCTGTTGTAGTTGCAGCTACAAATACTGGTTCTAACTCTAAACCATTATCATAAGACCAACCCCCTACAGCAAGTAACACCTTTACATTGTTTTTATGGGCTTCTGCAATAACCTTTTTAGCATTTTCAGGATTTTCTAAAGGTCTAATACCACCTTCACGTGTTGGAATAGCAAAAGCATAGTTAATATGTGTTAACTTATCAAATTGAATCTCTTCTACTGGACCTGGACCTTCATTTCCATAGTAATATCCAACTACTTTAAATGGTGTTGGATCTTTTGGTCTTTGTGGATATGTAGGTGTTTCTGGCTCTGTTGAACCACCGCCACCATTACTACTAACTAGTGCCCATACACCCCATTCATTACTTGCATCTGGTTTTTGATTTTGGTTCCACCATTTTGCTTCGAATGTTTTTCCATCATATGTAACTTTATCACCTTTTACATAGGTTGCACCTGCATCCCATGGTTTAATTGTAGTATCTGTTGGTGGAGTTACTGGTGGATCTACCGGATCTACTGGTGGTACTACAGGTGGGTCTACTGGATCTACTGGATCTACTGGCGGTACTACAGGTGGGTCTACTGGATCAGTAGTTCCTGAAACGACTTTCCAAACACCCCACTCTAAATTAGGATTAGGCTTTTCATTTTGTGTCCACCATTTTGCTTGGTAGATGACACCTTCAAATTCTACTTGGTCGCCCCCATTATAAACCTTCCCTGCTTCCCAGGTCGGTACACTACTTGTAGCTTCTACAGATGTATTAGCATAAGTAAATGTAGCCCCCCCTAGACTTCCAAGTGCTAATGCTGTTGCAAGCACCATGCTTGGAAGCCATTTCATACGTTTCTTAAACATACAAATTCCCCTTTCTTAATGATATAGTAGGATTAATTGAGATTACCTTCTCTCTATTTCATATTATCATTATTAAGGAAATTTTCAAAACAATTTATTATAATTTTAAAAATTTAATTGTTTTGTAATATAAATTGTTGTGCGTAAGGTAATGTTTCTACCCATCTACAGAAAGTATGCCACTCTTCTAACTTGTGGTTTTTACGTGCTGTATACATGTTTCTAATGTTTTCGTAAGTCATTGTACATGTACGCATTTGATTATAGCTAGATGGTAATAATTGAATCATACTATACCATGATGTTTTATTTTTAGTTTCATTAAAGTCTTCACGTAATATTTCTAATTGTTTAATAATGAGTTCTAATGTTTCCATTGTCCCTTCATTCATATGGTCTGTACTAAAATCTTCTACCTCAAAAGGTTTACTATGAATCTTGTGCATAGTACTTGTAGAGTTAGCTGTTGTACCTACTTTATAAGTATCATACTCTTTCCACCAATAAAGTGGTGCTGTAATATCTACTGATACAAAAATTTGACGTAAGAATTTACGATGGTCACTCCCTGCTCTACAAAGTCTTCTACCTAAGTCTAGATCATTTTCACCTAGTATATAGTTACCATCCTCATCATACTCACTATCTATTCTATGCCAGCTATTCATTGGATTTCTAGCTCCTCTAATAGCGTTTTCAATATTCATTACATCTGTGCGTTCAAATTTAATCATATCTATTCTCCCTCTTATTAATTTAATGTTACCCATCTATCTATATGGTAAAGATATAAACACTTTTCTTTAACTGGTAAGCCTGTAATTTCACTTAAAGCTCTTGCATATAAGTCAAGCTGTACACTATAACGTTGTTTTATACGTTCTATACCTATTTCTAAATTATTATAATCAATATAGTCTGTCTTATAGTCAATAATGACAAGACCATCTTCTTCAATAAAACATGTATCTACTATACCCTGAAGTAAAATCTCTTCTTCTTTATTGTAATGATCTTCTACTTCATTTGCTGGTAATAAATAAACAAAGGCTTTTTCTTTCCACACATGCTTACTTTCACTCATTCTCTTAACCATATGTGAATGTGCCATGCGCTCAAGCTTTTTAAGGTCTACTAGACTCACTGCTTCTTCTTGTAACTTGCCTGTTTCAACAAGTCGTGTTAGCTCTGCCAAAATTAAGTCTCCAGTATTACACATTATTAAATCTAGCTGTTCAAATATACTATGAATCAAGGTTCCTCTTACAGTTGCCTTCATGCTTGCTTCTTGTTGCATGAATTTAGGCAGAACCTTATCTTCAAAAATCACTCCTATACTATGGGTAGAAGTAGATAATTCATCTTGAGTACTTTGTATCAGCTGTTCATCTATATGTGTATTAAAACTTATATCTTTATCAACTGTAGGGGCGTCTAGCATATGGGAAGTAGATAATGCATCATTTGTTTGCCCATCATATAGAGCCTGCTTCTTCAAATCAGAAACTGTTACTTTCACTGGCATAGTTGTTGCCACTTCATAGGGATAACTATAATCAAGGTATCTATAAAGAGTTTCTTTATGTTCAGTATAGGCCGCATCTACATTCCAATGCTCCAGTAGTATTTCCCTCTGCTCTATTTTCGCCTCCTTGCTTTGGCTAGAAGTTAGAAGTGAGTCTTTGTGTACACAGCTAAACTTCCATCTTCCGCTTCCTTCAAATAAATATGCTGGTTCAAGACAAAATTGTGTCCTTAAATCTTCAAACCCAGCATGGGCCAATAAGCTCATTCCAATCCAATTTAAATAAGTAGGAGACTTTCTTAATCCTAAAGGTAAGATGCCTTCACTATTTCTAATAGCAAAAGGACTCCATTTTTCGATCTCCCTTTGTAAATCTTTTACGACTCCAGTAATAAATAATTTTTCTTTAGCTCTTGTTAGTGCCACATAAAGGACACGCATCTCTTCAGAAATATTTTCGGAAAGAATACGACGCTTAATGGCTTCAAAAGGAAGTGTTTCATACAAAATATTTGTATCTCTATCTGTATACTTTGGACCAAGCCCAAGCTCATGGTGCATAAGTACATTTTTCATAATGTCTAAGTTGTTAAAAGGCTTATTGGTATTACAAACAAAAACAATAGGAAACTCTAGTCCTTTACTCTTATGAATAGTCATAATTTGTACTAGATTTTCACTTTCTCCTACTAATTTTGCTTCTCCAACTTTAGCACCTGAGGTTTTAAGTTTATCCATATATTGAAGAAAAGCGAATAAACCTACTCCGCTATTAGCTTCAAAATCCTCTGCATATTTCTTTAAAAGCTTCAAATTCGCCTTCTTTTTTGCCCCTGCTGGAAGCATACCTACATAAGCATAATAACCTGTTTCTACAAGTAATTTTGCTACTAATTCTTCAAGGGGCATTAAGGTAGCTTCTTGTCTATAGTCATTTAATAATTCCATAAACTCCCTTAAGGCGACTGAAGACTTATCATCTTTTATATATTGTTCTAAATTAGTATACAGGTCAGCTTCCTCGTTTAACTTACGAACTTGTAGCAGCTCATCAAAATCTACCCCAACCATAGGTGAACGTAGCACAGTAAGTAATGGAATATCTTGTCTTGGATTATCAATAATTTGAAGAAGACTAAGCATAATCTGTACTTCCATAGCCTCAAAGAAATTACTACTTACATCTGCATAAGCATCAATACCTTCTCTTAAAAGAGCTTCTTCAAATAAGTTTGCTTTATCTTGTACAGAACGAAGTAGAATAACAATATCTCTTGGCTCTACTTTACGGTATTTACCTTGTTCCTTATCAAAAACTACTTGAGGATTTCCTTCACCTTTTAAGAGTTCACTTATTTTCTTTGCTACCATAATTGCTTCAATTTCAATGTTTTTGATTTCTTGTGGACTTTCTTCATCCATGTCCTCTGCTGAATCTACACTACTTGTAGCTGTATCTTGTGTTTCCACTAAACATACTTCTACATGGTCTGCTACTTGTTCCACATAAGCTTCGTAATCTCCTTCTTCATAGAAATTACCTACTTTAAGCTGGGCATCTTCATCATAACAAAGTTCACCTACACGCTTACTCATAATTTGTTTAAAAAGGTCATTGGTAGCATTTAAAATATTGGCACGACTTCTAAAGTTCTGTGAAAGGTCAATACAAATCTCTGTATCTGCTTGTCCTTCATGGAACTTTTGAAATCTATCATATTTATCGGCAAAAATGAGGGGATTAGCAAGTCTAAAACGATAAATACTTTGTTTCATATCACCAACCATAAAGCGAGTTGGCCCCTCTTCTTTGCCTAAAGCAATAGCTCCTAGAAGGGTTTCTTGTACTGCATTACTATCCTGATACTCATCAATGTAAATCTCTTCATAAAAGTCTGAGAGTTCCTTGGCTACTTCTGTATAAGCTAATTTTTTATGGCCTTTTTCATCTTCTTCATGGGTCACGAAAAGTTTTAATGCTAAGTGTTCTAAGTCATTATAGTCTACTAATCCTTTTTCTCTCTTAGCTTCACTAAAGCGTTCATCAAAGACCTTTACCCATTTTACCAGTGTCTTCATTAATTCTCCAGCTTTATAGGTCTTACTACTTAGGTAAGGGTCATTTAAAAGCTTAGTAACTGTTTGTGCCTTTTTTACGATATCCTTTGCCAGTTCTCTATAGCCTTTTACACGTTCTTTTAAAGCTTCACTGCATTCTTGTTTCTTGCTTGGAAGTCTACCAAAGCTTACTCCATCAATAAAGGCAATAAGCTCTTTTACCTGATGCGTAGGAACTTCCAATATGCGCTCTATTTGTTCTAAATCCTTTACCAAAGTTTCTTCATAAGCTGCAGGTCCATTAGGTTTACGTGTAAGCTTTATAGCTTCATCATAAACGGTCTTAAGGTCTTTAAAGTCTTCTAGTATTTCTAATATCAGCTCTTGTTCCCATATAGATTCTCCTATCTCTTTATGAGGTTCACAAAGCTTCTCGCTCATTTCGTCTAGCCATTCATTAGGGAAAATCGTACTCTTTGAGAAAGTATATAAGTCTAAGATAAGTTCCATTAAAGGTTCTAGCCCACGAATACTCCCATAGGTATCTGCTAGTTCTAGAAATTCTTCATTATTTTCTTCTTCAAAGGCTTCTTCTAACATTTCCTCTAATATATCTAGTTTCATAACTTGCAGTTCTGATTCATTTCCTACTTTAATATTTGGATCAATTTCTAAATACGTAAAATAGTTTTTAATGGCTTTTAAGCAAAAAGAGTGGATCGTAGAAATAGAAGCCTTAGGTAAAAGGGCTAATTGCTTTTCTAAGTAAGCTACCTTTTCCATTACTTCTACATTTTCTTCTGCTTCTTGAAGCTCTTCTATAGCCTTACTCATCTTATCTGCAATACGCTCTTTCATTTCATGAGCTGCTGCACTTGTAAAAGTAACTATTAGAAACCTATCAATATCAATTCCTGCTTCTTGGTCATTTCCCATTATTCTCTTAAATACACGTTCAGTTAAAACAGCTGTCTTTCCAGAACCAGCAGCTGCTGAAACTAAAATAGTAGCACCTCGTTTATCAATGGCCGCTTGTTGCATCGGTGTCCATGCCATCTGACTTTCCTCCTTTCAAAAGTTTTTCCCATATTTCTTTGTTGCCTAATGTTTCAAGTTGGTTGTAACTATTATCTTTTGTGCTTGTATCGAATTGACAAATAGTATGATATTTACAGAAAGCACAGGCATCCTTATCTTTTAATTTACAAGGTTTTGCACTAATTTTACCTGATATCATATCTTTTCCTAAGCCATGAATAAGCTCATGCATATACCCAATTAATGCTTTGAACTGGCCTTCACTTGCTACTTGTGATGTACTACCAAGTGTACCATCCTTCTTCACTTTGGCTGGTATAATCTCACCTTTAATGCCTGTTTCTAATTTCTCTAAAATATCTAAGTCATCTATGCTTAAGCCAGAAAGCTTGTACTGCTTGAGTTGTTTCGTAAGGGCATCACTAATAGCCATACCAGTTTCATACTTAATAGTACGGGTATCGATGTGGAAATAAAACATTCCTGCTGCTTTATTTTTCTCATTTAAGCGTAAGTAAGCATCTAGATAGAGTAAAAGCTGAAGTTGTAATCCATGATATAGCTCTAAAAGACTAAAGTTTTTATTTCCAGACTTATAGTCTAGTACTTTTATATACCGACTATCATCGTCTTTCATATATACGTCTACACGGTCAATTTGTCCTTTAAGCCAAATAGTATGTTCATCATCTAGCACTATTTCAATAGGTGGCATCTCTTCACTTCCAAAGCTTACTTCATAAGCTTCTGGTACAAATTCCCCTGCACTTAGTTGATAGGTAAGCGCATTAATAGCGCGCTTTGTCATTTTGTGTGCCTTCTTTAGAGTATAGTGAAAACGTCCATCTTGCTTTGCATTTTGGCTTAACTTAGCTGCACTATAACGTATAGATTCTTCGATACATTCATCTTGTTGTACCTCGGTAGCTGTAGTCCATGTTATATGACGTTTCTTAAGTTCCTTTGGATAACGTTCTAAAATATGGTGGAATAAAGTTCCTAGGTCTGCTGCATTCCACTGTAGTATTCTTCGTTCTGAAGCCTTTAGTCCATAGCGAATAAAGTAACAACATGGACAATTACGGTAAAGCTCTAACTGAGAAATATTTGTTACTAAACCTTCACTATAAAGTAACTTTGCATTTTCCTCTTTTAGTTGCTCTTGTTGATTACTATAGGTCATATAGGTAGTTAAATGTTTAAACTTCTCTTGCCACTTAGAAGAAGTCATAAACCAACTTACTGCATCTTGCCAAGGGCCTTCTTCACCTTGACCATCTAAATATCTTCTCATTTCCCAGCCTACATAGCCAAGTGCTGGACGAGGATGTTGAAATACATCTAACGGTTCTTTATTCTCTTCTTCCATACTAAAGAGCTTCTTTAACTTATAAAATACTATAGAAGGTCTTAGTACCTTACCAGTTTCATCTGCTTGAATAGTACTTATATAGAGTTTCTTACTTGCACGTGTAAAGGCGTAGTAAACTAAGAACTGTCCCAAGTATAAAGGATTATGAATCATAACATTATACAGTCTTGACAACTTCTCATCTTCTGTTTCACATAACTGCATTAAAGTAAGTTTATCCATATCAGAAAACAAAGGCATACCTTCATCTACCTTAGGAATTACCCCTTCATTTACACCTAAAATAAAGAGTGCCTTTACTTGAGGAATACGGCTTCTATCTACACTTCCTACAATGACTTGATCTTTAGATGGTGGGATAATACCTATTTCAATATAGTTAAAACTAGTTTTTAAAATGTTTTTATAAGTTTTTAGATTTACTTTTTCATCCCCAAGTAGGTCTACTAGTCGCTCTAAAGTATCCACAACCTGTCCCCATATTTGTGTATTTTCAAGTTCAAGTGCTCGTTCACCTTTTGCCTTATAGTATGCAATATGATTTTGTATTGTATCATAAGCACCTATATGCTCAAGGAATCCAAAGACAGCTTTACTTGCCTCTTGTATTGTTATTTTGCCACTTGAATCTTTTTCTTTTTGTAAACTTTCTTCTAAAGCTATAAGAGGTTCCATTACCTTAGCTTTAATTTCATTTATATAAGCTAAATCTACCCCTTTACTTTCTCTTTCCCATTCACCTTGCCACTTCTTCTTGTTTTGAATACCATGTTCAAGCATATAGTTTTCTAGTAAATCAATTTCCTCACGGGTAATATTTAACATATTAAAGCGTAAGAAAGTCATCATACTTTTATAGCTCCAATTAGTAGTTAAAACATCTAGTACCCCATCGATAACAGCTACTAAACTATTAGTATGAATACTTTTTTTAGCATCTATAAACACTGGAATACCATATTCTTTAAACACACTTATAATTGTAGATTTATATTGACCCACATCTCCTACAAGTACAGCCATTTCATGATAGCGATAGTCCTCATCTCGTACAAGTTTTATCATCTGTCTTGCTACTTGTACTACTTCATCATCTTTTGAAGAACAGCTTGTAAGCCTAATAGCCTCTTGCCCTTTTGAATATGGCTTAGCATAGGCTTTTAAATAATTTTCTCTAAGATATGCTAATGGATCTACTTCCACTTCTTCATTTTTTAGAACCTCTGTCTTAGTAGATACATTTCCTACTTCACAACGTTTTAAAAGAGCTTGATAATTTTTAATACTATCATAAAAAGGATTGTTAGGATAAACGTATTCCCCCTTATCATAATGACGATCGATAGGAAGGGTAATAACTACCTTTTGTACTTTATGCATTAACTCTTCTATTATTTTTATTTGTGTTGCCGTAAATCCATAAAATCCATCAATCCATACAATGGCTTCATTCAAATAGTGACTTTTTGAAACTGAAGCAGCTAGTCTTTCCATGGTTTTTTCAACAGTTACAAAACGCTCCTTAATAAAACTATGAAACCATTCATTAATTGCAGTTATATCTTGCATTTTGCATTTAAATACATCACTACTTTTATCATCTTGGGTTAATGAAGTAAGTACTTGCTTGTCCACTTCATTTTGTTCAAAGATAGTAATAAGACGATTCATTCCATCTACAAATCCTTCATTATGATAGCTGGTTTTATAGTACGTTAATTCTTTTTTATGTTGTTCTAACAATTTTTTTAATATCATTACACGTTCTAAATCATCTATAAGTGGTTCTTTCATACCACCCACTTCTTTTAAAACTTTTTTAGCTAAGTTTTTAAAACTCATCACTTCTACACGTAGAAGTCCTGGTTTAAGAAGTTTTGCCAGTTCCATTTGTACTTGTAAGTTAAACTGCTCTGGCACTAGCATAATAAGGTTGTGATATACTTCTTCTTTTAATGCTTCTTGAATCTCTTTATAACATATAGTGGTCTTTCCACTTCTTGCCGTTCCTAATATAAACTCTACCACATGCCTTCCTCCTTCTTAATTAAACTTTTCTTCTATTATATCAATTCTTTAGGATTTAGACATGGTTTTTCCAAAAAAACAACCTAGTGGTTATTTATCCCACTAGGCTTCTATAATGATCTCTTAATTTTTTAATCTCTGCTCTATCAATATATGGATATGAACTTTCTTCTCCATCTATTGCAATTAAAGCCTCATCTAAATAAGGAATACTTTGAGCTGGATTTCCTGTAACCTTATAACTTAGATTTGCAAGACTTACAAAATATTTTACTTTCTCTTCTACATAATCTTCATAACTTGCAAAGACTTCTTTATCAAAACGTACTGCACTTTTTTCATAAAGATAACGCAATATTTCATAAGCTTCTTCTTCACAGCCTACCTCTTCAAGCTTATGAGCTATATAAATCTTAGCAAAATAATGTGCTTCATTCTTTAAAATACCTGCATCAACTACTACACCCTTTGTTTCTAGTATTTGTTTATAATGTTCTAATGCTTTCATTATTTCCCCTGCCTTTTCTATTTAAATTTTCCTTATTTTTGCATATTCATAAGCTTATGTCAAGTTAAATTAATTTAACAAAAACTGCCCCTATTCATATGAGGCAGTTTATAGATGTTATTACTTATGAATTATTTCTTAGAGTGTCAAGCCCAGCTCCATTAGCATTACCATTACCACTTCCAACACTCTTTAATATAATTTTATTACTTTTTGTTACACTTAATACCACTATAATAGCTAAAATAATATACCAAAACCACTTTTCTTCATAAAAAGCTTTTTGCATTATTTTATTCCCCTTTTATGGTTCGCTTATTTTGTATTTATTATAAGGAATATATTCACCTTATTCAATATTTTTATTTTATATTAAGTCTAAATGTTCTAGAGGCATTCTATAAGTTACATCTTTTCTTTCTACAATAATGGTAATCTTTTCTTTTAGTTGTTCATCTTCTAATATTTTACTAAGAAGTTCTTTTGTTGGATTAATAGCATAAGGATGACCTACCATTTTAAGCATAGTTAAATCCCCTGTTGTATCACCATAAGCATAACTTGAATCTAAGTCAATATTATATTTATCCACCATATCAAGTATAGCACGTCGTTTGCTTACTGAATCCCACATAGGTATAATCTCACCACTATAAGTCCCTTCTTCATTTACTCTATAAATAGTTCCACGATAATCATCCATACCATATTTGTTAGACATTTCTTTTACAAGCTCAATAGGTGAACCTGATATAGCTATAACTTTATGTCCTTCTTGTTTATGGTGGTTAATACGCTGTCTTGAAAAAGTGTAGACACGATCACCCTTTTGCTCTATAACCTTTTTAGCAACATATTCCATATGGTAGGGTGTTGTTCCTTTTACAGCGTCTTTATATACATCTATCATCTTCAACAAATAAGTATCATAATCGCCTTGTCTTTTATCCCAGCTTACAAATGCTGGTCTTACATCACTATGCCATTTGCTGGCATCTATAAGTTCATATTTAATCATTTTCTTAAAGACTTCTGTAATAAGCCCTTCTCTATAAATGGTACCATCTATATCAAAAAATGCTGCAACATTTTTCATGTTCTAACCTCCTTCTAGATAATTAGAACTAGTATAGAGAAAGGCTTTAAAGTTGTCAAGATACTTCCACTACTTATATTACTTAATAACGCCACCTTCTATAACAATCTTCTCTGGGTCAATAGTGTCACCGTAGGCAGGTTTTAATGTTGCTTCATACGCTTCATGAATGAAAGACTCCTTACCTAGTGTTGTTAATTCTTCATTAATCCAACTTAAAAGTTCAGTATTTCCCTTCTTAACAGCAGGTGCAATTGTATCTAAACTACCTAAAGTTGGAACGCCCACTGTATAACCAGTATTTTCCTTAGCCCATGCAAAAAGAAGTGTATTATCATGGGCAAGTGCTACACCACGACCATCTTTTAATGCTTGGAAAGCTTCTGTATTTTGATCATATTTTAAAAGTTCAATATCGGGATAATTCTTGGTAAAATAAGTCTCAGCTGTTGTTCCTTTATTTACAATAAGTTTTTGCCCTTTAAGTTCTTCTACATCTGTTATTACTTTACCCTCTGGTGAAACTACACCAAGAGCTACTTGCATATAAGGATTTGCAAAGTCAACTTTTTCTTTACGCTCCTCAGTCACTGTAAAGTTGGCTAAAATAATATCAACTTTATTAGCTTCTAAATACTCTACACGACTAGCTGCTTCTACAAGTACAAATTCTACTTTACTTTCATCTCCTAATAAATCTTTAGCAAAACGCTTAGCAATATATACATCAAATCCTTGATTTTCACCATTAGCATCTATATAACCAAAAGGTGGTTTATCACTAAATACACCTATGCGAACAACACCCTTTTCTTTTATTTTATCTAAGGCAGATACTGAACTATTCTCTCCATTCCCTTTATTATAAATACTATAACCTACAACTCCTAAAACCAGGACTAAAAAAGCTGTTACAAAAACTAATATACTTCTATTTCTTTTCATATTCTCGTCTCCCCATATTTATAATTTAAAATCTATAATTTATAATTTCTACTGAAATTAATGTTTATTATTTTATCTACTTCTTATTTATTAAACTTTATTTATTATGCTTTATTTCTACCCAACCTTTAACTTATAGACTTACCTACACTTTAATTTAGCTTCTTTTATGATGTCTTGAAACTAAACATATTTAAAAACTGCTTAGCCCTTTCAGTTTGTGGATTGGTAAAAAATTCTTCTGGCTGACTTTCTTCACAGATACATCCTTCATCCATAAATATGACTCTATCTGCTACTGCTTTTGCAAATTCCATCTCATGAGTAACAATAACCATAGTCATACCTGATTTAGCAAGCTCTAACATTACATCTAATACTTCTCTAACCATTTCGGGGTCTAGTGCAGCTGTTACTTCATCAAAAAGCATAACTTGAGGATTCATACAAAGTGCTCTTACAATAGCAACTCTTTGTTTTTGTCCGCCTGAAAGCTGTCTTGGATAAGCATTTTTCTTCTCTGATAAGCCTATTCTCTCTAAAAGTTTACTCGCTTGTTCATAGGCTTCTTCTTTGGACCTTTTTTGTACCTTTATAGGTCCTAACAAAATATTATCCATAATAGTCATATGCGGGAACAGGTCATAGCTTTGAAATACCATACCAATTTTTTGTCTAACCTCATACCACTTGGTTTCTTTTGTAGTAATGACTTCACCATCTAATATGATTTCTCCCTCTTGTATAGGCTCTAGTCCATTTAAACATCTTAAAAGTGTACTTTTGCCACACCCAGAAGGCCCTAGTACTACAACTACCTCACCTTTATGCACGTCTATATTTATATGATTTAAAACTTGTACTTGATCGTAACTTTTACTCAAGTCTTTTATGCTAATTAAAACCTCATCATCTTTTTTCATTTAGTCCTCCCCCCTTTATGCAGCCCACTTGGCTTCTAGCTTTCTAGATAATAGTGAAATAGGATAGCATAAGATAAAATATAAAATGAAAATAAATCCATATACCCAAAAAGATGCTGTTGGATTTTTTAATAATGATATTTCTATAATTTGCTGCCCTACCTTTACAACTTCAATAACACCAATTAATACTACAAGAGAGGTAGTTTTTATCATACGAGTAGCTAAATTAATAGCTCCTGGTAACATGCGCCTTATGGCTTGCGGAATAATAATATAAAGATAAATTTCCTCTTCTTTAAGCCCTATGGCTCTTCCTGATTCTGTTTGATGACGCGGTAATGAAGTAATAGCCCCCCTTACCAAATCTCCCATTTCTCCCGTTCCCCATAAAGTAAATACAAGAACAGCAATCACTTCTCCTTCTATATGGATATTTAACATTTTAGTAATGCCAAAATACCAGATAAAAAGCCATACTAATATAGGAATAATCCTAATGGCTTCTAGATATATTCTTGATAATACCTTTATAACTTTTGTCTGAGTGTTCATTACAAGACCAAAGCCAACACCTAGTACGGCGGAGAGTACTATAGAAATAAGGGCTATCTTTAAAGTAATCCAAAGCCCACCTAAAAGCCTTATCATATTTATACCTTCAAACAATACTCTAATGCCCGAATTCTCCATAGCGTAGCCTCCTTTCTAATCTAGTAAGTAGTAGGGACAAAGGTAACAGTAATATGAGATAAAACAAAACCAGTAAAGTTAATGCTTCAAAAGTGTTGTAGTACATTCCTATCAAGTCTTTAGCCACAAACATTAAATCACCAATAGCAATAGCACCTACAATAGAAGTTTCTTTTAGTAAAAATATGCTATTAGCTCCAAGTGAAGGTACCGCTACAGAAAAAGCTTGAGGTAAAATCACATACTGTATAAGTTGTTTATGGTTAAGCCCTATACTAAGCCCTGATTCTATTTGCACTTTACTCACAGCCTCTAAACCAGCTCTAAAACTTTCAGCCATATAACTTCCGCCTAAAAAAGCAAGACCTACTATAGCACAACTTTCAGCACTCATTTTAATACCCACTTTAGGTAGTCCATAGTAAAGGAAAAATAATTGAATAAGAAGGGGTGTATTTCTTGAAAGTTCAATATAAATTCCTACTATAAACGATAAGCCTTTTATCTTATAGTATTTTATTAAACCGCATACAAACCCTATTATTATGGATAAAACAATGCCCCATAAAGCAAGCCATAATGTCACTTTCATGGCCTCTATATATAAAGGCAGACTTTCTAAAATAAATTTGAAATCCATCGGATTCATCCACCCCCTAAAAAAACATACAAATGGTCTTCTATAAATGTATTATTAAAAAGTAAGTTTTATGATAAAAAAAGTCGAATAGCCTATCCTTTTTCATTAACTTGGATTAAACTATTCGACTTTTGTCTTCTGTCTATAAATTATTCGCTAAAGAGTGGTGTTGAAAGGTAACGTTCTCCTGTATCTGGAAGTAATACAACAATAGTTTTACCTGCATTTTCAGGACGTTTTGCTACTTGAGTAGCTGCAAATACAGCCGCTCCTGAAGATATACCTACAAGTACCCCTTCTGTTCTTGCTATTTCTTTTCCTGCTGCAAAAGCTTCTTCACTTTTTACTGTAATGATTTCATCGTAAATTGTAGTATTTAATACATCTGGGACGAAACCTGCACCTATACCTTGTAACTTATGAGGACCTGGCTTACCTCCTGATAAAACTTGTGAATCATAAGGTTCAACTGCAACAATTTGAATATTAGGATTCTTAGATTTTAAATATTCACCAACACCAGTAATAGTACCTCCTGTACCTATACCTGCTACAAAAATATCTACTTTGCCTTCTGTATCCTCCCAAATCTCTGGACCTGTTGTAGCAAGATGAACTGCTGGATTAGCTGGGTTTATAAATTGTCCTGGTATGAAGCTATGAGGTATAGTTTTTGCTAATTCCTCTGCTTTTTCGATAGCACCTTTCATGCCTTTTGCACCTTCTGTAAGTACAATCTCTGCCCCATAAGCTTTTAATAAGTTACGTCTTTCTATACTCATAGTTTCAGGCATTGTTAATATAGTACGATAGCCATGTGCTGCTGCTACTGCTGCAAGACCAATACCTGTATTACCACTAGTAGGTTCAATAATAACAGAGTCTGGTGTTAATAAGCCTTTCTTCTCGGCATCTTCAATCATGTTTTTTGCAATACGATCTTTTACACTTCCTGCTGGATTAAAATATTCAAGCTTACCTAATAAGGTTGCTGCTAAATCATTCTTTTTAATATAATTTCCTAATTCAAGTAAAGGTGTACCCCCAATAAGATCCGTTAAGCTTTTAAAAATTTTTGCCATAATCCCAACTCCTTTTTATTTTCTATTTTCATTAATATAAAACATATATGATTAGTATGTTAATAATATATGCCGATTTTGATAAATTGTCAATATATTAAAATAATATTTTTTATTATTGTCAATTTCTTTTAAATTTAATATACTGTATATAAATAAAAACATATCGGTTTTATAGGCAATGGAGGTAATTAAATGCGTATTTCATCTAAAGGTCGTTACGGTTTGGCTGCTATGCTTGTTATGGCCGAGTCCTATCATCCTAATCAATGTGTCACAATCTTAAGCATTGCAGAAAAACTAGGTATTTCTAAAATCTATCTTGAACAAGTCTTTGCCCTTCTTAAGCGAGCTGATTTAGTTACTTCTATTAAAGGTGCTCAGGGTGGTTATCAACTTACTAAACCACTAGACCAAATTACAGTAGGAGAAATTCTTCTATCTATAGAAACTAGCCTTTTCGAAAAAACAGAGTCTTCTGTACTAGATGAAGCTGTAGAAAAAACTATGAATCAAATGGTTTGGCAGGCACTTGATGATACTCTTATTACAACACTCAATTCTATTACACTAGCTGTACTTAAAGAAGAACTTTCTAAATACAGTCCTGAAGAAAGTTATATGTTCTATATATAAAAGGAGCGTCGCACAATCATGTGCTCAGCTCCTTTTTTGCAATTTCTAAATCATTTGGCAAGATTCGAATTACTGTCTTTGTTTAGTCTTCTTAGGTGTTAGGGTGACTGTAACTCCTCCTTCAGCTTCCACTTCCGGTGGCTAAGAGGCTGTAAACTCGGGGCTCGTAAGAACGCCAGAAACTTGCTTTGCTTCGAACACCTGGCTAAGAACCTTACTCCCCCGCTCATTAACAGCCTCTAAGCCACCTGCATAAGCCGCTTTCGGACGAGTCACAGCTACCCTTTCACCTACAAGATTATTCTAAGAAACAGTAATTCTAGTCTACTTAACCACATTAATCACCTTTATAACATTCTTTTTATGGTTTTAACTTGTATAAACATATTATTTATAGAATTGTTCTTCTAACTATAATCTAATCTACAAACTTCTTACTTCTTCTTTCGTACAGAACTGTATTTCTCCAGTTCCCATATTGGTCTTTTGCTATTTTCTCACGATATCCAATTTCTCTAAATCCACACTTTGTATGTAAGGCTCTACTTGCTTCATTATCTTCCATTATAGAAGAGTATAAAGTCCAAATACCATTTGCTTCTGACTCTTCAATTACATACTCTATTAACTTTTTACCTATACCCTTGCCTTTAAAATCATTATCAATATAAATGCTTAATTCTGTAACTCCTGAGTAAACTGGTCTACTTGAGGTAGGAGATAAAGCTGCCCATCCTACTACTTGTTCGTCAACTACCATCACACATCTTGCCACGTTAAGGTGACCTTCATCCCACTCTTTATAGTCCGGAACGCTTGTTTGAAAAGTAGCACCATTTCCATCTATCCCTTGTTTATAAATACTTCCTACTCTGTTCCAATCTTCTTCTTTCATGGGTCTTATTTTATATTCCATATTATTAGCTCCTTTACCTACACCAGTTTCTGCTAAATGAATTCCTTTTATTGTATAGATATATATACTTATTTTCAATACTTTTTAATCCTTTTAAAGATTAAACATATCCTTTATTTGATTTTAGCTTTGACTTGAATAAACAAAAAACAGAACTTGTCTAAATACACAAGTTCTGCTTCTTAATTATACTATTAAAAATATAGTGGTCACCCATCTATATTGATGTGCTTTTAAATAACTCTTTTTGCTCCAATGTAAGGTTTACCTGAACCATCAAGTGAGCTAATAATAATACCTGTACTGCTAGTGTTAGCATGAACAATCTTGCCTCCACCTATGTAAATAGCTACGTGAGATATAGAACCATTGTAACCATAAAATACTAAGTCACCCTTTTGAAGTTCATCTCTACTTACTTTATAACCATCATTAGCGTATTGTGAACGAGATGTTCTAGAAATACTAATTCCATGACGTTTCATAATTTGTTGAGTAAATCCTGAACAATCTACACCATTTGTTAAACTGTTTCCTCCATATACATAAGGATTGCCTACAAATTGCTTAGCGTCTTCAACAATAGCTTCACCTAAGTCATTGCCTGTTGCTACTGGCTTTGAACTAGCTTGTTCTTGATTACCTGAATTGCTACTCTCATTTTTCTTGCTTGTATGAGTAGTTTCTTTTACTCCTTGATTTGGATCTATACGTTTTACTTCTGACAATTTTTTTGTTTTAATTTCTTTCATAAACTTTGAGTCTACAAATTCTTGACTTACAAAGCCTTCTTTACCATCATAAATAACTTTGCACCATCCATCTACAGTATACTCAATAACTACTTCTTCACCTTTACTAAGAGTATTAAGTACAGTAGAATTTGTTACAGCTGGATAATCTCTAAGGCGTACACCTTGTCCAGTAATTATCCCTTGTGCTTCTTCTATTGAAACAAATTCAGCAAAAATATAAGCTTTTTTACCATTACTTGTTTGAATTTCTAGCCATTCGTCATTTGCACGACCAATAATGTCAACTTCATCTTTTTTATCTAGTTGTCCTATATTTGTAGCTGCAGTATTTGGCTGTTCTCTCATATTTAATGTATCTACATTAACTTTCCCATAAGCTTGTCCATATATAAGAGTTGGCATAAGTAGCGCTGATGTTATGATACATAAAGTGAGTAATGATTTTTTAAGCTGCATTTCTACTTCCTCCGAGTTTCTTAACTTATTAACTAATTGTTACAAAACTATTATAAGAAAAAAGAAGGATGCTGTCAACTGTATACAGGTTAATAATTATTTTATACAATTTTATTGTACTTTATTACAAATATAACCTAATGCTAAATTTTGTTTTTTGATAAAGTATGCCATCTCATATATATCGTCAGGATTTGTCTCATACACACAAAACTTAGGATTAATATATTCAACAATTTGTTTAGCTATTTCATGATCAAAGGGCTGGTGTGGATCTAGCTTTTGAATATGTTGTTTTAATACACGCATCTTAAGCTGTGGCGTCTTAGCTTCTCTGTAGCGCTCTACTAAATAGCTACGGTCTTGCTGCATATAGTGCTTAGGTAATGTCTTATTAAGGTGAACACCGTAAATAAATTGTTTTAACTCACCTAGATTTTGTATAACTTCTTTAATATATGTGTAACAAGCTTTCTCTGTACCTATCTTTAGATTAGTTAGTGTTAAATGAGAAACATCTAATAATAAACCTTTTTGTCTGTATTTCACTCCATCTAATAGTTTAGCCGTTACTTCTTTATCTAAATAAGTAAGCCCTGGCCACCATAGGTTTTCAAAAAGCAACATTGGTCCCTCTTCATCTTCTGGAAATACCTCATTTATTAACTCAATCGTTGCGTCAATAACTTCTTCATCTGTATAGTCAAATTTCCAAGTGAAGGAGTCTTCAATACAAATATGACTTACATGGAAAACCATATACTCTGCCTTTAAGGCCTTAGCCCTTTCATATTGTTTCTTATAAGAATCAATAATGACTTGTTTTGTTTCTCCACCGTAGTAATCTATTACTGCTTCACGGCTACCTAGTATGCCTTCAACTTTGGCCATATCTCCTCTCCAAAAGTCTAACCACATAGGATAAAAACTTAAGTGAACACCTTTTACAATATGTTCTGGTATTTTACTTATATCGTAATCCATTGTAATACCTAATTCGATCCCATTCATCTCATGTTTATTATTAAAGGCTTCTATCTTACTCCAATCATCATCAAACCACTTCATATATTTTGGAGTTGTTGAAATATGCACTAATCTTTCCATCTGTTCCTCTTTCTAAGCTCGTTCTATAAAGTCATTTATCTTAAGCGATAAGTTCCTTCGCTCTTAACCTCTTTAATGAGTGCTTTAAGTTCTTTTATTTGTTCTTCTGACATATTATGCTTTGGTATAATTTGAGCTTGTACTGCATCTACAAAAAATCTAAAATCTTTTTTAGTTTCTACAACTTGAATATAAGTATCCCAAGATACTGTATCTTCTAGCTCACCAACTTTAAGATATATATTTTCTTTGGAAAAAATATAATGGGTTGTACCTGAAAATACTGGTGACTGCATCTGTGTAGCTGTAATATTCCATATCTTAAACGGCTTTGCAATCAAAATAAAGAAAATCAAAATAAGCCATATAATATTATCTGCAAAAAATAAATCTAACCTACCAGTATTGGTTGCTAGTCTGTATACAAACCATCCTAAAAGTCCAAAACCTATGGCTACAAGTATTTTGCTAAAAAAGGTACGGTATGCTACCCATACATTGTATCGCCATACATCACTTACTTTCATTTTAACATCTAGGGTTAATTCTTTTGTCTCGGTCATATTTACACCTCTTTTTCTTTTTGCTTAATTTCTTGTCAATTTATAGAAACCCCTTTACGCCATTACTTGACTTTGAAGTGCTAGTTGATAAAGATTATAGTAAATTCCTTTGTTGCCAAGAAGTTCTTGATGGGTACCCATTTCTCTAACTTTCCCCTTATGTAACACAATAATATTATCAGCATGTTGGATTGTAGACAAGCGGTGAGCTACCATAAGTGTAGTACGTCCTTCCATCATTTTATATAATGCATCTTGAATCAGACTTTCTGTTTCTGTGTCAATATTAGCTGTTGCTTCATCTAGAATGAAAATTCTAGGATTATATGCTACTGCTCTTGCAAAAGAAATTAATTGTCTTTGGCCTGTAGAAAGGTTTGCCCCTCTTTCTAGTACTTTTTCGTCATATTTATTTGGAAGTTTATCTATAAACTCATGGGCATTTACAAGTTTACTTGCTTTTTCTATTGTTTCCTGGGAAATGCTGTTATATCCTAAGCGAATATTACTTTTAATATCCCCCGTAAACATAAACACATCTTGAAGCACTTGCCCTACTTGACTTCTTAAGGAGGCAATCTTATAACTCTTAATGTCACGTCCATCTATTAATATCTCACCCTTTTGTATGTCGTAATAACGGCAAATAAGGCTTAAGATAGAAGTTTTCCCAGCTCCTGTTGCACCTACAAAGGCTACCTTTTGTCCTGCTTCAATTTTAAAGGAAACATCTTTTAGAATCCAATCTTCTCCTTCATAAGCAAACCAAACATTTTTAAATTCTATGGAGCCATTAAAGTCTTCTTGAATTTCATAAGTTCCATCTTCAATTTCATTTTCTTCATCTAGAATGGTAAATACCTTCTCTGCTGAAGCTAGAGCAGATTGAAGTACACTGAAATTCTCTGCTAATTGCTCTATTGGTCCGAAGAAATCCTTTGTATAAGATACCATAATAATTAAAGCACCTACACTCATAGCTCCCTTTAAGACACTATTTCCCCCTACTAAAAGGACCAATCCTACTCCTACATAAGAAAGGAAAAATATAAACGGCCTAAAGAGCATAAAAGATATAAGTTCTTTCATACTAGCATTATATAGTTCTTTATTAATATGCTTCATTTTATTAACTTTAGCATCTTCTCTTGTAAAGATTTGAATAATTTTCATCCCAGAAATATGTTCGGATAAAAAGGTATTCATCTGAGTTAATTTATTACGTATCTCTCTATAGGCAATTCTAGAAAAATACTTATAAATTAAAGTTCCAATAATAATAAGTGGAATAAGTGCAAATACCCATAGTGCTGTCTTAAAGTCTGTTACAACCATCATGACCATAACACCTAGGATAAATAAAATTTGCTTTAGTAGGTTTACTAATACACTGGTATACATTTCATTTAAAGTTTCTGTATCATTAGTAACCCTGGTTACTAATTTCCCAATAGGGTTATGATGATAAAACCTATCTGGTAGGTTGAGTAACTTATCATAGATTTCATGTCTAAGAGTTAAAATAATTTTCTGTCCTATATATTGTAAAATAAGAACTTGCAAATATAAAAAGCCAAAGCTAATCACTAGCACTAATAAAAATAGTCCTGCTAAATGAGCAAGTGTTGGCATATTTAAACTTCTCAAAACCTTTAGCTCATCTTGATTTAATATACGTCCTGTATAAGTATTCCCATTTACTTCTAGACTTACACCTTCCTTCGTAGTACTTAACTGTTTACTATAAGTTTCAGGTGTCATATGTTCAAGGGCCTGACTGTCCTCTAAAGACATATTTTCTATCCAATAATACACATTTTTATACTGAATCATTTGATGTACAACTAATATCTCATCTGTTGGTCTTATATGACGTAGCTTTTCCCCATCAAATTCTATAGTACCTTCTATATCCTGTGTTATAACATAAGGTGTCTTATATCCTTGTGTAAACAAATCAACAGCACGCCCTATTAGGACAGGTTTTGATAAATCTGCAAAGGTACTTACTAACATTAATAAAAATACAATGAGGAACCAAAATTTATAGGGTTTTGTATAGACTAATAAACGTTTTATAAGGCTATGATCTTGTGTTTTTGTTTTCATCTTTTCTATGCCTCACTTATCTCTTCTTCTAGTTGTTGTTTAGTATACATTTCTGTATATATTCCATTAGCTCTAAGTAGAGTCTCGTGGTCACCATATTCTGCAATATGTCCATTTTCTAAAACTACAATATGTTCTGCATGACGTACAGTTGAAATACGATGAGCAATAATAATATTTGTCTTACCTTTACGTGCTTCATGTAAGTTATGTAAGATAAGCTCTTCTGTTTTTGTATCTACCGCAGATAAAGAGTCATCTAGTATTAAAATAGGTGCCTCTAATAAAAGTGCTCTTGCAATAGATACTCTTTGTTTTTGTCCACCTGAAAGAGTTGTTCCCCTCTCTCCTACAACTGTTTCATATTGCATAGGAAAATCAATAATATTTTTATGTACATCTGCCTTAATAGCTGCAATTTCTACAGCTTCATCACCTACTTCATCTACGCCAAAGCCTATATTGTTTTTAATGGTATCACTAAATAAGAAGTTATCTTGAGGCACATATGCAATTTGACGCCTTACATCTTTAATCTTAGCGTCCATAATATCTATCTCATCTAAGAAGATACTACCTTTAGGGGCATTATAAAGTCTAAGCAATAGATTAACTAAAGTAGATTTACCACTACCTGTACGACCTAAAATGGCTAAAGTTTCACCTGGTTTTACTTCTAAAGAAATATCTTTAAGTCCTACTTGATTATTATCAGGGAAATTAAAATCAAGATGATTGATTCGAATATGCCCTTGTACATCCTTTAGTTCAACTGCTTCTTCTTTGTCTTGTACTTGAGTAGTTGTCTCAAGTACTTCTTCTACTCTCTTTACAGAGGCCATTCCTTGTGCGAAAATATTGATTCCCATAGCAATAGCCTGCATTGGCCAGCTTAACATTAATATATATTGATTAAAGGCAACAAAGTCTCCTATTGTAATTTCGTTAATCATGGTTAGGTATCCACCATAACCTATAGAAATAAGTAAGCTTGAACCAACTAAGAAAATAACTAAAGGATCTAGTAGTGCTGAAAGCTTAGTAAGCTTTAAGTTCTTAGTATAGTTATCTTTAGCAATATGGTCAAAGTTTTTTAAGTCATACTGTTCTTGTACAAAAGATTTTATAACTTTTATTCCTGAAAAAGCTTCCTGTACTTTATCTGATAAAACAGCGAAAGCTTCTTGCTTTTCTTTAAAACGTTTTTCTATAACCCTACCAAAGTAATAACTGCATAAAGCAATAATTGGCATAGGAATTATGGCTATTACAGTTAATTTAAAATCAATATTAAATGCCATTTGTCCAATAACCATAACTGTCATAACTACAGCATCAAAGATAGTAATGACACCAGGGCCTACCATCATACGTATAGCATTTAAATCATTTGTAGCATAAGCCATTAAATTCCCTGTTTTATGTTGGTTAAAATACTGATTGTCTAGAGTTACCCATTTCTCAAAAATTTCTTCTCTTACATCTCTTTCTATCTTTCTAGAAGACCCAATAATACACTGCCTCCACCCTATACGGCAAAGTCCCATAATAAAGGTAACACCTACAAGCATTAATACCATATGTAAAATTCCACTAGATGTCATACTTCCATCTTTAATCCCGTCTGTTACACCCCCTATGATTTGAGGGATAAAAAGTTGCATATAGTCTACTAGTAATAAAGTAATCATTCCAACTACATACAACCACTTGTATTTAACAATATATTTCTTAATTATATTTTGTTTATTCATCTTACGCCTCCCACTAATTTCCACAAACTTTCCTACCCATATGAAAAAGAGGTGTTTCTCAACACCTCCGTTCATTTAGTGAGTTCCATATACTCTAATATTAGCTCATCTAAACAATGACTTAAATGAAGTATATCAGCATTATCTTTCTGCCCTATATGCATTACCAGAATATCATTAAGTTGTTCTCTTGTTTTTTCTATTTTCCACATGAGTTCCTGCTCTAGCATATGTTCCTCCTAGTAGGTAATGCATATAGTATGTTCCTTAATCCTAAGCTCTATTCCTATAATTTACCATATTTACATCGGTCTATTATTGAAGTGTTGTACCTACTAATGCTGCACCAATAATACCTGCATCATTACCAAGTATAGCTGCTTTAACAGGATTTCTAAGCTCTAAGCCTGGACACATTTCTTGTTCAACATACTTTGTAACTAGTACTGTAAGCTTGTCTTGTTGAGCACTCATTCCACCACCTAATACTACTGTACTAGGTTGTAACATATAAACGATATTTGCTACACCGTGAGCTATATATCTAAAATATTGATCAAGTACTTTACCTGCTACTTCATCACCATCTTGTGCTGCATCAAACACAATTTTGGCATTCATATTATCTAAGTTGCCTTCTGTTAATGTTACAAGTTGTGAAGTTGGATTTTCTTTAGCTGCTACTTTTGCATCACTAATAAGTGCTGTAGCTGATGCATATTGCTCCCAACAGCCTTTACGTCCACAACCACATTGACGACCATTTAGCTCAATTACATGGTGACCAATTTCACCACCACCACAAAATGCTCCGCTATATACTTTGCCATCAATAATGATACCACCACCTACACCTGTTCCAAGTGTAACAACAACTACATCTTTTTCACCTTTAGCTGCACCACATACAGCTTCAGCTAAAGCGGCACAGTTGGCATCATTTTCTACATATACATTGAGGTTGATGTACTTTTGAATTTCTTTTCTAACATTTACTTCGTTAAAGTTTAAGTTACTTGCATAGTGAATAATACCTTCTACTGGAGAAGCAATACCTGGACTACCAATACCGATAGAATGTACATTTTCTTCTGTTAGACCATGCTTGTCCATAATCTGTCTACACACTTTGGCCATATCTTTAAGTACTTCTTCTGAGGAGCGTTCTGCTCCTGTCGGAATAACCATTTTATCAATAATTGTATATTCATCATTTAGTAAGCCTACTTTAATCGTTGTCCCGCCTAAATCCACACCAATATAATACATCGTCTTCCTCCCTTAAAAACTTAATTATTAAAGTTGTTTTGTAAGTTATTCATAACACGTTCATTCAATGCTTCTGCTGCGTTATAACCCATTTTTTTCTGTCTAAAGTTAATAGCTGCTGTTTCACATATAATAGCCAAGTTTCTACCTGGTCTAATAGGAATAGAATGACTTACTACATTGATACCTAAAATATCAATATATTCATTTGTTAATCCTAATCTATCGTATTGCTTTTTCTGATCCCAATTTTCAAGCTTAATGACAAGGTCAATATTTTTCATCTGTTTCACAGACCCTACACCGAAGATTTGTTTAATATCTACAATACCAATACCACGCACTTCAATAAAGTGACGGATAACTTCTGGTGCTGAACCAAGTAATGTTGTACCTGAAATACGTTTAATTTCTACTGCATCGTCAGCTACAAGACGATGTCCTCTTCTTACAAGTTCAAGAGCTGTCTCACTTTTACCAATACCACTTTCTCCTGTAATCAGTACACCTTCTCCATAAATATCTACAAGTACCCCATGCATAGAAATACGTGGTGCTAGTTCTACATGTAACCATTTATTTACTTCTGCTAAGAAACTAGTTGTAGATTCATCTGTTTTAAAGAGTGGAATACCACTTGCCTGTGCACAAGCAACCATTTCTGGAAAAGGTTCTATTTCTTCTCTACAAAAAACAATACAAGGTATTTCTTTGTAGCTCATTAAACGCTCAATACACTCTTTTCTTCTATCTTCTGGCATTTTCTCCAAATAAGTATGCTCTACTTTACCTATAATCTGTAATCTAGTAGGGTCAAAGTAATCAAAGAATCCTGCTAATTGTAATGCTGGTCTATTTACATCTGACTCTTTAATTTCTCTTACTTCATATTCAATTTGGGGTGTTAAAGGCTCAAGTTTAAAATGTTCTACTAATTTACTCACTTTTACAGAATACATGCCTTTACTCCTTTTTTCTAATTTTTATAAGCTATATTTGATTATACCATTTATCTTTTATGGAAAAAAGTATAAATATTCCCTGCTACATCTTTCGTAATCCCTGGTACAGCTTCTATTTCTTCTAGCGAAGCTTGCCTTAAACGTTCAACACTTTTAAAGTGATTCATTAAATACTTCTTACGTTCTTTTCCTACACCCTTTATATCGTCTAATACAGATTGTACTTGAGCTTTACTACGTAGCTTTTTATGATACTCGATAGCAAAGCGATGGACTTCATCTTGAATACGTGTAATAAGCTTAAATCCTTCTGAGTTTGGTTTAAGTATAACTTCTTCATTTTGATAAAGTAGTCCCCTCGTTCTATGCCTATCATCTTTAACCATACCACATACTGGAATATTCAAACCATATTGACCTAGTACTTTTTCTGCTATACCAACTTGTCCTTTGCCTCCATCCATCAATATTAGGTCAGGCATTTTAGTGAAACTATCTTGCTCACCCTTTTGTACAAGCCTTGCAATTCTACGATCTAATACTTCTTCCATACTGCCATAGTCATTAGGTCCTTGAATACTTTTAATCTTAAACTTACGATAATCACTTCGTTTAGGTTTACCATTTTCGAAGACTACCATGCCACCTACAGATTCTATACCTTGTGTATTAGAAATATCATAAGCTTCAATTCTATTAAGTGCTTTACTAAAACCTAAGGCTTCTTGGATTTCAGTTAATGCCCCTTTAGTTTTTGCTTCTTGTCTTCTTATCTCATCACCGAATTGACTTAAGGTAATATAAGCATTTTTACTAGCTAGTTCTAATAAGTTATGTTTTGTCCCTTTTTGTGGCAATGTAATAGTTACCTTACTCCCTTTATGCATACTTAAATATTCTTCTACTACTTGTTGGTCTTCTGGCATCTTTTCTACTAAGATTTGCTTTGGAATAAAAGTAGCTTCTGAATAAAACTGTACAATAAAATCACTAAATAACGTCTCTATAGCTTCTCCTTGTGTGTCATTAAGAAGAAAATGTTCCCTTCCTATAAGCTTGCCTTGACGCACAAAATATATTTGCATTAATGTATCTTTCTCACTTCTTGCAAAGGCAATAACATCTTGATCTTCCATGCTACTATTAGTAGCTGTTTGCTTTTGCTCTATCTTTTTAATAGCTGCTAGTTGGTCACGAATAAGAGCAGCCTTCTCAAACTCTAGATTCATAGAAGCTTCTTCCATACTTTTTTCCAAACGCTTAATAATATCATGGTATTTGCCACTTAAAAAGGCTATAACCTCGTCTATAATGGACTTATACTCTTCCTCATTAATCTTGGCAATACATGGTCCACTACATTGTCCAATATGATAATTAAGACAAGCACGCTCTTTATTAATATCTCTTGGCAAAACACGTGTACATGTACGAAGTGGCCATGTCTTCTTAATAAGCTCTACTAATTCCCACATAGCATTAGAGTCTGTATAGGGTCCAAAGTATTTGGCTCCATCCTTTTTCATACTTCTTACTACAGTTACACGTGGAAATGCTGTGTGAGTATCTACCCGTATATAAGGATAATGTTTGTCGTCTTTTAAACGAATATTATATTTAGGATTATATCTTTTAATTAAATTACACTCTAATACTAGTGCCTCTAGTTCTGAAGAGGTAACAATATATTCAAAACTTTTTATTTGTTCTACTAATCTTATAGTTTTAATAGAATGATTTCTTGATTGTTGAAAGTATTGCTTTACTCTATTTTTAAGGCTCACTGCTTTACCTACATAGATAATTTGATCTAACTCATTTTTCATGAGATAAACGCCAGGTGAGCTAGGAAGTTTTTTTAGTTCTTCTTTTATATCAAACATAGCACTTCTCCTTTTTTATCTCTCTACTTCAAGTATAAACCAGTTTCAGTAGTTTATATATATTAATATTTCCCAAATACTTTTTATACTATCATATAAACTAACACAATTTTATACTTCCTAAAATTGTTAAATTATATTTAAGTTAATAGTTTATTACAGTTTCATTAATTTTCCCCAGTTAAATTGAATTTTCAAGTTTCATTAGCTATACTTAGTATTAATAGCTTATATCTATAAACTTATTTAATCTGAAGGAGGTTAATTTTTATGAGCAAAAAAATGAAAAAAGCTGTAGCTTTAGGGTGTGTTATGGCAATTGGAACAGGGGCTTTCTCTGTAAATGCAGCAAACCTTTCTAAAAATGTAAAAGCTGTTTATAATAATATTAAAGTTACATATGATGGTAGTTTCAAAACACCTCAATACGAACCATTTATGATTGATGGTACTGTATACGTATCACTTCGTGATGCAGGTCAAATGACTAATAACAATGTAGGTTGGGACGGTACAAACAAAACTGTTCAAATCACTTCAAAAACACCTGCTTCATCAGTAACAGAACAAGAGCTTGCAAGCAAAAACTTAGAGATTGCTACACTTAAAAATCAATTAGCAACTGCTCAGAAAAAACTTGAATACTATGAACAACTAGAAGAAGAGAAAAAAGAAGAAGAATCTAAAAAACCAGATTTATCAACTGCTGGTTTAGCTAAATTAGAAACTATCTTAGAAGAAGACTATGAAAATAAATATGGTGTGTACTGGTTATTTGATTTAAATTATAACTCAAGAAATGAAGAGTTAGAATTAACTGTATCATTTGATACTAAAGCTGATAATACAGCATTTGGTAAAATGAAAGATGATAAGGTTGAATCATTACTTGATGATATGTGTGCTGTAATTCAAAAAGAACTCGGTTCAAAAGTAGCTATTAAAGGTACCCTTTCTAATGACTATTTAGAGGAGACTGTTGGTAACTTTACATGCAACAATAAAGGTCGTTTCTCTTATAGTAAACAACTTACACAAGATGATTTAGATGATGCTGCTGATTACTTAATGAGTATTAGTGACTATGACAAACTTCCTACACTTAAATATGAACTCTTAAAAAATGAAATTATTAATATTGATGAAATTGAATTAGAAAACGAAAGTGATGACTTTGAAACAATTAGCTTCAAACTCTACACTGACCTTACTATGGATGATAGACAAAACTGGAATGACTTCGAACGTGCTATTGATCGTGATGACCTTAGAACTTTAAAAGATTTCATGGAAAGTATTATTGAAGATCTTCAAGAAGAACTTGGTGATAAAGAATTTAACGGCTATGTGTACAATAAAGTTGGCAGTGGCCGCCTTGTTATGAAATACGAAGATAGTAAAGTTACAATCGAAAGATACTAATTAAATTTTAAAAGGCTGTTATAGTGAAGATTACTTACTCTACTATAACAGCCTTTTTATTTATATGTCCCTTAATAAACTCTTTTACGAAAGTGCTACAACATCTTTTTCAAGAACTTACCTGTATAGGACTGCTCTACTTTTGCTACTTGTTCAGGTGTACCTGTAGCTACAATTTCACCACCACGGCTACCACCTTCTGGGCCTAAATCAATAATATAGTCTGCTGTTTTAATAACATCTAGATTATGTTCAATAACTACAACTGTATTACCGCTTTCCACAAGTCTATCTAATATTCCTACTAACTTATGCACATCGGCAAAGTGTAATCCTGTTGTTGGCTCATCTAAGATATACATAGTTTTACCTGTACCGCGCTTACTTAATTCTGTAGCTAATTTTACGCGTTGTGCCTCTCCACCTGATAAAGTAGTTGAAGATTGTCCAAGTCTTATATAGCCTAATCCTACATCATAAAGTGTTTGAAGCTTACGGCTAATAGCTTGGAAGTTCTCAAAGAATTTCAGTGCTTCTTCAACTGTCATGTCTAATACATCTGAGATAGTTTTATCTTTGTATTTAACTTCTAGAGTCTCTCTATTGTAACGCTGACCTTTACATACTTCACAAGGTACATATACATCTGGTAAGAAATGCATTTCTATCTTAAGCATTCCATCCCCTCTACAAGCTTCACAGCGTCCACCTTTTACGTTAAAGCTAAAACGTCCTTTTTGATAACCTTTCATCTTAGCTTCTTGTGTGCCTGCAAAAACATCACGTATCATATCAAATACACCTACATAAGTAGCTGGATTAGAACGTGGTGTACGCCCGATTGGAGATTGGTCGATGTGAATAACCTTATCTAGATTTTCTAGGCCTTTAATATCTTTATGAGCTCCTGGTTTAAGCTTAGCACGATTTAAATCACGCGCGAGACGCTTAAGAAGAATCTCATTGATTAAAGTACTCTTTCCTGATCCTGATACACCTGTAATACAAGTTAAAGTTCCAAGTGGAATATCTACACTTACATTTTTAAGGTTATTTTCTTTGGCACCTACAATTTTGATTTTATTGCCATTACCTTTTCTTCTTTTCTCTGGGATCTCTATCTGCTTACGTCCACTTAAGTAAGCTCCTGTTTCAGAGGATTCACAAGCTAAAATTGTATCTATTGGACCACTTGATATAATTTGTCCACCATGCTCACCAGCACCTGGCCCTATATCTACGATCCAGTCTGCCGCATGCATTGTATCCTCATCATGTTCTACAACAATAAGTGTATTTCCTAAATCTCTTAGACGGACTAAGGTTTGAATCAGCCTTTCATTATCTCTTTGGTGAAGTCCTATACTAGGCTCGTCCAAAATATAAAGTACACCTACAAGACCTGAACCAATTTGAGTAGCTAAACGAATACGCTGTGCCTCTCCTCCTGATAAAGTACCTGAAGAACGAGATAAAGTAAGATAATCAAGACCTACATCTACCAAGAAACCAAGTCTTGCATTAATCTCTTTTAGTATTTGATCACCTATGGCTTTTTGTCTATTTGTAAGTTCTACTTCTAAGAAGAAAGTTCTAAGCTCTCCAATAGACATATTGGTTACATCATTAATATTTTTATCACCTACAGTTACTGCAAGTGCTTCTGGCTTAAGTCTTGCACCTTTACAAGTTTTACATGGAATACTTGTCATAAAGCTTTCATATTCATCACGCATACTCTCTGAAGAACTTTCTTCATAACGGCGTTTAGTATTGCCTACTACACCATCAAAGGCATAATCATAGTGTCTTGTACCGTATTCTCCACTAAAGGTAAACTGTACCTTCTCATCACCTGTACCGTACAAGATAATATTTTGTACCTTTTCTGGAAGTTCACTAAATGGTGTATCTAAGTCAAAGTCATACTTAGCCATAAGTGCTTTAAATAGAGCATAGGCATAACTATCTGGATTGGCAATAGAACCCCATCCTATAACAGCAATAGCCCCTTGTCTTAGAGTAAGCTCTGGATTAGGTATAACAAGCTCTGGGTCTACTTCTAACTTTTCACCAAGTCCTGTACAAGTTGGACAAGCTCCAAAAGGATTGTTGAAAGAGAATAAACGAGGCTCTATTTCATCAATGCTAATTTGGCAATCTGGACAAGAAAAGCTTTGGCTAAAGTTAATCTCTTCTTCCCCATTAATTTCTGCAATCATTAGGCCACCTGTTTGCTTCATAACTGTCTCAATAGAGTCTGTTAAACGTTTTTGAATACCTTCCTTAATCACTAAACGGTCTACTACAATATCTATAGAGTGCTTTTTATTCTTATCTAAGTCTACTTCCATTTCTGTTAGGTCATATACTACTCCGTCAATGCGTGCACGTATATATCCTTGCTTTACTGCTGTTTCAAGAACCTTCTCATGTCTACCTTTACGCCCTCTTACAACTGGTGCTAAAAGCTGTACTTTTGTACGTTCTGGAAGCTCCATCAATTGGTCTACCATTTGATCTATAGTTTGCTTTTTAATTTCTTTACCACAACTTGGACAATGTGGTATCCCTACACGGGCAAAAAGTAATCTTAAATAATCATATATTTCTGTAACAGTACCTACTGTAGAACGTGGATTCTTACTTGTAGTCTTTTGATCAATAGAAATAGCAGGGGATAATCCAGATATATAATCTACGTCTGGCTTTTCCATCTGTCCTAAAAATTGTCTAGCATAAGCTGATAAAGATTCTACATAACGTCTTTGTCCTTCAGCATAAATGGTATCAAAAGCTAAAGAGGACTTACCTGAACCACTTAATCCAGTAAAGACAATTAATTGGTCACGAGTAAGTTCAAGGTCAATATTTTTTAAATTGTGCTCACGCGCACCTTTAATCATAATCTTATTTTTCATATTATCCCCTTCTTACCTATCTTTTTAAAGCTATTATATCACACCAATAGGCAAAATCAAACATATGTTCGCTGTCAATTTTAGTTAGTTTATCTTGATACAGATAGTTGTTTAAGCTTAATAAGTGTATCTCTAAGTTCTGCTGCACGCTCAAATTGTAAGTCACGAGCTGCCTTCTTCATTTCTTTTTCTACCTTATCTATAGTCTTTTTAAGTTCTTCTGGACTCATAGATTCTGGATCTTTTTCCTTAAAGAATTCATCTTCTTTCTTACTTGTCTTAGTGGCTACAATTAAGTCTCTAATTTCTTTCTTAATAGTTTGAGGTGTAATACCGTGAGCTTCATTGTAATCCATCTGAATCTGTCTTCTTCTATTAGTTTCTGATATAGCATTTTGCATAGACCTTGTAACATGGTCTGCATACATAATTACATGCCCTTCTGAGTTTCTAGCTGCACGACCTATCGTCTGGATAAGCGCAGTTTCAGATCGTAAGAATCCTTCCTTATCTGCATCTAAAATAGCTACTAAAGATACTTCTGGAATATCTAATCCTTCACGTAGTAAGTTAATACCTACTAATACATCAAATACACCCATACGTAAATCACGTACAATTTCTATACGCTCAAGTGTATCAATATCTGAATGAAGATACTTAACCTTTATACCCATTTCTTTTAGATAATCTGTTAAGTCTTCAGACATACGTTTTGTAAGAGTCGTTACTAATATCTTTTCCCCTTTAGCCGTTAGTTTATTAATCTCACCTAATAAATCATCAATTTGTCCTTTGACAGGTCGTACATCAATTGGTGGATCAAGTAATCCTGTAGGTCTAATAAGCTGCTCTGCTATACATAGGGAATGTTCTAGTTCATACTGAGCTGGTGTAGCAGATACAAACATAATTTGGTTAATCTTTTCTTCAAATTCATCAAATTGAAGTGGTCTATTATCAAGAGCAGATGGTAGCCTAAAACCATAATCTACTAATACATTTTTACGGGCTTGGTCACCATTATACATACCACGAATTTGAGGTACGGTCATATGAGACTCATCTACCATAATAAGAAAATCATCTGGGAAGTAATCTATAAGGGTAAATGGTGTACTGCCCTTCTCTCTACCTGATAAGTGACGAGAATAGTTTTCTACTCCTGAACAATAACCCATTTCTCTTAACATCTCAATATCAAAGTTAGTACGTTGAGCTAGTCTTTGCATCTCTAATAATTTATCTTCATTTTTCAGTTCTTCTAATCTTTCTTTGAGTTCTTGCTCTATGGCTTCTATAGCTACTTCCATCTTTTCTCTACTAATAGAGTAGTGAGAAGCTGGGAAAATAGCTACGTGGTCACGATAGCCAAGTACAGCTCCAGTAAGAGGATCAATTTCTGCAATTCTATCAATCTCATCCCCAAAGAACTCTACACGTATAGCTTTTTCTGATGCACCTGCTGGAATAATTTCTACTGTATCCCCTCTTACTCTAAAGGTTGATCTAGCAAAGTCCATATCATTACGATTGTACTGAATTTGTACAAGCTTTCTAAGTACATCATCTCTATCCATTTCCATCCCTGTACGTAAAGATAATACTTGATTTTCATAGTCAACAGGGTCACCTAAACCGTAAATACAAGATACACTGGCTACAATAATCACGTCATTTCTCTCAGCTAATGCCGCTGTTGCCGAGTGACGTAGCTTATCAATCTCTTCATTTACACTAGAATCTTTTTCAATATAAGTATCACTTGAAGGCACATAGGCCTCTGGCTGATAATAATCATAGTAAGAAACAAAGTATTCTACTGCATTGTCTGGAAAGAACTCTTTAAATTCACTATAAAGCTGGGCAGCAAGTGTTTTATTATGTGCAATAATTAAAGTGGGCTTTTGAACCTTTTCAATAATATTTGCCATTGTAAAAGTTTTTCCTGAACCTGTTACACCTAAAAGTGTCTGATAACGATTGCCTTTTTCTATACTTGCTACTAATTTTTCAATAGCGTGTGGTTGGTCGCCTGTAGGTTTAAAAGCAGATTGTATCTTAAAAACTTTCTTTTTATCCATTCTCTTTTCATTCCCTTCTTCTTAAAGTTTACCATCTATTTTTATCTATCATACACTATGTAGTTAAAAAGAAAAAGCCAATAAGAGAATGTTTGTTCTCCTATTGGCTTTTATCTATTCATTTAACTATTTTCTACCACAGTTCCCGCAATTTCCACAGTCTGTAGTTTCATCATACGCTGAATTTGATGCATTATTATAGCTTGAATTTGATGTACTATTTGATGTTTTATTGTAACTTGAATTTGATGCATTGTTTGATGTTTTATTATAACTTGAATTTGATGCATTATTTGATGTTTTATTGTAACTTGAATTTTTTGTGTTTGCCATAGTTGTCTCTCCTAAAGATGTATTTTATTAACATAACTAGTATATGCTTATCCTATAAATCTATCCTAGCTTTTTCTGGAAAAAGTACCACATTCAGTTTCGCCACAGCGGTCAGCTCCATTACCTACTACTTGGATACTATCTGCACAGCACTTACAATTATCATTATGTGTACAGTTAGTAGCCTGGCAATCTATTTCAGAGTTGTCTGCTGGTCCACTACTGCAGTTATGTCCCTCTCCACCTTCTGTAAAACTATTACAACAAGTACCTTCTGTATGCTCTGTGTTTGATGAGCCATCTACTTTTACATTTCCTAAACTACAACAGCTTTCTGCATTATAAGCACAGTTCTGTACACTACAATTTAATTTTGGCATAAAAAAACCTCCTCAGTATAGTAAAATACATCCTTATTTTTACACTTTAGCAGATTTTTATACGATTAGATTTTATTAATTGTCCTTAATAATATTTTTATTAGGCTTATTAATTAATATAAAAATAGCACCTATATTTTTAATAGGTGCATTTTAAACCATATGTAAATTTTAATAGTTATTCCATAAATTTTCTGGAATAAAGCAAATAAGTACTGGAGCTGATGAACCATTTGGAAGCATATAAAGAAGTTCTTTAGTTTTGCCTGGTTTAACAGTTCCTATAGTTACTGCATTTTTACCACCATTTAAATGTCCTGTTGGTGCCTCAAAGCTACGCTCATTTTTCCATGCTATGGCACCTTTAAATATATTACCACGTGGATTTAATAAAATACCTGTATTTTCTTCAGTATTAATTTGAATATGATATTTTACACCATAGTTTCCTTTATTGACTACACCTTTACCTGTAAGGGCGTCATAACCTGTAATAGGTTGTTCAATATCCCCTGATGCTAGACCTAACATTAATTTATAAGGTTGATCTTTTGGTATATCTACTGTATAGTATCTATCTGCATTAGGGAATGTTCCTCTTGTGTGAGTACCATCATGTTGTAGATAAGTTAAATTCTCAATATGCTTCATTTGAGTTTGATCCCCTACCATAGCGATAGTTATTTTTAAAGGACTTTGACAGTATAAGTCCAACATTCCTGATATAGTTTGTCCTTTATACCAATTTCTCTTGCCTGTATCAAATAAATATGTTTTTTCACCTGGTTGTAATGTGTAGTGCTTTTCTATACCTTGGTCTAGTATATCTGCTGTTACTTGCTGGCCTAAATAAAGAATATCTGTAGAAGGTCCTTTATGACTTTCATTCATACTTACTACTTTAATAGGAAACTCATTTACATTTTCCATCATAATCACAAAGCGTTTTCTACTATTATCATTTGAAGCATTTTTATGATGATATAAGATTCTTCCTTCTCCTTGGAAAGTATCTTCATATAAAATACCCTTGCTAGGTACAGATTCTGGAGAGTTACTCATAATTAAAGTAGCGCCTGTGTAAGTTGTTCGACTTGGAATAACAGGGTCAAAGTTTTGGAAGTTAAAGTTATTATAATTCTCTAGAATATCTCCTATGCGTCCTTCTGTAAATCTATACATAAGCTCACTTTGAACTACCTTATCTGTCACTTTAAGGTCTAAAGTATAAGGCTTACTCCATTTCCCAAAACTATCTTTAACTTCTAAAGTTACTTTATAATGCCCTTCACTAAATAGCTTGTATGGTTTGCCTTCCATAACTTGGGTGTCTGATTTGCCCATATATTGATAAGTCCATCTTTCTTCTACAATGGTTTCCCATTCTTCATTTTCATACACATAGTCTTTAAATAAAATAGGCTCACCTTGACTATAAGCATCTTTATCAGTTTTTAGTTCTTTAATAACAGGTGCTTTATTTTCTTTTATAACCAACTCTTTTGTAGTCCACTCACTCCATCTATGTAAGCTATCTTGAACACGTAAACTAATATTATTTGATCCAACTTTTAAATCTTTTTTTAGGTCGTCAAAACTTTTATATTGTTTTTCGTTTCCTTCGATTCTCCACATTCTATCTTCTATTAAATGTCCGTCAGGATCTGTGCTCTTGTCTACTACTTCTACCTTCTGTCCTTGAATATAGGATTCTTGTCCAAACTGAAAGTCAGCAACTGGTGGTGTATTTAATTTTTCTACTTCTGTTAGAGGAAACTGTACTTTCATAGTCTTTGTAGATACTACATACTGAATATTTCCACCTAATGCCTCCATAAAGGATTTCATTGGTAACCATGTTTTATTATCTCTTACTATTATAGGGGCATTCAAAGGATAGTTTACGCCATTTACATCCATACTCATACCTTCTGACTTAAAGCTATAAGTATTTCCTTCAATTATAATAGTTGTTTCTTTAAGCACACTATCCCAAGTTGTGGTTACCCCATTTATATATGTTTTAATAAAATCTGTTGAGATATAATATGTATCATTAAAGTTCTTAATAGACTTTTCCGTTTTAAGGTCTATAGCCATTTCTTTTACTAGTTCATTGTTTGTATTATGTACGTACTCTATATTCTGTGCCCCGAAAACAGGTATAGTCCATGCACAAGCGCATACTAGGGCGCTTATCAGTAGTTTCTTTGCTTTCATTTGTTGCCTCCTCTTAGTTTAACTTTATATAGTTTATCACATTTTTACATATGTAAGGTAATTTCAAAAAAATTGTATTCAAAATGTAATATTATCCAACTAAGAGCATGCCTAAAATAATACCTATAATAGTTGCTACTGTTGTCATTCTCCCATTCCAAATCTTCCGAGATTCTGGAATAAGTTCCTCACATACAATGTACAAGATAATTCCAGCAGCTAGGCCTAATATAAGGGTTATAAAATTGCTTGCTATTTGACTCATCATAAAGCCAATTCCTCCCCCAATTCCCATAATACATCCCAGCACTAAAGGAATACTCCATACTATTTTGGAAGGAGTTCTAGCTGCTTTTAAAGGAATAGCTATAGCAATGGCTTCTGGTATACTATGAATACAAATAACAAAGGCAAATTGCATAATAGTTTCTGGCGACGTAACACCCAAGGTTCCCATAGCAATACCTTCTGGTACATTATGTATAGCAATACCTAATAAAAGCATAAGACCCGTATGCATTTGTTTACTTTTATTTCCCTTTATTCCACTACCTAATAGACTTGTTAAATCTTCTAAAAAAAGCCCAATTAAAATACCTATGACAACACCTATTACCATAAGTCCATTTTCTCCAGCTTCTGTTGCATGAGGTAATACATCAAAGCAGATCATAGAGATCATAATCCCTGAAGTAACCCCAAAGAGCATTCCTATTAAACGCTGACTTTTAATATTGAATAGGTAGTATAATACTATACCTATTAGTACACCTATTCCCTCTGCTATAAATGCAAGTAAAATAATACTCCATATATTCATCTTGTCCACCTCCTCTTTTATTTTATGGAGAAAGGGGGTACATTTAGAACTTAACCTAGAAAATAAGAGGTAGTAACTACATAAAGTGTAGTTACTACCTCTTATTTATATATATTATTCTTATAACGCTTGGTCTGCTTTCATTTCAGCTAAAAGTTTTTCTGCTAACTTAAGGTAGTTATCCCAAGCTGTATTACGTTCTGTATAACCTGTTTTACCATAATCCCCTGTTGCTTCGATAGCTGGTAAATCTGTTAAGTCAAGTAAGTCTTGAGTTTCTACTACTTTATCATTTAAAGCATCCATTTGAACATTAAATCCGATTCTTGATGGTTCTTGATATGTAATACTTTCATATTTAGATGTTCTATAGTGTTTTTTAAGTTTTGCATCTTCAATCTCATCTGGATTAGCTGCAAAGATTTCATCATAACGACATGAAATGATTTTTCCATCTTCTACTACAACTTCTAATAGACCTGTAAGTCCACCACCTAAATCTTCTGCAATACTATAGTATTTTTGATTTGAAGGTGTGCCTAAGTTTGCTTCAATTTTTTCTGCAAGTGGTACCATTGATTGGAAGATACTATTTGATGCACCTGATACTACATCAAATTCTCCTGATAATCTTTGCTCTTCTACCATTTGCTTTTCTACTGCTACTACACTTTGAATCCAAGCTGCACCTTTTGCTTCACCCATAGCAAAGTTATATTCTGAATAACGTTTAGGTACATTTTGGTATTGACGAATATAGTAGTTTGGACGACCTAGTTCGTTGAATTTAACTTTAGCAATTTTATCACTATTAGTTACAACTTCTAATATCCCTAAATGTCCTTGTCTAAAACGTTCTTCAACTCTATAGTAATCCCCTTTAACGATACCGAGTTCTGGTCTAGCATCCCAATCTAAATCAATAAGTTCTACTTGCTCTGAAGCTGCTGTTACTGCATCTTCTTTAGCTTCTTCTGTTGCTGGTGCTTCTACTTTTGTTTCTTCTGGTTGAATTGGAGCTTTCTCAGTACATCCTACTGTTAATGCCATCATAGTCGCCAGTGCAACTAAACTTAAAGATTTTATTAATTTCTTACTCATGTCTCGTGTCTCCCGTCTGTTAAATAATTAACTTTTATTAACATTATGTTAACATATTGTTAGTTTTTTGTCAAATAGATTTTAAATATTTTTTAACAATCTTCCTATATATCTTTAATTCATTAATCTTTTTTATAGGTATACCTTTTATTTTCTCTATAACTTATCTATAACTTATCTATAACTTCTCTATAACCTATCTACATTTTGTTTAGAATTTGTCAACAAAAAAAGTTCTCTTAAAAAGGATATATCCCTTCTAAGAGAACTTTTATCTAAAAATTTATTTAGCTGCATTAAAATTTTCTACAATTGTATCCGCTTGGTCACTAATAACAAATAAAATCTTATTACCTTTTACTGCGGTTTTATAGTTTTGAACAAGTTCGTATTGATCTGGTAAATATGATTTCCACTGTTCTTCTAAAGCTTTTTGACGTTTTTCAATACCAGCCATTACTGTATCTACATCAGCTTCATTATTCACTTCAAAGATTGCTATTTCTGTTGCATGTACATTCATCATTGGCATACCTACATAGTAATCCTTTAATAGACTTGTATCAATTCCAAAAGTATCGTTAAACATTTCTTCTGGCATTGGTACTAAGCTTGGTAGTTCCATACCTTCTGTTATAGTAGCAACCTCATTTGCTAAAGGTGATACTTCACCTTCTGTAGGTACTTCTTCTGGATTTTCTACTGGTGTCTCCACTCCTGTTGGTGGTGTTGGTGGTTGCTCTTGATTATTTGTACATCCTACAAGTGCTCCTCCAATTGCTAATGTCATCATCATGGCGATTAACTTTTTATTTATTTTCATGGTAAATTCTCCTCGTTTTTAAGTTTAAGTCTTAAATCTATAATTTTAGACGTAGCTATTTTACTTAAAGTTCCTTTATATCTATTGTTATTTATTAACATTTTTATTTCTATGATATTGTTATAAATCATAGCTTTTCTTTTAGTATAATACCCTATTTCTAAAAATATATTCCTTATTTTACTTGTTCCTATCTAATTACTTTATAAATACTTTTTATCTATCTTTAACATACTAACTAGGAAACTTAAATCGAGGTGAATAACATGGATGAAGCTGTAAAGAAAAACATTCCTCAACAAGGCTCTCAAAAGAGTCGTCAAAAAAGTGGGTTACAAAATGACCCAGGCACCCAAACTACTGCCTTTAAAAAACACTGGAACAAAAATTCAAATAATAACCACTAATATATAAAGAGTAGATACCTAATAGGTATCTACTCTTTATATATTAGTGGTTGCATATTTTTCTTTGCATATTTTTTCTATATAACTGCCATCCAACAAGTATAAGGGCTCCCACTGTATAACAAACTATATCCTTTATATCAAATGTAGTTCCCATTATAACTCTACAAAGTCTAGAATTTTGTAACCTTAATATTTCCACTAGGTTAAAGTATTGTCCTATTTCTACAAGAATTGCAAATACCCATAAATATATAGGTAATAAGGGCATTGGTCTTTTTATAAAACTTTTAATAAATAGATACATTAAAATAATTACTAATACATCTCCAACAAAAGGCCTAATAAACTGGTCACGAACAAAAACTGCTATAAATGCTTCAATTAAAAAAACAATTATAAACCCTATAAAATACTTCTTATTCATCTGTACTCCCCCTTGTATACTACTTATTATATTTTTATAAAATTTTCTGTATGTCCCCTTTATTATATCTTATTATCCTTTCCTGTCCACATACTTCCTACTACTTATCTATTCTTCTTTATTATCTAGGGAAATCATTACCCCACAGACAACAAAAAGGCTGATGTAAAGTTTAGAATCACTCTATATCAGCCTCTCATTGTATATTATTCATTTGTTACAAGCTTAAGTTTTTCTGTTTGGTCTACAGTTGTAAGCGTATCAATGATCTCTTCTAAGTCACCATCAAGGATAGAATCTAATCTGTGTAATGTAAGACCAACACGGTGATCTGTTACACGTCCTTGTGGGAAGTTGTAAGTACGAATACGTTCACTACGGTCTCCTGTACCTACTTGGCTTTTCTTCTCTGCTGCCATTTCAGCATGTTGCTTAGCTTGTTCCATATCATAAAGTCTAGCACGTAATACTTTAAGTGCTTTTTCTTTATTTTTAAGCTGTGATTTCTCATCTTGACAAGATACAACTAAACCTGTTGGTACGTGAGTTGCACGAACAGCTGAGTCTGTTGTATTTACACACTGACCACCATTACCAGATGCTCTAAATACATCAATACGTACATCATTCATATTAAGTTCAACGTCTACTTCTTCTGCTTCTGGAAGAATAGCTACTGTAACTGTTGATGTATGAATACGTCCACCTGACTCTGTAGATGGTATACGTTGTACACGGTGTACACCACTTTCGTATTTAAGTTTAGAGTAAACACCTTGGCCTTTAATCATAAAGATAACTTCTTTAAAACCACCAATACCACTTTCGTTTACTTCCATGAGCTCTGTTTTCCATTTTGCACGTTCTGCATAACGGTTATACATGCGGTAAAGGTCAGCTGCAAAAAGTGCTGCTTCATCTCCACCTGCACCACCACGGATTTCTACGATAACGTTTTTCTCATCATTAGGGTCCTTTGGTAATAATAAAAGTTTAATTTCATTTTCTAACGGTTCAACACGTTTTTTGTTTTCGTTAAGCTCTTCTTTAACAAGCTCTCTAAAGTCATCATCAAGCTTATCGTCTAGCATCATAAGTGCATCATCAATCGCCTCTAATGTAGCTTTGTATTCTTTATACTTTTCTACAATAGGTCTTAAATCACTATGTTCTTTCATAAGCTTTTGCCATCTATCTTGGTCTGCTATAACTGTTGGGTCACTGATCATTTCACCAATGTCTTCAAATTTTTGTATTAGATCTTCCAGCTGATCAAACATTCATTCACCTCATTATTATTTATATTTTAGTTCCTATAACTACTCGGTCCTTGTGTGCTAAGTCTTGTATCAACTTAATATCTTTAAAGCCTTCTTTTTCTAAAATAGCACATACATCTTTTCCTTGTAAATACCCTATCTCATAGGCTATGAGGCCACCTGGTTTTAAGTATTTTTTACCTTCTTGTGTAATTATTCTATAAAACTTAAGGCCATCCCCTTCATCTGTTAAAGCTTTACGTGGTTCATGTCCTATAACCTCTTCCATAAGCTCATTACATTCTTCTAATGTAATATAAGGTGGATTAGAAATAATTAAGTCTAAGCTTTCTTCTTCTCCATCATAATCTGTAAATACATCACTTTTCAAGAGGGTAATGTTTGTAATAAGTTCATGTGCCAAAACATTCCTTTTAGCTACATTTAAAGCCTCTTCACAAATATCTATACCTGTTATATGAAGGCCTTCTATATAATGTGCTAAAGATATGCTAATACAACCTGAGCCTACACCTATTTCAACAGCTTTTTCTATCTTATTGCTCTTATTATATTCAAGCACTGTCTCAATAAGAGTTTCCGTATCTTGCCTTGGAATAAGTACATGCTCATCTACATAAAACTCTAGTCCCATAAATTCTTGGCTATTTGTAATATGTTGAAGAGGTATACCCTCTCTACGTTTCTTGATTAATTCTAAATAAGTTTCTTTTAGCCCTGTCTCTACCTTATCATTTCCATGAAGAAGAAGTTCAGCTGTACTATAGTTTAGTACATGAAGCATAAGCAATCTAGCATCTATTGCTGCATCAGGCCTATTAGCATCTATAAGCTGATTTCTTCCTATTAGGATAAGTTGATTAACAGTTACATCCTCTAGCTGGTCCATCTTGATGCTCATTATCTAAAACTCCTTTTACTGCAGCTATTGCCACTTCTATTTGTTTATCATCTGGCTCAAGTGTTGTAAATGATTTTTGTAACCACATACCTGGCTTACTTAAAAGTATTGCCAATTTATTGCTATCTGCCTTCCTTGCCCATCTAATAAATTCATAAGAAAGTCCAGCTACAACTGGTACCATAACTATACGTATAATCATTCTTAACCATATATTTTGTGTTGTAAATAAACTAAAGACAAGAATACTTACAATCATTACTACAAATAGAAAACTTGTTCCACAGCTTTTGTGTAGTCTAGAACACTTTCTAACATTTTCCACAGTAAGTTCTTGCTCTTTTTCTAAACAGTTAATTGTTTTATGTTCCGCTCCATGATACTGAAAAGTACGTTGTATATCCTTTAAACGTGTAACTAGCTTCATATATCCTAAGAAAATAAGTATTCTAAATAAACCTTCTACTAAGTTAAGTACAAAAGATGATGCAATAAGACTTTTAAATAAGGTACTTATAAGCATTGGTAAAATCATAAAAATACCTATTGCAAGGACAAAAGAGACACACATGGTTACACCTATTAAGAACTTTTCAGCCTTATCCCCCAGCTTTTCCATAAGCCACTTTTCAAATTTACTTTCTTCTAATTCTTCATCATCACCAAACACTTCAGCTGAATAGGTTAAGGTTTTTACACCAAGTGTAAGGGATTCAACAAATACTGCAATGCCTCTTAAAACAGGCCATCTAAGTATTTTGTATTTGTCCAAAATGCTCTTTGTATCTTGTACATCTACTACAATTTCTTCATCTGGCTTTCTAACAGCTACAGCGTAGATTTTTCTACCTTTCATCATAACGCCTTCAATGACTGCTTGACCACCAATATCTGTTCTTGCCATATTGCACCTCCTCATTTTAAAAAAAGTTAACTTTTACAAAAAAAGTAAAAAAAAAGAGTTGAGACCATCCTCTCAACCCCTCTCGTTTACGATTATTGAACGTTGTATTTCTTATTGAACTTGTCAATTCTACCTTTAGCTTGTGCAGCTCTTTGTTTACCAGTGTAGAAAGGATGACAATTTGAGCAAACTTCTACGCGAATATCTGATTTAGTTGAACGTGTTTTGATTGTAGTACCACAGTTACATACAACTTCAAGTTCTTCGTATTTTGGTTGGATTTCTTTATTCATGCTATTCACCTCTTCCATCGCTTTTTCTATGTTAATTCAAACGTTAACAATACTATTATGACAACATTGGTATTATATCATGTCTATTTTTAAAATGCAAGGTCAATCCTATGGGTTTTGCTTCATTTTTTCAACAAAAAGTGAATTTGTTGGATATTTAAGCATTTTGCTGATAAGTCCTTCTGTTACCTCAGCTGAGCCACCTCTTGTCATCTCTCTTCTGATGTTATATGCCACATTAGCCTCATCACTTGAAAGTAGTAGATCATCGCGTCTTGTACCAGACTTGTAAATATCAATAGCTGGGAAAATTCTACGTTCTGAAAGGGAACGATCTAGAACAAGTTCCATGTTACCTGTTCCTTTAAATTCCTCAAAGATTACCTCATCCATCTTGCTTCCTGTTTCAACAAGAGCAGTGCCTAAAATGGTTAAACTTCCACCATTTTCTATTTTTCTTGCAGCTCCAAAAAATTTCTTAGGCATGTGTAAGGCAGCTGGGTCAAGTCCACCTGATAACGTACGCCCACTAGGTGGGATAGTTAAGTTATAAGCTCTGGCCATTCTGGTAATACTATCTAGCAAGATAACTAAATCTTTGCCTTGTTCTACCATACGTTTTGCACGTTCAAGAACCATTTCTACAACTTGCTTATGATGTTCTGGTGGCTCATCAAAGGTAGACGCTACAACTTGTACATCTTGCCCTTCTATACTTCTTCTAATATCTGTTACTTCTTCTGGTCTTTCATCAATAAGAAGTACGATTAAAGAAACATCTTTATGATTGTTTGTAATGGCATTAGCAATATGCTTTAAAAGAACTGTTTTCCCCGCTTTAGGTGGGGCTACAATAAGACCTCTTTGACCTTTTCCTATAGGTGCAATGATGTCTATAATACGAGTAGATAACACATTCTCATCATACTCTAATGAAAGTCTTTGCTTTGGAAATACTGGTGTAAGTGTTTCAAAGTTTGGACGATATTTAGCCTTTTCAGGACGATCTCCATTTACTTTGTGTACATATAAAAGCGCACCTGCTTTTTCACCTTCTTTAGGCTTACGCATATCTCCTTCAATCCAGTCACCTGTCTTTAAATTAAATCTACGAATTTGAGAAATAGATAAGTAAATATCATTTTCTCCCCTCATAAAATTACGAGCACGCAAAAATCCATAACCGTCTGGCATAATCTCTAAAATACCAGCTCCAGTCATACGGTCTGTACGGCTTAATTTAAGGTTTTCTTCACTTTCATCATTGACTTCACTTTCATCATTGACTTCGCCTTCATCAGGAAGTGTATCCATAGATTGATCTGTGGTAGGACTTAATGGAATTTCTATTTTATCTTGAACAGATTCAGATTGGTGAGTTAAGGAAGGGATAACCGGACTCGATTCATTAGATATAAGAAGATCAATAAGTTCAGCTTTTTTTAGCTTACTAATATGTGTGTGACCTTTTGCTTTTGCAAGTTCTCTCAACTGAGCTAATGTCATGTTTTGAATTGTATCCATTCAATACTAGCTCCTTTATTTTCTATTATTTTTATTTAGTTTAGCATACTTAAGTTCCTCTTTACAAGGTCATTTTTTTCCATATACTCACATTTTTTGAAAATAATTATTCCTCATACTCTTACTACTTATATAATTTAAGCAAATATTTTTCCTGTATGAGCTCAGGTTTAAGAGGTGCGTCCCACAAATAGCCTTGTCCCATCTCGCATCCCATTTCTTGAACAATTTCTAATTGGTCTAAAGTCTCTATTCCTTCAGCTATAGTTTGTAAACTTAAAGCTTTGGCAATGGAAACAATAGCACCTACAATGACACGATCTTGTGGATTTTGAACAATCTCTTTAATAAATGAAATATCTATCTTTAAATGATCAAATAAAAACTTTTTCAAATAACCTAGTGAAGAATAGCCTGTTCCAAAATCATCAATTGCGATTTTAAAACCATAATTTCTTAGTTCACCTATAGTTTTTTGCGCCATCTCAATATCTTTCATTACAGTAGTCTCTGTAATTTCCAATATAACTAGGCTTGGGTGGATATTATATTTTTCTAATATATTTATAATATTTCCAGCAAGGTTAGGATTTTTAAACTGTAAGGTAGATAAGTTAATAGATATCGGTACAATGCTATATCCTTCATCTATCCAGCTTCTAAGCTGAGCACAAACATCTTCTATAACTTGTACCCCAACTTGTTCAATAAGTTCTAACTCCTCAAGTAAATCTATAAATTTACCTGGCATGATTATTTCACCATTAGGTTTTTTACGTCTAAGTAGTGCTTCCATTCCTGTTAAAGTTTCTCTTTGCAAATCGATAAAAGGCTGATAATAGACAACAAATTCATTATTTTTATAAGCTTGATGAATATCGTTTTCTTCGAGTATTCTTCTCTTTACTTCATCTTCTATATAGTCTTCATAGAAAACAACTTTATTTTTTCCATTTTGTTCTTTTGCTCTTGTAAGGGCGATTTGTACTTTATTAATAAGCTGTCCTGCTGTTTTTGCATGACAAGGATATAGACTCACCCCTACAGACATTTCAATATATAGTTCTTGGTTATTTATAATAAACGGTTCTGTTATTTGTTCAAAAATAATATTTATAAATTCATTGATTTCTTCTACATCTTCAGCTTCTTCATAAATGGCTGCAAAAACATCTGAGTTTAACTTGGCAATTGTTCCACCTTTATAAATTACTCTTTCTAGTCTATCTGCAATCTTCCTCAGCAATATATCTCCTGTGGCGAGTCCATATGTATTATTAATATAACTCATCTTACTAATATCAAAGAGAATAATAGCAAAATGCCCTTCTTCCTTTGCTACTTGATTATAAACAAGTTCTGCAAAGGCTGCTTGATTAGGTAATTTAGTCACTTCATCTGTATACTTTATTTTATGTAGTCTTTCATGCAATAACTTTGCATCAGTTATATCTTTACCTATGCAAATATAATAAATAATTTTTCCTGTTTCATCTTTAACACCTGATAAAGTTATGGATAAATAAAACTCAGATTTGTCTTTGCGCCTATTTAAGGTGATCATATCAAATTTTCTATTTTCATTAATAGCTATAAGGGCTCTTTCTTTTAGAGTAGTTCTGTACATATTTGTGGACCACAATGTTCTCACAGGATCTTTTAAAATCTCTTCTCTTGAGTAACCTGATAATCTTTCTGCATGCCTATTTATATAGACAATGTTTCCATGTTCATCATAGATCACTAACCAATCTTCTATTTCATCGATTAACTCTGCAAGTATATGATTTACAGCTGTCTTTTGTACATTATGTATGTCATTCACTTTTTTGCCTCCTATGGTGAGCAATTATATATGTTGATTACCTCTTTGTAATGCAATAACACCTGTCCTTACACTTTCAATAATCTCATATACCCTTACAGTATCTATAAACTCATCTATCATATCTTTACTATTACAAATTTCAAAAACAACTACTTCTGTATCAATATCTATAACTTTTACACTATAACGTTCTGTCAATTCTTTAATCTTATTACAAAGTTCTGGCTTAAGTGCTACTTTAATAATGGCCAGTTCCCTCATAATATCCTTTTGTTCATCTAATACTTTAACCTTTTTAATGTCTACTAACTTTTCTACTTGTTTTTGTATTTGATAAATAGAATTTTCATCTTCAGTTACAGAAATGGTAATTCTTGAAATATTTTTTTCATGTGTTTCCTCTCCTGCAAAACTATTTAAGTTAAAACCTCTTCTAGTAAATAACCCTGCTATACGTGCTACTACCCCATAATTATTTTCAACAAGAACTGAAATAATTGTGTTTTTCATATAGCCATCCTCCCCTTTTATATTATTATATATACTATTAATATTATATCATAACACATATTTCTTATACTATCATTTTTATAAATATAAGATTCTTATCCATTATGCAATAAGAGCTTAAAGCATCTATCTCCCCTATGCTTTAAGCTCTTATTATCATCCATCTGAGTTTTCATTGCTTATATTTAGTTCTTTTCTTCTTTATTAGAGAAGGTTTTTCTACATAATCTACGCTATACAGCTTTAATTTTAAAGCAACTCGTTCTTCCACCTGTATTGTTGGTATACCTGTTAAAATTTCCATACCCTCTTTAAAAGATGAAATTGCATAAATATGAAATTTGCCTTCTTTTACTGCTCTAACAACTTCATCTTCTAACATAAGATCTTCCTTGTTTTGCAGTGGAATAATAACTCCTTGATTTCCTGTTAATCCCTTTTGCTTACACACTCTATAAAATCCCTCTATCTTATCGTTTATTCCCCCTACAGGTTGTATTTGACCATATTGATTAATAGAACCTGTAACAGCTATACCTTGCCTAATAGGTACTTCCGACAAACTAGACAAGACAGCATAAAGCTCTGCACTAGAGGCACTATCCCCATCGACACCTCCATAGCTTTGCTCAAAACAAATCTTCCCACATAAGGATAATGGATATTTCTGTGCAAATTGGTTACCTAAAAACCCTGTAATAATTTGCACACCTTTTGAGTGGATACTTCCGCTTAATCCTACTGCACTTTCAATATCTACTACACCATTTTTCCCACGATAAGTGGTGGCAGTAATTCGGACCGGTCTTCCAAAAGAAAAGTCCCCTACCTCATATACTGCTAACCCATTTATTTGCCCTATTTTCTTACCTAAAACATCTACTAAAAAGATATTTTTAGCGTATTTTTCTTCTATATTTTTTTGCAAAGTATCTTTAAAGAGCATTTTCATCTGCTTAGCTTTCATTAGATTATCCTTTGTTATATACCCATTTGCAAATACACTTGCCTCTCTTACTAAATCCATAATAGGTTGTAAATTGGCACTCATCTTATTTTGACTTTCTGCTAATCTGTGACTATGCTCTGCCAAATATAATACACCATCATAAGTCACACCTGGTAAGTCTTCCTTTTCACATAAAGCACTAATTTTACTTGCCAAATGCATTAGGGATACTTCATCACTAGTAATTGTATCTTTAAAATCAATATTGATTTTAAAGAGTTCCTTAAAACTTAAATCCATCTCACTTAATAGATGATAAATTTCATAATCTCCAATCAAGATCACTTTAAAGTTTACAGGTATAGGTTCTGGCGTAATGCCTACAGTATTAATATTATTAGCACTTGCTAAGCCCTCTACACTTACCTTTCCAGTTTTTAAAGTTTTCCTTATAAGATCAAAAGCACCTGGGTAGTCTAAAAGGTCTTTAACATAAATTAATAGATATCCTCCATTTGCCTGATGCAATAAACCTGCTTTAATTTGATTAAAGTCAGTATGATTAGATGACATTTCAGTATCAATGTGTATTTTCCCAACTAAATTTCCATGACTAAGATCCCTAGATGTAACGACGGGTGCACCTTTTAAGTTTCCATTATTAACTAAAAGATTAATATTATAATGATTGACTTTTTCTGTCATACTATTGGTTCCAAGCCAAGGAAGAATACTCTTTATTTCTTGCTTTTCGCTGTTATTACTACTACTAAATATACTTGTATCTTCTAAAATATCATTTAAAATTTCATCTAAATAAAGGGAAACTTCTTTATAGGTTCCATAAGTTTCTTTTAAATATTTAATATAGTAGCCTACTTCTTTCAAAATAATATTTTCATCAATATCATCCATATATTGTCCATAAAGTTTCTCTACATCTTTCATTTCCTTAAGTACTTCTTCTGATAACTCACTTAACTTATCTAGTCCCTTTTCAATTACACTCTTTTCTATACTTTGCAGTTTTTCATAAGAATCCATGGATAAAGGTTCTCCTTCTTTATTAAGAGGAATAAACCCTAAGCCATCTTCTGTCATCTTCACTTGAAAACCTAATTGTTTTGCCCGTGATTTTAAATCTTGCAAAATTTCTTCTTTCTTATCATCTAGTTCATTAATCAGTCTTTGTCTTTTTTTCTCTGCTTCTGCGCTATCTAGTTTTTCACTTAATTCATTTATTAAAAACAGCCTAAGTTCTTTCATGTCATCTTTAAAGCGTATACCATCTCCTGGCTGCATCCAAACAACTTTAGGTGTGGAAGGGTTTTCAAAATTATAAATATAACACATATCTGGCGGAACACTACACTTAGAAGCTTTTTCTTCTAACCTTCCAAGTACATACTCAAAAATTGTTTTTTGATCAGTTCCTGATATATACATGTTGTAACCTCTTGCACCTAACTGTAAACCAAACTCAAGTGTTGCAAGCGCATTTTCTTGATCTATTATACTTTCATCTGCCTTAATTTCATCTGTTGTTTCAAAAGTAAGTCCTGTATTAGAATATGAGATTTTAAGTTCTTCCCACTTAAGCTCTACGTTGTTTTTCATAGTGACCCCCCCATAATTACACTATATTCAAGAGGGCTTATATGCTTTACAAATTTCAATTATTTTTGACAAATTTTCACAGATTATTTTAGTAACTATATCATTTCTAAAATTTAATATAAATATTTTTTATCTAAACTATTACTAAACTTTTATCTTGCTAGTTTTATAATTATTTTAATGTAAAAATAATTATATGTATTTCAATGTCTTATTTTTTCTATATTTAAAACTTATATTTTATATTAATATATATACATTATATATATTTGTTTAGTATTTAAAAACATTTAATAAAATATTAGTTTGCTATTTTAATAACACTATTACTAAATTTATAATATAGATATACCAAATAACTTATTGATTTTACACTCTGTTTATGAATATAATAACAATGACAAACTGTTTGTAGTCATCTTATCTAAGGAGGTGTATCCCCATATGGAACAAATTGAACCAGCAAAACTTAAACTACATGGTTTTAATAATCTTACAAAAACCTTGAGTTTTAATATGTATGATATTTGCTATACTAAAACACCTAAGGATAGAGAAGCTTATATTGAATATATAGATGAACAATATAATGCTGACCGTCTTACTCAAATTCTAACTACAGTTACTCAAATTATTGGTGCAAATATTATTACTCTTTCCAAACAAGATTATGACCCTCAAGGTGCTAGTGTAACCATTCTTATTTCAGAAAATCCTATTCTTTCTTCTGATGCTGAGCCAAAAAGGGCTACCCCTGGGCCTATTCCAGAAATATTAGTAGGACATCTAGATAAAAGTCATATTACTGTACATACATATCCTGAATATCATCCAACTGATGGTATTAGTACCTTTAGAGCCGATATTGATGTATCCACATGTGGTGCTATTTCTCCACTAAAAGTACTTAACTATTTAATCCACTGTTTTGATGCAGATATGATGACCATTGATTATAAAGTACGTGGTTTTACAAGAGATATTACAGGTAAGAAGCTCTTTATAGATCATCCTATTGACTCTATCCAAAACTTTATTCCTGACCATATTAAACATCTTTATCACATGATTGATGTAAATGTTTATCAAGAAAATATTTTTCATACTAAATGTAAACTTAAAAACTTTGATTTAAACAATTATCTCTTTGGTTGTACGAAAGAAACCCTTCATCCTGGTACTGCACAGTATATCACTAAGAAAGTTCGCCGTGAAATGGATGAAATCTTTTATGGTACAAATGTTACTGAAGCTATGTTTGCCATAGAAGATTAATCTATATGAAGTGTTCTTTATCTTATAACAAGTAAGGAGGAGACTATGTCAGATTTATGGTACACAGAAAACCATCAAGATGATGTTAAGTTTTCTATTAAAATAAAAACTCATATCCATAGTGAAAAAAGTCCCTTTCAACAAATCGACTTCTTTGATAGTCATACCTTTGGTCGCTTTTTCACCTTGGATGGTTTCATGATGGTTACAGAAAAAGATGAATTTATATATCACGATATGATTGCACACGTACCTATGGCCGTTAATCCCCATATAAAAAAAGTGCTTATCATTGGTGGTGGAGATGGGGGAACAGCAAGGGAAATCCTTCGCTATCCTACTATAGAAAAAGTTGATATGGTAGAAATTGATGAACGCGTTGTAAGGTTATGTCAAAAATATTTACCACAGACTGCTTGCAAACTAGACCAAGATACTAGACTTCATCTTTACTTTGAAGATGGACTTGATTTTGTTCAAAAGGCTGAGGCTGAAACTTATGACTTAATTTTGGTAGATTCTACAGATCCTATAGGCCCAGGTGAAGGCTTATTTACATATGAGTTTTATAACAATTGTAAACGTATATTAAACTCTGTTGGCATACTTATTAATCAACATGAAAGTCCTTATTATCATTCCGATGCCAAGGAAATGATGCGTGCACACGCTAAAATTAAAAGTACTTTCCCTATTGCTAAGGTATATCAATTCCATATGCCAACTTATCCTTCTGGACATTGGCTCTTCGGCTTTGCCTCTAAGCACTATGACCCTATCCTTGATTTACAAAAAGAGGCTTGGCTCAAGCTAGGTATTAAACCAAGTTACTATAATCCAGATCTTCATATTGGCGCTTTTATGCTTCCAACCTATGTAAAGGAGATATTAAAAAATGCATAATGTAAATACCACACAACAATTTATAGGTTTTAATACCCCTTACCAAGATGCAAAAATAGTCTTAGTAGGTGTTCCCTTTGATGGAACAACAAGTTTTAGGCCTGGTACCCGCTTTGCACCAAGTGCTATTCGTCCAGATTCCTATGGCCTTGAGACTTATTCACCTTATTTAGACTTAGACCTAGAAGACTATCTATTATGTGATTTAGGAGATATAGACTTACCTCTTGGCAATACGCCTTGTGTCTTAGAAGAAATCCATAAAGTATCTAATCAGCTTATAATAGATAATAAGAAACCTCTTATAATAGGTGGTGAACACCTTGTATCATTACCTATTATAGAAACATTGGCTAAACAATACCCAAACCTATGTATCATCCACTTTGATGCTCATACAGATTTACGAGAAGACTATATGGGGCAGCCTCTTTCACATGCCTCTGTTATGAGACGTGCTTGGGATATACTTGGTGATAACCGTATTTTTCAATTTGGTATACGCTCTGGTACAAAGGAAGAATTCACTTGGGCAAAAGATCATACCCATCTACACCCATTTGATTTAGAAGGATTAGAAGAAATAGTGGAGGTACTTAAGGATAAGCCTGTTTATCTTTCTATTGATTTAGATGTACTAGATCCATCCATCTTTCCAGGCACAGGTACTCCTGAACCAGGCGGTGTTTCATTTAACACCTTAATCAATGCCTTTAAACAGCTTTCAAAGCTTAACCAATTAGTTGGTGCCGATATAGTGGAACTTTCTCCACATTACGATTTATCGGGTGTTTCTACAGCTGTTTGTTGTAAAGTAGTGCGTGAGGTAAGTTTGTTGCTTGCCAATAAATAAATAAATAAATAAATAAATAATATATATAATAAAAAAAGATTTGATAAGCTGTTATATAATAGCTATCAAATCTTTTTTGTTATTAGTAGAATTTATTAATCTCTTGTGCCTGTTGATATTTTAAACTTTTCAATTAAAGCTCTTAATTCTTCTGCAATTAATGCTAAGCTTTCTCCTGAATTTGCTATTTCTTCCATTGTTGCAGCTTCCTCTTCTACAGAGCCTGATACTTCTTGTGTTCCTGCTGCATTTTGCTCAGCTATAGCAGATAGATTTTGAATGAACTCTATTATTCTATCTTTATTATCTGTCATAGTTTGCTCAGATTGATTTAACTTCTCAATAATTTCCTTCGTTACATCAATAGCTTGTGCAATTCCATTAAACTTAGATTGTGTTACTTGAACACTTGTACTTTGAGCATTAGCAATCAGATTTACTTCATTCATTGTATCTACAATCAACTGTGATTTAGCCCTTAGTTCCTGAATGACTTGTTTTATATCACTAGTAAAACTATTAGATTGTTCTGCTAGTTTCCTTATTTCATCAGCAACAACTGAAAATCCTCTTCCTGCTTCTCCAGCTCTTGCTGCTTCAATGGCTGCATTTAAAGCTAATAAATTGGTCTGGTGTGCAATGCTTTCAATCATTACACTGGCACTTTCTATTTTCTCTGTGTTTTCATTGTTATCAACTATAATATCATAAATATTTTGTATTGCTTTATTGTTCTCTTTGGTTTTATTTACTAGCGTACTTAAAATATGAAATCCTTCTTCTTTTTCATTCTCAATTTGCACTGTTGCTTTATTTAACTGCTGTATATACTCAGCCTCTTTATTTAATAAATCTCCTAATTCTTCTATATGCTCTACTGCACTTTCAGTATCTTTTGCCTGTTCGCTTACACCTTTTGCAATATCTTCCACCGCTCTAGCTATTTCTTCTGAAGCCACCGCTGCTTGTTGGAATGTTGCTGTTAGCTCTTGGGATGTTGCTGCCACATGCTCTGTCGCTTGGGTTGTCTTAGAAATAAATGCATTTACATTTTCTTGCATCACTTTAAGCGAGTGTGTAATCATTCCTATTTCATCTTTTCTATTCAAGAACTTTCTCATATTCATTTGCATATCTAATGTAAAATCTAAATCTGCTTGTTTTTTTATAATATTTGTAACTTGAATAATAGGATTTGCAATATATGCACCAACCAAAATACTACAAACAACCCCTATAGCTAAACTAATACTAATAGCTACTAAAGCATAGACTATCATATGATTTAAACTTTTTTGGACAATAGCCTGAATATTTTCTGCATGCACACCTGCAAAGTATATACCTATTATTTCATTAGTCTCTGAGAAGATAGGTCTATAAATTGTTACATAATGTTTTTGTAAGATATCAGCCTCACCAACATAACTCTCACCTGCATTAATTGCTTTAAATGCTTCGCCTTCAGAGTCCAATTTTGTACCAATAACTTTATTCCCCTGATCATCTACTATTGAAGTAGATACTCTTATGTAATCTGAACCCTGCTTTGCAAAAAGTGTCATCTCTACACCTAACGCCTTAGACAAATCATCTATATAATCATCACGTTCTTTAATAGACTTATTTCCCACATCAACAAGATCTCCAGATTGAGTTAACTCAAGACTTCCAAATCGCTCTTGAGTGTATTGCTCTAATATATTTACCGCGCCATTTAGCGTATTTGTAAATTGAGTATCCACAACTAAGTTCAGTACGTTCTTACTTTCAAATGATGTGACTAAAAAAATAGCTATACAAGATAGTGTAACTATACTCAGCATCACAGCTATAATTCTTGTTTTTATACTTTTCACTAACTAACCCCTTTTCTTTTTTGACAATTAATTTACTTTTATATATTATTTTACCAAATTTATTTTTATATTACTATATTAAATTTTTATACACCCCACTCTCTCTTTCTATTAATATCCTTCTATTAATATCTTTCTTTATATCATCTCACTTTTGAACCTCAAAATCCGTTTTAGTTTTATTTAAAGCTTCTATCACACTCTTAACCTATGATCTAGAAAAGCTCTTCATATAAACACAATAATAGGTCATATAAAGAGCTTTAATCTTTTCTATTTAATCCCTTACTTAACTTAATCTATCTTCTATGTTCATCCTATTATAAATAGTTAACTAGCGTAATTGCAATTAAAAAATGTCCTTGCTTTCTCTATATATTTTTCTGGATTACCTATTACTAACTCCCCATGATTATATCCTTTAAAAATCTCTATAGTTGCATTTGGTACCAGTTCTTGTAACTTGTGGCATGTCTTTTTAGTAATCCATTCTTCTTTTGATCCATACCAGTAGGTAATATCTACTTTTGTGTTCTGAATATCCGAAGATAACATATAATCCTCACACACATTTTTGATAGTCTGATCCGAGATACAGTGACTCACTTTAAATACTTCATCCATTAGCTCAGCTGGATACCATGAATTTTTTATCTGTGCTCTTATTTTTTCCCCGCCCTCTTTTATTTTATTATTGCTCAGGATCTTAGACTTTAACACTACTTTTACTAAAAGCTTATTGAGTGGAGCACCTGTTCCAGAATCAATAATTGCCTTTTTTATTTGTAACTGATTTTGAGCTAAAACTTCAAAAGCAATAGTCCCTCCAAGAGATGAGCCACATATAGCAAATAGCTCCCCATTATAGTTTGCTTTAACATAATCTATAATCGCTCTTGCCTCATCCTTTACGGAAATAAACTCTCTTGGTTGTTCTAAATCATGTGCTCCAAGTACTGGTACAATAACATGATACTCCTTAGCAAATGCTTTTATTTGAGGGTCCCACATTTTCCATGTAACACCAAATCCATGAATTAATAAAATGACCTCTTTATTCCTATCTCCAAACACTTCAAATCTCATCTTGAACACTCCCTCTATTATTTACCTAACATTCCATTTCTTAAAAGCTCTCTCATATCACATAAAATCTGGTCAAAAGTCTCAAACTCTAGCTCTAGCATATTTTTCCCACTCTTTCTTGCTAATTCTACTACATGTCTTTTAAACCTTATAGAAACTCCTTCTAGATAAAGCAAAATCATCTCACTATCAATATCTGTTCGAATCTTTCCTGCTCTTTTCTGCTCTTCAATAATAGGAATATACATATGCTGAGTATATACCCCCGATAAGTCCTTAATAGCCTGTCGAATTTCTAGATCTGCCTCTTCTTGTGCTCTCTCTACAAATAAGCTTTCATTGATATACTGATTCATTACAGGCCACAGTGCTTTATTCCCCTCATAAAACAAGTCATAAATATCTGTAACATTTTCCTCATTCATATATTTTTTAATTGCATCCTGTGTAAGCTTTATGACATACTCCACTAAATAAATATATAAATCTTTTTTATTAATAAAGTATTGATACATACTCCCTTTAGATACACCAGCACTTTTTGCAATGACTTCAATATTTCCCTTTTCATATCCCTTATCTATGAATTCTACTAAAGCTGATTGAATAATCCTTTGTTTCTTATCCTCTTGTAAGTTATCAAATGTTTGTTTTGGCAAAATTACTCTCCCTTCTGTATGACTCACCAGTCATATGGCTTTATAGTTATAATACTCCTATGATTAATAATTGTAAATAGTTTATTAATTCAAAAACAAAAAAATAAATGCTATACCTTTGTTGTGTGTTTTGGCATAGCATCTACTGTTTATAGTTTTATATTAATAAATTTACCCTTAAAATTTGTTAATCTCTTTTGTTTATAAAAATATTCGAAATGGGGCCGAGTGACTGTCTATTTCAGTCTTCTTAGGTGTCAGTCCGGCTGTAACTCTACCTCAAGCTTCCACTTCCAGTGGCTAAGAGACTGTCATTCTAGTCTACTTATCTCCTAGGATACCTTTTCTTAAGAATTTCTCATCTACTCGCTAATATCCTAGAAAGCACCTACATAAGCTACCTTTTTGAGTTCTATGTCGCTAATCATAAAAAAAGCCTAGTATAGTCCTGCTATTTCCTTTAAAACTTCTATATTTTTACTCATATCTCCAAATATCTCTAATCTATTGCCTACTCCCTCTATTAGATGTAAATCAATATTCTCCTTTTCACAATATTCCTTTAATCTTTCTGCTTGTATGTATTTGTCTTTTGTTCCTGCCACTACTACTATAATTTGATCTTCCTTTGTCATATAGGGCAATGTTTCTTCTAATGGAGTTAAGTAAATATTGTTCACTGTTATTCCCATAGTGTATTGCACCCATCCAGCTATAACTGTTCCTATACTCTTTGAAACAAATACAACATTATCATAAATAGAAAAATCTATTTTCTCTAGTTGTTCTAAAACTACTCTTTTGGCCACTTCTAGTGAATGTTCAAACTCTCGTTTTTCATCAAAAGCATTTCCATAGTTTATTTTTAAACACTCATATCCTCTTGCTTCATAAGTAAAACCTGCATAATATAACAAAGGCATATCCACGCTATAATTAATTCCTGGAAACAATACTACTAATTTTTTATCTAACATCTCTTTTCTCCCCTTATACTTTATATTCTTATTGTATATTTCTTCTTAATACATATCAATTCACTCTCTCTAATTACCACAACTTTTTATTTCTGTTTCCTACTCTTATTAGACCGACGTTAACAGGACCTTTTGGCGAAAAATGCTCATCATTTTTTTACAACGAGCAAAAACTCGCAAGCCATTGATAATCAATAACTTACGAGTCTCTTTTTATTTCACCTGATAGAATTCGAACCTACGACGCACGGTTTAGGAAACCGTCTTTATAACTTGTAGTAAACCTAATATTTATAAGAAATATTCTTATATTAAGGGTTTTTAAAGTTTATTCTTATTACATATTTTATACAGATTTTTTATTTTGACACAGTTTTTTGTGTCAAAACTTGTGTCATACTTGCTTATCTTCTACACAGTCCATCCTATTAACTATATAACTCAAAATCACATTTAACTTGCAACAATATTAATTCATTGTATAATATTCTTTTTAAAGAGCTTTTTTAAGATATACCTTCCATTGTAATTATTGTTTCTACATATCCTTTTAATTCATATATATTTTTAAATTCTAGCCTCTGTTTCATTACCTCTTCCCTTTTAGTTTTAACAAGTTGTACTGCTTCTTCTTCAGTTGCTACACTTTGCTTAAAATTTATTCCCAATAAATCTATATCTATCAAATACCTACCTCCAGTCATTCTTTTATATCCTTTAGTTGGTCTATTTAACGCATTTCCCATTGAATCTGTAATAACAAGATTTTCTCTTCTATTATCTAAGCTATCGCCATTTTTATGATCTACATACCAATCATAGTACTCTTTCTCCCCGGCTATACCCAATAAATATCTGTGTAATTGTACTGTCTTCTTTTTTCCAGCTTCAACAACTTCTCCTATTACATACTGTTTACCACTTGATTTGGTGCGGACTCTCCAGCTTCCTTTTTTAACAATCTCTACATCCGTTTTACTTACCTTAAATCTCATATCATTGCCATCACTTACATCATAAAAGTTTTTATCCTGTGAGATATAAAATTTGTTAGTAGAATTAACTTTTACAAGACTTTTATTAATTTTTTCTTCTACTTCTTTAAGTATGTTTTGTTTTTTTTCTTGTGGTATATCCTCTAAAAGATAATACAAATGTTGATTATGCCTATATCCATAATATTGTTGAATTACCAATAATTCTATTAAAGCATCTTCTTGATTTTTAACCGGCATAGTCACTTGTATTCCAGTTGTACTTATTGTCACCTGAGCTGAGTACTTCTTCCCTCTTTTTCTCAATCCGACAATTTTAGTTTTACTTTTTTGACCTGCAACCCTTTGTTTTGCATTATCGACATGAGTAGATACCTCCAAGTTATTACGCCTATTATCGCAGATATTTCCATTAATATGATTTATAACTATACTGCATCCATTGTTTGCTCTCATAATAATTTTGTGTAATCTTTCATTGTTACTATTTATTATATACCCGTCATTTCCTACTCCCCATGTACATGATTTTATATACTCTACTATCTCCTCATCTCCACTAAAAAAAAATTCTTTACCTTTATTTGTTTTTCCTATCCAGTAAGTTCTATCAACCGATTCTATAAATTCATTCTCTTTTCGATGAGTACAGCTTTGACAAATATACTTACCTTGATTTCTTCTAATATTATCCTTGTATGCTCTTCTTCCCAAAGAACATTTCATGCCACATTTACTGCAATTTTCCATAACAAACTCTTCTGCTACTAACTCCAAATTTTTAAGCCTATTATCATATTTATCCCCATTTATATACCTTAGCTTTTTTTGAGTTGTCATTTTCATTACTATTCTATTTAGTCTATTATTGTTTTTATCTATAATAAATCCTTGTTGATTTATATGCCATATCCTTGATGTAATTTGTTTAACAAGCTGTGAATCACCATCAAAGAGAAATTCTTTTCCACATATGGTAGTTCCTATCCAATAGCTACCATCCAACGATCTTCTAAAGTTACTATTCTTTTTGTACAAACACTCTTTGCAAATGTATTTGCCTTGATTATTATATATATTCATTTCATACGAACGTTTTTGTATTTTTTGTTCTTCTTTACACTTACTGCAAGTTACTTTTATTATTTTTTTACTATCATTCATTATAATTCCCCCACAACATCGTTATTGTGAGAGTATTTACATTTTTATAATTTCCTAATACAATTCATACTTTTTTTTGTAAGTGATTAATCTCTTTTAATATCCCCATTAGCTTCGTAGTTTTGTGCCATTCATTTAAATGATTATACAATCTAACTTTGACTCTATAATTTGACCAGTATAATCTCTGCTCAAGTATTTCGCTGCTTCAACCTCTTTTGGGGTTGCCTACCAACATCCCTTGTACTGCATACATTACTACCGTAACATTTACTAACATTGTATATCTCTTTTATCTCTTTTGGCATAATACTCATCAAAGATAACTTCGATTCCATTTAAAAACCTAAACCATGTATCCACCCCTCTAATACAGTCTTGATTCAGTCCTTGAGCTATCTCCCACTTTTCAACATCTTTCAAGTTTGTATATTGAAGTGCAAACTCACCCATTGCCTCAACAGTTACTTCTCTATCTAAAAGATACTTTAAAAATAGTAGTTGTATATCAACCCCTTTTTCTTTCAACTCCTGTAATACTTGATTTTCTTTATCCATAATCACTTTTCTCGCTTTCTTCCTTTTGGATATGTTTTTTAATCATTACTAATTTTTGTTACTATATTACTGTTCATCTACTTCTTACATACTTTCTCAGCTGTATTCATTAAGCAGTCGCAGTAAGTATTCTACTACTTAATATCTCATATTTTTACACCCTTTCCTATGCCTATTAACGCTCCTCCATTCTAAGGAGCTGTGCCTTCAGAATCTCCATTTTTTTTATCTTCATTTCAATATCATCATTATGATTTCTCCGATTTCTAGTTAGCCGAAGTACAAGACTGTCATCCATAATTTCATTGTAGTTCTTTACCAAAGCATCCGGCAGTTCTCCTCCTAAATCTCTATACATTTTTAGGTTATCTAATGTATATTCTATCTCTCCTAATATTACTTCTACTAATTTACCCATAATCTACTCCTTACTTAAATATAAACTTATAAACTTTCTCTATTATGAATTCTATACAAGAACATATGTTCGGTCAAGGTTGTATCTATAAGTCATCAAAATATTATTTTTATGCTATTTTCAAAAATCTAAGTTCCTACTATTTTATTTTACCTAAAACACTAAAAGGACTCGTGCTTTTACAACACAAGTCCCTTTTAATTAATTCATCTTAAAATATTGTTCCAGAGCTCTCTCTACTACTATTTCGATGTCTTGCTTACTAGCTGTAGCTTCAAAAAATCTACTAATTACCTTTGATCCTATCTTAATACTCTGTAACTTTTTGTGATTCCTATCATTATTAAGTAATAATTCTTCTATATCATCCAAATCTAAATCATTATTATTCCCATATTCTTTAAGTAATTCTGCTTCCTTATAGGATATTCTTCGGGGTTTGTTCATCAGAAATGTTTCTAATACCTCCTGACTTCCTTGAGTCATATAAGATATAGTCTCTGCTACCGTAAAAGCAATCTCTCCTGTATCCAACCTTTGTTGCAGTGGCTTTATCAACTCACAGATCCGTAAATATCTAGCTACTGTTCTTGCTGATAAATGAAATGCTTCTCCAATTTTATCTCTTCCCCTTAACTTCTCGCCAACTTGGCCAGAAGTTATATCCATTTCTTCTATAACTACTTTTTTAATCTGCTTTAATAAATCTGTTCGCTTCCCTTGTGCACTAAGTACTTGATGATGTGTTTTTAATGCAAATGCCCTTTCTGAATAACTCATGTCTGAAAAGGATCTCTGCATTAAATTAGTTTCAGCCACAATCAGCATAGCTTCCTCATCATCTAAGTGCTCTTTTATAATTGCTGGTACAGTCTCTAACCCTGCCAGTCTTGCAGCATTCACACGATTATGCCCCGCTAGAATTTCAAACTTTCCACGCTTTAGCCGCCTTACTAAAATAGGTATAAGTACTCCAAAGTCTTTTATACTTTGTACCATTTGTTCAAGCCTTTCTCCTTCATATAACCTAAAGGGATGTCCTTCAAACATATGTAGTTGAGCTATATTTACTTCTACTACATTACTATTTTCTTTATTTGAACCCACACTACTTTGTCCCATCATATCATCAATACTTAGCCATTCTCTATTTTCCATTATTGAGAATCTCCTTTGCTAACGCTCTATAGGCATGAGCAACAGAATTATCTGGATCATATTCAATAATACTCTTTTGATTCAAAATTGCCTCACCAACTTTGACGGACTTAGGAATTCTAGTTTTAAAAATAGTTAAATCTGCTCCATAATTCTTATATATAATTTCTTCAATTTGTCGACCTAATTTTATTCTTGACTGGGTCATTGTAAGTAAAATACCTTCAACCTCTAATCTAGGATTGAGTCTTCTTTTCGCTAGAAACACGTTTGAAAGGAGCAGTTCTAAGCCACATGTGGATAAATATTCTGGCGTAAGTGGTATGATCACACTATCGGCTGCTGCCAGTGCATTAACAGTTAACATTCCCATGGATGGGCTACAGTCTATCAATACATAATCGTATCCTTCTGCTATTTCTTCTAAGACATATTTAAGCAGATACTCTCGACTCATAACATTTACCAATGATGCCTCCAGCCCCGCTAACTCCTGATTAGCAGCTACAATACTTAGATAATTGCCACACCAAATGTAATCTCCCGGGTCAGGTAATGGTAGATCACTAATAACAGCTTTTAAAAGATCTACTATTCCATATGATTTGATATTAACATCTATTCCACAACAAGTACTTAGGCTACCTTGACTATCTAGATCAATCAGTAGTACATTTTTTCCTTGTAAACTTAATGTGACCCCAAGATTTAGTGCGGTAGTTGTCTTAGCAACCCCACCTTTTTGATTTATAATTGCAAGTGTTTTACTCATATTTTTCCTCCTAAATGATTATTAATTTTTTATAAAAATTAATTACCCCCATATGATTACAAAAACATAAGTTAACTTTCAACTATCATTCTTTTGTATACCAATTTTCTATTTACTCAATTATCAAATCATCTTCCCCTAATACTTATTAACTTTATTGTATTCCTTCTATTCACCTATACTTAAACAATTTCTTAAACATTTTACTTCTATTTCAAAAGAAGTAGCCTAAAACTAAAGTTTATGGCTACCTCTTTTAATATATTTTTATCAAACCCCAATACTTACCAGCAAACCTAATATTCCTGATGCAATTAAACTTCCTGTGACACCTACTGCAATCTCTTTAACTATTGTTAATGTCTTCTTAATAATGGACGGATCTTTTCTTTCTTTAATCATGTATTCACTACATTCAATTGTATCTTTCACTTTAGAAACATTTTCTCCAAAAGCTTCAATAAATTTAGGGTCATCTAAGTATCCCTTTATTTCTGATATAACTTCTTCCAACTTACTGTAATCAAACTCAGTTGTTATCGTCTGTTGTTGCGTTGAACCTACTGTTGCTTGTTGAACTTGAATTCCTGTTGCATAATCTCCTATTGTAACTTGATTAACAACTGGAACCGGTGTACTAATGTAATCTTCTAACCTATGTGCTGCATTACAAGCATCTTGTAATGTTACAAAGTAATCTCTTCCTTTTCCATACATCTCTTCCACCACCTTGAAATTAGGATCTCCGTATTCTTTCCACCGTTCCCCTGAATGCCATGTTTGACCATACTCATGATTATACTCAATAGCTTTTCTACCTATATTCCTTATTAATGTTATCTCTTTATCTGTAACTGTATCTCTTTCTATTGCTTGAGCAACAATTCCTAAGTCATATAAAATTGTTCTTTGATACTGTATACTTGACATAAGTGTGAGTTGAAAATCAAATGTAATGTGTTGCCAATAATTCACTTGCTCTAGTTGCTTCTTATGCTTCTCTAATAATTCATTTCTCTGTTGTGTATACTTTATCCAACCTTTTACATCTTCTAATATGTCTAACCTACTTTGTTCCTCATAGCAAGTTGCACCACCTATACATCCTTGTGCCATCTTAATATCCCCCTTCTTTTATGTACCTACTATTATCATTATCTGATTGTAAATGTCCTCTTAATAACAAGTCCAAATTCAGTTTTTTAGTTTTACTGAATCCGTCTATTTTGACACAACAACCCCCTTCCATAGCTCCTCTAAATCTACAATTACATAATCCCTTTCATTTAGTGCTCTAATTGGAATTAACTGTGGAGATTCTATCTGATATCCAAGACCAATAAATCTATATTCTTTTTGTTCCTTGAAATAAATATCCTTAGTAAGTAGGTGTCGATATAAATCCTCTTGTTTCATACCTCCCCCTTGTGGTACTAAGTAATCAATTTGTGCCTTATCATTAATACTATAATCATAGTAATGTATACGATCATGTTGACATGTTCCGAACATTTCTTCCATATTACCAATAAAAGCTTTCGGATTAGTAATAATAAGTGCTGCATTTGCTCTAGGAAAACTTGTAATAATTTCTTCTTGTATAGTTTCCGACAACTTAACTTTATAGTTTTCTTCATCTATATAGTACTCACAATCTTCTGTGTCACACCAAGTCAAACAAAAAACAGGATAATTGATTAAATCCGGAAAATTTAGTGTTAACCTAATATTCTCTTGAGCTAATATTTTCTCTACTACTTCCATAGGATAAACTTTTGATAACACTTGTTTAATCGGTACCTCCTCTCCTGTTTCATGGCTAATAAGTTTGAGATTACTAACTTCAATTGTATATTTCCCCTCCATTTTATCTCCCTGCCCTTTATTCAACTGCTCTTCCTCTAATTGAATAAATGTTTTGGCATTAGAAATGTATACTTCTCCACTTACAAGGGATTCTAAATGTTCTCTTTCTCCAAATTTTATAAAAAATAATGGTTCCATTCTTTCCTCCTCTATTCTCCTTAGTATCATACCTTCAACCTTCTCTACTTTGTTCAATACTCTTGCTATTTGATCTCCATTTTCTCATCTACACATTATGTATTTGTACATCAACAGCAGAATCTTCACTTCTAACTTCATACCGTCTTTCTGGTTCACTATAAACATTTACTTGCTGATGGCTAGTTGAAAATGAGTTCTCTTCAAGGTAATGATTGTTATTAAACATCAACTCTTCTAGCTCATGAGTATGTAGTTCCGTATAATCCCCCCCTTGCTTAAACAGCATCTCTACTTCCTTAACTAGTACAAGGTTCTCTACATTCTCTGTGTTATCATCCGGCATTATAACAAATAGATAGTCCCTTGCACGACTAATTGAAACATTTATGATATTTTGTTTGTTAAGGAACATTTCTTTTGAAGAAGAAATACTTGGTGGTGGATTAAACACTACAATAATAATATCGCATTCATCTCCCTGGAAACCATGAATTGTTCCAACTTGTACATCTATACTTTTAGGAAGATCTGCCGATGCTATAAGTTTATCGATAAGATCAGATTGTGCACGATAAGGTGCAATAATCCCAATGCTAAATTTCTCTCCCTGATTAGATGTTTCAAGTTTTGAAGCTAAATTTCTAATAAACTCAAATGTAAATAATGCTGAATACAACTGATATGTACTCTTTCCCTGTAAACGTTTTGAACGATAAATACTCTCATATTTACTAATAGGGAACTTAATAATATTTAGTGGTTTTGTATCAATAAATTCTTCTATGTTCAATCTTCTTTGACTCTCTGTGCTTCTATTATGTTTTAAGATTCCACCATACGTAAGTTTACTGAACACTTCACCAACAGCTGGTATACTTCTATATTGTGTAGTTAATAATTCAACCTTATATGGATGTGGTATCGTTGTAGGATGTGTAAAGGAATCTAATTTTACCATCGTATATATATTTTCATTCTTCCAACTGCTTACTGAAGTAATTGGTTCTATTTGGAAAGGGTCTCCAGCAATAATAAATTTATTAGGATGTTTCTTATATAACGGATACATTATTGTAACCAGAGGAATCATTGATGCCTCATCAATAATAATATAGTCCCACTTAAGTTCTCTCAAATGGATACGTTTGTTTCTATCGGCGATAAAATAATCGTATGCTAATCTGGCGATAGTAGTTACAGTTACATTTCTTTCTAACGATTGAATATCAAAAGATTTATCACGATATATACCACTTTGTTCAATATTCTCATCCTGAGTTGCCCCAAAACGGACAAGCCAATTTGGGTAACTTGTATCTGCTCCCATAACATCAATAATACGATTAACTAGAACATCTGCTGATTTATTTGTAGGTGTTAGAACTAAAACTTTTACTTCTTGAGATTGATGCATCATTGGTATTATTATTTTATTTGCAAGATATGTTGTTTTACCTGTTCCAGGTGGTCCAAATACAAATTCAATATTTTTACATAGATTGTTTTGCAAATTATAACTGTCATTAAAAGGTAATTGATTAAACTGCTTCCTTAGTTCCTCTAATAAGAATACCGGATTTTTGGCTTCTATTCTTGCTTCAGTCACAAGACTAAAATCTATCCCTTCTATCTCCGATGTTGTTTTAAGTTTTACCCTTAATGTATATGATTTGACATTTGCAACTTCAATAACTAAGGTTTTGGTTTGATCCCCATAGGTTAAAACCAGTGGAATATCTGCGAGGTCTTCCATAAACTGTGGAATATATCTATTAGGATTCCTTAAGACAAGCGTTCTTGATGTTCCCATTTCTCTCTCAACCTTAGCGAAGCTTATCGATACTTCTTTACTCTGTGCACTATTTTCTCCACCATTAAGAGCTTCTAATTTAAGCAATGCCTTAAACCACCCAAAGGTATACTTCGTAGAGCTATCAGCCCTAGCATATAGTTCCTGAATTCTCCCTATCCTTTCAAGTTCCTTTTCACTTTTCTTCTTAGCTTCTTCTATTTTTTTATTATAATCAACGCTTACTTTAGTATAGTCATCTTCATCCCTATCTGATGTATTAGTCCTATTGTCACTATCATCCGCTTCATTTTCAGCCGTTTCTTCTTCGTTTACTCCTTCCATTATTTCTTTTGCTATACGAGAAATGCGTGATTTTCTATCGCTTCCTCCCTGCTCCCCCTCACTAGAACCTGTTTCTTTATTTCTAGATTTCCTTTGTTGAATAATTCCCTCTAATTCTTCAAGCGTTATTCCTGCAGCCTCTATTTTTTCCGCAATTTCAATTTTTCGTTTTTGCTCCTCAGTAAGAACATCATCATCGTCTTCTACTATAACGTCTTGTATGTTTAAAAATCTAATAAGCTCTTGTGCTGCTTCACTTTTAGTATCATACAATTCCGAAAGTACTTGTACTGTTAAATTATTTGCACTAACAAATTTATTATCTATATTGATTAGCCATGGTTGTGTTCTTAAGTACCCAATAACTCTAGAATCAAAATACTCATATAACTCTTTTCTAAAAAAGTATTTATACGTACCGGAGAGTACCTTCTTAAAATCTTTCCATTTTGTACATTGTACACTAATGATTTCACATAAAACTGCCCATAGTACTTGGGATAAATTAGTATCAGAAGTACTTATAACAAAATCTATGAGCTCTTTACATCCTTCTATAGAAATCTCTTTCCATATGGTATACCCTGTTGAACGTGGCCAACTTTTCCTTATTTGATAAGCCTCATCTCGTGTTAGCTCTTCTATAATTACTTTAGGGGTATCACTCACCCCTAATTCCTTTAAGAAACTGAGTAAGTATTTTTCATCATCATCATCTATTATTCCTCTATAATAATCTAATTCAACAAAACGAATATCTGGTTTAATCTGAAAATATTCCACTAAATTTTCTGTAGGCAAGTAAAGACTACTTCCTTTACCTCTATATAATTTTACATCTTCTTTAGATCGATACTTGATGAAGGCACAGTCTTTAATTAAGTCAATATACTCCTCAACCTCTGCTTGTGGACATTGTTTGTAATATCTAAAAAACTTTAGAAAATGTGGTGTTGTATCGATAGCTTTACCTTCTTGGTACTGTGGCATAATCATAGTATAAATTTCACTTCTAAGAGAGGGTTGTTTAATTCCTATCATTTTAATCAGCTCTTCTGTATCCTCATCATCTAACAGTCTTTCATTAATGGTGTTATAGTCTATACCACCCTCAATTGGTAAAAATAATATCGCTTGTCCATTGGCATCAAATGCAGCAGTAGTTTCATTGTTATGATTAATAAAAATAGGCTTTGTTTTAATTAACTTTATACGCCCTTCTGCACTCTTGACGTATTTATAGAATCTGTATAGCCACTCTACCGACTGTGATTGTATAAATTCATCAGTAATTTTAGCAATTATATCTTTATCTTCCAACCAATCATATGTAATCTGATCAATATATTCACTACGCTTATCTTTGGCACGTGCTGTTTCCTGTCTTCCTAACGATGTGAATACCCACTTAGCCTCCTCATTACCCAAAATCATAGCTAATTGTTGGTTATCAAATATCTTTGGTATTTCAGGAGTGAATGCCCAGTAAGCATTCTCTTTCTTGACATACCCTTCTGAACTTGGTAGTAATTCCTCAATACTTAATTTCTGCTTTATCTCATCAAAGAAAGGTTTAAATGATATCTTACTTCTATCATCTATCGGATTAAATAATCTTACATCATAAGGAATAATACCTAGTAGAGTATCGTCAATCAACTTTACTCCCTCATTTTCTCCTATATACTTTAAATAGCTGAGACTATCTGCTGCCAATTCAGCGAGTAAATTAATCATCCTTTTATTATGTGGATCAGCAGCTTTAATTCCTTCACGGCTATCTGTTAACTGAAAAGGTGCATGAACAATAAAGTTCAAATCTGTTATTTCTTTAGTTGGGAAGAAGCAGAACGCTGCATACTTTCTCGGTTGTAGTTTCCCTTCCTTATCTAAAAAGAACCCTACTGAGTATGTTCCACCACCTTTATCTCCTTCTGTATCCTTACGTGAAAATAACCATAGCTCATCTTTTTCCTCTTTACTCCCATCTACTTTAGTAAGATAAACTCGTTCCACAGTTGCATCATCAGATACACTGTATTTTTCAACTTGTTTACTGTACTTACCGTAAGTTGTCCCAATCTCAAACGAAACTTCTTTCAGGTTCTCAAGAAATAAAATAGGGTAGGTCAACGAACATAGCTTATGTGCAATATCCTCATATGATTCTTCAGAATTTCGCTCTGAGTGATCAAAAGGAAATACAAAAAGTGTTTCATCTTGACTTCTTCCTAAAAAATCTTCTTCTATTCTCCTAGGCACAATAAACCTTTCAATTCTAAAGAAAATATTTGGATCATATATTTTGGGGTTACTAGTGTATTGGAATACAGCCTTAAACCCTACCCCAAACTTACCAATTGATGCATCTGTTTTACTTGAATTGGCTATTGATGTAATAGCATTAATATCCCCCATCTTTTCTTCTTTTTTATCCACTTCTTCAGTATCTGGATTAGATACCGTAAAGCGTCTACTTCCATTATGTGAAAATACAAGTTTATCTTGGTATAATTTGAAATGTGCATAAGTAGCTTTTGCATCATCTGCATTTTGTAATAATTCATAGATAAAATGAGCTTGATCAGAATATTTTTCAACAACACTATTTTTTATCCCTCTCATTGATGGTTTTTCGAGCATCTTTGCACTTTCTTCTCTGTCTTTAACTAAGGCTTTAAAATACATTTCCTCACAATTATTCACTCTATTTTCCCCCTATATAAAAAAACCTAATATCCCTACATATATATCTTATAGTTGATTTCATGTAGGTTTATTAGGCTAAGATTATTTGGTATTCGATTATAGTTTTTCTTTTAATACTTCCTTCAGTAACTCTATTGCACTTTCTTCTTCTGGATTGTTAGTACCAAGTTCCCCACGGAAAGCACGTGCAAGAATAGCTTTCTTCATAAGGTCTATTTTTTCAATAACATCACATAGTTCTTGTGCTTGTTGTTCATTAATAAAAACTTTATCTAAGACACCTATTATTTGTTTTTGTTCATCTACTCTAGGTAATCTAAAAGGAATTTCACTTACTCTTTTAGCTGATAACTCGAGGAAAGTGGTACCACTTGCATAGTCCTCTAGCTTTTTACCCATAAATTTAAAGTAATAATAAAGAAATTCCGGTATATATCTTTCATTTGGAAGAAAACTTTTGAATCCTTGATTTGTACTAACATCATTCGTACTTATTGCAACGTATCCTATTGGGGCACGAGAAGATAATAACACTGTTCCTTTTGGCATAAGTTGTGCTGAACTTTTCTGTAGGCCTAATTCAGTGATATTTCTTTTCCCATGAGCAATATATTTCCCTTTATAATTTGATAAATCAGCTGGGGTAATCCATGGAATTTTTCCTCCCTCATAATACTCCAGAATAGTGGATGAAGGCGTTCCTCCTCCTACTATTTTAGTTAATTGTCCTAAAGTAACATCTTCCCAACTATCCAAACTCACACCATTTTCTTCACGCCATTTTGCAGTGAGTTCTCCTGTGAAGGCTTTGTAGAGGATGGCTGCTTTACGGTTTTCGAAGGAGTCTAGGGCATTTTGTGCAAGTTCTTTCGCTGTATCTAATTTTTCAAAGAGAGATTCTATCCTTTCTACAATACGTTGTTGCTCTGCAAGTGGTGGGAGTGGAAGTGCTAACGAATAAATTTTGCTTCCTGATATAACAGGTTGTGCCGTTGAACTGTCATTTTCTCTTAAATTAATATTAGATAATAACCAATAGACAAATTTAATATCCACTTTGTCTTCTTGGAAACTTACTATAAGAGCATTATCTGTTACCCATGCTTTCTCATTAATAAAATGTATGGAGCCACAGTAAAAACCCACTCTTCCAATAACTATCGTAGGCTTATCTACATTAAAATCATTATGATAACCTGTTACTCCATTTCCTCCATAAACAGGTATTCCACCATCTAACGCCATCTTTTTAGCAGTAAGCGATTTTCCAGAAGAAACCCTTATAATATCTCCTAGTTTAGTCCATACCCAATTACTTGGTACTTCATACGGCTGATCTTCTTCTTTTACTAATGCTTGTTCCAATAATTCTTCTAGTGACAACTTCTCTTTCTTTGCTCTTGCCATTACTTGTCACCACCTAAGCTTTTAAGCTCTTTGACTACACTCATGATAAGGTCCATAGCTTCTTCTAGTTGTGCTACAATTTCTTCTCCACTTTCGATTGGGTCTTGTAGGTCTTCGTAGTCTAGTACACTATCATCACGGATAAGGCCTAAATCTAAGCTATCATTCTTTTCTTTGATTTGTTCCCTTGTAAAGACTGAGAAGCGTTCGTCTTCGACTTTAGTACGATCTTCTGCTGTATAGGCTTTGATGAAGTTTTGGAAGTGCTCTGCCTTTAGTGGATTTGTCTTACCAAAGCTTGGCATATTGGTACGCATATCATAAATCCAAACTTCTTTTGTATTATCCTTCTCTGTGGTACCTCTTGTGAAGAAAAGTACATTGGTCTTAACACCTTGTGCATAGAAGATACCTGTTGGTAGACGTAGGATGGTATGCAGATTACACTTATCCATCAAGTCGGCACGAATAGATGTACCATCTCCATCTGCAAAGAGTACATTATCTGGTAAGACTACACCTGCTCTTGCTTTACCTGTTGTACGAAGGCTTCTGTAGATATGTTGCAAGAAGTTTAGCTGTTTGTTTGATGATGGGTATGTGAGGTCATCACGTGTCGCACGTTCACCACCTTTTTTGGTTCCAAATGGTGGATTAGTTAGTACCACATCAAAGTCTTTCATTTGTTTACCGATATTTGTAAGAGTATCTCCCAATATAATCTTACCATCGATATCATGAAGCATGGCATTCATCAGAGCCAGTCTATGGGTATCGTGTACAAGCTCACATCCTGTGAAGGCTTCTTGTCTTTGGAAGTTTTGTGTGTCTTCATCTAGATCAAAAAGATCATCTGTACGCTTTTTGATATGTTGGTCAGCTGCTATCATAAATCCGAAGGTACCACAAGCTGGGTCATTGCATCTCTCCCCTGGCTGTGGGTCAATAAGCTCAGTAATGATATCTATCAGTACACGTGGCGTAAAGTATTGCCCTGCCCCCGATTTCTTCTCATTAGCATTTTTCTCTAATAAGCCTTCATAAAGATTCCCAAGCCCTTCTTCTTTTGCTGAATACCAGTCCAGTTCATCGATAGACTTGATAATCTTCTCTAAGTTCTTTGGCTCATCTATATTACTTCTGCTTCCTGCGTAAATCTCACGAATACGCCCTGTACAGTATTCACCAAACTCACTAAGGATTGCATTGTAGTACTTTTTAAGCTCTAGACCTTGTAGTTTTGCAAAATACTCCCATGTATAGCTTTCAATAGCTAATGGCTCTTTACGTGTCTCATCTTTGATGATACTCTTTGTAATATTCTCTTCTTGCCCTGTCTCGTTCATCATTTTAAGAAATAAGATGTAGGTTAATTCAGTTACATACTGATGATACGTAATGCCATCATCTCTGAGAACATTACATAAATTCCATAGTTTTGATACGATTTCTTGATTTGTCATGATATACTCCTATCGTCATATAAATAGTCATTTACTTCTTGTATAATGTCTTCTAGTTGATTTTTAAATATTTTATCGATACGTTTGAAGCCGCCTTGTGTTTTAAAAGCTCCGGTGTCAAATGTCTCTTTGGTAAGGATACTTTCATTGAGAAGGTAACTTTCGATACGTTTAAGCCAGTCTAGTTCCATCTTACTAAAAGTATGGTTTTTCTTAAGCTTTACTATAGCGTTTTTAATACGGTCCTCATGGTTGATAAGGATACTTCCTAAAGCTTGCTGGCGTACAAGGCTGATGATGTCCGCCGCAATATCTTCGTTTTTCAATTCTGCCCATGCTGTATTCAGCTGCTTCTCTGTAAAGTTGTGTCTATCGAGTTCTAGCATAAGACTTTTCAAAGCTTCTCTTGTAAGCTCTTTCGGTCTTGTACATACAATATTAAGGGCAGCAATCTGATTCATATTTTCTGTGATGAACTTCTTGAACTCTTCTAAGTAGTCATCTGGTTTCATCGCATTACCATACCCTCTAGAATGTTCGCGAATTTCATCTTCCTTATCTGAAATCACAACTGGTCTTGTACCACCACCTGTACCACCTTCATTGAAGATCTCAAACACTTTCTTTGTCTTTTCAATATAACTCTTTGCTTCTTGTGGCTCCATCTTCTTAAGTTTTTCCATAAAAGTTTTTGGTGTTTCACCTTCTGCTAAGCTTTTGAAATGTTCTAGTTGCTTTTCATTTATATTTTTACTTTTACGCTGAAGCTTCGCCACAATCATATCGATTTGATTTTGCTTTTTGGCTTCTGTCTCTGCTAACTCTAGCCCCTTCATTAGGTCTTCAAAAGTAGCCGATTTATTTGCGACTACAGGCTTCATAGTACTTACAGATTGTAGTGACTCATACACACCTACTGGGTCATAAATTTCGAAATGGCTCTTGCCTATAGCTGGACATAGACGTGTTGCACGCCCTAGCATTTGCTCAAATAAAATCCTTGATTTGACACGTCGCATAAAGACTAAAGTATTAATCGCAGGCACATCAATACCTGTTGTCAATAAATCTACTGTAACAACAATATTGGGGTATTTCTCATTTTTAAAACGTTTAATGGCTTCCATTACTTTTTTCTTATTGCCGCCACCCACAGAGCCTGTAATCTTCATGACTGCTTCGCTATCTACACCATAATTCTCATAGATTTCTTTGAGGATTTTTACAATGAGATTGGCATGAGTATCATCTACTGCAAAAATGAGCGTCTTGCCTTCACCATCAGGATTGATATCTTTGGCAATCTCTTCTAATACCACGCGATTAAAGTTTTCTGTAATCACTTGTCTATTGAACTGCTCTATATCAAACTTGAGTTCATCTTCTAATGCATCACTATTGACCACTTCTCCTGTCACAGGATCATAAATGGGTACGATATCCCCTGCTTGGTACTTTATCCCTTCTGTACTAAGCTTCGTCTTGATAATATGTGGAGCATCATGATCTACTAGATAACCTTCAATCACTGCTTCACGGTAACTGTAACTAAATACAGGTTTCCCAAATATTTGAGTCGTATGTAGAGCAGGTGTCGCTGTAAGAGCCACTTTTACCGCATCAAAATATTCAATGACTGTACGGTATTTACTTACATAATCTTCTTGATTACGATAGAGAAGCTCATCTTCTCCCATCTCTTTATCTAGGATATACCCTCTATGTGCCTCATCAATCACAATCAGGTCATAGTCTGAAACAGCAGGCATAGTATCTGATTCATTGTACATAATACGCTTCACCAGACTTTGTACTGTTGCCACATGAATCTTGGTCTCTCTATCAATATCTTTTTCATCTAAACTCTTGATATTATACATTTCATCCAGTGTCAATAATTCATCAATTTTAACTTCCCTAAATACATCTTGTGCTTGCTCGCCTAGTGCTGTACGGTCTACAAGGAAAAGTACACGATTAAATCGCTTACTTTCAATCATACGATAAATAAGTCCTAACAACGTACGTGTTTTTCCCGTACCTGTTGCCATAGATAGTAAAACCGTTTCTTGTCCCTGCATGATTGCTTGTTCTGCTGATTCAATGGCTTTTATTTGATAGTCTCTTAAGTTAAGCCCATCTTTATCTTGAAGTAAGTCATAAGATGTCTTCTGAAGCTTTTCATTTGCCCCTTCTATGTCCTTTTCTAAGAGACTCATCATCCCTTCTGGACTCATCCATCCTTGTTGTGCTCTCGGGATATTAGAAGACACGCGTGTATCTAAAAACCATATCCCCGACTTGATCTCAAGTTGTTTCAGATATTTCCGCCCATTAGTTGCAAATAGGAAAGGTACTTTATATGCTCCCCAGTTAGCAATAGTGTAGTCTTTATCTTCTGCACGTATACACTTTGCATAATCACGGCATTGATAGTCTATTACTGAAGGTATATCTTGATGATATCGCTTTGCTTCTACAATACCTACTAGCTTGAGCCCTACAAAAAGAGCATAATCCACATAACCTCTATCTCCTACAGTAGAGTTTGTAGGCCATTCAGCAATGGCTAAATTTTTATTCTTTTGTGGTCTTGTACCTTTTGAGTATCGAAGTGTTTTTGTATCTGCTTCCCATCCTACTTGACGAAGCTGTTCATCAATAAGGTATCGTGTCTGACGTTCATCCAGTTGAACTTTAGAAGCAGCTTCCCTTGCTTTCTTCTGACGCTCTGCCTTTGTAACACTCACATCTTGTGGAACAGTGGTGACTTGTTGCATAAGTCTTTCTATTTCAGCTTCTTTTTCTTTTAAGATTGCTTGATAATCTACATTGTGTGATTTCTCTTCTGGCATGATAAAGTATGGTGCTACAAATTGATAATCTCCATAAGTCTCCATGAACCATGCCCCTAGTTTAAATGCAGCTTCGACCAATGTTTTAGCCTGTTCTACTGATTCATAGCCATCGTGGACGGCTTTGTTTCGGTGAATACGCAAAATAAAGAGGAGTTCTTCTATCTCCTGTGGAAGCATACCTTCACCTTTTAGCAATTTAATGCGATTGGCATGGGTATTTTCATAATCTGGTGGCATAACACCATCTAATTCAAACATAATATTAACGAGTTTCTCAGCAAATAATCCCGCCTTAAAAATAGATATATTTGAATCAACATACATATAGTCTTCTGCGTTTTCCCCTAGTTGTGCAAGTACAGGCCATTTCTCTTGTAAAAACGAAAAATTAGACATCTTCTTCCTCCTTGCTTTCTCTATTTTCACTTATTTTCTTTAATCCTTTGTCTGTAACATAAGTTTTATTACTCTTTTCATTTTATCACATAATGTGGGAATATTCTTGTCTTAGAAACAAATCACATTAAAAAGTTGAAGAGTTTTTATGGGCATATTGGTAATCACTTTTCTAGGCATATCAATAGTTTTGTCCTATTTTTCATATTTTACTGTTTGGACATTTCAACTCCCCTAAAAATTGCTAATGGATTAGGTATTTTTCCTAACGCAGCAACTTCATTCTGTGGCACAAGAATCATGTTGATTCCCAACTGTGCTAACATCCTACTATACTTTCGCATTTGGTATCTCGAGTACTGTTTATAATCCCACTCTAACTTGGTTCTATAACCTATAACCCCTTCTACACCATATTTAGATATATCAGTCAAGAAAGTTTCTAACTTCTGTTGTTCCTTCTCAGGATACAAACTTGTCCTAATCATCTTTCTAGCGTAGTAAATTTTATAAAAAGGATCTGTACCAAATAGTCTTACTACATATTTCTGCATATAGCTCATATAGACTTCTTCTTTCCAGTAAGCTTCTAGTGTCTTCTCTCTCTTTTTTCCGGACTTCATATTTTTTAGGTGAGCATTCATTAGTCTTACTTCAAATCTTAATACATTCTTTTCATATTCTTCAGCTTGTATCCCTTTGTCTTGACGTTCTTGTTCTTTGTCGTATACAGTTACACAAATAGACTTAGAGTTAAAATAAATCGTTGTTTCAAATGGTACCGATTCAACATGAGCTGTATCAACTTTCGGTCGATTACATTTTTTCATGTGATAATATTTAGCCGCTAACTTATTCCATAGCTTAAACAAGTACTTTCGTTGTACTTCATTTTCAACTTTTACATCTAAACGATAATCAATCCTGATGAGAATAAAGTTTCGCTCTAACTCCCATAGCAATAATTGTTGTTCAATTTCGTGGATAATCTTATCTGCTTCTGAATAATCCTCTTCTGTTATAACACCATCTTGTTTCTTCAGCAATTTAATTACATCTGTCTCTAAATATAAATTGTATGTATCTGTTGCTGAAAATTTCTTTAAATTTAATGTTATATCGTGTTCTTTAAAAATCTCTTCTATTTCTTTAATAATGAAATAAAGAGACTTTCTATAATATCTCTCAATACATGCTTTTTCCCTTTTTGTTAAACTAGTATACATTTGTATAGTATGAATCATTCCGTTTCTCCTTTTTTCCTACTGTGTAATCCTTAAATCTATTGCCAGTAAATATTAACTTGTGTTTTTGACTACACTTTTTTGCACGACCAACCCAAATTTATTTTGCTTATTAAGAGACACGCTCTAACAGGTGTGTTTTATTAATAAATGACCCCTTATAATAAAAGGCACCCTAAAACTTTTTAGTTTTAAAGTGCCTTACCAGGGGTATCACTAATCCAAAACTACTCTACCCTAATCTGCAGTTATTAATTTTTTTCTTTCTTAAGTAGTCGTACAGGTCTTTTTCATCCACACGCAAAGCATTTTTATTTAATATAATTAGTGGAAATCCTTCCGAATGCAGTAATTGGTAAGTTGCAGCTTGTCCTAAGCCTGTAACTTCCATAACTTCTTTAGGTTTTAATAACTTCATCAAGCAATCACCTCTTGTTATGTAATTTAATTGTCGCTTTAAAGAAATAATAGAACTTAAATTGTCGTTTGTCAACATTTTTCGACATTTAAATTATACTTTTTATTTATTTTTAATTATTTTATCTTTAAACCTTGAATTTAATTGTCGTTTGTTATATATTAATATACATTAAAGGAGGTGCATACATTGGATAACGTTTCATTAGGATTAAAAATTAAAGAACTACGAAAAGAAAAGAAAATAACTCAACAAGAATTAGCTGATAAAATTGGCAGAACCGAAAGTTCTATTAGAAAGTATGAAAAAGGACTAATAGATATTCCTAATAGTGTACTAAGTCAAATTGCAACAGCACTAGATACAAGTTTACAATACCTTATAGGTATTTCTGATTTTCAAATACACCAGGAGAGTCTACTTAACAACTTAATGCCGGGAGATTTAGGCTCTACCGAGTCAGCTCGTTTCATTTACCAAAATAGTCTTATTACATTAGAGCAAATGGTCCAAGCTTTCCCCGAATACAACGACAATGCTTTAAACTCAGTATCTGCAACGATAGAAACTCTTCGAAGTCAACTCCCCTATCCTGGAGGTCAATACATTCAAAATAATATCTCTTTAAATTTAAGTCTACTTTGTAACCTTTTCACGGCAATTGAAAATCTTTCATCTCTAGATTTAAATATTAATCCTGCTCTAAATCCGACAGAGTATACTTCTCAGTCTCTTACTCTTATGAATGAAATAAATACCATCCTCCATGAGTTCATAAAAAGTAAACTTATTAACTATTATCCGAAAGAAAAGAGTGATGTAGATGGCAAAAATTCCTCAACGTTCTGATGGACGTTATTATTCCAGGGTCAACATTGGAAGAACCACAGATGGCAAGCCAAAATATAAGTACATTTACGGTGCTACTCAAAAAGAAGTTAAAGAAAAACTTAGAGCTTTTACAACAGACTTAGACACTTATGGAAAGCCTCTATCCACTTCCTTCATAACATTATCTGACTGGACCTATAAACATTTATTTATAAATGTACATCACCGAGTAGCTGCTAGTACATTTGAAAGATATATAAGCATCTATAATAATCACATTAAAAATTCCCCTTTAGCAGACATGCATATTAAAGATATCCATCAAATTCACATTCAAAATTATTTGAACGAAAAAAAGAGCCTCTCTAAAAGCTCTCTAAAAAAAATTTATGAGTTGTTAAATAACTCCTTCAAAACTGCTATTTCTAATAACTTGGTGCGTCTAAATCCCATGGAGGGAGTAGCTCTACCTACTAGTAAAATTAATACATCTGAAATAGAAATCCTAACATTAACTGAACAAAAATCCTATACTCAAGCTTTAGGCAATGAATTATATGGTATTCTATATTTAACCACTCTATTGACCGGTATGCGTCTCGGTGAAATTATTGCTTTAAAGTGGCATAATGTCAATCTCAATGAAGCAACCATTACAGTATGTGAATCCTATAAGCGAGTACGTAAATATAATTCCAACGGAACATCCTTTACTACAATAGATAAAAAAAGGCCTAAAACCCAAAAAGGTACTAGGACTATTCCTATACCTCAAGCACTTGTAACTGCCCTTAAAACTTATAAACTAGCTTCTCCTAACAGTGCTGAAAATTTAGTATTCTGTACTTCTTCAGGCAACTGTCTATCAGATTCAAATATCCGTAAATACCACGATAGGATTTGTAAAGCTGCAAATATAAGAAATGTCTCATTCCATGCTCTCCGACATACATTCGCAACACGAATGATTGAGAATAATGTAGACGTTAAAACTGTTTCCGAAATGCTAGGTCATACAACTGTCGAACTAACTCTTAATAGATATGTACATAGTACCCACGAAACAAAAAGAATAGCGGCTGATGCTATGGACAAATTACATAAAGAACTTTTACTGTAGTTTCCTCAGAATTGAGGGAACTATTTTTATACTAATCAACAGCAAAACCAAAAATGTGTCAAATTGATGTCATCCCCCCTTAAAAAGCACAAAAAAAGGCTTACAAAAACTCTTGTAAGCCTTGATATTACTATAATGCACCTGATAGGATTCGAACCTACGACGCACGGTTTAGGAAACCACCTTACTCTTATTATACTTTCTCATCTAAAAACTTTTATATTCCTCATACTTACTGGAGTAATATAAAATTTTTGATATTGCTTAAATGTCATATTCTCTAGTTTTTAGAATCATACTTAGGTATATAGTATTGTTAGAAAGTACATCTACCCTTTATATTTCATCATAAGTATTTCATCTTATTAAATCAGGAAATTCACATTCTTAATTTAAGGATGGCTATTGATGGAGTGCGTACGTTTTAGATAGATCATCTTGAATCTCTCTAAAACTTCTTAGAAAATATAAAAGTATATTTCCATATTCACAAGATAAACTTTCTTTTCAATCTATTATCCATATTCTATAGATAAGATGTATATCTTGAATTAGTTATAAATCTTTTAGATGCCTAAAATTTTTATTAAGTTTTAAACAAGTGGAAGATCACTGCTTTATTTTATAATCCTTCAAAAGACCAGCAGTACCTTCTCTCGTTCAAAATATACAGTCAAAGTGTATAAATACCACTATATTTATTGTATTAATTAAACAAAAAAAATAATTTTTAATGTATTTTTAAGGAAATCTCCTACCCATTGCGTATATATATAGGTGTAAGGCAAACAAATCCTAGGCATTTGCTTTACACCATAAGAAAAAGTTTGAATGGTAGCTAGTTCCCCCTTACTAGCAATCGGACGAGCTTTTTCTTATGTAACTGGAGTTTGTATAGTGGTGGCAACTGACAGGCTTCGGGGTAATATGGACTTTGCAAGCTATCGTGTCTTTAAATAATGCTTTGTACTTCATCTAGAAAGTGACGCTCTAAGGCGAACTGACGGTAATTCCTATGTATAGTTGGCGTATTCGGCAACTGGCAGTGATATATACCAATGGGTATCCCTTTCACCTAAAGAACCCCGCATCCGTACTTCTATAGCTGGGTAATTCCATAAAGTAAGCCCTAAAGTTTAAACCTTTTATTTGATGTTGGGCGGCGTTTAAGATGTGGCACTTGGAGTCTTGCCACAAACAAAAAGCCATCTTAAGTTCAGTCTGGGTGTATCACAAAGGGGGGAGACTGTCTTCATGTTGGCTTTGGGTTCCTGCATTTAGAAAATTATCCTAAAAATGTAGGCATAAAAATTATTTTAAAAGTTTTTGAATAAAAAACGACGAGATTTCTGTTTTGGATTGTATATATAAGTATAAGAGTTTAAAAGTAATATATCCTAGGCAATTACTTTTTAGCTCTTACATAAGAAAATGTTTGATAAATTGCAGGTCTTCCCCCCACCTGTATATGGACAAGCATTTTCTTAAAAACTAGGTCAATCTAGGAGTGGTAGCTTAGTTGATCTAGGAAGATTATTTCATAGTTTTGTACAGGTAAGCTTCTTTATAACTTGTATGTCCTACCTACAAAATCCCCTATCTAAAGCTGCACCTACCTTTGGAACGGTATCTGACTACCTGCACGTTTATCCCATCAATGGATGGCTCTGACGTTTAAGGAACATCACATACCTATCCAAACTAAGGTTAAAGCCTACACATAGGGTAAATTGTAATAAGGATAATACTTATTTAAATTATGCTTCCACCACAAAACTTGAAACTATGCATCACCCTACCACACAGAAAAAGCTGCTATAAAGTACAGACAAGACACGTCCGGGGGGATGAGTCTGTACTTTAGGCAGCTTTTTTTGCTTTTATCCTTTTTACGTAAATCTGTTTACAGTTTCTTTTACTTATACTTTGACTTATTAGTACTGACATTTATTGTACTTACACTCATTTGTATTTATATATATAAATAAACATATATACAAATACAAATGTTTATAATTTAAATTACTTATTTATTTATATCTAGCCATTTCAATAACCTTACCTGCTGTCTTCCATATACTTGGAATGGGTAAAGGATGTGGGCAGCTACTCCGGAAGCTTCATCATGGAGGTCAGCTTAGAGTGCGTTAACGAGTGTGTGGACAGAGTTCTTAGCGAAGTGTCCGACCGTAGGCAGTTTTGAGCGTTTCTGTCCACACCGAGTTTACGCAATCTTAGCTGCCGGAAGTGAAGCTGAAGGAGGAGTTGCCCACATACTGCACCCTACATGTACTTAGTAAGACAGCAATCAATCCACTTACTTTTAAAAATAAGTCTTTCTAAGCTAATCCATTAAGACTGTACACATATTTCCTCTACCCAACCCAAGATATCCTTCATCACCTCTTCTTTATTCACTTCATTCAGCATCTCATGTCTTCCACCTGGATAGAGTTTATACTCTACTTTTTGTATGCCTACCTTCTTATAATCTTTTACTAAGTCTAATATACCTTTTCCATTTTTCCCTACTGGGTCTCTGTCTCCAGAGAAAATATATATAGGTAGTGTTACGGGTATACTTTTTTTATTCTCTAATTTTCCTATATACTTTAATCCTGTCAAAAAGTCATAGAAAAATCCTGCTGAAAATATGCCTCCACAGTAGGGATCTTCTATATACTTGTCTACTTCTTTTTCGTCTCTTGAGAGCCAGTCAAATGGTGTTCTTGTAGCTCCAAATTGTTTGTTATAAGTTCCAAAGATGAGCTTATCTAACTTTTTACTTGGTGTATTTCTACCTATCTTTTCTACTTCTTTCTTAGCCATCCATAAGCCTATATCTAGTAGTATGCCTTGTTTACCATTTGAACCTGATAAAATAAGTCCTTCTATTTCATTGCCATATTCCATGATATATCTTTGTGCCACGAAAGACCCCATACTGTGTCCAAGTAAAACAAGTGGTAGCCGTGGATAGTCTTTACGAATCATTTGTGATAACTTGTGTAAGTCACGTACTAGATATTCAAATCCATTTTCTTTCGCTAGGATACCTATTTGTCCTACTTTGTCTCCTGTCTGACCATGTCCTCTATGGTCATGTGCATAGACTATATAACCGTGATTAGTTAAATACTTGGCTAAAAGCTCATAGCGATGTGCACCTTCTGCCATACCATGTGATATTTGAATAATCCCTTTTGCTTCTTCTTTGTTTTCTGGTAACCATTTGTAAGCATATATTTGTAGACCCTCTTCACCAGTAAACGTAAAGTTTTCTCTTATCATATTTTCAACCTCCACTCTATTGTTTTATATCTATTTCATTTTTTTATTACTTTGCCTATTATCTTGTTTCTCACTTCCTATTTCCTATCTAGTACTTTCTACTTTCTACTTACTTTTTTCTACTAATTGATTTTACACATTTCTTTCTATCTTCTATTATGTCTATATTATATAAAGAGATTATATGCAAAAAGGACTGTTGTTCATACAACAGTCCTTTTCTTTTAATTATAGTAACTCTGTTATTAATTCTAAGTTTGTTTTTGGTGATAAGTATGATAATGGTACATCAAATACAGATTTAGCACCTTTCATACCTTCTTTGTTCATTCTTACTGCTGCTCTTGCATAAGCCACTAATACATTAGCTGTAAATTGTGGGTTGCTATCAAGTTTAAGAGAGAACTCAATAATTTGTTTGTTTTCTTCTTCAAGGCCAGTTGCACCACTTCTGAATACGAAGCCTCCGTGTGGCATTTTAGAATGGTCTCTTTTAAGTTCTTCTTCACTGATGAAGTGTACAACTGTATTGTAATCTGCGAAGTAGTTTGGCATGTTTTTGATTGTGCTTTCAATTTCAGCTAAGTCTGCACCTTCTTCTGCTACTACGAAGCATTCACGTAAGTGTTTGTCTCTTGTTGCAAGTTGTGGATTTTCTCCTCTTCTTACGCTCTCTACAGCTTCATTCATAGGGATTGTATACTGAATAGCATTTTTAACCCCTTTTACTCTACGTACAGCATCTGAGTGACCTTGGCTTACACCTTTACCCCAGAAAGTATAATCTTCTCCTACTGGTAAGATAGCACCTGACATCATACGAATCATTGAAAATAATCCTGGATCCCAGCCTACTGAAATAATATTTGTTGTACCTGATTCCTGGGCTACTGTATTTACACTGTTAAAGTACTCTGGAATTCTTGCATGTGTATCAAAGCTGTCGATTGTATTGAAATGACGTGCAATCTCTGGGCCTTGTACTGGAAGGTCAGTTGCAGAACCTCCACAAAGGATCATAACGTCTATGTTACCTTTATAACTTTCTAAAGTATCCATATGTTCTACTTTTGCAGTACTTGTTTGAATCTCTAGTGTCTCTGGTGCTCTTCTTGTAAATACTGCTACAAGTTCCATATCTGGATTTTGGCAAAGAGCTGTTTCTACACCACGTCCAATATTTCCATAACCTACTATACCTACTCTAATTTTGCTCATCTTCTTACCTCCTTAGTGATTTAACTTCTGGTCATAATTTATTAAACTGCATTAATTATATACTTAATTTTTCAAGCTTGTTCTTAGTAGTTCTATTTGAAACTACTATAAGTATAATACTAAACTTCTTTTCTTGTCAATATAGTTTAGCCTCCTACTACATGAATATATTTTAAACAATCAACTAGTTATTTATTTACTTTTATAGCTATCATTAAATATTAAAAAGAGTCCATCTTACTTTTAATCTAAGTAAAATGGACTCTTTCATTTATTTTATCTATTCATTTATATCATTAATTCTACCATTTGGTCATATTTTAAATCTAGTTCTTCGATCTTCTCATGAAAATCATTAAAATCTTCTATAGTCATACGCCAAGCAAGGCCACATCCAGCCGAAATCTCTCTTGGGATAGGTATAAGCCTACCTTTAATTCCTTTTTGAGTACAGACCTTCTCTGTTGCCATAGCCTCTGTGGTTGTATGAAAGGTGATAATCATATAATTTCTTTTCTCTCTCATTTTAAACCTCTATTATACTTTCTATTCACAAGCTATTTCACCAATAGCCTTAATAGCTTCATCCACTTCTTCTTCTGTATTAAAATAAGAAAAGCTAAAGCGCACCGTACCTTGCTCTACAGTACCTAATGTTTCATGCATAAGCGGTGCACAGTGAGCCCCTGCACGAACACAAATCTCATAGTCTTCCCAGAGTATATCACTGACTACAGAAGAATCCATCTCTCCTATATTAAGTGAAACAATAGCAGCTCTTTGGCTAGCTTCTAAATCACCATAAAGCTTAATCCCATCTATAGACTGGATACCTTTAATAAATCTTTTAGCTAATGAGATTTCTTTGCTATGAATAGTTTGAATACCTACTCTTTCAATAAAGGAAAGGGCAGCATTAAGTCCTGCAATACCATGACCATTTAAAGTACCTGCTTCTAAAGCTGTAGGCATCATATTTGGATGTTCCTTAGCAAAACTATGAAAACCACTTCCACCTACCTTAAAGGGATTGATCTCTACATCTTCTCTTACATAAATACCACCTGTACCTTGTGGTCCCATGAGTCCTTTATGACCTGTAAAGCAAAGTACATCTATACCCATTTCTTCTACATGAATAGGTATAGTCCCTGCTGTTTGAGAAGCATCCACAATAAGTAGTATGCCTTGTTTTTTAGCAAGAGCTGATACACGTTTTATATCTGTTACATTACCTGTTAGGTTAGAAGCATGTGTAATAACAATGGCTTTTGTATTTGGTCTAGTACTACTTTCTAGTTCATCATAATCTAATCTACCATAGGTATCTGCTTTTATATAGGTTACTTTGGTACCTTGCTTTTCCATTAAATATAAAGGACGTAGTACAGAATTGTGTTCACATACAGTTGTAATCACATGGTCACCCTGTTCTATCAAACCTTGAATAGCTATATTTAAAGCTTCTGTTGCATTGGCTGTAAAAGCTATTCTCGTTGGGTCTTGAACCCCGAAAAGCTTTGCTAGCTTTTCTCTTGTATCATAGATTAATCTAGCAGCATTTAAAGTTGGGTTATAAGCACCTCTGCCAGAATTGCCTATGGTATGAAAAGCACGAATAACTGCCTCTTCTACTTCTGGTGGCTTATGAAAGGCAGTTGCTGCAGTATCAAAATAGATCATGGCTTAATAATTAATCCTGCCTGAGTCATTTTTTCTACTATTGTATACATATTTGTTACACTTCCCACCTGAAGCTTATCAGTAAGACCATAGTAATCAAGGCAAGCTCCACAAGTAAGGATTTCTACACCCTCAGCTTCTAGTGATTTTAAATCCTCTAAAGTAGGTGAATCCGTACATGTTAAATGGGCTCCTCCATTATAAAAGAGTATTGCAGATGGTAGTTCATCTTGCTGTGCTAAAGCGTAGATGAAACCTTTCATAAGGGTAGCCCCTAGTTCTTCACTGCCTTCTCCCATCTTATTTGTTGAAATAACAACTACAGTATTTTTTCTTGCATCTGGAATGCATAAAGTTTCTTCTACAAGAATTTCATTACCCACTGTAGATGTCCCTTGTACACTTGATGCTTCCCCTTCTATAGTCATAACTACTTTAAACTTATGATCTTCTAGCTTCTCGGAGGCTACTCCATAGCCTTTTTGGTTTGCCATTTTAGTTAGGTTTTGTACAGCAATTTCATTATCTACTAGTACTTCAACTTGTCCTTGTCCATTTAATTCTTTAATAGCATTTTTTGTTTTCACTACTGGAATTGGGCAAGTATCACCCATTGCATTAACTTTAATCATGTTTACACCTCATCTTTCTATAGGTTCTTACCATTATTTTACGATGATTTCTCTATCTTCTTTTGGAATAATTTCTCCTACAATTTGTGCTGGAAGTCCTGCTTCTTGTAGTTCTGTTACTAAAGCATCCGCTTCACTACCTTTAACAGCTATTAATAAACCACCTGATGTTTGAGGATCAAATAGTATTTCTTCCATAGCAAAAGGAATGTTTTCAAAAGTTACATAATGTCCTACATGATTACGATTTTTTTGTCCTGCTGCTGTTATTAAAAATTCATTAGCATAATCAATGGCTTCTTCAATAACAGGTACTTGATCTGCATAAATATAGCAAGAAAGCTTATCATCCATCATTTCATGTAAATGTCCTAGGAAGCTAAAACCTGTTACATCTGTACAAGCATGTACCTCATAATTTTTGCTAATTTCTGCAGCGTATTTATTTAAAGTAGTCATGGAGTTAATAGCTTCTTCCATTGCCTCTTTAGATGCTTGCCCTACTCGATCAGCAGTACATACAATACCTACACCTAGCTTTTTAGTCAGGATTAATTTATCTCCTGGCTGACCTGTATTGTTAGCATAGATCTTATCTGGATGTACTACACCATTTACTGATAAGCCATACTTCACATCAGTATCTGCTATAGAGTGCCCACCTACTAATGTACCACCAGCTTCTATCACCTTTTCTGAACCACCACGCATAATTTCACCTAAGATATTAAGGTCCATAGTCTCTGGAAAACATACAATATTGAGGGCAGTCTTTACTTCCCCACCCATAGCATAAATATCACTTAATGAATTTGTAGCTGCAATCTTTCCAAAAGTATAAGGATCTTCTACCATAGGTGGAAAGAAATCAAGCGTTTGTACAATAGCTACGTCATCAGAAACTTTATATACTGCAGCATCATCTTTGCTGTCATATCCAATTAATAAATTCTCATCATCTGGACCTTTAGGCAGTCTTTCTAAAACTCTACTGAGTACACCTGCCCCTAATTTTGCAGTACAGCCTCCACTTTTGCAAAATACTATTTTCTCGTCCATTATTATACGCCTTCCTTCTAAGTATTTTATGATGTAGTAACAGCATGTACTTTATTATTTAATCATTTCCTAAGTCAATAGAGTTCTTTCGAAGTGCCGTAAGGGCCGCTCCTAAAGCTCCTGCATATCTAGCAAATGGATGTGTTACTACTTCCTTGTCTAGCTTTTGTGCTAGGACTTGTAAAAAGTATGGACTATCACATAGGCCTCCTGTTAGAACAACCTGATTTATAATGCCATGACGTGTACATAAATGTGCTACACGTGTTGCTACAGAATGTATAACTCCTGCTGCAATATCTTCACGTTTCTCACCTGCACCTATATGGCTAATCACCTCTGATTCAGCAAAAACTGTACACATAGCACTAATGGCTAAAGGATTACCTTTCTTTGCCATTTCATAAAACTCATCTAGTGAAGCACCTAATCGCATAGCCATTACTTCAATGAATTTTCCTGTGCCAGCTGCACATTTATCATTCATTAAAAAATCTTTAACTTGTCCATTTTCCACTGTAATAATCTTTGTGTCCTGACCACCTACATCAATAATAGTACAGTCTTTCTTAAATAAAGCCCAGCCACCTTTACCATGGCATGTTATCTCTGTTACTACTTTATTTGCATAATCTACACATATTCTACCATAACCTGTAGCTACACAGGTCATAGCATCATCTGTACAATACCCCTTATCTTCTAAATGCTTATAAATAGATTGTGCAGCTTCTTTGCCACTCCAACCTGTTGGAAGGGTAAATTTATCTACTATAGTATTTTCATCTAATACTACAATTTTAGCTGCAGTAGAACCTATATCAATTCCAACATAGTATTTCTTATTTACTTCTATCATTTTTCAATCGTCTCCAAAAATGCTTCTAAACGTGTACCTATTTGTCCACTATCAGCTTTAGAATAGTCAGTCTCAATATTTAAATAAGGGATACCTTTTGCTGTTACTGTTTGTTTTACATGATGTGCTTCAATAGCATATGTATGACATGCTTGTAAAATAATTTCTAGGACACCATCTACTTCATACTCATCAATCATATCACTAATATAGTCCATACGGCAATTATTTGGACTCATAACTGAACAGTTAATATTTAAATATTTTTCAGCTAATGCTCTTGTTACTGGTAAATTTGTATCTACTTTTTCTATTTTTTCACGTGTTCCATTACAACTATCAAAGGCTACTACATCAGCACCTAATTCTTCTATAGCCTTAATAATCTTGTCACGTACCCCACTATTTGGACAGCCTGTTACTAAGATACGAGGACGAGAAGATTTTTTCCCTTTATAATTCGCTTCCCAATCAAGGATAACCTCTTTTGTTCTTTCTTCTATAACACGGCATCTTTCTTCTATATCTGGTGTAAATCCTAGAGCATCTAAACGTGTTCCGATTTCATATCCAGATATTGGTGCTGGGTTCAGTTTCCCTAGCTCTAAGAACTTAAGCATTACATCACGTTCTTTATTCTTTATTTCAATAGCTTTTTTTACATCTTCTTCTGTAATCTTGATACCATAAAAGTCTTCTAGCTTAGTCCAAAATCTCTTAATTTCTTTTTCCCATACATCTAGAGACGTTTCACTTCTATCAGATGGTAGTTGCATAACATAAGTTTCCTTAATGTTATTCATAAGTTCAAACATCTTTTTCTTTCCATCACATGTAGTCTCACCAACAATAAAATCTGAGAAATAAAAATATGGACATGTGTCTGTAAGTGCAAACCCATAACTTGCTTTAATTAACGGACATAAGTTTCTTGGTAAATCTGCTTCTGCTGCACTAATTGGCTCATCACTAGAAGCACAAAGAGGTATAGCGACTCCACCTGCTGCTAATATTAATTCATAAGGAACAAAAGTACAAAAAATTCCTACTACACGCGCCCCATTTTCTTTTATTTCCTTCATTTTTAAAAACCCTGCTTTTCTAGCATCTGCATATGTTTCAAAGTTACTTGGTAATTTTAACATGATTATTTTCCCCTTTTATTGTTGATAATATTTTTCTACATATTCGATAAAGGATTTTACGTAAGGCTTAAGTATAAAGTTCTTCTGGAAAACTATATAAAGAGTTCTTGCTGCCACTTTTTCTGGTAATTCAAACATAAGTACTTTCTTCTCTTCGATAAAGTTCTTTGCTGCCTTTCTTGAAATAATGGAAATACCCAGCCCTCCAGCCACAAGATTTTTAATTGCTTCTGTATCATTAATTTGTGCTGTTACATTAAGACTACCTTCATAAATCCCTAAACTCTGAAAGAAAAGATCTGTACTTTTTTTACTTCCACTTCCATCTTCTCTTAAAATAATAGGCTCACTAAGAAGAGTGCTTAAAGATACATCCTCCTGCTCCTTCATAGCAAGATAGTGCTCATTAACAGGCGTAATAAGCACCATCCTATCTTGGTAAAATGGAATACAGGTTAATAGTTCATCTTCACAATGCATTCCAATTAATCCAACATGGTAGGTTCCATTACGTACTTCTTTAATAATACCTCCACTATCACTTTGGCTAATAACAAAGTTTACATCTGGAAATTCCTTTATAAAGCTTGGAAGTATTTCTGGCAAAATATATGCAGATGGAATAGTAGATGCCCCTAGATGAAGCTTCTGCTTCTTATTTTCTACCCAGCTTTGAATAAGATTATCCTTTAGGCATAAAATATTTAATGCGCACTCATATAACTCCCACCCCTTAGGTGTAATCTCAAGACTTTTTGTTGTACGAATAACTAGCGGGGAATAAAGTTCCTCCTCTAGCATTCTAATATGTGTACTTATAGTTGGTTGTGACATCTGTAGCTTTTCTGCTGCAATAGTAAAGCTCTGGTATTTGACTACGGCTACAAATGACTGTAATTGTTTAAATTCCATTTTACCTATCCTTTATAAATGAATATAATTTGTCGAATATTGCATTTTATTCTAACACATTTTATTTATTTTTTAAATATATATATTAATATTTGAAATAAATAATTATCTTAAATATAAATAATCCCCCTAGAACAACTTTATTAAGTCATTTTAGGGGGATTGTTATTTATTTTATTCGTTAATTGGTTTCATTGTTGGGAATAATAATACGTCACGGATTGAGTAAGAATCAGTAAGAAGCATTACTAAACGGTCAATACCAATTCCTAAACCGCCTGTTGGTGGCATACCATATTCAAGTGCTGTAAGGAAGTCTTCATCCATTTCTGTAGCTTCATCATCACCTGCTGCACGAAGTTCTTCTTGGTGCATGAAACGTCCTCTTTGATCGATTGGGTCATTAAGCTCTGAGAATGCATTAGCGTGTTCACGACCAATGATAAATAACTCAAATCTTTCTGTGTACTCTGGATCATTTGGTTTACGTTTTGAAAGTGGTGAAATATCTACTGGATGTTCTGTAATGAATGTTGGTTGGATAAGGTGTTCTTCTACATAATGCTCGAAGAATAAGTTAAGGATATCACCTTTTCCATGACGCTCTTCAAATTCAATGTGGTGCTCTTTAGCAAGTGCTCTTGCTTCTTCAACATCTTTAACTGCTCTAAAGTCTACGTTTGCGTATTGTTTTACAGCATCAACCATTGATAATCTAGCAAATGGTTTTTCAAGATCGATTGTTACACCATTGAACTCGACTACTGCGCTACCATTTACTGCTACAGCTACGTGTCTAATAAGTTCTTCTGTAAGGTTCATAATATCTTCGTAGTCTGCATATGCTTGATAAAGTTCAAGAAGTGTAAACTCTGGGTTATGTCTTACTGACATACCTTCATTACGGAATACACGTCCAATTTCATATACTCTATCAAATCCACCTACGATAAGACGTTTAAGGTGAAGTTCAAGAGCAATACGCATATACATATCAATATCTAATGCATTGTGGTGTGTAATGAATGGACGTGCTGCTGCACCACCTGCAATAGAGTGAAGTACTGGTGTTTCAACTTCTAAGAAACTTCTTTGATCAAGGAAGCTACGGATTTCACGAATAATCATAGAACGCTTAACAAATGCATCTTTAACTTCTGGATTTACAATAAGATCAAGGTAGCGTTGTCTATAACGTACTTCTGTATCCTTTAATCCATGATATTTTTCTGGAAGAATTTGAAGACTCTTTGATAAAAGTGTAACTTCTTGTGCACGCACAGAAATTTCACCTTTTTGTGTTCTAAACACAAGGCCTTTAATACCTACAATATCACCCATATCGTATTTCTTAAATTCAGCATAGTCCTCTTCACCAAGTTCATCTTTTCTTACATAAGATTGAACTCTACCTTGTTGGTCTTGAATATGAATAAATGAAGCTTTACCCATATCTCTTTTTGCCATAATACGTCCAGCAATTGTAACCACTTTGCCTTCCATCTCTTCAAAATTATTGATGATATCTTGGCTATGTGCATCTACATCAAATTTTGTAATGTGAAATGGATCTTTGCCCTTTTCTTGTAATTCCTTTAACTTATCATGACGCACTTTAATTAATTCATTTACATTTATACTTTGTTCTGCTAAGTTTTGTTCTACTTCTGACAAAATTTTTCCTCCTCCGCACTTCAACTTAATCTTTAGTTAGTTGATATAGCTAAAATTGTATAACGATCTACTCCAAATTCAGTTTCTACAACGATTTCATCGCCTACTTGGCGTCCAATAAGTGCTGAACCTACTAATGACTCATTTGAAATCTTGCCATTAACAGGATCTGCTTCTGTAGAACCTACAATTTGGTATTCTACTTCTTCTTCAAATGTATGATCTAAAAGTCTTACTTTATGACCTGGTTTAACTTTATCAGCAACTTCTTCATCATCTGCATCAATTACTACAACATTTTTAAGCATCTTTTCGATTTCCACAATACGTGATTCGATTTCTGCTTGTCTATCTTTAGCTGCATCATACTCAGCATTTTCAGATAAATCACCTTGTGCTCTAGCTTCTTTCAATTCAATAGCTACTTTATTACGTTCAACTGTTTTGAGATCTTCAAGTTCTTTTTCTAAAGCTTTAATCCCCTCATATGTGAGTAATATTTGTTTCTCTGCCATTTTAAAATACTCCCTTTCTAAAGCGCATTCAACTATTAATTTTAAAATTATAACCCACTATAGGCTAGATGTCAACTTATGCGCCTTGCATGGACACCTGCTATACTTAAGTTTAAATGCTTAAATTCTCTTCGTAATATACTGCCGGTTAAACCTTGTATACCTAATAACATTTGTAGTATAGGTATTTCTATAGACCGACCTTCCCATATTATATCAAATCCATACCATATGCTAGGGAGTGGCCCCTCTAACTGTTTCATATGACGTAAGGTTTTATTTCTATAATCAATATATATAGCTTTAGGATCACACCACCCTGCATGTATACCGCTTGTTTTCAAATCAAATACAATATCCATCTCCCTTAGTAAAGGCTCATTAGGCTTAACTGCTCTTATTTTAAGTTGTTTCTTAGCACGTAAAGCTATCACTATATCTTTGTAAACTAAAGGATTTCCTACAAATAAAGTTAAGTCTGTTACATCATCCATAATACTTTTAATAAGGTCTATTGTTTCTTCCACTTCACCTGCAATAACACCTATTTTTGCACTTAGTCTATCCTTAAAGATTAATTTATACCTGTTAATATATTCTAATATATAATAGGAAGTTAAAGGTAAAATTTCACGTCCATCTACTATTAAGATTTCTTCAAATAACTGACCTGTTTTACCTTTTCCTGGCATATATACATATTCTACGTCTTTTAGTATAAGTTGATTCTCTAAGTACTGCCAATCTTTAGATGTAAATGTTTGAAATGTGGAGTAAATATTAACTTTGTAGCTTTCTATATCTTTATACCACACTGATTCAATAGTTATTTTAGGATGCTTTTTTATAAAAGACCTATCTTTAGATACTATTATATTATCTTGTATAAAATATATACATGCAAATTTACTCATACTTGTCCCCCTAGAAAACTTTTACTCATATGTATTCTACGAGAACACTTATTAGACCATTTTTAACCAAACTGTACCTTATCTTTCTACAGTTTTTAATTCTTCTTGTAATGCTTCTAATAAGTATTTAATATCATCTAAAGATTCTACTCTAGTTGAACGTCTTCTAAATTCTGTAGCACCATGTAAGCCTTTTACATAAGCAGCTAAATGACTACGCATTTCACGAATACCAATATAATCTCCTTTGTGTGCTAGGAGCATCTCGGCATGTTTTAAGATAACTGGAATACGTTCTTCAAGTGTTGGTTCAGGTAAGATTTCACCTGTTTCTAAGTAATGGGTAACTCGTTTAAATATCCAAGGGTTTCCTTGTGCTGCACGTGCAATAAGTACAGCGTCACACCCTGTTTGGTCCATCATACGTTTAGCATCTTCTGGTGTTCTAACATCACCATTACCAACTACTGGTATATTGACAGATTCTTTTACCTTTTTAATAATATCCCAATCTGCTTCTCCACTATAGAACTGCTCACGTGTACGTCCATGAATAGTTAGTGCACTTGCTCCAGCTTGTTCAATGATTTTTGCTACTTCTACTGCATTTACAGATTCATCATCAAAGCCTTTTCTAATCTTTATAGTAAGTGGCTTATCAATAGCATGGGATACTGCATAAACAATCTCTCCAATAAGCTCTGGTCTTTTTAAAAGTGCTGAGCCTTCACCGTTTTTTGTAATTTTAGGTGCTGGACATCCCATATTAATATCTATAAAATCTACATCACTTTCACAAACTACTTTTGCCATTTCACTTAATATTTTAGGGTCACTACCAAAAAGCTGTGCTCCTACTGGATGTTCTTGCTCTTCTACACTAAGTAAAAGTTTAGAACGATCACTATCATAAAATAAACCTTTGGCACTTACCATTTCAGTGTAAACCATACCTGCATTAAATTCTTTACAGATTAATCTAAAAGGTAAATCGGTAATCCCTGCCATTGGCGCTAAAAAAACATTATTTGGTGTTTCTATATTTTTAAATTTCAATTAAACCATCCTATCTATTCTTTTTGTAAATTATATTAAGTCCCTTTAAAGTCAATAATCCATCATAGTAGTCAATCACATCTGTGCCATCTTGGATAATCCTTGCATAGCCTCCAGTTGCAATAACTTTTAAATTAGGTGCATTTAATTCTTTTTTCACTTGATTTACAATATACTCTACTTGTCCTATATAACCATAGACAAGTCCTGTTTGCATACTTGTTACTGTGTTTTTGGCATCTAATATGTTTTTAGTCTTTTTAATTTCAATATGAGGAAGTTGGGCTGCACGACTACACATAGCATCTGCACAAATACGTATACCTGGAGAAGTAATGGCTGCAATAAGCTCTCCCTTATCATTTACAATATCGTAAGTAGTAGCTGTTCCAAAATCAATAGCCATACAAGGCCCACCTAATCTTTCATAAGCAGCTACACAATTGACTATACGATTAGCACCCATCTCTCTTGGATTGTCTGTACGGATAGCAATACCTGTTTTCAGTCCTGGACCTACTATCATAGGCTTTAAATTAAAATAACGTTTCATACTATTGATTAAAGAGTACATAATGTCTGGAACTACAGATGCAATAATAACATCTTGTATATCTTTTACCGAAATGCCCTTTTGCTGCAACATATCAATAATAACGATGCCGTACTCATCAGATGTTCTCTTTATTTGTGTCGTTAATTTAAATCTTGCTATAAATTTATCTTCTTTCATTATTCCAAGCACAATATTAGTATTCCCCACATCTACTACTAAAATCATAGATTGCCTCCTTAATCTAATATCTGTATCGCAAAGTTTCTTCCTTCTATACCATACTTTTCTTCGATAGAATCAAGTAACTCATCTCTATCTTTTTGTTGTGTTTGCATTAACACAATATCTTTTACAATTTGTCCTTTTTCACTACGATAAATCATGTACCATAATTGTAAGGATTTAAGAAGTTCAGCCTTATCTTTTTGTAATCTTTTAATCTCTAGGGCTGCTCCTATATCATCTACAAATACATCTTCATCTGCTGTTTGCTCAATAAAAATTTGTCCTTCTTCGTCAAAACCTAATGAGATAATAGCATTTACCTTTTCTGCAATAGCAGCTATAGTCTCTGTTAATTCCTCTTTGATTGCTGTAGGAATATCATTGAATTTTGGTTCAAAATAATATTTATGATTATAAGGTGATACGCTAAGTACAATTTGTTTTTCCATAATTAACTCCTTCTTATATATAGCCATAAAGGCCTCTTACTGATACTTCCCCAGCAAAAATAGTTTCTATTTCTCCTTGAGGTGTTTCTATTATAAGTTGTCCTTCTAAATCAATATCTTTTACAGTACCTATCTGCTCTTTTTGCATGCTAAGTACTTTTACTTGTTTACCTAAATTAATACATCTTAATTTATATTGTTCAATCATTTTAGTTAGAGACAATGTTTGCTTATACAGTATATAATACTCTTCCAAATGTTCAAGTACACTTCTTATGATCATTTCCCTTTTATACACTTGTCCCCCTTCTAAATATAATGAAGAAGCATAAGGTAAGTCACTAGGAAATTCTTTACTATTTACATTAATCCCTATACCTATAATAACACCATTTCCATTTTCTAACTTTACTAATTCACACAAAATACCACATATTTTTTTCCCATTTAGAACTAGGTCATTAGGCCACTTAATCATAGCCTCCATTCCTGTTACTTCTCGAACGGCTTCACAAGTAGCAAGTCCAGCTAAAAGTGTAAGTTGTGGTACCTTTTCCATTTCTATATTAGGGAACACAAGTACACTCATCCATATGCCCTCTCCTTCTGGAGAGTTCCATACCTTACCTAGACGCCCTTTCCCCTTATTTTGTTTTTCTGCAATAACTAAACTCCCCTCTATAGCACCTTCTTTAGCCCACTCTTTTAATCTCGTATTAGTAGAATCTATTTCTTCATAGTAGGCAATTGTTTTTCCTAACCATTTTGTACTACTTCCTTGAATTTCTTTAAGTTCCATCTTGTACACCCCAAACATACTTTTATATTGGTCATTATATCATATACTTATCCTACTACAAAAGCAGTCTAGCCTATGTCAAAAGAAGAGAGGATGCATATTGTAAAAGGGATGTGGCAAAACCAATTAGTTTTGTCACATCCCTTTTATTTAAATTTCGTCTGTTGGTTGTTCTTGTGCTTCTTGTGTTTCTTCTTTTTCTTCTTGGAAGAACTCTTTAGCTTCTTCTTCAGCTTGATCAAAGTTAAAAATGCTTTGATTTTCTACTTTATCCATATCAATGTCTTCACCACGCATGATTTTTCTAAATTCATGACCTGTGATTTTTTCTTTAACCATAAGGATTTCAGAAGCTCTAGTTAATATTTCTTTATTATCTAAAAGTAATTGTTTTGCTTTTTCATAAGCATCTTCAACTATTGTACGAATATGATGGTCAATAGCTGTTGCTACATCTTCACTGTAGTTACGTTGGTGACTGAAATCACGGCCTAAGAAAACTTCTTCTTGCTCATCACCAAATTTAATTGGACCGAGTTCACTCATACCATATTTAGTAACCATATCACGTGCGATTTGAGTTGCACGTTCAATATCATTTGATGCACCAGTTGTAATATCACCAAAAGTAATCTCTTCTGCTGCACGACCACCTAATAAAGATACGATTTCAGCAAGCATTGCTGATTTAGTTCTATATAACTTATCTTCACTTGGAAGAGGCATTGTATAACCACCAGCAAATCCTGTTGGGATAATAGATACACTGTGTACTGCATCAATCTCTTCTAATAACTCATGGATAAGTGCATGACCAACCTCATGATATGCTGTAATACGTTTTTCTTTTTCTGTAACAATATGACTCTTCTTCTCTGTACCTACTGCAATCTTAATAAATGCTTTTTGGATTTCTTCCATATCAATGGCACGTTTGTTATGACGTGCTGTAAGAAGTGCAGCCTCATTCATTAAGTTAGAAAGATCAGCACCTGTAAAGCCTGGTGTAGTACGTGCTACTACTCTAAGATCAACATCTTCGTTAAGTGGTTTACCTTTAGCATGTACTTTAAGAATAGCTTCACGACCTTTAACGTCTGGTCTACCTACAACTACTTGTCTGTCAAAACGACCTGGACGAAGAAGTGCTGGGTCAAGAATATCTGCACGGTTTGTAGCTGCCATAATAATAACGCCTTCATTTACACCAAAACCATCCATCTCAACAAGTAATTGGTTTAATGTTTGCTCTCTTTCATCATGACCACCGCCAAGACCTGCTCCACGTTTTCTACCTACTGCATCAATCTCATCAATGAAAACGATAGCTGGTGCATTTTTCTTAGCTTGTTCAAATAAGTCACGTACACGTGATGCACCAACCCCAACGAACATTTCTACGAAGTCAGAACCTGAAATACTAAAGAATGGTACTTTAGCTTCCCCTGCTACTGCTTTTGCAAGAAGTGTTTTACCTGTTCCTGGAGGTCCTACAAGTAGGATACCTTTTGGAATTTTAGCACCAATTTCTGTATATTTCTTAGGATTTTTAAGGAAGTCTACTAGTTCAGAAACTTCTTCTTTCTCTTCATCTAAACCTGCAACATCTTTGAATGTTGTAGCACCTTTGTCATCTACTGTCATCTTAGCTTTACTCTTACCAAATGACATGACACCACGGCCACCGCCGCCGCCACCACCTTGCATTTGTTGCATAAAGAATACCATGATAAAGATAAACATACCTATCGTAATTACAATTTGGAAAATTGGCCAGAACATATTTTGTTGTTGAATAGAAGTATCAATATTTATAGCATTAAATACTTCTGCTGGTAATGTTCTTAAGTACTCAAAAAGTTCATTTTGAACTACTGGTATAGTAGATTCTAATTCTGTACCATTTTTAACTCCTGAAAATGTTACATAGGCTATATCATCACCTGATAATCTAATTGTTAAATCTTTAGTTGTTCCAGCTGCTAACCCTGTTATTAAATCACTATATGTGAGTTGATCTTTAGGTGCAAAATTTTGGTTAGCGCCAAATAATATAGCTATTAAAAGTATGCCTACAATTACAAGGTAGAGCATACCACCTTTCATTTTACCTTTCATTTTCTCTCCTCCTTCCTGGTCTTAAAACCGGCATTTATTCTCCTTTGTTGACTGCAATATAAGGAAGGTTTCTATAAAGTTGATGATAATCTAAACCATAACCTATAACAAAACTATCCGGTATTGTAAACCCAACATAATCTACATCTACATCTACAACGCGTTGATCAGGCTTATCTAATAATGTACAAATCTTAATGCTATTTGGATTTCTAGTTTCTAAAATGTTTTTAAGGTAGCTAAGTGTACGTCCTGAATCAATAATATCCTCAACGATTAATACATCTTTACCATCAATTGGTTCATCTAAATCTTTAATAATTTTTACTATACCTGAGCTTTTGTATTCATTACCATAGCTAGATACAGCCATAAATTCCATTTTCATAGGTACAGTTACACGTTTTGCTAAGTCTGCCATAAACATAACGCCACCTTTAAGCACACAAAGCATTACAATTTCACGGCCTTCATAGTCTTTAGATATTTGTGCTCCTAATTCCTGGATTCTTCTTTGAAGATCTTCTTCTGCTATGAGCGTTTCTAATTTCAACATAATCCCTCCTACGCTTTTGTTATTTAATAACTTTAATTTCTAGTATATTTTCAGTCTGATCCGTGACAAAATAATTAACATTAAGTCTAGAATCTAGAACCCATACGACCTCTTGCCCATCAGTTAGGATAGGCCATGAGTCTCTTTTATGTTGCGAAATCTTTTCATCAATATAAAATTTCTTTAGTTTTTTAGAGCCATTTTTTAAAACGATATAATCTTCTTTTCGTCTAGTTCGTAGACACAGGTTATCTTTAATTTTATCATAATCAATATATTTAGTATACATATTTTGCTGGCTTTGTTCAAATGTTTTCCTTGTGACTATTGACATGGCTATTTTCATCTCTAAAGCTTCTATATTATTTATGCCCATTTGTAGGGTATACTCATAATTAGAAAATACTCCCTTACTTTCCAGAGAAATAGTAAGTACCTCATAATTTCTATAAACTATGCAATCATAAGGTAAACAGATTTTTTTGCCATTATCCATACTTATTAAATCAATCATTTGATTTATATGTTTTAGTCCTATATCTTTACTATGCCCTATGATGGTAGATAAACTCTTATAAAGAACTCTTTTTTGAATGTAAATTTTTTCTTTTTGAAGGCCCTCTATATTTATCTCTACCTCCTGCTCCTTCACTTTCACAATTTGACTAAATACATTCTTCGTATACGCTTCTAGAAAGTCTTCTTGCTCTTGATAAACCTGACTATGTTCAAACAAGGTTAAACTAATATTAGGATTTATGTTTTTCTCAATATAAGGAATACACTCTAATCTAATCTTATTTCTCGTATAGATGGTTTCATAATTTGTATGATCTGTATGAAACTCTATATGATTTGCCTTACAGTAGTATTCTATCTCTTCTCTTGTTAAACATAAGATAGGGCGGATGATAGAGTCTCTTCTAGCTAAGATACCACCTAGTCCTTTTATATCTGCACCTCTTAGAAAACGCATAATAAGTGTTTCAGCTTGATCATTAGTATTGTGTGCTGTAGCAATTTTATCATTTTCATTTGTTAAAGATATAAAGAAATTGTATCTTTCTTCTCTTCCAATTTCTTCTTCACTCATTTTTCTATCTTTTGCTATTTTTTTTACATCACAATAATGTGTATAACAAGGAATATCCCACTTTCTTGCCATAGTTTCTACATATTCTTTATCTTCATCTGCTTCAAGTCTAATACCATGGTGTACATGGGCAACTTTTAAGTGGATATTATAGTAGTCTTTATACTTATTTAAAAAGTGTAGTAACATCATAGAATCTGCACCGCCCGATACACCTACAACTATTGTATCTCCTTTAGCAATGAGTTTATTCTGGTGAATATAATGTTTCACTTTATCTTCTATTTGTTTTAACATGTTCGTTCCTCTTTACTCTCACCGGTTTTCTATGTGTATTACAACACATTTAAATTTAAAACACAATAAAAAAAGGCATATTTTCATACACCTTAAAAGTTCACAATTACTAATAGGCCACTTACAAAAATAAGCAGACCTATACTTATGAAAAAAAATCTATCAATCCATTTATAGTATTTATTCGGAGGATTTGCCTTTCCCCCTCTTTTTAAATGATTTTCTATAAGTTCTTCAGCATACATTTCAAGGTTTTTAGGATACGTATAGGGTTGTTCTTCATCTTTAAGAATAAAGATAGCTCGTTTATACCAGTCACTGTTTTTTCCATCTAGAATAATCTTCTTTCTCATATTTCCTCCTCATACATACTTTGTTTAAAGTATGCCATAATGGTCAGGAAATATTCACTTTATTTCCATTTTAATGCTCTTTCCAAATACGAGCTACTACAATGGTCATATCATCCCCTTGTTTGACCCCAAGTAGATCTTTACTTTTAGCCATGAGATAATCAGCCATATATTGAGGTGCTTGTCCACTACACTCTAGTATGAAGTGTTTGAAAGTCTCCTCCTTGCCTACTACATCTCCTGAAGCTTCTAATATACCATCTGTAATCATAATAAGCATATCTCCATCACTTAACTGAATACGCTTTACTTCTAAGTCTACGTTTCTTACTATACCTATAGGAAGACTACTCATTCTAATAGGTACCACTTCCCCATTATGCAGTAAAAAGCTAGTGGCTGCTCCTGCCTTTAAGAATTCTGCTTCCCCTGTTTTTCTATCTATAAGTGTTACATCTATAGTTGAGAATACTTCATCATCATCATTTAGAATAAGAGCTGAATTAATCATTCTCACAGCTAAATCTCTTCTAAAGCCAGATACCATAAAGTCCTCTAACATTTCTATTGTTGCAGCACTTTCTTCATAAGCAACTTTTCCACTTCCCATACCATCTGCTAGAGCCAGTAAATACTGGTCATCATTTACTTCCATAAAGGTATAAACATCCCCACTTATTTCTTCTTTTGCACAAATAGCATAGCCTGCCGTTACACGATAAGTATTACGTATCTTCCATATATACTCATAGTTATCTTCTCTATTTATCTTACTTTCAAGAATAACTTTATAGCCTAAAGTTTCTTCTATAATCTTTGCCATTATCTCTTTATACTGCTCATTTTCATCAGCCGTATATAATTCAATAGCATTAATCTTCCCTTTGTTTTCAAGTACCATTGCATCTTTTAGCCGTATACCCTTTGCCATTAAATTTTCTTTTAGTAATTTTTCTTCTTCTTTATTAAAGTATATTTCCTCTTCTATTTCTTGTACTAAATTCTTCAATGTTGTAGACACTGCTTTAAGTTGCTCTGCTACTAAGGCCCTATTTTCAATAAAACGATTATGCCACATCATATTTTGTCTCAGTAAATCCATTTTAAAGCTCATTACATAGGCAAAATTTTCAGCATTAGGACAATGTTCCTTAAAGAGTTGTGGAATATCAGCCTCAGCAATAAATCCATTTTTCTTAAAGGCCTCTACCATTTCAAAGGCAAGTTTATATGTAGTTTTTAAGTCTTGTACCCAACAAAACTGTTTCATAGAACAATCTACACATAGCTTTTCTCCTGTGTCTTCAATTACATTTTTTATATCTTTATAACTATAATGTATCTTCTTTGCATGCACATTTTGAAAACTATTACCTAGTTGTTCAAACCCTCTTATTATATGTTTAAGTCTCTTGGTCATAATAGCTTGTACCCGTTCTAGATGGGTTTGTTCGTCTTTTTCTCTACTCTTTTCAACAAACCATCCTGCAATGCCAAAATAAGACTTAGGAATAATAAAACTTATTACCCCAGCTAATACATAAGCACCTACTAGACTCCACTCAAACTTTCCTCCGTTGAATATAGAAAAACCTACAAGTTGCCCAATGAGTCCACCTAATATAACGCCCCATCTACCAATAGGCAAAAAAACACCGCCAACTAAAGCAGTCAATGCATAGATTGCTACAAAAGATGAATCTATATAACCAATCATTACTAATACACTACTCATTACAACACCTATTGTAACTCCTATATTTATACCACCTAAATAGGTAACGCCTATAAGTACAATATAGGTTAGCAAATCTCTAAAATAAATCTCTTTGCAAATAGGTACTCTTATATAAAAATCTACAGCACCTGCAATTCCAATAGCAAACATAAGAATAATACTAATGCTTTCCTTACTTGTTAAAGGTGTCTGTCTTCTTTCTAAAATAATCTGATTACCGCCAGCAAATATATAAGTTAAGGCTATACCTATCATAGCTTCTACAATACAAATAGCCATTGTATATACATTGAGCCCTTGAATCAAAGTTGTAATGATATTTACACCTAGAATACTTCCCCCTACACTTAAAAGCTGATTTTTCAGTGTAAGCTCTTTACCACAAAGTTCTAAACCTTGTCTAATAAAACCGATTAATACAAGCATTAAAATGTATTTAAGTGTCCCTACATTAAATTCCATCAGAGAAATTATCCCTAATACTCCAAAGCCTAAGGACCACTTTCGTATTTCCTTACTACTGTACAAACTTCCTATATAGGCAATACCCACTGTATAAAAGTATTCATAGAACCCTACTCGTGCAAATGCAAATCCTATAAGACTCAATATAATCTCTGGCCATTTTATCTTTCCTCTTATTTGAGTCTTTTCTTTTGTATCTGTATAATTCATCTTTTTCCCTCCCCTACACAATGCATTATAGAAGAGCTTAATTAAAATATTTGTAAATAACTGGAAGTATATTCAAAAAATTTTTAGACAAATTCAGCTACTGTTCTAATACTTTTACGGATTATAACCTAAAATATTATAGTATAACCTTTCTAACGGCTTAGTGCTTAGTGGAATATTGTAGCCTCTTATTCCACCTACCCCTGAATGTTGTGCAATCAGTAAATCCTTTATAACTTCTGGATTTTTGTCGTCTTTAATAATCTCAACTACTATCATACTATGAGTAGTTTGACTTAAATTACCTAACTGTACAATGTCTCCTATCTTCATAGTTTGTAGGTCGCCTAGTTTTGCTACCAATCCAAAACCTTTATTTCCAATAGCATAATCTTTAAATGCATTTGCACTTGTAAAACTAGGGGTACGGTAGTGATCGGAGTACCAATACCACTTTTGGGTTACATACTTTCCTTGATGATCAAATGGAATCCCACCCTCAAATAAACATTGTGAAGTAAAGTTAGTACAATCTCCCCCCATACTCTCATAGTTCTTCCACTCTTTAGTGTTAGGGATTAAGGCATATCTTTTTGCATATTCTATTGCTTTTTCTCGTTTATATATACCTTTAGGTATGGCTATTTCTTCTTTCTCTCTAAAGCTCCATGATCTTTTTGCTTTCTCAATCTTTCTACTCTCTTTTTCTGTTCTTATTATATTAAATGGATTTGTGTATTTATTTTCTTCTATCTTCCATGTAGTGCCTTCTTTTACAAGTACAAATTCATGTTCTATATTTTTAATATAAGTAGTAGTAGGAACCCCCCTATATTTAATTTCTAAATCCATACTTAAATACACCTTACATTGCTTAGAGGTCTTACTTAATAAATGCCACCTCATAAGCATTTCAGGTTCTTCAAATTTTAGATGATTCCTATACTTTGCATAATGGTTAATTTGCTCCTTTAGTGCTAATTCTTCTTGTATAAAACTATAATTTCCTTTTAAGTTATAGGCAAAAAAATCTTTAAAAAGATATGGATTATATTGTTGCTGGCCTATTATTTTATAATGTACCTTCATGTAATGTGTAAGTGTTCTCTTAATCTCATCTATCTCTTGCTTCATTTTCCCACCCCCCTTACATCATATACATTTGAAATATACTTTATGCCCTCCCTTGTTTTATGGTACAATAGAATTCTATTATCTATATAAAAGGAGATTATTATGGAAAATAAAGTTATTGCTATCGTTGACGGTCGTGAAATCACTGAAAGCCATCTTGTAAGTTTAGTTCACAGTTTAGGACAAAATGCTGCAAGATTCGCAGATGAATCTGGTCGTCAAAAGCTTATTGAAGAACTTGTTACTCAAGAACTCTTCTATTCAGATGCTATTGAAAATGGTTTAGATAAAGATGAAGAATTCGTAAATGCTGCAAAAAACATGTACAGTAACCTTCTTAAGCAATATGCACTTAGCAAATTATTAGGTACTGTATCTGTTTCTGATGAAGAAGCTTTAGAATACTTCAACAGTCATAAAGATACTTTCCGTTCTGCTGCTACAGCTCGTGCAAAACACATTTTAGTAGAATCAAAAGAAAAAGCTGATGAAATCTTAGCTGAAATTAAAGCTGGTTTATCTTTCGAAGATGCTGCTAGCAAATACTCAAGCTGTCCATCTAGTGAACGTGGCGGAGATTTAGGTGAGTTTGGTCGTGGTCAAATGGTTCCTGAATTTGAAGCAGCACTTTTCAATATGAAAGCTGATGAAATAAGTGAGCCAGTACAAACTCAATTTGGTTACCACTTAATCAAAGCTGTTTCTATTAATGAAGGTAAAGAAGCTGAGTTTGATCAAGTTAAAGACCAAGTTAAACAATTTGTATTATCAACTAAACATAATGAAGTTTATCTTGCTAAACAAGCTGAACTTAAAGCAAAATACACTGTTGAAATGAAATAGTTTTGACACGTATGCAAATAAGAAATGCCTATGCTAAAAACTAGTATAGGCATTTCTTATTTGACTATAATTACATATTATTATAAAATCTATGTCTAATATAAAATCAACTTAATCTTACTTATTCACCATAAGTATACCTATTATCTTATATGGTAACACTAACAAAAATTCACTTGATATTCGAGGCTAGAAAAATGAACAATTTAAATCAAATCTTATTAAACGAAATCCCAACTCTTGAAGAAGCTGCAAATGGTTTCTTAAATGGTGAACTTACAAAACTAGAATTCAAAAAAATATCTGGAGGCTTTGGTGTCTATGCACAACGTGACGGTAAATCTTTTATTGTCCGTTTTAGATTACCAGGTGGTGTTCTTAAGCTCAAAGACCTAAAATTCATTTATGCCCAAGCTAAAGCTAATGGTCTAGACTATATTCACCTTACTACAAGACAATGTATTCAACTTCATAGCCTACCTATCGATAGTATTTGTACTATTATGAGACAAGGGCTAGAACAAGACCTTTATACAAGAGGTTCTGGTGGAAACTATCCACGTAACGTAGCTATGTCCCCATTATCTGGTGTATCACTAGATGAGCCTTTTGATATTACACCATATGCTATGGCTAGTAATCTACATTTACTTCAAAAAGTTTATACTTATAAATTACCTAGAAAATTTAAAGTAGCTTTTTCTAATACACCTGAAGATACAACTCACTGTACTGTACAAGACATGGGCTTTATTGCTACCCTAGAAAATGGTCGTCCTTTATTTAAGCTTTACTTAGGTGGTGGCCTAGGCAAAGACCCTAAATGTGGACTCCTCTATCCTTCTCTTATTGAACCAAGTGATGTACTTTATGCTATAGAAGCACTACTTGCTCTCTTTGTTAAAGAAGGTGACTACGAAAATCACCATAAAGCTAGAGTACGCTATATGGTAGATAAATTAGGTGAAGAAGGCTTTATTGAAGCTTTTAGTGAACTCTTTGCACTTCAAAAAGAATCAAAAGATTTAGCTCTTTCTCCATGCACACCTTGGGAAACCTCTACCACTTGGACACCTTCAATTACACATCCTCGCCTTACACAACAAAGACAAGAAGGATACTATAGTGTTTATTACCAACCAATAGGTGGACATCTTGAACTTGATCTCTTAGAAAAGCTTATTAACCGCCTATCTTCTCTTCCAGAAGCCCAGCTACGTCTTTCTATGACAGAGGGTATGTATATTACCAACCTTAAAGAGGAGGAAGCTACTGATTTACTTCAATTAACTGAAGGCTCTCTTCCTGCTACTAGACTTAATCAAAGCGTAAGTTGTATAGGCGTTCCAACTTGCCAAATAGGTATTCAAAATAGCCAAGATTTACTTCAAAACATAGTATCTTACTTCCATATTCAAGGTTGTACCGAAGACATTCTTCCTTCTATCTATATTTCAGGCTGCCCTAACTCTTGTGGAACCCATCAAATCGGTGAACTTGGTTTAATGGGTAAAAAGAAAAAGGTAGATGGTAAACCTTGTGATGTATTTACACTTTATGTAGGCGGTTCATTCCATGAAGCAACTACTAAGTTAGGTTTCCCTGTAGGGGATTTACTCAAAGAGCAAGTTCCTATGGCACTTTACCATCTTGCTACCAAAGTAAAAGAAAGTGATCAAGATTTCTCTACTTGGATGTCAAATAACCTCTCTCATATAGAAAATATTTTAAAAGAATACTTAGTATAATAAAAAGGTTATTGCACTACTTCTTTGACGTAGGCAATAATCTTTTGTTTTAATATTTATAATTTAAATAATATTCCTTTTGATTATGACTAATGGTACAATGTATTTATATAAGTATTATTATACAAAGGGGGAATGTTATGAAGAAAATTCTTATCTTTCTAGTAATTTGTCTAATCACATTACCTATTATTATTTCTGCTGCTCCAACAGACAAAGTAGATACTTCTCTTAATCCTACTACAGTTAGCCTGCTTAAAGATCAAAAGCCTGTCCTAGTAGATGTAGATAAGGACGGAACCTTTTCTACTGTTAAAGTATATTTCGATGGTAAGGCTGTTACACTAAATAGTAGGCCATTTACCTATAAAGGGCGTATCTATTTACCTCTAAGAGAAGTAGGAGAAATCCTAGGTGCCAATATTGGTTGGAATACACCATGCAAAGTTGCCATTGTAGAAACATCTACTAAAAGATTAGAAATGCCTCAAGGTTATCGTAAAGCTGTTAGCTTTAGCAAAAGTAATCCTTCTAAGGCCACAACCGTAAGTGTAGATCCAGCTAGTTTAGATGTACGCACTATTCTCTACATGGGTAAAACTTATTTACCTATTCGTTTTACAGCAGAATCTTTAGGTATAAATGTGAAATACGATGAAGCCAGCTCCTCTGTTTACTTTACTACCCAGTAATACACAAAAAGTCCAGTTATACAAATGTATAACTGAACTTTTTCACAAAATAAAATGGTCGCTATAGGGCTCGAACCTATGACCCCCTGCTTGTAAGGCAGGTGCTCTCCCAGCTGAGCTAAGCGACCAAAGTAGCGGAAGACGGATTTGAACCGCCGACACCATGGGTATGAACCATGTGCTCTAGCCAACTGAGCTATTCCGCCATATTCATTTGTTTGAGGCTTGGCCTCAAGTACTTTTGTATTATAGCTTATTACTTGTCATAATGCAAGTAGTTTTTTAAATAAATTTTATAAACCTACAATAAAAGTAACCAAGAAACCTCTTTAACCCTTATCTTTCTTGAATTAAAGAAGTTTCTCTAGCCACTCTCTATTTATATTTTATACCTTACGCTATTTTCTACTTATCTTTAGAAAATGTTTTCTTATAAAAGATTATAAAGCAAGTAAGTGTTGTAAGAGCTGCTGTAATATCAGCTACTGGTTCTGCTAGTAATACCCCTGCTAATTGATTTTCTACAAAATGAGGTAATATAAAAATAAGAGGAATTAATAATATAATCTTTCTAAGTAAAGCTAAGAATAATGAAATCTTAGCTTGTCCTAATGCTAAGAAAGTTTGCTGGCATCCCATTTGAGCTCCCATTAAAAGTAATCCAGCAAAGAAGATTTTCATACTCCATGTAGTCATTTGCATAACCTCTGGACTACTATTAAATATTCTTACTAATACTTCAGGTATAGTCATAATCATGATCCACATAATACCTGTATAAGTTAAACAGCTTGCAAGTAAAAGCTTAAAAGTTTTCTTAACACGATCATATTGCTTAGCACCATAGTTAAAACTAATAATTGGTTGTGCCCCTTGAGTAAGTCCAATCATAGGTAAGTTTACAATCTGCATTATACTACTCATAATGGTCATAGAAGTAATGGCTAAGTTTCCAATCCCTTCACCTAATACATTTCCGTATAAAAGAAGCTGGTTATTTAAACTAATAAGTACAAGACTTTCTGTTGATTGCATAATAAAAGGTGATACACCCAACGACATAATCTTAAGTACAATCCCCATATTAGGCTTTAAGTACTCTTTTCTAATTTTAAGGATAGTCTTTTTCCCCATTAATTCATTTAATAAAGGATTTTTAAACTGCTTTTCTTTTCCTAAGAAGAAATACACTACCCATATTGCAGATGCTATTTGAGCTAAAATAGTAGCTAGCGCAGCACCCTTTACACCCATACCAAAACCAAAGATAAAAATAGGATCTAAAATAATATTAATAATTGCTCCTAGCATAACTGTACACATTCCTATTTTTGCAAAGCCTTGGGTATTTATAAAGGAGTTCATTCCTAGTGCTATTTGTACTGCTATCGTTCCTAATAAGTAAATAAATAAATAATCTTTAGCATAGTTAATAGTGGCATCACTTGCTCCAAAGGCCCATAGAATAGGCTCTTGAAAAATTAATAATACCCCCATTAAAATAGCTCCTACTATAATAAGCATAGAGAAACTATTAGTCATAATTTGCTCTGCACCATCTTTATCATTTTCACCCATTTTAATTGCTGCTAGTGGTGCACCACCCATTCCTAAAAGCGCACTAAATGCCCCCACTATAATAATAACTGGAAAGGCTATCCCTACTCCTGCCATTGCATTGCTATCTGGTAGTCTTCCAATATACATTCTATCAACAATATTGTATAGAACATTTACTATTTGAGCAATAATAGCTGGCAAGGCTAGTTTGACTAATAACTTTCCAACACTATCCCGACCTAAATCTGTTGTTTTCTGACTCATTTCCACTTCTCCTTCCAAGTATTTTCTTCTATACGTCAATAGCATACCAATATACTATACTATAATATTATAAGTAAAATATAAATACTTTGAGGATTGCACTCACATTTATATATGTTTTACTTCTTGATATTCAAATCTATTATTAACTTATTATTTATTTGTTATTTGCTTTTAATCTATTTCTTTTTTAATCTATTTCTTTAGTATTCTTTATACTTATGTTTTCACAGTCATTGCAATAGTCTTTAATTTTTTCTATAGCAGCTCTTGCATCTTCATACCCATTATGATAAAGCTCTTCTAGCTTACTCTTATCCTTTTCAAATCTGCCTATAGTAATCGGCTTACTTGGTCTAATAACTAATACTTGACCTTGTTCTTCTAATTCTTTTAAAGTATCTAATGTTTTATTATAGATTTCATGTCTTTTATTAATAGTCTCAACAAGCTTAGGATACTCTTTATATTTACGGGTATATATATGCTTAAAAGGTTCTGGTTTTTTAACATAGTCTACATTTCTAGTTAGAACAACTACATTTTTTGTATTTCCTTTGTTAACGGAGTATTGTAAAGGGATTGCATCTGCTGTCCCCCCATCTAAATATTTCTTTCCTTCTAATTCTACAATAGGTGCAAACATAGGAATAGAACTAGAGGCTTTCAAGTACTCATTAATAAGTTCTTTATTTGTCCCATCTAAATACTCTGCTTCACCTGTTTCACAGTTAGTAGTTACAACAGTTAGCTTCATAGGAGACTTAAAGTAAGTATCATAGTCAAAAGGCTCCATCTCATCTGGTATAGTCTTGAAAACAAAGTTCATACCAAATAGACTTCCCTCTCTAATTAAGTTATTTACACTTAGATATCTTTTATCACCTATATACTCTGTATTCACCTTTAAATTTCTACCTCTTTGGTTAGAAATATAGGAAACTGCATTACAAGCTCCTGCCGAAACACCTACAACATCATAAAATAAGATTTGTTCATCTAAGAAACAATCTAATACACCTGCTGTATAGACACCTCTCATGCCTCCACCTTCTAATACAAGACCTACTCTACTCAATTTACTCATCTCTTTTCATATTGTATTATTACACCACATTATTGCATTGTATTATTATACCATATTTTAATACTTATATTAAAACTTCCTTAATATCCAAGACTTATCTATCTTTCGCTACCCTTAATCTTATAAAAAAGTAAAAAAGGATTGCCACACTTATAGTGAGACAATCCTTCTATTTACTTATTTACTTATTTACTTATTTTGCTTATTCTACTTTTCTTTAAATACTATATCATCTTTCTTAACCATTCCAAGTTTATCTCTTGCTACTTGCTCAATATATTCTAGACTTTCCATATTGGCTTTTTCTTGATTAAGAACTTCTAATTGTTTTTTCTCTTCTTCTAATTTCTTATTTGCTTCAACTAGTTGAGTATCTAGCTTATCAATAACCTTGTTAAGTTCTATAGTTCTCATGCCTAAATAAATTAATACACCCATGCAAGTAATAACAGTTATACGCCATACTATTTTTCTATTTATCATGTGTATCCCACCTATTTCTTTATCTACTTCTATATTAATAGTTTTGATAGGTGTTGTAAATCACTTTGTAGTCTTATATTTAACTCCACTCTTAAAATCAGATTTTTTAAAATATATTTTCCTTTGTACTTTTTTCAATTGCCACTTCCTATATTTGTTCCATCTTCTAGTAAGCTGGGTAATTATTTGAATAGGTATTTTAATAATACTTATAATCCATCGTATAGGGATACTTAAAATATGTATTAGGGTTCTTATTATATGTTTGATTACATCTATAAGCCATGTAGCAAATTTCATAAAAATAATACTAAAGGTGCACAAGTAAAATATACTTCCTAAAATAATGCCTATAAAAACAAAGAAACGTATTTGTCCATAATTATGCATGTACAATATGGCAAAGCCTATAAGTGCACAAACAATCCAATATATAGTATCTTCTATTTGTACACTCCAGTTAGAGTGGGGAATGATCTTGCGAAAGATTCTTATAAGGTCATAAAGCATACCCATAATGATCCCTATAAGAATACATGTTATAAACAATAAGGTTTGTGTGCTTACTACTTGATTCATAGTCCCACCCACTATTTAAATAAACGAGCTATTAATGAGCCCTTTTTACTAGGCGTATTTTGCTCTTGGTATACTAGTGCTGTTACATGACCTTCTACAATTAGTTCCCCACTATCTAAGTTCATTTTAACAATATGTAAATCATCACCTTCTATATCCAAAAAACCACCAGATGTTTCAAGTTCAATAACTTTTTCATCAAATGCAAATACATCTGTTACTCCAGTCATATTGAGTCTTGCTCTATCTATCATATTTAAAGTATGCTTTTTAGATAGCTTTTCCTCCATAAAAAATCCACCCCTTTATAAATAAGTTCTCACTACTTATTTATATTGAGATGGATTCATTTTTATTACAACATACGATATAAGGATTCAGTATCTTCCTTCTTAACATGTTCTTTAATATCTAGTACTTCATACTTTAATAGCTTTTCACCAAACTGGATTTGGATAATGTCACCTACATTTACGTTCGTTGATGCCTTAGCAACCTTATCATTGATACTTACACGTCCTTGGTCACAAGCTTCTTGTGCAATAGTGCGTCTTTTAATAATACGTGTAAGTTTTAAGTATTTATCAATACGCATATTCATTTCCTTCCATAGATAAAAAGAATCTACACAATGTGTAGATTCTCCTATCCGTTTATTATTGGTTTACAGCGTCTTTTAAAGCTTTACCAGCTTTAAATTTAGGAGCTTTTCCACCAGGAATTTGGATCTCTTCGTTTGTTTTTGGGTTTCTTCCAACACGTGGTTTTCTTTCAGTAACTTCGAATGTACCAAATCCTACTAATTGAACTTTACCATCGTTTGCAAGTTCTTCCATAACTGCATCTTCGAAAGCTTTTAAAGCCTTTTCAGCGTCTTTTTTACTAATTTCTGCTTTTGCAGCCATAGCTGCTACTAATTCAGATTTGTTCATAATTAAGTTCCTCCTCTATTCATGCACATACATGGATATATGTATTGAAAATTAGATGTCTGATTCAACCTTTTTACATTCATTCCATAGCTGATCCATCTCTTCCAGTGTCATTTGCGATAGTTGTTTTCCCTTAGCAAACGCCGAATTTTCAATATATCTAAATCTATTTATAAACTTTTCCGTACTGTTTGTCAAGGCAAATTCAGGATTTATTTCTAAAAAATATGATAAATTAACGATAGAGAACAAAACATCGCCTAATTCTTCATTTACTTTGCCTAATTGACCTTTTTTAATCTCTGCTTTCAATTCTTCTATTTCTTCTAATACCTTGTCAATAATAGGTTCGTATTCACTCCAAGTAAAGCCTACTTCTGCTGCTTTCTTTTGAACTTTATAAGCACGCATAAGAGCTGGTAGGGCTTTAGCAACTTGACTCATAGCTTCCGTTTGACTTTTTTGATTTTTTTCTTTCTTTTTAAGTGCTTCCCAGTTCTTTAGAATCTCTTCTGTACTGTTTGTCTCATGACCTTCTTTAAATACATGAGGATGTCTATAAATAAGTTTTTTTGCAATACCATCTACTACATCATCCATACTAAATACTTCTGCTTCACTAGCAATTTGCCCATGCAAAACAACTTGGAGTAGTACATCTCCAAGCTCTTCTTTTAGGTTTATCATATCTTTATTTTGAATAGCTTCTACTAATTCATAGCTTTCTTCAAGGATATTAGGCACTAAAGTTTCATGAGTTTGAGCTCTATCCCATGCACATCCATTTTCCCCTCTAAGTGTAGCAATAATATCTAATAAATCGTTATATGTATATTTTTTATCCATTTTAATCACCTCTTATTTGTTTATTGTACCATACAAAATGCCAGCAACTAAAGAAAAATAGTCACTGGCATTTATCTATTGTTCCATCTGTCTTCCTAGAAAACCAGCAGCTGATTGGGCAAGCTTTTCTTCAACTTCTCCCATATGATTACTTTTATTAGTAGATAAGAAAATTACAGCTCCAATAGCATCTCCTTCACAAATAATAGGAGAAATAATCTCTGAATAATAACTTTCTGTACTGCCTTCTGATAAAATAGGTATAAACTTAGAATCTTCTTTGTCTGCATGCAAAAGACTACGTGCTTCTATAGCACGCTCTAAATTACTGCTAATGCTTTTGTCTAAGAATTCCTTCTTAGAACCCCCAGAAATAGCTATAATTTGGTCCTTATCTGAAATGCAGGTAATATGGCCTGTAGCTTGAGCTAATGCTTCTGCATATTCTTTAGCAAATGCACTCAACTCACCTACTGGGGAATACTTTTTAAGGATAACTTGTCCATCATGGTCAGTAAATATTTCAAGTGGATCACCTTCTCTAATACGAAGAGTTCGGCGAATTTCTTTAGGGATAACCACACGTCCTAAATCATCTATTCTTCTAACGATGCCTGTTGCTTTCAAGTAAACAACCTCCTTAATTGTCTGATGTGGGAATAAATGTTCTTCTATCTTTAGGTATATTATGCTACTTTTTTTTCTATAATATACATTTTTAGTAAGACTTTCACATTCCCATAAAAGTACATTAAGGTTATAAAAAAGACACCTTATAAAGGTGCCTCTTATTTTTACTCATTTTTTGTTGGTGTTTCTTCTTGTACAGCTTCTTGGGTAGCTTCTTCTCCAGTCGCTCCTTCTGTAGTAATAATCTGTATTTCATCATATAAAGCTGTTTTTTCTACTTTTGCATTAGCAATTAAAGTATTAAATTCATTGTTAGTAAATTCTCTTTTTGATTGAGTAATAAAATCTTCACGCATAAGAGCTTCATCTGCTGGTATATGCGTATCTGTACGAATAATATGGTAGCCATGTGCTGTTTTTACAAGCTCTGGCCATACAACTCCATCTTTTCCACTAAAGGCAGCATCTTCAAATTCTTTGACCATCTTACCTCTTCTAAATGTATATTGACCATCTGGTGTACCATCTGCTTGATTTAAAGAACCTGCATCATCTGAATACTCGGTAGCAAGCTTTGATACATCTTCACCATTAAGGGCTTTTTGAAGAACTTCTTTAGCTGTTGCTAACTTCTTAGCTTTTTCTGTTTCTGGTAGTTCGTTAGAATTTTCATCTGTTGTTTTTAAAAGTACATGAGTAGCTGTTACTTGTTCATAGCTTTCTCTATTCTCTTCAATATACTTAGAGATTTCAGCCTCTTGTGGCATATAATTTTCTCCAAGTTTAGTTTCTACTAACTTTACTATATCTGTTGCTAATAAAAAGTTTTCTATGTCCTTTTCTCCAAATCTATAAGTTTCAATAATATCTGGATTGTTCTTTACAAATTTCTCGGCATTTTCTTTGGCTGCCTTTTCTTGCTCTTTTGTAAGTTTAAGGTCTAATTCTTCTGCTTTTTTAGTAGCTACTACAGACAATATAGTTGATTCTAATGCTCTTTGCTTAGCTAAATCTCTTGTGTTTTGTCCTTCTATTTTCATAGTCCAAATACTTGGTCCCGAAATTTGCTCAAAATACTGTTGTGTATACCATAGATAGATTCTATATAAAGATTCTGGGATTTTTTCTCCTTCAATTACGGCTACTGTCCCGTTATTTCTAGAGTTATTCCCCCATGCACAGCCTGTTATTCCAGTCATTAACATTGTACTTGCTAGTACTAATGCTAATATTCTTCTAAGCTTTTTCACTGATATCTCTCCTTAGCCCGTCGCATTTACTTTATTTTTTAATTTTTACTTATTAGCCTTATTATAAAATAAATTTAAGCCTTCTTCAATTTTTTAAGGGAATGTAATACATTCTTAATATAGGTAATTCTATCTTTTTTAGGTATATCTGTAGCATCAAACTTTAAGCTCATTTCTTTACCTGTAACCACATTTACTTTTCTAGGGTATTCTTTTACTATTTCTGGCAGTGCTTCAGCATTTAAATCTGCATCCACTTTAAACTTAAATAAAATATGTTTTGGACTTTCTGATACTAAAACAATATCTAGTTGATTTGCTTCCCATTTGATTTTGGCAATATCTATAAGGTTTTGGACACATAAAGGTAGGGTACCATATCTATCTTCAATTTCTTCTTGAATATCAAAATAATCCTTTTCACCTTGTATAGAAGCAATCTTCTTGTATATATCTAGTTTTTGGACTTCATCTGATATATATTCAGCAGGTATATAGGCGTCTATCTTCATCTCAATAGTCGTTTCAAAGCTTTCTTTAAGGATTTCTCCTTGCTCTAGAGCCACTGCTTGTTGAAGCATCTTACAGTATAAGTCATATCCAATAGCTTCCATATGACCATGCTGCTGTGCACCTAATAAATTCCCTGCTCCTCTAATTTCTAAGTCTCTCATAGCAATTTTAAAGCCTGCTCCAAGCTGGGTAAATTGCTTAATAGCTTGTAGTCTTTTTTCTGCTATTTCTTTTAGTACTTTATCCTTCTGGTACATTAAATAAGCATAAGCAGGTTTGTTAGATCTTCCTACACGCCCACGAAGCTGATAAAGCTGACTAAGTCCCATATGATCTGCATTATTTATAATAATAGTATTTGCATTTGCAATGTCAAGGCCAGTTTCTACAATAGTTGTACATACTAATACATTTATTTCTTTATTGATGAAAGCTAGCATAATATTTTCTAGCTCCCTTTCACTCATCTGACCATGTGCAAAGCCCACTCTAGCTTCAGGCACCATCTTTTGAATTTGTAAAGCTTTTTCTTCTATATCTCTTACTTGGTTGTGTAAGAAATATACTTGGCCATCACGAGTAAGTTCACGATGTATAGCATCTTTAATAAAGTCCTCACTATATTCAAGTACATAAGTTTGAACTGGTCTTCTTTCTAAAGGTGCTTCTTCTAATACACTCATGTCTCTAACACCAATTAAACTCATATGAAGTGTTCTTGGAATAGGCGTAGCTGTTAATGTAAGTACATCTATTTCAGTACGCATTTCCTTTAATTTTTCCTTATGCTTTACACCAAACCGTTGCTCTTCATCTATAATTAACAAGCCTAAATCTTTAAATTTAACATCCTTTGATAAGAGTCTGTGTGTACCTATAACAATGTCTACAGTTCCTCTACGTATACCATCTAATGTTGCCTTTATTTGTTTTGGTGTACGGAATCTAGATAGTACACCTACTGTTACAGGATAATTAGCCATACGTTCTTCAAATCTTTGAAAATGTTGTTGTGCAAGTATTGTAGTAGGAACAAGGTAAGCTACTTGCTTATTATTTTGCACAGCTTTAAAAGCTGCACGAATGGCAACTTCTGTTTTTCCATATCCTACATCTCCACATACAAGACGGTCCATGATTTTATCACTTTCCATATCTTCTTTTACATCTTCAATAGCTGTAATTTGGTCACTAGTTTCTTCATAAGGAAAGACTTCTTCAAATTCTCTTTGCCATATAGAATCAGGTTCATACATAAAACCTCTTGCATTTTGCCTTTTACTATAAAGTTTGATAAGGTCTTTGGCTATGTCTTGTACAGCACCTTTAACTTTAGCCTTAGCCTTTTTCCAATCACTTGTCCCAAGCTTACTTAACTTAGGTGGCTTTCCTTCAGCTCCTACATACTTTTGTACCATATCCATTTGATTAATATTTACATAAAGTATGGCATCGTTAGCATATTCGATTTTCAAATTATCTCTTGCTATACCTTCAATAACAATTTGCTCTATACCCTTAAATACACCTATACCATGATTTTCATGTACCACATAGTCTCCTGGTACTAGATCTAAAAAGCTATCAATTTTAGCACCTTTATGTTTTTTCTTTGCTTTTGGCTTCTTCTTCTCTTTACCAAATAAGTCCTTATCTGCAACAATATGAAGATCTATACCTTCATATATAAAGCCCTTATTAAAGGAACCTTTTGTTATAATAACTTGACCTTTTTGAATGGTGTCATTTAAGGATTCAGAATAAGTAGTAATGATTCCTCTTGTTTCTAACTCTTCCATAAGCCTTGTAGCTTTCGCTTTAAGCCCTGCAAGAATAATGATTTTCTTACCTTCTAGTTTCCACTCTTTAACATCCTTTTCAAGTAAATCTAAGCTATTGTAAAAAGTAGTATTCTCATAAACAGCAATATTCAGCTGGTTTTCCGTTTTAAAGTCGTCATTATTGCTAGCAAAATTATTTAAACTAATAAAAGGCTTATTATTCATAGTATAAAGTGCATCTTCATACTTAAAGATAAACTCTAATTGTTTAGGCAGAAGATGTCCGTAGTTTAAACGGTCTAACATACTCATTTCATACTCTTCATAAAGTCTTTCACACTTATCTCTTACTTTAACAGGTTCATCTATATAAAGTGCTACCTCTTTTGGTAAGTAGTCAAGAATGCTTACTGTTTGAAGATTGGTATAAGGTATATATGTTTCAAGTCCCTCTACACTAAAGCCTTCTTCTATCTGTTCAATATGTTCTTTAACTTGTGCCTTTATTGTTTTTTTGCTTTCCTTTTTCCCCTCTTTTTCTAAGATATCCATTACCTTATTTAAATCTTCTTCAATAAGAGGAATAGCCTTTTTAAGCACTTTAAGTGGAAATATGATTTCTTGGTTAGGAATGATAAGTACTTGTTTAACTTTCTCTATAGAACGCTGAGTTGAAGCATTAAAAGTACGAATAGAGTCTACTTCATCATCCCATAATTCTATACGGTATGGCATAGTACCATTTGGAGGATAAATATCTATAATACCTCCTCTTATAGAAAACTGACCGATGGCTTCAACTTTAGATACTCGTTCATACCCTACTTCTAACAGATACTCCATTAACTTTTCTAAATCAACAACTTGTCCTTCTTTTAATTCTCTTTGATAAGAAAGCCATGTTTCTTTAGGAGAAAGAGGATTTAAAAGTGCCTCTGCCGGAATAATAATAATTGCTTCTTCTCCTAGTAACAGTGCCTCTATAATCTTCATACGTTCTGCTGTAATATCCATACTGTGTACGTCTGCATTATAAAAGAGTATATCTCTTGCTGGGTAGAGATATACTTTTTGTCCTTCGTATAGATATTGCAAGTCTTCATATAGCTTTTTCCCACTAACTTCATCAGGTGTAATAACGACAGGTGTCTTTTTATTATGACTTGCGAGTGCATAAATCAAATGAGCCTTACACCCATCTACTGTCCCTATTACTTTACCTTTATATTCCTTATTAAACCTACTTAGAAATTCATCAAGTCCGTCTAGCATTTCTATAGGTTTTATAAGGGTTTGTTTGCTATAATTCATATGATCACCGTCTCATTTTACCATTATAATTATTCATAGCTAAATCAATATTTTTTGTAACCATAGTTTCTGTTGCTTCACATACTACTTTTAATCTTTCTTCTAATACCTTACAATCTTCATCTGTGAATTTCCCTAGTACATAATCTGCTAAATCCCAGCCTTTTGGTTTTTCTCCTACCCCGATTTTTACTCTTGGAAATACCTCTGTACTTAAATGTGCAATAATGCTTTTAATTCCATTATGTCCACCACTGCTTCCATTTTTACGAATACGTATATCGCCTACACCTAATGAAACATCATCATAAAGTATAATTATATCATTTATATCTATTTTATACCAACTCTTACAAGCTTCTACAGCTTCACCACTTAAATTCATATAGGTCTGTGGTTTCATAAGTACTACTTTTTCACCACCAATTGTTCCTTCACCTACAAGAGCCTTAAATTTACTTCTATTTACACTTATATGATTACGCTCAGCTAATAAATCTATAGCTTGAAAGCCTATATTATGTCTAGTTGCAGCATATTGCATGCCTGGATTACCTAGTCCTACAATTAATTTCATTGTTGTCCTCCGTCATTTTATATATAGCATTGTATTATTTCACTTTATATTATACCTATTTATATATACAACAAAAAGGGTTTAGATAAAATCTAAACCCTTTTCGCATTCTATTAATCAAATAATTTAGAAACTGATAAGTCTTCGTGTATACGTCTAATCGCATCTGCAAAGATTTCTGCTACAGAAATTTCTTTGATCTTAGAAATTTTCTTTTCTTCTGGAAGAGCAATTGTATTTAATACTACAAGTTCTTCGATAGCTGATTCTTCAATTCTTTCTAATGCTGGACCAGATAATACACCATGTGTACAGCAAGCATATACTGCTGTAGCACCTCTTTCTTTAAGAGCATTGGCTGCATTACAAATTGTACCTGCTGTATCAATCATATCATCAACTAAAATAACACGTTTGCCATTTACTTCACCGATAATATTCATAATCTCTGAAACGTTAGCTTTTGGTCTTCTCTTATCTATAATAGCAATTGGAATATCTAATTTTGTAGCAAATCCTCTTACACGACCAACACTACCTAAGTCTGGAGATACAGCAACTACATCATCTGTTTTGTCTGCTAATTTATTTGTATAATATTTTGTAAGTAAAGGCATACCTACTAAATGATCTAAAGGAATATTAAAGAATCCTTGAATTTGTGCACAGTGAAGGTCCATTGTAAGAACTCTATCTGCACCTGCTGTTTGAAGGATATCGGCTACAAGTTTTGAACTAATTGGATCTCTAGCTCTTGTTTTTCTATCTTGTCTTGCATATCCATAGTATGGAATAACTGCTGTGATACGTCCAGCTGATGCACGTTTCATAGCGTCTATCATAATAAGTAACTCCATAAGGTGTTCGTTAGCTGGTGTTGATGTAGGTTGAATAATAAATACATCAGTACCACGTACCTTTTCATCAATTTTTACGGATACTTCTCCATCACTAAATCTTAAAACCTCAGATTTACCTAATGTTACACCAAGACATTTAGCAATTTCTTCCGCTAATGCTGGATGGGCGTTGCAGGTAAACACTTTGATATCAGCATAATTTCTAATCATTTGATTAAGTCCTCCTTAAGAATCTACGTCCACTAAATCGACAACATTATATCATATTGAGGATAAAATGCAACTTATATACGTGTTTTTTTACAATTTTAGCAAATTTATAGTCTATTTTTTACGTTTTTTTATTACCCAGTCAGCTTTATTTTCTTGTCTTGCTCTTGCAATACCTAAGCTATTTGCTGGAACAGTCTCTGTAATAGTAGAACCTGCTGCTGTATAAGCACCTTCTTCTACTATTACTGGTGAAACTAAATTGGTATTACAGCCAATAAAAGCATTATCTTTAATAGTTGTACGATGTTTTTTCTGTCCATCGTAATTTACAACTACTGTACCACATCCAAAGTTTACTCCACTACCTACATCTGCATCTCCTATATAAGTTAAATGAGATACTTTAGTACCTTCACCTATAGTAGCATTTTTGATTTCAACGAAATCACCTATTTTAACTTTTGCCCCAATAGAACTGTTCGGTCTAATATAGGCAAATGGTCCAATATGAGCACCTTCTTCAACACTACTTTCTGTGAGTACACTTGATTCAATACTTACTTCATCTGCAATACGGCAATCTCTAATCTTAGAATTAAAGCCTATATGACAATTCTCTCCTATAGTTGTTTCACCTTCAATGACACATCCTGGTTCTACTATAGTGTCCTTTCCAATGATTACTGTAGGATCAATATAAGTATTGTTTGGATCAATAAGTGTTACACCATTATCCATATGTTTTGTATTAATGCGATTTTTCATAATAGAAGTAGCTTCTGCTAATTGAACCCTAGAGTTTACACCTAGGATATCATCTGGATTCATAATAGCAATAGCATCTACATTATGACCTTCTGCAAGTAAAATTTCTATAGTATCAGTTAAGTAATATTCATTTTGTACATTATTGTTTGTAATTTTTGAAAGAGCAAATTTCAGAAGCTTAGCCTCAAAAACATACATTCCTCCATTAATTTCACAAATGCGTTTTTCTTCGTCTGTTGCATCTTTTTGCTCAACTATTTTTACAAAGTGTTTACTTTCATCTCTAACTATACGTCCATATCCTGTTGGATTATCTACAATAGCGGAAAGAACTGTAACAGCGTTCTTTTTCTTTCTATGAAAAGCTAGCATTTTCTCTATAGTTTCTGCAGTAATTAGTGGTGTATCTCCATAGAGAATAAGGATTTCTCCCTCATCTCCAATAAAATCCATAGCTTGCATAACAGCATGTCCTGTACCTAACTGCTCTTTTTGAAGTGCGTACTGTACAGAATCTCCAAAGGTAGCCATTACCTCCTCTGCTTTATGTCCTACAACTAAACAAATTTCTGTTGCACCAGCATATTTAGCAGCTTGTATAGGGTAATGAACCAAAGGCTTATGAAAAATCTCATGAAGAACTTTTGATGTATTTGATTTCATTCTTGTCCCTTGGCCTGCAGCTAATATAATAGATTTAGTTTTCACAACTTGCACATCCTCTCGATTATATTGGTTTTATTTTCTCATTTATTAGTGGTTTATGCAAGTCACCCTTTACAAATAAAAAAACATCTTTTACAAGTATATACTTGTAAAAGATGTCCTCATTTTTAGTACTCTTCTGAAACCGCTACTTCATCACTTGTTACATCTTCATCTGAAAGAAGTACCATCTCGTATTTTTCAAGTACTGTCTTTTGAATACGATCACGTGTTTCAGAGTTAATTGGATGAGCGATATCTCTAAATTCACCATCTAGAGTTTTACGACTTGGCATTGCAATAAAACTACCTTTATCTCCTTCAATTACTTTAATATCATGAACTACGAATTCATTATCAAATGTAACTGATACTACCGCTTTCATCTTCCCTTCTTTATTTATCTTTCTGACTCTGATATCTGTAATCTCCATTAGCAAACCCTCCTGTTTTTAAGTCGAGCCAAGGTGTCCCCATCCTTTAGCTAACCTGTGTATTATATTTAAAATTATATAACATTTTTAAATAATAATCAATATTTTTTTAAAAATTATTAATAAAAATGAGTAAAATTGTAACTTTATTGTTAGTTTTCCAGTATTATACTTTGTCATATAATACTACGCTTAGGATATACAAGGATTTCCTTTGGTGTACCTATTAAACGTTGCCCTTCAGACACATAGATTTGCTTATCTAAAATAACATTTTCAAGTACCGCACCTCTTCCAATAGTACACCCTTCCATAATAATACTATTTTTAATAACAGCATTCTCTCCGACAAAAACCTTTCTAAAAAGAATAGAATGTTCTACTGTACCATTAATAATATCTCCACCACTTATAATACTTGTAGATATATTAGAATGATCATTAAATTTTGCTGGTGGTTCATCCTTTGCCTTTGTATAAATATGCGCAGATGTCTTAAATAGCAAGTCTCTTACTTCAGGCTTTAAAAGATCCATGTTAATACCATAGAATGCTTCAATATCTTTTATGGTTCTCCAGTAACCTTCAAACATATAGCCATGTATTTTTAGCTTACGTCTATAACGAATCAATATATCATTTACAAAACTATATCTCGCTTCACTTTCAAGTTCTTCTAAAAGATGGATAAGTAGTTCTCTTCCAATAACATATACCCCTAAAGAAATGGTATCTGCTTGAGGTTCTAAAGGTTTTTCTTCTAATTCCATCATTCTCATGTCATCATCTAGATTGACAACTCCGTAATCTCGTACATCTTCGTCTACCATTCTTTTACACATGATTGTAATATCAGAATTCTTATCAATATGGTATTGAATAAGCTTGCTAAAATCCATTTTAGTTACTTGTTCTCCTGAAATAATGACTACATAAGGTTCATTACTTTTTTTCAAGAAATCAATATTTTGATAAATAGCGTCTGCTGTTCCTCTATATGTAAATGTTTCTGTACTCACCATATGAGGTGTAAATAAAAACAATCCTGTTTTTTTACGACCAAATCCCCACCACTTTGAAGAGGATATATGGTCTGTTAATGACCTAGTATTATGTTGGGAAATAACTGCTACCTTCTTAATACCTGAATTACTTAAATTACTTAATGCAAAATCTATAGCTCTATAAGACCCACCTATAGGTATAGCTGCTACATTCCGTTGTACTGTTAATGCACCTAATCCATTTCTTTTTCCACCTGCTAATACAATCCCTACAGCTTTCATAAAATCCCCCTATAAAATCAGTGAACGGCCACTTTCAAGCTTACCGTTTTGATAATTTTCTTTTTTTGTATCTCCACTAATTTCACAATTCTTTCCTACTACAACATTATTAGGAATAGTAGTATAAGCACCTATAGCTGTTATGCCACTATAGTAAATATGTGGTTTTGTCTCATGAGGTATATTTTCTCCTTGACCTATATATGTATTTTCCCCAATATCACATTTTTCTGATACGATAGACCTTTCAACTACTGCACCACTTCTTACTATAGTATCTTGCATAATGATGGAGTTTGTAACAATTGCACCTTCTTCTATCATAACTCTAGGCCCTATAATAGAGTTATATACTTTTCCATCAATCTCACATCCTTCTGACAAAAGTGATCTTTCTACAATAGCAGTATCACTTATAAACTGTGGTGGCTGATGTTCTATATTGGTATAAATTTTCCAAAATTCATCATAGAGATTAAACTCAGGTAAAGTATGTGTAAGCTCCATATTTGCTTGCCAAAAAGCATCTATTGTTCCAATATCTTTCCAATAATCATTAAATCGGTAAGCAAATACATTCTTTTCTGCTTCAATAAACATAGGAATAATATGCTTTCCAAAGTCACTATCTTCATGCTTTTCATGATCTAAAATGAGAGCTTGTCTTAACTCCTTCCATGTGAAAATATAAATGCCCATAGAAGCTAGATTATTCTTAGGTACAGGTGGTTTTTCTTCAAACTCTATAATTCTATCTTCTTCGTTAGTATTCATAATTCCAAATTGCTTAGCATCTTCATAACTTACTTCCATAACTGCTATAGTTGCATCTGCCCCATTTTTCTTATGAGATTCAAGCATTTTACTATAATCCATTTTATACACATGGTCACCTGATAAGATAAGTACATATTCAGGATTATAACTATCTATAAATCTAATATTTTGATAAATAGCATTAGCTGTACCAGAGTACCATTCACCTTGATTCCCTTTTACAAAAGGTGAAAGCATAGTAACTCCTTCATTTGTTCTATCCAAATCCCATGGTGTTCCTATTCCAATATGCTTAGTTAATATAAGAGGTTCGTACTGGGTTAAAACACCAACTGTATAAACACCTGAATTAATGCAGTTACTAAGTGGGAAATCTATAATACGATACTTCCCTCCAAACATTACTGCAGGCTTAGCAATTTCTTTCGTTAAAATTCCCAGTCTACTCCCTTGTCCCCCCGCTAATAACATAGCCATCATTTCTGTTTGATTCATGCGCATCCCCTCCAACGGCTCTTAAATATTTTAAATTATTAAATATTTCATATTCAAATATACCATTTCTTTGTAATATTTTCAAGTTTTTTACATTTATTACTAAAACTATTTATTTTCACTCTATAGTAAAATATACTATGTATTTTTTCTTTCACTTAGGTATATTATATAAAATGTATATAATAAAAAATAAGAGTTAGTGAATTCACTAACTCTTATTCAAAAGCACTGCATATATGAAGTTTTTTATTTGTTACATCTACTGTATCTAGCCATACTAAAGTCTTAAAATCATCTATTAGTTTATTCTCTGGCTCTTTGGTTGCCATTAATACACCAACACCTACAACTTCCGCTTGGAACTCCTTCATAAGATCTAAAATTCCTTTAGCCGTTCCGCCTGCTTTCATAAAGTCATCAATAAAAAGAACTTTTGAATCTTTCTTAATAGCACGTGTAGGTAAACACATAGTTTTGATACGGTTATTACTTCCAGTAATATAATTCATATAAATAACAGTACCGTCTGTTAACTTACTTTGATTTCTTACTACTACCATAGGTTTATTTAATGCTCTTGCAGTCATTAATGCAATAGGGATTCCTTTTGTTTCTACCGTTACTACATAGTCTATTTCTTGCCCATGAAACAAACTAGCAAGTGCTGTCCCTATCTTCTTAGAGATCTGTGGTGAATACAGTAAGTCATTAGTATAAATATATCCACTTGGAATCATTCGTTCAGGTTGATCAATAATATTACATAACTCCTCAGTAAAAGTCTTAATTTGGTCATGACTCATAAGAGGATTATAAAAAACACCACCTGCTGCTCCAGATACTGTTTCAATGGTACCTAAACCGTAATTTTGAAATAATTCTTTTATAGTGTCTATATCTTCACTAATGGTTGATTTTGCACATTCAAAAACATCACAAAAATGAGTTAGGGTAAATATTTGATTAGGGTTATCCGTTAAGATGCTAGATATAATACCAATTCTCCCGTTTTTTTGAACTTTTTTCATTGCCCTTTATCTCCTTATTGTTTAATTAGATTTATTATACATCATAGGCCGAATATTTCAACTTATTCTCTTTATAATATTCGAATTATATAAAAAAACCTTTTAATTATTAATGCACGCAAAGCAGTAGTTATAGTATAATACATTATAGAAACAATTTATAAAGATTGGAAGGATAATCAAATGATTGATTTTAATAGGATTTCAAATAACCATCATATTCACTTCATTGGTATTGGTGGCATTAGTATGAGCGGTCTTGCTGAAATTATGCATGATCGTGGTCATAAAGTTACAGGGTCAGATATGAAAACTTCTGCTACTACCAAACACTTAGAATCTTTAGGTATTGAGATTTTCCCATCTCATAGTGCCTCTAATATTACTCCTGATATTGATTTAGTAGTTTATACAGCTGCTATTCATGATGATAATGCTGAACTTCAAGCAGCACGTAACCATAACATCCCTACTTTAGTTCGTGCTGAATTTTTAGGAAGCTTAATGAAAGCTTATGATTACCCTATTTGTATTTCAGGGACACATGGAAAGACAACTACTACTTCTATGCTTTCAGAAGTGCTTATTGGTTCTGGTTTAAATCCTACAGTTACTGTAGGTGGAATACTAAAATCAATTAATGGAAATATTCGTTTAGGCGGTAACGAATATTTTGTAACTGAAGCCTGTGAATACTGTGATAGCTTTCTTAATTTCTTTCCAAAAATCGGTATTATATTAAATATAGAAGAAGATCATATGGATTATTTTAAAGATATCCATCAAATTCGTGATTCATTTAAAAAGTTTGGTACCCTTATCCCTTGGGATGGTTTCTTAGCTATTAATGGTGCCATCGACCATGTACAAGATATTATTGATCAGATGACTTGTACTGTTGAAACTTATGGACTAGAAAATCATTTTGATTGGTATGCTGAAAATATTACCTTTGATGCAAATGCTTGCCCTTCATTTGATGTTTATTATAAGAAAAAATATCAAGGTCGTATTAGTTTACATGTTACAGGGATGCATAACGTACTTAACTGTTTATCTGTTTGTGCTGTTGCACACTTCTTAAAAATCGGTATCGATAAAATTAATATGGGTCTTACTTTATTTACAGGTGCAGATCAACGTTTTGAAATTAAAGGCCATCTACATGATATTACAATTGTTGATGATTATGCACATCATCCAACAGAAATCATGGCTACTCTTGATGTAGCTAAGGCTTATCCACATAATCGTCTGTTTGTTGTATTCCAACCACATACTTATACACGTACAAAAGCTTTCTTAAATGAATTTGCCTCTGCCTTATCAAGTGTTGATTACCTTATCGTAACAGACATTTATGCTGCTAGGGAAAAAAATCCTGGGGATATTCATGCAAAAGATATTATCAAAAAAATCCACAACCCTAACTCAACCTGTGTTTATTTGTCAGATTTCGGAGAAATTGCTGATTACTTATTAGAGCATTGTTTACCAGGGGATTTAATTATCACTATGGGTGCTGGAAACGTCAATCAAGTAGCAGATATTCTTTTAGGCCACTAAGTTATCCACACTATCCACAGGCTCCTGTTCATAAGTCATGTGAATAGTTTATAAACTTATTAACAGCTTATCCTCAAAATCCTCTTTTTATAAAGAGGATTTTATTTTTTGCTTTATACTATTTTTTATTTTTTGTGCTATAATACTAACACAATAGTATTCGTTTTAAGGAGGCGCTTGTTTTGGCATATGTAAAATTTATTCCCCAAACCCCTACATCCATTAACATACCTTACTGGTTTATTAAAAATTATATGCCACAAGCATTAGGTGGCTATGTAAAAGTATACCTTTATTTATTTGCTATGTACCAGTCTGCAGATTTAGAGGGCATGGCTTTAGAAAATGCTGCTAAAGACTTGGACATGCTTTATTCTGAACTGGTTTCTGCCTTAGAATACTGGCATGAAAAAAAAGTAATTGATTTTAAATTAGTTTCAGACGAAGAGTTTGAGCTCAGCTTTTTCTTAGCAGAACCAGCAAATAAACGTATAGTAGAAAAGGTTAATACACCAATCAATAAAGGTACTAGAGCTTTTATTCAACAAACTAGACCTCATTATACTTCTGATGAGCTTACTTTATACTGCCAGGAACATACTTCTATTGCCAATCTTTTTACTGTATGTGAAAAGCATCTAGGCCGTTTATTATCTTCTACAGACCAACAAGTCCTTTACGGACTTTATGATTGGTTGAACCTACCTTTAGATCTTATTGAATATTTAGTTCAGTATTGCTCATCAAATAACCATACCCATATTCGCTACATCGAAAAAGTAGCTCTTGGTTGGGTAGACCAAGGTATCAAAACTGTAGACGATGCTAAAAGCCAAGTTTCTATTACAAAGAAATATCGTACTATCTTAAAAGCCTTAGGTATGGCAAGTGAGACCATTACTAAACATCAAAGAGAACTTTTAGATAAATGGCTTAATGATTATGGTTTTGATTTAACGGTAATACTAGAAGCATGTAATAGAACTGTTACTTATTCTTCTTCTCCTAGTCTTAACTATTTAGGTTCAATTTTAGATAAATGGCATGAAAAGGGTATTAAATCTGTTGATGATATAGCTGCTCTTGACCAAAATCATTCTAAAAACCAAGAAGCTGCTAAAACAAAAACTGCTAAAAGTAAAAATCCTCACTTTACCAGTACCTACTCACATAATTGGGATTTGGATGAGCTAGAAAAACGAGAGCGTCAGTTTTTAGAGCAAAAGATTTATGGAGGAAATTAAGATATGACCAATAAAGAAGTTCAGTACAAACTACTTTTGAAACAATACGATGAAAAACGTACACGTGCTGCTGAGGATAAACGTAATCGTGAAGAAGAAATTTATAAAAAGATTCCAGATATAGAAAGGATAGACCGTTCTTTAAATCAACTAGGTATTAGTTTAATAAAGAATGCACTTACTTCATCACCTGAAGCACTTGTAGAAGGTTATCGTAATAAAAACGAAGAGTTAAGACGATTAAAGAAACAATTACTAGCTGAATACGGCTATCCTATTAACTACTTAGACATGCATTATGAATGCGAGCTTTGTAAAGATACTGGCTTTATTAGTGATGTAAGTCATAAGGGTGATATTTCTAGTGAGTTTGCTAATCATAAGCCATGTAAGTGTTTTAATCAAGCACTTATTAACCTATCTTATAATCAGTCTAATTTAAAAGCTGTAGGTGCAGACCAAAGTTTCTCTACATTTGATTTTGACTTCTATTCTGATAAAGTTGATAAGGAGTACAATAAATCTCCTAGAAAAAACATGGAACTTATTTATAAAGAGTGTATTGATTTTGTAGAGCAATTTAGCTACCGTAAAAACAATATTCTCTTTCATGGTCCTACAGGACTTGGAAAAACTTTTTTATGCAATTGTATTGCAAAAGAATTATTGAACCAAGGATATAGTGTGCTTTATCTAAGTGCTCAAGAGCTTTTTAAGCTCTTTGAAGAATCTAGATTCCACCGTGAAGATATGGAAGAAGATTCAAAGAATAATTTAGATATTTTACTTACTGTAGATCTTCTTATTATTGATGACTTTGGAACAGAAGCTACAAATAGCTTTACTGGACCAGATTTATTCCACGTTATTAATACTCGTGCACTTAATAATACTTCAACTATTATTTCAACTAACTTGCCACTTAATGACTGGCGTACACTCTACTCAGAACGTATTATCTCTAGAATATTTGGTGAGTATAGTGTTTTTAGACTCTTTGGCGAAGATATTCGATTACTTAAAAAATGGACCAAAAAAGCTACACCTTCTAAATAAGGTTGTAGCTTTTCCTTTTTTAGGATGGATATTTTCCTAGCTTTCTTAATATACTTTATAAACTCGTTTTATAAAAATATACATCCTAAGGAGGCTCTTATGTTTTGTACTATCCATTTATCCAAATCTGATCCTACTCCTTTATATATTCAGCTTACTAATGCACTTGCCGGACTTATTAAAAATGGAGACCTTCCCAATCACACCAAACTTCCTACTATTAGAACACTTTCTAAGAAACTTAATATTAACCGAGATACTGTTGTAAATGCCTACAAGCTTTTAGAAAACCAAGGTCTGGTAACAGCCTATGTTGGAAGTGGCACCTATGTAGCTTCTCCTCAAACAGTTAGTACACCACCTAAGTGTGAAACTATTCCTTGTAGTAATTTATCCTTTAGTAAAGATTATTTTCCTACTACACTCATTACAGAACTTACAAACCAAATTATTGAGACTGAAGGCTGGGGAGCTTTTTCTGATCCTCTTTATAGAGGGCATAATCTACTTAAACAAAGTATTTGTAACTTCTTTAAATCTGTGGGCATACTCTCTTGTCCCTCCCAGGTTAGATATAGCAAACATTTTCCAAGCTTTCTCATTGATTTACTTAAGACACATCCTAATTCTACAATCTGTGTAGAAGCTTATCATGATCTTAGCTATAGCTCCTTTCTTCGTTCATTAGGTATTAAAGTTTTAGAAATACCTGTTACGGAAAAAGGCTTAGATATAAAAGTTTTAAAACAACTTCTAAAAACAGAACATATTTCATTTGTCTGGGTTTCTACATATGTGCAAAATCCCACAGGTATTTCTTATAGTATGGAGATTAAAGAAGAACTTCTTCATTTAGCAGAGCTTCATAATTTCTATATTATAGAAGATGGTACCTTAAGTGACTTCGCCTATACCGAAGAACTGTTATTGCCCCTTTATACACTGGCAGAAAGTGAAAAAGTTATTTATATTTATCATTTTTCTAGACTTTATTTACCTGCTTTTCAATACACCTTTATTGCACTGCCCAACACACTAACTAAACGTTTAAATGAGCCTAGTTCCTATTCCTTTAATGAAAGATTTCTTCAGTACTATTTAGACTCACAGCTTTTTTCTTCCATTAGACAAACTATTATAGAAAGTAGCCAACAACATTTTCATCTACTACTTTCTGTTTTTAAAACATTAAACAATGTTGTTAGCCTCTATTCTGAACAAGGCAGCTTATTCTTCTTTATTAAACCTGAGCTTATTTCTGCTTCTGACCTAGAAAAACATTTCCTGCAAAACCACATTGTACTTGCCCCTGGTGAACTTTTTACAATGAAATCTAAATCTCCTTATTTTAGAATTTCATTAGCTCATTTAAACACTACTACCCTTCCCCTTGTCATAGATGCACTTAAGGGAATATCTAAGCTAGCCTAATATATAAAAAGTCCTATATAACTAGATTAAATTCTCTAGCTATATAGGACTTTTATGTATTAAGATTAATAATTCTCCACTATATCTTTACCACTTAGGGTTCTAATGTATCAAAGTATTGCACCAAACCAGCATAAATAGCCCATGCCATCTTATCTTGGTAACTATTACTTGCAAGTTTCTTCTCTTCTTCTAAATTAGTCAGGAAACCACATTCTATAATCACCCCTGGCATTTGACTTATCTTCAAAATATAGTAGTCTTTACTACTCTTTATCTGTCTCTTATTATCAGAGTCTGCATACTGCTTTATACTCTTTTGCACGCAGCTAGCAAGTAACTTAGCTTTCTCGGAATCTTGATAATAAAAAACTTGTGCTCCCTTTACTTGTGGTTGTGTAAAAGCGTTTTGATGTATACTTACTAAAATATCTGCATTACTTTCTTGTATCACTTGTTTGCGGTAGTTCATATCTCTTCTCTTATGAGTATTACCTTTTTCTCCTTTTAACTTTTCATCATCCGTTCTTGTCATAATCACAGTTGCCCCTGATTGTTCTAAGTAACTTTTTAATTTAAATGCAATCTGTAGGTTAATTTCATCTTCTTTAGTTCCACTAATCCCTGTTTTTCCCGGGTCAAATCCTCCATGCCCTGGATCAATTACGATTACCTTTGAAGCAGTTGATAAGCTAAAAGTTTCAGATGAACTGTTTGCAAATTTTAAATAAGCACAAAAAGCGATGAGACATGCTAAACTTAACACAAGCATGTTCAATCTATTTTTTCTAATAATACACCCCATTTTCTTTCCTCTTTTCTCTTACTTGTACTATTTATACTTTTATTGTATTAGAGAGTTTAGGAAAAAATGACTTTAGTTTATAGGGTTGTTCTTTTAGCTGCTAACATATTAGGAATAAAACTTATAAATGTAAGCAAAATAAGTGCAATCATTACATAGGTAACTTCCATTCGATTTAAATAATCCAATATGTATCCACCAAAAAGACTAGATAAAATTTGAGCGATTCCCCCTGTTCCTGCCATCAAGACCCCCATTGCTGTGGCTTTTAAATAGGGTGCTATAACTTTATTTACATAAGCTACTACCATTACTGTATAAATAGCATAGGTTGCTCCCATAACAATACGTCCTATAATAAAAAGTACTAAGTTTTGTACCATAAAGATGCATACACATCCTATTACCAAAGACATAATAGCACTCATATAAATACTTTCTAAGCTTTTCTTTAGAAGCATTTTCCCTACTATAGCAAATGTTAGGGCCTCTATAATGCCACATACAAACATAACATAGCCATAATACACACTGTCTCCTCCAACCTCTTGCATCATAAGAGGTCCAAAAGTATTGACCATTTTAATCCCCATGTTTAAAAATAGTGCACTTATCATAAAGCACATATAAGTTTTATTCTCAAGAAGATGTTTTGCTGTACCTTTAAGTGGTATTTTCTTTGCTTCTTCTTTGTACTCACTTCCAACATCTTCTAAGGAGAATAAAAGTACACCAGCTATACTGACTAAAAGAGCATTAAAATAAAACACTTTATCATATCCTAAATAACCTATTAAAATCCCCATTACTACTGAAGCTAGACCTGCTCCTATAGAACCCATTCCACGGGTATTTTCATAATCTACTTCTGGATGTTTATTTCTAATAGATACAATCCAACCATCTACTAAAACAGGTATTTGTCTCATAGTTACTGCGTGTAGCACAACAAAAAGCCCCATTAATAATAAAATAGAAGCTATACTTGGAATACTTAATGCAAGTACAAGTAATACCCCCATACTTATTAGTACAGATTTTTTATATGAAAGATAATGGTCTGTTATATATCCTAAAATAGGTTGATATATAAAAGTAATAATAGCTATACATGCTTGTATAAGCCCACATTCAAACTTTGAATATCCCTTATCACTTAAAAATAATATGAAAAAATTAAAATAAGATGCATAGGCTGCCATCAAAAAGAATTGAACTGCTGCTAACTTTATATTTATTTTACGCCTCATTCTATATCCCCTTAAATACCTTTAATTAAGCCAAGTATGACGCTAGATTATTTCTATGACGCTACCTAGCTTTGCTACAATTATAAACCCATTATTTATACAAATCAACTTTAAACAATAATAATTAATAAAAAATAATAATAAATAATTTATTTATAATAAAAAACAATAAACCTTTCTTTATTTCATTTCTCTTTAATGCTATACTGTTTTATAAGAAGGGAGATAAATTGTATGTTTCTTGAAGAACGTTATTCCAAAATTTTAGACCTATTACAACTTGATGGACGTGTTAGTGTCAAAGACCTTGCTACAACCTTTAATGTTACTGAAGACTGTATAAGAAAATATTTAAAAGAGCTAGAAGCTCAAGGCAAGCTTAAACGTGTTTATGGGGGAGCAATCCCTATTACTCCAACTGCTCATTCACATATTTCAAATGTCTGGGAAAGAAAATCTATTAATCTTGATAGTAAACTTGTAATTGCCAGGAAAAGTCTTGATTTAATTAATGATGGTGATACTATCTTTCTAGATGCTTCTACCACTAACTTAGAAATTGCCAAGTTACTCAGCCAAACCCAATTATCTCTTTGCGTTATTACTAATATGGCTGATATTTTAATGGTTCTTGCTAAACATACAAGCATAAGACTTATCTCTATAGGCGGTTTATTCTCATCTGTTGTTGGTGGAACCATTGGTAGTGAAGCTATCCGCCAAATTCAAAACTATAATATTGATAAGGCCTTTATTGGTGTATGTGGAATCAATGTTTATGAGCAATACTTATCTACTCCTGATCTAGATGATGGAAATACAAAGCATGCTATTATTACACAAGCTTTAGAGACTTATCTTGTAATGGAAGAAGAAAAGTTTAATTACATCGAACTTTATAAGTTTAGTAGCTTAGATAATATTCAAGGTATTATTACAGAGGTTTCTCCTTCTCCTACTATTTTGAACGCCCTTAAACAACTTTCTATAGATATTATCTAAATATATTTTTATAAAAAAAGACCATAAAGCTAGCGAACTAGCTTTATGGTACTATTCTTCCATTTGCCCTAAGGCATCCCATACTTCTCTTGTTTCTAAACCTAATTTCCAACCTGCATATCCTGCTAAATCATATTGATTAATTAATGTTACTTTCTTTAATACTGTTGTTTCATCCTCTATCCAAACATGATATATTTTATTGCCATCAATCTTTTGGGCATAATTTTGACCATGTTCTTCATCGTATACGGGACTTACATTCCACTGATTTAATATGCTTTCACTAGCCGCTATACCATATGCTTTAGAACTTATTCCGCTTTCAGTTTCTTCCCAAATACGTGTATAAAACGGTATACCTAAGACAAGCTTTTCTTTAGGTACTTCTTCAAGATTAAGCTGTATACCTTCTTCGACCCAATTCATACCTGCTATAGGTCCTGCTTGTTCTGAACCAGACCAATGTTGATCATAAGCCATAACCATAAAGTAATCTACTACTTCAGCTAACTTATCTCTTTGATAGTGTGTTGACCATGCTGATGGTATATAAACGTCTACTGTTATATTTAAATTAGCTCTTTTAGCCTGGACAGATAATTCTCTCATAAATTGAACCCATTCATCACCAAAATCAGCTTGTACATTTTCGATATCTACGTTAATTCCATCAAAGCCATATACTTTTGCAGCTTCTAGTAACTGATCTATTACATACTGTCTTTTAGATGTACTTGTTAAAATAGTTCTTGTAAGTTCTGGTTCAGTAAAGTTATGACTAATCAATGCCCATACCTGCATTCCTTTAGCATGTGCATTATCTACATAGGTTTTTGAACCTCTATCTATTAAGTTACCTTGTTCATCTGCAAATTCAAACCACGTAGGTGCTATTACATTAGCCCCATTAATATTTCTATACTTAGGAATAGACCAATCTCCAGATGCTCTACTTGTCATTTGGTCCCAAACTAATTTTACTTTTCCTTCTACAGGATAACTTATTGGTGCTAAGCTATACTCTTTATTTGGTTTTAAAGGTGTCATTTCACCTACAGCTACATGACTACTTGGTATATACCCTATGATACCATTCTCATTACGTACACGCATATAACCATTTTCCTCTTTATAAATTATAACTTTATCACCTTTTCCAACTTTATCTACTATAAGTGTTTGCTGATCTGGGTGAGTACGTAATGCTGATTCTCTTTTCTTAACCATTCCCACAGGTTTTTGAACTGTCAAATCAGAAATGCACACAAGTCTTCCATCTTTACCCAATTCTATAGACACACCATATTCTTCTTCTAAATAATCTTCTGGAATATATAGTACATCTTCTTCAACAATAAATGGTGTTTGTAACTCTACTACTTGTTCATTTACCATCATAGTGCTTTCATCAGGCTTTACTCTTCTGATTTCTTCTAAGTTTGTAATTGTTACAATCTCCTCTTGTGCATCATAAAATATTTTTTCATCTATATATGTTCTAGCAAATTCATAAGATACATAAAGTTGATCATTATGGTTAATAATAGGTTTCTCCATATCTATTCTTATGTCTTCGTACACACCATTAAGTTGACCTTGTTTAAACTCATTAAAATATGTAAGTGGGTCCACTTCTTTCTTAGTTGGTGCGAAAACAATAATACTTCCAATAATAACCCCTAACAATATACACGTTAATACCCCTAATAATATTTTCTTCAGCATATTTTACCTCCTTTATTATGTTTAAGTATATCATACTCATAAAATGACATCCTAGTAGGTTTTTATAATTTAATCTTAAGATTTATTAATAATTTTATTTCCTTATAAGGATAATATGTAACAAGGCAATAAAAACAATACTATTATCATATAATAAATTAACCTGTTTTAATTAAGACATTTGATAGATTTATCCTCTTTACTTTTATTTAGCATTATCATATACTAATTTATATCTTTAGATTTATTTTACAATACTGTGACGGTGTGAAAGGATGTGAGTTGTATGAAGATCGAAAAAATTAGCGATACACAAATCCGGGTCACTCTTAATCATTCTGATTTACAAAATAGAGATATAAAGATAGGAGAACTAGCTTATGGTTCTACTAAGGCTCAAGCTCTTTTTAGAGATATGATGGCTCAAGCCTATGAAGATTTTGGTTTTGAGGCGGAGAATGTTCCGCTTATGATAGAAGCTGTACCACTTTCTACTGATAGTATTATGATTGTTGTTACTAAAGTAGAAGATCCTGCTCAAATAGAAGAAAAATTAGACTTAATTGGTGAACGTCCTACTCATAGAACCTTTAAAGATTCTATTGCAAAAGACTTAGCCGAATTAGAAAAAATGGCAGCTGCCTCATCTAGTTCTTCTTCACCGTCTATTTCTAAGCAGCCAGCTCCTACCCCATCTTCTCCTCTTAGCTTTATGTATATCTTTAAAAATTTAGATGATGTAAGCGCTGCTTCTCACCATATCAAAAATCTTTACTTTGGTGAAACTTCACTTTACAAGTATGATGACCGCTACTTTGTTATTCTTGAAGAAAACAAAAATAGCAAAACAGATATGGAAATTATAAAAGGCTTATTAGATGAATTTGGTGACCAAGGTAACTTAAGTGATTTGAATGAAATGTTTTTAAAGGAACATGGTAAAATTATTATTGAATCAAATGCTCTTGATATACTTGCCACTTACCTATAAAAAAGTCCTAAAAGTAATTACTTTTAGGACTTTTTTCTGCATTATATTATTTAATTATTCTACAGTTGCAAGGTAATCGTTAATTTCTTTGATAAGAACATCTACATCCATACCATGAACTGCACATGCATCTTCAAGAGATTCCATTTGAGATGATGGACATCCAAGACAGTGCATACCTGCATTCATAAGAATTGGAATAATTCCTCTATCTACTTGGATAATTTGACCAATTACCATGTCTTTTGTAACTTGTTTAGCCATTTGTGTATTCTCCTTTTATTTTAAAAAATAATTATTTTTATTACTCTTTTATTATAAATAGAATGATTTTATTTATCAACTTAATTCATATTATTTATTTTGACTTGCTGCTGTAAGTTGAGGAATAATTTGTTTCTTTCTTGAAAATACGTCTTTTAAGAAGATGCTATCTTCACCTTTTGGTAAGTTAAAGGCACGTTCTACTATCCACTTTTCAGGACCTACTGCAAATAATTCAGTTCCACCTACAATAACATCTGTTACCATAAGTACTACTAGATCAAGATTTTCTCTTTCTCTTAAAGCTTCCATTTCACCTAATATTTCATCACGCATTTTATAGATGCTTTTAAAATCACCTGTATTAATTTGTGCTACAGATGTACTATAATTACCCATTGTGAAAGGTTTACGATCCATTTCAAGTAATTCGCTTGGTGCAACACCTTCTAAAGAAGTACCAGCAGCAATAAGATCCATACCGTACTCTTCTAAGTTTACTTCTGCAATCTTAGCTAAACGTCTTGCCATTTTTTCATCTGTAGGTGTACATGTTGGTGATTTAAAGATAAGTGTATCTGATAAGATGGCACTAAGCATAAGACCTGCAATTTCTTTTGGTGGCATAATATTATGTTCTTCGTACATTTTAGCTACAATTGTAGATGTACAGCCTACTGGTTCTGCTCTTAAGAAAACTGGCCCTACAGTATCAATATTTGCAATACGGTGGTGGTCAATAATCTCACGAATTTCTGCTTGTTCAATACCTTTAGCACTTTGATCTCTTTCGTTGTGGTCTACTAAGATAACAGGTTTTTTCTGAATATCTAAGATATGACGTTTAGAAATAATACCTTTTACTTTACCTTCTTCATCCACAATAGGGAAGTGTCTATGTGTTGTATTAAGCATAATTTCTTTTACTTCATCAATTGTATCTTCTGTTTGGAAGTAAATTAAATTTTGGTTTCCAATTAGATTTTTTACTGAAATACTTTGAGATATCATCTTAATTGCTTTAAAGAATGAGTATGGTGTACAAATAATTGCACAATCATTTGATGGTTTTTCAGCAAATTCTAATTGATCCATATCTTGATCTGTAATAATAACACAACCTGCACCTGATTTAATTGCCATTTCAATAAGTGTTCTATTGTTTCCTGTGATAACAATATCTACATCACTTAACTTATCATCTTCTGTAATAGATGCTGTTGTGAAAACATCACCTTCTACATAAGGTTGTGGGTATTCTCCACAAATAAGCTTTCCATCTAGAACTGCTGGAATGTTTACAAATGGTGTCCCATGTTGTTTAAGTACTGTACCATCTGTTAAACCGATATAAGTTTTAGCAATATCTGATATAGATACAACACCTGCAAGTTTATGATCTGGATAAAGAACAGGTATCATAGGACGTCTATGTTCTGTCATTACATCCCATGCTTTTTTTACAGAATCCACTACATAAATAGGTGGAATTGCATAGTATTTCATATCACTAACTTGTGGTTTAATGTGCTCAATTAAAGTAGGTGCTTCTACATTAAAATAATTAAGCGCATAATTTGTTTCTTTACTTACTTTTCCTAATCTAACTGCTTTTACATCGTTATCACCTAATGCTCTTTTAAGGTGAGCATAAGCTATTGCTGAACATATAGAATCTGTATCGGGATTTCTGTGTCCAAATACATAAGTTTCTTTTCCCATAATTCTCTCCTTAATTTATCACGTACGTAACTAATATCTTGTACTTAATTTAGTATATCCTTATTTTTTCAAATCATTTACTTTGAAAAATAATAAGTGCTAATAAAACCTATACACATATATATTAAAGCAAAAAAGCCTGTAGCATTAAATGTAAATCCTGGATATATAACAAATACTGAACCTAAAACAAGCCCCAATATAGCCATATAAGTTGCTTGCTTATAACGAGTTAACAGAATCTTTACTATTTTAATGCCACCTACTAGACCTATTAATATACCAATGGCTACAGGTATTAAAATAGCTAAGTTAAACTCTGACACTGCTGCAACAACAGATGAATATACACCTAATGTTAACATTATAAATGATCCACTAATTCCTGGAATAATCATGGAAAATGCACTAATCATTCCTGCTATTATAAGCCAACAATTCATTGCAAAGTTGACTTCTCTTATGAGATAAGTATTATCTTTAGTTGAGTCAGATAAGGCCATTATAATCATAATCGATAAGCTTAGTATAAATGGAATCCAATTTTTCTTTGTAATTTTAGTATCCTTCTTGGCATGGTTTATAACCATAGGAATACTTCCTATTATAATTCCCATAAATAAGAAATTAGTCTGCATATTATATCTCTCAAATAAAAAGGTAATTGCATTACTAAAAAGTATAATGCCTATTCCCATCCCTAAACCTAATGTTATTAAAAAAGGAAGGTTCTTTTTTAACTTTTCTCCTTTTAAACTTATAGCATCTAATAATGTATCGTAAATATTTAATACAACTGCCATAGTTCCAGCACTAACCCCTGGAATAACATTGGAGATACCTAAGATGATTCCATATACTATATTCATAATGTGTTTAGTCATGCTAGGCTCCTTTATAAATATGTATTATATATGCTTTATTATTATAATGCTTGTCTCCTATCATTACAATAATCTCTTCCTTATTATGTTTTATCTCATAAAAATATCTATAAAAAGTACACTTTATTCGTATACATTTATTTTTGATTTTAACTTTTCAAAATATTTAACTTTATTATTTAATAATATAAAAATTTTTAATATATTTTTTTTGTATTACTATTGACGTGTATACAGTATACATTATATAATAAGAGTGTAAAATAATTTAACTAATAGTTATTATTAGTTATCATAACTTATTTAATTTATGATAGAAACTGGTAATAAACTTATATTAAATATAAAGGAGTTGACCTTAACATGTTTGAACAATGGAATGGTTTTACAGCTGGTGATTGGCAAAAAGAAGTAAATGTACGTGACTTCATCCAAAGAAACTACACACCATATGAAGGCGATGATTCTTTCTTAGCTGGTCCTACTGAAAGAACAACAAAATTATGGAATCAAGTAGCAGAACTTATGAAAGTAGAACGTGAAAAAGGAATTTTAGACGTTGAAACAAAAATTCCTTCAACTATTACTTCTCATGGCCCTGGTTATCTTGATAAAGATGCAGAACAAATCGTTGGTTTCCAATCAGATGCACCTTTAAAAAGAAATATCATGCCAAATGGTGGTATGCGTACAGTAAAAAATGCGCTTGAAGCTTATGGTTATGAATTAGATAAAGAAACACAAGAAATCTTCTCTAAATATCGTAAAACACATAATGATGGTGTATTCTCTGCATATACAACAGCTATTAAAAAAGCTAGACATTCAGGAATCATTACAGGTCTTCCAGATGCTTATGGACGTGGACGTATCATCGGTGACTACCGTCGTGTAGCATTATACGGTGTTGATCGCTTAATCGCTGACAAACAAGCTCAACAACTTACACTTGAAGTACCAAGTATGACAGAAGATATCATTAGACTTCGTGAAGAAACTACAGAGCAAATTGGTGCTTTAAAAGAACTTAAAGCTATGGCTGCTTCTTATGGATTTGATATCTCTCTTCCAGCTCAAACAGCTAAAGAAGCTGTTCAATGGACATATTTCGGTTACCTTGGTGCTATTAAAGAGCAAGATGGTGCTGCTATGTCACTTGGTCGTGTATCTACATTCCTTGATATCTACATGGAAAGAGACATTAAAGCTGGTATCTTAACAGAAGAAGAAGCTCAAGAATTAATGGATCACTTCGTAATGAAATTACGTATGGTACGTTTCCTTCGTACTCCAGCTTACAATGATTTATTCTCAGGTGACCCAACATGGGTAACAGAATCAATCGGTGGTATGGGTCTTGATGGTCGTACACTTGTTACTAAAAACAGCTTCCGTGTACTTCATACATTAGTAAACTTAGGACCAGCTCCAGAACCAAACTTAACAGTTCTTTGGTCAACTCAACTTCCAAAAGGATTTAAAGATTTCTGTGCTAAAGTTTCTATTGAAACAAGTTCAGTTCAATACGAAAACGATGATCTTATGAGAGCTTACTGGGGAGATGACTACGGTATTGCATGTTGTGTATCTGCAATGAGAATCGGTAAACAAATGCAATTCTTCGGTGCTCGTGCTAACCTTGCAAAAGCATTACTTTACGCTATCAACGGTGGTAAAGATGAAAAACACGGTGACCAAGTTGCTCCACAATTTGCACCTGTTACAACAGAATACCTTGACTTTGATGATGTTTGGGCTAAATACGATACTATGATGGATTGGTTAGCTGAAACATATGTAAATGCATTAAATATCATTCACTACATGCATGATAAATACTGCTATGAAAAATTAGAAATGGCTCTTCATGATAAAGAAATCCTTCGTACATTCGCTACAGGTATTGCTGGTCTTTCAGTAGCAGCTGACTCTTTATCAGCTATTAAATATGCTAAAGTTAAAGCAATCAGAAATGAAGAAGGTCTTGTAGTAGACTATGACGTAGAGGGTGAATACCCAGCATACGGTAACAACGATGATAGAGTTGATGAAATTGCTGTTAAGATTACAGAAACTTTCATGAACAAAATTAGAAAACACAAAACTTACAGAAACTCTTACCCAACTATGTCTATCTTAACAATCACATCAAACGTAGTATACGGTAAGAAAACAGGTAACACACCTGATGGACGTAAAGCTGGTGAGCCATTTGCTCCAGGTGCTAACCCAATGCACGGTAGAGATACAAAAGGTGCTATCGCATCTCTTGCATCAGTTGCTAAACTTCCATACCAACATGCACAAGATGGTATTTCATACACATTCTCAATTATTCCAGGTGCTCTTGGTAAATCAGAAGATGAACGTATCAACAACCTTATCGGTATGATGGATGGTTACTTTAATCAAGATGGTCACCACTTAAATATTAACGTATTTGACCGTGAAACATTACTTGATGCTATGGATCACCCAGAAAAATACCCACAATTAACAATCCGTGTATCTGGTTACGCAGTAAACTTTATTCGTCTTACAAGAGAACAACAATTAGACGTTATTAATAGAACATTCCACGAAAAATTCTAATGCTAAATAAATTTTAAGATAAGAGGATATCTTATCCTCTTATCTTCTTACATTACAGGAGGTATATGACATGATAGGCAGAATTCACTCAGTAGAAACCTGTGGTACTGTAGATGGACCAGGGATTCGTTACATTTTATTTACACAAGGCTGCCCCCTTCGTTGTAAATATTGTCACAATCCTGACACTTGGAAAATGAATGATGGACGTGAAGAAGATACTGCAGATCTTATTCGTGATATTGTAAAATATAAATCTTTCATGAAGTTTTCTGGTGGCGGTATTACAGTAAGTGGCGGTGAACCACTTCTTCAACCAGAATTTGTAAAAGATCTCTTTATGAAGTGCAAACAAGAAGATATACATACTTGTTTAGATACTTCAGGATTTGTGAGTATAGAAAAAGCTAATCCTGTACTTGACTATACTGATCTTGTCCTACTTGATATTAAGTCATATAATCCTACTGTATATAAAGATTTAACTGGTGTCTCTTTAGACCCTACATTAGCATTTGCTAAACATCTTAATGATCGTAATATTCCTGTATGGATTCGTTACGTATTGGTCCCTGATTTAACAGATAACGACCAAGACATTGAAGATTTAGCACAATTTTTAACTACATTAACAAACGTACAACGTATAGATATTTTACCATTCCATAAAATGGGTGAGTTTAAGTGGGAACAACTTGGTTATGAGTATTCATTACTTGATACTGAGCAACCTACTAAAGAGTCTGTAGCTCATGCTAAAGATATCTTAAAAAAATATAACTTACCTGTGTTTGCATAATAAATTCCTTTTAATATTTATAATAAAAAAAGAGTATGTAGCTGCCCCTACATACTCTTTTCTATTTCACCTGTTTTCCCTTTAAATATTTTTTTCCATAAAGATGGTTTTGGTCCTACTTGCTCTAGTTCCGCCATTTGCCTTCTCATCATTTGCATTTCTCTCATGGTTTCGTCTATCTTCTTATAATATTCTTCATCCTTAAGTTGCTGCATAGCTTCAAGTTCCATAATCTTTTTATTTACCATAGTATTAATCTCTTCACTAAGCTCTTGCTTAAGTTGATATTTATTTTCTTCCCCGTACTCTACTAAGGTTTGTTTAAGCATTTCTTTAATGATTAGACTAAATTGTTTTACACGTAAATCTTCTTTATCTGTAATATCTATATCCGTACTAGGTGTATGTACTCCTTTTATAGCTGTTGCACTTACTTGTGAAAGCGATTCTATCCCCTCTTCATCTAATGTATGTATAACATTTCTTATGCCCTTTAACTCTAGCCCCTGCTCTCTTAACTCTTTGATTTGCTGCAAAATTACAATATCCTTTTGCGTATATACTCGGTGTCCTTGCGCATTTCTATGAATCTGCAATTCTAATTCCTTCTCATAATACCTTAGTACATAGGCTTCTATGTCTAAAGCTGTAGCAACTTCCTTAATTGTATAGATTTTCTCGTTCATCTCTATCCCCCTATCATTTGTAAAATAACTCTTTCTATAAATTATACCATATTCTACCATTTTTACAATATTATTTACTTTTACTCTTCATAACATCTTTTTATTTTATATTTATACTAGATATATATTTTGATAATCAAATTATTTGTAATTCAAATCTTATTTATGAGGTGATTTATGTTTCGTTCACAACTTTCCATTGGAGGATTAAAACCTACTTTTCCAGTTATACAAGGTGGTATGGGAATAGGTATTTCATTAAGTTCACTAGCTGGTCATGTAGCTAAATGCGGTGGTATAGGGGTTATATCTGGTGCTCAAATAGGTTATCGTGAGAAGGACTTTATTAAGAATCCTCTTCTCGCTAACTTAAAAGCCTTAAAAGAGGAAATAGAACTAGCACGTGAAATTGCTCCTAAAGGCATCCTTGGAGTAAATTTAATGGTAGCTATGAAACACTATGGTGAATATGTAAAAAAGGCTGTAGAGGCTAAAATAGACCTGATTATATCAGGTGCTGGCTTACCACTTGATCTTCCTCTTTATACAAAAGGTTCACAGACTAAGTTAGTACCAATTGTCTCTTCTTCTAAAGCCGCAAATATTATCTGTAAACAATGGGATCGTAAATATAATTGTGCTCCTGATGGACTCATTGTAGAAGGCCCTTTAGCTGGAGGACATTTAGGTTTCTCAAATGACGCCCTTGAAAATCTTCCTTTAATTGAAGATATTATGAAAGAGGTAAAAGAAGTTATTCAACCTTACTGCTTAAAATATAATAAAGAAATTCCTGTTATTGTAGCAGGTGGTGTTTATACAGGTGAAGATGTACAACATATGCTTTCTCTTGGTGCTGATGGGGTGCAAATGGCTACTCGCTTTGTTACAACCCATGAATGCGATGCGCACTTGGCTTTTAAAGAAGCTTATATTAATTCTACTGAAGATACTATTGGCATTGTAAAAAGTCCTGTAGGCATGCCTGGGCGTGCTATCTTGAACAACTTTATAACCAACTCACCTGGCAATAAAGCTTGTTTTTATGATTGTTTGCATAAGTGTACAATAACGGATATTCCCTACTGTATTTCAAAGGCACTTATACATGCTGCTCAAGGTGATATAGAAAATGCTCTCCTATTTTGTGGAAGCAAAGCCTATAAAGCTACTCACCTAGAACATGTAGAGGATATCTTTAATGAAATCCAAGTAGTGCTTAAGTGTTAATAATAGATAGTAGATAACATAGTTCTATCTTAACTGCTTTCTGTCTTAACTGCTTTCTGTCTTAACTATCATTTATTTTAACTATTATTTGTCTTAATCATTATTTAAGTTCAATTGCTTTTTACTTAGTTATTCTTTGTAGAATATAATACAAATAAAAAGTACCCTAACCACCTAAGTGATATGTACCCCCTTTACTGGACTTCACCAGTACAGGGGGTTTTGTCATGAAAT
>URVM01000007.1 GCA_900551325.1 uncultured Eubacteriales bacterium | reverse complement strand
ACTGGCAGAAAGAATTTTTATTTTTTTAGTTGTCTACTTGACGGGTAGCAGTTCATATTTAGTGAGACAACTACTTTTTATCAATCTTTTTGATGTATCCATACAAGATATGCATTCATAAACTTATCAATATCTCCATCCATCACTGCACCTGTATTACCTGTTTCTTCACTTGTACGATGGTCTTTAACCATATTATATGGATGGAATACATAAGAACGAATTTGACTACCCCAGCCAATTTCTTTCTTTTCACCGCGAATACCTTCAATTTGTGCCATTCTCTCTTCTTCTTGTTTTTCAAAGAGTTTAGCTTTTAACATTTGCATAGCTTTTTCACGATTTTGAATTTGAGAACGTTCATTTTGACATTGTACAACAACACCTGTTGGTACGTGAGTAATACGTACAGCTGAGTCTGTTGTATTAATATGCTGTCCACCAGCACCTGTTGCACGATACGTATCAATACGTAAATCTTCTGTACGAATTTCAATTTCTATTTCATCTGTAATCTCTGGAATAACATCACAAGATGCAAAAGATGTATGACGTCTACCTGATGAATCAAATGGTGAAATACGTACTAAACGATGGATTCCCTTTTCTGATTTAAGGTATCCATATGCATTATCTCCATTAATCTGTATTGTTACAGACTTAACGCCTGCTTCATCCCCTTCAAGGAAGTCAAGAAGTTGTACTTTATATCCCTTTTTGTCTGCCCATCTCGTGTACATACGGTAAAGCATACTTACCCAGTCACAAGCTTCTGTTCCGCCTGCTCCAGCATGAAGAGATAAAATAGCATTGTTTCTATCATAATCTCCATCTAATAAGGTAGCAATACGCATCTCCTCATAGTTCTTTACAAAAGTTGAAGCTTCAGTTTCTGCTTCTTGTGCAAGCTCTTCATCACTTTCTTCTTTTGCCATTTCTATAAGTGTCATTACATCTTCATAACTACTACTTAGTTTCTCATACTTTTCTACCATATCTTTAAGACCCTTAAGTTTTTGTAATGTACTTTGGGCCTTGTCCATATCATTCCAAAATTCTGGTGATCCAGAAAGCTCTTCAAGTTCCGCTATTTCTTCTTTATGTTTAGCGATGTCAAAGAGAGTTCCCCATTTCCACTAATTTTCCATTGTAAGACTCTAAAGATAATCTAAGTTGATCTAAATCTAACACAATATCACTTCCTTCATATATAAGCTACAGCATATTATAGCACATTCTTTATTCTTCAAATACCCTATGTTTTATAAAACTAAAACAATTGTTCCAAGGGTAATGAGAGTTGTTCCAATTAATGCTTTAATAGACAGAGGTTCCTTTAATACCATAACCGAAAATATGAAAACAAATACAATACTTAGTTTATCTAAAGGTACAACTTTAGAAACTTCACCTATTTGAATAGCCTTATAGTAAAAAAGCCAAGAAGCTCCTGTAGCTAGTCCTGATAAAATTAAAAATAGCCAATTAGTCCTACTAAGATCCCAAATTCCACTAGCTGTTTTAGTTACACCTACTATAACCCAAGCCATAATAAGTACAACTATAGTTCTAATTCCAGTAGCTAAATTAGAATTCACATTGTCCATTCCTATCTTTGCTAATACACTGGTTAATGCTGCAAATACGGCTGATAATAATGCATAAACTATCCACATAGAAATATTTCCTTTCTTAATTTATTCACTTTCTCTATCTTATCATATGCATATAAATTGATAAATGTTTTCATTTTCATTTTTTAAATTTATACCATCTATCTTTCTGTATTTCTATACTTCTACATTTTATTAACACAAAATAAGCTACATACATTATAAGCATATGTATGTAGCCTGCTTTTATTTCTCTATTTTACTTTTAACATCTTCTCTATGCTATTTTATATAGTTTTAAAGATAGGCTTTCTTTGTTCAAAGGTTGTAATCTTATTAAATCCTGCTGCTTTTATTACTTCTAATCCTTCTTTTACAGTAAAACCAATATGTTTTAACCTATGAGCATCACACCCTATTGTAATAATTTCTCCTCCACATGCCTTATAGAGCTTTAATAAATCTAAGTCAGGCATAGACATGCCCATCCTTTGGAAAAATCCAGAGGCATTGACTTCTATTCCTTTTCCTCTACTTATAAGTATTTTATACAGTGCTTCAATAGGTTCTTTAAACTGATTCATATCTGGATAAATACCTAATTGTTCACATGCATAGCGCATAGGGTAAGTAATATGTCCCATAACATCAAAGTCATAGTAAGTAGCTAGTTCCATTAGATACTCTAAATAGTGTTCATACACTTTACAAATATCTATTTTAGAAAATTCATATTCTCCTACATCAAAAGCATCTTCTAAGTTATGTACAGAGCCTATAATAAAATCTAAATCATATTTTGAAAGAAAGTCTTTATATTCTTCTGGAGATGCTTGTGGTTGCCCTACTTCTATACCCGCTCTTACAATTAATCTATCTGCATAGATTTCTTTAGCTTTTGCAATATCAGTATATAAATTTGCCACGTCAAGCTTACGGCTATATTTCTCATCTCGAAACATGTCATAATGATCTGTAATAGCTATTTCTTTAAGTCCTTTTCTAATAGCCTCTTCACACATGTTATTAATATTTTCATGCCCATCAAAAGAGTATTTAGAATGTGTATGGTAATCTACTAAGTACATTATTCTTCCCCCTATGTGTCTGTATTCAATCCACCTCAATTATATTTTAACCCTATGTAACACTGTATAAGCTTCTTTATTTATTGGATATTTCTACACACACTGGATAATGGTCAGATAAAAATACACCATTTTCTTCATCTGTCCATAGTTCTTTTTTATTACATACTATCTCCTGTGAGGCAAAAACATAGTCTATTTTTGTACTTTCAGGTAAGGTGCCAAATTCATGGTATGTGCCTCCTAAATCTCTAGTTAAATCTGTTAAATGACCTACTGTACTAATCATAGTAATTTCTGGGTCATTAGGATAAGCATTAAAATCTCCAGCCAAAATTACAGGACTATCTTTAAATAAAGTTACATGTTTTAAGTACTCAAGTATTTGTTCCATCCCAAGTACTCTTGCCTGGCTTCCTTCATGATCAAGATGTGTGTTAAGGACACGAATAATCTCTTTTGTTTTTAAATCTTGTAGCACTACTTCTGTACATGTTCTAGGACATATACTCTGCTTCTCATAACGAGAGCCTGGAACAAGTGGTGTCTTAGATAGCCAAAAAGTATTCATACTAATAAGTTGATATTGAAGTTTGTTAAATGCTATAGCAGTTTGTTCGTCTTCTAACTGTTCATCTCTACCACAACCTAGCACATAATAATCCGCTAAATTTTCTTTTAACCATGTGCCTACATGTGGTAGGACCTCTTGAAAACAAATTATATCTGGTTTTTCCTTATTAAGTTTCTCTAAAATATAAGGTTTCCTGTAGCAAAAGCTATTGGTACCATCTTGATTATAATCACAGCGTATATTAAAAGTTACAAATTTCATTAGTTATCACCTTTCACATTCTAGTAATGTTTTGTAGTTAGACTCTCCATAACAGTTCATCTGCATTTCTTGCCAAAATTCAAAAGTAAATTTTAGAATTTATTTAAATTATAGCACTATTTTATTCTTAGTCAATTTATATAAAAAAAGCAGTTATGAGTTTATACTTACATTCTCATAACTGCTTCTTCATTTTTAATTTATCATCCTACTAGGAATTTCTAGAGTAAATTTACTACCTTCCTTATACACAGAAGTCACCTCTATTTGTATGCCCATTGTATAAGTTAAAGCCTTTAGTAAGCTTAGCCCAATTCCACTTCCTTCGATTCCACGAGCTCTTACATCTCTACTCCTAAAGAACCTATCAAAAATCCTATCTAAATCCTCTGTTCTTATACCAAGCCCTGTATCTTCTACACTTATTCTAATTTTTTTGTTGCTTGTTTCTACTTTTAATTTTATTTGTCCACCTTCCGGTGTATATTTAAATGCATTTTCAAGTAGAATAGTTAAACACCTTTTTACTTTTTCTTTGTCCCACTCTACCCATTCATCTTCTATTTCACTCTCTACAATAAATTTTTTATCTTGAATTTCACTTAGGTCACTATAAAATTCTTCAATTTCTTCTAAAAATCCATGTATATTAAACTTTTCAATATTAAGCTTTCCTTCTATATCTTCTTTTGTTAAGAGTAATAAATCACTATTTAATCTTTCTAAGCTACGGATTTCATTCATCATCTGCGCTAGTTCTTCAAAATGTTCTTGTATCTGGTCTTCTCTATATCTAGTCATTAGCTCTAGCTGACCTTTAATAACAGCAAGGGGGGTTCTCATTTCATGAGAAGCATCTTGTACAAAGAAGACTTGTTGGTTATATGCTTTTTTAATAGGCCTTATAGCTACACTTGCTAAATAGGTAGCGAGAACTAAAGCAATACCTAAAAGGATTAATAAACTTACCCAAGTTGCTGTTTGTAACTGCTGAACAGATTGAAGTTGGGAGTCTACATTTAATAATAACTGAACTTCTAAGCCATCTTTTATAAAGCTTATAGCTCTATAATTGTAATTTCCACTTTTTAAAGTAATAAGTTCTCCATTATAATCTACTGGAAATTCTGGGTACATCCCTTCACCAAAGTAAGTATGAGGACTTTGATCTACTACTTTGTCACCTTCCCATACGAAGCTGATTAAATCAGGGGTTAAGGGTGCAGGTAATATGACTTCTTTTTCAGTTCCTCTATTTTTCACAATCTTTTCATTTAAAACCATGTTGCGATGAGTGAGTAATTGTTGGTCCACATGCTCAAAAAGCCTAGCTCGGTAAAAAAACTGAGTAAATACAGCAAGGATAACAAGAGATACAAATACAATTCCAAAACTTATTCCTATTATACTTTGCTTCGTTCTTGTAAAGATATCTCTTCTTCTCATGATTTATCTACCTTTTCATCTAATATATAACCCATTCCTCTTTTTGTTACAATATATTTATCATACCCAAGTGGGCTTAGACTCTTTCTAAGTCTACTAATATATACTTCAATAATATCAATAGAAGCATCACTATTATAGCCACAAATACGTTCAAATATTTGTTCTTTAAAAAGCAAGATTCCTTGATTTAACATAAAGTATTCTAAGAGATTAAAAGTTTTCTCATTAAGTTCAACTTGTTTTTCGTGAATATAAGCCTCTTTTTTATTTAAGTCTAAAACTAAATCTTTAAACTGAATATGATTTTGGCTAGTCATTTTCCCTAAACTTTTTAAAATAACATAGAGGCGTGCCTTTAACTCTTCCATAAAGAAAGGTTTCGTTAAGTAGTCTCTTGCACCTAAATTAAAAGCACGTAACTTATCTCCTAAGTCTTCTTTTGCTGTAAGTACGATTACACCAACTTGTAGTTTTTTCTTATCTACATGACTAAGTACACTAAGCCCATCTTGTCCAGGTAACATTAAGTCTAAAATAATAAGGTCATAGCTACTGGCATCTAAATAGAGTATAGCTTCTTCTGCTGAATAGACAGGTTGTACTACAAATTCCTTTTCTAGATATTTGACTATATTATGGCTTACTTTTTGATTATCTTCTACAAGGAGTACTCTAATCATCTCATCATCTCCTACTGTATAGTTTTCATAGACTTATACACATAAAGTACTAAGTCTGGCTTGTATTCATTTATATAAGTACTTAAATCCTCCTTATAATATCTTAAATCAACTAATCTAGTTTCTGCAAACATATTAGATAAGAAGGCTGAAAACGGTAAAGCATAGGAGTCTTTTACAATAAGTACTTTCTTTCCATCCGTATTAAGCTTATTTTTTATAATTACTTCTGGATAGTCGCCTCCAAAATAGCTAGCATATCTATTAGTATAAACACTTTTTGATTCATCTAATAAATTTTCTTTTAAGATAGTCTCTTCAAAGTTTCCTGTATAAGTTGTACTTGAGTCACTTTTATTAATAGTCACTTCATAATCTGTATCAAAATTTGGTGTAATAAGTGTATAATCATCTACCCCTGCATAAAATTTACCAACTCTTCTTCCTTGTGATCCAAGAAAGAAATTTTTATAAGTTGTTTGATTATAGTTATTTAAATCTGTATAAAATCCCTCTTCATCTAAGTTCATATTATAATTTTCATTCAAATAGTCTACTACTTCTCCTACTGCCCAAAAAGCAGTATTTGTAGTCCAGTGATGATCTGTTTTATAAAATAGCTTGGAAAGGTCTAACTCATCTTCTTTTACATTCTCTCGTAAATCTATATAATCTATATTTTCTTCCTCAAATGCGTCTATAAGCGCATCTGTATTTGCTTTAGAAGAATCTACTACTGATGGTGGTAACACTGTATAGTCTTCTATGACCTTTTGTGGTGCTTGTACAAATACTAAAGGTGTACCACTTTCTTTTAGTGTTTCACCCACCTCTAATAAGCCTTGTAATGGTTCTGTATAATCTGATGGGAAAGTTATAAAGTGTAAATTCCCTATGGTATCTTTAACAACTGTATTAGATGGATTTGCATCTCTTATATAATCTCTTCCAAGTAGATTTTCTACTAATCCATAAAGATCAATATACTTTTCTTTTAGCCAAAAATTTTCTGTTACGCCACTATCCATACCTTGAGTAAATCCAGTGAATATACCTTCAAAAGTAATTGCTTCACTTACTTGGTCTTTTATAGAATGTATAACAGTAGCACCAATACTCTTAAATTTTAAACCTACGGTCATGCTACCTCCTATTATTAGACTTATACAAAATATAATACTGGTCCACTTTTGTAGTCTTTTCATGTCTTAACCTCCTTAAAAGTTAAAATAAATAAACGGATTGTAGCTTCCTTTAACTAAATAAGCTACAGCAATACATAAGATTATTCCAAGCCCAATTCTATAGATTACTTTAATCCCTACGCTATCTGGGTGTCCCCAAGCATACCACCATTTTTTAAGTGGTAAGCAAGCTATGATTCCGATTATTAATAAAATCATGTTTTCTTCTACATAAAGCTTTCCTAAGCTTCCTAATAAAACTGTACCTGCTTGCCCAAACATAACTTGTAAATAACTTATAGCATGTCCTATAGAATCCGCTCTAAAAAATACCCAACCAATTAAAACTAAAATAAGAGTATAACAGTGACCTAAAACAGGGTATTTATTTAATACTTTTTCCATCCCCCATACTTTTTCTATTATGATTAGGATACCAAAGTACATTCCCCATACAATGAATGTCCAGTTAGCCCCATGCCAAACACCTGTTAATGTCCATACAATGAGTAAGTTTCTTATAAGTGTGCTTTTCTTATTTACACGGCTTCCACCAAGTGGAAAATATACATAGTCTCTAAACCATGTTCCAAGAGAAATATGCCACTTTCTCCAAAAGTCTGATATAGATTTAGCTGTATAAGGTGCATTAAAGTTCTCGCAAAAATGGAAGCCAAACATTCTTCCAAGTCCAATAGCCATATCTGAATACCCACTAAAGTCAAAGTAAACTTGTAACATATAACTTATAGCACCTAACCATGCAAAAACTACTGAAAGTTCTGTTTGAGGAAGACCAAAGGCCTTATCCGCTACAAGAGCAAAATTATTAGCTAAAATAACCTTCTTACCTAATCCCTCGCAAAATCTTATAATCCCATCTGAAAAATCATCCATATTTTCATGTCTTGTTTGTAGCTCACTTGCAATTGTTTCATAACGTACAATAGGTCCTGCAATAAGCTGTGGGAAAAAAGATATATACAAACCTACATCTAATACACTTTTTAAAGCTTTTCCTTTACCTCTATAGATATCTATAACATAAGAAATCCCTTGGAAAGTAAAGAAAGAAATCCCTATCGGTAGTACAATCTCTGGTATATTAAAAGAAGTGTGAAATACATTATTTAATACATTTACGCTAAATCCTAAATACTTAAAAATTCCAAGTATACCTAAGTTAAAGACTAACATACTAGTAATAATCCACTTGGTCCTCTTACTATGCTGTTCTACAAATCTACCAAATCCATAATTTCCTATAATACAAACTAATAATAAAATAATATATTTAGGCTCTCCCCAGCCATAAAACCCTAGGCTTACAGCTAGAAGAAAGTAATTCTTCCACTTTCTTGTACGACATAGACCATAATAAATCATTAGTGTACAAGGTAAACAAATAAATAAAAATAAAATACTTGAAAACAACATATACCTCTCTCCTTTGTTCTTTTCCTTTTGTATTTATCAGTATAGTGACTAAGTCTGAACAAAAGCTGAATGAGAGTTCTCTAGTATGCAAAAAGCCTCTTGTAATATATACCAATATATATTACAAGAGGCTTTAATCTCTAAACTATTAGATTTTATTTATTCGTTTTGTCCACAACATTGTTTGTATTTTTTACCACTACCACATGGACATAAGTCGTTACGACCTACTTTTTCTTTCTTAACTACAGGTTGTGCACCTAAGCTATCATCTTTGTGGTTTGTTCCTGTTACTTTAATAACAGCTTCACGTTTAATTTCTTGATGTGGTTGTAGACGTACATGGAAGAGTGCTTTTACTGTTTCTTCTTGGATAACTTCTGTCATTTCTTCGAAGATATCAAAGCTTAAGAAACGGTATTCAACAAGTGGGTCACGTTGACCATATGCTTGAAGGTTAATACCTTGACGCATTTGATCCATATTATCTAAGTGATCCATCCATTTTTGGTCAATTACTTTAAGCATAATTACACGTTCGATTTCACGAAGCTGTTCGCCAATTTCAGCTTCTTTGGCTTCATATAACGCTTCTGCTTTACTATATAGAAGATCAATTAAACTATCTGTTGTAAGGTTTTGTTGCTCTTCTTTTGTAAATTCTACTTCATCAAATGGAACGATAGTAGAAAGGTGATCCATCATACTTGCTAAATTCCAGTCTTCTGGATACTCAATACCATTTGTTGCATTTGTAACTGATTTAGTAATAACGTTTTTAGCCATAGTGAGTACATTTTCTTTAAGGTTCTCGTTTTTAAGAACTTTGAAACGCTCACCATAAATAACTTCTCTTTGCTCATTCATAATCTTATCGTATTCAAGAAGATGTTTACGAATACCAAAGTTATTACTTTCAACCTTTGTTTGAGCTCTTTCAATAGCTTTTGAAAGGATTTTATGTTCAATTGGTTCATCATCTGGAAGACCAAGTGCATCAAACATTTTCATTGTTGTTTCAGGAATGAATAGACGCATTAAGTCATCTTCAAGTGCTAAATAGAAACGAGATTCACCTGGGTCACCTTGACGACCTGAACGTCCACGTAACTGATTATCAATACGTCTTGACTCGTGACGCTCTGTACCAATAATTTTAAGACCACCAAGCTCTTGTACACCTTCTTCAAGCTTAATGTCAGTACCACGACCAGCCATGTTTGTAGCAATAGTTACAGCACCTTTTTTACCTGCTAAAGCAATGATTTCTGCTTCTTTTGCATGGTATTTAGCATTAAGTACTTGATGTTTAATACCTTCTCTTTTAAGAAGTTTACTAAGAAGTTCTGATGTATCAATAGTTACAGTACCAACAAGTACTGGTTGTTTCTTCTCATAAGATTGTTTAATATCTTCGATTACAGCTCTAAATTTAGCTTCTTCTGTTTTAAATACCATATCTGCATGGTCAATACGTTGGATAGGTTTATTTGTAGGAATAACGATAACGTCCATTCCATAAATATCTCTAAACTCGCCTTCTTCTGTTAAGGCAGTACCTGTCATACCAGATTTTTTCTTGTATTTGTTGAAGTAGTTTTGGAAAGTAATTGTTGCAAGTGTTTGACTTTCTTTTTGAACTTCAACACCTTCTTTAGCTTCAATAGCTTGGTGAAGACCATCTGAGTAACGACGTCCATCCATAAGACGACCTGTAAATTCGTCAACGATAACAATCTCACCTTTTTCGTCTACAATGTAGTCTTTTTCAAGGTGCATTAAGTTATGTGCTTTTAAAGCTATATTAATATGATGTTGAATTTCCATATTGTCTGGATCTGCTAAGTTTTCAACACCAAAGTATTGTTCTGCTTTTTTCACACCATCAGCTGTAAGGGTAACGTTTCTTTCTTTTTCATTAACAATGAAATCCCCTTCTTCTTCTATTTCTTCTCTCATAAGAGAAGCCATAGCACTTTCTTCGCCTAAAAGTTTACCTTTTTTAAGACGTCTTACGAAAATGTCTGCTGCTTTGTAAAGGTGTGTAGATTTTGAACCACTACCAGAGATAATAAGAGGTGTTCTAGCCTCATCAATAAGGACAGAGTCAACCTCATCTATGATGGCATAGTTAAGTGGTCTTTGAACCATTTGTTCTGCATAAAGAACCATGTTATCACGTAAGTAATCAAAACCAAATTCATTATTTGTACCATAAGTAATATCACAGTTATATGCTGCACGTCTTTCATCATTTTCCATACCACTTAAGATACAACCTACACTAAGACCTAGGAAGTTATGAAGTTGTCCCATTTCTTCAGCGTCACGTTTAGCAAGGTAATCGTTAACTGTTACAACATGTACCCCTTTACCTGAAAGAGCATTAAGATAAGCTGGTAATGTAGCTACTAAAGTTTTACCTTCACCTGTTCTCATCTCTGCAATACGTCCGTTATGAAGAATCACACCACCAACAAGCTGTACTCTAAAGTGTTTCATATTAAGTACACGCCAGCTCGCTTCACGACATACAGCATAAGCTTCTGGTAAAATGTCATCTAAAGTTTCTCCGTTTGCTAAACGCTCTTTAAATTCCCCTGTTTTTGCTTTAAGCTCATCATCTGTAAGCTTTTGCATAGCTTCGTCATAACTTTCAATCTTTGCTATAATTGGTTCAATTCTTTTTAGCTCACGTTGAGAGTGAGTTCCAAATATTTTCTCTACAAAGTTCCTCAAAATCTTCACCTTCTTCTTTCTGCGTTCTCAATGTGTATCATTTATTACACATAATAATTTTCGTCTAAGTAAACACTATCATTAAGTATATCAAATATTATACACTATTACAACTATCCAACCTATCCAAATATAGGTATCCTAAGGCAATGTCATTATTTGTCTTATAGGATAAAATTCATTTTTTATTCACATTGTCTTCACTAATTTCTCATATAAGTTGTTATAAGATTAGTTACCTAATTATTTTAAAGGAGGATACTATGGAAATCAACTATACAATTAACGGCTTATTATCAGAAATTATTCGTCTACAATTTACTAAAAGTCACCGACTCTTTGAAGAAGTGGGTCTTCACCCTGGTCAAGCCCCTCTTCTTCTTTGTTTATATGAGGAGGATGGACTTAGTCAGTCTATTTTAGCCTCTAGACTCCACGTTAAGCCTTCTACTGTAACTGTTATGATTCAAAGGCTTGAGCGTAGTGGCATGCTCTTTAGACAAATAGACTCCCAAGACAAACGTATTTGTAGAACCTTTCTAACTGAAAAAGGCTATACAACTTGCAAGGCATTAAAGGCACTTTATGAAGATACTGAAAACCTCTACAAGAAAAACTTAAGTATGGAGGAACAAATTATCCTTAAAAGACTTTTAATGCAAATTCGAGATAATTTAACTAGCTCTGAAGGAGAATAGCAAAAATGATTAGACTAACTAAATATTTAAAGCCTTATTTAGGCAGCGTAATCCTTACTTTGTTTTTACTTTTTTTACAAACTATTGCTAACCTTTTTCTTCCAGCCTTAATGGCAAAAATTGTTGATGTTGGTATCCCTAATAGTAACACAAGCTATATCCTCTATATAGGTTCTATTATGCTTATTGTTGCTGTACTTGGTAGTACTTTTATGATTATTGCCAACTTTAATTCTGCTAAAGTTGCTATGGGCTTTAGTCGTGACCTAAGACATGATGTATTTGTAAAAGTTGAATCCTTCTCCTTAGGTGAGTTTAACCAACTAGGTACATCCTCCCTTATTACAAGAACTACTAATGATATTACCCAAATGCAACAATTAGTCCTTATGTCTCTTCGTATGATGGTGACTGCCCCCCTTATGCTTATTGGGGGACTTATTATGGCTCTTTCTACAAGTCTTCAACTTTCTATCATTCTTGTTATTTCTATTCCTGTCCTTATACTTGTTATTACTTTTGTGGCAAGGCGTGGTATGCCTTTGTTTAAATCTATGCAAGTTAAATTAGACCAACTGAACCTAGTACTTCGTGAAAATCTAACAGGAATTCGTGTTATTCGTGCTTTTAATAAAATATCTTATGAACAAAAACGTTTTGACCAAGCTAATGGAGATTTGACTTCTACAGCTATACATGTAAATAAACTAATGGCCCTACTTATGCCAAGTATGACATTAATATTAAATTTAACAACTGTCTTTATTATTTGGTTTGGTGCCATGCGTATTGAAGCTGGTGCTTTTGAAGTAGGAAGTCTCATCGCCTTTATCCAATATGTTATGCAAATTATGATGGCTCTTGTTATGGTAACTATGATGTTTGTACTTATCCCAAGAGCTTCTGCTTCTGCTGAACGTATTAATGAAGTGCTTGATACCTCTTTACTTATTACAGACCAAGTCCACTCCTTAGTTAATCCACCAGCTAAAGGTGAAATAATCTTTAATAACGTAAGCTTCCATTATCCAAATAGTCAAGAACCTGCTCTTTCAAGAATTTCTTTTTGTACAAAGCCTGGAAAGATTACTGCTATTATTGGTGGTACAGGATCAGGTAAGTCTACTCTTGTTAATTTGATTCCAAGATTCTTTGATGTAAGTGCAGGTGAAATTTTAATAGATGGCATCAATATCCAAGATATGACTCAAGCTGAACTTAGAAATAAGATAGGTCTAGTACCTCAAAAAGCCTTACTCTTTAGTGGTACTATTCGTGACAATATAAAATACGGCAAAGAAGATGCTACAGATGAAGAAATCTGGAGAGCTCTTGAAATCTCTCAAGCTAAAGACTTTGTCTCTAATATGAAAGATGGTCTAGATAGTTATATTTCTCAAGGTGGTACCAACGTTTCTGGTGGTCAAAAGCAGCGCCTTTGTATTGCCCGCGCTCTTATACGTCATCCTGAAGTTTATATTTTTGATGACAGCTTTTCTGCTCTTGACTTTAAAACAGACGCTATTCTTAGAAAATCTTTAAAAGAAGAAACAAAAAATGCTGCTACCATTCTTGTGGCACAACGTATCAGTACCATTATGGATGCGGATGAAATACTTGTACTATATGACGGCCGTGTAGTTGGCCAAGGTACGCATAATAAACTTCTAGAAACTTGTGAAGTATATAAAGAAATTGCTCTATCTCAACTTTCAAAGGAGGAGATTGAAAATGGAAAATAAATCTAAACATCATAGTATGCCTGGTGGTGGACCTATGGGGCATGGTATGGTTATGGCTGGTGCAAAAGCTAAAGATTTTAAAGGTTCTTTCAAACGCCTTATGTCCTACCTTAAGCCTGCTCGTACTAAACTTATTATTATCTTTATCTTTGCTGCCTTAAGCACACTTTTTGCTGTAGTAAGCCCTAGAATACTAGGTGCTGCTACCAATAAGATTACAGAAGGTGTTATAAACTTAGCTAAAGGTACAGGTGGCATAGATTTTAATGCTTTACTTAAAATCTTGCTTATCTTAGGTGGATTTTATATTATAAGCTCCTTTTTTAACTATCTCCAACAGTATTTAATGGCAGATGTTGCACAAAATACTGTGTTTGCCCTACGTACTCATGTGAATGAAAAGCTAGCACGTCTTCCTCTTAAGTATTTTGATAGCCATTCACACGGAGATGTGCTTAGTACAGTGACTAATGACGTAGATAATATTAGTACAACCCTTCAGCAAAGTATTACTCAGCTCATTACTTCTATTGTTACTTTAATTGGGGTTACAGTAATGATGTTAAGCATTAGTTGGGTTTTAACTTTAATTATATTAGTTACTCTACCTTTAGGTATCTTTATTATACGCCCTATTATCGGTCGTTCACAAAAACACTTTACTGCCCAGCAAAATGCTCTCGGCTCCCTAAATGGACATATAGAAGAAATGTATACAGGTCATCTTGTTGTTAAAGCCTTTGGTCATGAAAAAGAATCTATTACACACTTTAAAGAAATTAATAATTCCCTATATGATTCAGGCTGGAAGGCTCAGTTTGTTTCAGGTCTTGTTATGCCACTGATGGGACTTGTAAATAATATTGGTTATGTAGTTGTTGCTGTTGTAGGAGGTATTCTAGCTGTGAATGGTTCACTCCTTATTGGGGATATTCAAGCCTTTATTCAGTACTCAAGACAATTTACTCAACCTATTAATCAGCTTGCAAATATTGCAAATATCTTTCAATCTACAATTGCTTCTGCTGAAAGAGTATTTGATATCTTAGACGAAGAAGAAACTGTACCAGAGTCAGCTACCCCAGTTACTCTAGATGCCCCAAAAGGTCAGGTAACCTTCGAACATGTATCCTTTGGTTATACACCTGATCACTTACTCATGAAAGATTTAAATATTACTGTAAGCCCAGGCCAAACTATTGCCATCGTAGGTCCTACAGGTGCTGGTAAAACAACACTTATTAACCTCCTTATGCGCTTTTATGAAGTAAATAGTGGTGAAATCAAAGTAGATGGTGTCAATATAACAGATTTAACTCGCAAAGATTTACGCCATCTCTTTGGTATGGTTCTCCAAGATACTTGGCTCTTTAAAGGCTCTATTAAAGACAATATTGCCTACGGAAAAGAAGATTCAACCTATGAAGAAGTAGTTGCTGCTGCTAAAGCTGCACACGCCGACCACTTTATCAGAGCCCTTCCACAAGGCTACGATACAATCCTAAATGAAGAAGCTTCAAATATCTCACAAGGTCAAAAACAACTTCTTACTATAGCCCGTGCCATACTAGCAAATCCAGCTATCCTTATCCTGGACGAAGCTACAAGTAGTGTAGACACACGTACAGAACATTACATCCAAAACGCAATGACACGCCTTATGGAAGGCCGTACAAACTTTGTTATAGCTCACCGACTTTCAACTATCAAAGATGCAGATGTTATCTTAGTTATGAAATCTGGTAATGTAGTTGAACAAGGCACACACGATGAACTTCTCAAAAAAGGTGGCATCTATGCCGACCTTTACAATAGTCAATTCGATCAATCCGCTTAAAACTACAAAAGAAGCTGTTGCACTAAGAATAAGTGCTCAGCTTCTTTTTTTTGTAATTTCTAAGTCATTTGGAGGGGGCGAATTACTGTCTTTGTGTAGTCTTCTTAGGTGTCAGGCTGGCTGTAACTCCTCCTCAAGCTTCCACTTCCGGTGGCTAAGAGGCTGTAAACTCGGGGATCGTAAGAACGCCAGAAACTTGCTTCGCTTCGAACACCTGGCTAAAAACCTTACTCACCCGCTCATTAACATCCTCTAAGCCACCTGCATAAGCCGCTTTCGGATGACCCACATCCAACCCTTCACCTACTAGATTGTTCTAAGGGACAGTAATTCTAGTCTGCTTAGCTTCATTAATCATCTTTTAATGATTATCCCCTAAGTGTACATTTATAAAAAACTCCCTTAATTTTATTTCTAATTTCTTAAGCTCTATATGTATAAATCAGCCTCAAAAAACTATATTAAAATACTCAATATATCTCCTATTTAATTGTTTATTTTATACAAAAATTAGTTTTTCATGCAAAACTTTTGAGGAAATCACCTACCCTTTGCGTATATATAGGAGTGTAAGGGAAAAAAATCCTAGGTACTTTCCTTACACTATAAGAAAAAGTTTAGTTGGTAACTAGTCCTCCCCCTTGCTAGAAGCCGGACAAGCTTTTTCTTAACTAACTGGATTTTGCATGGTGGTGGCAACTAGCAACTTCTGGGGCAATACCGACTTTGCAAGCGGTCGTGCTTTAAATTATGTTCATACTTCTTCTAGAAATCTAATCCCTAAGGCAAACCTGCGGTAATTCCTATGTGCAATAGGCTAATCCGGCAACTGGCAGTGATAAATACACTCATGTATCCCTTTCACCTAAAGAACCCCGAGATAGTGCTAATGTAGCTAGGTAAGTCCATAAAGTGAGCCCAAAGGTAAAAAGTTCTATATGAAGTCAGACGGCCTTTAAAGTATGGCGCACTTGAAGTCTTGCCACAACCAATAAGCTATCTTAAGTTCAGTCTATGTATATTACAAGGGGGAGACTGTCCTTAGGATGGCTTGTTGTGCTGTTAAATTTTCAAAGCTTAATAATCCCATCGTAGTTTCTAGTTTTACTTTTATGCCCTTTTCTATCTAACTATTTTACACATAAAAAGCCAAGGAATCTCTCTAGGTATTCCCTGGCTTTATTATTTATTTCTTTTAGTATTTTATTTCTAACAAGTTAAAATTTCATATCCTGTCTCAGTTACTAAGACCATACTTTCCCATTGTGCTGAAAGCTTTCCATCTGCTGTGTAGATAGTCCAACCATTTTTTCTATCTTCTTTTACTCTTGCTGTCCCTATATTAACCATAGGCTCTATAGTAAAGATCATACCTGGTACGAGGATCATGCCTGTTCCTGCTTTGCTTACATGACTTACATAAGGGTCTTCGTGGAAAGCAAGGCCTACCCCATGTCCTCCGATTTCTCTTACAACACTGTAGCCATTAGCTTTTGCATGTGCATTAATAGCTGCACCTACATCACCAAGTAAACCCCAAGGTTTTACTTGTTCTATACCTTTTTCCATACATTCTTTGGCTACGGCTACAAGTTTTTTGGCTTCTTCACTTACTTCTCCTATTTGGAACATACGTGAAGCATCTGAAAAGTATCCGTGATAAATAGTAGATACATCTACATTTATAATGTCACCTTCTTGTAGCACTCTATCTTTAGAAGGAATCCCATGACATACTTCATGGTTGATAGAAGTACATACACTCTTTGGAAATCCATGATAGTTAAGAGGTGCTGGCGTAGCGCCTTGTCCTTTTGTAAAAGTATAAACTAGCTCATCTATTTCCTCTGTTGTCATACCTGGACGAATATGCTTGGCTACATGATCTAGGATTGCTGTATTAATCTTAGCACTCTTTCTTATAGCTTCAATTTGTTTTTCTGTTTTAATAATATTTTTAGGCGGTACAATATAACCTTGTCTTCTAAATGCCTCTATTTTTTCATCTAAAGCTGTTCTACCAGCTCTACTATTTGTTCTCATTTAATCATCCCAATCTATTTATGTTTATTACTTTATGTTATTAAGTTAGATTTTGACTCTTACCTTCTTTCTTTAATAAGGAAATACCGACTAGAAGAGGTAAAATACTTATAACCATATATAATACTCCACTTTGTATCAATTGTCCACTCGTTAAAACTTGTTCTACTTCTGGCACCTTTACAAAATGTCCTACTACTACCACTATACCATTGTTTAGAAAATGTACCAACATAGCTAAAAAGATAGAACCACTGGCATAAACAATATAAGCAAGACCTATACCAAGCAGTGCTGTTGGCAACATTCTAAAGAAATCTAAGTGCATAATTCCAAAGAGAATTCCTGATAGAATAATTGCTCGTCTTGGATGTTTACCTTCATTTTCAAGCCCTTTATAAATCATACCTCTAAATAAAATTTCTTCGCATACTGCTGGAAGCATAGCTACAACAAAAATATTAATAAGAAAGTTAGGGTGATTAATGACTTTTGCCAGTTCTTCATTAAGCTCTAACATTTCAGGTGCAAAGATTAATATAATACTAGTAAGCCCTTGTATAAAGAAAAACATACCTATCCATAATACTACTGCTCCAATAGTATGTGTTAATTTAGGTCTATTTAAAGATAAGGCTTTCTTAAAATCAGTCTTTATATACCATCCAAATAAAAGTGGAATAGCAATCACTACACCTTGCGTTAGGGCAATGCCTAAAAAGCCTAATTTGACTTGCAATAAGCTTCCTATATAAATAAGTCCTAGTAAGCCTACTACATAGATGATTAAGCTATCACTTGGTGTTGGTAGGGTACCCTTTGTAATATTATATCTTCTTTGTAAAATGGAAAACTCTTTTCCACTTCCAAAAAGTATTTCTTCCGAATCAAATAGCTTAGCAAGAAGTACAAGTGCTAAAATTAAAAATCCGAAGTTAGAAACAGCTACTAATGCCATAGCACCTATATCATACTTAAAGGTTAGTACACTCTTTATAAGTAAGACTACATTTACAATAGGAATACAAGCTGTTACCGTAGTAAGCTCTAGACCTGGAATCATACTAGCATACCCAGGCAACATGAAAATAAGCATTAAAGGTGTAGCATAATTTTGAGCTTCTTTAAAACTTTTAGCCATACTGCATACGCACATACTTATAGCCGTTATAATTAACGCAAAAATTAATATACATATAAGTGCCACTATAAATGGAACAATAAACGCACCAAAGTCTAAATGAATACCTTCTAAACTTTGTGTTAAACCTACACTCATTAAAATAAGTACACAGCTTGCTATAATAGAAAATACATTTAATAAAGCCGACATAATTGATACAGTGGCAACAGCCAAAAACTTACCTACGATAAGTTCTAAATTTGATACTGGTAAAGTAAGTAGTGTTTCTATAGTACCTCTTTCCTTTTCCCCTGCCATCACATCTATAGAAGGATATAAGGCCCCCATTAAAATCCCTATAATTAAGAAAATCGGTAAAAGCATGGACATAATCTGCCCTACCTTTTCCTCATTTTGAGCCAGGTCAATGGTTTTATAAATGATAGGTTCTAGTGTAATAACAGGCTCTATCCCTTTTTCTTTTAGATTCTTGTATACTAACTTTTCCTTATAGGCATCTAAGAAATCCCCAGTTTTCATTCCTGCATTAAGTGATTGATCAATAGCCGAATTTATATACACCTTATAGCTTATTCGCCCACTTTGTAAAGTGTCTACTTCTATATAGGCATCTATATCTCTTTCTTCTAGTCTTTCCTTTTCACTTACTACTCTACATTTCTCATCCTTGCCTATCGGATTTTCCTTTTCCTTCTCATCTTGTGGTACAAACTTTAAGTTTGCAAATTTTTCTTTCTGTGATAGTTCATCAAAAATGTCTTTATCAAACTCGCTTGTATCTACACTTACTACATATTGAGATGTTTCTTTTTGATTCATAGCATACATACTGATTTGTGTCGTCACAAGCATAATGACTGGGTAGAGTAAGATAGGAAACATAACCATCATAAAAATAGTTTTTTTATCTCTAAAAATATCTTTCAATTCTTTCTTGAAGATATTTTTTATAATATAACTTCTCATCCTAACTCCTCCCTACTTTCAATTAGTTTGATAAAGGCATCTCTAAGGTTAGTTGTCTTCGTCAAATCCTTAAGTTCCTGGCTCGTTCCTGTTGCTAGTATCCTGCCTTCATGAAGCATAATCATTTGGTCACATAGTGTCTCGGCTTCTTCCATATAATGAGTTGAGTAGAGAACAGTTTTTCCTTTCTCCTTCTCACTTTTCATAAAGTCTATAATAGTACGGCTACTTAATACATCTAGCCCTAAGGTAGGTTCATCAAAAATATAAAGTTCTGGAGAATGAATAAGACATCTTGCAATAGAAGCTCTTTGTGTTTGTCCTGTAGAAAGCTTTTGTATAGGATTATCTACAAAATCTTGCATATTTAATAAATGAATAATCCTTTCTATCTCTTCTTCTATCTTCTGCTTTTCCATACCATATAAGCCACCAAAGATTTCTAGTACCTCCCTAGATGACAAACGTCCATATAACTTAGTATTTCCTGATAGATAACCAATAAGTTCTTTAGCCTTATTCTTATTTTCATCGTAGTTTATACCTCCTACTTCAATACTCCCTAAAGTAGGTGTCAAAATACCTCCTAACATTCTAAGTAAAGTTGTTTTTCCAGCCCCATTAGGGCCTAATATGCCATAGATTTGCCCCTTAGGAACATCAAAAGAAAGATTATCTACTGCATTAAAAACTTCTTTTACTGTACGTCTTCCTGACTTTATGGTCTTTGTAAAAGTCTTTGTAAGATTAGTTACTTTGATCATCTTATTCTCCTCTTTTTTATCTTCGTATCTTTATTCAATTCATACCTTCATATTTTTATAGCCTTATATCTTACTCTAATTTAAATCTTCATATTTCATATCTTTACATTCTTCTATCTTTATTCTGTTTATATCTTATTTATAATTGATTTATAAAAATCAATGTTTTTTCACATCCTAATAATAGCCTGATTTGTAATTTATTGATATAATACACATTATTGTTTAAAATACTCGCGAGGTGCATTTATGAGAAATTTAACCCTTTATTTTACGTCAGATGTACATGGATATATATACCCTACTGACTATAGAGATCAAGAAAAGAAACCTCAAGGTTTCTTATGTATGATGGAACAGTTCAAAAAAGATGGCAATACACTTATTATCGATGGCGGAGATACAATACAAGGTTCACCTTTTACTACTTTTATTAGTCGTCACCCTTTACCGAAAAATCCAATCGCTGAAGTAATGAATGTAGCTGGCTATGACTATATTACTTTAGGTAATCATGATTTTAACTATGGCTATGACTATTTAAAAAGCTATTTAGATTATATTAACGCTAAATGTTTATGTGTAAATGTTACTGATGAAACAGGTAAATTACCTATTCAAAAATATGCTATCCATACTTTAGAAAATGGATTAAAAGTAGGTTTAATTGGTATTAGTACAGAGTTTATTCCTGTCTGGGAGAAGAAAGAAAATCTAACAAACTTTACAGTATCTGCAACTTTAGATAGTATTCGTCCTGCTTTTGATGCAATCTCTAATGAAGTTGACCTTATGGTAGGAATTTATCATGGTGGCCTTGAATATGACCTAGAAAACAACAAGAAACTAAGTAATAGTATGGAAAACCTCGCTTATGCTATTTGTGAAGCTTTTGATTTTGATGTATTACTTACAGGACATCAACATATTCCAATGTATAATAAAGAGATTTTTGGTACACATCTTGTTCAAACACCACAATATGGTACACAGTTTGCTAAAGTAGATGTTACATTATCCGATGAAGGACATACTTCTATTCATTCAGAACTTATCCTTACTGGCCTTAACTATAACGAAAAACTGTATAATGAACTAATGCCAATTGAATCTGCTCTTCAATCTTGGTTAGATGAACCTGTTGGCTTCTTAAATATACCACTTGTACCAAGTGATCATTTAGATATGGCCCTTCATGGTAGCCCTCTAGCTAACTTTATTAATCAAATCCAACTAGAACGCAGTGGCGCACAGATTGCTTGTACTTCTTTTGCTAATAGTGTAAAAGGCTTCAATCAAGAAGTAACTGTACGAGATATTGTATCAACTTATATTTTCCCAAACACCTTAGTTGTACTTGAAGTAACAGGTCATGTACTAAAAGCAGCCCTTGAAAATACTGCTAGCTACTTCCACTTAGAGAATGGTAACTTAAGTATATCTGATAAGTTTTTAAAACCTAAAGTATCTCATTATAACTATGACTACTTTGCTCCTCTTTGCTATACTTTTGACCTTACTAAACCAGTAGGGGAACGTGTAGTATCTATGTCTTTACATGGTCACCAAATTGATTTAGAAGATACTTTTACTCTTGCTATGAATAATTACCGTTATAGTGGGGTTGGAGGCTATGATATGTATCCAAGTTGTAAGGTGGTACAAGAAATTCTTGTAGAAATGCCAGAGATTATTGTAGATTACTTTATAAAGCATAAGCATGTTACTGTAGATTCTACCAACTACATTAGTATAAAAAAATAGCTTTAGATTTTAAAAAAGAGCCTACTTGCTAGGCTCTTTTTACTCTTCTAATTTTCTTTTACTATTAGCTACATCCTCAGGTTGGATTTCTGGTTTAATCCATTTTAAATGATAAATACCATTTTCAATAAATTCATCTTCATAGTATTCTTCAAGTTCAATCTGTCTTTGTCTAAGTTCTGCATTTGTCATATCAGGATTTTCATCACCTAATTCATTAAGTGCCTGTCTACGTGCCATGCGAACAACTAGCTCTTCCCAGAATACTTTATCCTCATAAAGATCAATATAATCATTTACTTCACTATTTTCATAAGCTCTTGTTGGCATATATTCGCCAAACTCTTCATCAAATTCAATAAGCTCTTCAAGCCCAAAGTCTTTTGCCATAGCAAAAATCTTTTGTTCCATTTCAGAATGAGGCAAGACACGGTTATCTACATCACGCATTCCATTAATAAGTAAGTTTCCTGCATAAACTAAATCAAGTAATACTTTAAATTCTTCCTTAGTGCATTTAATTTCCATTTTGACACGTCCTTCTAGTTTATTCGAATAATGCTAGTATTTGATAGATAGTATGAGATGGTGCAACAATATTTAAGTTTTGTCCCCCTTCACCATCATTAGTAATCTTAAAGTCAAACTTTTCCCCTGAACTATTAAGTATAGTAATAACAGAACCAATATTCATATTAAGATCCATAGTATGATCTTTATCAAAGGAAATAATAATATTAGATTTTAAATTTATACTTGGTTTAGAATCTACAGGCTTATTATCTCTTTGTATAGGTTGAGGCGCAACTTTTGTAGGTGCTTCTACTGGAGTTTGTCTTAGTACTGGTTTTTCCTCTACTTGTACCTTCTCTACCTCTTGTGTACCCATAAACCCTAGAGTATGATGACTTTCTTCCTCATAAGTTGATGCATACTCTTCATAAGGTGCTTCATAAGTATTTCCATAAGGTTCATCATAATTTTCTTCAAACTTCTCCTCATAGCCATCTGAATAACTATCAGAATAACTATAATCTTTCATCTCACCAAGTGATGATACAGAACCAAGATTAAAGTTTTGAACTGGTTTAGGTGTATCATATGTGGTTGGTGAAAATGGGCTAGGTATTTCCACTTCTAGAGTTTTAGGTGCAGCTTTTACAATCTCTTTAGCTACTTCTCTAGGTGAAGCTGGCATCTCCTGCTTGTCTTTAGGAAATTGAATCTTATGTTCAGGCGTTACTGGTTGCGGTCTCCAAGTTGTATTCTCCTTAGTAGGTACCCCCGGTTGAATACGTGCTGGAAATGGTGCTGTCCCAAAAGGTGTTTCTTCTGGCTTTTCCACCTTCTTAGCTACTTCTTCTACCGCTTGTCTACGAGGCGGAAATGGTGATGACATTTGAATAGGTTTAGGCTCTTCAATAGTTTGAATAGCTTCCTCTTTTTTTTGCCTACGAGGTGGGAATGGTGATGACATTTGAATGGCGCTACGTTTTTGTTTAGCTTCCTCTTCTTCTGGCTTATTCTTTTCTACCTCAACTTTAGCTATAGCTGGCTTAACCTCTTGTATCTTTGGTTCTTGCTCTTGGAACTGATTTGATTCAGATTCATTATATCTAAGCTGTCTTCCAATATGATCAGCTTTACTTAATTCGTCACTTAATGTGCCTTTTCGATTACTTGTACCTCTTTTTATTTTTCCTTCGCTATCTCCATTGAACCATGTTTTCATAATTCATATCCCCTATCCATTAAAGTTTATTAAACGTTCTAATGGTTTTACCACTCTATATTGTCTTATATCCATTGTAGTATATTTATATAGCATTATTCAATGTTTTTTTAAAATTTTATTAATTTTTCAACCTTTACTCTAACTACTATTTATTAAATTCACTTTTTATATATTTTTACTAAAAATCCTACATAACAATTATGTAGGATTTTAATAATTAGTCTTCTATTAAAGCTAAAGCGACATCCATCATTTGAGTAAATTTAGTCTGACGCTCTTCAGCTGTAGTTGCTTCTCCTGTAAATGGACAATCTGAAATTGTACAAATTGTAAGGGCCTTTTTACCTGCACGTGCAGCATTCATATAAAGCGCTGTTGCTTCCATCTCTACAGCTAAAACACCCATCTTTTGCCATTCTTTGAGACTTGCACTATCATCATAAAATGTATCACTAGATAATAGGTTTCCAACTTTGTAAGTGTAACCTAAACGTTCTGCTTCTGATACGGCTTTTTGCACAAGGTCAAATGAAGCAATAGCAGAAAAACGTCCTGGTAATCTGTATTGATCTTCATAGTTTGAATTTGTACATGCACCCATACCGATTACAATATCACCTATATGAAGACTCTCATCAATGGCACCAGCTGAGCCTATACGAATAATATTTTCTACTCCGTAGAAATTGAAAAGTTCATAAGTATAGATTCCAATAGACGGAATTCCCATACCGTGTCCTTGAACTGATACACGTTTGCCTTTATAAGTTCCTGTATACCCATACATACCTCTAACAGAGTTGTATTGTACAACATCTTCTAAGTAAGTATCTGCTAAAAATTTTGCACGTAATGGATCACCAGGCATTAATACTGTTTTTGCAATATCACCTAGCTTTGCACCGTTATGTGGAGTTGGTGTATTATTCATAATAATCCTCCTATATGAAATTTTTTCATCTACCTTTTAAAATATCATGTCACGAGTTAAATGTCTTAGGTAGAGAAAGTCTTCTGTATTATTTTACCCGTTAAATCCAGTTTTATCAAGCAAGTACATTTATTTAGTAATTAAATTTAATAAACGTGTAGGACCAAAATCCATACACGTTTATTCTTTCTATTATCCTACAATTGGTTCAATTAAACCATAAGTTCCATTTTTGCGTTTATACACTACGTTTACTTCTTCTGTATGAGCATCTCTATAAACGAAGAAGGTATGTCCAACTAGCTCCATTTGCATAATAGCCTCTTCTACATCCATTGGCTTTATAGGGAACTGCTTTCTTCTATCAATCTTAAGTGTTTCTTCAGCCTCATAATCTAAATTCATGAAATCTTGAGCAAATCCATGTACTGCTGTTCCTCTACTTCTGCGTCTTAATTTATCTTTAAAACGTACCACTTGTTTTTCGATAATGGCAACTGTATCATCAATGATTGCATACATGTCTTTGCCATCCATCTCGGCTCTTAAAATTTGTCCATTGAAAGGAATGGTGATCTCAATAATATGGCGTTGTTTCTCCACACTAAGCATTACTTGTGCTTCAGTATTATCATTAAAATACTTATCTAGTTTATGAAGTTTGTCTACCACTGCATATTCAAGACCTTTTGTTACCTCAATATTTTTACCTATAATGTTGTATTTCATATGTATCTCTCCTTTCAATCCACTACCTGTTGTCTTGGTATGTTATACTATATATATTCTACATCTTTCCTTCAATTCCTCTTTTTTATATTAAATTTTATTAAATTATATTTAAGTTTATTTTTTTGTTCCTATCATCCAATTCCTGTATATACTATTAATAAGTGACATAGTATAATATTCTTGTACTGATTATTTATAAGGAGGATTTTCTATGAGAAAACCAATTTTTACTGGTTCTGGCGTTGCTATTATTACTCCGTTTAACGAAACAGGAGTTGATTTTGATAAATTAGGTGAACTTATTGAATGGCATATTAGTGAAGGTACAGATGCAATTATTGTATGTGGTACAACAGGTGAAGCACCTACTATGCCTATTGAAGAGCATAAAGAAGTTATTCGTTATACTGTAGCGAAGGTTGCTAAACGTATTCCTGTTATTGCAGGTACTGGTAGCAATGATACACGTCATGCCATTGGCACAAGTCAGTATGCTGAATCTGTAGGTGCAGATGCCCTTTTATGTGTTGTACCTTATTACAACAAAACTTCTCAAAAAGGTTTGTATGAACATTTTAGTGCTATTGCTAAAAGCGTTTCTATTCCTATTATCCTCTATAATGTTCCTTCTCGTACAGTTCTAGATATGAGCCCTGAAACAACAGCTAAACTTGCTCAAATTGAAAATATTGTAGCTATTAAAGAATGTAACTTCTCCCATGTTGGCGAGCTTATGAATATATGTCCAAGTGACTTTAGCATTTACTCTGGTGAAGATGGACTTATTCTTCCTTATCTTTCATTAGGTGGAAAAGGTGTTATCTCTGTTATGGCAAATATTATCCCAAGTGATACTCATAAACTTTGCCAGTCCTTCTTTGACGGAGACATTGAAACATCTAGACGTATCCAGCTTCAAACCCTACCACTTGTAAAAGCTCTATTTTGTGAACCTAGTCCAGTTCCAGTAAAGAAAGCTATGGACCTTATGGGAATGAATGTTGGCTCTTGCCGTCTTCCGCTTATTCATATGGAAGCTGCTAATGAAACTTTCCTTAAAAATGTAATGACCCAGTATGGTCTCTTAAAATAGTATTTAACCAAAAAGGCTTCAAGAACTAGTTCTTGAAGCCTTTTTTATTCTTATCTTGTATATACACTACAAAACGATATCCTAAGTAAATAGCATTTAAAACAACACCTACAGATACACCACAAATAATCAGTTCCTTATAAGGGGCTCCTATTAAAGTTGCACCTATTAATAGGATTAATGCTACCCATGGCATCCACATACAAATTTTTATATACTTCTCACCTAAAGTGGTGCTAAAGTCATTTTTTTTCATGTTAATATCATATTTATGTATAACTTTCGCCTCCTTAAAACTTTAACATTAGTTGTACTATGACATTAACATATTTTTACCATAAAAGTAAATTGACTATCTTTTTATATCCTGTAATATATTGGCATGTTTATAAATGTACTAAGTTTTTAAGTGAAAAGTCTAAAATAGGAGCCGAATGTGTAAGTGCACCACAAGATACATAGTCCACCCCTACCCCAGCAATTGCTCTTAGCCTTTCCTTTGATACATTACCTGAACACTCTGTCTTAGCTTTATCCCCTATTATTCTCACTGCTTCTTTCATTTCATCAATACTCATATTATCTAACATAATAATGTGAGCACCTGCTTCTAATGCCTCATGTACCCTTTCTAAACTTTCCACTTCCACTTCTATCTTTCTTACAAAAGGTGCATATTCCTTCGCTCTTTTAATAGCTTCTTTCACCCCTCCTGCAGCGTCAATATGATTATCTTTAATCAAAACTCCATCTGAAAGGTTAAAGCGATGATTGTAACCACCACCAACTTTTACAGCATATTTTTCAAATATACGCATACCTGGTGTAGTCTTACGTGTATCTAATAATTTAGTTTTATAACCTTCTAGTTCATCTACCATCTCTCTAGTTAATGTAGCAATGCCACTCATACGTTGCAAATAGTTAAGTGCTGTTCGCTCCCCTGATAAAATAATTCTTGCATCTCCTACTAGGATACCTATTATCTCTCCCTTTTTAATCCTGTCTCCATCTTCATATGTAGTCTTAAAGGTAACTGTCCCTAAAAGTTCAAAGGTACGCTTAAATATATCTATCCCCGCTAAAATGCCATCTTGTTTACAAATAAGCTCTACTTTACATGGTGTAGATTTTCTAATCATTGCATTGGTTGTAACATCTTCACTAGTAATATCTTCTTTTAAAGCTAAAAGTATTTTCTCATCCACATTGATTGCTGACATTGCACCATTTAACATAAAATTCCTCATCCTTTCTTTTAATTTCATTTAGTATAAGCTGTTTATTATCTATTTCTGATTCCTTTACATAGTTTACCTTACTATCAACTATATACTGAGCTTCATCTATATTTATCCATGTATCTACTATATGTTCTTTGATGTGTATAGCTGCTCGCTTTGCAAAAACTAAACTTTCTAAAAGGGAATTACTTGCTAATCGATTTCTTCCATGTACACCTGTACAGCTTGTTTCACCAATCGCATATAAGTTCTCCATAGAACTTAATCCTTCCATATTTACTTGTATACCACCCATAAAATAATGTTGTGCAGGTGTTACAGGTATAGGTTGAAGAGCTAAATCGTATCCTTCTTCTAGACATCGTTTATAAATATTAGGAAATCTCTTTGTAATTTTGTCTTTCCCTAAATGCTTTAATGATAACCATACATATGGAGACTGGTCTTTCACCATTTGATCATAAATAGCACCACTAACTATATCTCTTGGTAAAAGCTCATTCACAAACCTTTCTTTATTTCTATTTAATAAAATAGCCCCTTCACCTCTTACAGCTTCTGAAATTAAAAATCGTCTTCCTTCTTTCTTACTATATAAAGTTGTAGGATGGATTTGTATATAATGAATATCTTGTAGCTTTATACTATGTCTTAATGCAATAGCCAGACTATCACCTGTTAAATGCCTATAGTTTGTAGAGCTTTCAAATAGTCCACCTATTCCACCTGTAGCTAAAATAACTTTCTTGCTATAAATAGCTTGGAGAGTACCATCTTGCTCTACTATTACTCCCTCACAGCCTTCATCTTTTATGATTAAATCTATCATAGTTGTATATTCAACTAGGTCTATATTTGAGCATTCTTTCACCCGTTGTAAAAGCTTAGAAGTAATCTCCTTACCTGTAACATCTTTATGATGTAATATACGATTAGTCTTATGGGCTCCCTCCTTAGTATAAAGAAATTCTCCATCTTGTTTATCAAAATCCACACCATATTGTACAAGTTCCTTAATAATACCCATAGATTCATGAATCATCACTTCTACAGCTTCTTTATTGTTTTCATAGTGTCCTGCCTTCAAAGTATCTTGGAAGTAGCTTTCATAGTCTTCCTCTCCCTTTAAAGTAGAAATACCTCCTTGTGCAAGATAAGAATTACTTGCCTCTAAAGCTTCCTTACTCATCATTAAAATTTTATACTCTCTTGGTAAATGTAGGGCTGCAAATAGACCTGATACACCCGTTCCTACTATAATAACATCATATAAATCTTTCATAATATCCCTTCTTTAAATGAGGTAGTTTTAGTTCTCGGCTAACTTATGCATTTGTATAAGAGCATTCTCAGCTTTTTTCATTAACTTCTCTTCAAGTGTAATTTCATATTTTTCATCTCTTAATGCTTCATATAATTTTTCTAAGGTAATAGATTTCATATTTTTACATACTCTCATATCTCCTACAAAATGAAATGCCTTATTAGGATTAGCCATTTTTAGTGGATACTCTATCCCAACCTCTGTACATACAATATAAGTATCATGAGGACTTTTAGTTGCATATTCAATAATTCCACTAGTACTTCCTACATAATCTCCCAGTTCTACAACATCTGGGGTACACTCTGGATGCACAAGTATTTGAGCATGAGGGTACTTTGCCTTTTCTTTTAGTAAAGCTTCTTTAGTCATACTCTTATGTACAGGACAATAACCTTTTTTAAATAAAAATTCTTTTTCTGGTACTTGTGCTGCAATATATCTGCCTAGATTTTCATCTGGTATAAAGAAAATCTTAGAAGCTTTTATATTGCGAACAATTTTTAGTGCATTTGAGGATGTTACACATACATCAGATAAAGCTTTTATTTCTGTTGTAGAGTTAATGTAACATACTACTGCTAAATCTTTATGCTTCTCTTTCATATACTCAATTTGAGCTGGTGTTACCATATGAGCCATTGGACAATCTGCATTAATTTCAGGCATAAGTATTGTTTTATGAGGACTTAATATTTTTGCACTTTCACCCATAAAAAGTACACCACAAAATACAATCAACTGTTGTGGAACTTCCTTCGCAATTTTTGAAAGATAATAAGAATCCCCTACATAATCTGCTAACTCTTGTATTTCTCCATCCGTATAATAATGAGCTAAAATAATAGCATCTTTTTCTTTTTTCAAAGTTTGTATAGCACAAATAAGCTGTTCCCTTTCCATAATCCACCTCTTTTTTAAGTCATATATGAGTTAATATAACACCCATTAAAAATTTTTACAATACATATGTCTTGTCATATGTATTATTTTTTTGTAATATCATAATTAATCTTATATAAAACATGTGTTTTTTCTTTGTCTAATACATCTAATAAAAACAAAAATAGGTAGATAGTACTTTTGTACTATCTACCTATTTTCTTTTTAAATATCTGTATAAAATTTTATATGTGGATTAGTATTCTCTATCTAAAAGCTTATGAACTACTTCAAGAAGAATACTTCTATACTCATTATCTGGAAGTTTATAAATATGTTTATAAGCTTTTTGTGTATATTGATGAGCTAACTTTCTAGCTTTATCAATACCACCATGAGCATATACAAGTCTAATAATCTCTTTTAACTGTGCTTCATCATAAGGATGGTTTTGAAGCAATTCTATTAATTCATTTGGACCTTTTTCAAGTGCATAAATTAGTGGTAAATTAAATACACCTTCTTGAATATCCTTTGCATGATCTTTACCTACAGATTCTTCACTACCTGTATAATCAAGGATATCATCAATGATTTGGAAAGCCATACCTACATGGTGACCTATACGCCAAAATGTTTTTGCAAGTTTATCACTACATCCACTTTCAGCTGCACCAATGTATAGACTTAGCGAAAATAATTCAGCTGTTTTACCAGCAATACGTCTTAAATAGTTCTTTACAGAAACATCTGTATTAAATCTAGAGTTAAGCTGCTCTACTTCTCCAAGACAAATACGTGACATAGATAAGCTATCTACCTGAATACTTTGAAGTGAAGCTGTCTGTGCCAAAATTTTAAAGCATATGCAGAATAAATAGTCACCTATGTAAACTGCATATTCTTTTCCATATTTAGATTGAATAGTAGGTACGCCTCTTCTTAAAGCTGCATCGTCTATTACATCATCATGTACCAAAGTAGCCATATGGAATAGTTCTACTACAGAAGCTAGCGCACGTACCTTTTCTCCTTCATATTCTCCAAAATGTGCTGCAAGAACTGTAAAGGCAGGCCTAATCATTTTGCCATTTGCATGAATAAGATCTTTAATAGAACTTTCTATTACCTTATCCTTACATTTCGCATTTTTATCCATTAACTTAATAATTTCTAGTAATTCATTCTTGATTTCTGGATACTGATTCCAAATGTTATGCATGCCTTCACCTCATTCTTGTATTATTTGTAGATATGTTTATTTTTACCAAGCCACCAATTACCAACTAGTTTGTTAATCCATGGCATTACATAATGATCAAGGCCAAACGCACGTCCACATCCGTTCATAAGTGCAATAGAACCGAAAGTAAACCATAAAATGTCCCAACCAGCCATAGCTGATAATATGAAGTTAATTGTCATAAACGCTGAAGCAGCTGATGCTAACCAAGTGAATAAACCAGCAAGAAGCGCAAGACCAATACAAATTTCAGTAATAACTACGATTGTTTGGAAGAATGTTGCCATCTCTGGAGTTGGAATCATAACTTTCATTACTGCTTCATAGAAACCTGGCATTTTATTTAAAATAGGTTCTGCAAGTGCTGCCCCTGCATCTCCTGATTGTGATGCTGATGATACTGCATCATATAACCATTCAAATGGCATTTTTATGTTACCTGCTTTAATCCAGCTATCTGAACCAATTTGTAGTGCAAAATCACTAGTTCCAAAGTTTGCCCACATAGTATCCCATGTGCCTTCACCAAATAACTTTTTAAGACCTTCTAATAACCATAAACAACCAATGTAAAGTCTAAGAGGTACTGTCCATAAACGATTTCCTACTGAAGAAATATGACCTCTCATAATATTTCTATTTTGTTTCATATCAAAGAATTCATGTTGTAAGTAGTGGTATACAGAATAAATATTTAATACACCAAAAAGATAATATAAGTTTACGATATGTTTCATTACCATTGCAAAGAAACCAGAAAGTTTGATTCCTGAAAGGTTAGCAACACCATAGCGACCACCAATAGAAACCATGAAACCATGATAGTTACCTTTAAATGCTACCTTTTCTTTGTTTTCAATAGAAGCAATGATATTTTTTGCAGCTGTTGCAGCTGTTTGTTCTGCTGCTTCTACGATTTGAGGATTTGTACAGTTTCCATTTTCCTCATTATATGCACAGTCACCAATTACATACACATTGTCATGACCTTCTGCTTGCATATATTGATTTGCTTTAAGACGGTTTGCACGTGTTTTTTCTACAGCTACATCTGCTGCACTAGAAGCACATTGAATACCACATGTCCAAATAAGTGTACGTGTTGCAATCTTTCTACCATCTTTAAGGATAATACAGTCTTCTTTAACTTCTGTAATAGGAGCACTCTTAAGTACTTCAATTTTATTTTTAACCATGTATTTTTCAGCTTTACCTGCTTGTTTTTGATCAAGCATGTTAAGGATAGTTCCTGCTGCTTCTACAACATATACTTGAACTTCTTCTACATCTACATGATATTTAGCTGCTAATGTATCTTTCCATTCAAGAAGCTCTCCAGCCATTTCAACACCTGTAAAGCCTGCACCTGCTACGATGAAAGTAAGCATCTCACGTCTTAATTTTTCATCTCTTTCAAGTGATGCCATTTTAAACTGACGTTTAATATGTTCACGAATTGTAAGTGCATCATCTAAAGACCAAAGGCTAAATCCATGTTCTTTAACACCTGGTACCCCAAAATATGCTGGCTCACTTCCTAAACCTACCATTAAATATGAATAATCATATGTACCATGTGTTGTTTTAACAACTTGTTTTTCTAAGTCTACATTTTCAATGTAATCTACTACTACATTTACTTTTGTACGGTGGAAGATCTTGTGTAAGTCTAACTTAACAGATTCTTCTGGTACACGTCCACCAGCCACTTCATGAAGTTCTGTCATAAGTGTATGGTAAGGATTTTTGTCAATGAGTGTAATAGTCACATCATCATTTTTCTTGTACTTCTTAGCTAATTTTTTGGCTGCATGTACACCTGCATAACCTGCACCCAAAATAACAATATTTGTCGCTGCCATGACTTTTCTCCTTTAATTACTGAACATAATTTTTTTCCATTTCTACATACATTTTACACAACTTTGTAATTCTTGTCTAGTTTAAAAATTATCTTATCAGGTGTAATATTATGGGTTTTTATTACTTTTAATCAAGACATTTCTAGACACTTTTCTAATGTTTTCATGGGTTTTGTAGATTTATCATATATTATGGAGCTGTTAACTTTTTAACTTTGTTAACGTTTTGTTCGCTTTATTTTCATATTTTGTTAACATTTACTGGATAAAATAAGTTATGATTTATTATACATATAATAATTTAAAATTAGGAGAATTGTCATGAAAAATAAAAAACTTTTCGCGTTAATGTGTGCATCAGTAGTTGCACTTGGTTCACTTACAGCTTGTAGTCAAGCACCAGCAGAAACTCCAGCTACAGAAGCTCCAGCTACAGAAGAAGCTGCTGCTTTAAAAGATGGTTCATACAGAGCTGAGTACGACAAAGCTGACGAACGTGGTTGGAAAGCTTTCGTTGAAGCAACTGTTGAAGGTGGTCAAATCACAGCTGCTACATTTGATTATGCAAACGAAGCAGGTGGTTTAAAATCAGCTGACGAAGAGTACAATACAAAAATGAAAGAAATCGCTGGCACAAGCCCTGCTGAATTCTCTCCAGCTTTAGCAGAAGGATTTGTTACTGCTCAAGATCCTGCTAAAGTAGATGTTGTAACAGGTGCTACAAGCTCATCAAATGACTTTAAAACATTAGCTACAGCTCTTATGGCTAATATGCAAGAAGGTAATACAGAAGTAGCAGTTGTTGAAGCTCCAGCAGCTGAGTAATTACATTTTGTTTAAATGGGATGTTTGACTTGTTCAAGCATCCTTTTTTGTTTTGTATTTTCTATCTTATTACATATACCTACTCCCTAAAAATGAAATATGATATATTAGAAAATAGAATAACTGTCTTATCAATATTAAAGGAGAATAAATAATGAAGACCTTTTTTAAAATGCTCACACTAACCCTTTGTACACTACCCCTTATGTTTGTGGGCTGCACTAGTAAAACTCCCCAAAATACTACTCCTCTAAAGCGCACTGAATTACTTATGGGAACTACTGTAAGTGTTTCTTTATTTGACCATCAAGATGAGGCTATCCTTGATGATGCCTTTTCTCTAGTTAAAGAACTAGAAAATGAACTTAGTTTAAATAAAGAAAGTACTTTACTTACCGAATTAAATGCTTCTAGTGGTGTAGCACCTTTTAAAGTAAATGATACCCTCTTTGATATTATTCAAAAAGGCGTTTATTATAGTGAACTTACTCATGGTTCTTTCGATCTTTCTGTTGGACCTATTGTTAAACTTTGGAATATTGGCTTACCAGAAGCACGTGTACCTAGCCAAGCTGAAATAGATGCTGCTCTTCCCCTTATAGGTTATGAAAGTATTATTTTAGATGAAGCTGCTTCTACTGTTTATCTTGAAAAACCTAATATGCAATTAGACCTAGGTGGTATTGCTAAAGGTTATACTGCTGATGCTATCGCTGATTTATTAACTTCTAAAGGTGTAGAACATGCTATTATTGATTTAGGTGGTAATGTTTATACTCTTGGTACTAAGGTAGATGGTTCATCATGGAAAGTTGGTATTCAAGACCCATTTGAATCACGTAATAATACTGTTGGTTATATTTCTGTAGCAAACCAATCTATTGTAACTTCTGGTATATATGAGCGCTATCTTGAAGCTGATGGGAAAAAATATCATCATATCTTAAATCCTAGTACAGGCTATCCTTTTGATAATGATCTAGCTGGCATAACTATTATTAGTGATAAGTCTATTGATGGAGATGCTTTATCCACTTCAGTATTTTCTAAAGGTTTACAAGAAGGTATTGAGTTCGTTCAAACACTTCCAGGTATAGATGCTATCTTTATTACAAAGGATTCTAAAGTTTATATTACAGAAGGATTAAAAGGGAATTTTGTACTTACAAATGAAGCATTTGAATTAATGAATTAATCCTTCCTATATAGTTAAATTGATTTATACTCTCAAAATATTAAGTTTTTAATATTTTGAGAGTATTTTATTTCTATCATACTCCTCTTTAGTCTATAATAGGATATACAATATCTTATCCATTATCTTATCAGTACTATTTGAAGTCATAAAATCTTAGGGGGATTGAAATGCAAAATCGCAAAATGGGTCTTTTTATTGCTATAGGAAGCTGTGTTCTTTCTTTTATTCTTGTTGTTGTACTTATGTTTGTTTTTATCATAAATATAAGTAAGAGTAGTTCTTATACTTCCATTTCATCTTCTACTATAGGAGATCGTGTTGATGTATTAAAAATTGAAGGTATTATAGGTGCAAGTGATGATAGTCTCTTTTCAACCTCATCTTATAATCATACTTTTATTATAGATAGCCTTAATACACTTATTGATGATACTTCTAGTAAAGGCCTTATAATTTTTATTGATTCACCTGGTGGTTCTGTCTATCATACAGATGAAATCTATTTAAAACTTTTAGAATACAAAAATACAGGTCGCCCTATCTATGCTAGTTTTGGTAGTACAGCTGCTTCTGGCGGTTATTATATTGCTTGTGCTGCTGATAAAATTATTTGTAACCGTAATACGATTACAGGCTCTATAGGTGTCATTATGCAAAATGTTATGGATATGTCTGGATTATATGAGAAATTAGGTATTAAGGTAGAAACCATTACAGCTGGAAAAAACAAAGCTATGGGAAATGGCACACAACCTTTAACAGATGAACAAAGAGAAATTTTACAAAGCATGCTAGATGAAACTCATAATCAATTTATTGAAGTTGTAGCTACAGGCCGTAACCTTTCTTTTGAAGAAGCTAGTAAATTAGCAGATGGACGTATTTATACAGCTAAACAAGCTTTAGCAAATGGATTAGTAGATGAAATTGGTAATTTTGATGATACACTATCTATCATTGGTGAAACGGAAGGCTTAGCAGGTTTACCTCTAAATTATTTAACACCAAGTAGTCCATCCTTTTTTGATTCGCTTTTACTTAAAGTATCAAAATTAACACCTAAAAGTGAACTTTCTACCTTACTTCAGTTTGAAGAAGGGATTTCAAAATTTGGATATTATTGTGACCTTCCTTTTAAATATTAACATTCACCCTCGTTAGTTAAATGGATAAAAGAGCTGTAAAACTAGAAATTTCTAGTTTTACAGCTCTTTTTGTATATTATATTCATTTTCTAAAACTTATTATCTGTTTCATTATAATTATATATTTTATAATTTATCTTTTATGGTTTATCTTTTATCAGCTACTCTTTATATTTATCTCTTATGATATAATCTTCATGATTTACCCTTTGTTATTTACTCTTTGTTATTTTTTCTTTATGCTTATCTCTATATTTACTTTTTATAGTTTGCAGCTACTTTTATTGCTGCTTGGTGTTGTGGGTCTACAACTGCTGCTATATTTCCTTCTTTATGTCGTTTACTGCCTACAAAGTGCAGGTCTATAACACCACTCATGCCATTTCCAGCAACAGCATCTAGAGAGTCACCTGCATGAGGCATACCTGCTAATGAGGCTGCTAACATACGTCCGTTAGTATGTACAATAACTGGTCTTCTTTCCCAAGAAAAACCTCCCCAAATTCTCTTAATCATTTGTGTGTCAGAAGTTGTAAGTGCCTCTACATCTGCATGATTTGTTCCAAATGTACGTTTAACTTGAAATGTTTTACCAGTATAAACATCTTCAATAGTTACAACTGCTCCTCTTGGTATAACCTGTTTAGCCTCATTCCAATGAAGTACTTCAACCTTTTGAGTATTAAATTCTTTTTCAGGAAGTAAGTCTAATTCTTCTTTTACTAATTGATCCTTATATATAAAACCTTCTGTTCCATCATCTAGTACTACATTATACCAATTTCCACTTTGGAAAAGTACACTTACTACTTCTCCTTCACCGAGTGTACATATAAGTTCAGCATCTGGGTCTGGTGCTTTTCTTAGTTTAACATTTTCTATATTTGTTTTCATTATTACTTTACGAATAGCCACCACATCTTTATTTAAGTTTACTACTTGATCATCCACTTCTATTAAGTAAGTATCTTGCTCTTCTTGTAAATCTATAATTTTAACTGGCATATCTTTATTTAATTCTACAATATATTGTTCTTCCATATTATAGGCTACTGCACCGTTTGTAGTAATCGTTCCAATTACACAAGCAAAAGTTTGGCTCCCCATCATTGTTAATAGAGCTGTGCATAATAAGAACTTTATAGTTGTCTTTTTCATAAGTTACTCCTTGTTGCCATTTATTATGTACTTGTTTCATTTATTATGTATTTATTTCATTTGTTACATAATTATTAACTTCTCTCATTTTAACTAATTTCTTCTTTTTTGGCAACCTTTTACAGGATATTTATCCACATGTACATTATTGACATATAGTTACTTTTACAAATTTAAAGTTTATCAATACAAATATAAAAGCTATAGAATCCTTTGATTCTATAGCTTTTATATTATTCTTCCTTATTTAATTACACTTAGCTTTATCCAAGGGATAATATTATTTTTATTATAAAACTTTGCTTAAAAAGAGTTTAGTACGCTCTTCTTTAGGATTTTCAAATACCTCTTTAGGATGTCCTTCTTCTAAAATAGTTCCTTCATCCATAAATACAAGGCGTGTTCCTACTTCTTTAGCAAATCCCATTTCATGTGTTACTATCATCATAGTCATACCTTCTTTAGCAAGATTCTTAATAACTTCTAGAACCTCTTTAACCATTTCTGGATCAAGTGCAGAAGTTGGCTCATCAAAAAGCATAACTTCTGGATTCATAGCTAAGGCACGAGCTATTGCTATTCTTTGCTTTTGTCCCCCTGATAACTTGTTAGGATATTCATTAGCTTTTTCTCTTAATCCAACTTTATCTAAAAGCTCATAAGCTATGGCCTTTGCTTCTTCTTCTTTCATCTTTTTTACTTGAATAGGAGCTAAAGTGATATTTTCAAGTACTGTCATATGAGGGAACAAATTAAAATGTTGAAATACCATTCCAATTTTTTGTCTAATGTCATTAATATCTACTTGTTTGTCAGTTATATCTACATTATCTACTAAAATTTGTCCTCCGCTTGCCTCTTCCATACGATTGATACAACGTAAATATGTAGACTTACCTGAACCAGATGGGCCAATAACTACAACAACCTCACCTTTATTTATATAATCATTAATACCTTTTAATACATGTAAATTCCCAAAACTTTTATGAAGCTCTTTTACCTCTATCATTATTCCACCTCTTTTACATACTATTTATGTTTCCAGGGAAATATTTCCTAGAATCTACCTTTATTGATTTTTTTCTCTACCATACGCATAACAAATGTAAAAGTACTTGTTAATATAAGATATGTAGCTGTCGCTATTAAGATTGGCCATAAAAAGTTTCCTGTATCAGTAGTCATAATACTAGAAACACGCATAATATCACGTCCACCAATCATGCCAATAACAGCTGTTTCTTTAATAAGAATAATAAACTCACTTACAAGTGCTGGTAGCATTTGTCTAAAAGCTTGAGGAATAATAATAAGTTTCATTGTTTGTGAGTAAGAAAGCCCAAGTGATCGTCCTGCTTCCATTTGCCCTTTATCAATCCCTTGTATCCCTGCACGAATAAGCTCTGACATATACGCACCGCTATTAATACCAAAGGCAATACCACCTACTATTGCACGTGGCATATTAGATTTTGCCAACACTACTAACCAAATAAAACTTACTTGTGCGATGGCTGGTGTACCACGAATAATATCTACATACAGCTTTGCAATTTTCTTTAAGATTGTTCCAAGCCATTTGTACCTATTTGGAAATTCAGATACTTGTATCATTGCAATAATGACACCTATTATAAGTCCTATTATTGTTGCAATAAGTGTTAAAAGTAGTGTCTCTTGAATACCGCTTAGAAGCATTATATAGTATTTATCTTGTATAAATGTTTCAAAAAAAGCTACTGTTGTTTCCCAACTAAACATAAAGAACCTCCTACAACCTAATATTTATTCACATAATCTATTATTTATTATATATGCCTTATTTATAATTTACTAGCAAAATATTAAATAATTAGATATTTTTATAATTCATTAATAATCTTATAGTCCTTCAATTACTGTGCAGAAAATAGTTATATTCCAAACTTCTATTTATATTAATCAGGACCACCCGTCTAACGGGTGGTTTGCTCTAGCCCTGTAAGGGCATATTGCTAGCCATGCCTTAAGGCATATTGAATGGTTCGCCAACTGCATAATTTTTTCAAGCAGCCTCTAAAGAGGCTCTTTTATTTGCTCTTTTTTACTGGCTCACCCGTAAACGGGTCCATGTATTCTTTAATTGTCATTTGCTCTTCTATTAAATCTTCTTGTAATTGATTTTTTATATACTCCTGTATTGCCTTTTTATTTCTTCCTACTGTATCTACATAATAACCTTTGCACCAAAACTGCCTGTTTCCATATTTATATTTTAAATTTGCATGCCTATCAAATATCATAAGTGAACTTTTACCCTTTAGATAACCAACAAAACTTGATACACTCATCTTCGGTGGAATACTTACTAGCATATGAATATGATCCTTACATGCATTAGCTTCTATAATCTCAATCCCCTTATACTCACAAAGTCTTCTTAAAATAATACCTACATCCCTTTTTATTTTTCCATAAATAATTTGCCTTCTATACTTAGGCGCAAATACTATATGGTACTTACAATTCCATTTTGTATGTGCTAAACTATTTTTATCCATTTGGATAAACCTCCTTTGATTTGATTGGTTGGCGAACCTAATCTTATTCTTCAAAGGAGGTTTTTTATTTATACTCATAGCTCTAAGCTTTTTTGAACCCCAGGCATAGCCCGGGGTTTTCTTTAGGCAAAAAGGTTGCCATGAAATTCTATTGAAAGGTATTTCATGGCAACTCCTTTATTAAGACTATTAGCTACTATTCTATTACTCCAAAGTATTTTGCATAAAGCTGATCGTAAGTACCATCTGCTTTAATTTCTGTTAATACTTCATTAATTGTATTAAGTAACTCTGTATTACCTTTCTTAACTGCGATAGCATAAGACTCATCAATAAATGATGCTTCAATAACCTTTACGCCTTCATAGTTAGCAATAATTTTCTTAGCTGGTTCCTCGTCTATTACTACTGCGTCTATTTTACCAATTGAAAGATCGGCTACAGCCATCGCCCCTTTATCAAATTGAACAACATTAATTGTCTCACCATTTTCCCCTTCATAACCTCTTACGAAAAGGTCACCTGTTGTACCTAACTGTACACCAACTTGCTTACCTTCTAAATCTTTAGCTGTATTAATTGTATCATTATCTTCTTTTACAATAATAACTTGCTTAGATTTAAAGTAAGAATCTGAAAAGTCAACTTGCTTTGCACGTTCTTCATCTACTGTCATACCTGCAGCAATAAAGTCAATCTTTCCTCCTGATACTGCTCCAAGTAATTGACCAAATTCCATATCTTCTATTTTAAGTTCTTTTCCTAATCTATCTGCAATTAATTGACTAAGTTCAATATCAAAGCCTACAATTTCATCACCTTTAATTTCTTCAAATGGTGGGAAAGCTGCATTTGTTCCCATTACAATTACATTACTCTCTTGTTTACTACAGCCTGATAATACACCTAAACTTAATATACTTGCTACAACTAAAGCACCAATTTTTATAAACTTTTTCATAATTAATCCCCCTATTGATTATATATTATTTCATTTAATCTTTACTCTTTTAATATATGAATAATTATAGATATTTTTGTATTAATAGTCAATAGTTTTTTTAATTATTTCTTCTTATTATTTTTGTCTAATTATTTATTTCCCTGTTCTAACCATTGATATTACTAGATATTAGCCTGTCTATGTTACTTTTTTAATTTATTACACAATTTATATATATTATTTTAACCAAACATACGTTTTGTGGGCATTTATCCTGTGGATAATGTGTATAACTCTGTTAATAACTTGATTTTTATAGGTTTGTCCTCTTTTTTTCTTGTTAATAATTTGTTTATTACATATATAAGAACCAATTTATCTATATTGAAACTACAATTATGTTTATGCACTCTATTATTCACCTACTTAGATGGCCTATAGCCTTTTATCCAATAAGCATTTTTATGCATAAAAATAAGTGCAATGATTATAGTCTATAGACTTTTAATCATTACACTTATTTATCTCTCTATGTTATTTCTAACCTAGTTCAATTTTGATTATTGAAGTACTTCTTTTGCTACTTTAACTACGTTTTCTACAGTAAAGCCATGTTTCTTGAAGATAAGATCTGCTGGTGCTGATTCTCCAAATGTATCCATAGAGATAATTTGGCCTTCAAATCCTGTATATTTATGCCAGCCGAATGAGCTAGCTGCTTCTACTGCTACACGTTTTGTTTTGTCTTTTGGTAATACTTCATTTTTGTAAGCTTCATCTTGCATTTCGAAAAGATCTGTAGATGGCATACTTACAACTGCTGCTTTAATACCTTCTTTAGCTAATTCTTTTGCTGCTTTTTCAATAAGGTTTACTTCTGAACCTGTAGCAATAAGAATAATATCTGCATCTTTAGATGCTACTTCACCAATTACATAACCACCTTTTTTAGCCTCACTACCTGTACCTTCTAAGTATGGTAAGTTTTGACGTGTTAAAACAAGTGATACTGGGTGATCTTTACTATTTAAAGCATACTCCCATGCTGCAACTGTTTCTTTTCCATCTGCTGGACGAATTGTTATCATATTTGGCATACTACGTAACATAGCTAATTGCTCAATTGGTTGATGTGTTGGACCATCTTCACCTACCCCAATACTATCGTGTGTAAGTACGTAAGATACTGGTAAGTTCATAAGAGCTGCTAAACGCATAGAGTTTTTCATGTAATCACTAAATACGAAGAATGTTGAACAGAATACTTTAAGTCCACCATGTACTGCCATACCATTTGCAATAGCTGCCATAGCATGTTCACGAATACCAAAGTGAAGGTTTCTTCCTTCGTAGCTATCTTTTTGGAAATCACCTTTACCTTCCATATATGTTTTAGTAGAAGGTGCAAGGTCAGCAGAACCTCCAACAAAGTTGCTTGTTCTATTTGCGATTTGATTAATGATTTCATATGATGTTTGACGAGTTGCAAGTGCTTTTGAAGTATCTGCGTAATTTGCATAAAGATCTTCTAAGCTTACTGCTTCCTCACCATTCCATACTGCCCACTCTTTTGCAAGTTCTGGATAAGCTTGTGCATATTTTTCAAATAATGCATTCCATGCTGCTTCTTTAGCTGCATTTTCTTCATTAATTGCTTTAATGTTTGCTTTTACTTCATCTTCTACGAAGAAAGCTTGATCGTGGTGATTTAAGAATTTTCTTGTCTCAGCAATATTGTCATGTCCTAAAGGCTCACCGTGTGCACTAGCTTTACCTACTTTAGCTGGACAACCATAACCAATTTGAGTTTTAACTTCAATAAAGTTTGGTTTACCAGATGCTTTAGCTTGGCTAATAGCATTTGAGATAGCTTCTATATCGTTACCATCTTCTACTAAGAATGTAGCAAAACCTTGTGCTTCAAAACGTGCTCTAACGTCTTCTGTAAAGGCAATTTGTGTATTACCTTCGATTGTAATATTATTTGAATCATAAAGAATGATTAATTTATCAAGGCCTAAAGTACCTGCAAGAGATGCAGCTTCATAACTAATACCTTCCATAAGACAACCATCACCTACTAATGCATAAGTGTAGTGGTCAACAATATCATAGCCTTCTTTATTAAAGTGTGATGCTAAATGACGTTCTGCCATAGCCATACCTACTGCTGATGCGATACCTTGTCCTAGTGGTCCTGTTGTAAGCTCTACACCTACAGTGTGGCCATACTCTGGATGTCCTGGTGTAAGACTTCCTTCTTGTCTAAAGTTTTGAAGATCTTCTATTGTAAGACCGTATTCAAATACATGAAGTAAAGAATAAAGTAATGCTGAACCATGACCTGCTGATAATACAAAGCGATCTCTGTTAGCCCAATTTGGATTATGTGGGTTGTGTGCTAAATGTTTACCCCATAATGTATAAGCCATTGGTGCTGAACCAAGTGGTAAACCTGGGTGCCCTGAGTTAGCTTTTTGAATTGCTTCTGCTGACAGGATGCGAATGGTGTTAATTGTCTTTTGGTCTACTAAATTCATTTAAAATTTCCTCCTTAAAATACATACAGCTATTCATACCTTTACTAATTATAATATGCTTTGTTCATATTGTATACACGTTTTACCCATATTCTATTTATATTGACAAACTTCTAATTTTCAATTTATTAATTTTGACTATTCCTTCACTTTTTCTTACCCTTTTCCGATATATTTTACAGTGCTATCTTATTAAATTTATATATCATGTCAAATAAAGGAGTTTCATATGGCATATATTTATCCTGCAACCAATGAGCGCTACAGAGTTTATTATTTGTACAAAACCAAAAAAATATATATAGGACTTTATAATACTTATGAAGAAGCCTTACTTGCTTATAACTTTGTGGAAAATATTTTTGCAAGTTCTCTAGCTTTAAATGATTATATAAGTCATTTCCCTATTTCTTTTGAGAAATTTGTAGCTTGTATTAATTTTAGGGATAATCATATGTATTTTAAAACTTCTATTTATGTACATAGTGATCATTTTAAATACTATATATCACCTGATTTATATCTTATCTTTGATCTAAAAGATTTACTCTACTTTTCTACTAAGCGCATACATAAAAGAGGAGACTATCTCTATACTTATATAGGAGATCAACAAGAAAATATTTTAAAACGTTTTGGATTTAATAAATCTATGACCTACCTAAAGGACTATATCTTTATCAATGGTAACCGTTATGATTTTAGACGTAAAAATATACAGGTCATTAATCATTATTATGGGGTAAGCCTAGAAAATAAATACAATAAACCCACTTACGTTACTCGGATATCCCTTAAAAAGGGCACCTTAGTAGTAGGGTATTATACAAGTGAAATGTTAGCTGCTATTGCTTATAATAAAGCCGTTGACTTAGTTACTACTTCTTTAGAAGAACATACTTATTCTAAAAATAACTTCCCTTTTTTAACACGCCAAGAATATGATAGCCTATATGAGTCCCTTTCTATTTCAAAGCGACTTACTCATCATTCCATTCAAAATAGAGTTTGTTCTAATAAAAAATGGCGTGGTGTAGCAAAAGATCAAAGTAGCTATCGTGCACTTATTGGCTATCAAAAAAAGAAAATTTATCTAGGTAACTATCCTACAGAGAAACGGGCTGCTCAAGCTTATAACTATGCTTCTTTATATTTATATGGTCCAAATGGTTATACCAATGAGGTGTCACCTTTAGTCTATTCTAACGATGCCCTAACTATAGCCCAAAAATTACAAAAAGCTGGTGTACTTAAAACACCTCTGTCTCCTACTAATTATCCTCAAAAAGATAAAGAGACGATTTAAAATCTACTTTAAGATTATAAATCGTCTTTTACTTATTGTATTTATTTAATTACAGTAATCTTAACAAATATAATAGAACTTATTTTATTATCTTATTAATTAGTTTATCTCTTCCATATTTTCTTTTACATAAATAGCTACTGGTAAGCTATTATGGCGATCTAGTGCATAATGGTGATATGGGAAGGCTGGTCTGTGTGAAGTATCTCCTTCTTTGATTATAGTAGTCACACTTGGTTTAAGAAGTTCACCGTCTTTTAGTGGTAAACCTTCTATAAGATTGAGGAACTGCTCATAAACAGAAAAGTCCGTATAATGATTGGTTCCAACATCCCCTACAGTGATACCTGGATTAATATTTATAAGCTCAACTTGACGATTTTTCTTAACACCAAATTTAAAAGTAAAGAGTCCTTCTGTTTGCACTTCTTTAAGAAGTTTTTTTGCAAATCGTGTGAGTTTTCCTTGTAAGTTCTTAGTAATATTTGCTGGCATAAAAATGTATTTTACATCCTTATCATTAAGTACTTCTTCTTGAACTGGATACACATAGACTTTCTCTCCTGCTTTTAGTACAGTTAAGCTTAAAAATCTTTCATATTCATTGATTTCTTCTATTAACCACTCTGTCGCAGCATCATCTATTTCATAAATAAAGTCTTCTAAATCCTCTTTTGTATAAACATCCATTACTTCATAGCGATCATCATACAATTGGTATAATTTAAAAGGTAGGCTTACATCTGTCATTTTTTCAAAAAACTTAAGTTTATTGTTTTGATGATAATATTTAGGTGTTGGAACTTCTGCTAGTTCTGCTAATGTAAGCTGATGTACACGATTTGTTACTAAATCTATACCTTCTTCTTGTGGATAGGCCTTACATGTTTTTAAAGTATCCTTACCTAATACAGGTATATTGTTGGTACAAAATATAATTCTATCTACCTTTAGAGCTAAACGCTGGATATTTTCTTTTGTAATATCTGCAATAATATGTGAGTCACAAATTTCACTAGCTATATTATTAAGTTCTGGTTCTAATAAGAAAGTTTTTATACCTCTTTTTTTAGCTTCTATAGCTAACATACTTGCTAGAAGGTTTCCTCCTACTAGACCTATGGTTTCAACTGTTTCTTTCTTCATAAGTTTTGCCTCCTTAAATTAAGAAATCTATAAGTTCTACGGCTTTTTCTACATTATTTGGTACAGACATAACGGAAAATACCAGTGGTTCTGTAAACTGACCTGCTTCTAGGTAATTAACCTTATCTACCTTTATACCATATACGTGTTCTTTACCATCTTCTACACTTTTTCCTTTTAGAAGACTATCTTTATATTCTTCAAGTAAAGGTGCCATTTCTGGTACTTCATCAAGTGCTAAAAATGGGTCAAAATGATCAATTTCCATAAATCTATCATAACGTACTTCAGACATTGCAAAAACATCAGCTTCTCTTACTTGCATTTTTAATGTGAGTAGTTGATCGTTTGCCATCATACCTGAGTCTACTACAGACCAGTTAGCTGGTAAGTAATAAATGTCTGCATTAAACTTTTCTTTAAAATATGCTTCCTCTTCTTCCATCTTATTTGTATCAAGGACCATCTGTGCGGTAACAATAAGATGTGTATCAAAGTTTGGCTTTGGCTTTACTGCAAGATAAACTAACTGTCCAACTATAAAGACTCCTATTATAGTCCCTAGAATCATGAATCGATAATATTCCCAAATGTATTCAAACTTTTGTTTTGTGTTCATTTTTTTAAATTTTTCTTTGTTACTTTGCATGTGCTTTCTCCTTCTCCCTCTTTTACTTCATTTTTGCCTATGCTATACTTTAAGCAAGTTTATTTATATTACTATCATATTTTAATACTATAATTATACCATATGTATGTAGTATGTATTTTAATTATTTTTAAGGAGGTCTTAAGATTATGCCGTGGCTATATAAGCTTGAAAAAAAGTTTGGTAAATTTGCCATTCCTAATTTGATGATGTATATTCTTTTTGGACAAGCATTTGTCTTTTTAGCAACAACCATGACGGGTAATTGGGGAATTATAAGTGCTCTTATGTTTGATAGAGGTGCTATTTTATCTGGACAGATTTGGAGATTAATTACTTTTATTTTTATTCCTTCAACACTTTCATCATCTTTAATGTTTATCTTATTAGTATTTATTTATTACTCTATTGCTCAGCAGTTAGAAAGTATTATGGGCACTTTTGCTTTTAATGTATTTTATTTTTCTAGCATTATTGCTTCAATTATTGTAAGTTTTATCTTTAATGTTTCACCTAGTGTACACTATATTAATCTATCATTTTTTATTGCTTACGCTACTTTAATGCCAGAAGCAACTTTTTATATTTACTTTATTATTCCTTTTAAAGCTAAGTATTTACTTGTTCTGTATTTCGTACTTATTGGTGCAGATTTACTTGGTGGCGGATTTGTCAACTTTGCTTTAATTATAGCCTCTTTACTTGGCTACATTATTTTCTTTGGTCTACCTGCTCTTAAACGTAGACAAATGCGTAGAAAAGGTTATGCTGGGCAGAAGCAATTCAAAAGCGTTAAACGTGAGTTAGATTACGAAAAACGTTCTCCTATTCAAGTGGCTTTTCATAAATGTCATGTATGTGGTAAAACAGAACTCGATGACCCTGATATGGAATTTAGATACTGTTCTACATGTAATGGTAACTATGAATATTGCATGGACCACTTGAAAAATCACGAACATATTAATTAACCTTTAATACTAGAATGCAAAATAGGTTGTAACTTCTGTAGAAGTTCAACCTATTTTTTGTAATTATTAGCTTTTCTTATTCATAAAGTTTTCTATAACAAATATAAGCTCGTGGAGTACGGGCATCATTAAAATACCTCCCCCTATTTGTAGTATGTCTCTATCAATACAGGCAGCTAAGAAAAATATAATACTTCCAAATACTAGTATAAGGCACCCTGTTAATAATGCTTGCTGTTTAGGTGTACGCACCCTAGCCTCATCACCATAAGCCAGCAAAGCATATAAAGGTAAAGCAATACCAACTGAAGAATTAACCATAAAAACTAACGGAACTACCCATATATGATGCATAACATAAACAGAGGTAAGTTTATTCCCATTATAAATAGGAACTGCCCTAGCATTGATATGACCATTTAGTATGACTAATAACCCTTCTACTATATGTAGTACACCTACCAAATAAATAAGCATTTCATAGTCTAGATTAAATAGCCTTATATGAAATAATTTACTTAGGCCTTCTATTATATAGGCCACTGGTACTACATAAGAAAAACATCCCCATTTAGGACTTTTTAACATGAGAAGAACAGCTATAGGAATAAGTAAAAGGATATTCATATGTACTTTAAAAGTAATTTGAAAATAGGCTAATATGCCACTCGTACACAAACCTATAGCAATACCTATGCCTATATCTACTAGCATTATAGGTAATATATCTTTTAACTTCTGAGGTCCTAGTATTTGGTCTCTTTGTCTTTTGTACATTGCAACACTGTAAATTAGAATTAAAAAAAATATGGGGTCAAATAATATGAGCCCCACATTTTTTACTATATACAGTATTATATACTGTACAAAAGATTTCATAGTTGCCCCCTAACTTATTTCATTTGCTCTGTTAATACTTCCACTGCTTTTTGAAGCTGTGTATCCTCTTCGTATTCTAACTTGGCTTTTATCATAAATTCAGGTGCTAAGCTTACTTCATAATCAGGTTCTATACCCTCTCCTTGGATACATACACCACTTGGTGTAAAGTATTGTGAAGTGGTTACTTTAAGTGCTGAGCCGTCAGTAAGCGGCATAATTGTTTGAACAATACCTTTTCCGTAAGTTCTCTTTCCTACAAGTGTAGCGCGTTTATGGTCTTTAAGTGCTCCAGATAATACTTCTGATGCACTGGCACTCTTTTCATTTACAAGTACAACAATAGGTAGGTCTATGTAGCTATCATCAGCATACATAGCTTCTTCTTTGCCCTTTTTATCCTTTGTAGAAACGATAATTCCCTTTGGAATAAGCTCATCTACCATCTTAACCGTAATGTTTAAAAGTCCACCAGAGTTGTTTCTAAGGTCAATGATTAACCCTTTTGCACCTGCTTTTTCGCTGGCATCTAGTGCTTCTTTAAATTGCTTGTAAGTAAGCTCTTCAAATTCACGTACTTTAATATAACTTATATCCTTCTCTAACATTTTATGCTCAACTGAAGGATAAATAACATTTTCACGCTTCATTTCTAATTCTAAAGTTTCATTTGTAGAAGGTCTAAATACATTAACCTTTACCTTTGTTCCAGGTTTACCCTTAATAATCTTTGGCGCCAGGTTAAAATCATCACCAGTTAACTTCTGATCCTCTGCTCCTACAATTTTGTCATTGATTTGCATACCAGCCTTTTCAGCCGGTGAGTTTGGAAAAACATCTGTAACAAGTATACTATTATCATTTTGATCTACCATCATTTGAACACCAATACCTGCATAGACACCACTTGATTTTTCCATTACTTCATCGAACTCTTCTTTTGTATAGTAGGTAGTATATGGATCGCCTACAGAAGATACAAGTCCCTTATAGATTCCCTCTTCCATAGCTGCTTCATCTAAATCCCCTACATAATACTCTTCTAATGTTCTTTGGATCACTTCTAACTTCTTATCAATATAATCATATTTATCTGCAAATAAAGTTGCACTAAATAAGATGATTGTTGATAATACAAAGCCTACTCCTATACCTTTTGCAAAACCTTTTCGTTTCACTTTGTATCACATCCCTCACTATTAATTAATGATAGCTTACGTAAAATTTAAAATTCTTATCCTTTATTTTAAGACTTCAATTGCCTTTTGTAAAACAACATCATTTTCAAGTTTAAGCGTACCAGTTGTTACAAGCTCTAAAGTATTTTCAGTAATAGTTTTTTGAGTAATAGTTGGTGTAACACCATGATCTTTAATTTGATTACCCTTAGCATCTAATATAAGACCTGTTGTAATAGATAAACCAGAACCATCTTCTAATGGCACACGTACTTGTGTTGTACCATTTCCAGCTGTTTCTTCACCAACTACACTTCCTCTAGCAAAGGCCTCTATAGCAGCAGGAAATGCCTCTATAACCCCTTCTGTATAAGTATTAGTTAATACTGATAGAGGTAAAATACAACTTCCTTCTGCTGTTTCATAAGGCTTTACAGTCCCATCCTTGCTCTTTACAGAAAAGGCAACTTCTTTCTCAAGGAATAGATCACATAACTTTTGCACTTCTTCTAAATTATCACTATAAACACTTCTTATATCTAAGACTATAGAATGTGCACCTTTATCTATAAGTTTATCTAGTGCAGTCTCTATTTCTTTTACTGTACCATCTACTAAACCATCTAAGGCAATATAACCTGTACCATCTTCAAGAAGTTTAGAATCTACTAGGTTAATTTTTACTACATCTGCTGTAAGTGTAACCTCTTTAGTTTCGGTTTCATCATTATTTTTAATTGTATATTTTACTGGGTCTTTCCCATTATAAGTTAATTTCTCATAGATTTTTGTATCATTAGAGCCTAGAGCTTTAATGCCATCTATTGCAAAAATCTTATCCCCCGTTACAATCCCCGCCTTATCTGCAGGAGAATTTGGAATGACCTCTGTAATCATTAAATACTGATTACTAATACCCCATGCAAATTTAATACCAGTACCAACATAGTAGCCTTCAGCTTCAGTCTGCTGCTTACTAAAAGCCTCTTTAGTTAAATATGTAGTATACGCATCTCCAACACCATATACATATCCCTTATAAATTCCCTCTACCATATTATTATCTATAATTTCTCCAATATAATTAGATCTTACAACTTCCTCAAGGGCATTTACCTTTCGTTGGTTATAAACAACAGGTACACTTTTACTCTCCTCCTGTTGTCCCACTACAGCATGGTTACTACGTCCCACACCATACAATGTACCAACACTCACTACACCAACGACAACCCCTGTCACCACACCAATCACAAATCTCTTCTCCACTCTGCTACCTCCTCGGGACGGTTCATTCATCTTCACTAAGATTGAATAAACTTAATTATTTTAGGCTATAACTCTACTATTATATGTATAGAAAGGAATACTTAAATGCCTAGAGTAGCCCGTGTTAAAACTAATAATAGTGTTTTTCATATTATGCTCCATTCTCTAAATGAAATTAATCTCTATAATGATTCAGAAGATAAAGATGTATATTTAGCTTTAATTAAGAAAGCAAAAACTAAATTTCGTTTCAAACTTTATGCTTTCTGTCTCATGAATACTCATGCTCATTTAGTTATTGATTGTTTTGGAAGCGATATCTCTAAAGTCATGCACTATATTAATCTATGCTATTCTATCTACTATAACAATAAATACAATCGCACTGGGCCTGTTTTTAGAGACCGTTTTAAAAGCAAAATCATAGATTCATATAAATATTTATCTAATGTTTGTGCCTATATACATGCCAATCCTAAAGATCTTCTTAGACCTAAAGAAAGTCTTTTAGACTATCCTTATAACAGTTTAATTGATTATATCAAAGGTTGCAATCGATTTAAAGTTTTAGATTCAGCTTTTCTTAGTGGACTAATGGGCTTTAATAATAGTTCAAATAAAAAGAAGTATCTTTACTATTTAGGTCAGACATTGGATCCAAATACTATAAAAGAAGTAGAACTTCCTACTTATATGTCGGAACCTAGTACTGATAAATTTATTCCTCGTATTCATTCTCCTGAGCTCATTATTGAATTTGTTGCCACTCAAATAGGCCTACCCTCTAAGTATATCTACTCAAAATATTCATCTTCTCATACATCTTTGCGTGCATTAACTTGCTTTATGTTACATGCTTTTTGCAATATGTCACATCTGGATATCTGTCACCTTTTAGGTAATATTTCTAGGTCCCGCGTGTCTTCTTTAATTTCTCATGGTTTGTCTCTTACTTATGATATGCCGATTATAGAGAACTTTATTAGTATTAATTCATAATTTTAATAATAAAATAATAGACCAAAATGTACTTGTACATGATGGTCTATTAACTATGCTTAAAAACAACTATTTTTATAAATAAAAGATACCCACTAAAAGTCTATAGTTACTTTTCCTTAATTTTACTTCCTAGTAATCTTTTAGAATGGTCTAGTATCTTATTTTTTATGTATTTGAATGAACCGTCCCTAGTTACTTAAATAATTCCATGGGGAGGTGTGGTTGCCGTTGATGCGGACTTCGAAGTGGCAGTGGTTGCCGGTGGAGTTTCCTGTACTTCCAACTCGTGCTACTTGTTGTCCTTTGGTTACATATTCACCTACACTGGCCACAAGGGATGAGTTGTGTCCGTATATGGTAACTATACCGCTTCCATGGTCAATCATTATAGTATTTCCAAAGCCTCTTACCCAACCTGATACAATAACCCTTCCTTCAGCAGCTGCTGTTACAGCTTGTCCATATGGAGCTGGTATGTCTATACCTTGGTGGAACTCTGCAATCCCTGATATTGGGTTATTCCTTGGATTGTATTGTGAGCTTATACGGTAATATCCTTGTACTGGCCATGCAAACTTTCCTCCAGTATATTTTACCGTACTTGTTTGAGTTAATCTCTTAATTTCCTTTTGTAGTTCTTCTTCTTGTTCTTCAAGTTCATCAAGTGCTTGTCCTAACTCATTGACCTTGGATTTTTTCTGAGCTGCTTTTTTATTTTTGTCTGCTCTCATATTTTCTAACTCTTTCATAGCTGCTTCTTGACTGCTATGGAGTTTTTCTATGTTTGCTTGCTCTGTTTCTAGGGTAGCCTTCTTTTCACTTATAATCTCTTCTTGCTTTTGATACTCTGTTAGTAACTGATTATCATATTCTGAGATTACTTTTATGTACTGTGCACGGTTAAGTAGTTCTGATAAACTTCCAGAAGAGAATATAAGCTCAATATAGCCTGACTTTTCATTTTTGTACATTTGAACCATACGTTCTTTTGTCGCATTATACTGATAGTCTTTTTTAGCAATAGCTTCTTCTAACTCTTTTTTTGCTACTTCTACTTCACCTTTTTTAGTCTCTAAATCTTCTGCTATAGCAAGTAATTTGTCTTCTGCTGCTACGATTTTTTTATCAAGTGCATAGACTTCTTGTTCTAATTGTTTTGCTTCTTCTTCTGTTTTAGAGAGTTCTCTCTTGGTACTTGCTATATTTTCTTTTGTATCATTTAATTCATTTTTTTTATTTGCTAAACTTGATGCATGTAGTGGCATAACACTTATAAGCAAAACTAACGCCCATATACCCAAAATCTTTGGTTTCATCTTATGCCCCTCCTTATACTTTAAGATGTTTACGGATTGCAATAACACTTCCTAATACCCCTATGCCTACACTTATTAAAATAAACATTGGTACTAAGTTCTGCATAATACCTGCAATAGGTACCATGTGTATGCCTCCCATAAAACTTCCTAATGCATTACCTACTAAATCTATAAGTAGTGTATACCCTTTATTAATAGCATAAATCGGCAACATACATCCAATGATCCCAATGAGCACACCTTCTATAACAAAAGGTAACCTGATAAATGAATCTGTAGCTCCAAGATACTTCATAATATTTATTTCTTTTCTTCTTACATATACAGTAAGTTTAATCGTGTTTGTTATAAGTAAAAGTGCAATAACAACTAGGCATCCAATTAAAACAGAAGATACTAATTGAATCGTTTTATTAATTGTCATAAATATAGCACTTTCATTTTTAAAGTATTCTACTTGAAGTTCTGGTACTGACTGTAGCTTTTTCACTACTGCTTCTTGATGCTCAATAGAACTTACCTTAATTTCAAATGAAGCTGGTAGTGGATTATCATTTTTAAATTGTTCGAAGAGTGTATTATCCTCTTGCTTATTAGCAAAGGTTTGTAATGCTTCTTCTTTTGATATATAGTTTACCTCTGCCACATTTGGTATTGCTTTAATAGTATTTTCTATAGCTGTAATTCTACTTGCCTCTGTCTCATCATTAATATAAGCAGATATACCTATTTGAGTTTCTACTTGATGTAGTACTTCTTCAATATTTATAGCAATAGAATAAGACATGCCTAAAATGAGTAAACAAAGGACGATTGTACCTATAGAGGCTAATGCCATCAAACGGTTTTTCCATAATCCTAGGAAGCCCTCTTTACAAAGATACTTGATGGTATTCCATTTCATCTTCATAGCCTCCCCCTGTAATGTCTTTTACAATCATCCCGCCGTTTACTTCTATTACACGTTTTTTCATCATATTTACTATTTCACGCTCATGAGTTGCTACAATTACAGTAATCCCCCTCATGTTAATGTCTTGAATTAAATTCATGATCTCCCAAGAAGTTGCTGGGTCAAGATTTCCTGTTGGCTCATCAGCAATGAGAATCGGTGAATTATTCACAATTGCTCTTGCGATGGCTGTTCTTTGTTGCTCTCCCCCTGATAATTCATGAGGATAACATCTTGCCTTCTTCGCTAAACCTACTAGGCCTAGTACAACTGGTACTGCTCTTCTAATCTCTTTATTACTTGCTTGTACCACTTGCATAGCAAAGGCTACATTTTCATAAACTGTTTTATTTGGTAACAGTCTAAAGTCTTGGAATACAACCCCTACATCTCTTCGTAAATACGGAATCTGTTTACGTTTTAACTTAGTAATTTCTCTATTGTTAATTGAAATTCTTCCGTGTGTTGGTTCTATCTCTTTTAGCATTAATTTTAATAATGTAGATTTTCCTGAACCACTGTTGCCTGTTATAAAGACAAACTCCCCTTTTTCAATACTAAGAGATGTGGGTTTGATACCTACTGTGCCATTTGGATAAGTCTTTGACACATTATTTAAGTAAATCATCTTACTACCCCCGTCTTATAGCTTGCCAGAATTTTGTCTCTCCATATATTCCATATATTGACTAACCATAATTGTAATTTTAAATACAATGGCATCATCAAATTTTCTAAGGTCAAGTCCTGTCATCTTAAGAAGTTTATCTAAACGATAAACAAGTGTGTTTCTATGGATATAAAGTTGTCTTGATGTTTCAGATACGTTTAAGCTGTTTTCAAAGAATTTGTTAACAGTCATAAGTGTTTCTTCATCAAAGTTTTCAACTTTTTTACCTTTTAATACTTCTTGAATGAACATTTTGCAAAGTGGTAATGGTAATTGATAAATAATACGTCCAATACCTAATTTTGAGTATGTTGAAATATTATCTTCACAGTTAAAGATTTTACCAACTTCAAGTGCCATACTTGCTTCTTTGTATGAGTTAGATACATCTTTAAGGTCAGATACAACTGTCCCTACTGCAATATGAACATTACTCATTGCTTCTGCACTTAATGTGTCATAAATCATTTTTGAGTAGTTATCTACTTCTGTTTCTTCTCCTGTTAATACTTCTTTAACAAGGATAACGCTTCTTTCATCTACAGCTGTAACAAAGTCTCTTGATTTATCTGGGAAGATACTTCTTAAAATCTCTGAAATATTTGCTTCTTTACTTTGATTTGATTCAATTAAAATAACAACTCTTGGTACTGTATTTTCTACATGTAACTTTTTAGCTCTACTATAAATATCTACTAAAAGTAAATTATCTAAAAGTAAGTTCTTAATAAAGTTATCTTTATCAAATCTTTCTTTATAGGCTACTAGTAAACTTTTAATTTGGAATGCAGCAAGTTTACCTAGTTTATAAGCTTCATCATCTGCTCCACTTACAGCAAGTACATATTCTACTAAGTACTCGTCATAAATTTTAAAATAATGTAAGCCTTGCATCTCTTGACTATCTGCATGAGAATTAATAAATGCTTCTACCTCTGGTACATATTCACCTACTGCGTTCTCAATAGTCGTTGCTACAATTTTTGCTTCTGCATCAAGTATATTAAAATCACGTCTAGTAATATTTTTAAGGCCGTCGATCGTGTTTTGTAAAATTTGATTTGAAATCACTTTTATCAGCTCCCTAGTTTATTCATTTAAAATTAGTTTTATGGCATTATACCTTATTTTATCCTATTTGAAGACAAAAAAAAAGTGTTATGGCTTTATTTTAATATTAAATTTAAGTTTTTTACGAAAATATAAAAAGTCCACCCCATAAGGGTAGACTTTCTATCATAATTAATTTGTAATTGTAAGTTGTGTTTCAAGGTCAAATAAATGAACTTTAGTTGTGTCAATACCAACAGCAATTGTGCTACCTGGTTTAGCTTTACAGCTTGGGTTAACACGACCTGTAATATTGTAACCTTCACATACCATGTAAAGGTAAGTTTCAGCACCAAGCATTTCTGTTACTTCTACTGTAGCAGAAACAACTGAGTATTTAGCAACTTCGTTATCATTTACTGTATCCATATCAGCCATATGCTCTGGACGAATACCCATCATAACATCTTTACCAATGTAGTTACCAGCTTTTAACTTGTCAGCTTTTTCTCTTGGTAATACAACTTCTGCAGTACCAAATGTAAGAATGATATCTTCTCCACGTTGTACTACTTTAGTTTCGATAAAGTTCATTTGTGGTGAACCAATGAAACCTGCTACGAATAAGTTTTCTGGTTGAGCATATAATCTAGCTGGAGAATCCACTTGTTGGATAATACCATCTTTTAATACTACGATACGTGTACCAAGTGTCATAGCTTCTACTTGGTCGTGTGTTACGTAGATGAATGTTGTTTGAAGTCTTTGATGTAATTTAGAGATCTCTGTTCTCATTTGTACACGAAGTTTAGCATCAAGGTTTGATAAAGGTTCGTCCATTAAGAATACTTTTGGTTCACGAACGATAGCACGACCCATAGCAACACGTTGTCTTTGACCACCTGATAATGCTTTTGGTTTACGGTCTAAGCATTGATCGATATCAAGGATTTTAGCTGCTTCCATAACACGACGTTCAATTTCATCTTTTGGAGTTTTACGAAGTTTAAGACCAAATGCCATATTATCATAAACTGACATGTGTGGGTATAAAGCATAGTTTTGGAATACCATCGCAATATCACGATCTTTTGGAGCTACATCGTTACAAAGTTTATCCCCGATCCAAAGTTCACCTGAAGAAATTTCTTCAAGACCTGCGATCATACGTAATGTAGTAGATTTACCACATCCAGATGGACCTACGAAGATGATGAACTCTTTATCTTGAATGTGAAGGTTGAAGTCTTTAACTGCTACGAACCCATTAGGATAACGCTTGTAAATATTATTTAATTTTAATTCTGCCATGATTTTTCCCCCTTGGCTTTATTTATAATGTGTTATTTGGTACGACGTGTAGAATACACTATTTGAATTAATAATATAAATATACTATATTTTTGTTAACTAAGCTATTCGCTATTTCTATAAAATCCCTAAATTTATTTTAGTTAATACTCCTAAAACTTTTTTACAGTATATGGAATTAACCTTAACACCTTAAGGTCCTTTTATGACTAAACTGTACTATATCACCAACCTGCACTTTAAAATGCTTAATTAATACAATCTTTTTGTTATTTTTTGTGTAACTTTTCTTTTACAACTTCTATAACAAATTTAGGAAGGACAAGCATACGTTTCGCACGTGTTGGTTGCATTAATAATCTATAAAACCATTCTAAGCCCATTTTTTGAAAAGCTTCTGGTGCACGCTTTACGATTTCTGCCATACCATCAAAGCTTCCACCTACACCAATAGCAACGCGAATATATGGTAATTGCTCTCTATATTTATCAATCCAGAGTTCTTGTTTAGGTGCACCTAGTGCTACAAGTAAAATATTTGCATTACTACTGTTAATATCTTCTATAATTGCTGGTTCATCTTCTGGCTTAAAATAACCATCACGAATACCTACAATTTGAATACCTGGGTATTTAGCACGCATTTTATTTGCTGCTTCTTCTGCTACTCCTGGTTTACTTCCTAAAAAGTAATAACGATACCCCTTATCTGCTGCTTGTTTCATAGTATTTTGTACTAAGTCATAGCCTGCTACTCTTTCTGGTAATTCATCTTTTAATATTTTTGAGGCAAGAACTACACCTATACCATCTGGTACAATAAGATCTGCACGCTGCATAACGTCCTTAAACTGGGCATTCTCTTTTGCCAACATTACGATTTCAGGGTTAGGTGTAAAAACCATATGATAACTTGAAGAATTCACAAATTCACTAATACGTCTTGTAGCCTCCTCCATAGTAATACGGTCTACTGGTATGTCTAATACTTTAATAGTATCTCTCATATTTGCCTCCTAGCCTAACAATTCACTGATGCAAACTGCCGGCAACTCTACTTTTTGTTTTTTCTCTTTATTTACAGTCTGTATACGTTCTTTTTCTTCTTCTAAATGAGTGGTTAGAGTTTCTACATATTCTTTAAACTCTGCTTCATTAATTTTATCAACGTCCATACAATATGGCATTCCTACTTCTTTTAAGAAACCACGAACCTTTGGATCGTAAGATAATCCAATCATAGGTACATTTACAGCATGTGCCATGATGAGGCTGTGTAAACGCATACCTACAATAAAATCAAATTGAGTTGTATAAGCTACAACTTCATCTATCGTTAACTCTTGTGGTATAACATGTACATTTCCTGTTACCTTACTTGCTATCTCTTGTGAAATTTTCAAGTCCTCTTTATAGTACATAGGAATAAAATACACATGATAACCTTTATTTTCAACATATTGTGCTAAGCGTGCAATATGTTCTATCATGTTCTCATCATCTTTCCAAGGACGAATATAGAAACCAACTTTCTTGCCTTCTGGAAGTAATTCTTTAATTTTATCAACGACTTCCTTCTTAGGCTCTATACCTAGTACTGGATCTATCGCTACAGTAATAGGTACCTTTTTTACACCTAAACTTTCTAAAAGCTTTTTAGAGCCTTCTTCTCTTACAAAGACATGATTTACTTTATTTACAATGCTCTTTATAAGAACTTTTCCCAGTCCCTTTGCAACAGGCCCTATCCCTTGAGAATAAAAAACAACTGGCTTCTTATAAAATTGTGCAATCTTTACAATGCCTAAGTAGTAAGGAATAACCTTACTACTTGTAACATCTTGTAATAAACTGCCACCACCACTAATGAGTAAATCACTCTTTTTAATGGTTCGCATAATTGTTTTTATATCCCATCTACTAATAGCATTTACACCATAAAATGCCTTTGTTTGTTCAGGTGATTGAGATAGTACTGTTATTTCTACATTTGGAATATGTTTTCTAAGTGCTGAAATAATAGAAGAAAGTACTGCTTCATCTCCAATATTATTAAATCCATAATAACCTGATAATACTACTGATTGTTTACGATCCATTTGCTAATCACCTTGCCTATTAATTTACTTATATAGATTAAGATAATACCAACGATGATACCAAATACAATTCCATAGCCCATTCTAACTAGAGAAATAAGTACTGGTGTATGAATGTGTGCATAAGTATTAACTAGTGATATCTGACCTATAACACCTAATACAAGTAGTGGAATATATTTCTCTTTATATCCATAGTAAAGAAGAACTATCATAAGTGGATGACCGATTAAGAACTCTTTTGTTCTTGGTCTTACACCTAAAGTTGTATCTAAAAACTGTCTAAAGCTTAATTCGAAGTCTGAAATATTACCTGTATTTCCTGTACGTGAAGTATAGATAAGAAGTACTACTGCACCTACTGCCATTAGTCCTAATGCAAAGTAGGTTACTTTATTACTTAAAAGTTCTTTATAGTACTCATAGTTTATTCCATGACGTTTATAATAAGCAATAAGTAGTATAGCTACAATAGGTAGAAGCATTGCAACTTTTACCCCTGCGAAAATATTAATACCAAGACCAAAGCTTGTACGTGATAAAGTTCCTATAATAGTTAGGGCGCCTCCGAAGGAAATAAAACTACATTTTAAGAAAGTTAAAATTGTTTCTTTTAAAGTTCTTTCTTTCTCTTCTAGTGCAAAAGTAACTGCATAAGTTGGATAAATAATTGCTCCAAAAAGTGCCATAAGTTTAATCGCTAAGCTTGGCGCTACTTTAAGTAAGCCAGCATAACCAATTAAACCAAGTATTCCTAAAATATAACCTACTTGTGTAAGCTTTAAGTAGTCACATAATAAAACAAAAACTAAAATAGCCCCGAGTCCTACTAAAATACTTAAAATATAACTTCCCATTGGTAAATTATAAGGTTGTATTTCATCAACTATAGTATAGCCTTTCTCCTGGGCTACTTGAGTGAAGTTTTGAATATTTGTTGCTAAGAGATTTGCATCACCTTGAATATCTAAAGTGTTTGGCATCTTAAATAAGAAAGTACGTAAGTTACGCTCTGTAAGCGCAAGCATATAACGATCTAATAAAGCGTTTGGTTCATATTGTTTAATCTGTGCATCTGTAACTGTATGAAGTCTTTCTACATTAAAACGTGTGCCTGATTGGCTAGATGCTTTTGCTAATGTTTCAAAGCCTTTTTGTTTTTCTGAGAAGAATTCTACAAATCCTAACCCATGAGCTTCAACTAGCTCCACTACATCTGGATGACTTGCTCCAACGATTTCACTATCCGCAAAATAAATAGTGCCTAAGTTTGGTATAGCTTCAATTTGATTTACAAATGCTTCTACTGAACTATCTGATACATGATCCCATGATTTAGCTTGTGGAAGTATAACATAACCTAAGTCTGCTGCAATTTGTAAATCATCATAGTTATATCCAACACCCATTGTTGTAAGAATACTACTTGGCACAGTTACTTCAATATAATCTATATCTTCAATTTTTGTTTTATAAGCACTTACACCTTTTAAAGTAAGGTTGTTATAAATTAAATCAAAAGTTAACGGATCATATGTTTCAATGTATAAATTATTTCTTCTAATATTGTTGCTTTCTGGATAAATCTTTTCAAGGTCATAGCCTTCATGTACTGTTGCTTTACCTTGTTCTTTAAAGTTTGCAAAGTCAGCACTTGCTATAGGTAGTACTGTATTTTCTCTTACAAAAAGAGCATTTGCCCCTAAGTCTCTATAGGCCTTTAATATATTTTCTATTGGTTCATTTGTTTGCTTTGCAATATTTAATACATCAGTATAACGTATAGCTACTTGAATATCCTTATAATTTCTTTCTACATTTATACGTCCTATCCCTATAAATACACATACAAGTAGGGATAAAACAATTAATCCACTTATTATAATCTTACTTTGCTTTTTCATGTTTTCCTCCGTAAACTATCCATTTATTATTGGATATTATACCCACCTCTAACCATAACTATTAAATCTTTTGTAGCATATATTCCTCTACCATCTTCCCTAGGTATAATGACAAGATGATACTTAGGTACTTCACTACCTCCTAATAAATCTGTTCCTTCTGTCATGTCTTGTAAGCCACCACCATCACTTGCAAGTACAATTCCGCTACCAGAGCGTACAATAATTTCTGTTCCTTGCATACCAGTAATACTGCTTCCTGCTGGTACTGTTACTACTGTGTAGCTACTGCTTCCTTGTTTTTTAAGTGCATTCATTTCTTGTGTTAAAACATTAATCATTTCTTCTTGAGCTTTAACTGTGCTTTCAAGTTTTGATATGCTTCCACTACCACTAATAGCTGCTATTTGACTATCTACATAGCTCTTTGTTACAAGTGGATCATTTGCACTACCGGCCTCTCCTTTTGCTGCATATGCACTTGTGCCTACAGCAAGTATACCTAGGGCAATCATAAATAATTTTGTCTGCTTTTTCATATAAACCTCCTATGGAACTGTAACCGGGCAACCTTATGGCTTCCCGGTTACAATTTTTATAACATAGATTCAAATGTATAATAAATTTGGTCACCAACTACTTTAAAGAGTAAGTACTCTCCCTCTTCAACTTTATCATTTGTAGTAGCCAGCCCATTAAGTCTTATGTAGCGTATACCATCTTCTATTCTTACTTCTTTTGATGTACTACCTGTTGTCACAACAAAAATATCTTTTCCTGTTGTTTTCTTATACTCTTTTAAATAATCATGTAAGGCTTTTCCCTCTCTTAGATCACCAAATTGTGTAAGAGGATTTTTGCTCATTACAAGTATAACATGACTTGCTGTACTCGTCTGTAATGACTGTTTAAGTTGGTCCCATTGACTTCCTTTTGTTTGACGAATACCACCACCATCTGTACCTACAAATAACACATCTAGATCTTTATAGGCTATATCTTCATAAGTATTTTTGTAAGTATATACATCACTTTTTAAAGTAAGTGGTAAATTATTTTTAGATACTTGTATAATCATAGAAGCACCAGTATTGACTTTTTGTGTTATCTTGTTTAATGTTTCTTTACTATGTACCATACCAGCAATTTCAGTTGGTCCTAATACTTTCACACTATATTGATTCCCTGTTGCAGCTTGAAGGGTTCCTTTATATAGTGGATCATATAAATAATCAGCTCTTGCTCCACTGCTTCCGGCTGCTCTATCACCACGTGTCATAGAAACATGGTCAATATAAATAGCACTTGTACGCTTTTCTTTTGTACCATTATTTGTATAGGCATAAAGTTTAGTTACTTTAGCTGGCATAACCATTTCTTCTGGTAAATCTACACTCATATATTTCCAACCTGTATGACTTAGGCTATCAGCAAGTTTTAAGTAATATACTTTACCTTTTGCATCTTCAACTTGTACCTTTAAAGTATCACCTTGTCCGCTGGCTGAAATCCACATATTTAAACTTTTAGCATCTTCTGCAAGCTTAATAGGATTTTCAAACACTGTATAAGCTACTTGCTTATTAATATCTTTATTAAAGGTATATGTCATCTTAATAGCACGATTACCATGATACTTCACTTCTTTAGATGCTTCTACTTTTCCTTCTACGCTACTTCCACCGGCTGCCCATTTTCCTAAGCTTTCTTCAAAGGAATCAAGTGGTACAACACTCTCTCCAACTACTACACTTAGCTTACCTGTAGCCCCTTGATAAGATGCTACTAACTCATCAATTGCAGCTGTAGTAGATGCTACGTTAGTACCTGCTCCAGTTACCTTGCCATTCTTACTTGTCCAGCTTATCTGTTCTGTAGTAATGGGAATCTTATAACCTTCACTGTCTAATCCATAAACTTGGACATGCTTTGTACTATTTTCATCCATTTGTAAAGTAGATGGCTCTATAATAAGTCCTTTTGGTTGTGTTACCTTAATTTCTGTTGTTGCATTGACTCCACCTACTGAAGCAACTACAAGTCCTTTTCCTACTGTCTTAGGATGGAAAGTAAATCCACTAAAATCTCCAGTTACACCAGCTATAGATAGACTTACTTCATTTTGACTTAAACTGATAGGGTTACCATTAGTATCCGTAGCCTTTAGTTTAAAGCTTATTGTTTCTCCTACAAAAGTTCTGTCTGTAGAAGGCTCAATAGTAAGCTTTGCAATTTTTCCTGGTTGGCTATTTGAGAAAACGCCTATACCATTTGCTACATTTCTTTGTACACCACCTGAAGGTTTATTTTGAAGTGTTAACTTAGTTTCTCCTTCATTACGTGCTACTAAAGTAGTAGAGCCGCCTCCATCTAGATACATGGCATCTTTTACGCCTAAACCTTGAAGTATTCCTATCAAGTCTGATCTATTCGCACCAATTGAATGATTTACAACCCCATCTACCGTGATAAGTAAAATTTCATTTTCCTTAAAAGTATTGGCTACTATAGTACGAGATACTCGACTATTTCCTGTTACTTGATGAGCCTGACCTTCATATGGCAATCCATTTTTTAAAAGTAGTCCGCCACCGCCAACACTCATCTCTAAGTTTTCTATCTGCTCTACAACTTCATTTTTTAAGCTTACAACCTGTTTTAGGTCTATCTCTTGTCCTTCTTCTAAGTAAGTACTGTACTCACCCATTTTATCGCTACTAATAATAATGGCATAACCATCTTGTGGTACATCTACAATTTCATTTAAACCTGAAACATAATTTACTTCATCATTTTCTACTAAAACTGTATAGATACCTAGGCTTTGATATTTATTTACAAGGGCCATATTGTTTGTATAATATGTACGGTCAATCACAAAAGGAACACGTACACTACCTGGTGTCTTATTGTAACTTGATAAGCTAAAAGCCTTTTGACCATTTACCTCAATCCACATTTTCACACTATAGTAGTCCATATTGGCATTGCCTTCATTATCTACAATGAGAGTTCCCATATATTTTGCTGGACCTAAATTATTATAGTCATTATTGTAAGCATTATCTATTACTCCCTCATTGATTACAGGACCAAATGCAGGTGTCTTTGAACTCATATCAAAATAGTCTGCATTCACTGCTGCTACTGCACCTTCTTGGGTAGCTAGATTTAAAATATTACTACGCTCTCCTAATACATCTGGTGTAATAGTCTTTAAAGAAATATTCGGGTTACTAAGATCAATACTTAAAATATTAATATCTTGCCAACCATCACTTGTAAGCACTTCTTTAGATATATGATTTGCTCCACTTGTAATCTGTTGTGTATGACTAATCTCATGCAATACTGCTCCATAAGATACATTTACATTACTCACTAAAATACTACTTACGACAAAAGTTACCCATAACTTTTTCAACTTCATTATTTTTCCCCTTCCTAAACCATATAACAAATTTCTTGACCTACTGCTGCTCTATATCTTTTCCTATAATAATTTGAATGTCAGTTGTAAGGGATGGGTTCGTAGTAATTTCTGCATTAGGATAATATGTTTTAAACTGTTGTCCCTTTGCTTCATCCTTTGCAATCACATAAGTTGCTTCTACATCTGTATGTGTAAAGTTACCAACTTCTCCAACACTATATCCTTCAGCTACTAATTTTTCTTGCTCCTTAGCTGCTGCCCCTGTAATACCACTACCGTTTAATATTGCTATAGAAACAGTTTTATCAATTACAACTTCTGCTTCTTCACCAGTTAATGCTTCCTGTCCTGCTGGCGTCTTATCAAAAAATACTTCCTGTACAACCTGATCTATCGCATCATAATCTGGGAAGAAATAAGATACGCCACCTTCATAGCCACCTTCACCTGGTAAAGTAAAGAAACTTATATTTTCCTTATCAAAACTTGATAAATACTTATAGTACTGTGGAAGTTCTATAATTGATAAATCCGTTGTAATAGAACCAAATAAAATCTCCACTAATTCTGGTATCTTTGTAAGGGTACTTGGACTTAATACCTTTTCTGCAAAAGCCTTTAAGAAAATTTGTTGTGTGGCAATACGATCCACATCACCATTCTTATATCTTCTAAAACGTACCAATTGCTCTGCTTGATCCCCATCTAAATGTTGATATCCTGCTTTTAAGTTAATATAAAGTCCACCTGCACTATCTGTGTAATACATATCTTGTGGTACTTCTAAATCTACCCCACCTATAGCATCAACAATTTTATTAAATGCATTAATATCAACAATAACGTAATTATCAATAGTTATCCCTAACATGTTTTCTATTTGATTAATAGTAAATGATCTAATATTATCAATGCCGCCGTAAGCTGTCATCTCATTTAATTTAGATGTAGATACTGTGTATTTTCCTAAATCTCTTAAGCTTTGCTTTTGTTCCTCTGACCAATTTACCTTTGTATCCCTTGGTAAAGATAAAGCTTTTACTTTATTTGTTACACTATTGAAGTTTACTACAAAGATTACATCAGTGCGGTATCCATCCTTATCTACACCAAATACAGCTATGTTTTTATATATATCTGGAGCCTTCTCTTCCTTTTTGCCCCAGGTCTTTTTACCTTCTTCTTTAGTAGCACCTCCATCATGCTTAAAGAAGTAGTTGTAGCAAGCTACTACACTTATACCACCTACTACGCAAACTATAACTGTACCAAGCATTGATTTTAGAAATGTTCTCATTAATTTTTTCTTCTTATTCAGTCTTTTCTTAGTGCCCATTCGCTTCACTCCCTATTTTATGTCTCTAAATACAAATTACTTTTTTAGGTAAAATGAATAACAGTAAATGATAGGTCTATACCTTAGACGTATATTTTTAAGTTGAAGTTACACCCAAATCCATTTAATACCATAATTAACGTGTAATATACACCATGCATTATAATATCACAAATTCTTACAAAATGAAATTATATCCTTATTTATTATATACGCTATTTATGAACAAAATTAAAAAAAGAGATATCAAAATTTTGACATCTCTATCTATAATTAATTATTAGTTTTAAAAAATATATCATCTACTAGTTTTATAACTTCTTCTTGATTCAAAAAGTAGAAGGAAAGATTGTCTTCATAATGTGCATCCCCTGGTAATGTATAAAAATGCAGATTTTGAGCTTGAAAATCCTTCACATAAGGTACATACTTTAGCATCTCTAAAATATCCATGTCCGTTTCAACTGATTCATAAATAATTTTAGATATTTGAGGTAATTTTACAATAATCTCTGGTGATAAAACCTTCTTTGTCAAAGCTTGTAAAAATTGTTGTTGCGCCTCTATTCTACCAATATCTCCAGTTTTATAACTTCTAAAACGTACAAATTGCTCTGCTTTATCCCCATCTAATATTTGTAGACCGGGATAAAGATCTATATGTAAATTCTGACTAAAATCATCTTTCTTCATACGTTGCTTCACTTCAACTTCTACTCCACCTATAGCATCTACAATTTCTCTAAAAGCATTCAGATTAACTACTACATACTTATCAACCTTAATACCCATTAACTGTTCAATGGTTTGAATGGTCAATACCCTAATATTTTCTATACCACCTAAACTTGTCATCTCATTAATTTTACTAGAACGCACCCATTGGTTTCTAGCAGGTACTGCCTCTATTTGTTCCTTAGTCCACTCTACCTTCGTATCCCTTGGAACTGCTATTACATTTACTTCTTTACTTTTATCATCTAAATGAACTACAAAAATAACATCTGTTAACTTCCCAGTAATATCTGTTCCAAATACTGCTACTGTCTTACTTAGATTTTCACTCGGTACTACAGGTGTTTCGCTACCTACTTCATCTGTTTTTTTCACCTGCATCACAGTATTTGGATTTTCACCACCCTGCTCCTCTATATATGTTTTATACACCGTCACCCCAGCTAAAGCTACCATTCCTATCAAAACCATTGTTATAAGAGCAGCCATGCCAAATATCTTTACAAACGGACTAAGCCTTTTTTTCTTCTTTTTTATTTTTGCTCTTTCTAATTGTTTTTTCTCTAAATTGCCTATATTAAATAGTTCTTTATTTAATTGCTCGTCCTCCAAGTTGTCTGTATTCAATTCTCCCATGTTTAACTCTTGTTTATTTAGCCCTTCTTCCCCTATTTTCCATTCATTAAATGCTTGTCCATTGAACACTTCTTCATTAAGTGCTTTTCTACTTAGGTCTTCATTATTTAATTCTATTCTATTTAACTTTTCTCTATATAATTTTTCTTTAGTTAGGTTATCCTGTTCTGATTGTGAATTCTGTGCTTTTTCTTCTAATTCCCATTTACTTTCTAATTCTCTATTTTTTTCCCCTTTTTTCTTGTTTCCCTCATATTCACTCATTTCTTTCCCCTCCCAAATCTAAAATCATTCCTATGCCCTTATAATCCTCTTATTTTTATGTTATCATAAACATAAATGTTAATAATTAGTATACTATATCAAGATTTTTTTGTAAATATTCAGTATATTTTAATATAATTTATAGAAGGAGATTACTATGCTTAAAATCGGTTCTCACGTTTCTATGTCAGGTGGACTTTTAGGTGCTGCTAAAGAAGCTTACTCCTATGGTGCCAACACCTTTATGATTTACACAGGTGCACCTCAAAATACGAAACGCTCACCTCTTGAAAAACTTAAAGTAGAAGAAGGTAAGGCATTTATGAAAGCCTATGGCCTTGATGATATTGTTATTCATGCACCATATATTATTAACCTTGCTTCTTGCAAGGAAGATACTTATCAACTAGCTAAGGAATTCCTCGCTCTAGAAATAGAACGTACTACAGCTCTTGGTTCTAATTACTTAGTGCTTCATCCAGGTTCTTTCACTACAGAGACCCTAGAATATGGAACTCAGCGTATCATTGACGGTCTTAATGAAGTGCTTACAGAGGATACAAAACCTTTTATTTGCCTAGAAACTATGGCAGGTAAAGGTAGTGAAATAGGACGCAATTTCGAGGAGCTTAAAGCTATTATTGATGGGGTTAAATTCCAAGATAAGATTGGTGTTTGCTTTGACACTTGTCATGTACATGATAGTGGCTATGATATTGTAGACAACTTTGATCAAGTTATTGAAGAATTCGACCGTATCATTGGTACTGACCGTATTAAAGTCTTCCATATTAATGGTTCACTTAATCCACGTGGTGCTAAAAAAGACCGTCATGCCAATTTAGGTGCAAATGAAGATAATCCTAAAGGTCGTGACCATATAGGTCGTGATGCAATTTATCATATTGTTCACCACCCTGTAGCAGACAATAAACCTGTTATATTAGAAACACCTTGGTTAGATAAGAAAACTAACTTATATAAAGAAGAAATTGCCTTTTTAAAAGGGGAGAAATAAATGATGGACTTTGACACATCTCATAATGAACAACCTGTATCTAATGATTTAACTTCTATCATGTCGCCCATCTATAAAGATGATATTGTATTAGTAACAGGTTCATCACGAGGTATTGGAGAAGCTATCGCTCGCCACTTTGCCCAGCTAGGTGCTAAAGTTATACTAAATGCTGCACATAATGGTGAAACCCTTAATGCAACTTCTCAATCCTTTAAAGAAGCAGGCTATACTGTAACTTCATTCTTAGGAGATGTATCTGACTACTTAACTGCACAGAAGCTTTTTGAACATTGTTATAATGAATTTGGAGCCTATCCTTCTATTATTATAAACAATGCTGGTATAAGTCATGTTGGTTTATTTACAGATACCACCCCTACTATATGGAATGAAGTCTTATCTACCAACTTAAATTCTGCTTATAACTGCTGCCATCTTGGTACACCACATATGATTGGGGCACACAGAGGCTGTATTATTAATATTTCATCTATATGGGGTAATGTAGGGGCCTCTTGTGAAGTAGCTTACAGCACTAGTAAGAGCGCCTTAAACGGCTTTACTAAAGCATTGGCCAAAGAACTAGGTCCTTCAAATATACGTGTTAATGGTATTGCCTGTGGTTGGATCGATACCCAAATGAATGCACACTTTACTGAAGATGATCGTAATGCCTTTATAGATGAAGTACCTCTTTGTCGTACTGGCAAAGTAGATGAAGTAGCCAAAACCTGCCTCTATTTAGCAAGCGATGCAGCAGGCTATATGACAGGCCAAATCCTTACCCTAGATGGAGGATTACTCTAGGTTAATCTTTAAATATACAATAAGAGCATAGTCATCAATTCTAAGTATCTCTCTAGATGAAAGAATCTGATGACTATGCTCTCTTTTTTATTTTATCTAAAATTACCTAACTCATCTAAACTATATTAATACCTTATGCAACAAAAAAGTTGCTAGCACCACACTTTCTATTATAAAACCTTTAGTTCCCTTCGGTACTAGCCAAAAACATACCGGCTAAGTAGCCTCCTAAAAGTAGCAAGGAACTTTACCTGCATCCCTTTATTTAGTAGAAAATACACCTCTCCCGGCATATAAAAAAAGAGTATGCATATAGCATACTCTTTTTGAAAACGAAATTAACGTTTTGAGAACTGTGGTGCACGTCTCGCAGCTTTGAGACCGTATTTTTTTCTTTCTTTCATTCTTGGATCTCTTGTTAAGAAACCTGCTTTTTTAAGAGCTGGACGGAATTCTCCATCAGCTTGAAGAAGAGCACGGCTAATACCATGACGGATAGCGCCTGCTTGTCCTGTTGTACCACCGCCGTGTACGTTTACTTTAACATCAAATTTGTTTAATGTTTCTGTAAGTACTAAAGGTTGACGTGCGATAACTTTTAAAGTTTCAATACCGAAGTACTCTTCAATATCTCTCTTGTTGATTGTAATTTTACCTGTTCCTGGTACAAGGTATACACGAGCTACTGAGCTTTTACGTCTACCTGTTCCATAATATCTAACTGCTGCCATTTGTATTTCCTCCTCTCGATACTATTAGTTGAATTTAAGTTCTACTGGTTTTTGAGCTTCATGATTATGCTCTGTTCCAGCATATACACGTAATTTAGTAAGCATTTGTCTACCTAAAGAATTTTTAGGAAGCATACCTTTTACAGCGTACATGATAACGCGTTCTGGATGAGTATTAAGCATATCACGTGCTTTAGTTTCTTTTAAACCACCAGCGTATCCAGAGTGTCTTCTGTATAATTTTTGGTCAAGTTTTTTACCTGTGAATACTACTTTTTCTGCATTGATTACGATTACATGATCACCGCAATCTACGTGTGGAGTATAAGTAGGTTTGTTTTTACCTCTTAATACTGCCGCGATTTGGCTTGCAAGTCTACCTACTGTTTGACCTTCAGCATCAATAACATACCAATTTCTTTCAACATTTTGAGCATTTGCCATGTATGTTGTTCTCATATAATTCCCTCCTTCGGATTCTAGTCTTCGCTAGTTAAACCGTCTATTTAATATAAAATCCGGGGCTATTTGGATTTTATAAGTGGGCTTATTAACACAAATTACATTATAGTATAGGTCACAAAGCCTGTCAAGATACAAGGCTTCATTTATTTATGCACAATTTATCCATTTTTTTAATATATTTATCCACATTTTAAAATCTATTGTTTATAGATTATTATAACGGAGATGATCATCATAATTTACTTCTAATAAAGTAAGTCCTTCTGGTGGTGCAGTAGGCCCACCTAAACTTCTATCTTTCTTTTCTATCATTTCGAGAACTTGTTCAGGTGACATTTTATGACGGCCAACACTAATAAGTGTACCTGCAATAATACGCACCATATTATATAGAAAGCCATTTCCACATACATCTATTTGAATAAGTTGTTCTATCTTTCTAACCTCTACGCTATATACAGTTCGTACAGTTGTTTTTACCGTACTTCCTGAAGCACAAAAAGCCTTAAAATCATGAGTACCTTCAATTTTCTTACCTGCTTCTTGCATTTTTTCTACATCTAATTCATAAGGAAAAAAATAACAAAATGGACCAATAAAAGGATCATTTACTTTATCTGTTAAGATTTGATAACGATAAGTCTTTTTCTTTGCCATAAAACGTGGGTGGAAATCTGGCTTCACATCCATTGCATCTTTAATAACAATGCTATTAGGTAACCTATCATTTAAAGCTTTCATAAGATTTTTAGTTGGAATTTTAGTATTTGTATCAATGATACAACATTGTCCTTTAGCATGTACACCTGCATCAGTCCTACCCGAGCCTACTAATTCAATCCTTTCCTTAGTTAGACCATACAGGGCATCTTCTATTGTCCCTTGAATAGTAACAGCATGTTCCTGTTTGGCAAAGCCATGAAAGTTTGTACCATCATATGCTACTATTAGTTGTATTCTTCTCATAAATCCACCTCATATCTTATCTTTAGTATTTACCTTATACTAATTCTTGATATTATCTCTAACCTTTACCTTAATACTAACTCTTGATACTATATCTAACCTTTTACCCTGATAATTAGCTTATATCTTTAAGCCCTAACTAATATCAGTTCTCTGCTTATTACTATTTAATATAATCCACAAAACTTAATTATTCATTATTCATTACATCTTACTCATTATATCTTGCTGTACTATTTTATTCTGTCTAACTTAAGATCTATTAGCATAGTTACTCTTAATTATATTATTTATAGTACTATACAAAGTACAACATATACGATACCTAACGCAAAAGCTATATAGTCTTTACTTGTATATTTTAAAGTATTCATCCGTGTACGTCCTTTGCCACCTTGATAACATCTTGCTTCCATTGCCATAGCAAGATCTTCTGCTCTTCTAAAGGCAGAAATAAATAATGGCACCATAATAGGAATCATAGCTTTTGCTCTTTGCATAATATTACCTGTTTCAAAGTCTGCCCCACGAGCTGTCTGTGCTTTCATGATTTTATCTGTTTCTTCTAATAAAATAGGAATGAAACGTAAAGAAATACTCATCATCATAGCTATCTCATGAGCTGGAACATGAATCTTAGTAAATGGCATCAGTAAACTCTCAATCCCATCCGTTAGTTGAATAGGTGAAGTTGTTAAAGTAAGCAAAGAACTCCCTACAATAAGAAGGATCAATCTTGCTCCCATCTCCATAGCAAAGAAAATACCTTCCCATGTAATATTAATAAATGCCCACTTAATAATAGTGTGTTCCCCTGGTGTAAAAAAGATATTTAAAACTACTGTAAATAATAGAATAAATACAATACTTTTAAGTCCTTTTAGCATATATTTAAGTGGTACTTTACTCATAGTAATTGCTCCACCTAAGGCAAGTACTACACCTATATATCCCCATATACTATCTACAAGAAACAAAGCAATAATATAAGTGAATGTAAGTAAAATCTTAGTCCTTGGATCTAGTCTATGTACACTAGAATCTACCGGATAATACTGTCCTATAGTTATATCTCTAATCATTTACTTCACCTCACTCTCAAAATACTGAATAAGTTTTTGGGCTGCTTCTTCTACTGTAAGCACATTGTTATCTATTTGCATACCTTTATCTTTAAGTTCATCCATAATATGTCTAATCTGAGGTACACCCAATCCAATCTGTTCTAGTTCTTTTCTATGTTTAAATATTTCTCTAGTCTCACCAGCGAAAGCAACTTCTCCTCTATAAAGTACAACAAGCTCTTTTGCATATCGTGCTACATCCTCCATACTATGAGAGATAAGAACAATTGTTAGATTGCTTTCTTCATGCATCTTTTTTAGCTGTCCAAAAAGTTCTTCTCTACCTTTTGGATCGAGCCCTGCTGTTGGTTCATCTAAAATAAGAATATCTGGGTTCATTGCTAATACCCCAGCTATTGCAACTCGTCGTTTTTGTCCACCTGAAAGTTCAAAAGGTGACTTCTTCCAAAATTCTTCACCTAATCCTACAGCTCTTAAAGACTTTTCTATTCTTTCTTTTAATGCATCACCTTCAAGGCCTAGGTTTTTAGGTCCATAAGCCACATCATCATAAACAGTCATTTCAAATAATTGGTACTCTGGATATTGAAATACAAGACCTACGGATTGTCTTATCTGTTTTTTATTAACGCCTTCACTATGGATATCAATACCTTTAACAAATACTTGACCTGTAGTAGGCTTTAATAGTCCATTGAACATTTGAATAAGTGTACTTTTACCTGAACCAGTATGACCTATTATACCTAGAAATGTTCCATCTTTAATATGAATGTTTATATTCTTTAATGCTGTTTTTTCAAATGGAGTTCCTTCATTATATTTATGTGTTAAGTCTTTTATCTTAATTGCCATAATGCTTCTACAACCTCCTCGGTACTTAACATAGTCGGATCTAAATCATATCCTTTTTGTCTTAATAAATAGATAAGGTAAGTAGAATCTGGCACATCCAAACCTATTCCTCTTATCTCTTCAACATTTCTAAATACCTCTTTAGGGGTACCTGAAAGAATAACCTTTCCTCCGTCTATAACAACAACACGATCAGCTAAAATAGCTTCTTGCATATAGTGAGTAATGTGGATAATTGTTATATTTTGTTCCTTATTTAACTTCTGCATAGTCTCCATAACTTGCTTTCGCCCAATCGGGTCAAGCATAGCTGTTGCTTCATCAAAAATAATACACTTAGGTTGCATAGCTATAACCCCAGCAATGGCAATACGTTGCTTTTGCCCTCCTGAAAGCTGATTAGGTGATGAACGCTTATAATCATCCATTTCAACAGTATGCAAAGCTTCATCTACACGGCGTCTAATTTCTTCAGATTTTATTCCTAAGTTTTCTGGACCAAATGCTACATCTTCTTCTACAATAGTAGCCACAATTTGATTATCAGGATTTTGAAAAACCATTCCTACATCTTTTCTTACTTCCCATATGTGTTCACCTTTACTTAGATCAATTCCATTTACCCAAAGAACACCTGATTTAGGTGAAAGGATACCATTTAGATGCTTAGCAAATGTTGATTTACCTGATCCATTATGCCCCAAGACAGCTATAAATTCTCCTTCGTTAATTTCTATATTAATATGGTCTAAAGCCAATATTTTATCTTCTATTTCACCTTGCTCGTCATGAACATAGTATTCAAATGTTAAATCCTTTGCCTTTACTATCTGTTCCATTCTTATTCCTCTTTCTTTTACCATTTTATCTAACTTAATAGATAAGATAACCAAGTCTTATTCATCTCATAAAAACTCCTATATGAGTATAACATTTTTATAAATATTATTAATCATACCATCTTAAATTACCTAACACAATTCATTTCATACCGATACAATTAACTATAAACTTCTTTAAATATTATTATAAAAGCTTTACTACCTAAATCAATAAACTATATAAACTCTTTTTCATCTATAACTAATCTTATAGGTGCTTAATATGTTAAAACTCATTTACTCTTATTTTATATACTTTATTCATTTAAATAATAAGGCTAAAAAAGTATACAGAAAAGGGATTAAGAGCAATTTCTTAATCCCTGGACATTATACTAATTCAATGATAACTTCTTCAGCACCGTCACCTTTACGTGGTCCGATTTTGATGATTCTTGTGTAACCACCATTACGGTCTGCGTATTTAGGAGCGATTTCGCTGAATAATTTATCTGTTAAATCAACAGTTTTAGCTTGTCTTCTCTTGTTTACATTAACTTCTGTTACAGGATATAAAACCTTTAACATTTGTCTTCTTGCATGTAAGCGAGTAGCGCTATCTTTTTTGATTGTTTTTTCTACTTCTTCGAATACAGTTACTTTTTTACCGTCTACGACTTCTTTAACGCGTTTACCGTTAACGTCTTTTTTAGGCACTTTAGCAGTAACTTTTACTTCTTCATAGTTATCTTTTTCACGAACAGCCATAGCGATTAAGCCTTCTGCAATCTTACGAATCTCTTTAGCTTTTGCTGTAGTAGTTTTAATCTTACCATGGTATAAGAGATTTGTTACTTGATTACGAAGTAATGCTTTACGTCCAGCTGCATCACGACCAAGTTTTCTTTGAGCCATGCCTTTACCTCCTTTTGTTTGTCACTAATCTTCGCTTGGTTTTAAACTAAATCCAAGTTCTTCTAGTTTTTGGAACACTTCTTCAAGTGATTTACGTCCTAAATTACGAACTTTCATCATTTCTTCTTCTGTTTTATTAGTAAGGTCTTCAACAGTGTTGATTCCCGCACGTTTTAAACAGTTGAATGAACGAACTGAAAGGTCTAACTCTTCAATAGTCATCTCAAGAGTTTTCTCTTTAGAATCGTCTTCTTTAGTCACCATGATTTCAGCATTACGTGCATTCTCACTTAAATCAATGAAAAGATTTAAATGCTCACTTAATACTTTAGCAGCTAAACTTACTGCTTCATCTGGTTTTAAAGTACCATTAGTCCATACTTGTAATGTAAGTTTATCGTAGTCAGTTTGTTGACCAACACGAGTATCTTCAACAGTAAAGTTCACACGCTCTACTGGTGTATAACTTGCATCTACAGGAATAACACCGATTGGTAAATCTGTCTTTTTAAGTTTGTTTGTACCAATGTACCCACGTCCACGAGTTACAGTAAGTTCAATGTACAAACGTGCATTTGCATCGCCACTTAAAGTAGCAATGTGATGTTCTGGATTAAGGATTTCGATCTCAGCTGGACATTTAATATCCCCTGCTGTCACTACACCTTCGCCTGTAGCTTCAATATAAACTACTTTAGGCTCCATGTTATCACTAATGTCTTTGATAGCAAGGCCTTTAATGTTTAAAAGGATTTCAAGGACATCTTCTTTAACACCTGGGATACTACTGAATTCGTGTAATACGCCTTCAATTTTAACACTGCTTACGGCAGAGCCTGGAAGAGATGAGGAAAGGATTCTACGTAATCCATTACCTAGAGTTGTTCCATATCCTCTCTCAAGTGGTTCTACAACAAAACAGCCGTATTTACCGTCAGGTGACATTTCTTTAATCTCAATTTGTGGTTTTTCAAATTCCAACACCCGATAAACCCTCCTTTAATATTAAAATAGTCTTTCGAGGGTGACGAACTATTACTTAGAGTAAAGCTCAACGATAAGTGTTTCTTGGATATCTGTATCGATTTGATCTCTTGAAGGAGCTGCTTTAACAGTACCTTTAAGAGCTTCGATATCAGCTTCTAACCATTCTGGTACGATACGAGAACCTGTTACTTCAGCAATTTGTTTGAAGCGTTCGAAGCTTTTTGCATCTTCTTTAACTTCAATTACATCACCAATTTTAACTTGGTATGATGGAATATTAACTCTTTGACCGTTTACAGTAACAAGATTATGACGAACAACTTGTCTAGCTTCTGTACGAGAACGTCCAAGACCTAAACGATAAGCTACGTTGTCTAAACGAAGTTCAAGATTACGAAGTAAGTTTTCACCTGTGATGCCTGGTTGTGCATCTGCTTTTTCAAAGTAAGTTCTGAATTGACCTTCAAGAACACCATAGATTCTTTTAGCTTTTTGTTTTTCACGTAACTGTAAGCCGTATTCAGATAATTTTGTTTTTTGTTGACCATGTTGACCTGGTGCATATGGTCTTCTTTCGATAGCACAAGCTGCTGTATAGCATCTTTCGCCTTTAAGGAATAATTTTTTACCCTCACGACGACATTGTTTACATTTCGCTCCAATATATCTAGCCATTTCTATTTACACCTCCTATTACACTCTTCTACGTTTTGGTGGACGACATCCGTTATGTGGTACAGGAGTTACATCTTTAATTAATGTTACTTCTAAACCAGCTGCTTGAAGTGCACGAATTGCTGCTTCACGACCGGATCCTGGACCTTTTACCATTACTTCAACTGATTTTAAACCATGTTCCATTGCTGCTTTAGCTGCTGTTTCTGCTGCCATTTGAGCTGCGTATGGAGTTGATTTTCTAGAACCTCTAAATCCAAGGCCACCAGCACTTGCCCATGAAAGAGCGTTGCCGTTTGTATCAGTTAATGTAACCATTGTATTATTAAAAGTAGATTGGATATGAGCCATACCACGTTCTACATGTTTTCTGTCACGACGTCTACGAGTTGTACCCTTTTTTGCCGCTTTTTTTGCTGCTGCCATGAGACCTTAACCTCCTTTATTTACTATTTTTTCTTATTAGCTACTGTTTTCTTAGGACCTTTACGTGTACGAGCATTCGTTTTAGTTTTTTGTCCTCTTACTGGAAGGCCACGTCTATGACGGATACCTCTATAGCATCCAATTTCCATTAATCGTTTAATGTTAAGAGCGATTTCACGACGAAGGTCACCTTCAACCACTTGAGTTTTTTCGATGATTTCACGAAGTTTGTTTGCTTCATCATCTGTTAAATCCTTTACTCTTGTATCAAAGTTGATACCTGCTTCTGTAAGGATTCTACGAGAACTTGGACGACCTATACCATAGATATAAGTAAGACCAATTTCAACACGCTTATTTTTTGGTAAGTCTACACCTGCAATACGTGCCATATAGCTTTGCACCTCCTATTGAGTAATATATATATAATACAGCATTTACCATGAATGCCGCAGCCGCTTAAAGTTAACTCACAAGGTAATATTATATATTAATTTGTGATATAAATCAATGCATTTCGTAAAGCATCAACCTTGTTTTTGTTTGTGTTTTGGATTTTCACAGATAACGCAAACACGGCCTTTTCTTTTAATAACTTTACATTTTTCACATATCTTTTTAACAGATGGGCGTACTTTCATTTTCTGCTCTCCTTTCCGTTTACCATTTATTTAGAACGCCAAATAATTCGTCCCTTGGTTAAATCATATGGAGAAAGTTCCACAGTTACTTTATCACCCGGTAATACACGGATAAAATTCATACGAAGTTTCCCTGAAATATGTGCGAGAACTTTGTGTCCTCCTTCAATTTCTACTTGGAACATCGCATTTGGTAACTTTTCTATCACTGTTCCCTCTACTTCAAAAACATCACCTTTTGCCAAGTTACAAACCTCCTCTATATAGAAGTCTTTATCAGATAAGCTTTGATCGCCTTACGGATATCCGCATCTGATACGTTTTCTTCGATTAAATTTTGTTTGAGCTCATGAATTACTTCATTAGTTCTTTGAATATGTTTATACTTTTTACGCTTAGGATTTTCTAATAATCTTAGATCTCCATCTGCAAGGTAAGCATATTCTTCTTCTAAACTAATAACTATGAATGCTCTGCCCTGATCTCTACCACATTTCGAAAATACTACTTGCCCTACTTCAAGAGTTTCCATCATTCGTTCCCCTTTTCTTCCGATCTGAGTGTTAAAATGAGTGGTTCATCATCTGTAATAACAATGGTATTTTCATAATGAGCTGATGGCAGCCCATCTCTAGTTACAAAAGTCCAGTCATCATCTAAGCATTGTACTTGATATGTTCCCATATTAATCATAGGTTCAATAGCAAGTGCCATACCTTTTTCAAGTTTTACACCACGTCCTGGTGCCTTATAGTTAGGCACTTGAGGATCTTCGTGTAATTCTTCACCAATACCATGGCCCACTAAATCTCTTACTACACCATATCCAAAGGATTCTGCATAGTCTTGAATTGCCTTTGATATTTGTCCAAGATGATTGCCAGCTTTTGCATATTTTAGTCCTTCAAAGAAACACTGCTTTGTAACTTCAATTAGTTGTAAAACATCAGGTGATACATCTCCGACTGGATAAGTTCTTGCAGCATCAGAATGATACCCTTTATAGTATACCCCAAGGTCAACACTTACTATGTCACCTTGTTTGAGTTTTCTTGAACCTGGAATACCATGTACAACTTCATCATTTATTGATATACATGCTGAAGCTGGATAACCACAGTATCCTTTAAAGGATGGTATAGCATTCTTACTTGTTATAAACTTGTAAGCCACCTGGTCTAATTCTTTCGTAGTTACACCTGGCTTAATATGCTTTGCAACCAGTTCATGGGCCTCAATAAGTATTTGGGCTGATTCTTGCATTAACTTAATTTCCGCATCGGATTTAATGGGAATTGGCATTTTAGTTCACTCCTAATGCTTTCTTTACCCTTGCACGCACTTCATCTACAGTTCCTACACCATCAATGCAAAGTACTTTACCTTGCATTTGATAGTGATTGATAAGAGGTTTAGTTTGTGCATGATAAACTTCTAATCTTTTCTTAACTGTATCTTCTTTGTCATCTTCTCTTTGGATTAGATGAGTAGAACATTCATTACAAATACCTGGTACTTTTTCTACTTTGAATAGTTTATGATATGAAGCGCCGCAGCTAGGACAAACAGTTCTACCAGCCATACGTTCAATAATAACTTCATCTGGTACTTCTACATCGAGTACACAGTCAATTGGTTTACCGATTTCTTGTAGCATTGCATCCAATGCCTCTGCTTGTGGTATAGTTCTTGGAAAACCATCCAAGATCATGCCATTCTCACAATCTTTTTGAACTATACGATCTTTGACAAGTTCTAATACGAGCTCATCAGGTACCAACTTACCTTCATCCATGTATTTTTTAGCTTCTTGACCTAACTCAGTATTCTTTGAGATATGCTCTCTAAAAATGTTTCCTGTTGAGATCGTTGGAATATTGTATAGTTTCATAAGCATCTCTGCTTGTGTGCCTTTACCTGCTCCAGGTGCACCTAATAATATTAATCTCATTACGGCAACCCCCAATTCTAATTCTTATAGAAATCCTTTATAATGGCGCATTAGCATTTGTGATTCTAATTGTTTAACTGTTTCAAGTGCAACACCTACTACGATAAGGAGTGAAGTTCCACCAAATTGAACTGACATATTAAATGCCCATCCAAGTAATAATGGTGTAAGAGCTAATATTGAAAGGAAAATAGCTCCCATTAAAGTAATATGTGTTGCTGTCTTTGAAAGGTAGTCAGATGTTGGTTTACCTGGACGAATACCAGGGATAAAACCGCCACCTTTTTTAAGGTTTGATGCTATGTCTATAGGATTAAATGCTATTGTAGAATAGAAGAATGCAAATGCAAAAATTAATATTACATAAAGTACTGCACCAAATGGATGAGTCCATCTTAGCCATGCTATTACAGTTTGCCAAAATTCACTTGGAGTCTTAACAAATAAATTTGTTATAGTCTCTGGGAATTGAATAAGTGACATTGCAAAGATAACTGGAAGTACACCAGCTAAATTTACTTTGATTGGTATATTTTGTGATTGACCACCATATACCTTTCTACCTGCAACACGCTTAGCATATTGTACAGAAATTCTTCTTTCACCAAGTGACATAAGCACGGTGAAACCTATTACAACAACAAAGAATAAAACTAGAATAGCAACTTTAACATAATTATCATATGCTAGTAGGCTTATTGCTCCTTGTGGAAGTCTAGAAACGATGTTGACAAAGATAATTAAGGAAATACCATTTCCTATACCCTTTTCAGTAATTTGCTCTCCTATCCACATTACTAACATAGAACCAGCAATAAATGAGATGAGTGCAAGTGCAAATACTAGCATGCTTTTCTCAACCAATACATTTGATTGATATAACATATATGTTGTTCCACCTGCTTGCATAATTGCAAGAACTAATGTGACATATCTAGTATACTTGTTGATCTTTTTACGACCGTCTTCGCCTTCTTTTGATAGCTCTTCTAATCTAGTAATAGCGATAGTTAAAAGTTGTATAATAATAGATGCTGTAATGTAAGGACCTACACCAAATGCAAATAATGTCATTTTACTAAAGGCCCCACCAGTAATAGCATTCATAAGCCCTAACATACCGTTAGAATTTTGACCTAATACTTGGTTTACAGCAACTGGATCAATGCCTGGGACTGGAACGTGAGCTCCAAGTCTAATAAAGGCAAACATCCAAAGGGTAAAAATTATCTTTTTTCGCAGTTCTGGTACACTCCATGCATTTTTAAGAGTCTTAAACACCTACATCACCTCTGCTTTTCCACCCACAGCTTCAATTTTTTCTACAGCTCCTGCACTAAATGCGTTAGCTTGTACTGTAATCTTTTTAGTAAGGTCACCTTTAGCAAGGATTTTAACACCATCTCTAGTGTTTTTAACGATACCTGCTTCTACCATTGCATCAATTGTTACAACAGCTCCATCTTCGAAACGGTTAAGCATATCTACGTTGATAGCTACGATATCTTTGCTGTTACGGTTAGTGAAACCACGTTTTGGTAAACGTCTGTAAAGAGGCATTTGCCCCCCTTCAAAACCAGGTCTAACTCCGCCACCGCTTCTTGCTTTTTGTCCTTTATGTCCTTTACCGGCTGTTTTACCGTTACCTGAACCATGTCCTCTACCTGTACGGAAAGAGTCTTTTTTTGAACCTTCTGCTGGTCTTAATGAGCTTAAATTCATTACATTGCACCTCCTTTGCTAAATCAGTAATTATTCGTTAATTTCTTCTACTTTAACTAAGTGTTTTACTTGTTCAACCATACCACGGATAGCTTCGTTATCTTGGTGGATGTTTGTACTATTTAATTTTCTTAATCCGAGCGCTTCGATAGTTTTTTTATGCTTTGGAATTGCCCCGATTGTGGATTTTACTAAAGTTACTTTTAAATTAGCCACTGACTATTCCTCCTATCCTAGAAGCTCTTCTACAGTTTTTCCACGAAGTTTTGCAACTTCTGCTGGAGTTTTAAGTCCTGCAAGACCTTCGATTGTAGCATGAACTACATTTTTCTTATTGTTTGAACCTAAAGATTTTGTTCTGATATTACGGATACCTGCAAGCTCAAGTACAGCACGAGCTGGACCACCTGCGATAACTCCAGTACCTTCTTTAGCTGGTTTAAGAAGAACGTTTGCACTACCGAATGTACCTACGAATTCGTGGTAGATACTATCAGCTTCGTTTCTTTCAATGAAGATAAGGTTTTTCTTAGCATCTTCAATTCCTTTTCTGATTGCATCTGGAATTTCCATTGCTTTACCTAAACCTACACCTACGTGTCCGTTTCCATCTCCTACTACTACTAAAGCAGAGAAACGGAATGTACGACCACCTTTAACTACTTTTGTTACACGTTTGATAGTAACAACTTTTTCTTTTAATTCCAAAGAATTTGGATTAATATTAAGTCTTTTAGCCACCGTCTGTCCCTCCTTTACTAGAATTGTAACCCAGCTTCACGAGCTGCGTCTGCTAATGCTTTTACTCTACCATGATATAAGAAACCACCACGGTCAAATACTACTTCTTCAATACCGTTAGCAAGTGCTTTTTTAGCAATTGCAGTACCAACAGCTGTTGCTGCTTCTATGTTAGAACCAACTTTGATGTTAAGATCTTTTTCAACTGTAGAAGCTGATACTAAAGTTACAGCTTTTACATCATCAATAATTTGAGCGTAGATGTGTTTTTCACTTCTAAATACTGCAAGTCTAGGTCTTTGAGCTGTACCTTGGATCTTATTACGAAGTTTTCTATGTTTTTGAACACGAACTTTACTACGTGATTGTTTATTGATCATTTAATTCACCCCTTTGCTATTATTTTTTACCTGTTTTACCTACTTTACGTCTGATTACTTCGTCAATATACTTAACACCTTTACCTTTGTATGGTTCTGGCGCACGTTTAGAACGAATATCAGCAGCAAATTGGCCAACGTGTTCTTTGTTGATACCAGCAACTGTAATTTTGTTTCCTTCTACAGTTGTTGTGATACCTTCTGGATCTTCCATTTCTACTGGGTGAGAGTATCCTAATGAAAGAACTAATTTTTTACCTTGTTTTTGTGCTCTATAACCAACACCATTGATTTCTAACACTTTTGTGTAACCATTAGATACACCTTCGATCATGTTAGCAATAAGTGTTCTTGTTAAACCATGTAGAGATTTATTTCTTTTTAAATCATTTGGTCTAGTAACAACCACTTGATTTTCTTCGATCGCAATGTTCATTGCACTGTCAAATGATTTTGTTAATGTCCCTTTAGGCCCTTTAACTTCTACTACGTTAGCTTCGCTAATAGTAACAGTTACGCCTGCTGGAATCACAACTGGTAATCTACCAATACGTGACATGCTCGCACCTCCTTAAACTTTTGCTGTTTATTACCAAATAAATGCTATAACTTCTCCACCAACATTAAGTTTTCTAGCTTCTTTATCAGCTACAACACCTTTGTTAGTAGAAATAATTGCTGTACCAAGTCCACCTAAAACTTTTGGTAAGTTTTCTGAGTCAGCGTATACACGAAGACCTGGTTTTGAGATTCTCTTAATTCCTGAAATAACTTTTTCGTTTTTATCTTTACCGTATTTAAGAGTTATACGGATAGTTTCTTTAACACCATCAGCTGTTACATCGTAAGCTTTGATGTATCCTTCGTTTAATAAGATTTCAGCAATCGCTTTTTTCATTTTAGAAGATGGAACTTCTACTGTATCGTGTTTTGCCACGTTAGCGTTTCTGATTCTTGTTAACATATCTGCAATTGGATCGCTCATCATCATAATTCGTTACCTCCTTTCTGGTATTACCAGCTTGCTTTTTTAACGCCTGGTATTTGACCTTTGTATGCTAATTCTCTAAAGCAAATACGACAAATACCAAATTTTCTAATGTACGCATGTGGACGTCCACAAATACGACATCTGCTGTATTCTTGAGTTGAAAATTTAGCAGGTCTAGCTTGCTTAACTTTCATAGATGTTTTTGCCATGTAGATACCCTCCTTATTTTTGGAATGGCATTCCGAATTGTCTTAACAGTTCACGAGATTCTTCATCTGTTTTTGCTGTTGTAACAATAATAACGTCCATACCACGAACTTTATCGATTTTATCATATTCGATTTCTGGGAAAATGATTTGTTCTTTAATACCTAATGAATAGTTACCACGACCATCGAAAGCTGTAGCACTAACACCACGGAAGTCACGTACACGTGGAAGTGCAAGGTTAACTAAACGATCAAGGAATTCATACATTTTTTCACCACGAAGAGTTACTTTACATCCAATTGGCATACCTTCACGAAGTTTGAAAGCTGCAACTGATTTTTTAGCTCTTGTAGTAACTGCTTTTTGACCAGAGATTTTCTCCATATCGCCAATAGCATTTTCTAATACTTTTGCATTATCTTTCGCTTCACCAACACCCATGTTGATTACGATTTTCTCGATTTTTGGTGCTTGAAGTTTGTTTTTGTAACCAAACTTTTCTACCATAGCATCGACAATTTGTTCATTGTATATATCTTTTAATCTACTCATAGTTTAACGTCCTCCTTTCGCTAATTAGTCAATTACTGTACGACCATTTTTAGTAATTGCTACACGAACTTTTTTGTCATCTTTGATTTCTACGCCTAAACGAGCTGGAGCTCCGTTTAAAGAGTACATAACATTTGAAAGATGAATAGGGAATGATTTTTCAATACGTCCACCTTGGCCCATTGCGTTAGGTTTTTGATGCTTAAACCCTTGGTTAACACCTTCAACTAATACACGTCCGTTTTTACGATCAATGAAAGTAATATTGCCTTCTTTACCTTTATCTTTACCAGCAATAACGATTACTCTATCGCCTTTTTTTAACTTAGTTTTCACGTCTTACACCTCCTTATAGAACTTCTGGAGCAAGTGATAAGATTTTTGTAAATTTCTTATCTCTTAATTCTCTCGCAACTGGTCCAAAGATACGAGTTCCTCTTGGATTTTTATCTTCTTTGATGATAACAGCAGCGTTTTCATCAAATTTAATGTAAGATCCATCTGGTCTTCTGATTTCTTTTACAGTACGAACTACAACAGCCTTAACAACGTCACCTTTTTTAACAACGCCACCTGGTGTTGCATCTTTAACAGTAGCAACGATAATATCGCCAACACCTGCATATCTTCTTGTAGAGCCACCTAATACACGGATACAAAGAATCTCTTTAGCTCCTGTATTGTCTGCTACTCTTAATCTACTTTCTTGTTGGATCATGAGAAGTGCCCTCCTTTCAAGATTACTAAGCTTATTTTACTTTTTCTACGATTTCAACAAGTCTAAAACGTTTTGACTTGGATAATGGTCTTGTTTCCATTACTCTTACACGGTCACCAATTTCACATTCATTATTCTCATCATGTGCGTGAAGTTTGTATGTCTTTTTAATAATTTTTCCGTAAAGAGGATGTTTTACATTGTTAACTACAGCAACAGTAATAGTTTTGTCCATCTTGTTGCTAACTACGTTACCTACTAATGTTTTACGTAAATTTCTTTCTGCCACGATTTCTCCTCCTCTCTATTACACTGCTTGTTTTTGTGTAATAATAGTTTGAATACGCGCAATGTTTCTTCTAACATCTTTAATTCTAGCTGTATTATCTAATTGGTTGGTAGCGTTTTGGAATCTTAAGTTGAAAAGTTCTTTCTTCGCATTCACCAATTCGATATTTAATTCTTCAGCTGATTTTGCTCTTAAATCTTCTAAGAATGCTTTAGTTTTCACTACCATCACCTACCATTTCTTGATTAGCACGAGATGCAATCTTACACTTCATTGGTAATTTATGAATTGCAAGTCTTAAAGCTTCTCTAGCTACTTCTTCTGATACACCTGATAATTCGAACATAACGCGTCCTGGTTTAACTACTGCTACCCAGTATTCTGGAGAACCTTTACCAGAACCCATGCGTGTCTCAGCTGGTTTAGCTGTTACTGGTTTATCAGGGAAAATTTTAATCCAAACTTTACCACCACGTTTAATATGACGTGTCATCGCAATACGGGCAGCTTCGATTTGGTTAGATGTAACCCAACTTGGTTCCATCGCAACAATACCGAATTCACCGTATGTGATTTTATTTCCACGGGTAGCTTGGCCCTTCATACGTCCACGGAACTGTTTGCGACGTTTTACTCTTTTAGGCATTAACATTAGTTATCGCTCCCTTCCTTTTTAGCTTTTTGAGGAAGTACTTCTCCTTTATAGATCCATACTTTAACACCGATTTTACCGTATGTTGTATCTGCTTCTGCAAATCCATAATCGATATCGGCTCTTAATGTTTGAAGTGGAATAGTACCTTCTGAATAGTGTTCTGTACGTGCCATTTCAGCACCACCTAAACGACCTGAACATGATACTTTAATACCTTTAGCACCGAATTTTTGAGCTTTACCGATTGCTTGTTTCATAGCACGACGGAAAGATACACGGTTTTCTAATTGTAAAGCAATGTTTTCTGCTGTTAATTGAGCAGATGTTTCTGGTCTCTTAACTTCAACAATGTTGATTGAAACTTTTGATGTTGTTAATTTTTCTACTTCTTTACGAAGAGAATCAATTGATGCTCCACCTTTACCGATTACGATACCTGGTTTTGATGTATGAACATGAACTCTTACACGTTTTGACATTCTTTCGATATCAATTTTATCAATGCCAGCACTGTAAAGTTTTTTCTTGATATATTTTCTGATTTTGTCATCTTCTACTAGGTAGTTAGCAAAGTCTGCTTTATCTGCGTACCATTTAGCACTCCAGTCTTTGATAACTCCTACTCTTAATCCATGAGGATTTACTTTTTGACCCATACCGAACCTCCTTATCTCTCATTTACTACCACTGTAATGTGGCTTGTTTGTTTGTCGATTCTGTAAGCACGGCCTTGAGCACGAGGACGGATTCTTTTAAGAGTTGGTCCTTGAGTTGCGTATGCTTCTTCAACAAATAATTTGCTTACGTCCATACCATTGTTATGTTCTGCGTTAGCAATAGCTGATTTTAATACTTTTTCGATAACATCAGCAGCGTATCTTGGTGTGTATGCTAAGATAGCAAGTGCTGTTTGTACATCTTTACCTTTGATTTGATCAAGTACAATTTTAGCTTTTGTGCTAGAAACACGTACGAATGTTACTTTTGCACTTGGTCTATTATCATTATTTTGATTTCTTTCTTTCTTAATCTGGGTTCTATGTCCTTTTGCCATCGTAAGACCTCCTTCCGATATTATTTATTAGCGAACTCTTGATTTTTTCTCAGCGTCTTTACCATGTCCACGGTAAGTTCTTGTTAATGCGAATTCACCAAGTTTGTGTCCTACCATATCTTCTGTAATGAATACAGGAACATGTTTTCTACCATCATGAAGGGCGATTGTATGTCCTACCATTTGTGGGAAGATTGTTGAACGACGTGACCAAGATTTGATTACTTTTTTCTCATCTACTGCATTCATTGCGTCGATTTTTTTAAGTAAGTTTTGATCTGCGAATGGTCCTTTTTTAACTGAACGAGCCATTTAAGATGCCTCCTTTCAAAAACTTAAATTTATTTATTACGTGAACGTACAATATATTTGTTTGAATGTTTGTTTTTCTTTCTTGTTTTGTATCCAAGAGCTGGTTTACCCCAAGGAGTACATGGATTTGGACGTCCGATTGGAGATCTACCTTCCCCACCACCATGAGGGTGATCGTTAGGGTTCATTACAGAACCACGAACTGTTGGGCGGATACCCATGTGACGTTTACGTCCAGCTTTACCAATTGTGATAAGTTCGTGATCAATGTTTCCAACTTGTCCAATTGTAGCTTTACAATCGATTGGTAATAAACGCATTTCTCCTGATGGAAGTTTAACAGTTGCGAATTTACCTTCTTTAGCCATAAGTTGAGCTGACATACCAGCAGAACGAACTAATTGTCCACCTTTACCTGGTTTCATTTCAATGTTATGGATTGTTTGACCCACTGGAATATCTCTCATTCTAAGAGCATTACCAACGCGGATTTCTGCATTTTCACCACTCATTACTTTTTGTCCAACCTCTAATCCGAGTGGAGCTAAGATATAGCGTTTTTCGCCATCTGCATAGCTAAGTAATGCAATGTTTGCTGTTCTGTTTGGATCGTATTCAACACCTACTACTGTTGCTGGAATACCGTCCTTATTACGTTTGAAGTCGATTACTCTGTATTTTACTTTGTAACCGCCGCCACGGTGACGAACAGTGATTTTACCTTGATTATTTCTACCTGAATTTTTCTTTAATGTTACAATTAAAGATTTCTCAGGAGTTGTTTTTGTGATTTCTTCAAATGTTGAAGAAGTCATATGTCTTCTTGAAGGGGTATAAGGTCTATACTTTTTGATACCCATTACTGTTCACTCCTTTCAATCGTTTAAGTTACACATAGCCGTGTGTTTCATCTTTTTCTATTTAACTACATTCCTTGGAAAAAGTCAATGTCTTTACTTGCTTCTGTAAGTTTTACGATTGCTTTTTTGTATTTGTTAGTTTTTCCAACTGATCTTCCACGACGTTTTGTTTTGCCATCGTAGTTCATTGTGTTTACTTTGTCAACTTTAACGCCGTCAAACATTTTTTCTACTGCATCTTTAACTTGAGATTTTGTAGCAGTTGGGTGTACTAGGAATGTATATTTCTTTTCAGCCATATCGTTCATACTTTTTTCAGTAACGACTGGTTTTAAAATGACGTCATAGAATTTTAAATCTGCCATTATGCGTACACCTCCTCAATTTTAGCTAACGCTTCTTTTGTTACTACAACTGTATCGTATTTTAAGATGTCGTATACATTAATGTTGTTTACGTTTGCAGTTTTAACACCTTGGATGTTACGAGCTGCTAACATAACATTTTTACTTACATCTGTTGCTCTACCTTCAGATACTTTATCTTCAGTTACGATTAAAGCTTTTTTAAGTTCTAACGCGTTTAATACGTTAACCATTGCTTTAGTCTTAGCTTCAGCTAATGTTAATTCATCTAATACGATAAATTTGTTTTCTTGAACTCTTGTTGTAAGAGCTGATTTAAGAGCAAGTAATTTTTCTGTTCTGTTCATTTTGAATGAATAATCACGTGGTTTTGGAGCAAATACTACCCCACCACCTGTCCATTGTGGTGAACGAATAGAACCTTGTCTAGCTCTACCTGTACCTTTTTGTTTCCATGGTTTTCTACCGCCACCACGTACTTCAGCACGTGTTTTAGCGCTTTGAGTTCCTTGTCTTCTATTAGCAAGGTATGCTAATACAGCACTGTGAACTAAATTTTCTTTTACATCTACAGCAAAGATTGAATCTAATAATTCAACTTCACCAACTTGTTGTCCGTTCATATTTAAAACAGATACGTTTGCCATCTTTGTTCCTCCTTTCTCAAGCAGCCTTATGCTTTAATGCTGTCTTTGATTGTAATGATTGTTCCTTTTGAACCTGGAACAGCTCCTTTTACAAGGATTAGGTTCTTATCTGCATCTACTCTTACAACTTCAAGGTTTTGAACTGTAATTTGAACGCTACCCATATGTGATGGAAGGCCTTTACCTTTCATTACACGACCTGGGCTTGTAGCAGCTCCCATTGAACCTGCAACTCTGTGTGATTTAGAACCGTGACCCATTGGTCCACGACTTTGGTTGTATTTTTTGATAGCTCCTTGGTAACCTTTACCTTTAGAGATACCTACAACGTCTACTTTATCACCAGCTACGAATGCGTCAGCTTTAATTTCTGTACCTACTTCGTAAGCAGAAATATCTTCTAAACGGAATTCTTTTAAGTGTTTCTTTGCAGCAACACCTGCTTTTGCAAAGTGACCTTTTTGTGGTTTAATAAGTTGTTTTTCTTTGGCATCTACGAAACCTACTTGAATCGCTTCATAACCATCGTTTTCAACTGTTTTCTTTTGAACTACTGTACATGGACCAGCTTCTAATACAGTAACTGGGATTAACATGTTAGCTTCGTTAAAAATTTGTGTCATACCAATTTTTTTAGCTAAAATTGCTTTTTTCATCCTTTACACCTCCTAATATCTACAGCGGATTACCATTTGTGGTAATCATTCTAGACGATTAATAACCGTCCTTAGTTAGTTCTTACTATCTAGCGTCAACTTTGATATCAACACCAGCTGGTAAGTCAAGACGCATTAATGCATCACCAGTTTTTGGTGTAGCTTCAACGTCAATTAATCTCTTATGAGTTCTCATTTCGAACTGCTCTCTAGAGTCTTTGTACTTGTGTACCGCACGTAAGATTGTTACTACTTCCTTTTTAGTTGGAAGTGGAATTGGTCCACTTACTGTAGCTCCAGTTTTCTTCGCAATATCAACGATTTGCGCTGCAGTTTGATCGATTAATTTGTGATCATAAGCTTTTAATGTGATACGGATTTTTGGGCTTGCCATAAAAAAAGTCCCCTCCTTTTCGTACTTTATTTGAAGCAGCACGACCAGTGGAAACTGTACACTCATCCAGGTGTTTCATAAACTTAACTTACACAGGGATACCCCTTGTGTTCATTCATCTTATGGAACCTATATAAATGATACAGTGACTTGTCGTCTGGTTTCATGAACCGGACATTCGCTCCTCAGAAATTTACTTGTTGCCAAGTAGTAACCTTCTGGATCATCGTTCTCAATGTCACAACAATTAGATTATACATGATACAACATGTTATTACAAGGATTTTTTTATTTTTTTAAAGAGAATTTTTTCCAGACATATTTCTCATATTTTTTACTCGTGTAATGTTTATTATATACTTTCTTCATTTTTTTTAAAGTGAAATATTTTGGTAATTTACTTTGTCTATATATAATAGGAAGAAACTCTTTTTATATTAAGTTAATAAAAAAGCACATCCTATAGGATGTGCTTTAAAATCTAGTAAGATAGATTATTCGATGATTGATGCAACCGCACCTGAACCAACTGTACGTCCACCTTCACGGATAGCGAAACGAAGACCTTGAGCCATAGCAATTGGATGGATTAATTCGATTGACATTTCAACGTTATCTCCAGGCATACACATTTCTGTTCCTTCTGGTAATGTGATTACACCAGTTACGTCAGTTGTACGGAAATAGAATTGTGGTCTGTAGTTTGAGAAGAATGGTTTATGACGGCCACCCTCTTCTTTTTTAAGAACGTATACTTGAGCTTTGAATTTTTTGTGTGGAGTGATTGAACCTGGCTTACATAATACTTGACCACGTTCGATTTCTGTTCTTTGGATACCACGAAGAAGTGCACCGATGTTATCACCAGCTTCAGCTTGATCAAGAAGTTTACGGAACATTTCTACTCCTGTACAAACTACTTTACGTGTTTCTTCATGAATACCTACTAATTCAACTTCATCTTGAACTTTAAGAACACCTGACTCAACTCTACCTGTAGCAACAGTACCACGACCTGTGATAGAGAATACGTCCTCTACTGGCATAAGGAATGGTTTGTCTACAGCACGTTCTGGAGTTGGGATGTACTCATCGATGATTTCGAATAATTCAACGATTTTATCTCCCCATGGACCCATTGGATCGTTAAGAGCTTGAAGAGCTGAACCACGGATGATTGGTGTATCATCGCCTGGGAATTCGTATTCATTTAATAATTCACGAATTTCCATTTCTACTAATTCTAATAACTCATCATCATCTACCATATCACATTTGTTTAAGAAAACAACGATGTATGGAACACCAACTTGGCGTGATAATAAGATATGTTCACGAGTTTGAGCCATAGGACCATCTGTAGCAGCACATACAAGGATTGTACCGTCCATTTGTGCAGCACCAGTGATCATGTTTTTAACGTAGTCAGCATGTCCTGGGCAGTCAACGTGAGCGTAGTGACGAGCTGGTGTTTCATATTCTACGTGAGAAGTTGAGATTGTGATACCACGTTCTCTTTCTTCTGGAGCTTTATCAATGTTTGCGAAGTCTACAGCTGCACCGAAACCATATCTTTCATGAAGAGTTTTTGTGATTGCTGCTGTTAATGTTGTTTTACCATGGTCAACGTGTCCAATTGTACCAATGTTAACGTGTGGCTTACTTCTTTCAAATTTAGCTTTAGCCATTGTGAATATCCTCCTTTTATTTGGCTGAGTTTTCCTCAGATTAATTTCATTATATTTAATTTCCAGCTACTTTGCAAGTAGCTGGAAAAGTAAATCCACTTAAATTAGTTAGCTTTTCTGTCCGCAACAACTTTCTCTTGAATGTTCTTTGGACATTGTTCATAGTGATGGAATTCCATTGAGTAGTTACCACGACCTTGTGTTCTTGAACGAAGGTCTGTAGCATAACCAAACATTTCTGAAAGTGGAACGTATGCTCTAATTTCTTGAGCACCGCTTCTAGCTTCCATACCTTCCATACGACCACGACGAGAGTTTACGTTACCAATAACATCACCCATGTAATCATCTGGAACTGTAATGATAACTTTCATAATTGGTTCAAGAAGTAATCCACCAACTTTTTTCATAGCATCTTTAACTGCAAGAGAACCTGCGATCTTGAATGCCATTTCTGATGAGTCAACATCATGGTATGAACCATCATAACAGTCAGCTTTGATACCAAGTACTGGATAACCAGCAAGAGGACCACTTTGAAGTGCTTCTTGGATACCTTTATCAACAGCTGGGATGTATTCTTTTGGAATAGAACCACCAACTACTGAGTTTACGAACTCATAAGTGTGTTCAGCATTAGGGTCAAGTCTTGTGAAGCGAACTTTACAGTGACCGTATTGTCCACTACCACCTGACTGACGTACGAATTTAGAATCTACGTCAACATCAGCTGCAAGTGTTTCTTTGTAAGCTACTTGAGGAGCACCAACGTTAGCTTCTACTTTGAATTCACGAAGTAGACGGTCAACGATGATCTCAAGGTGAAGCTCACCCATACCTGCGATGATTGTTTGTCCTGTATCTGTATCTGTATAAGTCTTAAATGTTGGATCTTCCTCTGCAAGTTTTGACAGAGCAACACCCATTTTTTCTTGACCAGCTTTTGTTTTTGGTTCAATAGCTACAGAGATAACTGGCTCTGGGAATACCATAGACTCAAGGATAACTGGGTGATTCTCATCACAAAGTGTATCCCCTGTAGTAGTTCCTTTAAGACCTACTGCAGCTGCGATATCTCCTGCGTATACTTTGTCGATATCTTGACGTGCGTTAGCATGCATTTGCACAATACGTCCAACACGTTCTTTTTTACCTTTTACTGAGTTATATACGTATGAACCTGCATCTAGTGTACCTGAGTAAACACGGAAGAATGCAAGCTTACCTACGAATGGGTCAGCCATGATCTTGAATGCAAGAGCAGCAAATGGTTCTTCATCAGATGAATGTTTCTCCATTTCTTCTCCTGTATCAGGGTTAACACCCTTAATAGCTGGAATATCTGTTGGTGCTGGCATATAAGCTACAACAGCATCAAGTAATTTTTGAACACCTTTATTTCTGTATGCTGTACCACAGAATACAGGAACAATTTGAACATTAATTACAGCTTGACGAAGTGCAGCTTGTAACTCATCGAATGTAACTTCTTCACCTTCAAGATATTTCATCATAAGCTCTTCATCTGTTTCACAGATAGCTTCGATAGCAGCAGCTCTATATTCTTCAGCTTTATCAGCCATATCAGCTGGGATCTCTACAGCGTCAACATCTTTTCCAAGATCATCTTTGTAGATATAAGCTTTGTTTTCTAATAAGTCGATGATTCCAACGAAATCATCTTCTGCACCAATTGGTAATTGCATTGGTACAGCATTTGCACCAAGACGTTCTCTAATCATGTTTACAGCATTATAGAAGTTAGCTCCCATAATGTCCATTTTGTTAATGAACGCCATACGTGGTACATGATATTTATCAGCTTGACGCCAAACAGTCTCTGATTGTGGCTCAACACCACTTTTAGCACAGAACACACCGATAGCAGCGTCAAGTACACGTAGAGAACGCTCAACTTCTACTGTGAAGTCAACGTGCCCTGGGGTATCAATAACGTTGATGCGGTGTTCTTTCCAGAAACAAGTTGTAGCAGCAGATGTGATAGTGATACCACGTTCTTGCTCTTGTTCCATCCAGTCCATAGTAGCGCCACCTTCATGAGTTTCCCCAAGTTTGTGGCTTTTACCTGTATAGAAAAGGATACGTTCTGTAAGAGTTGTTTTACCAGCGTCGATATGAGCCATAATACCAATATTTCTGGTACGCTCAAGTGGATATTCTCTTCCTGCCAAGGTAATTCCTCCTTAAGGTTAAAAAACCTAGAATCTGTAATGAGCAAATGCTTTGTTCGCTTCTGCCATTTTGTGTGTATCTTCTTTTTTCTTAACTGATCCACCTGTGTTATTAAGTGCATCTAAGATTTCAGCAGCTAATGCTTCTGTTGTTGTTCTTTCTCCACGGTTACGTGTGTAAGTTGTTAACCAACGAAGTCCTAATGTTTGACGTCTTTCTGGACGTACCTCCATTGGTACTTGGTAAGTAGCACCTCCAACACGACGTGCTTTTACTTCTAAAACTGGCATGATATTTTCTAAAGCTTCTTGGAACACCTCTAGAGCATCTCTACCTGTTTTCTCAGCAATGATGTCAAATGCACCATATACTATTTTTTGTGCAGTTCCTCTTTTACCATCAAGCATGATGTTATTAATAAGTTTAGTAACAAGCTTGCTGTTGTATAATGGATCCGCTAATACGTCTCTTTTTGCAACATGTCCTTTACGTGGCACGGTCTTCCCTCCTTAACTAAAATTATGATAAATCATCGGTACTCGTCCCCTCAGGGGGGATCGTGCGTGCCCTAATCTCATCTATATTAAACGCCAATACAGCAGTTTATATTCATAAGCGGGCACCAATAAGTGCTAAGCACTTATTTTAAAACTATTTTTTCTTAGGTCTTTTAGCACCGTATTTAGAACGAGCTTGGTTTCTTTTAGCAACCCCAGCTGTATCTAAAGTACCACGTACGATATGGTAACGTGTACCTGGTAAGTCTTTTACTCTACCACCACGGATAAGAACAACACTGTGTTCTTGTAAGTTATGTCCTTCACCTGGAATGTAAGCTGTTACTTCGATTCCATTTGTAAGACGTACTCTGGCAATCTTACGAAGAGCAGAGTTTGGTTTTTTAGGTGTTGCTGTTTTTACTGCTGTACATACACCTCTCTTTTGTGGAGAAGAGATATCTGTAGCGCGTTTTTGTAAAGAGTTGAACCCTTTTTGTAACGCTGGTGCAGTAGATTTTTTCTCGATTGATTTTCTGCCTTTACGTACTAATTGGTTAAATGTAGGCATTCTGGCACCTCCTCGCTTAATGAATAATACTGCTTATGCAGTTTTTACTTGTGCAAACTATTACACACTGAACGATTTTATCACTCTTGAGTTTAAATGTCAAGGTCGAATTTAAATGGTAAAAAAAGGTCACCTCCTAAAAGATGACCTTTTTAATCATTATTATCCTTCGCTTACTTCAATACCAATCTTACGGTATCTATCCATACCAGTACCAGCTGGAATAAGTTTACCGATAATTACGTTTTCTTTAAGACCAATAAGTGGATCCATCTTACCTTTAATAGCTGCTTCTGTAAGAACTCTTGTTGTTTCTTGGAATGATGCAGCTGATAAGAATGATTCTGTTGCAAGAGATGCTTTTGTAATACCTAGTAGTGTAGTTTTACCTGTAGCTACCTCTAAGCCCTCTTCACTCATCTTATTGTTTACTTCTTCAAAATCTAAAATATCTACTAAGCTACCTGGAAGGAAATCTGTATCCCCATTTTCTTCAATTTTAACTTTTTTGAGCATTTGTCTAACGATAACTTCTACGTGTTTATCGTTGATATCTACCCCTTGAAGACGGTATACACGTTGTACTTCTTGAAGCATATAGTCTTGTACACCACGTACACCCTTAATCTTAAGGATATCATGTGGGTTAACACTACCTTCTGTGAGTTCATCACCCGCTTCTATATAAGCACCATCTAATACTTTAATACGTGAACCATAAGGAATAAGGTAAGTCTTAGATTGACCATTTTCATGATCAGTAATCGTTACTTCACGTTTTTTCTTAGTTTCAGTAATTGTTACTTCACCTGGGAACTCTGCAATAATTGCAAGCCCTTTTGGCTTACGTGCTTCGAATAACTCTTCAATACGTGGAAGACCTTGTGTGATATCATCTCCAGCAATACCTCCTGTATGGAAAGTACGCATTGTAAGCTGTGTACCAGGCTCACCGATAGATTGAGCTGCAATGATACCTACAGATTCTCCTACTCTTACTTCGTTACCAGATGCCATGTTTGCACCATAACATCTTGCACATACACCAATTTTTGATTTACATGTAAGTGCTGTTCTAATTTTAACTTTTTCAATACCTAGACCATCAATATATTCAGCTACATTTGGTCTAATCATTTTGTTTGCTTCTACAATTACTTCTCCTGTTTCTGGATGAACAATAGCTTCAGCTGCAAAACGACCTGTAAGTCTTTCACTTAATGGCTCTATAACTTCTGCACCATCTTTAAATGCTTGAACCCACATACCTGGTATAGAAGCTTCTTCTTCATGGCGACAATCTCTTTCTCTAATGATAACATCTTGAGAAACGTCTACAAGACGACGTGTAAGGTATCCTGAGTCAGCTGTACGAAGAGCTGTATCCGCAAGACCTTTACGAGCACCATGGGCAGAGATGAAGTACTCAAGTACAGATAACCCCTCACGGAAGTTAGCTTTAATTGGAAGCTCGATAATACGTCCAGATGGAGAAGCCATCAGACCACGCATACCTGCAAGCTGTTTAATCTGGTTATTAGAACCACGGGCACCAGAGTGAGCCATCATGTAAATACTATTGTATCTACCAAGACCTTCAAGAAGTGCCTTTGTAATCTTATCATTTGCTGTATTCCATGCTTGAATAACTTTGTTATAACGTTCTTCATCTGTCATTAAACCACGTTTGAAGAGTTTTGTTACATGGTCTACTGCTGCATCTGCTTCAGCTAAGTATTCACCTTTTTTCTCTGGAATTACCATGTCTGATACAGATACAGTAAGTGATCCACGAGTTGAGAACTTAAAGCCTAAGTCTTTAATGTTATCAAGAAGGATAGCTGTCTTAGTTGCTCCATGTGTATTAATACATTTTTTGATAATTTTTCCAAGTTCTTTTTTACCAACTAAGAAATCAATCTCATATTTAAATTCATTCTCTGGTTTTGTACGATCTACAAATCCAAGATCTTGAGGAATAACTTCATTATAGATAATACGTCCAACTGTTGTTTCTGTAATACCTGTTTTTAATTCACCATTTATTTCAATAGTTCTACGTACCTTAATACGTGCATGAAGTGTAATTACTTGGTTAGTGTATGCTAAAATTGCTTCACTTTCATCCTTAAAGTATTTACCTTCACCTTCTTCACCCTCTTTATCAAGAGTTAAGTAATAAGTACCAAGAACCATATCTTGTGAAGGAACAGCTACTGGTCCACCATCAGATGGTTTAAGTAAGTTGTTTGGAGCTAAAAGAAGGAAACGACATTCTGTTTGTGCTTCTACAGAAAGTGGTACGTGAACCGCCATCTGGTCACCATCGAAGTCAGCGTTATAAGCTGTACATACAAGTGGGTGAAGTTTAAGTGCACGACCTTCAACTAGAATAGGTTCAAATGCTTGAATACCTAAACGGTGAAGTGTAGGGGCACGGTTAAGCATAACAGGATGCTCACGAATAACTTCTTCAAGTACATCCCAAACTTCTGGATGAAGTCTTTCTATCATATGCTTAGCATTTTTAATGTTATGTGCTAAACCATCAGATACAAGTTTTTTCATAACGAAAGGCTTGAATAACTCAATAGCCATTTCTTTTGGTAAACCACATTGATAAAGCTTAAGTGATGGTCCTACTACGATAACTGAACGTCCTGAATAGTCAACACGTTTACCAAGTAAGTTTTGACGGAAACGTCCTGCTTTACCTTTAAGCATGTCTGATAAAGATTTAAGAGGTCTATTTCCTGGTCCTGTAACAGGTCTACCACGTCTACCGTTGTCAATTAAAGCATCAACAGCTTCTTGAAGCATACGCTTTTCATTACGTACAATAATGTTTGGTGCGCCAAGGTCAAGAAGACGTTTTAAACGATTGTTACGGTTAATTACTCTTCTGTAAAGGTCGTTTAAGTCTGATGTTGCAAAACGTCCACCATCAAGTTGAATCATTGGTCTTAAGTCTGGTGGTAATACTGGAACAACATCAAGAATCATCCATTCTGGTTTGTTACCAGAAAGTCTAAATGCTTCGATTACCTCTAAGCGTTTAATAATACGAATTCTTTTTTGTCCTGTAGTATCTTTAAGTCCTGCCTTAAGTTCAATGCTTTCAGCTTCAAGGTCGATATCTTGAAGTAATTTTTTAATAGCTTCTGCACCCATTTCTGCTGTAAATGAGCCATAGCCATATTTTTCTTCTGCTTCTCTAAATTCTTTTTCTGTAAGTACTTCTTTATATGATAACCCTGTATCTTTAGGATCTGTAACGATATAGCATGCAAAATAAAGGATTTTTTCTAGTAATCTTGGTGAAAGATTAAGAATAAGTCCCATTCTACTTGGAATACCTTTAAAGTACCAGATGTGAGACACAGGAGCTGCAAGCTCGATGTGTCCCATTCTCTCACGGCGTACTTTTGCTTTTGTGACTTCAACACCACAACGATCACAAATTACACCTTTATATCTGATACGCTTATATTTACCACAATGACATTCCCAGTCCTTGCTTGGTCCAAATATTTTTTCACAGAATAGCCCGTCTCGTTCAGGTCTTTGTGTACGGTAGTTAATTGTTTCTGGCTTTTTTACTTCTCCTCTAGACCATTCGCGAATTTTATCAGGGGAAGCTAATCCAATTCTTATTGCCTCAAATAGAATTGATTGATCCATATTAGTCATGACCTTTACTCCCTTCTTAAGCTTTTATAAATCCAAATCATCTAATGGTTCTTCGAATAAATCTTCTACAACTGATTCATCAAAATCGAAATCTAAAGCATCTTCTTCAAGATCTGGATCTGCTTCTAAATCAGTTTCAGCTAATTCTACATCATCATCGATAAATTCTGGATTTTGTGGCACACCTTCAGCACCTTCAATATTAACTGCTAGGCCTTCACCATCTTCAACACTTTCTTTGATTTCAAGTTCAGACATATCACTTGTTAATACTCTAACATCAAGTGCTAATGATTGAAGTTCTTTAAGAAGAACTTTAAATGACTCAGGAATTCCTGGTTCAGGTATATTTTCACCTTTAACGATTGCTTCGTAAGTTTTAACACGGCCTACAACGTCGTCAGACTTAATTGTAAGGATTTCTTGTAATGTATAAGCAGCACCATAAGCTTCAAGTGCCCATACCTCCATCTCTCCGAAACGTTGTCCACCGAATTGTGCTTTACCACCAAGTGGTTGTTGTGTAATGGTTGCATATGGTCCTGTTGAACGAGCATGCATCTTATCATCAACTAAGTGGTGAAGTTTAAGGTAATGCATGTATCCTACAGTTACTGGGTTATCAAATGGTTCCCCTGTACGTCCATCACGAAGTTGGATTTTTCCTGTACGATCGATAGGAACACCTTCCCATTCACTACGATGGTCTAGGTTATCTTCAAGATATTTATATACTTTTTCATCGATACGATCTTTCCATAGCTTGGTAAACTCTTCCCATGATCTATTTACATAGTCATTAGCCATTTCTAGTGTATCCATAATGTCATACTCGTTAGCGCCATCAAATACAGGTGTTGCTATTTTAAAGCCAAGAGCTTTAGCAGCAAGACCTAAATGGACTTCTAATACCTGTCCAATATTCATACGAGATGGAACCCCTAGTGGGTTAAGTACGATATCAAGTGCTCTACCGTTTGGAAGGAATGGCATATCTTCTACTGGAAGAACTCTTGAGATAACCCCTTTGTTACCATGTCGTCCAGCCATTTTATCACCAACAGAGATTTTTCTCTTTTGAGCAATATAACAACGAACCATTTTATTTACACCTGGTGAAAGCTCATCACCATTTTCGCGTGTGAATACTTTAACATCTACGATAATACCTGCTTCACCATGAGGTACACGTAAAGATGTATCTCTTACTTCACGTACCTTCTCACCGAAAATAGCACGAAGTAATCTTTCTTCTGCTGTAAGTTCTGTCTCACCTTTTGGAGTTACACGACCTACTAAGATATCTCCTGAACGTACTTCCGCACCAATACGGATGATACCTCTTTCATCAAGGTCTTTAAGTGTATCTTCACCTACGTTTGGAATATCGCGAGTGATTTCTTCTGGACCTACTTTTGTATCACGAGCTTCTACTTCATACTCTTCAATATGAACAGAAGTGTAAATATCTTCTTTAATAAGTCTTTCACTTAAAAGGATAGCATCCTCGTAGTTGTAACCTTCCCAAGTCATGAAGCCGATAAGTGGATTTTGACCAAGAGCAAGCTCACCATGATCTGTTGAAGGACCATCAGCAAGTACATCACCTTTTTTAATCACATCACCTTTATTAATGATAGGTCTTTGATTAATACATGTACCTTGGTTACTTCTTGAGAATTTAGTTAATTTATAAGAATGTTTCTTACCATCTTCTGAACGAATAACAATTTCATCTGCTGTTACTTTTTCTGCAATACCATCTTCACGAGCTACTGCAAGTACACCAGAATCTACTGCTGCTTTATGTTCCATACCTGTACCTACAATTGGGCTGTTTGTACGGATAAGAGGAACTGCCTGACGTTGCATGTTCGCTCCCATGAGGGCACGGTTAGCATCATCATTTTCAAGGAAAGGAATCATAGCTGTCGCAACAGATACAATCTGTTTTGGAGAAATGTCCATAAGGTCAATTTCTTTATAGTCGAATTCTAAGATTTCTTCACGACGACGCGCTCTTACTTTCTTGTTAACGAATTCTCTATTTTCATTAAGTTCTTCTGTTGCTTGACATACTGTATAGTTTTCTTCTTCATCAGCTGTAATATAAATTACATCATCAGTTACACGTGGTGTTCCTGTACTCTTATCAATTACACGATAAGGTGCTTCAATAAACCCATATTCATTAATACGAGCAAATGTTGCAAGTGAGTTGATAAGACCGATGTTTGGACCCTCAGGTGTTTCGATAGGACACATACGACCATAGTGAGAATGGTGAACGTCACGTACCTCGAAGCCTGCACGCTCTCTTGAAAGACCACCTGGTCCAAGTGCTGATAATCTACGCTTATGAGTAAGCTCAGCAAGAGGGTTGTTTTGGTCCATGAACTGTGAAAGCTGTGAACTACCAAAGAATTCTTTAATAGCAGCTGTTACTGGTCTAATATTAATAAATGTTTGAGGACTGATTGCTTCTGAATCTTGAACTGTCATTCTTTCGCGTACTACTCTTTCCATACGGGCAAGACCGATACGGAATTGATTTTGAAGGAGTTCTCCTACCGCACGAATACGACGATTTCCAAGGTGGTCAATATCATCTTTATGTCCTAGATCATATTCAAGATGAATATTATAGTTAATAGAAGCAAAAATATCTTCTAATGTAATATGCTTTGGAACAAGTTCATTATGTCTTGCTATAATAGCAGCTTTAATGTCATCTTCTTCATCAAATTCTTCTATAATACGTACTAATGCTGGATAGTAAACTGCATCTTTAATGCCTACTTCATCTGCATCAATATTAGGGAAGAAATGATTAAGATCTACTGTTTGGTTAGTAAGTACTTTAACTGGACGCTCTGTTTCATGTACAGAAATGTAGATATAACCTACACCAGTATTTTGAATCTTATCCGCTAAAGCAACTGTAATTTTCTCACCAGCTGTTGCAACCACTTCACCTGTGAACATGTCTACAACATCTTCAGCGAGCTTGTGTCCTGTAACACGGTTTCTAAGTGCTAATTTCTTGTTGAATTTGTAGCGACCTACTTTTGCAAGGTCATAGCGACGTGGATCAAAGAACATATTACCAAGAAGAGTTTGAGCACTTTCAACTGTTGGTGGCTCTCCTGGACGAATACGTTTATATATTTCTAGAAGACCTTCTTCATATGTTTTAGTAGTATCTTTCTCAATTGTTTGAAGAATTTTTGGTTCTTCTCCAAATGTATCAAGAATTTCTGCATCACTACCTAAACCTAAGGCACGTAAAAGAACAGTTACTGGTACCTTACGTGTTCTATCTACTCTTACATAGAAAATATCATTTGAATCTGTCTCATATTCAAGCCATGCACCACGGTTAGGAATAACAGTAGCTGAATAAAGTTTTTTACCAATTTTATCGAAATCAATAGCATAATAAATACCAGGAGAACGAACTAACTGGCTAACGATAACACGTTCTGCCCCATTAATAATGAAGGTTCCGTTTTCTGTCATAAGAGGGAAATCTCCCATGAACACATCATTATCAATTGTTTCTCCAGTTTCTTTGTTGTGAAGTCTTGCTTTTACTTTAAGAGCTGCACTATAGTTAGCATCTCTTTCTTTAGCTTCTTCCACTGTGTATTTAGGTTTGCTGTCTAAAACAAAATCTACAAATTCAAGGCTAAGGTTACCGTTGAAATCTGTAATTGGTGAAATATCTTGAAACACCTCTTTTAATCCTTCTTTGAGGAACCAGTTATAAGAATCCTTTTGTACCTCAATAAGATTTGGTATTTCAAAAATCTCGTCTGTCATAGCATAGCTCATACGAATTTGTTTGCCCACATTAATAGGGCGAATCTTAGATTTTTGCATGTGTTCTCTCACCCCTTGCAAAATTTATAAATCATGCAGCAAGCTGCATTATTCCTAGTTAAAGCTTCAATTCACATAATCTTATTTACTTGTATAGATTTTTACATCCTTATACATTTAAGTTAGATTATGTATTGTCAAGTTTTTGCGTGTATGCTATAATATTTGGAGAAATATATACATACTGACACATTCTAATATGCTATCAGAAAAAAAAGGGTAAGTCAACCCTTTTTTCTCATTTTATGGTTAAGCATTTTTAATATATCACTCGAGGTAGTTCCTTTCAAGGGTAACTACCTTTTTTGTATTGTTTTTCACTATAATAGGCGAAAAAATAAAAGGCAGCAATGTGCTGCCTTTTAACATACCTGAAATTATTTTAAAGTTACTTTAGCGCCAACTTCTTCTAATTTAGCTTTGATTGCTTCAGCTTCATCTTTAGAAACGCCTTCTTTAAGAACTTTTGGTGTTCCTTCTGTTACGTCTTTAGCTTCTTTTAAGCCAAGACCTGTGATTTCACGAACCACTTTGATTACTTTGATTTTTTCTGAACCAGCGTCTGTTAATTCAACGTCGAATTCTGTTTTTTCTTCAACTGCTGCACCTGGTGCTGCTGCTACCATAACGCCTGCTGCTGCTGATACACCGAATTCTTCTTCACAAGCTGTTACTAAATCGTTTAATTCTAAAATTGTTAATTCTTTAATAGCTTCCATGATTTCTTGGATTGATAATTTTGCCATTGTAAGCACCTCCGTAGATTTAATTAATGATTAAATTGAACTGAATGTTCTTTAGATTATTCTGCGTCTTTTTCTGCAACTTGTTTAATAACACGTGCAAAGCTTGACATAGGTGATTTGAAGCTTCCAAGTAAGCGACCAAGTAATTCTTCTCTTGGTGCGATGTTACCGATTGCTAACATACCATTTGCATCGTAGTAAGTACCTTCAACTACACCGCCTTTGAATTCTAACTTATCGTTAGCTTTAGCTACTTTTGCTAATACTCTAGCACCGGCAGTTGCATCTTCGTAACTAATTGCGATAGCTGTAGGTCCTTCAAGATGTTTAGAAATTGCTTCGAACTCTGTTCCTTGAACTGCGAAGTTTACCATAGTGTTTTTGTATACTTTGTACTCAACACCAGCTTCACGAAGTTCTTTACGAAGTTTTGTATCTTGGTCTACTGTAAGACCACGATAGTCTACTAAAAGGATTGAGCTTGCTCCTTCTAATTTTGCTTTGATTTGATCAACAACAACTTGTTTTTGTTCAACTTTTGCCATTGTTACACCTCCTAATTCCAGGTTATGTCAAAAAAATACCACTTTGCTTTTCCGCAGGCAAAGTGGTGATACATCCGTCCATATATAATATAGACCTCGGTAGGTAGTTATACGTTACGCCCTAGGGCACCTACTGTCTGCGGTACAGTATTCATTTTCAACATCTAAGATGATACCATGTCCATCTTAGATTGTCAATAATTTATTTGCTTCCAGTTTCTGTTATTGATCAACTTTAGTTGGGTTAACTTTTACGCCAGGACCCATTGTTGATGAAACAGAGATGCTACGAAGGTATTGACCTTTTGCAGCAGCTGGTTTAGCTTTTATGATTGCACTCATTAATGTGGAGAAGTTTTCTTGTAATTTTTCTTGACCGAATGAAACTTTACCAACTGGAACGTGGATAATGTTTGTTTTGTCAAGACGGTACTCAATTTTACCAGCTTTGATATCATTGATCGCTTTAGTAACATCCATAGTAACTGTACCAGCTTTTGGGTTTGGCATTAAGCCTTTTGGTCCAAGTACACGACCAAGACGACCTACAACACCCATCATATCTGGTGTAGCAACTACAACATCAAAATCGAACCAACCTTCGTTTTGGATTCTTGGAATTAAATCCTCAGCACCTACGTAATCTGCACCAGCAGCTAAAGCTTCATCAGCTTTTGCACCTTTAGCAAATACAAGTACTTTATGAGTTTTACCAGTACCGTGTGGTAATACTACCGCACCACGTACTTGTTGATCAGCATGACGGCTGTCAACACCTAATTTGATGTGTGCTTCAACTGTTTCGTCGAATTTTGCACTAGATGCTTTTACTACTAAATCAAAAGCTTCGTTTGTATCGTATAAGTTTGAACGATCTACAAGTTTAGCAGCTTCGATATATTTTTTTCCTCTTTTCATAACGTTACCTCCTTGTGGTATTATCGGGGACTATGCCCTCCCACGTACTATATACGCGCTCAAATTAAATTTTAAAGTAGTTTTGAATTAACCTTCAATAACGATTCCCATTGAACGTGCTGTACCAGCAATCATGCTCATAGCAGCTTCAATGCTTGATGCATTAAGGTCTGGCATTTTAAGTTCTGCAATTTCTCTGATTTTAGCTTCAGTGATTTTTGCAACTTTTGTTTTGTTTGGTACTGCTGAACCAGATTGAATGTTAGCTGCTTTTTTAAGTAATACAGCTGCTGGTGGAGTTTTTGTGATGAAAGAAAAACTTCTGTCAGCATATACAGTAATTACTACTGGGATAATAAGACCAGCATCTTTAGCTGTTCTTTCGTTGAATTCTTTTGTAAAACCAACGATATTAACACCATGTTGACCAAGTGCTGGACCAACTGGTGGTGCAGGAGTTGCCTTACCTGCTGGAATTTGTAATTTTATCATTCCTGTAACTTTTTTAGCCATATTAGTTACCTCCTAAAGAAAATGTGGTATTCGCGGGGAATTCCCTCCCACTCGCGCGTTGCTTTTTAAACTTACTAAACTTGTTTGTTAGATAAATCTCTCAACTTGTTCGAAACTTACCTCTACAGGGAATTCACGTCCAAATCCTTGAACAGATACGATAATCGCACCTTTTGCTTCATGAATTTCTTTTACGATCCCTTCAGAATCTTGGAAAGCTCCTGCTAAAATCTTAACAGCATCCCCAACCTCTACTTGTGGACGTAAAACTCTAACATCAATTCCCATGCCTTTGATTTCATCGACAGTTAAAGATACTGGTTTAGAGTCAGGACCTACAAATCCAGTAACCCCACGTGTATTACGTACAACGTACCACGTATCATCTGTCATGACCATTTTGATCAGTACATATCCAGGGAAAGTTTTTCTCTGTACAGTTCTTTTAGTTCCGTTCTTTTCTTCAACTTCGTCTTGCATAGGCACTTCAACCACATGGATTAAGTCTTGCATATTACGATTTTTAATAGCTTTCTCAATATTCGCTTTTACTTTGTTTTCATATCCAGAATATGTGTGTACCACATACCATCTTGCCTCATCCATTGTTGTTCCTCCAATTATGCTACTTGACGTAATAGTTGTAGAGCGTAACTAAATACCGCATCCATGCCAAAAATTATAACCGCTACAATAAGTGAAAATACAATAACATTTGCAGTCTTAGTTATAAGATCTGATTTACTTGGCCAAACTATTCTTTTACTTTCTGCTATGAAGTCTTTAAAAAATTCAACCATTCTTTCATCCTCCCTGGTATACCGGATTCATACACTCTTATTTTTTAGTTTCTTTGTGAAGTGTATGTGCTTTGCAGAATTTGCAATATTTTTTTGTTTCCATGCGGTCAGGATGTGCTTTCTTATCCTTTGTCATGGTGTAGTTTCTGCGCTTGCAATCTTCACAAGCTAAAGTAATTTGTACTCTCACGATTGACACCTCCACTTGAGTTAAAGCTCTTAAAAATTGCCATAAAAAAAAGACCTATCTAGGTACAACTTTAATATAGCATACTGTGAAATACACAGTCAAGAGGATTATCCTCGAAATAATTGTTAATTTTTATCATTTATTAGCTTTTTGCATACTTTTAAAAAACTAATACCGATGTGATTTGTAGTCTAACATGACCTTATATTTTTTGCAATAAAAATTTCATGGCAAAAGTAGGTTATCTACCTACTCTTTGCCATGCTTTTTATAAGCCATTGTAACAAATTCTGGATTTTTAGGAATTTCTACTTTTTCCGTTAGTCGCTTTAAAAGATCCTGCATGATAAGGACATTCTTTTGTTCTAACTGAATGACCTTATCTTTAAGTGCTAGAACATGACCTACTGTTTGTTTTAGTAGTCTTTGAACTTCCACTTCATTAATAGATGCTTTGTGTAAGCTATACTGAGTCTGAAAAATTTCTTCCTCTTTTTCAAGTTCAGTTGTTATTTCATTTTTATAGGTAGCCATTTCTTCAATTAAATTAAGACTATCTCCTGCTTGTTTACTATCCAGTAGTATGGTTGTCTGGTTTTGAGTAATAGTATAAATTTGGTTTAAATATTCTACGATACGATTTAAACTTTCAAAAAGCTGTTCCATCTTACCACCTACCTCTTATCATAAAAGATTCCCTCTTCATCTGAAATATCATAAGGGTTATTATATATATAATTTACATATTGTCTTTGCCTTAAGTTATTCATTTCATCACGAGTATTTTGAAGATTTTTTTTAACCTCTTCAAACTGTCTTTCAAATTCTATCTTATTGCTTCCATCTAAACTTATAATTTCTTTAAGTAAATCTTCATGTTTTTCTGCTTTTGTCCCAGGTTGTTCTTTATGAAGCTTATCAATAGCGTCTATTTTAACTTGTTTTTGTGTAAGAAGCTCTTCAAACTTTTCTAAATCACTTTTTTCAAGCGCTTCTTTTTGTGCTTTAGTAATCTCTAAAATATCTTTTAAAAGTATCTCTTTCATAGTTCCTCCTAGCGAGTTTAATCTACTTATTTAATTTATCGTCATATAAGAAAGAACTATATAGAGGAAATATAAGCATTTACTCTATTATAGGGTAAATAAATCTCTTATTTCCTCTTCACTCATTTGTCCAATAAACGTTTGACCTTCCGTTAAAACATTATCTGCAAGCCCAATTTTTCTTTCTTGTAACTCTTTGATCTTTTCTTCAATAGTGTTTTGCGTAATTAGTTTAAAAACTTGGACTTTCTTATCTTGCCCAATACGGTACGCACGGTCTGTAGCTTGATTTTCACTAGATACATTCCACCAAGGATCATAATGAATCACAATATCTGCCCCTGTAAGGTTCAGTCCAGTTCCACCAGCTTTTAAAGATATAAGAAATATTGGTGTATTATCTGCATTAAAAGCCTCTACCATTGCAAATCTATCTTCTGCCTTTGTCTGCCCTGTCAGCTTATAAAAAGGAATATGTTTTTCTTCTAAAGCCCTTCCTATCTTTTCTAACATAGAAGTAAACTGAGAAAAAAGTAAAATCTTATGTCCTGCTTCTATACTATCTTCTATAATTTCTATACATTGTGTAAGCTTACTACTTCCACCTTCATAGTCTTCTAAGAAAAGACTTGGATGACAGCATAACTGTCTTAATCTTGTAAGCATAGCTAAGATTTTAATATGACTCTTACTCATACCTTTTTCTTTTACTTCCTTATTAAACTCTTTTTGCATCATAGCAAGATGTGCCTTATAAAGCGTTTCTTGTTCTTCTTCCATTTGATTGTAGATAATGGTTTCTGTCTTATCTGGAAGTTCTTTTAACACATCTTTTTTAAGTCTTCTAATAACAAAAGGTGCTACTAGACTGCGTAAACGCTCTGTTGCTCTTTCATCTCCCATCTTCACGATGGGTGTTTCAAAGCTTCCTTTAAATCTTAGATAAGGATAAAGATAACCTGGCATAATAAAGTCAAACATACTCCATAACTCTGCTAAAGTATTCTCAATCGGTGTTCCTGTTAAAGCAAAACGCACCTCACTACGTACTTCCTTTAAAGCTCTCGCATTTTGAGTAGTAGGATTTTTAATATAGTGAGCTTCATCTGCGATGCAATATCTAAACTCTAACTTTTCATAATAGTCTATATCCCTTTTTAATGTATCATAGGAAGTCACAACTACATCATAGTCTTCTGTATTTTGTAGTTTTACTTTTCTTTCTTCTCCATCACCCATTACAATAAGCACTTTTAACTCTGGGGCAAATTTATTAATTTCTCTTTCCCAGTTCAGTACTAAAGATGTAGGAGCTACTACTAAACTTGACTTAGTTCTTTCTTCTTTTTCTGATAAGAAAAGAGCTATAATCTGTAATGTCTTTCCAAGCCCCATATCGTCTGCTAGAATACCGCCAAATCCATAGGCAGCCATTGTCTTTAACCATCTAAAGCCAGTTTTTTGATAACTTCTTAAAATCTTCTTAAGTGAGATTGGTACTTCATAATCTGTATCTTCCACATTTTTAATATCACGTACAATACGCTTAAAGTACTTATCTCTTTCCACTTGTATCTCTTCTGTACTTTTTAAAATCTGATCAAGGTAAAGTGCTCGGTATTTAGGAAGTGTTACTTCTCCTCTAGTAATATCTGTATTATCTAAATCTAAACCTTCCATAATAGCCGCTAACTGCTCTACATTTTGTCCAGTAGTATCAATAAAAGCACCACTTCTTAAACGATAATATTTTTTCTTTTGCTTATATGCAAAAATAACAGCCTCTATCTCTTCTGCTGTCATATTAATTTCCTTAAAATCTACTTTTAATAGATCACTTTCAATTTTAATACCTACTGCACCTATAGCAGGCTTTTTAAACTTCATATACTTTAAGTCTTCTGATACATGTACTTCTGCTAAAGATAGTAAACTATCAATACCCTCATTTAAGAATTCATAAATGGCTTCTTCCTCATCTAAATGGATTTGTCCATTACGGTTTTTAAAAGGATATTGAGCAAGCAAGTTATTAAAAGCATGTTCCTTACCTATTTCACGTGCTGTATCAATTTGCCCCTTATTGCTTGCATCATAGGGATTAAATTCTGTACTACCATATTTAAAAGTAACCTTTCCTATAATATTATTTGCACTATCTTTATCTAAGAAAAGTTTAATTTCAAGTTTAGGTGGATTGTACTCTTCTAATAATTTAGGGTCTATATCTAGAGCTACTTGACGTCTAATCTTAGGTAACACGGTTAGTACAAACCTTTGCCAACCTTTTTCATCAAAGGCTAGAACACTTGTATGCATATCCCTCATAAAAAGTAAAATAGGCATAATAGCATCTCCATAAGATTTGGTACACTTATAAAGTCTATCTTCCATTAGGATATACTGATTTTTATTGTACTTAATAAGCTCTAACGGCTGCTTCTTTAAAGTTAAATTAAATTGCTCTTCTTCCTTTTCTACTTTGAAAAAAAGAACTGGATTTTCTCTTACAAAGGTTACAGTGCCACCTTGAATCACTTCATATCCTACACTTTCCCCTTCTAAAAGCTCAAACAATCTGTCAAACCCTTGAGAAGTAAGAGGTAAAACCTTTTTATCCGTCCTTCCAACTTTACTATTTGCAAAGAGTTGTTGAACAATCATCTCTTTGGCAACAACTTCATCTACAAGCCATTCAATGAGTGGTCTATCCTTTTCTTTAAATGCTTCAATATGATGTAGAAAAGATAAATTCTTCCCATATTCTAGCTGCTCCTCATTTAAAATAGCTGAAGCAAAGGCTACAATATCCTTCACTACGTACATACGGTCTTCCCCTACTTGTAGACTAAGGCCATAACGATCTCCCCACAGATGTACTAATTTAGGTTGGACATTAATATAATCTTTTTTATAAATTTGCACCTGCTTAGTCACTTCATTTTCATAGTAATCTAGCATTTGTGCACCGTAGATCTGCTCAATAGGTTGAACTTGTACAGACCCATCTTCCATTCTTACACAAAACTCAATAAGTACTGCAACCACATGTTCACATATATACCAATTCCCATATGGTCCATTACACGTACACTTATGAGTCACTCGCCCTGTATTACTTAGTTTTACAAGGACATCTATAAGCCTTCCCCTATCTTCTACACATGCTTGTATCTCATAACCCGTAGGGGCTTTAAAAACTTTAATATGCTTTACATGTCCTAGTCCATACAAATACTTACCATCATTAAATACGGCCTGACTAGAACATAAATCTCTTATTTCTTCTATGGTAATCATCTTTAAACTCCTTACCTAGTCTTCTTTAGCTGTGTCTTATTCTTATCTTTATAGTATACCCTATACAAAAGAAAGATAAAACTACTGACTCTTTTTCTATTTTATAAACTCAAATCACACTTAAAATTACATAAATTTATCTAACACTTTTTGTGTATTTCTAATAAAAATATATAACTTGAAAATAAAAGCGACGGTTTTGTTTCTTTTTCACGTATTTATATAGTATAGGGATTAAAAAAATATATATCCTAGGCAAATATCTTTTTAGTCCTTCCTAAGAATAAGTTTCAAATGTGACAGGTGCTTCCCCCCACACTTTGTATACAGGATAAACTTTTTCTTAGAAAACCAATTAAGGTAAGAGTGGTAGCTTACTCTAGTTGGTGCAATACCTAAAATTTCATAGTTATACACTAAGAACTTAAGCTTTCTACGGGCACAATCATGAGGACGGCAAAATGTCTTATCGAAGGGTACCTCGAGACGCTGTAATAACCTGTGGCTACTGATGGAATACCACTCTGCATATGGCAGCTCTAGTATTGAAAGAACCCCACCGGTCTATGCAGGCAGGCGGCACGGCCACTAAGAACAGACGGACTGCATTATTCAAAAAAGCTTAAAGAAAGTTACGATTCTCTCATATAACTTTGAAACCTACAACTACCACCGAACTAAAACACCTTTAAATATGGACAGAAACAATCTGGGGGGATTGTCTGTATTTTTAAGGTGTTTTAGGGGACTCATAAAATAAATAAAGACTTGTTATAAAATACCCCTAGTAGCTTCAAACACTTTGTTTCGAAGCTACTAGGGGTATTTTTCTTAACACTACTAAACATTGTAAATATCTACTTTTAATATATCTAGATTCTCTTTTATCCACTCTATAGTTTCTTTTAACCCTTCTTCTAAGGTGTAACGTGGTTGCCATCCTGTTAGCTCTTTTATTTTATGATTGTCTGCCCAAAGCCTATTTACCTCACTTTTATCTGGACGAATACGTTCTTCATCACATAATATTTTTACTTCTTTTCCTATTAAATTCATAATAAGCTTTGCAAGTTCTTCAATACTTATTTCAAAGTTAGATCCTACATTGATTACTTCCCCTATTGTCTTATCACTTTCTGCAATATCTATAAAGGCTGCTGCTAAATCTATTACATAGTTAAAGTCCCTTGTTGGCGTAAGAGCACCTAATTTAATTTCTTCTTTTCCTGCTAGAATTTGAGAAATAATAGTAGGAATAACCGCCCTAGCTGATTGTCTTGGTCCATATGCATTAAATGGTCTCATAGTTGCAATGGGTGTTCCAAAACTTCTATAATAGCTCTCTGCTATTTTATCTGCTCCTATTTTAGAAGCTGAATAAGGTGATTGTCCTTGCATAGGATGCTTTTCATCAATTGGTACATAAAGTGCTGTCCCGTAAGTTTCAGATGTAGAAGTGTGTACAATCTTTTCTATATCATAATCCCGACATGCTTCAAGTACATTAGCTGTCCCCTCTACATTTGTTCTAATATATGCCATAGGAGATAGATAAGAATAGGGTATGGCAATAAGAGCCGCTAAATGAAAGACTACATCTTGCCCCTTTACCATACGCTTTACATTATCATATTCTCTAATATCTCCTGTAATTACCTTAATTTGCTTTTTAACTTTTTCATCAAAAAAATCAATCCATCCCCAGTTATTGAAAGAATTGTACTGTACAAGTGCAGTAACATCTGCTCCTTGCTCAACGAGCATTTCTGTTAGATGACTTCCTATAAAACCTTCAGCACCTGTTACAAGTACTTTTTTACCTTGTAATTTCATTCCTAATCCCCCTAATTATTTTCTAAAATAGATTTGAGCACTCCTACTACTCGCCTAATATCTTCTTTTGTTAAGTTTGAACTACATGGTAAATTGATTACTCTATCGTAATAATACTCTGCCTTTTCTATCTTATAGTTATATGCCTTTTCATAAGGCTTTTGCTTATGAATAAGGCCCCAAATAGCTCTTGTTTGGATGCCACTTTCTTGCAACTGGTGAATGATCTGATTACGCCTTTTTATATACTCTTCTTTTTCAAGCACTAAAGCATAGAACCAATAGTTAGGACTGATACCTTCTCTAAAAGGCATTAAACGTATACCCTCTATTTCATTTAATAAGCTATCATAGTATAAATAATTATCTTTCTTTGTTTTAATGAACTCATCTAATCGCTCTAACTGGGCTACACCAATAGCTGCTTGCACATTCGTCATACGGTAGTTATAGCCTATTTCATTATGTATAAAATAAAGCTCATCGTCTTTAGCTTGGGTAGATAAATATTTAGCATGCTGACTATCCTTAGGATTTTGTGCAATAAGCATACCACCACCACCTGTAGTAATAATTTTATTACCATTAAAAGAATAGACTCCATAATCACCTATAGTTCCTGCATACTGTCCTATATACTTACCCGATATATAGTAAGTTCCCAAACTTTCTGTTGCATCCTCTATTACCTTTAACTTATATTTAGATGCAATCTCCTTAACCCTAGACATGTTTGCCATATTTCCAAATACATGTACTACAACAATTGCTCTTACACTTTGTTTGGTCGTCTTAAGAACTAACACGCCTTCAATAAGTTCACACTCTTCTTCACAGAAGCTCTCCAATTTCTCACAATCTATAGTGAGAGTATCATCACAATCCATAAATATAGGTAAAGCACCTACATACTTAACAGGATTAACAGCCGCAATGAAAGTTAAAGTGGGGACTATTACTAAGTCCTCTCTTTTTACTCCACTAAGTAATAAGGCTAAGTGGAGCCCTGCTGTCCCACTTTGGCAGGCTACAGCCTCTTGTACCTTAACGTAACTGGCTATATGTTGTTCAAATATATTGATAAATTTACCTCCGGTAGATACCCATTCATTCTCTATAGCTTCAGTAACATACTTCAATTCATTGCCCTTTAAGTTGGGTACAGATAAGGGAATAAAAGATTTCATGATCATCGCCTTTCTTAATGCTATATGTCATAAACTATTAAATCTGTATATCATAAAAAGATTTTTTCATATCTATAGTGTTTAAGTGTTGTTTCATATATCTAATAATTTGACTAGAGGCAGCTTCTGTATCCTGATTCTTATTATAAATACTTCTATACACTTCTTCAGCTTCTAGTATTTTTGTAATAGCTGCTCTTATATCTTCTTTATATGCTTTACAATCGAATACACTCCTAGCTTTTATTCTACCTTTTTGTCTATCCCCTATGTTGATAGTTGGTATACCAAGTGCAGGCGCTTCTAAAATACCACTGGAGGAATTTCCTATTACCATTTTGGAGTATTTCATTGCACTTAAATAACGCAATTGTCCCATAGATGTAAAAGCTATACGACTGGATGAATCTTTTTGAACGTACTGATCAATCATTTCATTAATTATTCTTCCTTCTGTATCTGCATTAGCTTTGGTAAAAATAAGTTTTAAATCTTTTACTTCATCTAAAGCATTTAGTAATTCTTCACATTGATTCTTAGCAGACGCCACTTCTCGTGTTACTGGATGAAAAGTAACTAATACCACATTTCCATCCATATTGAACTCTATAGACTCTTCTAATTCTTTTTTAGATAATAACTTTAGACTTCTAATATTTTCTACTCCAAGAGCTCCCACATTATAAACACGACTTGGCTCTTCTCCTAATTGAATAACTCGTTGTCTATAAACCTCATCGCTTGTAAAATGTAAATAGCTCATTTTAGTCATCGCATGACGTAAAGCATCATCTATTGCACCTTGGGTTAATTCTCCGCCATGTATATGAGAAACTGGAATATTGTGTACTAATCCACTCGCTACTGCTGAAAAAGCTTCAAACCTATCACCTAAGACAACAATCATATCTGGTTTTAATCTACTATAAGCTCCACTGTAGTCCATCATCCCTAGTCCCATACTCTTACATATACCTGTAGGTGTATCTGCACTTAAAAGCATCTCTACCTTTTCTGTAATCAGAAAACCATCTGCTTCAATTTCCTTGTATGTCATCCCAAACTCTGGGGAAAGATGCATACCTGTTACTAAAAGTTGTAGCTCTAATTGTTCATCTTCCTCTATTTTATGCATAAGTGGTTTAAGTAACCCATATTCAGCTCTAGTCCCTGTTACAACACATATTTTTTTCATAATATAATCATCTCATCTTTTACATAATTCTTGGTTGCTCTTCTGCCTAATACCTCATGCCACCTCATAGGTGATATGCCACTCCCTGGTCTTTTAACTGTTAAATTATCCTCACTAAACAGTTCACCCTCTTGTATAGAGACTTTCGCTACAATACTTTTCCTTACAATCTCTTTATTTTGTAATTCACACTTAGAAGGAACCTTCTCACCATTACCTAATGCTTTTTCTATATTTCGTATAGCTTGCACCATCTTAATAAGTTCATTTGGTTCTAAACTTGCTCTATGATCTGGGCCTTCCATATTCTTATCTAAAGAAAAGTGTTTTTCTATTACAGTTGCCCCCATAGCTACAGCTGCTATAGGTACTTCAATCCCTTCAGTATGATCTGAATATCCTACTTCAAGTCCAAATCTTTCTTTCATCGTTAACATTGCCTTTAGATTCACCTCTTCCATAGGTGTTGGATATTGGGTCGTACAATGTAAAAGAGTAATATCTGTTGTTCCTTGATTATTTAAAATACGTATAGCCGCTTCTACCTCATCTATTGTACTCATACCTGTCGATAGAATAACCTGTTTTTTCTTTGCTCCTATTTTCTCTAAGTAGGGTAGATTTGTAAGTTCTCCTGATGGAATTTTAAATATTTCTATTCCTAAATCATCTAGTAAGTCTATACTCTCTAAATCAAAAGGTGTAGATAAAAATAAAATACCTTTCTCTTTACAATATGCTATTAGTTCCTTGTGATCTTCTACACTTAGCTCAAGTTTCTTTAACATCCTATATTGGCTTTCATTACTGTCTGTTGTTTCCTTTTGATAAGTAGCTTTTGGTGCTTCATCTGTAACAATATTTTCAGCTTTAAAAGTTTGAAACTTTACTACATCTGCCTTAGCTTCTACTGCCACATCGATCAATCTCTTAGCTAATTGTATGTCACCGTTATGATTGACACCTGCTTCTGCAATAATCATTACCCTTTTCATGCTTCATCCACCACCTTACAAGGATTGCCATAAGCCTTTTTATAGGAACCTATATCCTTTACTACAACACTTCCTGCGCCTATTAAAGTATGCTCGCCTATATGAATACCTTGAATCACTGTACTGTTTACACCTATATGTGTATGTGCACCTACTTGTACATTACCACTTAATACTGCCCCAGGTCCTATATGAACAAATTCCCCAATATTGCAATCATGCTCAACAATGGCTCCTGTATTGATAATGCACTGTTTCCCTATACAACTTCCAACATTCACTATACTCCCTTTTCCTATGTAAGTTCCTTCTTCTATTACAACCTTCTCTCCAATAATAGCAGTAGAATCTATAATTGTAGGAAACTTAAAACCTATCATAAGTGCTTGCTCGTATAATTTTTTTCTTAGTTCTGTATTTCCTATGCTCCCTACACCAATAAAAATATATTCTATCCCTTGGTCATAGCATTTTTCCATGTCTTGATCTATTCCTACAATAGGTATGCCATCTAAAACTTTACCTACTTGCTCTTTTTTATCTAGTATGCCTATTAGTTCAAAGCTATTTAATTGCTTAAGTGTATCTAACACACTCCTAGCGTGCCCCCCACTACCTAAGAGAATAATTTTCTTCATCACGATCCCTCCCTTAGAAGGTTCATATCTTATTTCTTTAATTAGTTATTTCTCTTACTTATATCTCCCTTTGTTTTTCTGTTGCAGAATGTATTGCCTTATTTTAATATATGTATACCCTAACTTAAAAAGAGTTTGTCTTTTAAATTTGTGCAAAAGAAAAGTCACTATAAATACAGTTTAACTATTCCTTTTGGAATATCTGTATTTATAGTGACTTTCATTTTTATGACTTTTATTTTCATAGCTTTATATCAATTTGACTACCTATATTAGGGTTTACAGAAAGCTCCATGCTCTTAAGCATCTCTGTCATCATCTGTCCTGACTCACTAGCTGTATCCATAGAAAGCTTAGTAACAGCTATCCCTACTTGTGTGCCTAAGTTCATTTGACTCATTGCCATTGATAGTGCTGCGATATCCATATGTATCACTTCCTTAATTATAAGCCATGTTAAGATTATCTTGCCGTTTTAATCACTTGTTGCCAAGTGTCTCTAAATTCTCTAATAAGATCTCTTGCATCAGCTAATTTTTGTGATTCTTTACGTATATTCCCTTCTATTAATAACTCCTTAATAAAAGTGTAAAGCCTGTCCATCTCTTTGCTTATTTCGTATTTTGTATCTAGTGTGGCTTGAAGCTCTGTAATAATATCTTGAGCTCTTAAGTTAGACTGATGTGCTTTTTGTAAATCATTTTGTTCTATAGCTTCAATAGCTAAGTTGCAAAATTTAATAGCTCCGTTATACAGCATAAGTGTAAGTTCACCTGGTGTTGCTGTCATAACTGAATTATTTTGATACTGTTGATATGGATTGGTTACCATTACATACCTCCTAATTGACTGGTGAGCCAGTTGCTTTGATTGTTAAGCTGCTGCATCATCTTCTCCATAGCTGTAAACTTTTTGTAGTACATATCTTCCATACGATACATACGATCTTCCAATTTACTTACTTCATCTTTTACACTTGTGATTTTCTTATCCAAAGCCTTATCATTGTAGAAAGAATAAGCACTTCTTAAAGTAGTTGAACGTGTTGCCTCATTAATTGTTTCATATAGCTTATCCCCAATACTATTGGTACGTTTTTGGTAGTTGGCTACTAAGGCTTTATCTTCGTTATGGTCAGACGTAATTAGCTCATCCCACGACTTTGTACCATTTACTTTACCAGCAGCTTGATCCTTCTCATAAACTGATCTAGGATTACCTGAGCCTGCAAGTAATTGTACCACACCATCTGTGTCTTTCGCTAATGCTAATTTAAACTTATCTTCATCGAAATAAAGCTTTCCATTTTCTTGCCAGTTTCCTGTTGTAATCCCTATTTCTGATAAAGATGCAAAGGCCCCACCTTCTACACTACCTGAAAGTATTTGTCTCATAGTATCAGTAATTTGCTTAAGATCTGAATCCCCTCTAAAGATACCATCCTTGATTTTCTTTTCCCATGCTTCAATTTCATATTCACTCATATCTTTCTTTTGGTCCTCAGTAAGTGGCGCATACCCCTTACTACTAGTAGCATTCAACTTGGAGTGAATATCTTCTATCAGCTTATTGTACTCATCTACAAATTCCTTCATAAAACTTACCATAGACTCTGTATCTTGACTAGATACTAAAGTTATAGGTTCACTAGTCATTGCATTAATCGTAAAGTTAAGACCATTGACACTAATATTGTTAGTCTCAGACTCCACCTCAACACCATTGTATGAAACAATGGCATTTTTGCCTGTACTTGTAAAACCTGTGGTTTTGGTAACATTATCACTTGCTGAAGTAATAACATTTTTATTATCTCCTGTTAGAGTCATTATACCCTTCTCATACTTAACAACAGTTTTCTCTACAGGTGCTTCAATAGACGGCTCAACAAGTGGTGTACCAAGAGGGTTTAATTTCTCTTCTAGTTCTCTTGTAACTTCCTCCATTGTTTGTCCAGCTGTAAAAGTAATAGATTCTTTACCAACATTAAGTATGATATCCTCTTTTAAGACATCTACTTTCTTACCATCTATATCTTTTTGCTCTGTTTCAATTTTAAAAAATGTAGCTGGTTTTATCACCTTAGAAGTATTTGTATTAATCCCTATCTTATTCCATACACCCATATCCCCACTCACATTAATAGCTTGTGATTGGCCAGTCTTTTTGGAAGAAATGAAAAATGCTTTTGCCTTGTCATCAAAGTTAATATTTAGCTCCGGTGCAGCATCTTGCATCTTTCTCGTTAGTGACCCTATTGTTTCATTTTCAGCAATTGTGATTTCTTTTTGATTTAGAGTGATTGTTTCCTTCACATTTATACCTAAATCTTTAAGCTTTGTACTTCTATCAGCTTCAATAGGCTTACTCTCTAGTCTTGCACCTTGAGCTAGTTGGGAAATTTTATCGATTGTATGAGTACCAATAGGAAGGGCACTATTTTTATCAATTGTTATAGCACTAGGATTTGAAACACTAATACTCTTCTTATTGAAAGTACTTTCTAGTCTCATCTGTCCTATATATTTATCGTAAAAGGAAAAAAGCTGTTTATTCATATCTCTCCAAGCATCTTTTTTCATTTCCATTAAAGTTTTTTCTTGCCACTTAGTATCTACCTTCATTTTATACGGTAAAACCATACTTTCTACAATAGACTCTGTATCAAGACCTGAAGCTAAACCTGTAAATCTAATACTTGTTGTACGCATAACTTCTCCTCCTATCTTTTTTCATCTATATATAATCCAGCCATCTCACAAAAAGAGGCAATCATATCAATCATTTTCTCTGAGGGTATTTCTCTAACTATCTCTTTACTTTCCTTATTCACTAATCTTACAATCATTTCTTTTGTCTTCTCATGAAAAGCTACTTCTACCTCTGTATTTTGTCCAGATAATTTAGTATTTATCTCATCTATAGCATTGAGTATAGTTCTTTCTTGAAAGGTCGGTTGATAAGATGGGTCCTGCTGCATATGTTGTCTCACTTCTTGAATAGACTGCCCAATCTTAGCTTGAACCTGTCCATTTGAAGAAGGTGCTATATCACTGTTCCTTGTAGGCTGTATTATACTTTCTAATTGTATACTTTCAATATTCATAGATTAATCCCCCACGGTCATGTAAAATAATTCTTTTATATATTTCATCGGTTAAATAATAAAGAAACTTAAGTTTATATTACACTTATATCTAGATAATTGTATTTGATACAAAATATAACCATCTAAAAAAGAGGATTGAGAGTTAGTCTCAATCCTCTAATATTTTAGAACTTTAATTATCTTAATAATTGAAGTACTTGTTGTGGTGCTTGGTTAGCTTGAGCAAGCATAGCTTGAGAAGCTTGGCTAAGAATATTATTTTTAGACATTTCCATCATTTCTTTAGCCATATCTACGTCACGGATACGTGATTCTGCTGCTGTTAAATTCTCTGATGATGTACCTAAGTTGTTAATTGTATGTTCAAGACGATTTTGAGCAGCTCCTAATTTAGATCTTTCACTTGATACTTGATTTATAGCCTGATTGATAACTTCAATGGCATTATTTGCATTCTCTTGTGATGTAACATCTAATGCTGCCTCTTCAGCTGTATTATTAGTTCCATTAGTTACATTATTATTAGCTGAAAATCCAGTATCGCCTACTTTTCCTGTTAACCCTAGAGCATTTGCACGTATATCATTAATTTCTACACTCATAGATTGATCTTTGTTAGCACCAATTTGGAATTTTAATGAGTGATCTTCAGTCTCAGCTGGTGTAGTCACTTCAGGTTTTAGTGTTACTTCTTTTTGTTCAGTTTCTAACTTAAAGTTACCACTTACTACTGCATCTGTACCTGTTGAAGCTGCAGCAGTTGTAAAATCAAATTTTACACCATCAGCTTCAAAGTTTATTGTATCACCTGCTGCTGCTGAAAATGTATATTCAGCTAATGCGTCAGTACCATTCATAAGTTTTACAACTAACTGTCCAGCAGCCTCATCAAATCTAACATCAATATTATCTAATCCCTCTAGACTAGAACCACTAATGGTAATATTACTTATTGATGCATTTAAGCCAGTAGTATTTGTACCTGTTACTGAGAAGTCTTGTTTATTTGCTACTGTTGAAGTGGTACCTGTTACACTAGTACCTGCACCAGCTACAGTATTTAAATCTATAGTTACATTTTGTCCAACTTCCCAATTAGCTAAGTCCTCTTTTTTAAATGAAAAAGATATTCCTTGGCTATTATAAGAATATGTATTTGTATTTGGATCAAATGCAACTGCATCAGCAGCTACAGTAACTGTGTTTGCAGTTCCATCAGTAGCTGTAATATCTACAGAAAATCCATTCTCTGTATCTCTAGTAATCGTAATAGTATTTGTTTCTGCTGTGTCAATGTTTGTCCAATCTAATCCATTATCTGCTGTACCAGTAATACCTATATTAAAATTAGCACTTGAGTTACCACTCCAAGTAACAGGGTCTGCTCCTACATTAACAGTACCATCTTTAGCAAGTGTTTGTGTTATTGTTTCTGCTGGTTTTGTTACTGCTTCGTTAACTACATATTTACTTGATAAGTCTCCATTTAATAAATTTTTCTCATTAAATTGAGTTGTGTTACCAATACGGTTAATTTCTGATGTTAACTGTTCTATCTCTTTTTGAATTTCTTTTCTATCTGTCTCTGTATTTGTATCATTTCCTGATTGAACTGCTAATTCTCTCATACGTTGAAGAATTGAATGTGTTTCATTTAAAGCACCTTCAGCTGTTTGGATAAGAGAAATACCATCTTGAGCATTTCTTGATGCTTGGTCAAGACCACGGATTTGACCTCTCATTTTTTCTGAGATTGCAAGACCAGCTGCATCATCACCTGCACGATTAATTCTTAAACCTGAAGATAATTTCTCCATTGATTTTTGAGCATTTATTGCGTTTGTACCCATTTGTCTATGAGCGTTAAGTGCTTGCATATTGTGATTGATAATCATAATTTATTCCCTCCTTGGAATGTTCGGCATCCTTGCCTAGTTTTATTTTGTAAGTTAAATTTGGCCAATTAACTTTTCTTTCATCTTATATATCGACTTAATGTGGGACAAGTTTATACTTTTAATCTAAAATTTTATATCTTTTTGTTGAATAAATTTTTAAAGTCTTTTATAGTTGTCTCTGCTACTGTTGATGCTTCTTTGTTATTGTCTTGAATTTCAGCATATACTTCTTCTCTATGGATGGTCACTTCTTTGGGTGCTGATATACCGAGTTTAACTTTTCCATCTTGAATATCTAAGATACGAATTTCTATATCTCCATTTATAATAACTGCTTCGTCCTTTTTCCTTGTAAGTGCAAGCATCTACCTAGCTCCTTTCTTTTATAAGTTTCATTAGATTTTCTCTTACTTTATAGTGCTTATCTTCTACAATCACTTGTACACCTAGACGCTTATCAATATGAATAAGTAGTGGCGCTTGCAAGTTGATTGTACTTTCTTCAATGGGATTTCTTAAAGTAATAATATTATAAAGTACAAACTCATCTGTTGCCCCTCCACCAAGCTTCTCGAAGTAGCTTTCTCCAATGTGTGGTGCATAATCTGCTTTTACATACTCAGGACTTATAATTGTAAAGGCAATGTCTTTATCTTCTACTGATTGTAAATAACAAAAGTTACTTTCTTCATCTTCTAATAAAATAAATTGTTTTAACCTTTCAAAGCCTGGCAATCCTTCTTTAAAGTAAATCATTTTATTTTCATCTATTTCCATTTCACCAAAGCGTGTTGCTATTTTCATAATTCCCTCTCCTTATCTTTTACATAGGATGACTTTATATTCCCTCTTTTATTTGTATTACTCTAATTTAATAAATGAAAAGCTATATGACAACCTTTGGATGCATATAGCTTTCAATCCTTCTTATTTCTATTTTAAAAAATCTGCTAATGTATTCATAATAATCTTTGATGTAGCTTGTAAGCCACTTTGATAAATCATATATTGAGCATTAAATTCTACATAAACTTCTTCTAAATCTACATCTTCTGTATTTGAAAGGAGTTCTGTAAAGTTTGTCTTATCATCTTTTAAACGTAACTGTGTGTACTCTAGTCTATTTTGCTTACTTCCTAAATCAGCTGTCATTTTAGATGTTTCTTTAAGGCGTTCATCCATATGTTCAATCATTTCTGTAAATACTTGATTGAGCTGTTCATCTGTAATATTTTCATCACCTATTTTAGCAATCATGTCCTCAATATTACCAAGCAACTCATGCATCATTTCAGGCATACCTAAAGTATTTACGTTAAGGGTGTTATTGACCCCTATTTCATACTCAATGTTTTGTCCTTGGCTATATCCATGTACATATGGGTTAAGTGTACCTGCTGGTAATTCTATGCCTTCTGGTAGTTTTGTCCCTTTAGGTAATGTTGTGTTATCTGGTATAGTTCCACCTGAAATGATAATATCTGCTTGTGCACCTGTTGGTGGATTAGCAGTACTTGCTTTAATAGTAATTGTTCCGTCTCCATTATATACAACATCAGCATTTCCTGGAGCAGCTGGTGTAACAGCTGAACCTGCTGGAAGTGTAATATCTTCAGTAATCACTGTATCTTTTGGAATAGTAATATTACCACTTACTTTCGTATCTCCTGTAAGCTTCATATCAGCCGCAAGAGTTACGTCCTTTTCAAGCTTAGTAGCTTTTTCAAAGAAGACAGGTTGATCTGTTTTATATCCTGAGAACACATATCTTCCTGCATAAGTTACATTGGATTCTTGTTTGAGCTGACTGTAGAGTTGTTCCATATCAGACACAATCTTTAGTCTATCTTCTGGTGTAAGTGTTCCATTACTTGCTTGAACACAGCGTGTACGAATATCTTTAATAATTTCTGTTGTATTTTTAAGTGCGGCTTCTGTTACACTCATCCAAGATGTAGCCTCATCTACGTTTCCTGAGTACTGCTCCGCTTCCATTACGTTAAGGCGAAGCTTAAGGGAACGGCCTGCTATGATTGGATCATCTGAAGGACGTTGAATTTTTTTGAGAGTATTCATTTGATTGTAAAGATTGTTTAGGTTACCCATATTATTATACATGGTATTGAGGGAGCTGTTTTGAATCATTCCTTGTGTAATACGCATAGTCCACCTTCTTTCTTCTGTTGCATATTATCTATTCTTGTACCTATCCATAATCTATTTAGCTACTTACACTATATATATCTTCCTACTAATGTATCTAATCTTTAGTAGTCTTCTTATATTTATTATCTGATTTCTAGTTATTTTATCTTTTAAATTATAATACCTTACTACTCTACTTCTTACCAATCTTTCAACGTTCTAATTTACCAACTCTTTACCTTACCAGCTTCCAAGCTTAAAGATAGTTGTCTCATAAATACCATCTATAGTCGTAAGCACTTTTGCTGCTGCTTGATAGGCTTGATTGTACTTAACTAGATTAATAAATTCTTCATTTGTATCTACTTGTGATACAGCTAGTCTTTGATTTTCTATTGTAGTGATTACGTTTGTTTGAGTTGTCTCATACATGGCTGCTTCTTTAGCATTAATCCCTAATTCACTAAACATAGATACCATAAAGTCTTTAGGATCACCATCTTTAAACATTTTCCTATTATTCTTTTGGCCTGCTAATGCTAGGAGAAGGTCGTTATTACTTGGATTTGGATTTTTTCCTTCTAGTGGGTCGTGTTCGTAGTTGGTACGAATATTTGAGCCACTTTCAAGTATATCTGCTGAAATAGAAAATTCCTTTGCTGTAATTTTACTATAGTCAATTTGAGCTACGCCATCAGCATCTACAATTACTTTGCCATCTTGGCCTTTGAGTAATAAGTCTTCAATATTTGCTGGAGTTTTCTCATTACCTTCTGTAAAAGAGAACATAAGATATTTAGGTACTTTAACTGAGGTACCTCCACCTACTGTTGTTCCATTTTTAAGTTCAAAATCAGTAAGTACTTGTTTACCATCTTTATCTTGGTTATAGACTTCATTCATGCTCTTAGCAAAGGTTTGAACAAATTGATTTAACTTATTGATATAGTATGGTATGCCTTTGTACTTTACAGCAGGATCTTGTTCTACACCATCTACAGTAAAGCTACTGCTTCCTCTACCATCTCGCATATCAATAATGCCTTTGAGTTCACCTGAAAGGTCTTTGTCATTCATGTAGAAGGTAAGTCCATCTTCCCACATTACATCGTATAGGCCTTCTCCATCTTCAGGGTTATTTTTATCGCCTTCTGCTCTTGATGAAACTTTCATAAGTCTTCCAAAAGTATGATCGACAAGTACTTGACCATTCATTTTGATTTGGAATTGTTTATCCTTTTGCCCATCTGGTCTTGTAACTTCAATTTCTTGTGCATCTACATTCACAATTTGTGAGAGACGATCTACGCAAAGTTCTCTTTCATCTCGTAGTGTATTAGCTATATCTCCAGTGAGTTCTGCTCTATAGATTTGATCATTAAGACTTGTAATACGTGTAACTAAGTTATTCAGTTCTTCTACCTTGCTTTTAAGTTCAAAGTTTAAGTCTCTTTGATACTCTGTAAGCTTCCCAGATGCTGAATTATAGTATTTAGTAAAACTAATGGCCATTTGTCTTAGGGCATCTTGTCTTTCCCCTTCACTTGGTAACTTAGTTAGATCATTAATAGAAGAAAATAAATCATCAAACACTTTTGTAAAGCCTGCATCACTTGGCTCACCAAATATACTTTCGATTAGACTGTTTTGTTCATTCTTTATTTTGTACTCTCCTAATGTATCTTTTTGTCCCCAAAGCTTTTGATCTAGGTAGGAGTCTCTAATTCTTCTTACTTGTGTTGTTTCAACACCTGTACCGATCATTCCTTTACCATAGCCAGGTAGGGCATTAGCTGCTCTTTGATCAAGTACTTGTCTAGAATAACCTTTTGTGGCCGCATTATTTATATTATTAGATGTTACAGCAAGTCCTCTTTGTGCTGCAAAAAGTCCTGTAACAGCTATATTCATTTCAAAAAAAGCCGATCCCATATGTACCTCCTACATTTTGTTTATAATGGTATCCATCATACCGTCTAATACATTAACCATTCTAGCGGCTGCATTGTAGGCATATTGATACTTAAGCATACTTGCCATTTCTTCATCTTGGGATACTGCTCCCATTGCCATACGTTCATTATCTATTGTTGTAACTAAAGTATTCTTTTCTTTGATTTTACCTTTATACTCTGAGCCTTCTGAACCTACTTCAGATACCATCTCAGCGTAATAATCCATAAAGTTTGCATGTCTTATATTCGGCATACTTGCTGGTGCTTTTCCATCTGGAGTTTTCCAGCCTCCTTCTGGCTCTTTGGGCCACTCTCTGCTTTTGGACCATTCATCTAATAACTTAGTAATCACACTATTATCCCCTATATTATCTGGGTCACCTGTTGTAAGATCATTACTTACTGTACCAAGCTTATTATATCCTCCATCTTGAAGAAGTTCTGGATTGACCTGAATATTCCCTGCTATTAAGTGTTTAGCAATATTATTTTTATAAGCCTGCATTCTATTTGCATACTCTACATCATTTACTACACCATCTATAGTAAAATCTTCAATCTTAGGACAGTCTGGTAGCGTAGTTCCATCTGTTGAATACTTAGGAATGAATACAGGAATTCCTGCTGCACCTTTGTGATCTCCGATACCTGTTCCACTTAAAGTATTATTAACTACATTAGCAATCTCACTTATTAAAGATGAGAATTGTTTCTGTAACTTAGGTACAATATAGCTATTGCCAAGTTTATCTACACTTTCTTTATCATTAAGCGCAATATCATTCCATGTTGTAGTAGATAGTCCACCATTTACAGGTCCTCTAGCGATTAATAACCCTTTTAATTTACCTGTGTCATCTCCTGTACCACTACTTACAACTGTATCTAACTTGTATACTTCTTTACCTGTATCACTCCATGTTGGAACTACAAAACCTGAACCATTACCAACAACTTTCGTATTCATCTCTATAATAAAAGGTCCATCAATTAGGTTTCTTCCTTCAGATTTGACTACTACTTTGCCATCTGGTCCTTCGTAATAATCAATGTTAATAAGTCCAGATAAATCATCAAGTAATTGATTGCGCTGGTCTCTTAAATCATTGGCATGATCTCCATTTATTTCAGCTTTAGAAATGGACTCATTTAAATCCTGGATACTATGTAGCATTCTATTAATATCATTTACTGTATCTTTAACTTGGGTATTAACATGTTGCTGATACTCATTAAGCCCATCCATGATTTGATTAGCTCTTTTCATTAGTACATCAGCTGTTTGAATAAAGGCTAAACGTTCTTCTACACCTGATGGATTTGTAGAAAGTTTTTGTACTTGCTTCCAAAAATCTTCCATCATCCCACTAATAGATTCTCCATGAGGTTCATCTAAAATAGATTCTATTTCAGTTGTTGCACTTTGCTTAGCTGTATAGAAATTTAAAACAGAGTTTTCTGTACGAAATCTTCTATCTGCAAATTCGTCCCTAATTTGTCTAATCTCTGTAATACTTACCCCAAGTCCAACTTGTTGAAGATTTCCTCCATTTTGCCCAATGGTTATATAACCTGAATCATGTTGTAAGGCTTGTTGTCTTGTATAACCTTTAGTATTGACGTTACTTAGGTTATGTCCTGTTATTTGAAGTCCTGTCTGTGCCGCTCTAAGTCCTGAAGCTGCTCTACCTAAACTTGCTATAGATGACATGATCTCACCTCCTATTGTCTTTTATCAAATAAACTACGTGTTTGGAGTGTCTCTTCCTCCCCTGGCCTTCCGTAGTTTACAGGTATTTGAGTCATTTTAGTGCTTTTTATAGCATTAATAGTGAAGTTCACATACTCTAAAGATTCTTCAATAATCATTTTATTAATCTCATTTTGAGCTTTAAGCCCTTCCATAAGTTCTAGTATTTCCCCTCGTACCTTAAGTAAAGCTTCACTAATCTCTAGGTCTTTCCCCATCTTATCTACTAACCTAGTTAAAGTTATTTCTTCATATTTGAGTCCTGTTACAAGTGCAATATCTTTTAACATGCTTTCTCTTTTTTTATCTAATAAATTGACTCTACCAATAAATTCTTCTTCCTTTTCTACAATTTGAGTAAGGAGTTCAAGTTCTTTATTTTTAACAGACTCTGTTTTGTAGTTTGCGAGGGTCAAAAGACCCTCGTAACATTCTTTTTGATGCTCTAATATTTCTAACAAATCATATACAATTCCTGCCATAACTTCCTAGCCCTTCATATCAAATCTGCTCATTATTTTTTCACACACTTCTTTAGCATCTACATTATAAGTACCAGAACTTATACGCTCTTTAATAGACTCTACTTCTTTTTCACGTATATCTGGTACTTCTTTTGCTGCTTTAAAGGCATATTGATAATCCTTTGCTAGTGTAGACAGTTGAACTTGGTCTTTCTTTGTTACTTTAGTCTGCTCCACTTTCATTGTTTGAGACTTATATATTTCATTTATGCGATTTACACCTGTTATTCTCATACCTGTACTCCTCTCACTAAATCAAATACTTCCACTGTAATATATATCGACCTTTCCTTTAGATACTTTACTCTAAACCATATAAAATCCACTAAAAAAGGAGCTATTACACCTAATGTAATAACTCCTACTCTTTACTTATTATTATAAGAATCCAAAAATCTCATTCGCTCTTTAGTTCTTTCTTGTCTTACTGGATTCCTATCTCGAAGACTTTGTGCCGCTTCTGAAAGGCCATTATTAAGACGTGCACGACATCTATCACATAAACGCCCTGTACGAATCTTTGTCCCACATTGTTCACAGTTTAAGGCAATAGGTGAGTCAGCAGTGACTTCTAAACGCCCCTCTCTAAGGTAACGTTCAATCATCTTAATACTTGCCCCTGTTACTTCACAAACTTCTTCCATACTAGCCCCTTTATTGGCTCTTAAATATTCCTTGATTACTTGGAAGAGTTCTTCTTCTACTTTCTTACATTTTGAACAAATTGGTGCACCTGTAATGTATTGAAATATTTTGCCGCATTTCTTACATGTTTTTAACTCCATACTTTCCACCCCTTTTATATTGCTAAACACACTACCAAAACATAAATAGTTTCTATCTCTATTTTGTCTACTTTCTGTAAAACCCGTATACATTCTTTGATGGTGCTACCTGTTGTATAAATATCATCTATAAATCCAATTTTAATAGGCTTTGTAAATGATACTCCATCTTTAAGCTTTATAGCCCCATGAATATTTTTTATACGTTCTTCCTTCTTACAAGCTGATTGAGGCTTAGTATCCCTGCTTCTTTCTAGTATGTCCCAAACAGGAATCTGTGTATGCTTACTTATTTGTAATGCTAAATCATAAGCTTGATTAAACCCCCTATCCAAATATCTGTATCTTGCAATAGGTATAGGAACTAAATAATCTATCTCTAGTTGCTGTAATTTGATTAGTGTGTTTGCCATAAGGACGCCATAACCCCATGCGTACTTCCTTATACCTGTATATTTCCATCTTAATACACTTTCTTTATACAAGTCAATATAAGGACACAAGGCTAAAATACGTGTTACTTGTCTTGGCATCTCATAGCAATAAGGACATAAATGCCCCTTAATACTATAAGGTTTACCACATCTATCACATACATCTTTAGTAAGTAATCCTTCCTTACATGAATCACAAATATATTCTGGATCATTGTTTTCTAATAATATACCACAAACCATACATTTATCTGGACATATCCATGCTTTTAACATGGTCCAAACTTGATTATTGTTCATCTTATTAACAACCTCTATACCTATATTTTATATATCGTAATTTCTAAAACTTCTATAAGCCTTCATAAGTCATTTATAAAACAAGTTACATCGGTGATTTTTAAAATGAATAGATAATTTTTTATGTTTTTTGGATTAAATAAGCTGTCTTAAATGGATAGCTAAACTAGAATATCTTTCTAACTCTCTATTGTTATGAATCATGCGATTCATAGTATCTTTAACCCCTACAACTACTACCATCTTCTTAGCTCTTGTTACTGCTGTGTAGAGTAAATTACGGCTTAAAAGCATAGGTGGTCCACTGTGAATAGGTAAAATAACAACTGGGTATTCACTTCCTTGAGACTTGTGAATGGTAACAGCATAAGCGAGTTCAAGTTCATCTAACTGATTAAATTCATACTCTACTGTCTTTTGATCATCAAAAAATACTGTTAGTATTTCTCGTCCTAAATCAATGTCTTTAACTGTACCACAATCTCCATTAAATACGCCAATTCCTTCATCTAAGGCATAACCTGTATGGGCATAGATTTTCCAAGGAGTATTGTAGTTATTTTTAATCTGCATAACCTTGTCCCCTACCCTGAAAATAGTATCTCTGTATTCTTTCTCTATTTTAGCAGCAGACGATGGATTAAGAGCAGCTTGTAAAACTTTATTAAGTTCATTAACACCTAGCAATCCTTTTCGCATAGGTGCAAGGACTTGAATATCTTTAAGGGATTCTATCTTTTGAAACTTAGGGATACGCTTTAGAATAAGTTCTATAATGGTCTCTTGTACTTGTTGCTGCACACTTCTATTCATAAAGAAAAAGTCTGTACCTTTTTCATTACAAACTGGCTCTTTGCCTTGGTTAATACGGTGGGCATTCATAACAATAGCACTTTCCTGGGCTTGTCTAAAAATTTGAGTAAGACGTACTACTTGAAGTCTTTCACTCTTGATCATATCTTTAAGAACATTTCCCGCCCCAACAGATGGTAGCTGGTCTGCATCCCCAATAAGGATGAGCCTTTGTCCTTCCTGTATAGCTTGTAAAAGTGCGTACATTAAATTTACATCTACCATAGACATCTCATCAATAATAATAACATCTGCTTCAAGGGGATTTTCTTCGTTACGGTTAAACATTTGTCTACTACTATCTTCCTTTAAGTACCCAATCTCAAGTAATCTATGAATAGTCTGTGCCTTCATTTCAGTTGCTTCACTCATACGCTTAGCAGCACGTCCTGTAGGTGCAGCAAGTAGTACTTCCTCATGTGCTTTCTCTAGCATATGCAAAATAGCCTTAATGGTTGTAGTTTTTCCTGTACCAGGTCCACCTGTTAATACGGTAACACCATGAATAAGAGCACAGCGGACAGCTTCTCTTTGTTCCTCAACTAGCTGAATATCTAACTCTTTTTCCGTTTGCTTAAGTTCCTTCTCAAAGTCAAAAGGCATATCCTTGTCATAAGTTGCTGCTACATCAATGAGCTTTCTTGCAATAGCCAGCTCGCAGTGATATAAACGGCTCAAAAATACACAAGCTGTATTATCATAATTCTTGACAAGAATAGTCTTTTGTATTCCAAGTTCCATTATGGCATGTTCTATAAAGTCTTCTGTCACACCTAAAAGCTGCATAGCCTTATCTATAAGAATGTCTCTTGGCATATAAGTATGCCCCTCTAAGGAATAGGTATTAAGAAGATAAATAATACCTGTCTTAATACGCTGAGGGTCATTTCTATCAATACCTACTTGGGCAGCAATCTCATCTGCCTTTTTAAAACCAATACCAAATATATCTTCTGCTAAACGATAAGGGTTACTCTTAATAACATCTATAGTCTGGTCTTTATAACGCTTATATATTTTAATAGCATAAGTTGGTGTAATGCCAAACTCTTGAAGCACTAGCATAGCATTTCTAAGTTCATGTTGTGCACGAAAAACTTCACTAATTTCTAGAGCCTTTTTCTCACTTATACCTTGTATTTGAGCAAGTACTGTAGGTTCACTTTCAATAATTCTAAATGTATCTAACCCAAAGTGTTTTACTATCTTCTTAGCTGTCTTAGGGCCAATCCCTTTAATAGCTCCAGAAGAAAGATACCTTTCAATCCCTTGTACGGTCTTCGGAATACTCTTTTCAAAAGTATCTACTTTAATTTGTTTACCATAGATAGGATGGGTAGTCCATTGTCCTACAATACGTATCTCTTCTCCCGGATGAATACCTAACATATTCCCTATGCAAGATACTTCTTCACCTTCATATTCAATTGTACAGACTGTATAACCATTTTCTTCGTTCTGATAGATAATATCATCTACCACACCTTCAATGACTAATTGTTCTTCCAATTTATCCACCCTATCTTTCTATATGTGCTACTTACACTTTTTATCTACCTTCTTGATTTATGTCTTATAAGCTCTAATAGTATTTTGTTATCTTCATATCCAATGTTAGCTTCATCTATCATGGTACCAACTAACCCAAGCTCCTCAGAACTATCTGTTTCACCTGCTAATTCCCAATAGTATTCTTCCATCTCACATTCTCTAGGATAGCTTAAGAAACGATTTAACCTCTTTACACATAGAGCTATATCATCTAAATCTACAGCTTCTACTATTATCACTTCTTTATTTAATAGATTGTCTATTTTTATATTTAAACTTTTTGCTTCATGCTCTAAAAAAAAGGTAGTCAATTCATCTACCATTTTAGATATTTTTTTTACTTCATGTCTCACGTCTATTCTCCTTCTTAAATGCATCAATAACTGGAATTAAAATAGCAGCAATAATACCTCCTGAAAAACCATTGTTATAAAGTACAAGTCCTCCATGTAAACTCCCTACGTTCTGTATAAAAGCTGCATGTAAAATACCTGCTAACAGTCCCCATAATACACCATACTCACCTGCAACAGGAGCAAGTGTGGTTCCAAATAAGGCTGAAATAATAATAATGGTTGTAGAAGTTTCTATATTAAAAAAATGCCACCCAACTACAACACCTGCTACAATTGGCCACACATTCTTTGGGTGTTTTCCAAAAGCCCCGAATCCCATTACTGTCATCATTGCAGCAATAGTAGGTCCATTGAAAACTCCTCCCATTAATAAGATAAAAAGAATACTTAAAATACCCAGTACCCCCATATTTACTAAACTTAAACCAAATCCATCTTGCTTGATGATGTCTGTTATAAGTCTTCCGGAATGACTTAGTATATGTTTATAACCTCTAAAAGTTTTTTCATTCATACAATAGCCTATTACTATGAGTGCTATACAGTATAGGGTTAAAAAAATTATAATGTCTATACGGTTCCCCTGTAATACCAAATCATTATTTTTTATAACTATATCTGCTTGTTCAAATAAAACATACACAATCATACCTACAAATCCTGCGGCAACACCCATATTATATAAATTGTATCCCGAGTGAAAAGTTAACATATGAGAAGATACTGTAGGCATAATAAAACCAATAAAGCCACCTATTACTGCCATAATCATAATACCTTCTATCACGTTATCTGACATACTTATCCCAATTAGACTTGTAATAGGGCTAAAAGTTGTAGAAAACATACTGATAATCACTACATTTTTATACGAAATACCATGGTACTTACTATATAAATAACCACCTAAATAGAAGGGCCATATATTAAATATATTTTTGCCCATAAAACTAAAACCTGTAAGCAAAAATAATGCCGCAATGATAATCCCATTTGGCTTTAAATCTAATCTTCTAAGTAACCATAGATTAATTAGCAACACCAATGCTGCATTGACGAATGTAGATCCAACACCTGCTATTAATAAATAATCTGTAAGTAAAATATCATTAGATCTACAAATTATTTCTAATCCTCTTATAAGCTCTCTAGGTGTAGTTGTTAAAAGGGCATACAACATCATTGCTAGAGGAAGAATATACAGCACCTTATACATAGTACTGGCGGATACTTTTTTCTGTTTTGTAATCTTAACTGTCTTCATTCATACTCCTTTTATGTTATAGGTTTGTACATTTATTTTAACATAAAATTATGAGTAATTCTTCCCTCTTTTATGCTACGGCATAAATTGGTAAACTTTGCACAATAAAAGACCTACTTCCCCAAGTAGGTCTTTCTTTTCCCATTTTATTATCCCTAAATAAATTATTCGTTAAAATTAATTTAATACTGCTTTTTTAAGTGCATCTACTTTATCTGTTTGCTCCCATGGAAGACTCACGTCTGTACGTCCAAAGTGACCATAAGCTGCTGTTTGCTTATAAATTGGTCTTCTAAGATCTAACATCTTAATAATACCTGCTGGTCTAAGGTCAAAGTTTTCTCTAACGATTTCTACAAGTCTTTCATCGCTTACTTTACCTGTACCATGTGTATTAATAAGAATTGAAACAGGCTCTGCAACACCGATTGCATAAGCAAGTTCTATTTCACAAGTTTTTGCAAGACCTGCTGCTACAATGTTTTTAGCTACATAACGTGCTGCATAAGCTGCTGAACGGTCTACTTTTGTTGGATCTTTTCCTGAGAATGCACCACCACCATGGCTTGCATATCCACCATAAGTATCTACAATGATTTTACGTCCTGTAAGTCCTGAATCCCCTACTGGTCCACCAATTACAAAGCGTCCTGTTGGGTTAATAAAGTATTTAGTCCCCTCATCAAGAAGTTCTGCTGGAATAACTGGCTTAATAACATATTCCATAATGTCTTCATGAATCTGAGCTTGTGAAATTTCTTCAGCATGTTGTGTTGAAATAACAACTGCATCCACTCTTACTACTTTATCTCCATCATATTCTACTGTTACTTGTGATTTACCATCTGGACGAAGATAGCTTAATGTACCATTTTTACGTACTTCAGTAAGTTTACGTGTGAGTCCATGTGCTAGTGAAATTGGCATTGGCATAAGTTCAGGTGTTTCATCACAAGCAAAACCAAACATCATACCTTGATCTCCTGCTCCTGTTGCTTCAATATCTTCTTCAGCCATTTCATTATTTCTTTTTTCAAGTGCTGTATCAACACCCATAGCAATATCTGGTGATTGTTCATCAAGTGCTACCATTACACCACAGCTATTACCATCAAAGCCGAAATTAGGGTTGTTATAACCAATTTCATTAATTGTCTCACGAGCAATCTTATTAATATCTACGTAGCAATTTGTTGTTACTTCTCCCATAACAAGTACTAGACCTGTTGTAACAGCTGTTTCACATGCTACACGTGCTTGTGGGTCTTTTGCATAAATAGCATCTAATACTGCGTCTGAAATCTGGTCTGCGATCTTATCTGGATGTCCTTCTGTTACTGATTCTGATGTGAATAATCTTTTAGCCACTTTCAAAATCCTCCTTTAATATGTTTAATTCCAACATACAGCGATGTATTTTTAAAGGTTAGATGTATGAATGCATTATTATAAAAAAATAAAGGCCTCAAAAATGAGGCCTTGTATACTTAATCGTAAATACGATACATCCTCATCTTACAAGTGTATAAACACTTGTGGGAATTGGCACCCGCATATAATTGCTGGTTGCCGGGTTTCATAGGGCCCTGTCCCTCCACCTCTCTGGATAAGAATTACTCATCGCTATTAAATTGTTTAATTTATTATATGAGTACTAACTCTCTTTTGTCAAGAAAATTATTTTTTATAGTTTTGCTGAGCACCATAAGTGTTACTAAGTTGCTTATACATCATATCAGCTAATCCAACGCCTCCAGCTTCACACATGGTTTTACATTGTTCATCTACTAAGTAATCTTCAAACATTTCTTCATAGTCTCCTTTTTCAATGAGACGTTCACCTGTTTGTGTAGATGCTTTCATTTGTTTGAAAATACTTGAAAGCATATATTGCTCTATTTCTTTACAAGCTTCTTTTAAAGCTTTGTCATCTTTATTTTCCACTGCTTCACTAAGCACAGTCTCAAAATCCTTACCTTCACCTTGAACCTTTTGAAGCTGTAGCTGACTTGTAAGAGTATTTCCTAGATTTATACTTGAAATATCCATTTAGCTACCTCCTACTTATCCACGTTTTAATTCATTAGCTTGTTGTAACATAGTATCAGCGGCCTTAATAGCTGTAGAATTCATCTCATATGCTCTTTGAGCAACTATTAAGTTTACCATTTCATTTGCTACATCTACATTTGAACCTTCTAATACTCCAGCTTTAATAGTACTTCTAGATAGCATATCTTCCTCTGCTTCTACACGTGCTGGTCCTGAAGCAGCTGTTTCTACAAATAAGTTACTTCCACTAGCTTCTAAACCTTCTGTATTTGAAAATTGTACAACACGAAGCTGTGCAATATCCATACGCATATTAGCTTCTTCATCCATATAGTATATACTACCATCTTGACCAATTATAAGTTTATCTGGGCCTATTGTACTATCTACAATAATAGGTTCTTCATCTATAGATATAACAGGATGACCATCTGATGTAACTAAAGCATAGCTTCCATCATCTACCATAGAAAGTCTAAAGCTTCCATCCCTTGTATACATATACTCATCATCTTGCATAACTGTAAAAAAACCTTTACCTTCAATAGCCATATCTGTAGCATTTCCTGTAGTTTGAATATTCCCTTGTGTAAACATACGACTACTTGATGCAACACGTACTCCGTGTCCAACTTGCATAGCTGTTGGTGCTGCGTTATTACCTGCTGGCGTTTCCATTTTAGTATAAAGTAGACTTTTAAAATTTGCCGTTTCTTTCTTATACCCTACAGTGTTTACGTTAGCTAAGTTATTAGAAATCGTATCTACATTTGTTTGTTGGGACGTCATGCCTGAAGCGGCTGTCCATAATGCTCTTATCATTTGTTAAATCCCCCCTATGCGCGTCCTACTTCATTTACTGCTTTTCCAAGCAATGTGTCATGAACTTGAATCATCTTTTGATTTGCCTCATAAGCTCTTGATACAGTAATCATATCTACCATAGCTGTCACAGGATTTACATTAGAAGATTCTGTATATCCCTGAATAACTGTTCCTTCGAAAGTATCTCCTTGTCCATTGCCAATATACAGATTATCTTCTCTTTTTGTGAGTGCCCTATTATCTGCAAACTTTACAAGCTCTAACGTATCAATAAGTTGTCCATCTAGTGTAATCTCGCCCTTTTCTCCTATAGTAAGTTTACCACCATTATTTAAGTAGTCCTCACCAATTTCAATTGGGCCATTTTCCCCAAGAACAGCATAGCCTTCCTTAGTTACTAAATTTCCTTCTGAATTAATAGAAAATTTACCATCTCTTGTATAGGCTACCCCTTCAGGTGTTTCTACAGCAAAAAATCCGTCACCTTGTAAGGCAACATCTACCAAACCATCTGTCTTAATCAAAGAGCCTTGTGCAAACTGAGTATAGATTTCATCTATACGTGCTCCAAAGTTCATTGTACCAATGGCACCATTATTAGGTACATTATTTTCCATGTCTTTCATTCTATAAGTTAAAACTTCATTGAAAGATGATACAACAGCTTCATCTTTTTTATAACCTGTTGTATTTACATTTGCTAAATCATTTGAAATGACATCTAACCTTTTAGTCTGGACGTTCATACCTGTCCCCGCAATATAAAGGCCTCTAATCATAGCTATTTCTCCTTTTATTATTTCTAGAATATTTGTACTCTACAAATAATCCTGTTCCCACCGCCACACAAGAAATAGCTTCATCTGCTATAACTGCATTAATACCTATTCTTTGTGTAATGAGTTTATCTAATCCATAAATGAGGCTTCCTCCTCCTGTTAAAACAATGCCTCTATCTGATATATCGGCAGCAAGCTCTGGAGGTGTAGTCTCAAGTACATTAAGAATAGCATTTATTATTTCCTCTACTGGTTGATGTAAGGCCTCTAGCATCTCATCTGAAGATAAAACAATATTTTTTGGAAGACCAGAAATAAGGTTACGCCCTCTCGCTGTCATTTCCACTGGAAATTCCCTTTTAAATGCACAGCCAATATTTTTCTTAATTTCTTCTGCTGTTCTTTCCCCAATGAGTATATTATGTTTCTTACGTAAATAATTCATAATTGCCCCATCAAAATTATCCCCGGCTACTTTAATAGACTTTTTAACAACAGCCCCACCTAGTGAAATAACAGCAATATCTGCTGTACCTCCACCAATATCTACTATCATACTTCCACAAGGCCTACTAATATCTATTCCCGCTCCTATAGCTGCTGCAATAGGCTCCTCTATAATATCTACTTTTCTAGCCCCTGCTTGTCTTGTTGCATCTTCTACCGCACGTTTTTCAACCTCTGTTACTCCACTTGGTACACAAACCGCAATACGAGGTTTAATAAGTCTTGGACCTATAGCCTTATGAATAAAATATTTAAGCATTTTCTCAGTTGCTTCATAATCATCTATAACACCACACTTGAGTGGTCTAATTGCAGTAATATTTCTTGGTGTACGTCCTAGCATAGCCCTTGCTTCCTCTCCTACAGCAATGACTTCACCAGTAATATTATTTATAGCTACAATTGAAGGTTCTTGTAGCACAATGCCTTGGCCTTTAATATAAATAAGCACAGATGCGGTTCCTAAATCTATTCCAATGTCAGCGCCGTTACCAAACATATAATTTCTCCTTCACGTATTGTCATATTTCCCCATAAAATTACTTTCATTATACCTTAAAAAAAATCTCTTTGCAAAATAAATATAGCACCTCAAGCGAGGTGCTATATTTATCATCTATTTGATTAATCCTGAGTACTTTTCTTTTGTTGCTAGACCACCGCGAAGATGTCTTTCGGCTTTGTTAAGCTCTAAAACTTTCCTAGCTTCCATGGCTAGTTTTGGATTGATTTTTTCTAATCGTTCGGTTACATCTTTGTGAACTGTACTTTTACTGATACCAAATTTTTTGGCCGTTTCCCTTACTGTAGCGTTAGAATTGATAATAAATTTTGCAGCTTCTATGGCTCTTTCTTCGATATAAGGTTTCAAGAAAAGGCCCCCCTTAACACAACTCTTGATTAATAAATATGCTAAGAAGTCCCCCTTTATTCTCAAAAACTAAATTAAGGACAAGGTTTTTGACAAAAAATATGTTCATAATATATAATTAAACTTTAATATATTAAAAATTCAACGAAGGAATCCTATTTATGCCCTTACTTACAAAAAGAGAACTATTCGCCTCTCTCGGTTTAGGTACTGTCCTAGGTCTTATTGTCGCACTCTTTTTAGTTTCAAAACTTACACCTTCTAAAGTAGACGAATCCTCCTTTATTTTGAGTGAGCTTTCCTTTACAACTTTATACAAAGATGAACCTACTTCTTTTTCATTCTACAATGCTTACTCCAAGGAACACAGTTTCCCCGACATTATTAATATACCTATGGAAATTTATATGAATCACCCAACTACAAAGACTAGTAACTACCACCTCATTAATGTGCGTGTATCCTTTTATACGGGACTAGCCATTGAAAATGGAGGCTATGAAGAACTGAATGCTCTAGGTGCCCCTCTTACTATAGGCTCTCTTGCAGCCCCTTCAGATATTCCCTTTGGTACTTCTTTTATAATTAAAAATTTACCTCCTGATGTTCAAACAGACACTTTTACTGTAGATGATAGAGGTGGCGCCATTAAACGCATTAACCATAATACAATTAAGGTAGATGTTTATGTAAAACGTCAACAAGGAGAAAGTGATGCCAAGTATTTTGACCGAACTAATAATTTAGGTATTATTTATACTAAAGCCCTTTATAAAGTGCCTCAGTCCTAGTTCTTCTTTCTCTTATTCACTTAAAGAGCCGTTACACTTAGTGTAACGGCTCTTTGGATGTTACAAACCTCAGTCTGCAACATGTCCCATATCAACACCAGCTACTGATTCGTGGTAGCCTAAGATTGTTGTAGGATCAACAACCTTATTGTCGTGTTTAACTTGTAAGTAAACATTATAACCTAAGTCTGCAAACGGTCCTGTAGCTTTACCAACAGTACCTATAACTTGCCTTGCATCTACTGTTTGACCTAAAAGGTCTTTATCAGCTTTTCCACCTTGGATACCGAGTTCTGTAGTATAACCATTACCATGATCTATAACGATAACATGTCCTACGTTTCCTACTAACTTCATACTATCCATAGTTGTAGCATCATCAATAATGTCTACAATAATACCTTTAGCTGGAGCTTTAATAGATTCGCCTTCTTTAGCGCCAATACATACACCATAAGTACGCATAGTTTGTTCAAGTGCTGTACTATACCAATGCTTTGTACTGTCATCTCTAAAAGGTACAATAATATCTCCATCTACTGGCCATAATAATGAATCCCCTTCTGCAAAGAAAGGCGCTTCATTTGGATCTGCTGTTGTAGAGCTAAAAGTTTCTGCTACTAATTCATCGTCTACATTTTCACTTGTAGGGATGTTCTTGTCTTCACCTTCTATAACTTCTACATCTGTAGCCTCTGCTTCTGCCCCATCAGGCAATATAGCATCTTGGTTTGTAGATTCATCATTTGTAAGTCCATCTTCTAGTGTGTTTGTTACATCACCAAGTTCACCATCAACCTCGTTTAATGGGTTTCCAACATAGGCTCCATTTTCACTATCTACTTGAGTAGAACTATTAGAAAGGAAAACAGCAGCTACAATAGCACTTACACTCACAAGTCCTACTGCTAAATAAAAACCATATTTTCTTGTAAAGTCTTTAAGTTTATTCATCCTTTACACCTCCGACGTCTACATTCTCGCCAGAGTCTATAGGTTTTATTCACATATAACTAAAAATTTTAACTATTTAATTTAATTTTTGTTCCAGTGTAGTAATAAGAGAGTATTTCTTTATAAGTAGCTCCTTCTCTTGCCATTTCATTTGCACCATGCTGACTAAGTCCTATACCGTGACCAATTCCTTTTACATTAAATATAATACTATCCTCAGTTTGAGTTACTGTAAAACAAGCTGATGGAAGTCCTAATATCTTTCTTAAACTTTCTCCATCTATTAATAAATTCCCTATTTGAAGACTTTCAATATAACCTGCTTGATCTTTGGCTACAATTTGTATTTGCTGACTTAAAACTTCTGGTTGCAAAGATAAATGTGCATAAGCTTTCTGTAAAAGTTGTATAAACTCATCTTCTGTAAAATTAAAGGTTTCTTCTACTGTATCTGCTTTACTTTCTACTGGTTGCAAATAAGGTATCTCTTGCTTGTAAATCGTTTTTGCACTCCTTGTCCAACCTGCACTTTCTTTATGATAAATAGGTTCAATAAGTTCATTTTCATAGTAAATCACTTCACCTGCTGTATCTTTTACAGCTTTTTCTAGTTTGCTATAGTAACTATTATAGTTCTTCCCCCATTGTGACTTCATCTCTTCTTCCGTCATAACCCCCAGACTTCCTTTACTTACTATACCTAATTGTCTTCTTAACTTATATGTACGTAGCATAACTGCATAAGCCTTTATAGCTTCTTCTGATTCTGTAGGTTCTACAACCTTTGCTAGAGCCAAAATGAGTTCTTTTTCTAATCCTTCTTCTTGTAAATCTTTATTTTCATCTTGACCCTTTAATTCTTTAACATTTTGCAAAAGTTCTTCATTATAATGCCCACCCCCATAAACAACTAATGTGGGTATACCTATTAGTATGCCTAATAAGATGAGGCACCATGTACCTATTTGCTTCATCACTTGTCCCCTTTCTTAGTAAAGCTGTATCCTGCTAAATAGTTTTATCTTTAATCTATTATATGAAAATAAGACAAGTTTATGACTAGCTTTAAAAGAGTAACTCCAACCCAACAATACATACTGAACAAATAATAAGTGTAATAAGCACAATAATAATATTCTCTTTTTTATACATAAAAAAGCCTCCTCCTCTTATTTATTAAGAGTATGGAGACTTTCTTATAACTTTATTCACTTAAGGTAGAACTAATATAATAAGTGAGGCTAGCTGACCATAATTAATGGTTTCATTAGGTCTCACTTGATTTATAAGACCTAATGCATAAGCTTTCTGAACACTTTCTTTGTATTTAGGGCTTACTCCACTAAAAGTAATACTTGATGACTTTACACGATTTCCTGTCTTTATCTCATATAGTCTTATAACAGCATGTAAAGCTTGCTCTTGTGTTACTAGGCCTGACCCATTTTCTATATAAAAACCTGCAGCCTTAGCTTTACTTCTTGTCTCACTTGTACTTGCATCTAGATCAATGTCTACATATCCCTTAGCAATACCCATAAGCAAGTTAATCATTTGGTCACTATGTACCTTTTGATCCTTACCATACTCAGTACCTAATTTCTCTATATTGAATCTAGACAGTAGTTGATCCATAGAAGCATTAGTATTTCTGTAATCTGTATAATTAATAATATTTTGTAAGGTGTATAGTCCGGTACTAGCAGTTGAATAAACTGCATACGTAGCATCTACTCTTGTATCAATCTTATGGTCATTTTGAAGCCATCCACCATAATTATAGTCATATGTATAGGTCTTTAAAGTATTTGTTTGATAGCTATTATTTTGATCTAGCTTTATAGCTACTTTAATTCTACCGTCAAAACGTTCCATAGGTGATTTAGTAACTGTTTTACTTCTAAGACCTATACTAAGCTTCTCCGCACTTTGAATAAAGTAAGGAAAAGGCATGGCAATATCTTTTAAATCATAAGCAAGAACTTCTGTAAGTTCAATTTGAATAATATCTTTTGCACTAGCTTTTGCAAAGTAATATGCCATTGTCCCTGCTGGTATTTCATAAATACTTGTTTGCGTTTCAATCTTTAGTTCCATACGACTTGTAACAAGAGCTTCCATAACTGATACTGGTATTTTAATACGTCTTAAGTGGGCATCATATCTATTTTTGTATTCCTTCATAGAAATAGTATAGAAATATTCATTTGATTCTTTAATCTGGGAGATAATCTTTCCTGTATCTACTATTTCTAATGTCCACTCACCTTTATTATAGTCTTCTTCTATAGCATCTGGGTAAGTAACAATATTATCATTTTCTCCACCATCATATTCACCATCACTGGTATTAGTAAAGATACGTACCCAGGTAGAGAAGTTCGACTCTTTACTAATTGTACGATTAGACTCTGTATCTGTTAATATAATTCTTGCCTTTATACGTACATAGTAAGGTCTATTGGCTATAAGCTTATTAAACTTCACAAGATTTTTAGCTAAAATATCATAGCTATTTCCATTTCCAAGCTGGTCCTTTACTGTAACAGTTTGACTATCTAGAAATTCTACATTATCTGCAAATTCTAAGTCATACTCATAGGCCTTTGAAATAGTCTCCTCTGTTTGTGTTCCCTTATCATTAAAGTCCTTAGTCCATTCCACTGTAATATAATCAGAACCTATAGGCTTTATATCTTGTCCTATATCTAATAAACTTTGAGGTGCTGCTGGTCCAAGTCCAGTTGGCACATCTGGTGCTACAATATCTTTAGTCTTTACTGTTACTGGATTACTCCAATGAGAAATTTCTGTACCTTTTTTCTGTTTAGCTCGAATCCACACATTATAAGTTGTTTGTGGAAATAAGCCATAGATTGTTACACTTGCCTTTTCTCCATTTGGCACATAATTTTTATCTGTTGGATCATTAGATATTTCAAACTCCCATACCTTCGCAGTATTTGGGTCATCTTTTGTGCTATATACTAATTCATAATCAAAATCTTTATTATACTTCCAATATACAGAGATAGATGTATCTGTATAACTTTCTAATTGTAAATTCGGCACTGTTGGAATCGGCTCTGGCCCTTCATAATCTGTAAGGGTAGTTGCAATAATATAACTTGGGAAAGTCTGCATAAGCTTACTTCCATCATCTGTTATACGATAAGCTCTAAGCATAATCACATAACGGGTATTAGGTTGTAGGTTATCTACTTTATGTTGTTTCCAAATAAGGCCTCTATCATCTTGAGTACTTTCAGTTGGGTCAATACTACTCCAATTGGTCACATCATCCCTTTGTGTTGTAGCAACCCAATTTTCTATACTTTGTCCTTTTTCTAAAGACGCCTCAACTTCATTGTATGGTAATACTTTAATCTCATATTTTACATCTTCTTCAAGCTCTACTCTTCTACTATAATAATCTTCAGTAAAAGCTGCTTCTGTAACATTAGTTTTTACTTCTTTTACATCATCTTCTGTAAGAAGTATGTGTTCTTCCCAACCTTCTTTAAACTTAAAGTGAATAAGAGGTTTTGTAAGTGTAGGTATTTTAGGTGTATAGACTTTTGTACTTCCTATTTCTGCAAGGGTACGTTCGTCTTTGTCCTCATCATAAAGTGCTAGATTTTTAGTCAGTACTTCATGCCAAGCTGTACGCCATTCTATGGCTATACTTGTTTTACTTACTCCATCTTCTTGAAGACGAAGTGGTGGTTTACCTATCACTGGAGGTACTGAAATGTTCCCATTTTTGTCTATATTAATACTAACAATAGTTGGTTGAGATTTTGTATACTGATTGCCATAAGCACGTTTTGCTACAATCTTAATATAGTACGCATTATTTGACTTAATAGGCTGGATCTTTCCACTTTTATCCATATAGTTAGTAAGTATAGTCCTCATACCCACTACGCTACTATCATCTGCTGCCTTTGTTATAAGACTTGCTAAATCCCCTTTTCTAATTTGTAAATCTTCTTCTAAAGGATCTAGTTTACTATTATCTTGAAGCATTTTTAAATTATCGCTTACCCATATATCATAGTATAAGTCATAATCAATCTCTTGTTTTTGATTGTCCTCCTGTTTTCTTGGGGCATCCCAAACAAGCTGAATACTTGTACCTTCTCCTACTACAGCATGAAATGTATGATTAATAAAATCAGCATCTTCAAGCCCTATAGTGTCTCCTGTTACTAAGTACTCATTTTTAGTATTTGTAATATCTAAATTTTTGCCATATGGCTTAGGAACTTTAGGATTTAAAGGTTGCAATCTTAAGTCAAGTGGTACATATAGTTTCTCCCTACTCATAACTTCCTTACCATCTATAATAAATCCTACCTGATAATATGTTGGATTTGCAGGTTCATCCAGGATAATAGAAATAAGGTTACCACTATTTGAAACACTCTTCTCTGCTACAAGATGCTGCTCTTTTCCTTCTTCTCTTGCATACACTCTGATACCTTGTAAATTACCACCAATTTCTGCCCAAGAAATTTGTCCCCAATAGATTTCAATTTCTTCTTTTCCCACATTATAGACATCAATATCTATTCCAGGAATACCTTGAACAACTTTTGGGCCTGTCTCATCAAGGTTAGTATTCTTTACAATTCTATCTATCCCTTGCCCTGATGGATCTTGACTAAATCCTGTTACCTCTACGAACATAGAATAAATTTGTTTAGGTTTAACATCTTTTAAAACATAACGTACTTTTGACTTATCTTTCCCTACTACAAGGTTTGCCTTTGCTATTTCATCTGTTACAAGGACACTTGTATAAGGAATATTACTTGTACCTTCTGCTTTATTTAAAATTTCTCCCTTTGTCTTTTTATCTGCTGCTACATAGTAAATTGTATAGTCAGCACCTGGTATATATTCCCACTCTAACTCTAATCCTTCTGGTGTATCATTGAGCTTAGTGTCAAAATCCGTAATAAAATAAATAGGTGATGGTGAACCTGGTGTATCTGGTGCTAGATCAGACTTAATGGTTCCATCAGAAAGGATAATGTCATGTTTGTGTCTACCATATACTGTACTTTTATAGAAACTACCATTTTCTAAAAAGTAGTATTTACTTAATGGATCTCCCATTCTATTAAATCCAAAAGGCAATTCATCTAGTTTTGTTCCCATCCTTTCAGTTAGGTCAGATGGCTTATTATCTTTTATATACTTACTTAAGTGGGTCTTTCCACTACCATAATCATACAACTCAATTTGATAATCTGTTGTATAGTGTGTATCCTTCATAGGATTACCTGGTTCTAAATTTACTAGCCCTGGAGTCGGTTCTGGCTTTGCCCATGCCATTTCTACTGTAGGACTAATTTTATCTGGATCGTTTGAATCCTTTTTGTGACTAATAGGCTTTGTAATATCTGGCCTAGATACTATACTTTGACTATTTGCAAAAAGATTACCTGGTATGATTTGCACTATTAAAATGCAAATCATAAGCCACGCAAGCTGTTTAGTTTTTTTCATTGTTGCCTCCTATTTAGGTGCGATTTTTGAAAGCATCCTAACCACGTCCTTAGCAGTTATTAACTTACTTGGCAGTACTTTATTTCCTTCTGGCACTGCTATACCTAGTTCTACTGCACCATACACATAAGGTCTATAAATAGGTTGGAAAGCACCTATATTTTCTACCTTTAATTTATTGCTAATATAAATACTATTAATGTTTTTGTAATACATTTTCTCGTAGGCTTGCATTACTATATAAATTGCTTCATCTTGTCTAACTGGTTGATATAAGGTGTTAGGAACAATCAGTTTAATACCCCTATCTTTTAAATATAGTGTATAATCTGTTCCTCTTCTTGCTCCTAGTACTCTAGCAACTGCACCATATAATTTTTCTTTTGTAATAGTTTGATTCAGCCCTTTTTCTACATCGAAAAAGTCTGTTAAGTTATACTTACTAATTAAGCTACTTCCACCTGGAATATCAGGTACTAAACTACTTCCTCCTTTGCTACCTACAAAAGCATAGCTTCCTAATTTATCCATCTCAAATGCTAATATACCACCTACGTTATAAGTATAAACTTCTTCCCATCTTGACCAATTGTAGTAATATGCTTTTGCTTCATAACTTTCAAGAGTTGCTTCTACATAAATACTTTTTTGTATATCATAAATATCAGCATCTTTCTTAATAGCTTTATCTAAGATTTTTTCTACTTTTACTTCATGTTTATCTACTACTTTAGTTAAAGCCTTTTCAATAATATGATTTAGAGTTTTCTCATCTATCTTTCCATCTACTATCTCATCTTCTAAGTCTTCTACAACTTCTTCTCTTCCATCATCAATCAATCCATTTAGATCATCCATAATAGAATCTTCAATGAGTTGATCTTCTTTATCTAAGTACTTAATTTCAAGGTCCATGGTTATCTCTGGTGAAATCACATATTCACCTTGAATTTTACCTGTTAGATTAGTTAAATAAAAATGAATGCCTATGTAGAAATCATCATATTTACCTTCTTTAACTTTTTCTCTAGCTTCTTTAATATCCTCATTATCCTTTAATAAACTTGGTCTTAATGTTGCCTTGTAATCATCTAATTGTATGGTTACAAGTGTATTTGACTTAAGTGCTTCCTCAAAGAAAGTAGAAGGCACATAGTAATACATACTTCTTGCTTCTTCCTTTGTTACAAGCTCATAGGTCTTAAAGGTAGCTAATTCAGATTGAATATAACTTTGTCTATATTTATATATACCTTCTGATGAGGAACTATCTACTACCCAATAAGGCTTACGCTTTAGTTTTTCAGCTTCTCTATCATAGATTTCTAAATACTTATTAAAAGCATTTTCTTTATCCTGATCTGCTTCACTAAAATCAGTTCTTGCTGTTATCTTATCTGAATAAAGAGAATAACCGATTTCTTCCTTTGTTTTGTCTACTACACGGACTTTAATATCATAACGGGTTCCATGGGTAAGACCTTTAATTTTATAGAAGAATCTTCTATATTCTTTCCCTGCATCTTCTTCCTTAATAAAAGTCTTACTATAATCTAATTTATAATCCTCATCCTTTTCTCCTTTAAGGGCTATATCAAAATCAAATTCTTCTGGTACTTTGCTCCCTTTAGGAATAGGTGCTAAAAAGCTAATGACTACTTCATGTTGTCCGTCATATTTATAAACACTTCTTGGCTCTACCTTTAAATCTATAGGTTGGCTTACCGGAGCTGTTGTTACTGGTAGCATAATCCAATCAGAATAAACCTTCTCTTCACCTACTTTATATACAGTACGTATGTAATAATAATAAACTGTATTCGGCAATAGATTATTCTCTTCAAGTCTTAAAAATCCGCTACCTTGCTTTGGCTCTAGTTCTACCCAACTACCCGCTTTATAAGTCTTAATATATTGATCTGCTGTATGGAAACCTTGATACCTACTACTCATACCTAGTACTTTTTCAATACCTAACATTCTACTTGAATCTTTTTCATCCATAGTAGCACCATCTGATCTAAGCATCTCGTAATAAATATTATCCTTATGATTAAGTGCAAACTCAGATTCTTCCCAACCTAGCTTAACTGTCGTATTACTTGGTTGACTATCAATAAAGAACTTCTCTGGTGCTGGTGGTACTTGTTCATCCGTTGTAGGTGGCACAGGTTTTGTCTCAGTTGTAAAGGAATGAATCTTTGAAAATACTGAATACACACTTTTACCTAGTGCTGTCTCACCTTTATATAAGTCTATTCTTGTACGAATTTGAACATAGTAAGGTGTATTTGGCTCAAGTCCTTTTACAATAAGTTCATGTAAGCTTTTCTCTCCTATTAAAGCATTAGAGGTACTATCGTAATTAATAAGTAAAGCCCCATTTTGTTCTCTCATAAAAGTCTTTTGATCTTGTGTTAACTCAAGACTTATATTCCCTTTATCATCTTTTATATAAGGAGTTTCTTTTATCTTATCAAAAGGTAACTTTTCTGTGGTTCCACCATCTGGCGTGTTTTGGTATAAATATATCTCATAGGTTCTATAGTACTTATTCTCTTCATTTTCTTTATCACTTGGTACTAACGGTTTAAGTTGTAATCCTAATGGATCTAACATATATTTTACATAACTTGAAAGATCTACTGGGCTAAAATAAATACCTTGTATTAATCTTTCTTCATTATCTTTTAAAGGCTTACTTTGAATAGTTTCTGGAGTAGGTACAACTTTACGTACAACGTCTAGTGAAACTGACTTTGGATTAGAGTACTTACTAATCCCCACTTTAGCATCATTGTTTTTATCATATACAGGCCTTACTGTAAGATAATATGTATTTGGAACTTCATACTTTGCTTCATTTTTCTGTATAATAGTTTCTTTTTCAGGATACTTAGTTAAACCTTCATACTCTGGAATTTTTAGTACTTCCCATTCATTTAAATCCGAGCTTTGATCCTTTAATACAACACCCTGTGCAATAAAGCTTCCGCGTGAAGTATCGTAATACATATCACCTTTCACTGTTCCTGCATAATTTTCTAATTTAATATCTTTACCATCTAAATTTACTTTAAATACTTTAATAGGTTTACCTACTTTATCAGATGAATCACTTAAATATAATTCATAATAGATAGTTCCTTCTTGAAGATAATTTAAAAGTTTATCTTTATCTGGTGCGCGCCACTCAAGATCTAGGCCAACTGCTGCTATATCTGTAGTAGTTGAATCTGGTTTAGTAAAATCATCAGGTATAACATAAACATTATCTACATTTATAATCTCTGAATAAGGTGGTGGAACAATATCATTTTTCCCATTATATTTTACTATCTGTGATTCAAATTCTCCCTTATCACTTCCTGTATTCATAATGATTTTATAGTTTTCATAAGCTCCTTTTTTGGTAGTCAAAGTGATTAACTCTGTAATAGGCTTATCTTGATAATGCCTTACATCTACTGCATCCCAGCCTACTCCTAAAAGACCTTCTTTTAAAAGAGTATAGCTTACAGGACCTCTAATATTATAAGGTTCTACTTTAAAAGAAATATCATCTGCTGTTAGTCTATAGATGGTATAGCGTACATAAGTATATCCTACTTTATCTGGTTTGAAGCGAAGACTTTTTGTCTCCTCTCCAAATAACTTCCCGCCAAAAGCAACCTCACCATTAATTAGCATACCTTCTTGTAAATGAGGCCATTCAAATAGTTTATCTCTATCTTCTTCTGATGCTAATCCTTCTAAAGATGTATCTTTAACAAAATAAAGTTCAAATTTATCTCCATTTGAAACAACTTTTCCTTTGTGTTCACTATCTATTGTATCAATTAAAGCAGAATTTTCTTCTAGGTCAAATTTAACTTTAACTTGCTTAGGATTGGTTACATCTGCACCTTTTCCTAAAAGTTCTTCTAAATAAATCTCTGCTTGCTGAACACCATTTTTCTTTATAATTTCTGAATCATCAATCGGTACAAACTTTGGTGTTCCTTCTGTTACAAGAGTTTTCGGTTTTGATATTGTAACAGCAATCCCTGGTCGTAATCCAGCTTCAACTCCTAATTCACCTTCTGCCACTACTTTATCTAAATCTACTACTGTTTGAGAAGGTAATTTTAGATTTGGGTTAGTAGTAATACCATCATTATCTTTTTTGTCTATTAAGTGAGTTGGTAAAATCTGAAATTCTTTAATTCCTTTAAAAGCATTAAATCCATCAGTCTCTACATCCATTCCTACTAATTTACTATCATATGTTAGTGTAAACGGTGTAATATAATCCTTCTTAATACCTGTAACAGATAAATAGATCTCATTATCTTTAATAAACATTTTAGCTTTAGATAAATTACCTATCGCTACTACTAATTCTTTATCTGTAGCAATTGTACTCTCATTTAAATGTAATGTATGACTAGATGATACTCCTGTAGTTGTACCTAGTATATTAGCATCTCCATAAGGTGCACTATAAGTAACATATTTCGTTTCTACATCTTTCCCCTTGTCATCCTGTACTTTAATTTCTACATCTACTTTATTTGTACCTGTCACATTTACACCATATGTAAATAGAACATTATAAAGTTTGGGATTGGTGCTAGTCCCACCTTCTACATAATAATTAAGATTATATACTCCATTTCGTGGTGCAGTCTCATCTGCAAATTTCCACTTCATTGTAACTTCATCCTCTAAAGGTCCTTCGACTAATTGAAGTTTGTTCTGTTCATATTTAATCCCCTGCGGTTTTTGGATAATGGTTCCTTTATTATCCTTTACCTCTATATTTAATTCCTTAAATCCTAATTTCTCACTGACTTTTACGCCAGGACTAGCAAAAGTGGGAAATCCCCTAAATACTCCTATAAGAAGTACTATACTGAGCATAAATGCTATCTGTCTTCTCATCTTATCCATTCTTCCTCTCTGTATAAGTTTCTTGCTTTTATCTTTCTATTGTTAAACTTTTTTAGTCAAAGGTTCTCTATATTTTATCGACATTTTACACCTATTAAATTAGGTATTTTCTATGTTTCATCGTAATAATGATTGTTATTTGCTTATAATTTTTATATAATGAATTTATATACTAAAATTTTGGAGGATTTAAAATGGCTCATAACAAAGTAATTTGTCACTGTAAGAATGTAGACTATATAACTATTCGTCATGCTATGTGTGACGGTGCACGTACAGTAGCTGAAATTCAAGAAATGACTGGTGCAGGTACTGGCTGTGGCGGCTGTATTCCTGAAATAGAAAAAATACTTGCATCTGTATGTGGCTGTAATAATGTTTCTTTAGAAGATGTTGTAAATGCAGTAAAAGACGGCGCAGACACAGTAGAAAAAGTAGCTGAAATTACTAAAGCTGGTGCTACTTGCGGACGTTGCCAAAAATTAGTTGCAAATACTATTGAACTCGGTAGATAGTCCAAGTTTTAAATTGTATATGCTACCCCTTATTTTAAGTTTAACTTATGCTTTATCACTGAGCATGAGTATTAAAATAAGGGGTTATTTTTATATGTTTTATGTTCTATTTAATGTTTATTTAATTTTTATTTTATATTTATGTTTAAATTACTTCTTCTTATAGTACAATAAATAAAAAACACTTAGGGTGTAAAAACTATACTCAAATATTGATTAAAAATATAGGGAGGGTTTAATTTGCGAACACGTTTTAAATTACTTAGTTTATTGCTTATTCCACTTAGTCTTCTATTATCTTATCTCTATTCTTTATCCCCTGAAAAATGGGAAGCGTTTTATTCCTTAAAACTAAATAAATACACTATTCAAGCCTTAAGTTCTATCACTGGAATATTTCCTTTTTCACTATTTGAGTGGCTTATTTATATAGGTATTGGAAGTTTGCTACTTTATACACTCTATACCCTTTATAGATGTATTAAAGATTTTTCTACACTACCTAAAATCTTACTGGGTTACCTTCTTAATATTGGTTGTTTAGTTTCTATTTTCTTTTTTATCTTTATAGCCTTTTGGGGAGTAAACTACAAAAGGCCTCATTTTAGTGAAAAATACGGTATTGTAATAAAGGAATACACCCCTGAACAATTAGGTGAACTTTATGCTTACTTATTAAATGAAGCCAGTAAAGTTCGCTTGGAGCTTCCTGTAGATGAAAATGGACTTGCCATGCCTCTTGGAGATTACAAAGATATATTTAGCCGTGCACAACAAGGTTATGATATTGCTGGTCAAAAATTTACAGTTCTTAATGGTCGTTATGGAAAAGCAAAGGCCATTCTTGCCTCTCCTCTTATGAACTATACAGGGATAACTGGTATTTACTCTCCTTTTACAGGTGAACCAAACGTAAACATTAGTGTACCTGCTATAACTATTCCAGCAACTACTTGCCATGAGATGGCACATCAACGAGGTTATGGCTTTGAAAACGAATGTAATTTTATCGCTTATATTACAGCACTTGCTCATCCTGATCCTGATTTTAAATATTCAGCTTATCTTATGGCTATAGCTTATACAAGTAATGCCCTCGCTTCGGCTAATCGTGATTTACTTCTTTCTATCAACGCTACAATGCCTGAAGGAATTTACAAAGATTTAGTTTCCATTAATGAATTTTGGGATAAATATGATGGTGATGTACAAGAAGTAGCGGAGCAAGTAAACAATGCTTATTTACAATCTAATGGTGTAAGTGCAGGTACTGCAAGCTACGGAGAAATGGTTAATTTAATCTTAGCACTTTATGATAAGTTCTATTAATTTTACTCTTATTAAATACTCCTAAATAATAAAAGGAATACAAAACTAATAATCTAGTTTTGTATTCCTTTTATTTAGTAAGATAGTAACTATTTATTTTTTAACTTTCCACGTTTTATTTTCTACTTTCTACTTTCTGCTTTTCACTTTCTCAAAAAAATAGTAAGAACAGTTTAACCTGTTCTTACTACTTTTGCTAAGTGGCGTACTTTCCTGCTATTAAAAATTTTCATCTTTAACTCATATGAAAGTGCCTTTCTTAGTCTTGGTCATTTCGGATTTGAATCGCTTAGCAATATATGGTGTTACCATTTTCTTTCCAAGGGAACCAACCCCTCCATGATCTTTTATACACTCAATGTATATCGCTTTTTAAGACGTTAAACATCTTGTGTATGTTATTAGTATGACCTGTATTAATTTTTTTATGTACCTTTTTAACACAAAAATTTATTTAAAATTTTCCTTATAATAGTCCATAGCTAAATGATATGCACCTATTACTGGCTTTTTATCAATGACCTGAAACTTGGCATGAGGTGCCACACGATGTACTTCCATTTTATAGGCATCCATAAAAAGAGGATTATCTTCTGTAAAAGCACTTCCACCTAATACAATAGGCACTTCTGTTTGCTGTAAACCTAATCTTCTAATTACAGCTGCTGCAGTCCTACCTATAGAATGTCCCATAGATATAATTAATTCTTGTGAAACCATATCTTCTTCTTTTGCCAATCGATATACTAAACCAGGAATTTGATTCCATCCTTCTATATCTTGTCCTTTTTCTCTTATAAGGTGATCTACATCACACATAGCACCTACCCCAAACAGTTTCGGAATTTCTTCTTGTAACTTCGTCGGTGGTCCAACCTTTTCATCTGCTCTAAAAGTATGGTGAAGTATTTCATAAATCAATTCTGTTCCTCCACCTTTATTACCCATCATATACACCATGTTTCTAAGTTCTACTTTTTCACCTGTCTTTGTTCGCCCCATACATCCGTGACCCCTATCACAAACACTTACTACTCCCCAATTTTCTTCATTGCCTGCTCTTAGTACAAGCCAGCAGTCATTGTATATTTTGAAAGGAACATTTTGAAATATATCTTTACACATCCTATTTAGTATTTCAAAATCCTCTTTACAATCTGCACCTGAAAGGCCTATAATACCTAACTCAATATGCTTAATTTTTATATTCAACTTGTTCAGCGCCCTGGATATGGCTGTTTCTATTGATTTTTTTGCTGTTTCTTCTCCAACTAATTGATAATTAGCAGGACCTCCAAATCCTTCTGCGCAGATGTTACCTTCTTCATCCCCAATAATACAATGAGTTTTTGTTTCCCCACCATCTAGGCCTAATAAATACATATTTTCCCTCCAATATCTCTTCTTTTGTAAAGTCATCATCTAATCGCTTAGGTTATCTATTTTAGTTTCCTACTATATACTATTATAATTTTCCTAAAAAATCCATATAAAAAGAGGTGCCTAAGCACCTCCTTTTTATTTACTTTGTAAGTTTAATCGTACAAGGGATTTGCGTAGTGCAATTTCTGCACGTGACACATCATAATCATTTCCATTTAAACGTCCCTCTGCACGTTGTTTTGCCTTTTGGGCACGCTCAAAATCTATTTCATTTTCTAGCTCTGCCGCATCTGTCATAACAACTACACGATCTTGGGTTACTTCTGCAAATCCACTCATTGTTGTTGCTTTATATTCCTTACCATCTACTTTGTAACGAAGTACGCCGTAGTTTAATAATGTAACAACTGGTTCATGGTCATAATATACTCCCATATCCCCTTCTAGTGTACGAAGTATAACACTTTCTACTTTCGTATTAAGTACTGCTCTAGTCGGTGTTATGATTTGAAGGCTTAATTTATTTTCTGCCATAGTCATCACCTACAATGTCTTTGCTTTTTCTACAGCTTCTTCTATTGTACCAACCATTAAGAATGCATTTTCTGGAAGGTCATCGTGTTTACCTTCAAGAATTTCTTTAAAGCCACGAATAGTTTCTTTAACTGGCACGTATTTACCTGGACTACCTGTAAATACTTCTGCTACGAAGAATGGTTGTGAAAGGAATTTTTGTACACGACGTGCACGGTTAACAACAACTCTATCTGCTTCAGAAAGTTCATCCATACCTAAAATAGCAATGATATCTTGAAGTTCTTTGTATCTTTGTAAAATTGCTTGTACGTCACGTGCTACTTGGTAGTGCTCTTCACCTACGATTTGTGGGTCAAGAATACGTGATGTAGATTCAAGTGGATCTACCGCTGGGTAAATACCTTGTTCTACTTGTGCACGAGAAAGTACTGTTTTCGCATCAAGATGGGCGAAAGTAGTTGCTGGAGCTGGGTCAGTTAAGTCATCCGCTGGTACGTATACCGCTTGAACTGATGTGATAGACCCTTTGCTTGTTGATGTAATACGTTCTTGAAGTGCACCCATTTCAGTTGCAAGTGTTGGTTGGTAACCAACAGCACTTGGTATACGTCCAAGAAGAGCAGATACTTCAGAACCTGCTTGTACAAGACGGAAAATATTATCTACGAATAAAAGTACGTCTTGTCCTGATTGATCACGGAAGTATTCAGCCATTGTAAGACCAGTAAGCGCAACACGCATTCTGGCACCTGGTGGCTCGTTCATTTGTCCGAACACCATTGTTGTTTTTGAGATAACTCCTGAATCTGTCATCTCGTGGAAAAGGTCATTTCCTTCTCTTGTACGCTCACCTACACCTGCAAATACAGAGAAACCACCATGCTCTGTAGCAATGTTACGGATAAGCTCTTGAATAAGTACAGTTTTACCTACACCGGCACCACCGAATAAACCAATTTTACCACCTTTAAGGTATGGACAAAGTAAATCTACTACTTTAATCCCTGTTTCAAGAATTTCTGATTCTGTAGATAATTCTTCAAATGTAGGTGCAGCTCTATGGATAGGCCATCTTTCTACATCTGGATTCTCTTTACCATCTACCGCATCTCCTGTTACGTTAAAGATACGTCCAAGTGTTGCTGTCCCTACAGGCACGCTAATTGGTGCACCTGTATCGATAGCTTCCATCCCACGCACTAAGCCGTCAGTAGCTGACATGGCAATACATCTAACAATATCATCACCAAGATGTTGAGCAACTTCTACTACAAGTTTTTCTCCATCTTGTTTTGTGATATTGATGGCATTGTAAAGTGCAGGAAGGTTGTTTGGCGTAAACTTAATATCTAAAACAGCACCGATAATTTGAACGATACGTCCTACGTTTTGTGCCATTAACTCTTCACTCCTTTTAATTGAATTACTTAAGGGCGGCAGCTCCACCTACGATTTCTGATAACTCTTGTGTAATTGCTGCTTGACGTGCACGGTTAGACTCAATGCCAAGTTTTGCAATCATTTCATTTGCATTTTCTGTAGCTGAATCCATGGCTGTCATTCTCGCACCTTGTTCACTTGCACTTGATTCTATGAGCCCACCATAAATAACATCTGTTACATAACGTGGCATTAAGTAATCAAGTACAGCTTCTGGTGAAGGCTCATAAGTTAATAAATCTTTTGGTCCTTCATTTTTAGTTTCTTGTATTTCTGATATATCTACTGGTAAAAGACGAATTAAAGTTGGCTCTTGTTGAATTGTAGATTTAAAAGCTGTATAGGCTAGATAAACTTCTCCAACTTCACCTTTATTAAATAAATCAATAACATAATTTGCAATCTCTCTTGCATCATTATAAATAGGATCTGCAGAAATACCAGTAAATTCTTTTGTTACATCAAAATGTCTCGCTTTAAAGAACTCTCTTGATTTCTTTCCTACTGTAATGAGACGAGCTTCTTCTTTGTTTGTTATATGATTCATTACTAACTTACCAATATTCGCATTATAGCCACCAGCAAGTCCTTTATCTGCTGCTAATACTACATAACCTTTTACACTAGACCCATTTTGCATGAGTAATGGTGAGTTCAGGTTAACGGAGTTTTGAGCAATAGATTTGATAACTTTTTGTACTTCAGTAAAGAATGGTCTTGATTTAAGAGCAGATTCTTTTGCTTTAGTCAATTTTGCTGTAGCTACAAGATTCATAGCATTGGTAATTTGTTTGGTGCTGCTTACGCTTTTAATTCGTCCTTTAATAGCTTGTAAAGACGCCATTTACCGCACCTCTTTCTAAATTATAGAGCTTTAAAGCCTGCTTTAAATTCTGTAACAACAGTTTTAAGTTTTTCTTCAAGCTCTTTAGTAATACCAGCTTTACCTGTAACTTCTGTAAGAAGCTCTGGATATTTTGTATTAACATATTCAAGCAATTCTGACTCAAATTGTTTAACAGCTGATACTGGAATATCAATAAGGTATTTTCTTGTTGCTGCATAAAGAACGATAACTTGTTCTGCTACGCTCATTGGTTTGTATTGTGGTTGTTTTAATACTTCCATAATACGCTCACCTTGTGCTAAAGCATTTTGAGTTGCTGTATCAAGGTCAGAACCGAACTGAGCAAATGCTGCAAGAGAACGGTATTGCGCAAGTTCCACACGGACAGGACCTGCAATTTGTTTCATTGCCTTAATTTGAGCTGCACCACCAACACGAGATACTGAAAGCCCTGGGTTAACCGCTGGTCTAATACCTGCATTGAAAAGTTCAGTTTCAAGGAAAATCTGTCCATCTGTAATAGAAATAACGTTTGTTGGAATATAAGCTGAAATATCTCCAGCTTGTGTTTCAATGATTGGAAGAGCTGTCATAGAACCGCCACCACGTTCATCTGAAAGCTTAGCTGCTCTTTCAAGAAGTCTTGAGTGAAGGTAGAATACGTCCCCTGGATACGCCTCACGACCTGGTGGTCTATGAAGAAGTAATGCCATTGTACGGTAAGCAACCGCATGTTTAGATAAATCATCATAAACAATAAGTACATCTTTACCACTTTCCATCCACTCTTCACCAATAGCAGCTCCAGCATATGGTGCTAAGTATTGAAGTGGAGAAGGATCACTAGCAGTTGAAACAACTACTGTTGTATAGCTCATAGCATCGTGTTTTTCTAAAGTTTTTACAAGTTGTGCTACAGTTGATGCTTTTTGTCCAATTGCAACATAGATACATTTAACATCTTTACCTTTTTGGTTGATGATGGTATCTAGCGCAATCGCTGTTTTACCAGTTTGACGGTCACCAATGATAAGCTCACGTTGTCCACGTCCAATTGGTACCATGGCATCGATAGCTTTTTGTCCTGTTTGCAGTGGTGTATCTACTGATTTTCTTTCGATAACCCCTGGAGCAATACGCTCTACAGGACGGAAGTTTGTAGAATTGATAGGCCCTTTACCATCGATTGGTTGGCCAAGAGGGTTAACAACACGACCACTAAGTGTATCGCCAACAGGTACTTCTACAATACGTCCTGTTGATTTTACGTCGCTACCTTCTTTAATGAGTTGGTCTGAACCTAAAAGAACAACCCCAATGTTGTCTTCTTCTAAGTTAAGAACCATCCCGTATACGCCGCCAGTGAATTCAAGAAGTTCTCCTGCCATTGCTTTTTCAAGTCCGTGTACACGAGCGATACCGTCCCCTACTGTAATAACAGTTCCTACTTCTGATACTTCAAGGCGTGTCTTATAGTTATTAATTTGATTTTTAATAACACTGCTGATTTCCTCTGGTCTAAGGTTCATTAAATCATTACACCCCTTTTTTTATGCAAGTCGCAAACTACTTAATTCAGACTTTAAAGTATCCATTTGACCTTTAATACTTCCATCTACTACCTTGTCGCCAACACGAACAATAAGTCCACCTATAAGAGACGAATCTACTACTACATCGAGCTCAATAGTTTTCCCTGTTCCTTGCTCAAGATTAGCCTTAATTTGCGCTATTTGCTGATTTGTGAGTGGCATTGCAGAAGTCACTGTCCCTTTTAAGAGACCTTGTTCTTCTTCTGCCATTTCGATAAACTTTAAAAGAATATCTATTAAATATTCTGTACGTGATTTTTTAATAACAAGCTCCATAAGTCCAACAAACTCATCAGCTACTTTACCACTGAAAGCTTCTGTGATAAGTTCAAGCTTATTAGCTTCAACTACACTAGGATGACTAAGAAGATTCATGTATTCTGGAGCATCTTTTAAGATGTTATAAATACCAAATGCTTCTTCTTTAAATTTTGTCATTGCCCCTTGTTCTTTGGCAATTTCGAATAGGGCAGTAGCATAACGGTTAACAACTATCTCAGCCACTGTACATCCCCCATCTCTTTAATCATTTCATCAACTAATGCATTTTGTTTTTCTGCAGTCATTGATTCTTGTACAAATTTACTTGCCATAAGTGTAGCTACTTCTATCATTTCTTGTTTCATTTCAGCTTGAACACGTTCTTTCTCAAGCTCAATATCTTTAAAAGCTTTAGCTTTGATGGCCTCTGCTTCGTTTCTAGCTTCATTGATAATTTCTTCTTCTCGTGCTAATGCTTTCACTCTTGCTTCTTTTAATATTTCGTTTGCTTTAGCTTCAATATTTACAAGTTTACTTTCGTAATCTTTTTTGAGACCTTCAGCATCTTTTTTAGCATTAGTAGCATCATTCACTTGTGCTGCAATCATTGCTTGTCGCTTTTCTAAAAACTCACTTACTGGTTTAAAAAGTAATTTCGCTAAGATTGCAATAATTAGAAATAGAGCAAAAAGCTGCACGAACCATTCCCACCCAGTTTGCATGGAAAATTCAATAATTTTTGAGCTCAAAGGGAAATTCCCTCCTTTCTATGTCTTATACCGCTTATTATGTTTTATTAGCCTAATAACTCAATATATTTTGTAATAAGTGGGTTAGCAAATAAAAGAATAATAGCTACGATAAGACCATAGATACCTGTTGTTTCAGCTACAGCTGCACCAAGTAACATTGTACGTACTACATCTGATTGTGCTTCTGGTTGACGACCAACTGCCTCTGCACCTTTACCTGCTGCATATCCTTGTCCAATACCTGGTCCAATACCTGCGATCATTGCAAGACCAGCACCAATTGCTGAACATGCTAAAATTAAAGCTCTTCCATCGATTTGGTTATCCATTGTGAAATCCTCCTTAAATATACATTTAGTATTTTAGTTTTATGCAAATATATTAACGAATAATAAGAGTAACGCTATAATGAGGGCATAAATACCTGTTGTTTGAGCAACAGCTTGTCCAAGTAGCATTGTTCTTACAATTGCACTTTGAAGCTTAGGTCTTTTACCAACCGCTTCTGCAGCTTTACCTGCTGCATAACCTTGTCCAATACCAGGTCCAATACCGGCGATCATTGCAAGTCCTGCACCAAGGGCTGAAGCCGCAAGTACAAGTGCAATACCACCTTTATTAAGAAGTGGATTGGCAAATAACATAATAATGGCAATAACTAATGAGAAAATCCCTGAAGTTTCAGCTACAGCAGCTCCAAGTAACATAACTAAAGTTGCTGGCTTTCCACCTTCTTTTGGGTTTTTACCCATTGCCTCAGCTGCTTTACCCGCTGCATACCCTTGTCCAATACCAGGTCCAATACCTGCAATCATTGCAAGTCCTGCACCTATAGCTGAAAAGGCTAAAACGAGTGCTACTGGGTCAACATTTGCCATCCATCCGAATAGAAAATCTGAATATCCCATTTTTTCACCTCTTTTTTAGTCTTCCATTGCACTGGATACGAATGTCATGCTAAGCATAACGAAAATAAGGGTTTGTAACGCACCTGCAAACACATCAAAGTATGAATGTAGGATTGAAGGTAAACCTAGTTTTGCCCACCATGGCATCATAGCATAATATAATCCCATAATGATGGTTCCTCCTAAGATGTTACCGAATAAACGGAAACTTAATGAAATTGGGTTAGCAAGTTCACCAATAATGTTAAGCGGTAACAACAGTGGCATTGGTTCTAAGAAGCCTTTAAGATATCTAGCACCTTTTGCTTTTAAACCAAAGTAGTGAATCATGAAAAATGTGGTTAATGATAATGCAAAAGTTGTTGCAATATCGGCAGTAGGTGGTCTTAGTCCAATTAATCCTGTTAAGTTACATAACAAGATAAATAAAAACATAGGACCATAGAATGACCCGAAATGCTTATTTTTCTCACCCATTGTACCAGATGTAAAATTATAGATAGTATCAACTAAAAACTCGATAATCACCTGGAATTTTGTGTCTGGTATTGTTTTAAAGTTTTTAAGTTTAACTCTAACAATAAGTGCAAAAATAGTTAAAACGGCCATTACTAAAAAAGTATTGATATGTGTGGTTGTGAGACCATAAGGCTTACCATCTATTGTAAACAAGGTGATAACCTGATGAATCCCAAAGTCTAGATTTTGTTCCACCTACTCACTCTCCTTTCCATATAAATTTCTATGCTAAAGAGCTAGGCTCTTGTTGCTAAAATATGTGTCATTTTATGCCTAATTGTACATATGCACCTATCTTCATAGATAGAAGCCCTAAAAACACCCCTACTAAACTAACATCTTGAGATAAAGCTGCTATGAATAAAACTACACCTGTAATTAAATAGCGCAACATATATTGCCTTTGTGTATAATTCTTCGCCTTACCTTCATTCATATTTACAGCCTTTGTAAAAGTATTTTCCATAAGCTTTAGTTTAAGTAAAGCTATGATAAGTCCTAAAAAGATACCTATTGTCCATGCTACTATATTGGATGTAAATAAAAGTCCAATGCAATAAACAACTAAGGAAAAGGCAACCATTGTAAATTTCATTAAATGTTCTTTTATATATGCCTTATTCATCTTTTTCTCCTCTCTTAGCTTCACGCCCTACTATATAAAATAGATTACGAAATGCACTACCTACTCCTAGAAGTATAAATATAACTAGAAATAAAGGTGACTTATTTGTAATCCTATCTAAAAATACTCCTACGAAAACACACAAAAAAATAGGTATAGCCATTGAAAGACCTACTTGCTCTAAAAGAGCTAGTGCTCTTACCCAGCCTCGTTTTTTCATTATTTCACCTACTTCTATGCATTGTAGATATAATCTTTAGGACGAGGCATATCTTCTTTAAAGTAAGAAAGAATAGCTTCTACTATACGTCTTGAAGCTTCTCCATCTCCAAATGGATTTTTAGCCTGTGCCATTTGCTTATAAATGTTTTCATTTGTAAGCAGTTCATGAGTTAAACTATAAATAGTATCTTTTTCTACACCTGCAAGTTTAAGTGTACCTGCTTCAATACCTTCTGGTCTTTCTGTAACATTACGAAGTACTAAAACTGGTTTACCCATAGATGGTACTTCTTCTTGAAGACCGCCTGAATCTGTGAGCACTAAATAAGATCTTTGCATTAAGTTATGCATATCCTTTAAATCAAGAGGTTCAATAAGATGTACATTTTTTACATCTCCTAAAATCTCATAAGCCACATCACGTACTGCTGGATTTTTATGAACCGCATATACTACTTCTACATCTGCAAACTCATTAGCAATCTCTCTAACTGCTTCACAAATATTACGTAAAGGCTCTCCTAAATTTTCTCTTCTATGAGCTGTCATAGTAATAACACGCTTATTTTTAAAGTCAATTTGATTTAAAATATCTACTGTAAAGTGATAATCTTCATGAATGGTTGTCTTAAGAGCATCTATTACCGTGTTACCTGTAATATAAATAGCATCTTCATCTACTGCCTCTTTAAGTAAATTATTTTTTGCAAGTGGTGTTGGTGAGAAATGTAATGTAGCAATAGCTCCAGCTAATTTTCTATTCATCTCTTCTGGGAATGGCTCGTATATATTATATGTACGAAGCCCTGCTTCAACGTGTCCTACTGGAATTTGTTTATAGAAAGCTGCAAGTGCTGTAACAAAAGTAGTAGAAGTATCCCCATGCACAAGTACTATATCAGGCCTCGCTTCTTCAAGCACACCTTCCATACCTTCTAGTACACGAGTAGTAATGCCTGTTAAAGTTTGTCTGTCTTTCATGATATTTAAATCATACTCTGGTTTAATATCAAATATTTCTAGTACTTGATCTAGCATTTCTCTATGTTGTGCTGTTACACATACAAGATTTTCGATGTGTTCACTTTTTTCAAGTTCTTTTACTAGCGGCGCCATCTTAATAGCTTCTGGTCTTGTTCCAAAAACACTCATAACACGGATTTTGTTATTCATTGTGTATCCTCCCTATTGCGTTTACACTATAGCATTCAATAGTATTGTGTTTATTATGCTGTAATAATATGTATATCCAACAAAAAAATGACCTTTTTATCTTTTTTACTTTACCATTGTCATTATAGACTTGTAAACGGTTAATCTATATGTTGGATTATATTGAATGTTATGTAAGGTTGTACTTTGTTTTTGTACATTTTGTACACATTGTATTATAGCACTTTTTAGTTCTATATGTCGATTATTTTTATATTTTTCTTTATTTACAGATAAATAAAGGGCTATTTTGTATAGCCCTTCTCTATTCAAAATCTTCTTGAATTACTATTTTTATGCAGTTCTTACCTTCATCTTTCCCTCTTAGTAAAGCTTTATCTGCCAAATATACCATTTCACTTCTACTTATCATCATATCTGGATAAGAGCAAACGCCCATAGTAACTGTGACTGGAATATTTATATCTTTAATTGTAGATAAATTAGGAACGGTTTTTAGGAAGGTTTCAAAAATTTTCATAGCCTCTTCTAAGGGTAATGGCACTAGAAGAACAAATTCATCTCCACCATAGCGAACAACCTTACCACGACTTTCTTCTACTAACTGTCCTGCAAATTGTGCTAAACTTTGCAAAACTTCATCTCCCTTAATATGTCCTAATACATCATTTACAGCTTTAAAATTATCTGAATCAAATATACCTATTGTTAAAGTATTATATTCATTGATAAGCTGATCTATCATGCGATTAAGATGTCTTCTATTATAAACACCAGTTAAAGGATCTCTTTCTGATTCTTCTGAGACTTGCTCAAATAATCTAGAATTACGTGTATTAGATGCAATAAAAGTTGCTAAGGTTTCAAAAAACACTGTGTTATTTGAAGTAAAAAAGTCAATTTGTTCATGCTCTAATACAAGGCCTCCTACGATGCTCCCATCTATAAAGTCCATAAGCGGAACAATAAGTCTAGATTGAGGGATACTTACTTCTTCTATTAATGGATACTTGATTTCTTCTTTTGTATAAACATAGGTATTCCTAAGAATTCGTATTTCTTTATTGATTGTACTCTCATCTAATTCAAGAAATTCATTATTAAACTCTGTGCTACGCAAGAATACTTTAATACAATCATCATGATAAACCCATAAATAGCAAGCATTTACTCCTGTTACACCCATAAGCATATCTGTCATAACACTCATTAAATCTTTGAATGAGCCTATGTTATTAGCTACTTTCATAATTTCACCTAATACCCATAACATGCCCTTTTGCTCTTGTAATTCCTTTTCTAATTCGCCTATTCTGAGCATTTGTCTTGCTGTTATTTCATTCATCCTTATCCCTCCTCTCCACCTGGTTTTCTTTTTAATCTATGGTTAACTTGTTTTTAGTCGATTTTGAAGAAGCATACTTTACCTATCGACAAAAGTTACTTATTTATTTAAGGTTTTTTAAAACTTCTTCTCCTATTCTAACTGTCTCCATAGCATCTTTTGCATAGAAATCAGCGCCTACGAAGTCTGCCAAATCTTGAGTGAGGACTGCTCCTCCTACAACTACTTTACACTCTGGGTAATGAGTTTTTAAAGCTTCTATAGTTTCTTTCATACTCGTAACTGTTGTTGTCATTAGCGCACTTAATCCTACAAGTTTAACCTCATATTTTTCTACAGCTTTTAATACTTCATCCGTGGATACATCTTTTCCTAGGTCAATAATGGTAAATCCATAGTTTTGCATAATTACTTTTACAATATTTTTACCAATGTCATGAATATCTCCATGAACTGTTGCAAGGACTACTTTAGGTCCAGCATTAGTTGTTTCCCCTTGCTTTAACATTTCTACTTTAAGTACTTCAAAGCTACTTTGGGCTGCTTCTGCTGACTTAATAAGTTGTGGTAAATATAGCACTTGTTTCTCGTAGTCCTCACCAACTTTGTTAAGTGCTGGCACAATAAACTTTTCTACTATCTCTAAAGGTTCATTTGATTTAAGATAATTTCTAGTAATTTTTCCAGCTTCATCTTTAAGCCCTTTAATAATAGTCTCTTCTAAGGAGTAGTTAGTATCTTGCATTACTTCTTTTGAATCCTCTTTATTACTACTAAAGTACTTAATATAATCCTTAGATTCTTTATCCTTTCCAACTAATACACGATAAGCCAATATTGCTTGTATCATTTCTTTGTTTTTAGGATTTAATATAGGTGCATCTAATCCTTGCATAAGTGCCATAGTAAGCATAGCTTGATTAAGTGCAGGCCTTTGTGGAAGTCCAAAAGATACATTACTTACACCCAATACTGTTTTTACACCTAGTATATCTTTTACTAATTTAACAGCTCTTAGGGTTTCAAACACTAAATCCTGTTGAGCTGATGCTGTTACTACTAGACAATCTATAAAAATATCTTCTTTAGAAATACCGTATTCTCTTGCTGCTTCTACAATACGTCTTGCTACTTCTAGACGTTCCTCTGCTGTATTTGGAATACCTTTCTCATCTAATGTAAGACCAAGTACTGCTGCACCATATTTTTTAGCAATTGGTAAAATAGCATCCAAACTTTCTCTTTTCCCATTTACAGAGTTAATAAGTGGTTTACCATTATAAATACGTACAGCTGCTTCTAAAGCATCTACATTAGATGAATCTATTTGAAGTGGCAAATCAACTATCCCTTGTATTTGTTTAACAGCTTTTTTTAGCATTTCCACTTCATCAATATCAGGAAGTCCCATATTTACATCGAGTAAATCTGCCCCTTCTTCTTTTTGTTCTAGGGCTAAACGTAGAACATAATCCATATTATCTTCTCTTAGAGCTTGCTGAAGTAATTTCTTTCCTGTTGGATTTAAGCGTTCACCAATAATTCGAATGTCATTAAAATCTACTACAGTTTGACTACTACAAATACCATGCATCTTCTTAGAAGTTATTTTTTTTACTGGAATATCTCTTACCTTATCCACAACCTTCTTAATATAAGATGGATTTGTTCCACAACATCCACCTAAGATACTCACACCTAATTCAGCAAAGTATGCCATATAATGTGCAAACTCTTCTTCTGTAATATTATAAATAGCCTTTCCATCTTTCATAGTAGGAAGTCCTGCATTAGGTTGTATAAGTACCGGAATAGAAGCTAAACTTACTACTTTCTCTACTAAAGGTACTAACTCCTTAGGTCCTAAACTACAATTAATACCAAGTGCATCTACTCCTAGAGCTTCTAAAGTTAATACCATAGCTTCTAAGCTTGTCCCAAAGAAGGTTCTTCCTGTCCCTTCAAAAGTCATTGTACAAAAAATTGGTAAGGAAGTATTCTCTTTAGCTGCAAGTATACCTGCTTTTAATTCATATAAGTCTGTAAAGGTTTCAAATAAAATAATATCTGCACCTGCTTTTTCACCTGCTACTACTTGCTCTTTAAAGACCTCATAAGCCTCTTCAAAGGTAATATCACCTACTGGCTCAATAAGCTTACCTGTTGAACCAATATCAAGTACAACTTTACCTTTTCCTATTTTACTTACTGCTCGCTTTGCTATATCTACAGCTTGTGTAATAACTTCTTCTACAGAATAAGGTGTATCTATCATTTTATAACGGTTAGCTCCAAAAGTATTAGTTGTTATACAATCTGCTCCCGCTTCTAAATATTCACTATGCACTTTTTCAATTAACTCTTCATGAGTAAAGTTAAAAAGTTCCGGTATTTCTCCTAATTTTAGTCCTTTACTTTGAAGAACAGTTCCCATGGCACCATCAAAAAATCTAATCGCCACACCTTTCACCTCGTTTTCTATAAATACAACGCTCCTGTATTAAACATTTATCACAGGTTTTTTGTCTTTCTTCTTTTACATTTGACACTCCAATAAAGGCTGTAATGGATTTAAGAGGAATAAGCATTCCTGCCTTAGTAGTAGTAATACCTGCTCTTTTTGCTGCCTCTAATACATTTAGTATCTCCGCTTGTACCTTTAGAGCTACATCTCCATAACCTGGACTATAACGCATAGTCAAAAATTCATTTGGCTCTAATTCCTTCATAATATCACTTTCTATATGGTCACAAGCTTCCTCTATCATTACATTTGCACACCCATTATAAATAAGTGCCTTCATCATATCTGTCTGCTGAGCAGCACTTATTTTCCTGTCTACTTCTCCTCCAATAGTGGTTGCCATTAAATATACTTTTTTGCAATTTTTTAGTAGACGAGCTAAATCATCACTTGCTACATGGAAAAGTACTTCTTTTAAAGAAATAAAGTTTTTGTTCATATCAAATTCAAATAATTGATAAGCTGTTCTTAATGTTGCAACGGAGGTAAGGTCTTTATAAGCTTCAAGTATTTGCTCCTTTAAAGACTGATCTGCAGTCATATATGGAACATTTAAGTATCTAAGTACTTCTTTTACAATGATCTCTTCCTTCATCATTTTCTCACGCTCTCTTAGTTTTTAATGCATAATTAATACCCCTAATATTTTCCATAATGGTCTTTGCAATATCTGCTTGATTCATAGTGTAAAGATGTATACCATCTACCCCTGAAGCTAATAAATCAATAATTTGCATAGTTGCATAGGCAATACCAGCTTCTTTGAGTGCTTCAGCATTGTGATGATAAGCTTTTACAAGTCCCTGTATAGTACTTGGAATACTTGCTCCACATAAAGTTACCATTCTTTCTAACTGTTTTGCTGATGTAATAGGCATTATTCCTGCTACAATAGGTGTTTTTATTCCTAGACTACGCACTTGGTCTCGCCATTTGTAGAAAATCTCATTATCAAAGAATAATTGACTAATTAAAACTTCTGTTCCACATGCAGTTTTTTCTTTAAGTGAGGAAAGATCTTCTTCTAAAGTCAAAGCCTCTATATGTTTTTCTGGGTAGCAAGCTGCAGCTATGTCAAACTTACCATTCTCTTTTATGTAAGTTACTAAATCCTTTGCATATCTAAAATCCCCTAGAGTAGCCCCTTCTGGCAAGTCCCCTCTAAGTGCCAAAATATTTTCTACTCCTTCGTCTTCTAGTTCCTTTAAAATCTGCTTCATACTTTCCTTTGTTCCACCTACACAAGTTAAATGGGCAAGAGGTGTAATATTGTATTTATTTTGAAGGACAGAAGCAATCTGTACTGTATTCCCTCTTGTACTTCCACCTGCTCCATAAGTTACACTTATAAAATCTGGTCTAAGTGGTGCTAAAGCATCAATTGTACTGTAGATACTTTCAATAGATGTAGTTTGCTTTGGTGGGAAAATTTCAAAAGAAATAACCGGCTTGTTTTGTTCAAATATTTTACTTATTTTCATGCTAAATCCCCTTTATATGTTTATAATTTATTTTTTTAGCACTGACACATATGGATTCCCCTGAATGTAAAAGCGCCATTCTTTATCTTTATATTCTTCGGCATAATCTATATTAATACGCTTGTCCATAACTATTTCACTGGGCACTTCACCATCTAAAATATATAAGGCCCCTTTTTTTGTTACATCTATTTCATTTAATGCTTTATCAATTTTAAGGGCCTTACACAACTTACCTGGTCCATTAGTTAAATCTTGAAGTTTTCTAGATTTAATAGGCCTATTTGCTTTACTAAAAGTAATAGCTTTTTCATTTATTGGTTCTACCGCTCGTATAAGTACACAATGGGGTACATTCTCTTTATTAGCTACAATGTTTAGGCAGTAATACATACCATATATAAGATAAATATAAGTAATGCCACCCTCATCAAAAATAGGTTTAGTTCTAGGTGTTATTTTTCCACCATAAGAATGTGCCCCTTTATCTTCTGGACCTAGATAAGCTTCTGTCTCTACTATTTTGAAGTAAAACTTTTCTTCATCTATTTCCCTTACAATAATCTTTCCTAATAAATCTCTTGCTACCTCTAACCCATCTCTTAGATAGAAATCTCTTTTAATAATCTCTTTCACCTCTTACCTCCCTTCTTCTTTTAGCAGGTCTTATATGTTTCATATCTTGGCAAAGTGCATTCATTTCCGCACCTAAAAGAACAAGTATACTGCTGGTATAAAGCCAAATCAGTAATAAAAACACACTACCTATACTTCCATACATTTGATTATATTTATTAAATTTATCTACATATAAGGAAAATATATAAGAAAAAGCATACCAACCCACACTTGCAAAAAAAGTACCGATCCATACATTTCCATCTCTTAAGTGCTTTCTTGGTATATATTTGTAAATAATGTAAAGTCCTATCAAAAGTCCACCAACCGGTAAAGTAAAACGAATTAAATCCCATAATACTCTATACTTTTGCCACTCTATGCCAAAAGTTACAATGATGTACTCGCCTATTCTATTTCCAAAAACCAAAAGTATAATAAGTGCAGCAATTAAAACTGCTAAGATAAGCGTATAAATCATTGCAATAATTTTCCTTAACCAAAAAGCTCTTTCATCCACTGCACTATATGCTTTGTGAATGCCTTTAATCATAGCATTTACACCTGCTGAAGCAGACCATATAGATACAATAGCACTAAAAGAAAGTAAAGTTGCACTACGATATTCTATAAGCTGATTCACTGTCTGTTCTATAAATGGCATAATACTTGAAGGTACAACTTCTGCTAAATAAACCATAAATTCACTTTGTGCAATATTAGTAAATGTTAAAATAGAGATAACCATAACTAAAAAAGGAAAGAATGCTAATATCCAATAATACGTAATTTGAGCACTTCTAGATGCTATATCATGACCTATAAATCTCTTTTTAAGTTTAAGACCAAAATCGATAATATACTTAATTTTTTCCAATTCATACTCCTCACTTCTTTATGTACATCTTACATTCAGTATATCTCTGGTTTTGAAGGAGTATACTCATTTTTACAAATCTTTTTTTTACTATATCATATTTTATACTTATATAAAAGATTTTAGGGTATAAAAAAAACACGAACCTAAGCTCGTGTATCTTTTATTATTATTTGTTTTGAAGTTCTTTTGCCTTACGTTTCATTTTATTCATAAAGCCTTCTTTTTGTGGTGTAGGAAGTTTTCCAGAAACCACATTAACTAGCATAATTCCTGCTACTTCAGCCTTAATTTGTTTTTTTACAGGTACTGTATTGTATACAACTTCATCGCACATAAGTGTTACAATTTGTGGACCTGCTTTTGCAATAACAACTGGCATTTTTCTTTTACGTTGCATTTTTGGAATTTGTTCTTTAACTTGTTTTGGAAGCTTTAAATTCTCTAATTTATCTTTCTTCTTATCAATTACAAATAGTGGTACTACTTGCTTATGTTGATTAACGAGTTGTTGTTGCTCTTCATATTTTTTCTGTAATTTTCTACCCCAAAAATAAAGCCCTGCACCAATTGCTACAATTACTAATAGCCATATTAGAACTACCATCCAGGTTGCCATTTTGCGTACCTCCTTGTACAACTTAATCTGTAAAATAGTATAGCATATAACCTAATTTACCACAATATGATTAACATATTAGTTTTTATAATTCCAAAGGTGGTGTGTACATGTTAACCATATTATTTAGTATATCCCTTTTAGTAAACCTTAGCTTTATTATTTATATGATTTTTGTTGAACATAAAGATGTTACTACCACTTGGGCTTGGCTTATGGTTATGCTCTTTATTCCTTTTGCTGGATTTATACTATATCTTTTCTTTGGTCAAAGCATGAAAAAGAGAAAGATGTTTAATAGGAAAGAAGAAGCTGATCGTTATATGCATCTTCTTCATACACAAATTCATAAAGATTCTTGTAAATGTTGTAGTCCTAAATCTTGCCCTAACTGCTATGATTATCATGTATTACACTTTTTATTATCTGGTCACGAATCTATTTACACCTGTGATAATGAAATTACCCTATTTACTGATGGGCAAGATAAATTTAATGCACTGCTTAAAGATATTCAAGAGGCCAAGAAATATATCCATTTAGAATACTATATTATTCACAACGATGATTTAGGTAAGACCTTTAAAGACCTTCTTATCCAAAAAGCTAAAGAAGGAGTAGAAGTATGTTTACTCTATGATGGTATGGGCTGTCTTAAAACACCTAAGCACTTCTTTAAAGAACTTATAGCAGCAGGTGTATTAGTTACTTGCTTTTCTCCTCCCTTTAGACCTTGGATTAACCTACGATTTAACTACCGTAATCATCGTAAACTTTGTATCATTGATGATACTATATCTTATATTGGTGGTTTTAACGTAGGAGATGAATATTTGGGTAAAAGTAAGAAAATGGGCTATTGGAGAGATACGCATCTTAAAATGACAGGTAGTAGTTCTCTTATTTGCAATCTACAATTTTTACTAGATTGGAGGTTTGCAACCCACCAGACCCATTATCTAGATAATTATAAGGTTCCTCCTCTTCTACCTTTATGTCAAGCTACAGGTGCTGTCATACAACTGGTTTCAAGTGGACCTGATTCCAAGTATCCTACTATTCGTAATGGCTATATTAAAATGATTAATGAAGCCCGCTCTAGTATTTGGATTCAAACACCATATTTTGTTCCCGATGAGGCCCTTCATACAGCTCTTAAACTAGCAGCTTTATCTGGATTAGATGTCCGTATTATGATACCCAATAAACCTGATCACCTCTTTGTATATTGGGCAACTTATTCCTATATTGGGGAGCTACTTTCTTGTGGTGCTAAAGCCTATACTTATGAGAAGGGCTTTTTACATTCTAAGACTATTGTTATTGATGAAACTATATCCTCTGTAGGTACTGCTAACTTTGATATGCGTAGTTTGAAACTTAATTTTGAAATGAATGCCTTTATATATGACAAAAGCTTCGCTAAGAAGCTTAGCGAAGCTTTTACAGATGATTTAGTTTATTGTAAAGAACTTACCCACTCTATTTACCTTGCACGTTCTAAAAGAATTATGTTTAAAGAATCTATAGCTAGACTCTTTTCTCCTATCCTTTAATACATGCCTACAACAATGTCTGCTTCTAATCTTTTCACATTGCAATGATGGTGTTCTTCTTTAATATACTTCACTTGGCTTCCTATAGTAACTTTTGTGCCTGGGTGAAGTATATTTTTTACTTTAATTTCACTTGCTGTGGCACTTTGAACTCGGGTAGATAGTTCTTTGTATTTTATAGTAATTTCTTTTTGTTTAGTTTGACTTTGCTCTCTAGTTATAAGCAGTTTTCTTAAAAGTTCTACCTTATCTTGTGAAAGCTCACCTTGAGTTTGTTTAGTCATAAGAAATGTTATACTTTGTCCAATCTTTTTAAGTTCTTCTATAATAGAAAAATAATTTTTCTCAACTTCTTTAAACTCATTCAATATATGTGGTGGAATACCTATTTGTATATCTGTATGGGTAGCCATAGGTGAACCTATTGTAGTAGCAGATATATAATGAGCTGCCATTACTTTACCACCTACTATTAATCCTTTACCTTTATCAACATAAATATTATTCGCTCCTACCTCACTATGCATAATAGCTTCAGTTACTATATTACCACTGGCTTCTACCTTTGCATTTTGAATAAATTTAGCTGTTAAGTTACCTGATGTTTTAACACTACCTTTGTCCATCCCTTGAATACCATACCATATAACTATATCATCGCCTGCTTCTATATCTGCTGCTTCTACACATCCATGTATTTCAACACTTCCGCTAGCCTTAACTTTAAAACCATTTTTTACACTACCATTAATAACTATATTCCCTATAAATTCTACATTCCCTGTACTACTATCTACATCTTCTTCTATAACAAGTAATGGGGATATATATATATTATGATTATCATAACAAAGTCTACCACTAATTCCTGCTACAAGTGTCTTGCCATCATCTAAAAGATTTACATTTTTCCCCTTAGGCAATCTTAAATCTTTTCCTTTTTGAGCTCTTACAACTTCTCCTAAAACATTTTTACCTTCTATTCCATCTGTAGCAAGAATTTTCTCATACAGAACTTGACCTTCTGTTACATTATAAACAATATTTAAATCTTTAAAATCCACTGTTCCATCTACATTTTCTTTAGGTTGAATCTTGCCTAGATTTTCATGATCAAAATGAAATCTATGTTCTGCATCTTTTCCTTTTTGTGGAGCTAATCCTCTTGCAATAATATATTTAAAGCCTACTTGTCTTTCTTTTCCTATATCCTCTATAATCTTCTCATCAATACCATATACAATACCTTTGTTTTGTATACTTCTTTTGATTTCTTCTTGAGTTAATCTATGTCCATCATCACTTGCTTTTCCAAAGGAAATTACTGCTATCATTTTGTCTGGTGTAATTTCTATGGTCATTTCTTCATCAATAGTACTTTTTACTTCTCCCATTTCAACTTCCCCCTACATCTATTGGCATTTTAAAACCTTCTTGTTTTGTATAATGTACTTATTACTCAGTAACTTCTTTTAATAATCCTCTTACTATATCCTCTACTTGTTGTGGTAGCTTCTTCTTCTCTTCTGGTGTTAAAGATGGTACATCTATAGGTTTACCTATATTCACATAAACTTTGGTCTTTTGAATCCACCCTTTTTCTTCTAATATCTTATGACTATTTTGGATAGCAATAGGTACAATAGGTACATTTGCCTTTGTAGCTAGTTTAAAACTTCCCGCTTTAAAAGTTCCCATTTCTGGGCCTTTCATACGACTTCCTTCTGGGAAAATCACTACTGATTGACCTTGTTTAAGTTCATCAATCCCTTGTAAGATAGCTTGTAATGATTGCTTCATATCATCTCTTACAAGATAAATACTTCCTGTCGCATCAAACCATTTACCTATAATAGGCATTTTCTTGGTTTCATCTTTTCCTATAAAGATTAAAGGGTCTTTCTCTACTAATACTGCCATAATAGGGCTATCAAAAAGTCCTTTATGTGTTGCCATATATACAACCGGTCCTTTTTCAGGTAAGTTCTCTTTGCCTTTTATAACTAGCTCAGTTCCTGCTGCACGAATCATCCTACGACTTAGTTCTCTCATCATTTCATATACTTTGGCACGATAAGCTTGTTTTGTTTGTCTATCTAATTCTTTATTATCTACGCGATACTTTTGGCGTGCAAATGTATAAGTAACAAAATGAAATGCCATAGTCCATAAAACCCATATTCCTCTTAACATATCCCTACCCCCTTTTTATTCTGTTTTATACTCATCTAGCATTTTTTCTTTTAGATAATATAAATCATCTGATAAATCTACTGGTATATTAGCTGGATTAATAAGACGTTTTTGCTCATCCCATAGTGTTTCTAGCTCTTTCTTTGCATAGGCACGAATGTCCATTGTCTTTGGTGATTTATACACACATTCACCTTTTCTAAAAATAGGCATAAGAAGTTCTCTCATTGTATATTGTCCCGCTTTAAGTAACATCTTTCTCCATCTTGCTTTAGGGTCTCTTACAACAAGATCTTTATTTTCATCAAAGGTCTCTTCATCTAATGCAATAAGGTCTACTTTAATTTTTTTAGTTTGCTTATCATATATGCGAATAACTTTTTTGATACCTGGGTTTGTAATTTTATCAGGGTTATCTGAAATCTTTATTTTAGGTTTAAAGGATTCTTCATCTTCTCTTTCTGCCGCTAATTTATATATACCTCCAAATGAAGGACAATCATCAGATGTAATAAGCTTTGTTCCTACTCCCCATAAGGTAATAGCTGCTCCTTGACGTTTAAGATCTGCTATTAAATATTCATCAAGATCACAAGAAGCACTAATAACTGCATCTGTATATCCTGCTTCATCCAACATTTTTCTTGCTTGTTTAGATAGATAAGCTAAATCTCCGCTATCTAGGCGAATACCATAAGAAGTAGAGTGAATACCTGCTGCTTTCATTTCATCAAATACTTTAATGGCATTTGGTACACCTTGACCTAATGTATCATAAGTATCTACAAGTAAAATACATTTATTAGGGAAAAGCTTTGCGTAAGCTCTAAAAGCTTCAAGTTCACTTTTAAAACTCATTACCCAACTATGAGCATGTGTACCTGCTACAGGCACATCAAACATTTGTCCTGTAAGTACGTTAGATGTAGCATGGCATCCTCCAATAACAGCTGCTCTTGCGCCATAGATTCCTGCATCTGGACCTTGAGCACGACGAAGCCCAAATTCTAAAACTGTGTCTCCTTCTGCTGCTCTTACTACTCTTGCTGCCTTTGTTGCAATTAAACTTTGATGATTGACTAAGTTTAATAAAGTAGTTTCTATAAATTGAGCCTCAAAAATAGGTGCCTTCACACGAATAAGAGGTTCACCTGGAAATACAACTGTACCTTCAGGTATTGCATCTATATCTCCTGTAAATTTAAACTCACTTAAGTACTCTAAAAATTCACGACTAAATATATTTAATGAGTTTAAATAAGCAATATCTTCTCTTGTAAAGCGTAAGTGTTTAATATAATCAACAACTTGCTCTAAACCACAGCAAATGGCATATCCATTTCCTGATGGGTTTTTTCTATAAAATAAATCAAATACGACCTCATGATTATTTACATCATTTTCAAAATACCCTTGCATCATTGTAAGCTGATAAAGGTCTGTTAACATAGTAAGGTTTCTATTACTCATACATTTTTATCTCCTATTCATTAATAAATGGTATAGATGCCTACCTTCAATTTTTTTCTATTTTTATTATAGCATATAAATAGTTATTTGTAGATTAATTGGTTATACTCTTTTTAGCACTATTTGTCCACATTCTTGCATATATTTTAAAAGAAAGGAGTGGATAAGTTATTTATGATTACACAACTTGTGGATTATCTAATGAATTTAGCAAGCCACTTAGGCTACTTTGGCATTATTTTTATAGTTGGACTAGAATACGCCTGTTTTCCATTACCTAGTGAGATTGTTTTGCCTTTTGTAGGCATAGGTATGGCTTCAGGTACTTATGGGGTTGTAAATGGTTTTCTTGCTAGCATACTTGGTGCAATCTTTGGAACACTCATTGCCTATCTCATTGGTTATATAGGTGGTGTTCCCCTTATGGAGTGGTCTAAACACAGGTTCCCTAAGACAAAGAAATCCCTAGATGCACTCAATAAATGGTTTAATAAATATGGAAATTTTGCTGTATTTATTACACGTATTTTCCCTCTTACACGTACCTATGTTTCTTTTTTAGCTGGTAGTCAAAAATTAGATTTATTATGCTTTATGGGTTATTCTTTCTTAGGTATCTTCTTATGGAATACTGCACTTATTAGTCTTGGTTACTTCTTAGGTAATAATTTAGAACTTATTGATAGTATTATGAAAAAATATAGTACTGTTGTCTTTATTATATTCATTATAGGTATTATTTATTTAATACTTAAACGAGCTAAGACAAAAGAAGGAACAAGGGAAGCTTAATAACTTTTAGGTTCCTTTTTATGTTATTTACTTTTAACTCTTTACAAAGTTTCATTAACCTTTTATAATAGGAATAAATTTATATAATTTTGAAACACTATGAAAAGGAAAAGTAGTATTTTTAATACGTTAAAGCGAGTGGGGATGGTGAGAGCCCATACGGTAGAAAATATGAACAATCACCTTGGAGTGGCAGACCGAACTTTAAAGTAGGCTCTGACGGAATCCTCCCGTTAACTTAAGGAAAGGTATAACGAGTGGCCTAGCTAGGCAAATCAGGTGGTACCGCGGAAGATGGATACTTTACGCCCTTTCGTCCTGTATATAAACGTGGACGAAGGGGCTTTTTATATGCTCAGATTTCTCCACGTAGTTTCTAGCTACTATATAAATATAGTCGCTATCATATAGTCTTTAAATTTTAATAACTTAAGGAGGCATTCACTATGTACAAAAAAGTTGATACCAATCTCAACTTCGTTGATCGCGAACTTGAAGTGCTCAAGTTTTGGCAAGAAAACAATGTATTTGAAGAATCAATTAAATCAAGAGAAGATGGCCCAGTCTTTACTTTCTATGACGGTCCTCCAACAGCAAATGGTAAACCTCATATCGGTCATATCTTAACACGTGTTATTAAAGACCTTATCCCTCGTTACCGCACTATGAAAGGCTATAAAGTTCTTCGTAAAGCTGGTTGGGACACACACGGTCTTCCAGTAGAGCTTGAAGTTGAAAAACTTCTTGGTATTAGTGGTAAACCACAAATCGAAAACTATGGTGTAGAAGACTTCATTACTAAATGTAAAGAAAGTGTTTGGAAATACCAAAGTGAATGGGAGAAGATGACAAGCCGCGTTGGTTACTGGGTAGATATGGAAAATCCATATGTTACTTACCACAATAACTATATTGAATCTGTATGGTGGTCACTTCGTCAAATTTGGGATAAAGACCTTATTTACAAAGGCCATAAAATCGTTCCTTACTGCCCAAGATGTGGAACATCTCTTTCTTCTCACGAAGTAGCTCAAGGTTATAAAGATGTAAAAGATGCTACAGCTATTGCTAAGTTTAAAGTTGTAGGTGAAGATAACACTTACTTCCTTGCTTGGACAACAACACCTTGGACACTTCCATCTAACGTTGCACTTTGTGTAAACCCAGATGAGAATTACGTTAAAGTAAATAAAGAAGGTACATTCTATATCTTAGCTGAAGCACTTGTTGCAAGTGTATTTTCTGATGAAGAGGCTAGTGTTGTAGAAACTTGGAAAGGTAAAGACCTTTGTGGTAAAGAATACGAACCACTCTTTGACTTTGCTACACCAAACAAAAAAGCTTACTTTGTAGTTGCAGATAACTACGTTACTATGTCAGATGGTACAGGTATCGTACACATTGCACCTGCATTTGGTGAAGATGATGCTAGAATCGGTCGTGAAAACGATCTTCCATTCGTTCAACTTGTTAATGAGCAAGGTTACTTCACACCAGAAGTTACTCCTTGGCAAGATATTTTCGTAAAAGATTGTGATCCAGCTATCCTTAAATGGTTAGAAGAAAATAATAAACTCTTCAAAGCTGCACCATACGAACACAGTTACCCACACTGCTGGAGATGTGATACACCACTTCTTTACTATGCACGTGATACATGGTTCATTTCTATGTCTAAAGTTCGTGATGCACTTGTTAGAAATAACAACACAGTTAACTGGTTACCACCATCAATTGGTGAAGGACGCTTTGGTAACTTCCTTGAAGGCGTAATCGACTGGGGTCTTTCACGTTCACGTTACTGGGGTACTCCACTTCCAATTTGGGAATGTGAATGCGGTCATCAACACCTTATCGGTAGCATCGAAGAACTTAAAGCTATGAGTTCTGACTGTCCAGAAGATATCGAACTTCATAAACCATACATCGATAACGTACACCTTAACTGTCCAAAATGTAATAAACAAATGACACGTGTACCAGACGTTATCGACTGTTGGTATGATAGTGGATCAATGCCATTTGCACAACTTCACTATCCATTTGAAAACAAAGAAGTGTTTGAACAAAACTACCCAGCTGATTTCATCTCTGAAGCTGTTGACCAAACTCGTGGTTGGTTCTACACACTTATGGCTATTTCAACTCTTATCTTTGATAAAGCTCCATACAAAAACGTTATTGTTTTAGGTCACGTATGTGATAAAGATGGTCTTAAAATGAGTAAACATAAAGGTAATGTAGTAGATCCTTGGACAGTACTTGATGGTCAAGGTGCTGATGCTGTTCGTTGGTACTTCTACTCAGCAAGTGCTCCATATCTTCCAAGCCGTTTCGGTCCAGAAAACGTAAGTGAAGCTCAAAGAAAATTCATGGGTACTTTCTGGAACACCTATGCATTCTATATCCTTTATGCAAACATTGATAACTTTGACCCAACTAAATATGAGCTTAACTACGATTCATTAAACATGATGGATAAATGGGTTCTTTCTAAACTCAATACACTTGTAAAAGAAGTTGATGAAAACCTTGCTAACTACCGTATCTTTGAAGCTTCTCGTGTAATGCAAGACTTCATTGATGATGTATCTAACTGGTATGTTCGTCGTAGCCGTGAAAGATTCTGGCAAAGTGATATGCCACAAGATAAAGTAAATGCTTACATGACACTTTACACAGTTCTTACAACTTTAGCTAAAGTATCTGCACCATTTATTCCTTTCATGACAGAAGAAATGTACCAAAACTTAGTTCGTACAAATGATACTTCTGCTCCAACAAGTATTCATCTTTGTGACTTCCCAGTTGCAAATGAGTCTATGATTGATAAAGAGCTTGAAAAATATATGGATGATGTACTTCGAATCGTAGCACTTGGTCGTGCTTGTCGTAATGAATCTAACATCAAAAACCGTCAGCCTATTGGTACAATGAGAATTGGTGCTACAGGGACTCTTCCTGCTGCTTACAACGAAATTATTGCAGAAGAATTAAATGTTAAGAATGTAATTTTCACAGAAGATGCAAGTGACTTTATCTCTTACACATTTAAACCACAAATGCGTACTTTAGGACCAAAATACGGTCAACTTCTTAACCCAATCAGAACTGCTCTTACAGAGCTTGATGGTACAAAAGCTATGGCTGAGCTTAATGAAACAGGTACACTTAAACTTGACATTAATGGTCAAGCAATTGAGCTTACAAAAGATGATGTACTTATCTCTACAGCTCAAAAAGAAGGTTTCGTAGCTCAAAGTGAAGGTGGTTTCACAGTTGTACTAGATACTAACCTTTCAGATGAACTTATTGAAGAAGGTTTTGTACGTGAAATTATTTCTAAAATCCAAACAATGAGAAAAGAAGCTGACTTTGAAGTTCAAGATCATATTTTAGTTGGTTATGCAGACAATGCTAAAATAGCTGATATTATGGGAAGAAACAATGAAGAAATTGCATCTGAAGTTCTTGCAGATTCTGTAGCAGAAGGTACACTTTCTGATGGTTATACAAAAGAGTGGAAAGTAAATGGCGAAACTGTAACTCTTTCAGTTAAACGTGCTTAATTTATAACTACTTTATAAAATATCCAGTAGCTTTATTAAAAAGCAAAAAGACAATAAAACTAGTTTTCTCTAGTTTTATTGTCCTTTTATATATTTATAGCTCTTTCTTATGTAATATTCACGTACACCTAGGCTTGTATAACTTCTTTTAACTCTTCTCTTATAAGATTTAAATACTTAGTTGTATGACGGTTTTCTTCAAATTTATACAAATCAAATACAGTAGGAAGTAATTTTTCTTCTTCTACTAATTGTCTAGAAATAGCAATGTTTAATGCTTCTAAAAGCCTTTTTCTCCCTTAGTTTGGTGAAGTGATTTCTTCAGATAAATTCTCTTTCATTTTACCTAGCTCATTTTCCATAAGCTTCTTTTCTGCATAAAAAGTAGTTGTATCTAAATATTCTAGTTCATCTTCTAAAAGCTCTAACTTTGCCCCTTGAATATTCTCTATAACATGTAAATATCTAGATGTACTCATAATTCCATAATCTAATCTTGGGTCACTTAGTACCCATGCAATAGCTACTTGCGCAGATGCTAACCCTCTTTGTTTAGCTATGGCGCTTATAGCCTGCAACACTTCCTTGTTTCTTTGTTTATGATAGTCATTAAAAAGAGTTAACTCTCTTCTAATATCCCCTTCGTCTAAATAGGCTGCCTCTTTAAATCCGCTGCTTAAGTAACCTCTTCCAACAATGCCATAAGCAATTTTTAGGAGTTCCCTATCCTTACATAATCCAAATATTCGTTCAGCATTTTGTCTTTGGATGGCACTATACTCAAACAATATACTTTCTGGCTTTCCTAATGATATAAAGTCTTGTATAGTCTTTCCTTCTACATCACTTATGCCATAACTTTTAATTTTACCTTCTTTTTTTATAAGTTCCAAGCCTTCTATAATTTCATCTAATGTTTTATTTAAATAATCCCCCTGGAAATGATAAAAGTCTATGCACTCTTTACCTAGATTGTTCAAACTAGCTTCACAGCATTTCTTAAGCGCTGATTTTAAATCTTTTTTATCAGCAAATCTTGAAGCCTCTAATCTAGTACTTATCTTTACATAGGGGTAATCTTTCAAGATAATTCCTAATAGTTTTTCTCCATCACCATAAGAACTTGATGTATCTACTAGACTAATTCCTGAGTCTAAAGCATATCTAATTGCAAAAGAATACTCTGTTAAATTAACTTTACCATATGTACCACCTAAGCCTATTGTGCCTATTCCAAGTTTAGTGATATTTCCCAAGTTCTCCTCCCCCTCTTGTCCAACAGTTTTACTATAGCATGATTATATCATGATTATATCTAATATATAACACTTTTTAATACTTTTCAAAAAATAATATACATAGCAAAAAGAGACTGTTGTATACAACAGTCTCTTTTCATTAAATCATATCTACAATTTTTAAATCATTTCTTGTATCAAGGTCATAATATGTATCGTCCACTTTTACAATAGGTCTATAAATACAATGAGGATGCATAAATACAACTTCTCCTATTTGTCCTGTACTTAAAGTTACATGGACACCAATATAATAGTTAGCTATATTCTTTAGGAAGATTAATAAAATCTTTGCATCTAATTTATCTATTCCTTCACTCATCATTTTTTCCATAACTTCAAAAGGTGTTTGTCGCTTTTTATAACTACGTTCTGAAATCATAGCATCGTATGTATCAGCAATAGCTATAATACGTCCAAATAAATGAATTTCTTCACCTTTTAATTCTCTTGGATATCCTGAACCATCTACTCTTTCATGATGACTTAAAATACCTTCCTTCGCAGCATAACTAATTTCTGGGTTGTCTTTTACTAAGTTATAGCTTTCTATAGCATGCTTTCTAACTATAGCAAACTCTCTATCATCTAATTTACCTTTTTTGTTAATAATACGTGGATCAATTTTATACTTGCCTGCATCATGTAACATTCCTGCTATAAAAAGATCGTCTAATTGATTTTGTTCTAAGTCTAACCATTTACCTATTAAAACTGATAGCATACCTACATTTAAACTATGTGTATACGTATACTCATCTAAAGTTTTAACTAAGTTTACACACCCCATAATAACACTATTATCATTTAGTTTCTCAAAAAATGTTTCATTTATTTCATTAATCACTTCTTTATCAATAGGTCTCCCTGAACCTACTGCTACAAGTGTTTTTTCTAATTTCTTTTTATCTGTTTCATAGGTTTCTACTGTTTCAGGGGATATATTCCATACTTTATCCCATGTATTACTTTCTATATAAATATCAGAACATAAAAATTTCTTTAGCCATGCTATACTCTCTTCCGTTAGTACATGACCTTGGTTACATAAAACTACTCCTGAACGGATATCGATAACGTCTTTTGCAATAATATCCCCTGGATTGCATTCTTGAATCGTTATTTTTTGTTCTCTCATATTTAACTTACCCCTTATTAAAATATTATATTTTTCTCTATATCTAGATAGTTTATACATTTATTTTATCATACTATATATTTTTTTAAAACGATTTTCATTTGTAAAATATTAAAACATTTTCTTTCTAAACATAACAATAGCACCTATTATAATAAGAACCAAAGATCCTAAAAGAATATATATATATCCATAAGGATCACGCATAAAAGGTAGGGGTACGTTCATCCCAAATAAGCTAAAAATCATTGTTGGAATAGATAGTACAATTGTAAGGGAAGTTAAAGTTTTCATCACCGTATTAAGGTTATTTGAAATAACTGATGCAAAAGCATCTCTTGTTTCACTTAAAATACTACTATAAATGTTTGCCATCTCCATAGCTTGCTTATTTTCAATAATAAGGTCTTCAAGTAAATCTTTATCTTCTGGATATTGCTTAATTTTTTCCATTCTCATCATTTTTTCAAATACGATTTCATTTGCACGTAGAGATGTTGTAAAATAAACTAAACTCTTTTCAAGTTCTAAAAGTTGAACCAGTTCTTTATTTCTCATAGATTTATTTAACTCTTGCTCTATTTTATTACTTGCTCTATCAATATATCTTAAGTATTGAAGATAATAAGAGGCATTCTTATAAAGAAGCTGAAGTATAAATCTAGTCTTTTTAAAGGTATAAAATGATCTTACTTTTCCAGTAATAAAATCTTGAACTAAATCTACTTTTTTCAGGCAAATAGTCATAATAAAATGATCACTAATAACAATCTCCATAGGTATTGTTACGTACTCATGAATTCCTTCTTCATCTTTAATAGGAAGGTCAACGATAATAATCGTATAATTATCTTCTGTAGTAATGTGTGCACGTTCTTCTTCATCGAGAGCTGCTCTTAAATCTTCTACAGCAATACCAAAAGTTTTAGAAAGATAATCTAATTCTTCTAAAGTAGGATTTTCCACATTAATCCATGTTCCTGTTTCAAAAGATTGCATGAGTTCTAGTTTATCATTGTGAGTTTTATACATACTAATCATTTTTTCACATCCTTTATCCTTTTATTAGATAAAGAATCTGAAAAAATGTTAGTTTTCTTCATCTAATAAAAAGCCCTTATTTTTGTATTCAATTGTTTTTTGTTACACCTGACGCTACTCGGTCCGAGGTCCATTTTTAATTTCACTCTCCTTTATCATTTTTATTCTAAAAAATGTAACGCTCGCTTCTTCAAGTGTAGATTAAAGAAGGGCGTTCGTCAAGAAATTAAACTGTCTATTTATAGAAAACGGGCTGTTTTTTTAACAGCCCGTATCTTTTAATATTATAACTTCGATTCCCACATCTATAAGTTATATTTTAATAAATCTTTCCTGCTTTTTTATTCCCAGTTTTTGCCTTACCACCTATCTCAGGCACTGGCTCTACGTCATTTTTAGGAAAATGAGACTTACTGTTACTTTCAGTTCCATGAGGTTCATTCACATCAGGTCTTCTCATACCTTTTTTAGCCATTTATATCCCACCTTTCTTTGCCTTACTATCTATCTTTAGTATCTCACTTCTTCTGTAATTTATTCTTATATAATATTAGGATTAGACAAAGTCAAAATTTAAGTATAAGTCATATACTATAGTACTCCTATTTTAATAAGCTACATGTTTTTCTAGTAAAGGGGGGAATTTATGAGTAAAGACTTTTTTAAATGCTTATTATCTATTATATACTTTATTAGTGGCATTCTAATTACTATACTTTTTGCTTATTATCTTGATGTTACAAGTCCTGCTTATATCCTTACTATTATATTAGGTATCTTTTTACTTATAACAGGCTTTGTTTCCTTCATCCTACATTATAAGAACCATATTATTATTGAAAATATTAAACAAGATAAGTCCTCTTTTTTAGCAAAATGGTCTTATCAACCTTTAGACTACACACTCATTAAAAATAAACTTCTTGAAGATTATTATACTGATTTATCTATTGTTGTACTTATAGGTATTTTAGGCTTAGTAGTTGCTTTTGGTTTTATCTTTTCTACTAATCCTGAACACTTTATCATAAGTTATATGATTATAACCTTCACCGTACTACTTTCTAGCTTTTTAGGTGTATGCCTTTCTCTTTATCATAATACTAAGCTCGAAAAGTGCACCACAACTATTATTACTAATCAGTATATCTATTATAATGGTGAACTTTATAGTCTTTACAAATCTTGCTATATGTTAGATGAAGTAGAGATTATCTACGAGGAACACAACTATTTAAAATTTAATTACGGTATTCCTGGAACCCCTTATAGTTCTTATCAAGAGCTTATTATTCCTATTCCAGAAAAGGAGTTACACTTAGCTCAAAAGATTAAAAATCATTATCTAGCATTAATACCTTAATACACTAAGAGGATGCTCACAATATAGTAAGCACCCTCTTTATTATTTATTCATTTTTCCATGTTTAGGTAGAATACGAATAGCATTTAAAATAGCAATAATAGATACACCTACATCTGCAAATACAGCAAGCCACATATTTGCAATACCAAAGATACCTAAAATCATTACAAGGAACTTTGTTCCTAAAGCAAATACGATATTTTGTTTAACTATTCTTTTTGTATAGGAAGCAATTTCAAGTCCTTTACAAATCTGCATTAAATTATCTTGCATAAGTACAATATCACTTGCTTCTACAGCAGCATCTGAACCTATACCTCCCATTGCTATACCTACATCTGCTAGGGCAAGCACTGGAGCATCATTAATGCCGTCTCCTACAAATGCTACCTTATATCCTTTATCAATAAGCTTTTCTACTTGTTTGACTTTATCTTGTGGAAGAAGTTCAGCATAAACTTGATCTACGCCTACTTCTTTACCAATATGCTCAGCTACTTCTTTCTTATCACCTGTTAACATGATAACTTGTTTAATACCTTTTTCTTTAAGTAGCTTAATGGCCTTTTTACTTTCTTCTTTCACTACGTCTGCTACAATAAGGCAGCCTAAATATTTTCCATTAACAGCTACATGTACACTTGTTCCTAGTACTCTAGGTACTTTGTACTTGATTTGGTTCATTTCCATAAATCTTTCATTACCTGCAATAACGTTCTTCCCATTTATTATTGCACTTAAACCATAACCAGCTTTTTCTACATATTGTGTTAATTCTTCTTCAGAATCTAAAACTTTATAATTTGCTATAGCTTTTGCTATTGGATGATTTGAATGTTTTTCAATTTGTACAGCATATCGAATAAGTTCTTCTTCTTTGTCCTTAGCTTCTGGGAAAACTCCAATAACTTCAAAACTTCCTTTTGTAATAGTTCCTGTTTTATCCAAAACTACAGTATCAATCTGTGTAAGCTTTTCTAGATAGTTACTTCCTTTTACAAGAACACCACATTTTGAAACTGCTCCAATCCCTCCAAAGAAGCTAAGAGGTATAGATACAACTAATGCACAAGGACATGAAATAACTAGGAATACAATACTTGTATAAATCCAGTGATTCCAGTTACCTGTAATAAGTGATGGTATAATAGCAATAGCTACTGCTGCCACTACCACTGCTGGTGTGTATACTGCTGCAAACTTAGTTATAAACTGTTCTGTTTGAGCCTTTTTACTTGTTGCATTTTCAATAAGATCTAATATTTTAGATACTGTAGAGTCTTGTAGTAACTGTGTAACTCTAACTTCTATCAACTGATCAACATTTATACTTCCACTTAATACCTGATTACCTTCTTCTACAAATACTGGAACTGATTCACCTGTAAGAGCAGAATGATCAATATTACTTTTTCCTTTTACAATTACTCCATCTAGAGGAATTTTTTCTCCTGGTCTAATAGCTATAATATCATTTATCATTACTTCACTTGGTGATAGGACTACCCAGTTACCGCTTCTTTTTACTCTTGCAAACTCTGGTTTAATATCCATTAAGCCTTCAATAGCCTTTCTTGATTTGGCTACTGCTTTAGATTGGAAATATTCCCCTACTTGATAAAATAACATAACTGCAACTGCTTCATTATACTCACCTATTATAAATGCTGCTAAGGTTGCAATTGTCATTAAAAAGTTTTCATCAAATACTTTACCCTTAATAATATTTTTAATAGCCTTTAATACAATATCATATCCAACTACTATATAAGAAATAATAGCAAATATCTCTAATTTAGTTACTGCACCAAATATCAAAAGTCCAAGACCTATAAGAATGCGCATCATCATAGCTTCTTCTGTTTTTAAATAAGCCCCTATCTTATCAATTTGTGCTTCTTCACTAACCTTATTACTACTTTCTTTAGTAGAATTAGCTCCTACAGCTGTAGCACTATAACTACGATTATGGTCTATTCCACATTCACAGCTTTCCCCTTGCCCATGATGATGTGCCTCATTGTCATGAGTTTCTCTATACCCACCACTTTCTTTATGACTATGCTCATGATGTACCTCTCCACATCCACAATTTTCTTCATGGCTATGCTCATGATGATGTACTTCTCCACATCCACAGCTCTCTTCGTGGCTAACTTCATGATGATGTGCTTCTCCACACCCACAGCTTTCTTCATAGCTATGTTCATGATGATGTACTCCTCCACACCCACAGCCTTCATCATGACTATATTGCTGGCTAACTGGCTGACTTACCACTTTGTCAAATACAGTAATAGTAACTCCATCCTCAACACGACTTGCTATTTGTTTAACTTTGTCTTCTACTAATTGTACATCTTTTTCTTCAGTATGTATTTCTACCTTTTTAAGCATAAAGTTAATATATGCTTCTTGAAACATTGCTTCTTTATTTAGTGCTCTTTCTATTTTAGCTGCACAGTTGGCACAATCTATTCCTTCTATCCTAAATAAATATTTCATACTCCGCCTCCCTTTTTCATATGAATGATTGCTCATATATTATTATATTATTCACCTCATTTTATTTTGTCAATACTTTTTTATATTTAACTTTAATATTTCTTTCCCTGTTATTATGTGTCGGTTTTTGCTAAAATAATATTAAATCAATTTACTAAAATTAATATACAAAGGAGATTTATTATGTCTAATCCATTACTTAATGGACTCCTATCTTTTATAGATAATAGTCCTTCTATGTTTCATGCAACACATTCTTTAATTCAAAAATTAGAATCAGAGGGTTTTTCAAACTTAGATGCAAGTGCTAATTGGGAGCTTGTGCAAGGAGGTAAATATTATGTTACTTCTAATAACTCTGCTCTTATTGCTTTCGTTGTAAATAATACAGAAGTTGAAAAAGATGGTTTTAAAATTGTAGGTGCTCATACAGATGTACCTGGCTTTAGAATTAAACCAAATCCTCAAATGAGTACAGAATCTTACATCAAACTTAATACAGAAGTTTATGGTGGTCCTATTATTAATACATGGTTAGACCGTCCTTTATCAGTAGCTGGACGTGTAGCCCTTGAAGGTTCTCACCCACTTCATCCAGAAATTGCTCTTGTAGACCTTGAGAAGCCTATACTTATCATTCCTAACCTAGCAATCCACATGAACCGCGAAGTAAACAACGGTGTTAAACTTAATACTCAAAAAGAAACACTTCCTATTCTTACTTACATGAAAGAAAAAATTAATAGTAATCTTATATTAGATGAAGTTGCTAAAAAACTTGATGTAGCTTCATCTGACATTTTAGAAATGGATCTTTTCCTTTATCCAACTGAAAAAAGTTGTTTAGTAGGTTTAAATGAAGAATTTATTTCTGCATCTAGACTAGATGATTTATCTATGGTTTATAGCGGACTCGAAGCTCTAGTTAATAGCAAGAGTACTTCTGGTATTAATGTGCTTGCTTGTTTTGATAATGAAGAGGTAGGAAGTACTTCTAAACAAGGTGCTAATTCACCTTTTCTTAATCATACATTAGAGCGTATAGCTCTAAGCCTAGGTAAGTCTCGTGATGAGTATTTACGTGCTCTTGCTATGTCTTTCATTATTTCAGCTGACGTAGCTCACCTTCTACACCCTAACTATCCAGAGATGTCAGACCCTACAAATAAGGTTCTTCCTGGTAATGGACCTGCTATTAAACTTAGTGCTAACTGTAGCTACACAACAGATAGCGATTCATTTGGTGTATTTGCAAACCTTTGTGCTACTAATAACATTCCTTATCAAACATTTGTAAATCGTTCAGATGTACGTGGTGGTTCTACAATTGGCCCAGTAACTGCTTCTCATCTTGGCATTCGTTCTATCGATATTGGAACACCAATGCTTAGTATGCATTCTGCACGTGAACTTATGGCATCTTCTGATTTTATTCATACAACTTCCGCTATGACAGTCTTCTTTAATCTATAAATTCATATTCCATTATTAACCACTATCTAAAAACCTTGTATTTTCAAGGCTTTTAGATTGGTTAATGAATTGTTTACAATTACATATATACAGTTTCATAATTTAATTGTATGATAGTAAAGGTGCATTTTTAGCACCAAGATTAGGAGGGTACGCTATGAATAAAATACTCGTATGTATGACCATTCAACAAAATAGTAAACGCCTTATTAAAAGAGGCTATGAGTTTGCAAAAGAAAATAATGGAGAACTTCATATTATACATATTAGAAAAGGTGAAACCATTTTTGAGACTCCTGATAGTAGTCTACTTTTTGAAGAATTATTTGTTTATGGTAGTGAACTTGGAGGTCAAGTACATTTTCTTTGCAGTACCGATATTCCTAACACCATTCATGAATTTATAACACAAAATGCTATTACCCATCTTGTTATAGGTAAACCACCTATAACATTAAATGGCTCTAATACATCTACAATATATGAACAACTTTTAAAACTTCCTGAGAATGTGGATGTATGTGTATTAGACCGAGAAGAAAACTGACTTTGTTATGAAAGGATTGTTTTAAGATGTATTCACATTATGTAGATGTTGGCCGTCTAGAGATGATTTGTGGCCCTATGTTTTCAGGTAAATCTGAAGAGCTTATTAGAAGGTTAAAACGTACAATTTTAGCTGGTATGCCAACTATTATTTTTACACCAAAAATTGATAATCGTTATGCAGAAAATCATATTTGTTCACATGATGGTAAGAAACTTGAAGCTATTGCTGTTTCTCATATTGAAGAAATATTAAACTATGTAAAAGACGATACTACAGTAATTGGTATTGACGAAGTACAGTTTCTAGATGGTGACATTGTTCCTGTAATTATGAAACTTGTAAACTCTGGCAAGCGTGTTATTTGTGCTGGCCTTGATAAGGATTTTAAAGCAGAAAGCTTTGGGCAAATGCCTGAACTTTTAGCTCTTGCAGATGATGTTACAAAACTTACTGCCATCTGTATGCGCTGCGGAAGACCTGCGAACTTTACACAACGTCTAATTGAAGGGAAGCCTGCTTCTTATAGCGATCCCCTGATTTTAATCGGTGCTTCTGAAAGTTATGAAGCCCGTTGTAGATTATGCTATAAAATAGATAAATAAAGCATTATTAAACAAATAAAACGAGCATTCCCTAAGGCTCGTTTTATTTTTATACTTTTTTATATTAGGCTATTATTTTATACAGCGTTTGTGGTATACTATATAAGATAAATTTCTAAATGCGAAATTATAGGAGTATTGTCATGCATACATTAATCATTGATGACCAAGAAAAACTTTATATTGCTGCTGATATTTTACGTAAGGGTGGTCTTGTAGCTGTACCTACAGAAACCGTTTATGGTCTAGCTGCAAACGCTTTAGATGAAGCTGCAGTCTCCAATATTTATAAAGCTAAAGGGCGTCCAAGTGATAATCCTCTTATCATACATATTGCTGATTTAGAGATGCTTAAGCCCCTTGTTACCCATATTCCTAAAGAGGCTCTTCTTCTTATGGAACGATTTTGGCCAGGTCCTTTAACTCTTATTTTTGAGTCTACTGACTTGGTACCCCTTAGTGTACGTGGCGGCTTATCCACTGTTGCTATTCGTTTTCCATCTCATCCTACTATACAGTCTTTAATTAAAATGACTGGTCTACCCCTTGCTGCACCTAGTGCAAATACTTCTGGTAAACCTAGCCCTACTAATGCAAAGCGAGTTTATGAAGATTTGAATGGAAAAATTGATGCAATTGTAGATGGTGGCCTTTCTACTGTAGGTGTAGAATCTACTATTGTAGATTTGACAGGTCCTATTCCTACTATATTAAGACCAGGTGGTATTACTGAATCTATGTTACTTGAAGTTTTAGATGAGGTAATTATGGATCCTGCTCTTCAAAGTGTAGGCTTAGATACTGTACCTAAAGCTCCTGGCATGAAATATACTCATTATTCACCCAATGCCGATGTAATTATTTATAAAGGTTTTGAGAATAAAGTAGTAGAAACTATTAACCAAATGCTTCTACATGATAAGCAAAATAGTATTCGTTCTGGTGTGCTTTGTGATGATGAAACAAAAGCACTTTTTAATGGGGATTATATTATTAGCTTAGGTAGCCGTAGTAACCCAAGTGAAATTGCTATGAACCTTTTTGAAGCTTTAAGGACTTTTGATGATCTAGGTGTTGCAAAAGTTTATTCCCTTAGTTTTTCTAAAGAAGGTATGGGAAAAGCTATTATGAACCGATTAGAAAAATCAGCTGGTCATCATATTGTGGAAATATAATACTTATATGAATACACTAATGATTTTCTTCATTACTGTATATAATATAAAATAAAACAACTTTATCTAACTGACGGAGGATTTATTATGCTAGCAATTGCTTGTGACCATGGTGGTTACGCATTAAAACAAGAAATTATAGCTTATTTAGAAGCTCACAATGTGGAATACAAAGATTTTGGTTGCCACAGCACTGAAGCTGTTGACTACCCTGAATACGGTAGACGTGCAGCAAAAGCTGTAGCAAGTGGAGAATGTGATAAAGGTATTGTAATCTGTGGTACTGGTATTGGTATTTCAATTAGTGCTAATAAAGTGCCTGGTATTCGCTGTGCTCTTTGCCATGATTGTTTCTCTGCTGCTGCAACAAGAGAGCATAATAATGCAAATATGCTTGCATTAGGTGCTCGTGTTATTGGTGCAGGTCATGCAATCAAGGTAGTAGAAACTTTCTTAAATACACCTTTTTCAAATGATGAACGTCATATTAGACGTATTGCACAAATTGAAGAATAATATAATCTAGGAGGACTTATTTATGAGTAAAGTATTTATTATGGATCATCCATTAATCCAACACAAAGTATCACGTCTTAGATCTACTGATACTGGTTCAAAAGAATTCCGCGAATTAGTACGCGAAATCTCACAACTTATGTGCTTTGAAGCAACAAGAGAACTTCCTCTTGAAGATTATGAACTTGAAACACCAATGGGCCATACAATTGGTAAACGTATTGCAGGTAAAAACTTAAGTATTGTACCTATCCTTCGTGCTGGTCTTGGTATGGTAGACGGTATGTTAGACTTAGTACCAACAGCTAAAGTTGGTCATATTGGTCTTTACCGTGACCCTGAAACATTACAACCTGTAGAATACTACTGCAAACTTCCTCAAGACGTACAAGAAAGAGAATTCTTTGTTCTTGATCCAATGCTTGCTACAGGTGGTTCTGCTGTTGCTGCTGTACAATTTATTAAAGACAAAGGTGCAAAAAACATTAACTTCCTTTGCCTTATTGCTGCACCTGAAGGCGTTAAAGTACTTCAAGAAGCTCATCCAGATGTAACTATTTATGTTGCTTGTCTTGATGAAAAACTTAATGATCATGGTTATATTGTTCCTGGTCTTGGCGATGCTGGTGACCGTTTATTCGGAACAAAATAAAATATGAAAGTTTTCTATGAGCGCTAATAGGTAATATACCATATACCTTTTTTAATAAATAAGCGATCAAGAAACTTACATAATTTAAGGAGATGAACAGCATGAATTTTGCTAGTCTATATATTATGGCTTTTGTGCTATCTTTTCTCATTGCTTTTGCCACTACTCCTATTGCAAAAAAGATTGCTTATAAAGTAGGTGCCATTGCAAAGCCAAGAAAACGAGATATGCATAGTAAGCCTATCCCTAGGATGGGCGGTATTGCTATTGTAGCAGGTTTTATGATTACATTACTTATATGTATTCAATTTATTACAGTATTGGACTGGAAACAACTTATAGGTATTACTACAGGAGCACTCATTATATTTTTACTAGGCTTCTTTGATGACATTTATGAGTTAAGTGCCAAGCTAAAGTTTCTAATTCAAATTTTAGCTGCTACTATAGTTGCCCTAAGTGGTGTATCAATACCATTTATTTCAATACCATTTATTGAAGATTCTACTATGTTCCTTGATATGCTTTCTATGCCTCTTACAGTTGTTTGGATTGTAGGTATTACAAATGCTGTTAACTTTATAGATGGATTAGATGGACTTGCTGCTGGTGTATCTTCTATTGCATCTTTGTGTTTAATGGTTCTTTCTATTTATAGTGGTTATCCTATAGCTATTTTACTTACAACAATTCTGGCTGGGTCTTGTTTAGGATTTTTACCATATAACTTTAATCCAGCCTCTATTTTTATGGGAGATACAGGTTCAACCTTTTTAGGTTTTATATTAGCTGTTACTTCCATCCTTGGGTTATTAAAAAGCTATACTATTGTTACTATCGTTGTAGCTATTTTAGTTCTTGGCTTACCAGTATTTGATACTACATTTGCTATTATTAGACGTCTTTTAGCTGGTAAACCTATTACAGCTCCTGATAGAGGACACTTACATCATCGTTTAGTTGATAAAGGTTATAGTCAAAAACAAGCTGTTATTACCCTTTATGCTATTAGTGGAGTATTTGGTTTATCTGCTATAGCCTTAGCAAATCATGACTATAAAATCATTATTGCTATCTTTGTACTTATGGGCTTACTTCTTTATTTAAATATGAAAGTTATGGCTAGTCATAACGATGATGATGAAAAAACTACTAAATAAAATTAACCAAAAGATTATACAAAAAAACACCACTTTTAGTGGTGTTTTTTATTATAAAAAAGTCTATCTCACTTCTCATTAAGGTGTTATAATCATCTTATATTGCAATATTTGAAGGAGTTTAACCTGTATGCCTGATACCATTACCCACTACCTTTTTGGCCTTGACCAAGCAAAAAACTTAATAGATTCTCCTACTTATAAAATAATTAAAGAACATAGAAATCTTTACTTTATTGGGCTTCAAGGACCTGATCCTTTTTACTACCATGCCCCTTATAAAAAACAAAATTACTTTGCTGTTGCTTCCCTTATGCATCAAAGCCATACAGGATATTTTTTATCTTCAGCACTTTGTTTTGCTAAGAAGCATCTTTGTGAGCCAGATATTTTTGAACCTTGTATGGCTTATATTTGTGGTCTTCTATGTCACTATGCCTTAGATATTACATGCCATCCTTATATTTTTTATTTAGGTGGTCGTTATAATCCAGAAGATCCTAGTACCTTTAAATATCAAGGACTTCATAAACAAATTGAAGTTGCTATTGATACTCTTTTATTACAAGAAAAGTTCAATATGGATGCTAAGAAATTTAAAGTACACAAACATATTCTGAAAGATATTACTATACATCCTGCCATCTTAGATCTATATGAAGAGCTTATGTTTTCTATTTATGCTGTACCTAATGGTGGTAAAATCTTTAGTTCCTCTTATCATGATTTCAGAAATTATTTTGTCCTTACTTATGATCGTTTAGGTATTAAGAAAAATTTAGCTAGTTTTGCTACTTCTGTTTTACCTAAGCATCTAGCACCTGTAGCTTCTAACTTTTCTTATCATGATTGTGTTGATGAATTTACTGACTATCTTAATACAAAAAAATCAGTATGGTTACACCCTGTAACAGGTAATGTTTATACTTATAGTTTTCATGACCTACTAAAAAATGCGCATAAACTTGCCAATAAACTTATTCTGGGAGCTTATGCTTTTATACAATCAGAAATAACTCTAGAACAATTAGAAGAACTTCTCCCTAATTTATCATACCTAACAGGCCTTAGAACTAAAGATTCACGTCCTATGCAATACTTCAAAATCTAAACAATAAAAGAAGGTATAAAAAACTAGTATTAACTCCCTAGTTTTTTATACCTTCTTTTATTAATTGTATCTATTGACCATAAGTTACTTATTATAACTTATCAATATATTTTACAATACTCTTATGAATTTCTATATTTGAGTCACTTTTTCTTACATCATCTAGAAAATCTAATACTTTTGTTGCCTCTACATCAATGTCTAGTACAGAAGATAAGCGAAGTTCAAGTAATTGCATATAAATTTCCTTTTCACTTACCCAATCTTCATATGTAAAGATATTGCGACTCATTGTATCAATTATACTATTAAGTATAGTAATTACTTGCTCTATTACATTGTCATAAAGTAACTCTACTGTATTAACACGAATGAATAAATCTGCAAAATAATCCATTAATTCATCTATAATACAAAGTGCATCCTCTCTTGACATTCTCTTTTCTAGACCTTTAGTATTGATACTGGTATAAAATCTATTCTTATAAAACGCTATAAACTTTTCTAAATCTCCAGCATTACAATCTGGTTCTATTTCAAAAAGTATTCTAAAGAAAATATTCCATTGAAACTCATCATTAATAATACCTCTTATAAAATTAGCAATTTTATAACTAAAGATATCCTCCGCTTGGCACTCTCGCTTAAAGATAATCTTACTTGTAAAGTCTATATCACTACTTTCAATTTCATTTAATCTACTAAAGATACCCAATATCTTTTCATTATATAAACTTTCATCATCAAATAGAGCATTCCTAAATACATACTTAACGATAGTATCACAAGATTTTCTAAAGTCTACTAAAATCCCTATACTATTTTTGATTTTATGAGCAAATAGATCATACAATACCTTAGAAAGTAATTGTTCCATCTGTTTTTTACGCCCTGACTTATTAATAGAATTACTTCTATCAAATTGATTTGAAATAAGTAAAAGTTGTTGGTCTATAGTAGTTAAACTATTTTTTATAGAACTCATAATATCTTTATAAAACCTGTCTGCAATGATATAGTTATAATTTTTGTAAATAACTTTATGCTCAATTTCACTCCAGAATATATTAACTAAAGATTTAATTTGTACTTCAAAATTATAGCATTTATCATCAAATAAGTATTTCCCATCTATACGGTACATTTTCATCCCATTTTTTTGACTTTTAGGTTGTTTACTTGCCAGTTCTAAAAATATACTCTTATTATCTTGTGGGCTAAAAAAACCTTCATACTCTTCTGATGGCGTGTTAAAGTATTTACGAATAAGCTTGTAAATAGCTGCTTCATCACCTATAAAACGACATTCTAAGCGAATACCTATAAGGTCTGATAAACGCTCAAACATAACTTCTGGCGTTTTATATTGGGTATAGTAATCATATCGAAGTATTTTTTCTTTTAAACTTTGCTTAGACTTAACCCGAGAATTAATATTTAAATAACCTTCATTATTATTTTCCAACATATCTTCAAAGAAATTTTCTAATTCTCTACTAGCTATATCTAAGTCTATTTTTATACCATCTAAATGGTTTAACACCTCTTCAATGAATCCAAACATTTCAAGTTCCATAATTTTATTCCTTCCTCAACCTATTACTTCTATATTTATTATATAATAAAAAACTAATGGGCTGTGAATAACTTGTTAAAGTTCATTGAAAAAACATATACCAACTCCACTTAAACCTAAGTGGGCACTTAAAACACTTCCTATTCCTACTTCAACAAATTCTACTTCACCTAAACGTTCTTTAAGAAGTACTTTAATTTTATCTATTACAGTTCTATCTTCTGCATGTACAAGACCTATAGGTTGTCCTTTATACTCACCTATTCTTTCTTCTACAATATCTACTAAACGATTAAATAATTTCTTTTCTCCTCTTACTTTTTCAAATACTTCTATAAAGCCATCATTTACTTGAATAAGTGGTCTAATATTTAATGCACTTCCAAGTATACCTTCAAATTTACTAATACGTCCACCTTTTACAATCCATTTTAAATCGGATAGAGTAAAGATATGTTCTGTATGATTAGCTAAAAACTCCATTCTACTTATAATTTCTTCGTAGCTCTTATTTTCTTCTATCATTTTCTTAGCTTCCATAACCATAAATGCTATACATATAGAACCTGACTTTGAATCGATTGCAGTAAACTTACTCTTAGGATATTTGACTTTCATTTCTTCCATTAATAAAGATACTGTTTGATATGTGCCTGACATCTTAGAAGAAAAACTGAGATAAATCACATGGTCACCAACATCTCCATACTTTTCTAACTTGTCTATAATATCAGCAGGTGTAGGCTGTGAAGTTTGAGGCATTATACCTTCTTTCATAGCATTATAAACTTCCTGGACTGCTATATCTTTCTTATCTGCATACTCTTTGTCACCAAGCCTAATACGAAGAGGTAAGAAATCTATCATTTGTCCTTTATTAAATTCTTCAGGCATATCACATGTACTGTCAACAAGCAATTTTATCATTACTACACCTCATTGTTTTATTTTTTTTACTATACCATCTGCATATAAAGATTATATTAAACAAATATTTTTTAACTTTTATATAGAATAATAAGATAATTTATACTATAATATATAATTATCTTAGTTCAAAAATACATTTTTGGTTATATTTAGGTGAACATATGAAAAAGTTATCGTCTCTTAGTACATCTCTAACTATTTATATTTTTTGTCTTATAAATATTACTTATCTATTTTTCTTTGTAAATAGGCATGTGGCTAATACTTTCTTTCTTATCTTTTTATTTCTTTTTAGCTTATTAAGTGTTTCTACAAGTATACTAAGTTCAGATGCTCACCATTCATCTCTTCTATGTACTATAGGAACAATGAATGGATCTAGCTTTTTATTTATAAGTTTATGTTTGTTATTAGTAGATACTCAATTTAGTGATTCTATAAAAACTTTCACAGATACAGCCTTTTTCTATTGCTATATCCTCTTTGTTATTTCATTTTGTCTTGCCACCTTACTAGTTATAATATATTTTGATAAACCACATCAACGTAAACTAATATGTCATACTTACATTATTTATATACTAGCTGTTTCTTGTTTGTATTTATTTAGTTATCATACTATTTTACCTTATATAGAACAAACTAATCTACCTGAGTTCTATTATCCTTTACTCTGTGTAATTCTTTGTTTATTAACAGTATGTACTACTTATGTGATTGCAAAAACAAAAAACTTTTTTAAGCAAAAAAATAATATTAAGATCTTTATTTTACTTGTAATCATAAGCGGTTTGATTATTATTAATTTCTTGATTGGTTTTTATTTGAAAACATCTACTGCAAGTTACTTATATATGATTTTACAAGTAAGCCTATTTTTTATATTCTTTAAAATGATTATAAGTGATTCTATAATACAGTACTCAAAAGACTTAACTCAAAGACTAGCTCTCTATACAGAAAATAATAATGTTATGAATAGATATTTCCAACACATTTCCGAAAAAAATCAAACTATCCAAAAACAATATCATTATGTTGATACACTTTACTCTCAAATGATGTTCTTTTATCCTAATGCTCTTTTTATTGTTATAGATCATCATATTTATCATGCCAATGAACATGCTGCTACACTTCTGAAATGTGATAATGTACAACGCATACTACATTCCCATCTTTTTGACCATATAGCTCCTGATTATCTAGAATCTATAGATAAGATTTTTTCTAACCTTTATAAACATGTCCTAGAATCTGAAACTTTGGAGTTAAAGATGATAAATGCAGAGAATGAGTTAGTTGATGTGGAGTGTTATTTTACACTTTCACATGCAGATGATCCTCGTGCTATTATTATTTCAGCAAAAGATATTTCTTATAAAAAACAAAGGGATAAATTACAACAAGATATTGCTCTAGAAAAAATGAAATTAGAATTTTTCTGCACTATTTCTCATGAACTGAAAACACCAGTTAATATTATTTATAGTGCTACTCAACTGCAAAATAATTTTATTATGCAGCAAGAATATAGTAAAATACCTACTTATAATACAATGATTAATCAAAACTGTATGCGTTTATTACGTCTATTGAATAACTTCCTAGATATTAATCGCATTGAAAGCCATTATTTTAATACTACACCTCGCACTTTAAATATTGTTACTTTAACAGAATCTCTACTTGATTCAACCTTGCCTTACATGGAACGCAAACAGATTACTCCTCTTTTTGATACTGTAGATGAAGAGATTTTCTGTACAATTGATACTGATCTTTTAGAACGTGCTTTACTTAATTTGCTATCTAATGCTATAAAATATACACCTGAGGGTGGTCATATAAATATCTTTATTTCTTTAGAGGATACCCATGTCTGTATTCATGTCCAAGATGACGGCGTAGGTATTCCTTTAGAAAGTCAAGAATTTATATTTAAACGTTTTACTCGTATTGAAAATGGCCTTGTTCGTAAAGCTGAAGGTGCTGGTATTGGTTTATCTCTAGTAAAATCTTTTGTAGAACTTAATAAAGGTACTATTCATGTTCAAAGTACTGTAGGTGAAGGTACAGAATTTATTATACGTCTACCTATAGAAACAAACTCTGAACTTCTAAAAGACTTTGATTCTACCTATACTACCCACTCTGAAAAAGTTGATATCGAATTTTCTGATGTATACTTATCTTAGATACTTAATACATAGGCGTTAACTTAAGCCTAAGTTTTTCCAAAACAAATGAGTTCTTCTAAATA
>URVM01000006.1 GCA_900551325.1 uncultured Eubacteriales bacterium | reverse complement strand
TCCGGTAGCTAAGAGGCTGTAAACTCGGGGATCGTAAGAACGCCAGAAACTTGCTTTGCTTCGAACACCTGGCTAAGTACCTTACTCACCCTCTCATTAACAGCCTCTAAGCCACCTACATAAGCCTCTTTCGGATGAGCCACATCCATCCTTTCCCTTTTATAGTCTTCTGGAGATAGTAATTCTAGTCTGCTTAGTCCCTTGCTCATTCTTATATTAATCATCCTCTAAGTCATCTGCACAAGCATTTTCGGATAAGGCATCTGCCTTTCTCTGCCTCTTTTAATTCTCTGGAGACAGTAATTCTAGCCTATATGAACTTAGTTCATTTATTCTTTAATAACTTATTAACCACAGGGATTAAACAATTTTTCTAATCTATTCAGTTATTACCCAAAACATATTTATTGTAGGTTTGAGGGGTTCCTGCTGAGTTACCAACTTCACACGTTGTTGCTGTATAGCTCATCTCATCTAGTTCTGTTTTGGTATAGGTGCCTACAGGTAATTGAATATAATAGCCAGTATTTGAAGGGTATCCATATAAATAGGCTACAGGTGAATTGTTATTTAGGAATAAAATATTCATCATTCCTTCACTAACTGTTTCTTTTAACCCTTTAAATTGAAATCCTATTTGTAATTCCATAGATTCCTTAGGTTGATAAGGTTCAAATATATGTACTGTGTCATAACTAAAATCTATTAAGTCTTTGACTTGTCCTTGTCCCTGTACTAAGTTATGTGCAAGTTTGTTCTCTAAATTTCTCGTATTTACATTAACGTCAGAATTCCAATTCATTACATAGGTAATTGCACAAATACATACAACCATTATAAATACTACACTAGTAAAAAGTAATTTTCTTTTCAAATTGTTATTCTCCTATATATTATTCTTTAATTTAAAGTTTCTATTTAAAAACCTATTACCTATAAATCTATACCAAAAGCCTAAGCTTTTCAATAAATCATCATCTCCCCTTACGAAAGTCTCTTTATGAAGTGGTTCATCTTCTTCTCTGTGCACTGCAAAGATTAAGTAGGGGTAATGTGGGAATGTGCTCTCCGGAACTCCCACTAGGTCATGTTCAGTTAAGACATGTTTGAAATGAGAAAACGACAACCTTAACTTCACTACCTCTTGCGTGGGATTCCCTTGCTCTCTCAAGTAGACTTAGTGGGTAGAAGGATGTGGGCTACTCCTACGAAGGATTCCTCATGGAGGTTAGCTTAGAGTGGGTTAGTGAGTGTGTGAACAAGGGTTTTAGCCAGTTGTTTGAACAAAGTGAGTTCTGGCGTTCTTGTTCATGCCGAACTTACCCAGTCTTAGCTACCGTAAGGGAAGCCGGAGTAGGAGTAGCTCACAGCCTGGCGCCCTCGTAAACTAATTGAGAGAGCATTTACCCCTACATTTCTCTGACACGTAGTCAGCAGGTAAAGGCATACAACTAAGGAGTGGGAAGTCTATGACTTCCCACTCCTTAGTTAATCGGACTAATACCCCATATTTCACTTGCGTACTGCATAATAGTACGATCACTTGAGAAGATACCGCTATTTGCAATGTTCATTAGACTTATTTGTGCCCATTTTCTTCTGTCTTTATAGCATTTATAGACTTGATCTTGTACTTCTTTGAAGGCTTTAAAATCTGCAAGTACATAATATTGGTCAGGTCTTTCCCAATTCTTTCCGAATAAGAGTGCTTCGTAAATTTCCCTAAAGCAGTCTGTATGTTCTTTATCTAGTGTACCGTCAACTAGTGCATCCAACACTCGTCTTAAGTCACTATTATTATCGTAGTAGGTCTTAGGATTGTAAGTATTTCTCATAGCTCCTATCTCTTCTACTTCAAGGCCAAAGATAAAGTTGTTTTCTTCTCCACTTTCTCCTACAATTTCTACGTTAGCCCCATCATAGGTACCACACGTTGGAGCACCATTCATCATAAACTTCATATTACCTGTTCCTGATGCTTCTTTCCCTGCCGTAGAAATCTGCTTGGATAAGTCTGCCGCTGGAATGAGGCGTTCTGCATAGGATACGTTGTAGTTTCTTACAAAAACTACTTGAATCTTCTTACTTGCCACTTCATCTTCTTCTATCAGTTTAGCAATAGCTAAAATAAGCTTAATAATACTTTTGGCTCTATAGTAACCTGGAAAGGCTTTTGCTCCAAAAATAAAGGTTACTTTTGGTATATCTAAGTCTTTATCTTCTTTCACTCTAAAGTATAAATCTAGAATATAGAGAGCATTAAGGAGCTGCCTTTTATACTCATGAAGTCTTTTTACTTGTATATCAAATAAGGAGTTAGGATCTATTGTTATACCTTCTCTTTCTTTAATATACTTAGCCAACTGACATTTCTTTTCATACTTAATTGCTTCTAACTTGTTTAGTACTTCATCATCTTCAATATACTTAGTGAGTTGCTTAAGAAGTGTGAGATCCGTTATCCAGTCTCTACTTCCTAGTTTATTTGTGATAAATCTAGAAAGCTCTTGATTGGCAAATAGTAGCCATCTTCTAGGTGTAATACCATTTGTTTTATTTTGAAATTTGTAAGGATACAGTTCATACCAATGGTGTAGTTCTGTATTCTTTAAAATATCTGTATGCAACTTAGCTACACCATTAATAGCAAAACCTACATGAATAGCTAGATGGGCCATGTGAACCTTGCCATCTTTTATGATTTTATAAGATTGTAGCTTCTCATGATTATAACCTTTTGCACTTAATTCTTCTTGGAACTTATTATCTAGCTTTTCTATAATCTCTAGTATTCTAGGGAACAGTCTTTGTATAAGTCTAGCATCCCATTTTTCTAAAGCTTCTTGAAGTATTGTATGGTTTGTATAAGCAAATACACCCTTTGCAACTTCTAAAGCTTTTTCAAAGCTTTCTCCTTCTTCATCGACTAATACACGAATAAGTTCTGGTATAGCCAGTACAGGATGGGTGTCATTAAGCTGTATGGCATGCCACTTAGAAAAGTCATCAAATACATTTCCATGGCGCTTTTTAAAATCTCTTACCATATCTTCTATAGATGCACTTACTAAGAAATATTGTTGTCTTAATCTGAGTAACTTACCTTCTTCTGTAGAGTCATTTGGATAAAGCACCCTTGTAATATCTTCAGTACGATTTTTCTCTTCTAGTGCCTTGTCGTATTGTTGATTGTTAAAGAGATTAAAATCAAATTCACGTAAAGGTTCCGCTTGCCAAAGTCTAAGTGTGTTAATTGTGTCTCCTCTAAATCCAATGATAGGAACATCATAAGGAATAGCCTTTACAGTCATGTCTTGAAATTTTACATAAACCACATCATCTTCTTTTCGTATACTCCAAGGATCTCCGTATTTGAGCCATTCATCTGCTTCTTCTACTTGTTCCCCATTTTTGAAGCATTGTTTAAAAAGGCCATTTCTATATCTAAGCCCATAACCTTGAACTGGCAAATGCATAGTAGCACTAGAGTCCATAAAACACGCTGCTAAACGACCAAGTCCTCCATTACCAAGTGCTGCATCTTCCTCTATTTCTTCTATTTCATTTAAGTTAAAGTTAAGCTCTTTTAGTAATTCCCCAATTTCTTCATAAATTTCTAAGTTAATTAAGTTATTTCCAAGTGCCCTACCCATTAAATACTCTGCTGATATATAAAAAGCCATTTTGTGAGATTTATAAGCTTTTCTCGTTACATGCCATCTATCTACAATTTGACTCATTAAAGCTGTACTTAAAGCACTCCATACTTCTGACACTCCGGCATACTTGACTGTTTTGCCATAAGTCATTTTACAGTACATTTCCATATACTCTATAATTGCTTGTTTACTTGTCATGGTAAGCTCCTTCCGTAAAGCTTCGTTATACTATATATATGCTTGGCTAGTTTGTCTGTAAGCGTGTCCTTTATTATTCTCCATGTCTAATTATTTCTAGATGTATCTGGCCTATTCATTCTTGCATTGTCATCTAATCCTAATAAATCTTTTATCTGCATTATCGCTAATTTGCATAGGCTAGCTCTTGCACCTCTTATAAGCTTCCTATAGTTTATATACCTAAAGTATTGACATGCTCCTTTAACTTATTCCACTTAAACCAACTTTTGTTTCCTATTTTTTCTTTAGTAGTTATATATAGAGTATATTCTTCTAACCATTCTTTATGCTCTTACCAAAAGCCTCTAACTTACCCTTAAGTCTATCTTTTCTTTTAAAATAGACTATTCTTAACAACTTGTAACGTGTATTAAAAGTTTTTCATAATTTATAGCTTCATCGTTATCTTCTTTTAAAATATCTAACTATCACATACTCACCTCTATAACTTACCTACTGACATTCTTTCAATAAGTTCCGTCTCTAAAACAATATCTTTATTCTTCCCTTTCTTTTCTATAAGCTGAACGAGTAAATTAATACTTTCATCTGCCATCTGCCTTCTAGGTTGCTTAATAGTAGTTAAAGGTGGATTATAGTATTTACCTATATCTAAACCATCAAAGCCCAGTATTGAAAGGTCTTCACCAATCCTAAGACCTAAATCTACTACACCTCTACCTGCTCCTATAGCCATAATATCTGATATAGCAAAAAGTGCTGTTAGCTCTGGATGTTCATTTAGTAATACTTTCGTACATTCATAAGCCGGCTCAAAATCATAGCCCCCTAGTACAATATAATTCTTGTTTATAGGTATGCTATATTCTTCTAATGCACGTATATATCCCATCACACGTCTATTACTTACACCTGCATCAAATTCATCCCCTAGCATAATAGCTATTTGTCTATGGCCTTGTTGTATTAAGTATTTTGTAGCTTCATAAGCTGCCTTTTCATTATCAATACATACTCTTGAAAAGAGTTCCTGGTTTATATCCATATGACTATCTACAGAAGTTAAAACCACTGGTACTTCTATCTCTTCAAACAGTTCCTCCTCTATTCTGGAGAAGTTACCTCCTAGACAGATAACTCCTTGGAGCCTCTTTTCCTTTATAAAAGATACTAGTACCGCCCCCTCACTTCCATTTAAATCTTTAGGATCATAATGGTGCAAAATCATAGTATAGCCTATGCGATTTATATGCATTTCCATTATCTTAAGCATTTCAGAAAAGAAGGGGTTAAATACACCTTTAACAAGTACACCTATATGTTTCATGTTATTACTTTTTAACATTCTCGCACTATTATTAGGTACATAGTTATGTGTCTTGATAGTCTCTAAAATTTTATCTCTTGTTTCCTTCTTTACATCTGGGTGGTTATTTAGCACTCTTGAAACTGTGCTTACTCCTACACCACATATTTTTGCTATATCTTTAATATTCATTTGTATCCCTCTTTTCTTAGCTTCTATATCTCAAACTATCTATTTGAAATTTATTTTAAATGGTATAATTCGTAAATCCAATATAAACTGCATAAAATATAATCTAAAAAGTTAAAATACCTATGAATAATGAAATCCCTCTCTTTTTAATCATACCATCCCTCCTTTTAATGAAGGGATAAGAGCTAGCTCTTATCCCTTCATCTCGTCTTCAATAAAATATATATATCCTTTTCTTTTAAGGTAATCTCATTCGTACAATTATCAGAGTTATCCATATTGGTTCCATTTGTATAAAGTACCTTATAGGTTCCTTCTTCAAGATTAATTGTTTCTTCTTTTTCATCTAAACTTGCTAATATATAAATGGTTTCATCTTTATATACTCTTTTAGTAGCATAGGTCTTCCAACTAGAAGTTTCTATTTTTTCCATACTTCCTATACTTAATGGTTTATAGGTGTTGCGCAGATTAATAAGCTGTTTGTAGTGATTATATAAGGAAGTGCTATCTTCTATTTGATTGTCTAAAGCTACTTCTTTAAGGGGATTTGTAGAAGTAATCCAACTTGTATTTTGATCCGAATCCTGTTCACTCCATATAAATGGTTCCCTTATATGTTCATCTGGCTTAACACCTAACATTCCTGTTTCTTCACCATAGTAAACAAATGGGGTTCCTGGTAAAGTTAAGTAAATAGTAGCCGCTATTTTCATTCTATCCTTATCCCCTTCTAGCATACTCATAATACGGTCTTGATCATGATTAGTCAAAAATGGTGCTATTACAAAGTCTTCACTTTTTTCTTTATATCTTTTGGCTAAAACTATATACTCATCTACTATACTTGATAGCTCTTTGTTTCTAACACCCTTTAAGATACTCTCTCCTATATTAAAGCTAAAGAATGAATCAAATACACTCGCATACTCACTAATATTATAAGGATTATCCCATATCTCTGCTATTAAGAGCGCTTCTTTATTCTGTTTACGAATAAATTCTCGAAAACGATTCCAAAATTCTATATTTTTATCCTTTGTATTATAGATCCACTTGGCTGCATCTAATCTAAAACCATCTATACCTATATCTAAATAATACTTGGCTATTTCTTGCATCTCTTCTTCAACCTTAGGGTTTTCAAAGTTTAAATCCGGCATACCTTTATCAAATATAGCATAGTAAAGTTCTTCCTTGTTTCCATTTTGTACCCATGCAAGCGTAGACATAGGAGATTTTTCATTCTTCTTCTCCATATCTTTATTCCATATATAGTAATCTCTATAAGGACTATTTTCATTTGCACTTGCTTCTATAAAATAAGGATGCTTATTAGATGTATGATTAATTACTAAGTCCATTACTACCTTAATATCTCTTTTATGGGCTTCTTTTATAAGTTCCTTTAAATCTTCTAGTGTTCCATAGTCTTCATCTATAGCATAATAGTCTTCTGTATCATATCCATGATAACTTGTTGCCTTTGTAATAGGCATAAGCCAAATCCCTCTTATACCTAACTCTTCTAAGTAGTCCAACTTAGCCGTTACACCTTTTAAATCACCTATACCATCTTGGTTGGTATCATTAAAAGCCCTTACAAAAATCTCATAAAAAACTCTTCCTTCGTAGTTCTTATAGGCTACTTGATTTCCTTTTATTTGAAAGCATAATATACCTATTAGTAAACCCAAAAATACCGCACTTCCTAGAAAAACACCTTGTTTCTTAGACAATATTTCACCCCCTAAAATAATTACCGGAACAGTTTCTGGTACCGTTACTAACATTATATAGGCTTACTTTTTACAATTCAACAATATTTTCTAAATTCTCTTTTCTCTTTTGTTTACTATATGTAGAAGGGGCACTTCCATAGTACTTTTTAAAGAGCTTACTAAAGTAATAAGCGTCTTGGTATCCTACTGATTTAGCTACAAGATTAATAGGCATATCTTCTTTTTCTAGTATTTCTTTAGCCTTTTCTAATCTAATTTGTATCAAGTAGTTAATAGGGGATGTGCCAGTTTCTTCTTTAAAAATTTTAGATATATATACTGGACTTAAATACATATTCTTAGATATATTTTCAAGTGAAATATCCTCCATATAATAAGACTCCATGTAGTCTATTAAACTTTGTACAATAACCTTTTTATCCCTATTTTCAAATTGGGATGCTTGTACTGATGGTGGTGAACTGCCTTCATCCATTTCTCTGTAAATAATTAAAATTAACTTCATAACTAAGGCTTTTAGGACAAAACTATGCCCTAGCGGTCTAAGACGTTGTTCTTTTTCTATTTCTTTACAACACTCTACAAACTCATTTTTATATTTTTGAATAGATACAATAGGTGGCCAGTTTAATGACTTCATATAATTAGGTGCTGTACAATCAATGTTTAAGTTTCCAATACCTATATGAAGTTCTGTACAGTTTGTAGTTTCATCAAGAAGTGTTTGATGATTCACTCCAGGGTTAAAGACCATTACATCATGTTTTTTAAGTACATAACGTTCACCCTCAATAAGGTATTTTACTTGTCCTGATGTGACGATAGACAGCTCTACAAAGTCATGATGGTGATAAGCCGTTGGATATATATTGTCTTTGTTCGTTACTGCATTAAGAATGAACAAGACATGGGGGTTAAACGAATCTATACACTTTATAGGAATTAGCATAACAAACCTCTTCTATTTTCATTTATATACTTATTTCTATTGTATACCATTATAAGAAAGTACATCAATAGGTTAAAATAATACATTTTTATTTTCTTCATTCTTTATATAATGAAGAGTGTTAGTTAAAATCGCCTGTTAGGAGGGACATTATGGAGACATTTAAGTGGATATGGGGATACCTTAAAGATTACAAGTGGAAATATGGCATGTGCCTTATTCTTGTACTTGTAGCAGCTTTAATTAGTATGATTAACCCCATCCTAGGTGGTATAATCGTTGATAGAGTTTTAGAGGGAGGAGAAACCAATATTCTCATTCCTATTTTGCTGATTACTATAGCAACAGCTCTTATCAAGAACGTCATAGCCTATACTTATCAGATGAACTTTGAGTACATTTCTCAAAGCATTTTAGTACGTATTAGAAAAGACTTATTTAATAAGCTTCTCTCTTTAGACGTAGACTTTTACAAAAGAACAAAAACGGGTGACCTAATGGCACGTATGACAGGGGATACAGATCTTCTTAGACACTTTATTGCCTGGGTTGTTTATAATATTTTATCTAATATTAGTGTATTTGTATTTGGTATCTTATGTATGTGGTTTATTAACCCAACTTTAACTATTGCTATGGTTATTGTTTGCCCATTTATTGCTTTCTTTACCCAAAAGATGAGTAAGCGTATTGGACCTACCTTCCATAAAGCACGTGAAGCTTATTCTAGACTAAACTCAGTCGTTCAAGAAAACATTAGCGGAAATCGTATTGTTAAAGCCTTTTCTAAGGAAGATTATGAAATTGAAAAGTTTAATAAACAAAATGCCTTTTATAAAGAAGCAAACATGGATACAATTCACGTAACACAGCACTACATACCTATATTAGAGTTTCTAGCAAGCTTCTTAACTGTAGTCATGCTTTTTGTAGGAGGTATATTGGTTATTCAAGATCAGATGACTCTTGGAGACTTAATGGCATTTAATGGTCTACTTTGGGCACTTAATAACCCTATGCGTTCTGCTGGTTACCTTATTAATGATACTCAGAGATTTATTGCTTCTTCCAAGAAGATTCGCGAGCTTCTTGCTACAGAATCTAAAATTCAAAATGTTGAAAATGCCCATGCACCAGAACGTATTAAAGGTGAGGTTGAGTTCAAAAATGTTTCCTTTAGCTTTGAAGATACAGACGCACTTAAGAAAGTATCCTTTAAAGTGAGTCCTGGTCAAACTGTAGGTATTATCGGCCATACAGGTGCTGGTAAATCTACTTTAATCAACTTAATCTGCCGTTTCTATGAACCTGTAAGTGGAAAGGTACTTATTGATGGCAAGGATATTCGTAGCTACAGCATTAAAAAGCTTCGTGAAAGTATCGCTATGGCTATGCAAGAAGTCTTCCTCTTCTCAGATACAATTGAAGCCAATATACGCTATGGGGTACCAAAAGCTTCTTCAAACCAAATCCAACAATTTGCATCTATGGCTGAAGCTGATAGTTTTATTAAAAACATGCCTGAAGGTTACGATACAATCGTTGGTGAACGTGGTGTAGGTTTATCTGGCGGACAAAGACAGCGTATCGCTCTTGCTCGTGCCCTTATTAAAGATCCATCTATTTTAATTTTAGATGATACTACTTCAGCTCTAGATATGGAAACTGAAATGCGTATCCAACAAAAGCTTAATGAAACTATGGCTAGACGTACAACGTTCATTATTGCTCACCGTATCTCTTCTGTTAAGTCAGCTGATCTTATCCTTGTACTTAAACACGGTCGTGTTATTGAACAAGGTACACATGATGAACTTATGGCACTTAAGGGCGAGTATTATAACGTATTTGAAACACAATTTGGTGATTTTGATCATGACCAAAAGGAGGCGATTTAAATGGCACGTAACACCTACGATCAAGACGAAACACTAGAACAAGGGTTTAGCATGTACCATGTGAAACGTCTTTATGATTATATGAAACCATATAACAAGCATATCTTTTTATGTATGTTTTTAATGATTATATCAAGCGTACTTGGTCTTCTTGGACCTTATATCATTAAAGTAACACTAGATGTATATATTCCAAACAAAAATATTTTAGGACTTACCTATGCAACTATTGCCTTTATTTTATCTCTTATAGGCATTAGCTGGATTATGAGACATCGTATTAAAACTATGGGTAGAGTAGGTCAAGATATACTTATCGATATGCGTCATGACCTTTTTGTTAACCTTCAAAAACTACCTTTTAATTACTACGATACAAGACCTCATGGCAAAATTTTAGTACGTGTTGTAAACTATATTAACTCTTTAAGTGATTTATTAAGTAACGGATTTGTCAATCTAGTAGCTGATATTTTTAGTATCATCCTTACTATGGCATTTATGTTCGTATTAGACGTAAGACTCGCTCTTGTTAGTTTAATAGGTGTACCTATTCTTATGGGACTTATATACCCACTTAAATCACTTCAAAGAAAGGCTCACCAAAAGCTTAGTACAAAGCAATCTAATATGAATGCTTATGTAAGTGAAAGCATTAATGGTATGCGTGTTACACAAGCCTTCGCTCACGAAGAAGAAAGTATGCGAGTAAATGAACATGTATGCCAGGAGTATAGTAATGCTTGGTTAGGTGCTGTAAAACTTAACTTCTTAGTATGGCCAATTATGGATAATGTAGCTACTTTAACTGTAGCCCTCGTTTATGCTAGCGCTGTACTTATCTTTGTAGATGATATTTCAGTAGGTCTACTTGTAGCCTTTGTAGCTTATGTATGGCGCTTCTGGGGGCCTATTACTAACCTGGGTAACTTCTACAATACAATTATTAATGCTATGGCTAACCTTGAACGTATCTTCGAACTTATGGATGAAGAATCAACTGTTCATGATGCCAAGGGTGCTACAGTACTCCCTCATATAGAAGGAAATGTAACCTTTGAAGATGTAAAGTTTGCCTATGAAGATGATGAAATGATTCTTAAAGGTATAAGCTTTGAAGCTAAAGAAGGTGAACGTATAGCTATCGTAGGACCTACAGGTTCAGGTAAGACAACAATTATTAACCTTATCAGTCGTTTCTATAACATTAATGATGGACGTATCCTTATCGACGGACACGACATTAGCAAAGTAACTTTAAAATCTCTAAGAAGTCAAATGGGAATTATGATGCAAGACTCCTTCATCTTCTCTGGAACCATTATGGATAATATTCGTTATGGTAGACTAGACGCAACAGACGAAGAAGTTATAGCAGCAGCTAAAGTAGTTAAGGCCCATGAATTTATTATGAGTTTTGAACAAGGTTACTACACTGTAGTTAACGAACGTGGAGATAGACTTTCAGTAGGTCAAAGACAGCTTATCTCCTTCGCAAGAGCACTTCTTGCAAATCCTAAAATTCTCATCCTAGATGAGGCTACTTCAAGTATTGATAGTCAAACTGAGATTCTCCTTCAACAAGGACTTGATGAGCTCCTTAAAGGCAGAACCTCCTTCGTTATCGCACACAGACTCTCAACCATTAAAAACTCAGATAAAATTATTTACATACAAGATGGTCAGATTCTCGAAATGGGTACACACGATGAACTTATCGCCAAAGAAGGCGGCTACCATCACTTATATACTACTCAATATGAATTACTAAAAGCATAAAAATAAAATGTGGTTCTATTTTTTAGATAGCCTCGTATATTTATTTATATCTACATATTCATAAAATAGGAGGTCTTTATGCTAAATAGTCCAAAGTTTTTTATTTGCAAACATTGTGGTAACCTTGTAGAAGCTATCCACTATAGTGGTGCAAAAATCATATGTTGTGGTAAACCCATGTCCGAACTTGTAGCCAATACGGAAGAAGCCTCTACAGAAAAACATATTCCTGTTGTTACACTTACTGGCAATCTAGTAACTATTGCAGTAGGTAGTGCACCTCATCCTATGACGCCTGAACATCATATTGCATGGGTTTATCTCCAAACTAGAGAAGGTGGGACACTTAACTATCTTCCTATAGACGGTCCACCTATTACTACTTTCATCCTTAATTCTAGTGACCAAGTAATGAATATCTATGCTTACTGCAATCTTCACGGCCTCTGGCAAGCTACTCTTAAAGCCTAGTTAGAAAATAAAATCCCATAAACTTTAAGATCCAATCATTAAAGTTTATGGGATTAATTAATTTTTCTATGTAATTAAATCATAGGTTCTTGAGTTATTTCTAACATATCTCCCTCATCTATTATAGATTCTTCTATAGCCTCTCCTTCAATTACACCTTCTTCTATTACATCTTCTTTTATTACATCTTCAACTAGGTTATCTATCTCTTCATAAATATTAAGTTCTTGTTCTGGCCAGTCACCCCAAAATTCTACTGGTATATATGCATCATTTGTGCTTATTAGTTTGAATGGATAAACTAAATTATTACGATCTATGTGTTCATAATTACTTCTATAAGGATAAGTTATTGGATTAGCATCCTTGTTTAGCAGGTCTTCATAAGACATGGCTACTCCCTGCTCTTTTAAATCATTTTCATCTCCTATTTGCACATCGCCTTCTATATAGGTATTATCTAGCCAAACACAGTTTGAATAATTACTACCTCTTCCTCTACCAAAACGATAAATTTGGCTACCACTAAGTTCAAATAAAGCAGCATAACAATTTTCCATAATACTAGTACTTTCGTTTGTTTCCATAAAACCATAAGCTACACTGTTGACTCCAGTGCTTCTCACCGCTCCTACTACAAAACTATTTCTAATAATCCCTCCATTATTATAGTAGGTAAATCCTGATGTAGAAGTTGTTCCTATTAAGATTGCATTAGCATATGAGTTTTCAATAGTTCCTTGATTTGTATCTACAAATCCACTGACTATATCTCCTATTACTGTACCTACAAAATAGGAATTTCTGATTGTTCCACGATTAGTACCTACAAAACCTGAAATCTTATTCAAGGTTACTTCACCTGTATTAGGGTCTATAACTTTATTAGTTTTTTCTATCGTTACATTATCATAACCATTACTATCTGGAATTTCTGCACGTACACTACAACTCTCAATTATACCTTCATTTGTACTTGCAAAACTTTCTTGATTTTTTATCTTACTGTTGAGCAAGGTGACTCCTTTAATATGAGAAGATGATGTAATATAACCAAATAAAGGTTTTTCTAATCCTTTAATAACATAACCTTTTGTTCCATTATTATATTTGCGTACAGTATAATCAGCAGAAATCATTCCTATAGTTTGGTATTCATATGTTTGTTTTTTCCCATTTTGTGTGAAATTAACACCATCATAGCTAATGTCTAAGCTTTGTATATATTCTAGGTTTGGTTTATTACTATGGCTCCACTCAAGATTTTTCATATTCAACAAATGTCTAGCAGATCGTATATGAATTTCTTCTTCTTCTACTTTTTCTATCTTTACCGTATCTGCAAAAAAAGGGTTAAAGCAAAAGGATGCATAATCTCCAAACTGTGGATACCATGGATTAGTATTCTCACCTATCGTAATGTAGGATAGGCTATATATATTAAGTTCTTTTGAAAAATAGTATACATCAAATCCTTCTATAGAAACTAAATCTTTTTTATTAAATGGTTCAACACACTGAGATAATGTCCATTTTTCTCCAGTGCTATTCTTCCCATCTCCAACTGCTACTGCAATCTTATCTAGATCTGTACCTTCTGGTACTAAAATTATATAACCATCTTCTGATACATACTTATTTGGGTCAGTTACTAGACCATTGATTAAGCCTATTCCATCTGTCATAACTTCCTTATAATTAGGTTGTATTTCATTACTACTATAATCTGCAAAATATCCATGGTAATAGAGCTTATCATCTATAATTTCATAGTAAAGAACTCCAATATCTCCCCCTGTAACTTTTTGCTCATCTTTCAATGGCCAATCACCATAATGTATAATATTTTCTCCCATTTTAGTTACGGATCTAAAAGGGTAGTCTATATTTTTTAAAGTTTGGTCATAAGGTGAACTCTTTCCATTTGGTCCTGGATTCCCTTTATTAGTAGCATTTATAAACGCTTCATAATCTAAGCCTTTAGCAGTACTTATGGAGGCCTTTAAATCAATATTACTTTGTTTTAGGTAATAACACTGTTCTATGGATATAGTTGATGTATTAGTTAATTTTCCTATAAATCCATCTCTACTGGAACTTGTATTTATACCTGTCACTTTTCCAGTTGCGTAGCTATTTTTGTAAGTGCTTGTTTTGGCATACACATCTCCAACAAAACCTCCTACTATATCCCCATAGATAGTAGCTGTTGAGTAGCTATTTTCTACAGTGGTAACATGGGCACCATCTTGGCCAATTAAACCACCTGCTCTACCTCCATGGCCTAGTGCAGTAACCCCATAATAGTCTGAATATTTCCCTGCTATTGTATAGCCACTAGCATAGCTATTTGTAATAGTAATTACTTGTCCTGCACTCCCTGAGTTTTTACCTACTAAACCTCCAACTATTCCATTAGAACTATCTATAACAGGTATAGCTGTAAACGAGTCCTTAATATCTGTATTTTCTATCTTGCCTACTAAACCACCTGCAACACCACCATTAGAAGCAACCATATATTGATTCCCTTGTGTATTATTGGTAGCATTGTAGGCACCTAGCTCATATTTCTTTGAACTACTCTTACCCTCTAATGACTTGGTGTCTTCATCAGTAAGGTAGACTCTACACTGATCTAACTCTCCATTACGCATTTTCCCTACTAAACCACCAGCATATCCTTTACTTGATGCTTTAACTGTAGTATTAATAACAAAAATGTTTTCAGCTTTAAGTGTACCTTCCTTCACTTCACCTATTAAAGTACCTGCACTTGCACCTTCCACCTGTGTTTCACTTATAAAGCCTTCAAGTATCAAGTTCTTTACTATTAGATTTTGTGAGGTTTCCTCGTCACCTACTTGGGCAAATAGACCTACATTTCCTTTATCATTTGGTTGGAGCTTAAAGTTACGCAATGTATAGCTATTGCCCTCATACTCTGTTAATGCTGTATTATCAATACTATAGAAGTCCTCTCCTAATAAATCCAATGATTTAATCTGTTCAGCTTTTCTTACAATACGTCCAACTTTTTCATATCCCTCATCTTCTAATTTTTCTGTTGGAATATTAGATATTTTAGGATTTAAATTTTTTAAGTGACGTATATTATTGATAACTACTTTTGCAGTTAATGCATCTTCGGCATAATTATCTGCAAATAGACTATTTGTATAAGCTTGTACTTTAACAGGTGTACATAATACTTCTTCACTATAAGCTTCTGCTTTTACTGTAATGTTTTCACCTGGTATAAGCCTTGGAAAAATATCAGCAAAATGTCCACCTTCTTTAGTTACATCATCTAATGTAAGTGTGTAGGTTGCTATATTACTTTCTACTTCAGCTTTCCACCAACCTTCATCCACACTATCCCTATTTGTTTTCATTCCTCCTATTTCTAGTATTTTTGTTTCAGAGATTTGACTTTCCTCACCTGTTACTGTAAAAGCAAGTTTTGTCTGTGCCTTTACCCCATCTATGAGCCTGCCATAATTCTTATCTTTTATAATAATCTCTAATCTATCCCCATTATCTACTTGAATTTCAAGTGGCTCTAATCGAGCTGATTCTAAGTTATTTTCTACTGCACCACCATAATAACCTATCATCATATGATTATTAGCATTTTTATAATTTTTCCTAGCTTCTCTACCTTCTTTAGAGTCTTCACGACCTTTATTATAATTAAGTCCTGTTGGACTCATAATATCTATCTCATAATTAATAGTTTGATTACTATCTGTATAGAATACACCATATACATTTCCTGTTTCATAATCATACTCTATAACATATTGGCCTTCTTTTCTAATATGTTCATCAATGGCACCATAAGGAAGTATCTTGTTTAAAATAGTGTTATCTAATGTTTTCTCTCTATTACTATATACAATGTAGCGGTAATCATGACCACTATCTTTGCCACCTTCTGGCCAAACTTCTCCACTAGGATAATCAGACGGCCTCTGTGTTATACTGTCGCCTAAATATGTATCTATATTATCTTGCTGCCTTTCTAATAAGTCTTCCCACTCTCCTGAAGCCTTTGCTTTAATAATATTATTTTGAGCTACTACAAATATTTTTCTTGCTATAGTGTCTAGCTCTGATAATTTAATGACTTTTTGATAATGTACTAGACTTAAACCTCCAATAGAAAGTAATATAGAAACCATTCCTATAGCAACGAGCATCTCTGCAAGAGTAAAGCCACTTTGTTTGTTATTTTTATTTTGCTGTCTGCTATTCAATTAGTATAACCTCCTTTTACAGTATTTTTATTACTGCAAAGTGTTACTTTGTACTACTCTCTTTATGTATGTATTCTTGAAGTCCTGCATGTGCTACAGCTTCTGTAATTCCTTCATAGAAAGTTACCTTTAATTTTACATCTACTAGTCCTGTAGACTGCAAACCATTTTCTTTTGCTAAAATGTCAATATCTCTTAGTAGAGATTTATAACGACTATTTTTTAAGGACCCAATAATTTCTTTTGCGGCACTATAGCTTTTGGTTTGAAAAGTAATATTAACATTACGTCTTACAATCTTATTATCTGTTGTAGCATCTTCAAAATCTAACTTATACGTCAATGCTTCTGATAGAATTTCATTTAGTTCTATAATTTCATTTTGTAAGTTATTATAATCAGCTACTCGCCCTATAGCCTGGTCTTTATGCTCATCTATGTACTTTTCCATTTCTTTTATCTTGATTGCCTTAAGTTGAGCATTAAATAGCTCATCCTCTATCATTGCAATATCATATTGTTCTATAATCTTATTTGTACTTTTCCATACAAACTGATAATACGAAATTGCAAAAATCAATACTATACATAATACTAGTAAAACTTTCTCATCCTTTGTAAATGCTCTATTCATCACTACCCTCCTGAGGTTTTAACTGCACCATAATATCTGCTGAAACCTTTCCACCTGCTTCTTCTATTTTCTTGGTTTGAGCTGTAAATACTGTTACATAAGCAGTCTTCTCATTTTCTTCTAGTGCAGCTACAATCTCTGATACAGATGTTAAAGTTGTATTAATAACAGTAACAATAACTTGATTCTCACTAATATGAATGCTTTCTATATTTGCCTTATCTAATATACACTGTTCAATTATATTTATTATTTCTATACGATCTATTTCTTGTGCTTCTGCTTCGCTAAGAAATGTATTGTTTAATTTATTATAGAGTTCTTGTAACTCACCATGTTCCTTTATACTTTCTTCTATCATTTGAATTTGTTGCTTTTTTTCTAAATAACTATTCTTCGTCTCTTCTGCTAGTTTAAACCTATCTAATACTGCAAATTTTGCAAATAAAATTAAGCATATACTACATACTGTAACACTTATTATAATTTTTTTTAATTTTACTGAATCTATTTCTTGTGCAACTAGATTAATGGTCTGTTTAGTTGGATACTTTTGTTTTGAAAATTTTATCATTTTTATTCACCTTAATTCCAAGTAATTCCTACTGCTATGGCACCAAGTAATAGCGCCTCATCATTGTCTATTACACCTTCAAATAATTGATTAATCCCTTTAACATTTAAATCTAAAATATTATTTAATGTTTGCATTAAAGGCTCAATTTTTGCTCCTCCTCCGCAAACATATAAAGTATCTAATATATTATTAGGATAGTTATAGGTAAAAAAGTTAATAACCCTATGTACTTCTAGTGCTATCTTATCGTATACGGACATACACTCTTGGGAATATAAAATATTGTTTTGATTGCTTACTTTATAAATTTCAGCAATATGCTCATCTACATTGAGTGCATTAGAAATAGCATATGTAATTTCTCTAATGCCCGTTTCCATGTCTCTTCCTGTTTCATATTTCCCTTCTGTAAATATTCTTAGGGCCACTATATTATGTCCTATATCTAAAATTGCATAGTCTCCAGCTTCCTTGATGGAATTCATACTAATATACTTTCTTATAAGGTTTTGATAGGCACAAGATTTTGGTGCTGCTATTCTAAGTTTTAGCTTACAGCTCTTTAGCATACTCTTATATTGTTCTATAGTTTCTTTTAAAGCTGCTACTGCCATAATATCAATGTTTTTTGATACCTGTCCTTCATGCTCTTCTTCTACTATACCCATGACTGCATAATCATACACATACTTATCTTTGTCTTCTGTTATAAAGTCTCGAAATTCATAAGGTAAATTAATTTTCATCTGTTCTACAGTCATATAAGGCATTAGAAATCTCCGTACATAGGTAGTATCCTCTGGCAAAACTAATGCCACATCCTTGCATGTAATACGATGTTCCTTTATTTTACCTCTAATAAAACTTGCTATAGCATCCCATGATACAATCATTCCATCTCTTACAATATTCTCTGGTAATTTTTCAACAATAAATTGTTTAATCTTATCTTCTGTACAAACAGCAAATTTAGCTTCTAGATTTCCTATTTCAATGCCTAAATATGTTTTTATCATGGCTATACTTCCTTCCTCAATAGGTTCTTTAAATAAATAGCTCCCAATACCAACTCACTATATCTCCCCCCCACAAAAAGGTAATCCAGGAGGCTCCTACAATAGCTGGGCCAAAAGGGATTCTATTTTTCTTCATTAAGACAACTATAAAAATCCCTAGTATGCACGAAATATTTAAATTAAAAAGACTTAAGGCAGGCCCCATATATAAACCTAACATAAAGAAAAGTTTTATATCTCCACCTCCCATACTTTCCTTTTTTAATAGTTTATCCATTAAGAGTGAAAGCATTAAAACTCCTCCTCCTATAGCTCCTCCTCCAAGAAGTCCTGTTTTTAGCTGTTCTACTATAGAGTTATCTATAAAAGGTATAGTTATCAACCACCAGAATATACCTGTCATTATGAATCCGTCTGGTATTTCATAGCTATCAAAATCCACTAGTGCTAGCCCTAGGAGGATACATGCTAATACAAGATAGCGTAGTGTTAAAAAGCTTATACCATATTTCCAAATGAAGCTTATAAATACTACCACTAAAAGTATCTCTATGAATACATACCGTATAGATACTTTCTCCTTACAATATCTACATTCCCCCCTTAGGAAAACATAGCTTAAAATAGGTACTAAATCTCTTGTATGTAATACATGTCCACAAGAAGTACAATGACTTCTTCCCTTCCATACACTTTCCCCATGCACAATACGCCATGACATACAGTTGATAAAGCTTCCAAAAATACTGCCTAATATTATAGCTAAACCATAAACATATATACTTAAGTAAAAATCTGTATGTAGCATCTATCTACATCCTTTCCATTAAAGACTTGTATTTATTTATCTATTGATAGCAAAAACAGCATCATTTTGGTGATGCTGATCAAATATAATTTTTATTTGAACCTTTCCTAACGAACTGTTTTACAGCTCGTTAGGAAAAATCCAAATGGATTTTTCTTTTAAGAAGGCTACAACCCAGTCGCCTTCTTTTTATATTAATTTACTCCCAGGAAACAGTTATACTATCATCTGAGCCTACTTCAACTTTTACTACTTTTCCATTGTTATCTGTAGATTTTCCATAACCTGTAATCTCAGCAGGCTTTGTAGAACTTTCTACTAACTTTCCTGATTCTGCATTATAATAGTATGTTTTTGAAGTAGCATCCCCTCCTAAAACTTCTGTTGCTGCAGCTGCTTTTGCTGCTCTCTCGTTAGCTTGGTCTGTTGCTTCTTTAGCATCTCCTAACTTACTTGTAAAAATCGGGATAGATATAGCTACTAAAATACCTATAATAGCTACTACAATTAATAACTCAGCAAGTGTAAATCCTTTTTTATTATTTAATTTTTTCTTCATCATAAGTATCTCTCCTTCTGTCCTTTAATCTTGTCATTTAATATAATAACTCATCACTTAGATGAATGGGTTGTCCCAAACTTTGTTTCTATTACATTAATTCGTACATGCTAAACATAGGTAAATAAATAGCAATTACTATAAATCCAGCAAAAATTGCCATTATAATTAAGATAGCAGGTTCTAATTTCTGTATTGCCTTCTCAGTAGCATGCTGTGCCTCATTATCATAATAAGTACCTATAGTTTCCAATGTACCTTCTAATTCTCCAACTTCTTCTCCAATAGCACACATTTCCTTAAGTGTATCTGGGAAATATCTACTTGCTTTCATACACTCTCCTAGCCGTTTACCTTCTTCGATGCGTCCTATCATTTTAGAAACTTCTTGTCCCATAAGATAATTATCGAGAACCTTTCCTGTTACTTCTAGTGCACGACTTACACTTAGTCCTGCTGCTAAAAGGGTAGACATGGTATTAGCAAATTGTGCTGCTCCACTAAGTAGAGCAATGTTCCCTAGCACCGGAAATTTTAGCTTAATTTGATTCCACCATACTTTACCATTTTCTGTTCTACAGTATAACTTACCTACAACAAACATTATTAAGAAAATTAGAGTCATCCACCAAATATTTTCTTTGGTAAATTCAGATAGTGTAATCATCACCTTAGTCAAAGCTGGTATCTCACCCTCTAAATCTACGAAGGTGTCTGCTATTGTAGGAATAACTTTTACCATAACTACAGCCAATACAATAACAGCTAAGATTAATACAAATATAGGATAAGACATGGCCTGCTTGACTTTTTGCCTAGTCTTAAAAGATTTATCATAGTATTTATATAAGGTTTCAAAAGATCTTTCTATGGTTCCAGATTCTTCACCTGCTCTAATAGTCTCAGTAAAGGTAGGTGGTAAATAAGGACAATTTCTTTGAAAGCTAGAGGTAATGCTATTTCCCTTTGATACATCTTCTGCTGATTTTTCTAGCATCTTTTTTAAGTGTTTATCTTTTATCTGTCTACTGATTAATGTCATACAAGTATCAATAGCCACTCCAGATTTTAAAATAATGGCAAACTGTGAGCATATAACTGCTAATGCCTTTTGATCTATTTTAGGTGTACCTATTTCTTTTGATAGAATTCCCGTTATTTCTTTTACTGGCTTTATATCAAGGATAATAGGACAAGTATTTTTAATTTGGGCGACTGCTGCATATTCATCTACAGCTTCTACTATGCCACTTACTTTGGCGCCATCAGGAGATAATGCTTTATACTGATATGTAATCATCCGATTTCCTCCTTTCTTAAAGCCATTGTTCTAAGCATTTTACCTATCGTATATTTCTCTTTACATATTCCTTATCATAAGCTGCTTCTTGGGCTGTTTTAGTATCAATACTCTGGTCTTTAACCATCTTTATAAGCATATTATCCATGGTAATACTTCCATCTGCTGCACCACTTAGCATAGCTGAGAACATCTGAGGTGTTTTTCCTTCACGAATTAAATTTTTAATTGCTGGATTCACTACCATGACTTCACAGGCAGCTACACGCCCCTTACCTAAACGTTTTGGTAAAAGTTGCTGAGAAACTACAGCTTTTAAACAAGAAGACAGTTCTAATCTTATTTGGGATTGCCTTTCTGCCGGAAACGAACCAACAATACGATCAATGGAATCGGTCGCTGAATTGGTATGAAGTGTTGCAAATACTAAATGCCCAGTTTCTGCCGCTGTTAAAGCTGTTTCTATAGTACTTTGATCTCTCATTTCTCCAATCAAAATAACATCTGGATCTTCTCTTAAAATAGCTCTTAAACCTTCTGCATAGCTCTTAGTATCTGTACCAATTTCTCTTTGATTGATAATGCATTTATCCGGCTCATAAATATATTCTATTGGGTCTTCTAGTGTAATAATGTGAGCATTTCTTGTACGATTAATTTCATTTAGTACAGCTGCTAAAGTAGTAGATTTACCACTTCCCGTTTCTCCAGTTACAAGTATAATCCCCTTCTTCCAAGAAGAAAACTGACTCACTACTGGTGGTAAGCCTAGCTCATCTAATTTAGGAATTTTACTACTTAAAATTCGAATCGCAGCTGATATATTACCTTGTTGTCTAAATAGGTTAATACGTATACGTTCTCCAGCAATAGTCTTTGCTAAGTCTAGTTCACCTATTGTTTCTATCTTTTTATAGTCTTCACCAGCAATTTCTTGTGCATAGGCTTCACAGTCCATATGTGAAAGTAGAGTAGAACTCATATTAATAAGTTCTCCATCTAATCTATATTTGGGAGCTAGCCCACACACTAAATGTATATCTGATGCACCATCTTCTTTGGCTTTTATAATCAGTTCTTCTAATCTCATACCTTCTTATCACTCCACAATGCTAATTGTCCTGCAAAGTTCTTCTATGCTTGTTGTACCTTCTTCCGCAAGTTTTAGACCACTTCTCATCATTGGTATAAATCCTGATTCTATAACTGCTTGGCGAAGTTCTGATTTAGTTCTTTCTTCTGTAATACAGTCGCGAATTTTTTGATTTAATATTAATATTTCAAAAACACCAATACGTCCCCGATATCCACTATGGAAACACATAGGACAGCCAACACCTTTATAAAAGGTTCGTTTATCCTCTAATGAAAGTCCTACTAAATCCTTCTGTAAATCTGTAGGTTCTTCTTCTTTCATACAGTCTTTACATACTCTTCTTACTAATCTTTGAGAAACAATTCCTCTTACCCCTCCAGCTATAAGATATGACTCTACGCCCATATCACGAAGCCTGTCTAATGCTGAAAGTGCATCTTCCGTATGTATTGTAGAAATTACCAAGTGCCCTGTCATCGCTGCTCGCATAGCTATTTCTGCTGTCTCTCCATCACGAATCTCACCTATACCTATAATGTCAGGATCTTGACGTAGTACAGAACGTAGGGCATTTGCAAAAGTCATTCCTGTCTTTTCGTTAATCTGTACTTGAGTAACTCCCTCCATCTGGTATTCTACTGGGTCTTCTAACATAATAAGATTAACGGCTTCTGACTTAAGTTCACTAATCATGGTATACATAGTAGAAGATTTTCCACTTCCAGTAGGTCCTACAATTAAAATTACACCACTATTATTTTTTAGTAACCTTTCAAATCTTTCCCCATTTTCTTTTGTAAGACCAATACCTTCTCTTGTTAAAATATCCTGGTTCTTTATTAAGATTCGAATTACAACCTTTTCACCAAAGATGGTCGGTAATGTAGACAAGCGTAAATCTACTTCTCTACTTTTTAACTTCATAGCTGCTCTTCCATCTTGTGGCACTCGTCTTTCTGCTATATCCATATCCCCCATAATCTTAAGTCTAGAAATAACTGCTTGCTGTAACTCTTTTGGAATGGTTAAGATTTTCATCAATCTACCATCTACTCGAATACGAACATTCATTTCTTCATGGCCTGGTTCAATATGAATATCACTGGCTCTTTCTGTTACTGCACGTTCAATAATAGAATTTACCAATCTCACTGTTGGAGCCGCATGTACATCATCCATTTCTTGATCAATGGATTGGTTAAGGTTTTCTTGTGCAAAGCCACCTTCTTGTCTCATCTGTGCCATGGCTTTAACAGCACCTTCATTTTCATATAGGTTATTAAAAGCTCTGTTAATGCCTGCTACAGTAGTAATCATGGGAACAATTTTCTTTCTTGTTGCTACACGAGCTGCTTCTACTGCCATAAAGTTGAGTGGGTCTTCCATGGCTAAATAGAGTACATCCTTTTCAACACGCACTGGGATAATACTATGCTTTTTAGCCGTATTCTTTGGAAGAATATTTACCACTTCTGGGTCAATATTAATTTTGGTTAAATCAATAAAGTCAATACCTAACTGTATACGAAGCATTTCTATTAATTGTGCTTCTGTAATAAATCCATTATCAATAAGTACTGTACCTAATCGTTTGCCCGAACCTTTTTGTAAATCTAATGCTTTCATTAATTGTTCTTCTGTAAGCAAGCGCGCGTATATTAACATTTCTCCCAGTCTTTTATATTTCATATTAAACCTCTTCTAGATAAAATTTAGTCTGTATTTATAGGACGAATGCTTATTTCTTGTTCTGCATAAACTTCATTTTTATAATAAATTTTTATAGTATACGTAAATACTTCATTTTCATAAGTTAAATCTTCTATTTTAGGAACTAGACCATTGGTTATAGTCTTTTCTGTTAAAAGAGGTAATTCTTCTGATGAAACCTCTGTTTTAATATAAATATTATTATTTTTATTTTCAAAATGCATCCTGTAACCTCTCTCAAGATTATAGAAACTCCAATATGTATTCTCTCTTGCCTCTTCTATCTTTTTTACATCATTTGCACTTTGAAGTTCATTTGATACAGCTGTTATAATCGTAGATAAAAGTGTATGCGCCTCTGTCCGTAGTGTAATCTTTAGATAGGCATCTTTTATAACAGTTACGCCACCACCTATAAAACTTAGTGTTAGTATAAGAATCAAGATTGCCATTAACATTTCTACTACACTAAAGCCTTGTTGTGATTTTAATTTCTTACTTTTTATCATTACTATCTGCCTCGTTATACTTATGAGTATACATTGCTAATTCATTCTTATTTGTTTTATATACTTTTACATGAATTTCAGCCTTTGTATTATTTAAATCTGTTATAGTTACCGTACCTTCTTTAGGAACAATTGATTGTTTTTCTAGTAGATTAACCTCTTCATAAAATACATTAATTATATCGTTACTATTATCTATCATTCCATGGGAAACTCTAATCATAGTTGCTAAAATTAATAATCCAATGCCCCCTAAAAGAGATGCCATTAATGCTTCAGCTATTGTTTCTCCTTTAAGACTCTTAAGTTTTTGTCCTACCTTATTCATCTCTATCCTACCTTTTTAGTTCTTTCGAATCTCACCTTCTGTCCATATCACAGTTGTAATTTCTTTTTTTTGTACCTTTTCCGAACCTATATTATTAATTACTTCTTCACGTTTAGATAGTATCGCTGGAACTCTTAATGTATAGTTTCTATTCCCTTGAGATAGTTGAATACTTATATTGTATTTTTTATCCATAGAAAATTGTGCTGTTACTTCTTCTATAGACGAATCAGAAACTTTTATTATCCAACTATCCCTATAGGTAGCACTAAAAGTATCACTAGATCTAAAAATTTCGTCTGCCGCTTTCTTTACAAATTCTTGTATCCCTTTGCTTGGCTCTTCCGTATATCCCTCTGTAATAAGATCACCCGACTTTGACTTAACTTGATATCTAGAATATTTTTCACCCTCTATTTCCTTCTTCAATAATTTAGCAGCAGATACTACACTATAATAAGATTGCTCATCTTTTTTTAAGCTAACTAATCTTCCTGAAGAAGTAGATGCTGCTGTCAAAACAACCGAACCTACTACAGAGCACATTAAGAAGAACAATAAAGCAATAAATATTGAGGCTCCTGATGTATTATTACACTTTTTAATAAACATACTTTCACCTTTTCATTACAAATGATTCTTTAATTACTCGTATATAAATTCTTATAATTCACATATTTTTTCAAAAAAATAGTTCCTTTGAAAATCAGCAAGATCCTTTATAAATCTATCTAAAAAATAGGTTTATAATCTTCTTTCCAATAATTCAATGGAACAGCTAAAATAGATTTCTATTTATTACTTCAGGTCATTACTCATTCTAAAATAAATCTACACACATGTATTTTTAACTTTTTGTTCATTTTTATTTAATAATATATTATTAATCTTCATATAGCTTGATTATTCATAGTTAATCAAGTTTTTTTCTTACTTCTATTAGGATTTAATTTTTACGTTTTCTATTTTACACTTTTTGGAATCATATATTAATGAACTTTTTATTAACTTTTTTTAAACTTTTTAATAACAGCATAAATAACAAAAGATGCCGAGAACAATTCTCGGCATCTTTTGTTATAATCTAATTGGTATAAGTTCAATATAATCATCTATACTTCCGTCATTTAAACAACATTCAATGATTTGTTTACCTAATGGATGAAGTTCATCACATAAGTATTTTTTAAGTTCTTTCTTGAAGAACTCTTTTAGAATATCTGCACCTTTATCGTAACCTTCTTTACCTACTTCAGGTTGTAAATGTGTTCTAAGTAATACCTTTGGTAAATCTATACCCTCTACTTTAAGGTTTTCTAAGGTATAACCAAGTAGTGGACAACGAGATTCTTGGAGTTGCTCAATTCTAAACTTCATGCTTCCTCTTCTTGCTAAATATTCTCTAGCAATCCACTGTGACATAAAGCCTACTTCATAAGCTCCTATATGTTGATTTGGTATAAGGATATATCTTGTGCTTGGAGTATTTAAAATTTGTTCAAGTAGTAAGTTTGCTTGATCTACTTTTCTACCTGTTGCAAATGGCCAGTATGACCCTACCCCTTCACTTACCATTCCTTCACTATCTAAAATACTTGGATTTGCATGCCCTCTTGGTGCTACTAGTCGCCATAACCATGCTAAAGCTGGTGGTAGGATATGGAACATACCCATAATACCATAGCTTGGCTCTTCTTTTGTGCAAATAGGTGCTCTTACACCAAAGCTTCTAATATCTACTTCTACAGGTTCATTAACAATGTTTGGAACAAAGCTTCTAGGCATAATCACACGTGGATTTGGACAAGGTTTACCTGTTTCTTCATCTAGTGTGTGTTCCCAAATTAAACAAGTTGAATCTGGCATACCTTGCATATTTAAGAAAATAAGTGGTTCTTTTGGATGAATACACATTTTTTCATAAAATGGGTCTGTACCGTATTCAGTAATATGGTTCATTCTTAGGAACCATCCTTCTTCACCATCTGTTACAACTAGTTTTTTGCTCTCTCCTTGTACACTTGGATGACACATTGCCATATCATCTGTTACTGGTTGAAGTTCACAATTAGCACTAAGATCAATATAAGTTTTATCTTCTGTTACTGTATTTTTAGCAAGTAAAATATTCCCCTGAGCATCTTTATGAATATACTCAGCCATCTCACTTTTTCCACCACCACTTGCACCTTCATGCATAATGGTAAGTACGTTTTCATATGGTGTAATCACTCGTACTGTTGAAGCATGTAATGTAACCCAAGACTCCTCTTCGCCAATATCTAGTAATACACTATATATTCCTTTTTTAGCACTTGGGCCTGGATATAAGTTATACGAGAACACCTCATGAACCTTATCTAAGCGGTTATGAACAACAACTTGTTTTCCATTAAAATGTGTATGTCTAAAAGGAGGTGCTAAATATACTATAGCCCTTGGATTAAATCCCTCTCTTACTTCATCTGCAGGTACAAAGCCTTGAAGATCTCCTAAGGCTGCTGCAAAGAATGCTGCATTTTTAGGTGCAATAAGTATAGCCTCGTAACCACGTTCATGTCCCCCCGCCATAAAAGGTACCAGCATCAGCTCCTGGCTATTTAACCATTCAAAAGTAAGTTCTCTTACACCATCAAACTCTTCCCCGTAGTTATCTATATAACGTGGTTTATCTGTTGGCTTATGGTCTGCTATAACCATACAATTTGGATCACGTCTTCTCATATACATTTCTTTATAGTTAACTGCAACACCGTTTTTACAACTTACAACTTCTGCTTCTACAACTGAACCTAAGCCTTCTACATCATAAGCTACTTCAAATACCTTATTGTCCTTTTCTCCTAAGGCAAGTTCTAATAAATGCTTACGACTTTTCGGTATGATTAAATTTCTTTGTTCCTTTAATAATCCTAATACTTCTAGTGGTAATACCATCTTATCTAAAATATAATTCATATCCTCATCTCCAGTTCTTAATAGTAAGTTTTTTAAAAGTAAGGTCATTGCTATTAAATTTCTTAATTTTTAACCCAAATGATTTATATTTACTATTACACTTCATTAGTTTTCTCTTAATAATACATACTTTTTCGTAATATGTAAATATATTTATTGTAAAATCATGATTTTTAAGCTTTTACTATTCATATATTAGAGGTTTATTGTTATTAATTCACAAATTATATTCTGAATATTCTTTTTAAAGATTTTATTTTCCCATTTATTTCATCACTAGTTTACTTTTGTAAAGTCCTATCACTCTTACTTTTACTTGTTTAAACAAAAAGAACAAGGTACATTTAATACCTTGTTCTTCTTACTTTATTATAATGATAACTTATTAAATAACATGATATTCTTTTAGAAGTTTTTCAATATCTGAACCTTGAATTTTCTTAAGTACATCTTTTAGAACCATTTTTTCTTTAAATCCTAAATGCATTTCGGTTATTTTCTTTCCATCTCTTAGTTGTACAGTAGCATTTAAAAGTGAACGTATATCATATACACTTCCCCAAACTTCTGGAACAGCACGGTCTACATTAAGTAATGTATAAACTGCTTCCATACCTGTACGCATTGAATACTCTGTAGTAAAGATTGTATCACGTTTGGTTTCAGCAAATTGTCCAAGGAAGGCAAAGTTAACGGCACCCTCTGGTACTACATCTGGTCTATCTCCTGCTTCACGTGGCATGAAGAATGATGTAATATAAGGCATCATACAAGGTATACAATTAGCACTGTTTTCAGCAATTTCCTCAATCTCATCTACAGGTACACCCATATGGTAAAGCCATTCCATACATATTTCTTTACCTGTACATTCACGCATTGTTTTCTTTACAAAGTTACCTGGTTTATCACTAAATAAACCATAGATCCATCCTACTAATTGACCTTTTGGCTGTGTTCTAAATTGTGGTTGACGGTTAAATGTCCAGCTTAATAACCAGTTAGAGTCTTTTGCTGTAACAATACCTCCTGTAACAACTTTTCCACTAAACGGATCACGTTTACAAATTTGTTTAACATAGGCTGGAATTCTATCATCTAAAGTTGTCACTGTAGCTGACATCCAGTTTGTAAGTTCTGGTGTTGTACAGAATTTATCTGGGCGACCAAAGGATGGATCTTGTGCTGCAATTTTACGCCACATATCCCAGCATTTACCTGGTTTGATTTCATAATCAAATGGTGCCGGATGATGATGATCCCCTAGTGTAGAACTTTCTGTACAGCTTCCATTTGTAATAAACACTAAGTCATTCTCACTTAAATCGATAGCATTTTCTTCACCATCATGAATACAAATAATACGCTTAGCAACTTTTTTAGTTGGTTGAATATCAAATTCTACATTGATAACTTGTGTACCATAGTGGAATTGAACATTATGAGATTCTAAGTATTTTACCATTGGTAAGATAAGTGATTCATACTGATTGTACTTAGTAAATCTAAGTGCTTTAAAATCTGGTAGCCCACCAATATGATGAATAAAACGTTTAATATAAAGTTTCATTTCTAAGGCACTATGCCAATTTTCAAACGCGAACATGGTTCTCCAGTATAGCCAGAAGTTAGAATCAAGCACCTCTTTATCAAATACTTCTTCTATAGACTTATTATAAAGTGCTTCATCTGGTGTAAAGAATAATTTCATAATCTGCATTGCACCTGCGTCAGATAAACCAAATTTCCCATCTGTATGCGCATCTTCACCACGATTCATAGTTGCACGCATAAGTGAGTAATTAGGGTCTTTTTTATTAAGCCAATAGTACTCATCTAGTACACTAACCCCTTCTGTTTCAATAGATGGTATAGAACGCATAAGATCCCACATACATTCAAAGTGGTTATCCATCTCACGCCCACCACGCATAACAAAGCCAAGATTTTGATATTCATAGCCATCACATGCTCCACCTGGGATTGGATCCTTTTCTAATATATGAATACGTTCACCTTTCATTTGACCATCACGTACTAAATAACAAGCTGCCGCTAGTGCGCCAAGACCAGAACCTATTAAATAAGCTGACTTATTATCAACCCCTTCTGGTTTTACTGGACGTGCAAAAGCTTCATAATTACCACTACCATAATACATAAACATGCCTCCCTAAAATTCTATCTATTGTTTGTTCGTTAATGTATTTTTCTTATAGCTTTACTTTATCAATTTATATATACGGTCTCAACGGACAATAAAAGAGCAGTGTTCAAATTTCGAACACTGCTCTTTATATGATGGAATTTTAGGCATTTACTACACTTTGTCTGTATTTTTACTACCACTTATCCTTTAAAGTTGCACTTCTTTTTAAAGATAAGGCAATATTTCCGTCAAAGAGTAATCCTATTCTTCGGATAACCTTCTCAGGTTCTTCCTTCATACCTGTACCAATCCAATGGAGTACCATTTGAGTAAGGGCGCTTTGGTAAAAGGTTGCAATAAGGCGCTTATCACTATCTGCTGCAGCTATATCACTACTTATACCCTCTACATAACGACTCATTACATTGCCTGCAACATTATATAAGTACTTTTCTAATTCTTCTCTTTGGAGAGAATTATACACATGATAAATAGCTTTTTTATTTTCTAATGCAAAGCTAGTTGCTACAAGAAAGCTCTCCTCCCAAGAAAGAGAATGATTATACTCATCTATAACCTGCTGAAGCTCTGTTTGAAAAATCTCTTCCAATAAAGCATATAAATCCGGATAATAATAATAAAAGGTATTTCGATTAATTTCACATACACTCACAATATCCTTTACTGTAATTTTATTTAAAGGACGTTCATTAAGCATGGTAACAAATGCATCACGTATAACTTTTCTAGTATATTGTTGAGCCATATACATACCTCCTATAGTTTTATAGTTTGGCTTATTTATCTTAGTTTAACTTATCTTATTGAAATATTTATGATGAATTTGTTACATGATTTTTTATATGCAAAAAAGGCACATAACTTACGCTATGTGCCTTTTACTTAATCTATTAAATTAAGCTTTTTTTACGTTTTCTGCTTGTGCACCTCTTGGGCCTTTTGTAAGATCAAAAGTTACATTTTGACCTTCTTCAAGTGATTTGAATCCATCTCCTTGGATAGCTGAGAAATGTACGAATACATCATCTCCATCTTCTCTAGAAATAAAACCAAAACCTTTTTCTGCGTTAAACCATTTAACTGTACCTGTCATCATGTGCGGTACCTCCTATTTTGTATCTCTGTAATATAGGAGAATAAAAAAATTCACATCTTATTACAGATTATATTTTTAGTAAATAGATATAATCTCTAATAGTATGTGAATTACTTTCAAATAACTTTTGGAACTTATATTTACTAACTGATAGATTTATAATAACTCATTTGGAAGGGATTGTCAAGGGATTATGTAAATAAACTTGAAAAGAGAGTGATATTAGAATCAAATTAGGGTCGAATTACTTTCTTTGCTTAGTCTACTTAGGTATCAGTCTGGCTGTGACTCCTCCTCAAGCTTCCACTTCCGGTTGCTAAGAGGCTGTAAACTCGGAATTCGTAAGAACGCTCGAAACTTGCTTCGCTTCAAACAACTCGCTAAGTACCTTACTCACCCTCTCGTTAACAGACTCTAAGCCACCTACATAAGCCGCTTTCGGATGAGCCACATCCATCCTTTCACCTATTGAGTCTTCTGGATACAGTAATTCTAGTCTACTATTTTTCCATATACACCTTATAAATTTTCTTTGATTTATTTCATATATCTTTTGATCTACTAAGTTATAACTCTCTAAACTTGCAAAATCACTTTCCTTCAATAGATCTGATTCAGTAACATTGGGATTATCATTTGGTACTTCATTAAACCCATTAATCCATAAAACACCATCTTTGTGAATACAATTCATTTTTCACCTTCTCCTCCGCTCCCCTTCTATCTTTTCTTTAATAGATACTTTCCACTATAGTGATAAGCAATAACTGTAAAAACAGGAATGCTTACTATATAAGTAAACACATTGAATGTTGTAAAATTATACGTATTTGAAACTTCTCCATATTCTAAAATATATCTAGATATCATACCTACTATAGTAAAACCTAATGTAATTAGATACATAAACTTTTCTTTTTCTCTTCCATATATCTCTGCAAGTCCTATCCCAATCATAGTATAAGAAGCAATAAGTAAATATACTTTCATAAAATCAAGTGGGAAACGCTCACTGCTAATAGGAAATGCAACACAACCTGTAAACACTATATATCCCAACAAAAGAACCTTAATCCAAACAGGAGGCCTTCTTCTATAATTATCTAAGTTCTTTGCTACTTTCTTTCCAACGAAAAAACACCCGACCAAAAGAACAATCCAAAAGATTATTAATATAATCATCTCCATCCCCCATTCAAGTAAATTTATAAATAATTTGTTGCTTTTGAAATGTGTATCTTACTCACTTAAAAATGGAAATTTACCTTTTAAAAAAGTTATATAGTCTAATCTACTTTGATAGATATTAAAATCCTCACGTATAACCTTTTCTATCCACATTTTCTTTTCATCTGAGTTCTCTTCATATCTTCTAATTATTATCTTCTTATCCTTTTCTAACTTTAATAATTCTTCATAGGCATCTGCTATATACTCAACACTTGCTACCTGTACTGGTTTGTTACTTACTGCCGCAAAAGGGATGTCCTTTTGCAAAATATAATCTTCAACATGATCAACACAATAAATAAATCCACTAACCCCTCTATATGTTTCTTCTGTCGCATTAGGGTAATATTCTTCCACTACCAAAACACCTTCTTTATTAAATCCCTAACTCGCCCATTTATAAAAGTTTCCTTCATGTTTTAATCCCTTATCCCTATAAAATCTTTCAATTGCATTACTTAAATATACAATGGTATTTTCTCTTTTACTACTCAAATACACCCATGGTTCCCCATGATTTGAAACATGAGGTTGCAATACTGTAATATTAGCCACCGGTGAACCATGATAAAATCTCATCTGTCTCCCCCTCACAAATCTCTATATTCTCTTATCTCTAACTCTACGCTAGATTTTTAAATATTTCAACATCCTAACATTATACTAAAGGCTATACTATAAGCTAAGATTCTGTTTACAAATCAATAATTAGGGCTATACGCAGGCTAGCATTACTATTTCTAATGTACTCCAAGAGGTAAAAAGCTAGATATAGCTCCTCTCAAAGTAGCTCATGTAGGTAGCTTAGAGTCGATTAATGAGTAGGTGAATAAGGGGTTGAGTAGACTAGAATTGCTATCTCTCTAGTAACACTGGTAAGAAGGAGGGATGGGATGTGGTTCTCTGGAATAGGCTTATCTAGGTAGCTTAGAGGCTGTTGGTAAGATGAGGATTAGGGTTACAAGCAGACTAGAATTACTATCTCTTAGAACACTAGAATAGGTGGAGGGATGGCTGTGGCTCATCCGAAAGCGGCTTATGTAGGTGGCTTAGAAGCTGTTAACGAGTGGATGAGCAAGGGTTTTAGCCAGGTGTTCGAAGTGAAGCAAGTTTCTGGCGTTCTTGCGATTCCCGAGTTTACAGCCTCTTAGCCACCGGAAGTGGAAGCTTGAGGAGGAGTTACAGACAAACTGACACCTAAGTACACTAAAAAGAGATAAGTAATTCGTGCCAAGGTAAAAGCTATTCCCCCTCTAATACAAAAAGCTGCCCCTAAGGACAGCCTTTCATCTTACTATCTTTTTACTCTATATCCACAGTAGTCAAGTACAAGTTCACAGAACATTGCATTTGCCCATGAGAACCATTCTCTTGTGTATTGTGTTGGATCATCTACATTGAACCCTTCGTGCATTAATTCTTTGCCACCATCTGTATTTTTCATCATTTCAAGGATTTGTTTTTTGTATTCCATATCATTTGATGTTAAACCTTGCATAGCAAGTGAAATATGCCAGATGTAGTTTACTGGTGTATGTGGGCTACCGATACCTTGTGCTGCTGTACCTTTGTAGAAATATGGGTTCATTTCACTAAGAATCATTTTTCTTGTATTTTGGTATACTTCATCATTTTCATTTACATAGCCAATGTATGGGATTGAAAGAAGACTTGGAAGGTTTGCGTCATCCATAATGTTGTACTGACCGAAACCATCTACTTCGTATGCATATACTTTACCGTATTGGTAGTTGTTAAGTGTACCGTATGCTTCAATCGCTTCTCTAAGTTCAGCTTTAAGATCAGCTGCCATTTTTGCAAGTTCTTCATTTTTAAGAACTTCTGTAGCAATCTCTACAATATAACCCATAACAACTTCTGCAAACATATTTGATGGGATAAGGTATCCATACATACAAGCGTCATCACTTGGTCTAAATCCTGACCATGTAAGACCAATATTAGATTTAACTAATGCACCTTTACCATCTCTTGAAAGCGTATCTGTATAGTAGCATCCTTTTCTTACGAAGCTATATGGTGATTTGTTTTCATGATCTTGTTCTGTTCTAAATACTTCAATAATACGGTAAATAGCTTTTACATACTCTTCGTCAAATTGACCTGTTCTACCTGTATTTTTCCAAAGTAAGTAGCTCATTTGAACTGGGAAGCAAAGTGAGTCGATTTCATATTTTCTTTCCCAAATCCAGTCACATTGATCTGTTTCGTCTTTTTCCCAACAGTTTCCATTTTCTTCTTCGTTGAAAGCATTTGCATATGCATCAATTAAGATGTATTTCATTTGTCTTTTTACAAGACCTTCGATCATATCTGCGATTTCTGGATCTTTTTCAGCTAATACATAGTATGGTCTAAGTTGGCATACAGAATCACGAAGCCACATAGCTGGAATATCTCCTGTAATTACATATGTAGTACCATCTTCCATTCTTTTTACTGTTGTGTCTAAAGTATTTGTATAGCAGTTTTCAAACATTTTAATAAGTTTTTCATCACCTGCTAATTTTGTTCTTACTTCTTCAAGGAGATTTTGCATTGATTGTGGTAGTTGTTTTTCCATTAGTCAAATCCTCTCTGCTTTCAATTAATAAAGTATAGTTTTACTATAAGTATATTATACAAGATTTTTTACCTTTAGAATAGCCTTTTGTATCTTTTTGTTACTTTTTTATTGTATAATTTGTAAGTTTTTGTAAGTCATTTATTTAATTAGATTGGTTATCTTTTTGAAAGAATCATTTGTCCTATTTCTTGCAACCTTGGATAGCTATATTTGAAGAAAGTTTTATAAGCTGTACAGAAGTAATTCCTCCCCATCTTCCCACCTTCAAACTTGTCTCTATCTCTTCTACAACCTCCACGACATAGGTTATACCATTTACATTTTAGACAGCCCGAATCTTTATTCTGAGATTGTTCAATAAATTTTATAGCTACTCTATTTTCTTCTATAGTCTTAAAGTCATCTGTAATAAGGTTACCGATCTTATACTCATCCATCACATAGAAGTCACAAGGATATACTCCCCCATCTGCCTCAAGTACATATTGATTTGTACAAGTTCCCATCATACCACAGGCTTCTGGATAGTACCCCAGCATGATTTGAAGCAGATTTTCAAAATATCTAATGTATACGAATTCTCCTCTTTTAAGGGTTTCATACCATTTATCAAACAAGTTCATAAGGAAGGCTTCATATACTCTAGGTGTAAGCGAATATTCTTTTTGTCCCTTTTCTTCATGAATTTCCTCTAAACAAGGTATAAACTGCATATATCTAAAGTTATTGGCTAGATAAAAATCATAAATCTCTTTAACGTTTTCAGCCACTTGCTTCGTTACAACAGTTAAAATATTATATTCAACCTTATACTTATCAAAGAGTTTAGTTGTTTCTATAATCCTATCAAAAGTGCCTTGTCCACCTTTATAAAGACGAAACTCATCATGAACAGCTCTTGTTCCATCTAAAGAAAGTCCTACTAAAAATTTATTTTCTCCAAAGAACTTTGCCCACTCTTCATCTATTAAAGTACCATTTGTTTGAATAGCATTGGCAACCTGTAGTCCTGGTTTCATGTATTTCTTTTCATAACTTATAAGAGCTTTATAAAAGTCTAATCCTACTAAAGTTGGCTCTCCTCCTTGAAAAGCAAAGGTACAACTTCCTGTAGCATAGGTCATCGCTTTTTTTACCAGTACCTCTAGGTCTTCTACCTTCATCTTTCCATAAGACTTTACCTGTCTATTGTCACTTACATCATAATAAAAACAATACTTACATGCTAAATTACAGCCGCTTGAAGCGGGTTTTATTAGTAAATGAATTGGTGGCATATTATAACTCCCATTCTTTTATACGATTTATTTTACAAAAGGCATTACGTACAGGATCACTATGAGTGTCCATCCAATCTGCAAAATCCTTTTTAAGCTGCATAAGTTTATCTTGTATTTCCTCCTTATGAACAAGGTTATTCATCTCATAAGGGTCTTCCTTTAAGTTAAAGAGTTGGTCTTCACCTGCTCCATTAAAGATGTATTTGTAATCACCTTGTCTATACATACGTTGAGTAGCTACAACGTCAAAGGCTCCCATTCCTTCTGTTACTATATCAGGTGCCCATCCTTCTTGACTTTCACTTTGCAAGAAACGTGTAAGAGGTCTTCCATCTCCAAAACCATATGTATCTGCCGGTATATAACCTGCTAAATCTAAAATAGTTGCATAAATATCTACTGTTGAAGCAAAGGCTGTTTGTGTGTAAGGTATTGTATGTTCACCCACAGGTTTAATGAATAAAGGAATATGGGTTGTATCCTCGTACATACTATAGGATTTGTTTTCTAATCCTCCATGACACCCTTGATTATCTCCATGATCTGCTGCAAAGATAATGATTGTGTCTTCATATATCCCCTTTTCTTTAAGATGTTCTACAAGACGCCCAATTTGAGCATCAATATGAGAAATACACGCATAATAGTGTCTAAGTGTATTTTGGAAGAAGCTCCAATCTTGTTCAGGTCTTCTAAGAAGTTCATAAATTTTTGGCATATTCCTTGCCTCTTCCCTAAAGGATGGTGATTCTGGGATCACTACATCACGATACATATCTAAATACTTAGTTGGTGCATAGAAAGGCTCATGAGGTCCCCAGAAGTTAAGTGCAAAAAAGAAAGGTTCATCTTTTTCTTTAAGTTCATCTATAAGGGTGATGGCACGTTCAGTTAAGTAGTATTCTATTGTAGATTCTATAGGTGAAACGACTTCCGCCCATGTAGAATGATCTCCCGCACGACTGCCTGAACCATGATTAATCATCTTTAATTCTAAGTTATTTTCTTCTAAATAGGCTTTAAATTGTGGATAACTCCATCCGCCACCACCGTGACCTGGGAAATCATCCCCAATAAAACCCACATCTGTTGGTAAAGTGCCATAATGTGCATAAGCACCGCTATCCATATAACCTTTTTCTTGCTGTGCTAAAATACTTCTACCTTCTTCATTATTTTGTTTATTTCTTCCAAGTCCTAAATGCCATTTCCCTGTATAACCCAAATTATAACCTACAGTTTGTAACCTACGACTTAAAAGATAAGGTACATCTTGAAGCTCATGTGTTCTACATCCTGATTGATAAAGATTAGCTTCCATTCCTGTTTTTGAAGGATAGGAGCCTGTAAGAAGTGAGCTTCTTGCTGGTGAACATACTGGACAAGTTGTATAGGCATTATTAAACACTACACTCTCTTTTGTAAGCTCATCTATATAAGGTGTTTTACATAGAGTATTAGAATTGTAACAACTCAAACTATCTGCTCTATGCTGATCTGTAAATATAAGTAAAATATTCTTTTTCTTTGACATATGTCTTCCTCTTCTATATGTAATTAACCTAATGCTTTACATCTATATCACAGTATTCTGTATGATAGCCTGGCCATGGGCTTGATCTTCTATGACGTTCATCATCACCAAGTGGTGGAATAGTTATAAGCTTACCATCTTTTACATAGTCTAATTTCTTAGTATTTTCGCTTTCAATAAGGGCTTGTTTAAGTTCTTCTTGAATGGTCTTATAATCTTCTAATCCAGCTAGATTTCTAAGCTCCTGTGGATCATTTACAAGATCAAAAAGTTGTTCACATGAGTCTTCTAAATACCACATGTACTTGAACTTACCATCTGTAATACCAATAGATTCAAGCATGCCCATTTGAGATACCATTTCTACATATTGTCTTGGCTTTTCTTTACCTTCAAGTACAGCAAGTAAATCCTGACCTTCTACATCTTCTGGTACTATACCTCCTGCTAAGTTTACAAGAGTTGGTAAGATATCTGCATGAGTTACAGGGATATCTTGTTTTGTTCCACCTAGTTTATGTCCCATTGAAGGTGGTAATCTTAAAATAAATGGTACATGTGTAGAAGCTTGATGTAGGAAAAACTTTGCAGCTGTATGATGATCACCTAAGTACTCCCCATGATCAGATGTAAAGAGAATGATAGTATCTTTAAGCATATCAAGATCTTGTAAGGCTGCAAAAATACGTCCCATATTGTAATCTATTTGAGTAAGTAAGCCATAGTAGGCAGCTTTTGCTTCTCTTATAATTTTAGGACTAATCTTATCATAGCCCCACATTTGTCTAAGACGTTTAAAGGCCTCTGGTGCATGTTCATCATCTGACCAGTCACCAAACACAGGATCAGCAATGTCTTCATTTCTATACATTGAGTAATATGGTTCTGGTGGATCAAAAGGTGGATGCGGTTTAGAATAAGAACACCACATAAAGAAAGGTTGTGATGGATCTCTTCTATCTCTTATATACTCTACGCACTTTTCTGATATCCAAGAAGTTAAGGTCATAGGCTCTGGTACAGTTGACAAGGCTGGATAAATTTCATTTTGCCCCATACCATGACGCATAGGCTGAATCATACTCCCGCTACGCTGCATTTCTCTATAGTAATCATCAGGTATAATCATTTCATCAAATCCATGCTTTGCTCGTTGTGGTCCAAAGTGCATCTTCCCAATAGCAATAGTCTGATAGCCCGCTTGTCTCATTAAATCCGGTAAAGTATCGCGACTACCCATTACATCTGTTGTTTCACAGTTAGTTGTAGCTCCTGTTGTATGAGGGAACTTCCCATTCATAATAGAAATACGTGCTGGTACACAAAGTGGACATTGAGCATTAGCATTTGTATAGCTAATCCCTTGGTTAATGAGATATTGTGTATGTGGCATACGCATATAATCAGGTGCCAAATCACCTATAGTGTCATAACGCTGTTGGTCTGTTGTGATTAGAATAATATTGTGTTTTTTCATTTGTAGAGTCCCTTTCTATATGCGGGTAATAAGCCTGTTAAAAGTTGTGTTCCATCTGATAAATTATCTTCTTTTCTTGTAGCAAGATACTCTATCATACGTTGACGCCAAGTTAAAAGTATATCTTCATACTTTTCATCTTTTGATAATTCATTGCATTCATAAGGATCATTAGAAAGGTCAAAAAGTTGTTCCTCTCCTGTATGTGTAAACCAAATATATTTTGTTTTACCATCTGTCATAAATTGCATTGCTTCGTCTGGGCTATAGCATCTTGCGTGCTCTCCATGAATCCACTCTCTATCCCATTCTTTTTTTGTTACTTTATTTTGATTAAGAAGTGGCATCAAATTTAGCCCATCTACATTTTCTAATGCCTTTAGTCCTGCATAGCCTAAAATAGTTGTATATAAGTCTTCAAGTACAATTGGGGTCTCTTCCTTAGTTCCATATTGCTTATCTTTAGTCCATATAATACAAGGTACGGCTGCACTTCCTTCATAAGCATATGTTTTTCTAAAGAGATGATGATCTCCTAACATTTCACCGTGATCTGATGTAAAGATGATCATATCTGGCATCTCACCTTGGTATTTAAGTGTGCGGATTAACCTTCCTATTTGTGTATCGATATGAGCAATCTGTGCATAGTAAGCAAGACGAGTCCTCCTTAACTTATCATCTTCTAAATGGCCTTCCCAAGTATCTAACCCTCTCACTGGTTTATCATGTTTCTTGGCCCATTTGCCTACTGGGACTGCTTCACACTCTTTTTTCATATATTCATCCCAGTAATATTGTGGTGGATCAATAGGTGGATGTGGCCTATGGAAAGATAAGTTGAGAAAATATGGTCTAGAGTGATCTCTTTTTCTCAAAAATTCTAGTCCTTTCGTTACCACCCAAGTATTATTATGTAATTCTTCTGGTAAAGTACTTGGTCTTGCATTCCAACTATTATCATCTAATCCATGATGTAGTTCATCCATCATCTTACCTGTTTTATCTGATAACCATTCATGATAATCATTAGTATAGTATTTATCAAATACTTGCCACGCCTCATAAGACTCTAAACCTTCAAAGCCACAATGCTTACGTTGAGGATAAAAATGTGTCTTACCTACACAATGGGTTTGATAACCTGCATTTCTAAGCACTTCTGGTAACATATTAGGAAAGTTCCAGTCATTTCCGTCTCGGTATCCTAGAAAACCTGTTTTATTCGGACTCATACCTGTAAAAAGACTAGCTCTTGCCGGTACACAACTAGGTGCTGGTGAATATGCATTTGTGAAGAGTACACCTTCATGAGCAAGTGTATCTAAATTTGGTGTTTCTACAGTAGGATGCCCCATAGCCCCTAAGCAATCCCATCTAAATTGATCACATAAAATAAGTAATATATTTGGCTGTTTCAAATCTCATTCCTCCAACATGCAATAATTATTAAAATACTAGCTACTTATTACTGTCTATGGCATAAGGTACACGTTCCATACAATAAACTTCCATTTCTCTTCTTTCTTGTTCGTTCATCCTCTTAGCTTCATTAAAAGGTTGTTCATCTTCATTTAAATATATAGGACTTAAAGCATCAAACGTCATAGTCTGTGCTAAGAAAGCTTTATGCTTTTCTATTTCTTCTTTATACTTATCTTCATTTGAAACATCCTTGAGTTCATAAGGGTCATTTATAAGATCAAAGAACATATAGTGTTCAAAGTTCTTACTTATAATGAGTTTATAATTTTTACTACGCACCATATATTCATAGTATTTTTCTAACACCCCATCACATATATCTGCTCTAAACCCTTCACAAATAGTCATTTGCCTTCCCACTTTTTGATCAGATAAATCTAAGCCTTTCATAGTGCCTGGTATAGCACAATCTGCTTGACTAAGAAATGTTGGGGCTAAGTCAATATTACAACTTATCTGTTCATTAACTTGTCCATGGTATTGATTTTTAGGATATTTAATAATAAGAGGCACTTTAGCTAGTGGATCATACATATAATTGGCTTTAAGTAACATATGATGAAAGCCTAGATATTCCCCATGGTCACTGGTGTAGACAATAAGTGTATCTTCATAAATTCCTTTATCTTTAAGTGCTTGAACAAGGCGACCTATATGATGATCCATATGAGAAATGCTACCGTAATAGTACGCTGTTATCTTCTTTAATTTCTCCTTTGTTAATGTTTTATGATCAAAGTATCCTGTATTGTGAGCATAATCCACCTCAGGTACTTCATCTGTATAACCTGGTAGTAGCTCGATCTCATCTGGATTATACATCGTATCATAAGGTGCTGGTGGATCAAATGGATGGTGTGGTTTGACATAGCTTACAAGCATCATATGCCCTTCTTTCCCCCAACCTTCTAGCTCTTCTAAGGCACGGTCTGTAATCCATGTCGTAGAATGATGTTTCTCATCTAAATTAGATTTTATAGCTCCACATGTATTCCAGTAAGTTTCATCTGCCTTTAGTCTAAATTCATGTCTTTGATCTATTAAATCATTCTCATCTATCAAATTATTTTCTTTTAAATATTTATGATAATCATCATCATATCTACCATTTCCGTCTTGCTCACAAAGAAGCATTTTATCAAATCCCATATCTAAATATGTAGGTGTTGCATGCATTTTACCTATAGCTACTGTCCTATACCCTTCTTTTCTTAATACTTTTGGAAAGGTACTAAATCCTTTAGCAAGTGTACAAGTATTACTCCATCCTAGATGCTGATGTGTGTATAATCCACTCAAAATGGAGTATCTTGAAGGCGTACACACGGGATAAGTTGTATAATGCTGTGTATGTAATACTCCATCTTTTGCTAAACCATCTATATTTGGCGTTTGGAGAACCTTATTACCATATGCCCCTATACAATCCCACCTATGTTGATCACCCATAATAAAAAGTATATTTTTCATCTGTCTTCCTACCTTCTCAGTTTTATATTATATGAACTCATTTATTTAGGTAACTTTGCGCTTACATTAGTTTACATATATTGTACATTATTTTATTTTGTTTTTCTATAATTCTTATTTGAAATAGACTTGTTTATATTTTTCATAAGATATTATTTAATTAAATCAAATCGATAAGTCAGTTAAATATATTGGAAAATTTATGACACTTTGTTATAATTATACACTGGTATAATTTTATGTAGTCTAATTATGCCTCTGTATAACTAAATCAAATAAAAGGAGACTTAAAATGAAAAAATTTGCTGTACTTACTTTAGCTTTTTCTTTATTTCTAGGTTCCTTAAATGTAACACAAGCATCTACTGTTACATTTAAGCCAAATGAAGATCAAGTCGCTCTATCCAACATTGGGATTACTTTACCTGACTCTCAGGTAATAACAAAGTCACAGGTAAAAGATATTATTTTATCACTTAATCCTAATTATAGTGAAAGTCACAAAGACTTAATCACTTCCCTTGATTCTTCTGATTCTATCACCGAAGAAGAATTTTACAGTGTATTTCTTACACTACTAGGGTACAACGAGGAAGTATCAAAAGATGATGATATACTTTCTTTCGCTACTACTGTAGGCCTTAACCCAATTTATCCTTCAAACTTCGACGATGAGGCTCTTAGTGCTGATCTTTATGATTGTTTAAAAGCTAAGACAAGCACTGGGCGCGAGTACTTTGAAGTGCTTATTGAAAATGGTTTTTTAAGTGATTATAACGAAGATAAAAATGTGCCTAGCATCTTAGTATTTGATGGCAAAACTCAACCTATCTTTAATCATAATGATGCCATCTATGAAAAAGTATATGTAGAAGCACCTCTTGATACTGACTCTGATAATAAAAGAGACTTAATTGAGGTTTGGATTAAACGTCCAGCAGAAACTGAACAAGGAATGAAAGTACCTACTATCTATGAAGTAAGTCCATATGTTATGGGTACTAATGATGATCTTTATATTACACATAATGTAGATGAAGACCTTACAGTAGTCCCTGAATACACAAACGACTACGAAGATATTAAATTTGTTCCTGAAAAGAAAAAACTCCCTGCTCCACGTAAAACTAAAGGTCATGCAGATGATGCTAAAGTTGAACCTTTTGATTTTGGTGGTTGGTATAATTACTTTTTCACACGTGGTTATGCTGTAGTATTTTCAGGCGGTATTGGTACACGTGGCTCTGAAGGTATGACAAGTACTGGTGATACAAATGAAATCATCTCAACTGAAGCTGTTATTGATTGGCTAAATGGTAGAACTAAAGCTTATACAAATAAGACAGATAATATTGAAGTAGAAGCTTACTGGTCTACAGGAAATGTAGGTATGTCAGGTCGTTCATATAGAGGAACACTTCCTATTGGTACAGCTATGACAGGTGTAAAAGGTCTTAAAACAATTGTCCCTGTAGCTGCTATTAGTAACTGGTATGATTATTATCGTGCAAACGGACTTAATGTAGCTGGCGAAGGTTGGCAAGGTGATGATGCTGACTTACTTGCAATATACTGTATGAGCCGTATGCTTGATCCAGAAGACTATGCAACTGTAAAAGAAAAATTTGAGGCATCTATGGATGCTATGCGCGAAGACCAAGATCGTATTACTGGTGACTATAATACTTTTTGGGATGAACGTAATTACTTAAGAGATACAAGTAAACTTGAAGCAAGCGTACTTATTGTACATGGTTTAAGTGATTGGAATGTTAAACCTAAACAATTTGATGCACTCTTTAAGGCCCTTGAAGAAAGAGATATCCCTCGCAAAATCATTCTTCATCAAGGCGAACATATGAGTATTAATAACTTAGCTGGTATTGACTTTAACGATATATTAAACAGATGGTTTGACTATTGGTTATACGATATTGATAATAATGTAATGAACACTGTTCCGACTGCTATTATTCAAAACAACACAGATCTTTCATGGGAAGGCTTCTCTAACTGGCCTGTAGACGGTGAGGCAACTACATTATATCTAGATACTACTGATAATAATAAATTAAGCTTTACACCTGTTGATGAACAAGCACCACAGACATTTGTAGATGACCTTTCTCTTTCTGGTTATAGCCGTGAAGAACTAAATGGATTAGACTGGAGAAATGCTATTGTTAGTAACCCTGAAAACGAGCGTCAGGATCGTCTAGCTTATGTTAGCGAACCTCTTACAAAAGATGTTCAAATTAGTGGTACAATTAACCTTTCTTTAACAGCAAGCTTAAATGCTCCTACTGGTATTATTAGTGCAATGCTCGTAGATTACGGTAATGCCATTCGCCCAACTATAGAAACAGAAGTTGTTGTACCAAATGGTATTATTTATGGTGGTAATGCAGGTTCTGATGATATTATTAACTTTGTAATGGAAGATAAACCATCTTCATATAAAATCATTTCTCGTGGTTGGATGGATGCTCAAAACAGATTAGGTATATTAAGTTCAACTCCACTTACTCCAGGTACTGAATATACCTTTAATTTAGATTTAGAACCAATGAATTATACTATAAAAGCTGGTCACAGATTAGGCTTAATACTTTATTCAACAGATGCCGAATATACAATGAGACCTCTTAGTGTAACAGAATTTACAGTTAACCCAAGTAAGACTTCTATACAACTTCCTGTTGTAGATGGACTTAATAAATGGTAATAACATAAAAAAAGAGTGTCCCCAACTAGACTACTAGTTGGGTACACTCTTTTTTATATGTATTTAAATTTTAAATTTAGATACACTTTCATGAAGCTCTAAGGCTTCCTCTCTGAGTAGTTCAGACATAGTCTTAAACTCCTCGGATGTAGCCATTTGTTCTTCTGTTACAGCTGCTAGATTCATTGCATTGGCATCTATAACCTTAGATACTTCATCAATTTGCGTCATGTTTTCATTTATATGAGTAACACTTGAAACCATTTCACTTGTTGAGTTTTTAATCTGTACTACTTTATCTTCCATATTTTCATTAGATTCTTTTATCATTTCAAAAATCTTACTTACTTCATTACTATATGCTTTGCCTTCTTTAGTCATTTCTACACTTGTAGAAATAGCTTCTGCAATACTAGTTGTTTGTTGTTGTATATAATCAATAATACCTACAATTTCTTTTGCAACACTATTTGTTTCTTCTGATAGTTTCTTAACCTCATCTGCAACAACAGCAAAGCCTCGTCCTGCTTCTCCTGCTCTTGCTGCTTCTATAGCTGCATTTAAAGCTAGTAAATTAGTTTGTCCTGAAATACCTGAGATTGCTGTTACCATGCCTTGGATTTTACCCATGTTTTGTACTAATTCTTCTACTACACTATTGGTATTATCAATACTTTTACCTATAGTATCCATTTGAGCACTTGTATTTTCTATGACTCTACTACCTACATTTACATCTTCTACTGTCTTATAGGCAATTTCATTAGCTTTTTCAATTTGTTCAAATATATTTTGTATATCCTCATTTAGTTTTACAAGTACAGTCTTAATAGTATCTGTTTGCATAGCTTGTTCTGTAGAGATAGATGATATCTCTGTTGTAGAATTTGCTAGATCTTCATACGCTTTTGTTGCCTCACTTGTACTTACTAATATATTATTTGAAGCTGTTGTAACACTATCTGAGGACTTCTTGATTTTATATATAATATCTCTTAGTGCATCTACTGTTTTAGCTAAGGCATTATTAATACTTCCAATTTCATCTTGTCTATCATCTTCTATAACAAACTGTAAGTCACCTTCTGCTATCTTACCTATTTCAACTACTAATTTATTTATTGGCTTAAACATATGTTTTAAAATAATATAATTAATAATAATAGCTAAAATAACTAATATAGTTGTAATACCTGCAGTAGCAGTTTCTATACCCCTCATGGCATCTTTTAATTCACTATTTTCATAGTCATATTCTACTACACCAACCACTTTATTAGCTGAGTTCTTAATTGGTGCAAAAGCAGAAATATAAGTTTTATTAAAGGTTTCTACATAGTACGGCTCACCTGTACATGCCTCCCCTTTATCAAAAGCATTTCTTATTTCCTGGGCAAAATCTGACTTTTGTTGGATATAGCCCATATCTACACTTTGACTACCATCAATAATATAAGCATAATTATCTTTATCATAGTCAATCACCGTATAGAGCATTCCATTTCCTAGCTCTGTATTAAGTTCTAGAAAATCTTCTAGCATAGCCTTATATGTAGGAGATGTACTATCTAAACTTTTAGCTAATGCTTCAAACTCATCACCATCAATAATTTTTGTAGCTGATTTTACTACATTTAAAGCAGATTGTTCCATTAAATTAATGGTGTGATTATAGATTTTACTTTTTAACATGCCTCCAGTACAAAAACTAGTTATAATGATACTTAGTGAGGTAATCATTATAATCTTAGTTTTTAAAGGGATGTCTATTGTTCTTTTTCTAGCTCTCTGACCCATCTTATATACCCCTTCCTAACTTTTTTTAATTTTTCATTTAAAAATATTTAATACCACAAATAATTATACTATCGTTTAATTATATTAACAACAAACCTCTTATATAAACTTATTATGTCTCATTCCTTTTCGGTAGATTTTCTATAATATATATCGCCATATATTTTTATTACTTCATAACTTCTTTTAGGATTTTGAATACGCCACACTAATTGCTCTGCTAGTCTCACTCCAATATCTGATATATTTATACCTACCGAAGTTAACTCTTTTTCTCCTAATACTTCAATATCATCGAACCCAGTTATACGAATATCTTCTGGTATATTATATCCATAGGACTTAAGTTGTTTCATAATCTTATAAGCAATAGCATCATTTGCACATACAAAAGCATGGGGTAAATCTTGCTCGTTTCTTATTAGAGTCTTTAGTGGTTCTTCTACCTCTTTACCAAAATAGAAGTGACCATTTTCTTCATTTGTAAAACAATATTCTTTATGTATAGGTAAATCAACTGCCTTATGTGCCTTAATAAATCCTTCCCATCGCTCTGCTATACTTTTACAATAACTAGCATCACCTATAAAACCTAACTTAGTGTCCCCTTGTTTAAGTAGTTGTGTTGTCACATCATATATACTTTGTCTGCCTTCTACCACCACTACGTCTGCTTGTGCCTCTCTTACATCAATACTAAGTGGTAGGTCATAGTATACTGTTGGCAGACCTAAGCTTCTAATGCTTTTTATGGCCTCTATATTATATACATTCATCACAATAATTCCTGCTACCTCTCCCGTTTCAATAAGCTTTGGAAGCAAAAAATTCTGTTCTTGCTCGAATGTTAAAAAATGGTAAAAACACTGATACTCTTCTCTTACCAACTCTTCTGTAATTCCATGAATAATCTTCCCCCAGAAAGAAGAAAAATCAGGAGCTGTAGCAATAACTAATATATTTTTCAATTTAGATTCATTATTATTTCTACTCATAAATTCTTCTGGTAACTTACTGTATCCCATTTCTATAGCTGTTTCTATAATTTTCTCTCTTGTTTTATCTGATACACTTCCCCTATTATTCATAACTTTTGATACAGTATTACGAGATATATTTAATCTTTGTGCTATCTCATTAATCCCCACAGATTTCATAACATCACCTTTTCCCTATTTAATCAAACTCATTACTTTTTATATTTTAACAAATTTTCTTTCTTATTGTTATATTTTTCATTTATTCTTCTTAATTTCTATTTTTATAACTCTATACTATTAAAAAGAGTAGAAGGCATCCCTTCTACTCTTTTATCAGCATTTTATCTTTATATACTAGCCTTATTTACCAAGGTATGCATTAAGTTGGTTTTGTGCTTCTTTAATAATATCTTGATAACCTGCTTTATTTAACTCATCTAACATTTTTGGAACAACTTCATTTGGATCTACAGAACCTGTTAATAATGATGCAGTGTATTTTGTTTCAATATTACTACATGCAGCTACTTGGTTTTGTACTGGTTCAGTATTAAATGTAAATCCTAATGCTGGTGAAGAGAAAGCATTTTCTTGTTGTTTTTGAAGATCTACCCATTTTGTTTCTGGAGCTGGTGCTACAGTATACATGTTGAAGAATGTTCCTTGTGAATAAGCTGGTACTTGATATCCGTCATTAAGTACCTCAATACTATTTTCACCTACTTTTTTGTAATGAGTATCTTCAATACCAAATGCAAGTAAGTTTCTTAAGTATGAATCTGTATTTACTAATTCAAGAACTTTTAAAGACTCTTCAATATGTTTAGATCCTGCTGAAATAACATTAAATGAACCTTGAATTGTTTTTGTTGAGTAAGCTGGTCCAAAGAATTGGCTAGACACTACTGGATAACCACTAGATGTTGACCAGTCAGCATCTGCATGTGGATAACCTTGTGCAGCAAATACTGGACGGTATTTTGGTGTTTCAGTAAGTGTTGCAGCATCTGGATTAATTAATCCATCATTAAACCATGTACGAATAGTATTTAAGTTTTTCATAACTTCTTTATCTTCCCATGATGATACTACTGTTGCTGAAGTGTCATCATATTTTACACCAATAGATGGTGATACTAATAACTCATCTAAGTTATTAACAGTTGCTATAAATCCATTGATTCCTTCTTTTCCTTGCATAATTAGAGGATATTTACTTGGATCATTTTCTTTAATTTTTCTTAGTACTGGATCTAAGTCTTCTAATGTTTTAACACTATTAATATCGATACCTAATTTATCTACTAACTCTTTATCCCATACCCAATATTGAGATTGAGCTGAATCTTTGTAAGCTGGTACCCCTATAATTTGCTCGTTAATTGTTACACCTTTCCAGAGGTCTTCAGGCATAAAGTCCCAAAGTGCTGGTGTTACTGTAGGAAGAATTTCTTTAAGATCTGCAAAATAACCTTTAGCTGCTAAATCTTGATAGTTATTAATACCTGATCCAAAAGCTATATCAAAACTTTCACCACTTTGAACGATTTTTGAAACCTTTTCACCATATTCACCCCAGCTTGCATATTTAATATCAAGAGTGACATTTAACTTTTCTTTTGTATATTCATTAATTTTATCATTTACCATTTTTAAATCTTTTGGTTCGCTACCAATCATCCACCATACAAGATTTACTGTCTCACCATCTTTGTTTGAAGAAGCCGTTTGTTTGTCTCCTGAAGCATCTGCTGTATTTCCGGTATTGCCGCTACTACATGCAGTCATTGATCCTAAAGACATAATTCCTACTAATAATAGTGCGAGTGGTTTCATTTTTTTATTCATTTTCAATTACCCCTTTCACATTACCTTTTTGTGTTATTTTTGATTTGTAATAGTTTTGTTTATTATTAAATCCCAAAGGACTTAATTTCTTATTCTTTTACAGCACCTACTGTAAGGCCTGAAATGAAGTATTTTTGGAAGAATGGATAAGAACAAGCAATTGGTAAAACAACTAGCATAACAATAGCCATTCTTACACTTTCTGTAGGCAATTTAGACATCATTTCAGCTACTGAAGCTCCTAAAGTAGCAACGTTTTGGTTGATGAATTCAATATCGTTTTGAATACGGTTAAGCATAGCTTGAAGTGGTACGAGTTTTGAATTATCAATGAATAAAAGTGCATTATACCAATCATTCCAATATGCAAATGTAAGGAATAATCCTATAGTTGCAATTGCTGGTAATGAAATTGGAAGTACAATTGTTGTAAAGATTCTAAGCTGACTTGCACCATCAATTTTAGCGGATTCAATCAAGGCATCCGGTACCGTTGTTGTAAAGAATGTTCTAAGCATAATAATATAGAAAGATGATACAGACATCGGTAAAATTAGTGCCCAAATACTATCTTTTAATCCTAATACTGTTGAAACAGTGATGTAAAATGAAATCATACCACCACTAAATAACATAGGAATAAAAATAAGCCATGTGAAGAAACCTCTTAATTTAAAGTTTTTTCTAGATAAGGAATAAGCAATACTCGTATTTAAAATTAACCCTACTACTGTTCCTAGAACTGTAACAAGAACAGAAACACCAAAAGCATTAAAGATACTTTCTCTAGAATCCCAGAGATACTTATAAGCTTGTAATGAAAATTCTTTTGGCCAAAATCTATATCCATATTGAGCAATTGACTGTTCTGAACTAATTGAGATCATAAATACTAAGATAACTGGTAGTACACAGATTATGCCAAACAAGATAAATAGTGCTGATAATAACAGGTTTGTTGGTTTAGACACACGGTTAAACTTTTCTACACCTTCTAAAACTTCTTTTTCTCTTTTTAGTAATTTGTTCATCTATGTCCCTCCCTTTAGAATAATCCATTTTCACCATCAATTTTCTTAACAATAGCATTAGCAGTAATAATTGTAATAAAGCCAATAACTGATTGGAAAAATGCTGCTGCTGAACTCATTGCCATACTTCCTGTACCTTCAATTGCTTTATAAACATATGTATCGATAGTTGCTGTTGCATTGAATAATGTTCCTGCATTTCTTGGTAACTGATAGAATAAACCAAAGTCTGATCTAAAAATATTACCTACAGACATGATAAACATGATAATAATAATTGGCTTAATAGCAGGAATTGTAATGTACTTTATTTGTTGCCATTTTGTAGCACCATCTATAACTGCTGCTTCATAATATGTTTTGTCAATACCAGCGATAGCTGCAAGGTATACAACCATTCCATATCCTACTGATTTCCATGTATTCATAAATACTAAGATATATGGCCAGTAATCTTGTTCCATGTACCATTGTATTGGTTGCATCCCAAAAGTTGCTAAAATTTGATTGATAATACCTTTGTCATAACTTAAAAAAGCAAATAAGAAGTAACTTACTACTACCCATGATAAAAAGTGAGGTAAGAACATTGCTGTCTGACAGAGTTTAGCTAACTTATTACTATATAACTGAGTAATGGCAATAGCTAGTGATACGGGAATGACTACTCCTAAAATAATAAAAATTACATTGTAACAAATTGTATTACGCAATATAACTGCTGCATCTGGTGTTTTGAATAAGAATTCAAAGTTTGTTAAACCAACCCAATCACTTGCCATTAAACTTTGGAAGAACCCTTTTCCTGGAAACATTCTAAAGTTCTTAAACGCAATTAGAATACCAACCATTGGTAGGAAACTAAATATTACATACCATATTGCTGTAGGCAATGCGAGTAGTGTTAACTCTACATCATCTCGAGTAAACTTGAATCTTCTTGGTTTAATTTGTTGAGCTTTTGCCTTCATCTAATCCCTCCTATAAAATTTATGAAATTGTCAACCATAATGTAAACTATTTTTTACATTATATTTTTTCTCGAAGAATTTTTTGTTTATTATTTACTTAATGTAATTACATAATAAACCCTTTTTGTGCAAATGGCAACAACAAATTTTACACTTTTGTTTTATTTTTTACATTAACCCTTTATTTTTCACGTAATACTTTACATATTTGTTTACATTTTTAAAGGAATTTTTGATTTATAAATGCTTGTGTCATTTATATTAAAAAGGCCTGTGAAGCTAGGATATAATCCTAGCTTCACAGGCCTTTTACTTATTAAACTTTATAAATATTAATCAGGAGATAATCTCTTTTATTTTCTACTATTGATAAATCGCATAATAGAGCTACATTGTGTTTCAATATGCTTAGTAGCAAGCTTTGCAGCTACCTCTTCTTCTCCATCTTTTAATGCTTTTAAGATTTCATTATGCTCTGCTATCACAGCATTGCTTTGTTCTGTATTCTTGAGATATGCAATACGATAGCGTTGTACTTGCTCTCTCATATTATTATATAGTTGAATAAGTTTGTCATTTTGAGATGCAAGTGCAATGGTATCATGGAATTCAATATCTTTTTGGATCATTACCTCAATATCGTCTTCTTTTGCTGCATATTCATATTCTGTAATGATAAGCTGTAACTTTAAGAATGAACGTTCATCCATATGTTTGCATGCAAGCTTTGCAGCAAGTGCTTCTAGGGAAGCTCTAACTTGTAGCACATCCTCTATATCTTTTATAGTAAATTGAGCCACTTGTGCGCCTTTACGTGGTACCATAACAACTAATCCTTCAAGTTCTAGTTTTCTGATAGCTTCTCGTATAGGCGTACGACTTACACCTAGTTTTTCTCCTAATTGTGTTTCCATAAGCCTTTCCCCTGGTTCTAACTCCCCATTTAGAATGGCTTTTCTAATAGTTTGAAAAACTATATCCCTTAAAGGTAAGTACTCATTAATCTTCATGTCTGTATCGTTTTCTCTCATATCTTCTTTTCCCCTCTCTCTTGGCCTTACAAAATGTACTGGTCACATGTACTTCTCTTAGTTTACATTTGTTTTTGAAATACTCTGCCGCCAATGTTGCTTCATACTTGCTCGGGAAAATACCAAATACAGTTGGTCCACTACCACTCATCATGCTTCCTAGTGCACCCATACGTAACATATCTTCTTTTATTTCTTGAATTTGAGGATGCATTTTGATCGTTACATCTTCTAATACATTTTCCATATGTGTCACTAGATAATCTATATCTCGATTTTTAATTGCTTCTACATACTCATCAGTCTCTGGATGCTTCTTAATTTCTTGTACATTTAGTGCTTTGTATACACTTGCAGTAGAAACACTAATATTAGGTTTAGCTAAGACAATATGCATAGGTGGTAAAGATGGTAATGGAGTTAACACTTCTCCTATTCCTTCAGCAAGGGCCGTTCCTCTTAAAATACAAAAAGGTACATCTGCTCCAATTTCTACACCGATTTCCATAAGTTTCTTCTTACTGTATTTTGTATCAAATAGCTTATTTAATCCTATGAGCACTGCTGCTGCGTCACTGCTGCCTCCAGCTAGACCCGCCGCAACAGGTATACGTTTGAAAATATCTATATAAATACCTGCTTTTATATTGCTCTCTTCTAGAAATTTGACAGCTGCTTTGTAAGTAATGTTTTTATCATCCTTTGGGAGCCATGCTAAGTTATTATTGATACGAATACCTGGTGTTTTAGTCTTCGTAATTGTAATCGTATCGTGCAAATTAATTGTCTGCATGATCATTCTTAAGTCATGATACCCATTGTCACGTTTACCTACCACGTCTAGTGTAAGGTTAATCTTACCTCTAGCTTTAAGTACTATTGTATCCATTAGTAGCTCCTTCATTTTTGGTATTTTTTATATTATACCCTTTTAAAAAAGACTTAGTCAATGAAAATGTATTTCTTGTATACAAAAAACAAAGGATGCCACCTTTAAAACTTGTGGCACCCCTTTTATTTATTTAATCCCTAATAAACCATCTATTGTTCCAACCAATGTTTTGATGGATGGTTTACTAATTTGTGCATCAGCACCTACTTGTTCACCTTTTTTATATAACTCATCTGTAATTAATGAAGAAAACAGAATAACTGGTAAACTTCCTAATACTTCATCTTCTTTAATTCTCTTAGTTAAAGTATATCCATCTAACATAGGCATCTCAATATCAGAAATAAGTAAATTAACTTGTTGATTAAAGTTTTTACCAAACTCTTCTTTAACACTTGTTAAGTATTCATACGCTTCTAAACCATCATTAAAAACTTTTAGGCTGTTATATCCTGCATCTTCTAGTGCATCTTTAAGAAGCTCTCTCACTGTTTTAGAATCATCTGCAATAACTAAATCTACTTTGTTTCTAGCATGCTTTTTACCATCATCTTTAAAGGTTTCATGATAACTTTTATTATTTGGATCAAGTGATAGGAGAATACTTTCAAAGTCAAGTAACATTATAATCTTTTCGTTTAATAGTACAGTTCCTATTATTAAAGAGTCTTGATCTATACCACCCGAATTAGTTATTTCTGACCATTTCACACGTTTAATGCCTACTACTTCTTCAATTAAGAATACAACTGTAGTTTGATTAAATTCACATAATAAGCCCATCGTACCATTTTGTGTATCTATATTTACTCCATTGATAACTTTCTTCAGGTCAATTGTTGATACCATGTTGTCACGTACAACAGCTCGTCCCACTATACCCTTTGTAGATCCAGGTAATGGAGATACCTCATTCGGTCTTACGATTTCCTTGATTTTTAACACATTAATTCCATAATGGGTTCCATTTACTAAAAACTCTACAATCTCAAACTCACCGTTTCCTGTTTCAAGCAAAATATTACTCATTGTATCCCCCTTTTGCATATTTAATTTTTTATATTGTATCTGTTTTAAAATTATAACAAATTTTTCTATTAAGGTCTATTAATATCACTCATAAAAATACAACCCTTAGAACTTATTTTTTAATTATGTTCTAAGGGTTTATTATTTAAAATTTAGTTTTTTTAAGGATAATAAGTTTTTGACCTACATTAAGGGTAGCATTCTCATCCAAGTCATTGATTTCTACAATGTCTTGTACTGTAGTATTAAAGCGTTTTGCAAGACTCCAAAGAGTATCTCCCTTTTTAACTACATATACTGTGATACTTGGATAATTATTTAACTGTTCCTTATCCATATCTTCTACTGCGACTTGATTAATGGTCTGTACTGTTTCTTTCTTGAATACATTTACTAAGTAATCAAGTACATACTCGATCATAATATCATTTTTATTATATATGCCAACTTCAACATCTTTAGGTTGAACTTTAACATCTATATATGCATCTTTAGAAAGCCCTTCAAGTGTAAATTCTTGGCTAAATGGTATCATTTCTACCGCTGTTTGAATCATATTCATATGTTCTGGATCTATAAATATAATCTTAGCTTCAAGCATGCCACTAACTGTCAGCTTGTCACCATTAATTTGTTTTTCTTCTACCATAGGCTTTAAAGTCACACTGAAAATTTGATCTAAATTAGGTGCACCACTTTCTAAAGTCATCATTTCTTTTTTAGATGTCTTTGCTGTTCCTTTAGAAGCTAGTGTCATATAGTTTGATGTATTATTTGTAATAGCTACTTTTTTGCCCGGGCAATATACATCATCTATAATAGTTTCATCACTCTTATCGTATGTATTGTATTTAGCTTCTACAATACACTCTACTTCTAAGATGCGGTCTTCTCCATCATAGTCTGGTGAAACTTGAACATAAGTTGGTTTTACACTAAGATCACAATTCCAGTAAGCTTCTTCACTTGGTCTAGTTACATCACTACTTCCTGCAAATGGAATACGATGTTTAACCACTTCTACAGGTTTATCTTCATCTTGACTTGTATACATAGTACTTACTTCTATAATACCATTATATAAAATCTCATTATCTGTACGTTTAACTTGCTCTTCTTTTACCTGAGTATTCATTTTAAGTATTTCGCATACACTAGGCTTACCTTGTGGAATTGTCAGTTCGTCTTTAACAATAAGCTTTTCTGTACCACTTTGAGATGGTCTAACAATACTAACTGTGTCCATACTCGTTTGGATAGGTCCTTCACTTCTTACACCTGTTACTAGTTCTACTTCTTTTGGTTTTGTTGCTTCTACTCCAACACCAATAATAGCTTTAACATTTAATTTACGTTCATTTAAAATATTCCAATGCATATGTTCAATATTATAGTTGAAAGCCACACGTTGATTGCTATCTACTCCATCTAAGATAACAAAATCCTCAAGAGGAATACTTCCTTTCATTGTGTAGATTTCCTTTGAATTGTTGTGAGGTACATAAAGGATAGTTGTATCTAGTTGACCTTTGTATACAACTCTATCTTCTTGCACATCGATTTGATCAATATTAATATCTCCGTCTAAATATAGTACTCTTTGCATGTCTGGCTTTCCATCTGGAACAATAATATCTCTTTCTTTAACAACTTGTACAGTTTCTCTTCTAGTCATTTCATTTAAGTCCATTTGTTTTCTTATAAGCTCTACTGACATTTTACGATCCTCCTCTTCTAACCTTTACACTCTACCTATGTATATGAGTAAGAGTTATCTAGTTATGCCACGTTTTTTACATTTTGGACTAACTTCTATTACATTTATATTCTTTATACATTTTAATTATTCCTTAACCCTTAATAAATTAACATATAAAAAAAAGACAGTCTGGCGGTTGACTGTCTTTTATATCCACTCTAAAAATAGACACACTCGTACGTTCATCCTGCGCCGTTAGGATTTCTCGTCAGCTATGCCTACCACTGGTCCACCTTTACGTGCTACTCCAAGAATCTCATACCCTCCTACACCTCTAAATTTGGTGACTGTATTTTTAATGGCTTCTTCTATGGGTAACACTTGATTAAATGGACAGTATGCAATACGTTCTACTATGAATACGGGATCTAAGGCATGGATAAGTACTCTTTCTGGTGATGCTGCATAATCTGCACCTGCTTCTAAAAGTGCCTCAAAGTAAGATTGGCATGCACCAGCAAAGATGATGAGCTGCTTACTCACCTGATTTACTCTCCTCGCTTCCTTTATTGCTTCAACAAAGTATTTAGAGTTTTTATACTCATTAATATCAAATAAATTTCTATACTTTTTATTTAATGAATCATGTCCGGTCAAAACAAGTATATCTGGATTGTGCTTTTGCAAAAGACTACTAATTTTCCTTGGTTGTTCAAATTCTAGGATGTTTTCACCTACCGCATTAACTCCTAATATATCATAGTACTTCATACACAAATTAAGATAAAAACTATCTCCATCAATGTGTAGTACTTTCCCTGTTTTTTGAAGTATGGGTTTGTGCTTATCCTTCATAATTTTCTTTTCTAGTACTAGATTTTTAACTGTTGTTTGGATCTGCTCCATCAAATCATTTTCTTTACTTGTAAATCGCATCCCTCCTGCTAGTTCTAAATCTGATAATGGTGCATCTGCAATAACTCTATAGGAAATTCCCTTTAATTTTACTATTCCATTTGGTTTAATTTCTATGACTTTAAATAATATGTCTCTATTGTATGAAATACGTACAACATAATCTCCAACTTCAATGAACATACATCAAGACTCCTACTCACAGTATCTTTATATCTTATTACATGAATAGGCAGTCCTATGACTATGTAGCTTATATATAAGAATAATGTGTTGGTGCCCTAGAATGGGCTTTTACTCCATACCTTTCTTTATTATGATACTCTTTAATCATATGACAAGTCTTTAAATTACTGTATTTTATACTGTCAAAATCTATGTAAACAACATTATCTCCACTATAGAGTTTTTGTTGTTGATTTCCTCTTGAAATATTTGGTAGATAAATAACATTTTCCTCTTTTATAAAACTTATCCATCGTTTCATCACTTTTGATTTACTTACAAGCTGATCTTTTGTTTCTTGAATATGTACTTCTTCTATCTTAAGTTCTTCTGCCTCTTTATTACCCTTTAGTAATGTATTTTTTCTAGCTAATTTTTTAATTATTTTCTTTTTTATCGGTTCATGTATTTTTTCATCTTTACATTGTTCTTCCTTTTTATTTTTTACAGCGGCTACCCATTTGCTTACATTTGTTACTACCTGCATTATTTTTTCTAAAAGATGTACTTTGATCATCTTAATTCCCCCTCTATCTCTTTTGTGTATGTTGGCTTCTGAAAACATCTTATCATTGTTTCCATATATTGGGAATATTGAAGTAAAAAATAAGATGCTTCACAAGCCATAAGACCTTGAAACATCTCAAAAAGTTTTTTTAATTTTTTCTTACTTTATCCAAGGTGCAATTAAAACATTAACAGCTTCTTTAATAACTTCAACCTTATTGCTTGCATCTTCTTCGCTATTACCCTTCACGCCTATATAGAATTTAATCTTTGGTTCGGTTCCTGATGGACGTACACATACCCATGCTCCATCACTTAAAACATAGTATAATACGTTAGCCTTAGGTAGTTCCCCTACCCCTTTATTATAATCCCTCATACTTAATACTGTATATTCACCAAATCCACTAGGTACTTCTAATCTTAGATTCTCCATTACATTCTTTATTTTTTCTAGTCCTTCTATTCCTTTTAGTGTAATAGATTGAACATCTTCCTTATAGTAGCCATACTTTTCATATAATGAAATAAGTCCATCGTATAAGGTCATACCTTTTGTCTTATAATAAGCTGCCATTTCTGCTGCTAACATACATGCTGCTACAGCATCCTTATCTCTTGCATAAGTTCCTGCTAAGCAACCATAGCTTTCTTCAAAACCAAAGGCATAGTGCTTATCTTTATTTTTTTCAAATAATTTAATTTGCTCACCTATGTATTTAAATCCAGTAAGTACTTCTATAACTTCTACTCCATACTCATGGCAAATTGGTCTTATCATTTCTGTTGTTACAATCGTTTTGATAACTACACTATTATTAGGCAGTTTTCCTTTAAGATTTCTTTGTGACAGAATATATTCACACAACATGGCACCTAACATATTACCTGTTAAAACGGTATATTCACCTTCATGGTCACGCACAAGTACACCTATTCGGTCTGCATCTGGATCTGTTCCCATTACAATATCTGCTCCTACTTCTTTTGCAAGTTCTAATGCTAAGGTAAAAGCTTCCTTATTTTCAGGATTTGGACTTGTTACTGTTGGAAATGCTCCATTAGGCTCTTCTTGTTCCTTTACAACATATATATTCTTAAATCCTACTTCCTCAAGTAATGCCCTAACTGGTTTATTACCAGTTCCATGAATAGGTGTATAAACAATTTTAAAGTCATTTGCTACTTCTTTAATGATTTCTGGATTAAGAACTTGTTTTTTTACTTCATCAATATAAGCTTCATCTACCTCTTTACCTATTATAATAAGCTTGTTAGACTCTATAGCTTCTTGTTCACTTAGAATCTTAACCTCATTAAAGTCAGTTATAGCATTAACTTCTTCTATAATCATCCCATCATAAGGTGCACTTACTTGAGCACCATCATTACCATATACTTTATAACCATTATACTCCGGAGGATTGTGACTTGCAGTTACCACAACACCTGCATCACAGTTTAAATGTCTCACTGCAAAAGATAACATAGGTACAGGTCTTAAACTTTCAAATAGGTAAGCAGTAATATTATTTGCTGCAAATACCTTTGCTGCCTCTTTCGCAAATACATCAGAGAAATGTCTTGAATCATAAGCAATAGCTACTTTAGCATCTGTTAAAGCTTGTCTATTTAAAAAATTACATAATCCTTGAGTAGCCTTCCTTACAATATATACATTCATTCGGTTAGTACCAGCACCTATAATCCCTCTTAGACCCGCTGTGCCAAATTCAAGTTCTGTATAAAACCTATCTTCAATTTCTTTTTCATCATCCACGATACCCTTTAACTCTACTTTAGTACCCTCATCTATAAAGTCGCTATTTAGCCATTCTTCATATTTACTTTTATAACCCATAACAAACCTCCTTAACCATATTTTTACACTTTTATATTATATTACAAATTTTCTAGCTTTAAAAGAGTGAAAATTGGCGGCTTCCACTTTGAGGAGGATCGAATTACTATCTCTACCTAGTATTCTTAGGTATCAGGCTGGCTGTAACTCCCCCTCAAGCTTCCACTTCCGGTGGCTAAGAGGCTGTAACCTCGGGAATCGCAAGAACACCAGAAACTTGCTTCGCTTCGGACACCTGGCTAAAACCCTTGCTCATCCACTTGTTAACAGCCTCTAAGCCACCTACATAAACCGCTTTCGGAGGAGCCACATCCATCCTTTCACCTACTTAGAGTATTCTAAGAGATAGTAATTCTAGTCTACTTAGACTCTTATTTACTTATTAATATTCTCTAAGCCTCTACATAAACTACTTTCTAAGGAATCATATCTATCCTTTCGCCTACTAGAGTACGTAAAGAGATTATAATTCTAGTGTACCTAGAATTACATGACAAAAAAGGCATATAGCTTGAGCTATATGCCTTTTCTTAATTTATGGTTAAATTAAGCTTTTTGTACGTTTTCTGCTTGTGCGCCACGTGGGCCTTTTGTAATGTCAAAAGTTACTTTTTGACCTTCTTCAAGAGATTTGAATCCATCTCCTTGGATAGCTGAGAAATGTACGAATACATCATCTCCATCTTCTCTAGAAATAAAACCAAAACCTTTTTCTGCGTTAAACCATTTAACTGTACCTGTCATCATGTGCGGTACCTCCTATTTTGTATCTCTGTAATATAGGAAAATAAAAAAATTCACATATTATTACAGATTATATTTTTTAGCGAATAGATATAATCTCTAATAGTATGTGAAATGCTTCAAACAACTTTTGGAACTTATAAATATTAACTGATAAATCTATAATAACTTATCTGGAAGGGATTGTCAAGGGATTATGTAAATTAAATTTAAAATGGCTTTGTATTAGGGTTGAATTAGGGCCGAATTACTGTCTTTAGTTAGTCTACTTAGGTATCAGGCTGGCTGTAGCTCCTCCTCAAGCTTCCACTTCCGGTGGCTAAGAGGCTGTAAACTCAGAGTTCATAGGAACGCTCGAAACTCCCTTCGGTCAAACACCTCGCTAAATACCCTACTCACCCACTCGTTAACAGTCTCTAAGCCACCTACATAAGCCGCTTTCGGATGAGCCACATCCATCCTTTCACCTTTTGACGTATTCTAAGAGACAGTAATTCTAGTCTACTGACTCTCTTGCTTATCCACTCTCATTAGCAACTAAATATAACCTACTAGTTATCTAGTTGATCCAGGAGTTCTTGGAGTCCCTCTGCTGATTTGGCATATGATTTAATATCTTTTTTTAAGATGTCTGTTGCTTGTTGTTTAGTAACATAGACTGTTATAAGAGTCTCTTCTCCATCTTTAATATGCGGATAAGAAAATTGTACTTCATCTGCATTATCAATTAGAGCTAACATGAGAAAAGCTTTGTCTAGAATTTTAAGATCAAAATCATCTTTATCATTTATATCGTCTTTAAAGTTTAACTTTATTAAATACGGAAATTCATCTGTTTTTAGTTCTACAGAATAATTGCCCATTTCTTCAGAAATATTTAATACGTCAAGGATTTCTCCATTTGCTGAAGCATCTCCTATATATGGATTTTTACTTTCAAAAAGTTGTTGGGCATAAGAAGAAGCTTCTAACTCTACCAAGTTATTTTTAGGTTGACATCCTACAAAAGATAATACAAGAATAATTGAAATTACTATAATTTTTTTCATAAAATAATTCCTCTTTCATCTCCTATTTAAATTATTATATCTCTCTATCTGAGTAAATTTAAAAAGCAGCTGTTATAGCAGCTGCTTCTCTTCTAATTTGGTATAAGGGTATAAAGATAACTATTTTGATCATCACTATGATCAATAAGGATATTAGTTTCATAATCTCTATAGCCTTCTTTTTTAAGTATAATAACGTGTTCTCCTACAGGAAGCGTTGATTTAAAAGGTGTTGCTCCTTTGTATTCTCCATCAATATAGATACTTGCTCCTATAGGTTCACTTGATATGTTGATCTTATAATCTATTTTACCGTTTGTATTGGTAGTTTCATTGGTAGCATTACTACTATTATTATTAGTAGTATTTGTTGTGCCTTCCCCATTTTCTGATAGGGAAATGAGTGCTACTTGAAGTACCATTGTACCTTCTTCTAGGTTCAATTCTTGTTTATAGGTTTTAAATCCTTCCGCCGAAATCTCTACTGTATAAACACCTGTTGGTACTTGAATATTTTCCTCTTTATTATAAACCTTATCTCCTACTTTAACTTGGTAGTCACTATCTGTATTTTTAACTTTTACTTCAAGTATAGTTTCTAGTCTTACAAAATCCCCCGGATTATACTCTAGTGTTTTTCCTGATTCCATTGTAAGTGTAGTGACTATTGGTTTATATCCTTTTAGTTGAAGGGTTACTTTGTGTTCTCCTGGAGTCATAGGTATAACTGGTAAATTCTCTTTTAAAGGAATTTGTCTAGTTCTATCAATTTCTAATACTCCTTCATAAATAGGCAGTTGACTTAGTTGTAAATAGCTTTCTTTTTCCACAACTTGGATGGAGTAAATATCATTTTTGATACCTTTTAACTCAAGTACATCATAGTCACTAATTTGATGCATATTTATAGGATTTTTCATATTATCCATAATGTTCGTTTGACCATTATAATAATATACCTTATTTCCTATAGTAATAGTTCTATTAGATCTATCAATTTCTAAGTTGGTCATATTAGATTTGGTAAACGCCTCTTTTGCTAATCTAATACATACTAGGTTTTCTTTTTGTGGTTGATACACAATTTCTACAACATCTCCTGGTTCCATCTCTTCATAAGACATCATATTTTCATATGCATCTTGTATTTTTGTGGTAGGTTTAACTTTATAGTTTATAATCTCCCTTTTATCTATATCTAAATAAGTTACACTTTTTTCAGTCAGTTCTTTTATAACTCCTGTAGTTGTTATGTAAAAAGTATTGTCTATTTCTATTTGCGAATGAGATGTCTGAGGGCTTGATACTGTAGTTTCCTTAACAAAATATTTAATTCCTATAAATAGAATGGCTAAAAGTGCAGTAAATCCTATTACTGCAGTAACAATCATGGCCTTAACAAAAGTTTTATTACTTTTCACACTATAACTCCTTTGTATTTTCTTATTCTTTCTATTTATTTTACTCTCTAGTACATTATACGTCAAACTATACCTAAGTTTTATAGATAATTTATAATTTCATATGCAGTTTTTAATTGATCTTCTTTATAGACCAACATATTTTCCCACTTATGATCAAACATACTATAGTTGTTTCTATGTTTAGATGTCATATATTTAAAGCAAATACTAGCATACTTCTCTGGGAAAATAAGCATTGCTTTTAATATCCTAATTTCCTCTTCTTCTAAATGAGCGATTTTAATATAGCTTTCGATAAGTTGATTAAGTAATATTATATCCCACTGATTTTTTTGCATAATCTTAGTAAGTACATTGCTAAGGTCTAGTAATTGTATACTATAAGTACAATTATCTATGTTAGCAATCTTATAGCTTCCATCATCTAACTTACCTACTGCATGATAAGTAAATTCATTATGCAAGATAGTTTTATTTCTTTTTGCCTTTTCTATAAGCCTATGGGCACTTTCAGGTTTAACTAATTCTAGGGCTTTATACTGTAACTCTTCATAAGCTTTATAATCATCTAAAAACATTATCTCAAATTTAGTCTTTTGAGAGATTTTTGCAATCTTTTTTTTCATTTTCTTTCCATCAGTTACTCGTTTTTGAAAGTACTCATGTATATTCTTGAAGCCTACGCTTTCTACAGATCTTACCTTAGAATGAATATGTGTGGCTGCCACATGAAACCTTGCTAATACTTCAATGATGGCTTTTAATTCTCCTGTGTCTGTAAAGTCAATTTCACTTATCTTATCATAGTCTTGTAAGATAAAGTTTTTATCTAAGTAATTTCCATAGGGTATTTGCTTTTTGGCCATATAAATCTTACTAATTTCATTAAATCCCCTGTCTATAAGTTGCCCTGTTACTTCATGGACAAACATAATCTGTTCCCTTGGAATCAATGTTTTTCTAAGTAAGAGCTGACCTTGTTTAGTATCCAAGTAATAATTACTTCGACTATATTGGAATTTTTTTATACTAATATCATACTGAGAAAAAAGCTCATTGCCCACTTGCTTCATTTCCTTCCCCCCTTCCAATGTTCCTCTTCACCCTTTATGTATATGATACGTCCTAAAAAAAAATATCTATTTTTAAAGTTCTTTTATACTATTCCTTTACAATTATGTGATACAATATAGCCTGTTAAGCATACAACTTGTTGAGGTGATTTTATGAAACGTAAAGGATGGTTTATACCTATTTTGGTATTCTTTGTGTGTACTTGGTTTTTAATTATGTATGAGCAAAGTACCAATGAGCCCTATTTAGCTCAAACTTCTAATCTAGCCCAGCTTCCTTGGGACAAAGAAATATCTGATATACAAGAGATTCATTTTACTAGTCACTCATCTTCCTTTACGGCCAAGCGAGTAAATGATGAGTGGTCCATTACAAGTCCTATACAATCTATTGCAGATTCTACATATATATACGATGTAATTTCTAAGTTTGTTAGTCCAGGCCTTATCCATACTATAGAAATAGATGTAGATGATCCATCATCTTATGGCATCTATGATTATTCACCTACTATTTCTTTAATAGATCAAAACGGGGCAGAGTATACACTTATAGCTGGAAATTCAGCTGATGAAACAACTTATTATGCATATAGTCCATTAACTAAATGTATTTATACAATTAAGAAAGATATCTTTGATTTTCTTTCTACCGATCTTTCAAAATGGAGAAGTAAAGATTATATTAACTTTAATAAAGAGACTACAAGTAAAGTAGAATTTATAACACCTACAAAAACTTATACATTATTAGCTCCTACTGAAACTGGATCTTCTTCATTTATTTCAGAAGATTTGACTCCTAGAGATGTAGATAACTTTATTACATTTTTATCTTCTTCTAAAATTGAACAATTTATTATGGATGGAGCACCTTCTCATATTATTCTATCTTATGGATTTGATAATCCTCATATGAAACTTAAAATATATGATAAGGCTGGCTCTTCTAAAACTTTTTCTTTTGTTAAAATACCAAATAGCATTTACTATTATGTATTAGACCCTTTAAATAACAATATTTATAAGGTTCAGCTTCTTACAAATTAAAAATGTCCTGAATTACTTCTTTGGTAGTTCAGGACATTTTTTTATATATAATTTTGCTGTACATATGTTTCAAGTAATGTCTTATCATTATATTCTGGATGCTTCATTACATAGGTTAATAGTTGTTCTAGACATTCTCCAACCTCTTTGCCCGGCTTCATACCAAGTTTTATTAAATCTCCACCATTTACTTTAAGCATTTTTAAGTTATAGCATTCATTACCTTCTATAATCTCTTCTTTAAGCTTACGTACACTTTCAATCATTTTTTGTTTATCTAAGTATTTATCAGGATTTTGAGCTTTTGCATCTACTTCATTAATAATGAGTAGTTTATCAAAAAGTTCATCACCTGTTACTTTAAGTATTTCTTTAATATAAAACTTTGAAATCTTCTTTTTCAAGTGATAATCATGTAAACTCACTAAAAGTGTAACTTCCTTAATAGTTTGATTATCTAGTCTAAGGTCTTTAAGCACACGTTTTGCTATTTCTACACTCTTTTTAGGGTGATTATAGAAATGATCTATCCCTTTAGCATCAGTAGTTCTTGTGCATGGTTTACCGATATCATGTAATAAAACAGATAACTTAAGTACCTCATCTTTAGGAGTATGTTTCATAGCAACTAATGTATGTTCTGCCACATTATAAATATGATGTGGATGATTTTGAGGTGTTGTATACATCTTGATAAACTCTGGTAAAATATAGTCTAAAAGCCCTAATTCATAAAGTGTATTAATAGCTTCTGGTCTATCAGACATACATATTTTTATAAATTCATCACGTATACGTTCTTTACTGATATTTGCAAGAAGGCGCTTGCAAGCCTTAATCCCCTCTACTGTACTCGCTTCAATTTCAAAGCCTAGCTGAGCAGAAAATCTTACTGCACGAAGTATACGTAGAGCATCTTCTGTAAAACGTTCTTTCGCATCTCTTACAGACTTGATACATTCCTCGGCTATATGCTTCCTTCCATTATAGGGGTCTACAAATCCACGTTCAGGATGATAAGCAATAGCATTCATAGTAAAGTCTCTTCTCGATAAATCTAGTGTAATATCTTCTACAAAACTTACACTCTCTGGTCTTCTAGAGTCTTTATACTCTCCCTCTATACGATAAGTAGTTACTTCATAATGTTCTTTATCTACAATGACTGTTACAGTTCCATGTTGGATACCTGTGTCATAAGTACGTTTAAATATACTTTTTACTTGTTCTGGTTTAGCTGAAGTCGTAATATCCCAATCATTTGGCGTACGTCCCATGATCATATCTCGTACACATCCCCCAACTACATAAGCTTCATGCCCATGTTCTTCTAGGGTATTAATAATAAATAGGGCATCTTGTGGAATGTCTTTATAATCCTTCACCGCTTTTTCCTCTTTCTTTTATTTGTAAGTAGTATTACCTTAATTATAACATAGTAGACTATCTAGCATAATGAAAAATTCATTCAAGCTAAAAAAAGCGAATGGATATCTTTTAGAGTCCACTCGCTTCTTATATTATCTCTTATTTCTAAGACTATCTCCTACTCCTTGTGTACCTGAACTAGGAAGATTCTTAAATCCATTCGATGCATTCATAGCATCTCTTGTGTTATCAATTTTACTTTGTAGTTTTGCTTCTTCAGTTTTAGGTTTAGCCATTTTATCAACTCCTATCACTTAGAATTTTGCCCAACCTATATAAATTTATACTCTCTTCCCTCTAATGTCTAAGACTGCTAAATCTTCTCTTGTTACATTTTCTAGAAGAGTTAAAGCAATGGAATAAATAATAAATGCTAATAGGATTCCAAATATAACTTGTATATTTAAGCTTCCTGTACGAGCTAGTAGATAATTTGTAATCACTTTAGCACTCATACCTGCTGCTGTTGCTGCTAGTATAGGATGGATAAACCATTTCACTAATTGAACTTGAATATCTGTTACTTCAATAAGCTTCCGAAGTTTTAAGAAAGAAGTTAAAATACTAATACCTATGTTTAATATGATAAAACCTTCTACACCTTTAATAGGTATTAGAAAATAGATTAAGGCTACACTTAGAATAGATTCTATAATTCTATAAATGAGGCAACTATTTTGTTCACCTAGTCCCTTTAAAATCCCATCAATTACAATTTCTATGTACATAAAAGGAGTGATAATAACTAAAAGTTGTAATAGCTGACCTACTTGCTTATTATGATAAATCAGCATTCCAAGCTCTCTTCCAAAGTTCAAGAAGATACTCATGACAATCATAGCTAGTACCATAATAAGATGTATAGACCTACCTGATAAGCTTTCTACTCGTCCCCTTATATTTCTTGCCTTTGCTCTTGCTATTTCTGGTGTAAGTACTGTGGAACATGCGGTAAGAAGTGCTACTGGTAAGAATAAAATAGGAAAGACCATTCCTTGAATCATTCCGTACATACTTATAGATTCTATAGACGTTAAACCCGACTTTCTAAAGCCTATCGGAATTAAAACATTTTGTAAAAGAGTAATGACTGAGCTAATATACGCAGTTAAAGTAATAGGTAAAAGAAGCTTGAGAATATTCATTAACATACCCTTACTTTTTCCCTCTCTTGCCCCCTTCATCATCCTTCTATCTCCATCAGTTATATACAACATTACCATATAGGTAAAAGAGAATACTTCTCCTAGTGTCATGCTAAGTCCAATAGCTGCACAGGCATAAACAATATTGTCTCCTCCCCATATTTGTAGAAATATAATAACTAAAATTACTTTTACTATTTGTTCCATTACATCTGAGCTTACAGGTTTGATCATCTTTTTCACTGCATAAAAGTATCCCTTAATGCAGCTAGATACTGTCATAAACGGGATACTTAAAGATAGAATTCGAAGTCCCAGTACTGTCCTACTGTCATTAATAAGTTTTGTTCCTATTATATTTGCAAAGGTAAAGACTCCTAATGTGATAGTTATACTGGCTATAATACTTATAGTAAAAAAGATAGCCATAACTCTTCTAATACCTTTTCCATTACCATACCCTCTTTCTTCAGCTACCATCTTAGAAACAGATGTACTCATACCTGCTGAAGCAATCACATAGGCCATAATGTATACAGTCATTGTAAGTTGATAAAGCCCTACACCTTCAGGACCAATCTTGTTCGATATATAAATAGTAGAAATAATGCCCAGTGCCTTTGTTATAAGTGAACCAATAGTAGAAATGAAAGCACTTAAGGCCAACCCTTGCTTTTCCATTTTTTCACCTGCCTTGTCCTATTCCATATAGTATATGAGGACAACACTTCTTCCTATTCCACTTATAAGTGCAAAAGCATTATTATCTACTTAGTTTTGTTGAACAGTATATAAAACTTTACTTCCCTCTCCTGCAATAACATAGTGTTCTTCCCTTGCATCAAAAGGAAATACATCTCCACCTCTTAAATTATAACTTTGACCATTTGTAAAATGCATTTCTACTTCTCCACTTAGAATTTGCACAACACCTGATCCTCTATAAGAATGTCTAGGAATAGCAGACTCTTCATCAAAGCTATAGCAGATTACTTTAAAACTTTCATTTTCTGTTAAGATTGTTTTTTCTTTTACATCATTCACATGTATAATTTCCATATTAATAAACCTTTCTTACACTATAATTATTTATTCACTTCCTATTCTGTCTATATATCCCATTTTTATTCTAACTATCCTTTATATTTATTAAAACTCATTTGAACAATGTTCATTAGCGTCTAATAGTAAATGTATGTTTTTGTATCTCTTCGTATTGTAAGCCACTATTCTTTAAGAATCCCTGTATCCAAGCACGTCTTAACATATAATAATAAATAATATCTCCACCTACTTCCTTCCAATACTCTTCATGTACACATTTAGTCATCTTCCATACTACTTCTTCTTCCGTCTCTCGTATGACTTCATTTACCCTATCACAAGGCATACCTTCTGGTAAGCAATCAAAAATTTTCTTATATACTTCTCTTACATCTATCTTTTCATCTAAAGCATATACCTTTATTTTTTTTGCCGTTTTAATACCTTGTTCATTAAAAATACTTTTAGCTTCTTCTATTGTAATATACTTATCATCTAATAAATGAGTGAATATATAAGCTAGACGATGCTCCACACTTATTAACCTATCTTGTAACCATCCATGAATATTGCTAGCATCTATATATTCTTCTAATTTTCCCCTTACAGGTGTTCCATAAAGTTTATAGCTTTCTTCTCTTAGTTCTTCTATTTCTCCACCCTTTTCATTGGCCCATCTTAAAAGTTCTTCGATTAAAGCTTCTTGCAATTCTATTTTATTATATAACCAATAATGAATTGGTCCTAATACTGCACTCATGTTAAATCTCCTTTTAGCACTTTCTAGTTCATTTTAATGTCTATCTATTTTAGTTAGCCTTTCCATAAATACTAAATATTAGTATAAACAATTTCTTATTAGGTCATGTATTGCTACATAATTTTCTTAAACTTCTTTCAAACCTTTCATCATCTTCAATAGATCTTTTTTTAGGCCCTTTTGTTCTCCCACCTGATTTTCTTACAACTTTAGAGACATGCCTTCTAAAAAGTAGTTCATCAATATTATCCTCTGTATAAATAAGACCATTTTGATTGAGTGCAAAAGCCCTTTTAGCCAAGATCATAGTAGCTAAACCATAATCTTGTGTAACTACAATATCTCCTTTTGCTACTTTATTAGCAATAACAAAATCAACTGCATCCATTCCCTTTTGAATAAGTACAGTTTGTGCTCCCTCTTTCTCAATCATATGAGTGGTATCACAAAATATAATGACCTCTTTACTAAATTCTTTTCCTATCTTTATGGTTAAATCAACTACTGGACAGCCATCCCCATCGATTAGTATTTTCATATTTATTTCCTTCCTGTAACTTTATATCTACTATTTTAGCTCAATTTATATTAAAAAGGTGTACTATGTTTTATATTTTATCTTACTATTTATAATTCATTTTATTGTAACTATAATTTAATATCCTTTTTATTCCTTTTCCTCTATAATTAAGTTAGATTTAATTACTATCTTATGAGGTGAACCTATGAAAAAACTTTTGCCTTTTTTACTCATTTTATGTCTTTCATGTAGTTTAACTTATGCCACACCTAGCGTTTCCTCTAGTTCACAATTAGAAACTAATATTTTAGCTGTTAAAGATCTTATTCAAGTTCCTAAAGGACTCTCGGAATTTACTCATCGTGCACAGACAGATTCCCAAAATCAACTTCGTTATTATTTCACTTGGCAAGATCCTAAAAATGAAATAGGTTCTGCTTATGCAACATTAGAAGCTGATGGACGAATTTTGAGTTATGAATTGTATCTACGTAGTGAAAAGAGTAACCCTCTTGCTAAAATTTCTTATGACGATGGCCTAAAGTATGCCCAGACCTTCTTAAACCAAGTGGCCTCTGATTATAAGAATGAACTTATTCTTAATCCAGATAAACATATTAATAATACTTCTTTTACTTATTATTTTGATCATTACATTCATGGTATCCCTGTTTTAAATGAAACTGTTGCTATAACTGTTAACAATCAAACAGGTGTCATTGAACAATTCAATAGTTTTCCAACTTATAAAGGCACCTATTCTACACATGTACCTACCATTGATTATAATACTGCTAAAACTCTTTATTTAGAAAAGATTGGTCTTTCTCCTATTTACCAAGTTTATAAAGACTACGAAACTAAAACCTCTTCTTCCTTTCCTGTTTATTTATTTAACAATCAAAATTATACAGGTATCTTAGCTTCAACAGGTGAAGTCTTTACACCTTATTCTAATCGTTGGGATTTAGCTAAAAACACTGAAGATTTAGCTGCATCAGATGGTTCTTCTAGAAACTTAACTGAAAGCGAGCAAAAAGCTGTAGATGACCTTAAAATTTTACTTTCTGAAGAAGAAGCTCTTGCAAAAGCTCAAACCTACTTTAGTCGCATCAATCCTAATGGTACTTACCAAACAAGGCTATACTATGACAAATGGGATAAAGCTTATTACTATAGTTTTTCTTTTGGTAAAGAAAATTGGGCCAAGGAATCTTTTACAAGTATAAATCTTGTGGTAAATGCTAAAACTGGAGAAATTCTAAGTTATAACCTTTCTTTACCTTATACAGAAGAAAAGTTAACTATAGATGCCTCTGATGCAGCCAAGTCTACCAGTTATGCTCTTCTTAAGAAGTTACAACCTAATAAATTAAGTTCTACCCAATTTGAATCTGTGTCTTCATATAACACTATAGATTATTCTTGTACGTATAGAAGATTTGTAAATAATATGGCAGTGAACGGAGAAGGATTTTATATAAATTATAATGCACGTTTAGGTGAGATTACTAATTACTCTAAGGTTTGGACCCAAGACCTTTCATTTGAATCTATTGATTCATATCTAAAACCTAATTATGCCAAACCTATTCTTACAAGTATTTTCAAGGAACTAAACTTCAAACTTTACTATTCACAAAAAAGTAAGAATGAACGGGTACTTGTTTATTGCATGGATACAACAAATGCTGGATTTGATCCTAAAACTGGATATGAAATTAACCCTATGGACGGCACACCTATAGAAACTATCCTTACACCAAGTTATTACTCAGATTTAGCTGGCCACTGGTGCGAGCCTATTGTACTTACTCTTTTAAATAGTAATATTTATCTTCCTGGGGCTACCTTTAGGCCTGATGAAATTATTACAGAAGGTGATTTTCTTCGTTTACTCTATGGGTACCCTGAAGAACCAATAGCTAGAATTTATCAGTATGCCTCCTCACTACCTTTCATTGACTCTAAAAATTTTAAGGCTACTACCCCACTAACTCGCATACGTGCTCTACAACTTCTTATAAGCTACTTAAACTATCATGAAGTAGCTAAACTTTCTTCTATCTACACCTATCCTTATGCTGACTCTGTAAAAGATGATGAAATAGGCTACATTGCCCTCGCCTACGGACTTGGTATATTAGAACAAAACCCTAAGTTATCTTTTAATAGTTCACAAGGCCTTACTCGTGCAGAAGCAGCCCAGTGGATTTACAACATGAAACGTATAGGTCAATAAATCTCAATGTAATAAAGGAGGTGACACCTTGTGTCACCTCCTTTATTATATTTTATTCTATACTTCTATTAGATCATCCTATTATATTACTTTACCTTAATAACAATATTACAGAACATAACTCTCTTCTCTAAAAAGCTTTTTAATTTGATTTAAATCTTTAGTTTTTCCTAAGCCTAACATAAGCTTAATACGTGCTTTAGGTCCACGCATTTCTCCTCCCATGATAGCACCTAAGTCAGATAATTCTTTACCGCCACCTTCATATCCATAGGACTCAAAAACACGCCCTGAACTACATCTTGATACAATAACAACTACTACATCTTTTGAAAGTGCATACTTTACACCTTCAAGCATTTTAAGTGGTAAATTTCCTCTACCCATTGCCTCTATTATAATACCTTTTGCTCCTGCATCTACTGCCAATCTTACAAAACGATCATCCATATCTAATACTGCCTTAATTAAGTCTACACGACGTTCAATATGATCTGTATCAATATGTTGTCTAAATGCAAGGTCCCGGTAAACAATAAGATCATTTGTATCTATAATGCCTAGTGGTCCATAAGGTGATTGGAAAGTATTAAGAGAAAGTGTATTTGTCTTTGTTACTTCTGATGCAATATTTACCTCATTGTTAAGAACAACCAAGACACCTTTATCTATTGCTTTTGGCGAGATTGCTGTACATACTGCCGCTGCTAAATTACTAGATCCATCATATCCAAGTTCTGAACTATTACGCATAGCACCTACAACAACAACAGGCTTATGATGTCTAATAGTTAAATCTAAAAAATATGCAGTCTCTTCTAGAGTATCTGTTCCATGAGTTACAATAACGCCTGTAATATCTTGTCTATCTAAAGTTTTTTTAATTAAATTTTTAAGTTCTAACAGTTTGTTAAAGGTCATATGTGGTCCTGGAATTTCACAAAAGTTAACCACTTCTATATCTGCTAATTTGTCGATATTCGACACCATAGATAAAATCTGCTCACCAGATAAAGTAGGAATTGCAGCTCCTATTGTATCATCTACTGTCATTGAAATTGTGCCACCTGTAAAAATAATACATACCTTTGGTTTATGCATAAAGTCACCCCTTGTTGTTTTACTTACTTCATAATAGCTATAATTCCTGTTCATTTCAAGGATTTTATCACCCACTCTTTTTTCCTGCATAAAATATATAAATAGACTTTTTATGTTAGAATTCTCCAAGGAGGTGAGCATGTGTCTTTGAAATTACCTGTAATCTTTATTCCTGGGCTTTTTGGTTCTATGGGTGCTGAAATTATTCCTCATACTGGTACTTGGCATTTTGGTCCTAGTCGTTATACTGGTGTGCGCTTTATAAAAGAACTGGAAAAGCAAGGTTATATACTAAATAAAAATCTTTTTATTATGTTTTATGATTGGCGTCAGAGCGCTACCCAAGTTTCGAGATGGGTGCTCTCTCCTCTTATCCATAAAGTACTTAAGCTTACAGGTGCTAATAAAGCAAATATTATTTGCCATGGTACAGGTGGACTTATTGGTCGTTATTATGCACAATCAGATTTTTATAATTATACTATTAATCACTTGATTCTAGTTGGTACACCAAATGCAGGTTTTGTAACACCTTTTAGCTATTTAAGCGGTGGTATACTTCCTTATCCTTGCATCGATGAACCTGATTTTATTTCATTGAATTTAAATCTATTTCTACAATTTATAGATGTTAAATACTTCCCTGCACTATCAGAATTTCTACCTTCTAAAAGCTATGGAGACTACTTAGTCTATACAAGAAACCATATAACTACTACCATTCCTTATGATTTTATGAAGTTTCAAAACCCTTTTTTAGATGACCTTAATGATACTGCTTATTTGCTTTATGATCGTTCTATAGAAGTAACCCTCATGTGTGGTCGTGGTGCTCAGACTACTGATCTTTTAGAAATATTTCCCGCTTGCTCCTTGAACAAATGGGCCGATGGGAAAGTCATGGGATGTTTACCTACTCTAGAAGGTGATAGCTGTACTCCCCTTAAAAGTACACTAGACCTGCAAGGTCAACAATATATACTAAATGCTGATTACGGTGAACTTCTTCTTCAAGCAGCTAATTTACTCCCCTCCATTTTATAAGAAGGGGAGTTTTTATTTTGCGTCACTTTCTTCCCAAAATTTTGCCACTTGATTTTCTATGTGACTAAGTGTAGTACACCATCTATCTTCATATTCTGGGGGCATTAAACTACTGTATAAAGGTGTATTAAAACGATCATCTATCATCAAAATAATCCCTTTATCTCTTTTGGTCCGAATAAGACGTCCTATTGCTTGAAGTACTTTATTCATGCCTGGATAAGTATAGGCATAGTGATATCCCTCTTTATCTTTTTCCTCAAAATGATACTTAATCAAATCCTTCTCAAGGCCTATCTGCGGTAACCCTACACTTACAACTACAACACCTATTAAACGATCTTCGGTAAGGTCTATTCCCTCTGAGAAAATCCCACCTAATACACAAAATCCTATTTTAGTTGTTGTGGGATTGGGTTCGAACCTAGCAAGAAAGCTCTCTCTTGCCTCTTCATCCATATTACTATCTTGCATGAAGATATCTGGTTCTTTACCTATATTTTGTTGTACTACGCTTTGGCCTACGTCCTCAATTGATACTTTATATCCTTGTTCTTCATTTATATCTTCTAAACTAATTGCATTTTTTCTTCCTTGAATATCTACTCTATATTTCTGAATGTCTGCTTTATATTGCTCATAATAGCTATAAACATCTTTCATATATTTATAAGAAGGGAAAAACACCATATAGTTTCCAACTTTTTGTTTACTTACTTTTATAATGTACTCACAAATTTTCTTATAGCTCTTTTGTCTATGTTGATATCTTGTAGATACATCTGTTGCTATAAGCTTCAGTGCATGTTTTGTATCAAATGGTGAAGGTAGTGCAATAGCCCTTTCCCCTTCTCCACCTAACATATACTTATAATAATCAATTGGCATCAGGGTAGCTGAAAAAAATATAACACTTTTACAAGTACTAATCATATTCTCTATAAGATAAGAAGGATCCATACAAAAGAGTTTTAGTATTAAATCTCCTTCTACTTGGTCTCCATAAGTAATATACCGTTCATCAAAGAACTCACAGATTTTATTAAAATTATAACCCCTAAAATAAAGTTCTAATAAATCTTGTGGTAACTTATGCATAGCCCCTTTTTGAAGTTTCTTATCACATTCATTTATAAAACTTCTTACCATACGATTAAACTTTGTAGGTGCTTCTTTACTAATCATACTCCCTGTTAAATCTATATAATCTTTCCTTATACTAAGTAAGTACTCATTTAACTTTCCTATTTCTTTAGCAATTGTAGGATACTGTTTACTAATAGACCTTTTTACACTTAAAAGTTGGGCTTTAGACATACTTTCTGAGTACATTTCACGTGCTCTATCCACTAAGTTATGTGCTTCATCTACAAGTATGACAAAGTCCCTTTGATCTAAGAAACGCTTAAGTGCCACTGTAGGGTCAAAAATATAATTGTAGTCACATATAACTACGTCTGCATAGATAGCTAAATCTAAAGAAAGTTCAAAAGGGCATACCCTATACTTCTTTGCATATTCTTCAATAACTTCCCTTGTAAATAAATCGGTATGAGTAATGGCATCATAAACTGCTTCATCTACCCTATCAAAATGTCCGTCTGCATAAGAACAGAAGTCTGGATGACAACTTCTTTCATCTAAGAAGCAAATTTTATCCTTGGCTGTTAAAGTAATTGCTTTTACTCTTGTTCCTTGATCATAAATCATTTGTATACTCTTTTCGGCTACTGTCCTTGTAATAGTCTTAGCTGTAAGATAAAAAATCTTACCTACATGACCTTCCCCCATAGCCTTTAAAGCAGGAAATAAAGTAGATATAGTCTTACCTATACCTGTAGGTGCATTGACATAAAGCTTATTTCCACCTGTAATACTTTTATATACATTAACAGCTAATTCCCTTTGACCTATTCTGTATTCATCAAAAGGGAACTTAAGTGCTTTTAAGTAAGTCGTTCGCTCCTCGCTCCAATCCATATAGAAACGAATCCATAAAGCATACTTTTCAATTAGTATACTAAAAAACTCTTCTAATTCCTCATACGTATAAACCTTTATCAGATGCTTGGTTTCCTTAGTGTCTAAATTGTAATAGGTCAATCTTACATTCATATCTTTAAGATGATTTTGGGTAGCATAAAAATAGGCATAGCATTTTGCTTGTGCCCAGTGAAGGGGATTATAATCTTCATCAATTACATCAAGGCTTGTCCTTGTAGACTTAATCTCATCTATAGTCACTGCAATAAGGTCACGAATAATACCATCTGCTCTTCCTTCTATGATAAAAGTAATCCCACTTACTTCATATTCATGAACAAGTTTAACTTCCTTCTCATAATTTGCATCCATAGCATTTTGAATCTTCTTATGGGCCATAGTCCCTTCCACTGCACGAGCACGACTTACAAAAGATGCAAATATACTACCTGACCTTAGCACAAACTCTACAAGCTCCCTTACCGATATGTTTACCAAACCATCACTTATACGCATTATTTCTTTCCTTTATCTTATAGTTTCATGTGTAGTATTAACACTAGCTTTAAATTTATTATACTCCTTTTAGACCAGCTACAATAGACTTGAAGGGTCGAATTACTATCTCTATTTAGTCTACTTAGGCGTCAGGCTGGCTGTAGCTCCTCCTCAAGCTTCCACTTCCGGTGGCTAAGAGGCTGTAAACTCGGATTTCGTAAGAACGCTCGAAACTCCCTTTGGTCAAACAACTCGCTAAGTACCTTACTCAACCACTCATTAACAGCCTCTAAGCCACCTACATAAGCCGCTTTCGGATGAGCCACATCCATTCTTTCACCTACTAGAGTATTCTAAGAGACAGTAATTCTAGTCTACTTGTAACCCTACTTCACCGCTCACCAACACCCTCTAAGCTACCTACATAAGTCGCTTCCAGAGCAGGTCACCCCGTCCCTTCCCTTACCCGTATTACTGTAGAGATAGTAATTCTAGTCTACTTAGAATTACATGACAAAAAAGGCATATAGCCTGAGCTATATGCCTTTTCTTAATTTATGAGTAAATTAAGCTTTTTGTACGTTTTCTGCTTGTGCGCCACGTGGGCCTTTTGTAAGGTCGAAAGTTACTCTTTGACCTTCATCAAGTGATTTGAATCCATCTCCTTGGATAGCTGAGAAATGTACGAATACGTCATCTCCATCTTCTCTAGAAATAAAACCAAATCCTTTTTCTGCGTTAAACCATTTTACTGTACCTGTCATCATGTGCGGTACCTCCTATTTTGTATCTCTGTAATATAGGAGAATAAAAAAATTCACATCTTATTACAGATTATATTTTTAGTGAATAGATATAATCTCTAATAGTATGTGAATTGCTTTCAAATAACTTTTGGAACTTATATTTACTAACTGATAAATCTATAATAACTTATTTGGAAAGGATTGTCAAGGGATTATGTAAATTAAATTGAAAGGTGAGCCCAATTAGGGTCGAATTACTGTCTTTGTTTAGTTTTCTTAGGCTTAGGCTGGCTGTGACTCCTCCTCAAGCTTCCACTTCCGGGGGCTAAGAGGCTGTAAACTCGGAGTTCGTAAGAACGCTCGAAACTTGCTTCGCTTCAAACAACTCGCTAAAACCCTTACTCACCCTCTCGTTAACAGCCTCTAAGCCACCCACATAAGCCGCTTTCGGAGGAGCCATATCCATCCTTTCACCTTTCTAGTCTTCTGGAGACAGTAATTCTAGTCTACTTATGTCCTAACATATTGGAACACAGATTTCACATTTATGATTTCTAATCATTTGTGCTTGATAGCGTTCTATAATTGGCCTTGTATTATCTAGAGTATATCCTTGTTTAATTAACTCTGGAAAGATATTAGTCCATGCTTGCTGCACAGCCTGGGTCGTATGACTTACTTCAAATACTATATACTTTCCACCTACAGTATTACCTTGTTCTATGTCATGATGAATAATCTTATAATTATCTTCAACAACTAGACAGGCATCATAACGACATGCTTCTGCATCTGTAGTGCTTGGGTTATCTTGTGCTATTCCTAATATAATTGTTTCTTCATTAAATAAATTATTCCCTTGAACCCAACACTTAAGTTTCTCCATTAATTCACCATTTGAAGAACCATAAGGTCCAGTCTTCCTCATGTAAGCAATCTTATACGGGGGCAATATCTCAATTTTACTATTCATAAACTACCTTCTTTATTATAAAGTACATCGATGCCTAACCCCATCCTATAACGCTTTAAAATGAAATTCAACACAATTTTTAAAAAATACGTGAACCTCCCATGCTCTCAAGTAACCTTGATAGGTAGAGGGATGTGGACTACTCATACCAAGAATTCCTCATGACGGTGAGCCATCTTTCTCTCTGTGTACTGCGAGGATTTGGGAGGGTAACGTGGGGATGTGTTCTCCGTAATCTGCCTACGGAGTGTTCAGTTAAGAAATGTTCGAAATGAGAAAATGATGGTTTTAGCCATGCTGTCTGAACGAAACGCAGTGTAGTGAGTTTATGGCGTTATCATTTTAGAATGAGTTACATTTCTCTGAACACGTAGTGAGCAGGTGAAGGAGAATACAGCCACACGGTACCCTTTAGTAGACACGGTACATTTTTTATTCATTCTTAGCCGCCGTAAGGGAAGCCGGAGTAGGAGCAGCTCACAGCCTGGCGCCCTCATACACTAATTGAGAGAGAATCTCCTCCCTACATTTCTCTAAACACGTAGTCAGCGAGTGGAGGAGAATACAGTCACACGGTACCCTATTAGTAGACCAAGTACAAAAAACAGGCGTCCCCATTCAAGGGGACGCCTGTTTTCACTCAATTTACTTAGCTATAACTTCTATAGATTGTGGAGCCATATCTTCTCCGTAGTTATAGATCATAAGTACTTCCATACCTTCTTTAATTTGGTTTCTGTAACCTACTTCTCTATCTACGATAATTTTAACCTGTGTTGGAACGTTTACACGTTTAAGTGTCATTGTTTCTCCTGTTAAGGCATCGTATTCTACGACTACATCTATGTATTTAGCACCTGGTCCTACGTATTGTACTGTTCCTTTGTAGGAGATTTCTGTAGATTTTTCTTTTACTACTACAGATACTGCTTCTTTACTTTCTGTAAGAACTTCAACTTTTGAGCCTAGTAAGATTTCTCTTAGTGACACATCATTTTTTGAAGTACTGTCATATAAATCTGTATTAGTTGTAACATTTACTGTTTTAAGCTCACCTTTTGAACGTACAATGAGTTGTGGTGTATTTGAAATAATAATACTTTCTACTGTTCCTACAAAGCTACTTTCTTCTGAAGTCGCTTCAATACCTACTACTACCTTACCTTCCATTGTAAGTGTGAGTTTATCTCCTACACGAAGTTCTTCTATAGTAGCACGTTTACCATTTCGTTTAATAGTAGCTTCTTTATCTACTTCAACTGTTTTTTCTTTTGTACCTTCAAGTAAAGTCATATTATAACTTGTCACTTTATTTGTTACTCTCATAAACTCAGCTGTTGTAGATGGTGCTTCTGCTCTTGTTAATACATTAATTTTAACAACTTTATAGTTGTCTACATAGATACGCACACGATCTCCTATTTGAAGCTCATCAAGTTTTAGACTTTGTCCATTGTATAGGATTTCACATGTATCACTTGTTAAATAAGTTACAGTACCTTGTGATGTAGAAACTGAGATAGAACCACTGCGTCCTACATTTTCAACATCGCCTAAGTAAGTTGTTGTTTCTTGTTCTGTTGTGCTTCCACCATTATTTTGATTATCATCTTCTCCTGGTTTAGTATCTGGTACTGTTGGTGTAGTACCTCCTGTACTATTTAAAAGTGTAATCGTTTTAATAAGTTCTACACCATTTTCTTTAGCTACCGTAATAGTTACCTTTTCTCCAACTTTTAAATTTGTAAAAGCTACAGTTTGTCCAGTACTATTTGTTATTTTAGTTGCTTTATTGGCAGTATAGAAAGTTGTTTTCCCATTTACTTCAAGGAGTACATAGTTTTCTCCTGTATCACTATTTTTAGGTACTATTTTATTTATTGTACCTGTAATCCCATTAGTTACTTCTGTTGTAGGTGGTGCAACTGGCTTAGTAGGATTTTCTTTATCTAACTTTTCCTTATACATTAAAGCACTATAAGTCATTTGTGCACAAAGTGCTCTTGTTACTTTTGTATTTGCTCCCATATTGCCTTTTGCGTCCCCATTTAAAAGGCCAATTTGGTTATAATATGCTGCGTAAGGTCTATTTTCCTCACGAATTAGGTCGTTATCTTGGAAATTTGTTTTTCCTTTATAAGCACTTTTTGCACTTACTTCTTTACCGATAACGCGTACAAGTAATGTAACAAAATCTTGTTTAGTTAAAGTATTTTTCACTTCTTTACCATCTGCTGTTTTAATCATAAAACGACCAAGTTCTTCTTGTGATAAATAGCCTCTTCCAAGAAGATAAGCAATCTCTTCATTACATCTTGTTTCCCAAGTACTAAATTTATCTGTATATGTCTTAAGAACTGGCTTTTGTTTCTCGTAGTTCTCTGCAATTTGTTTTTTAAGAGTAGGATCCATATCCTTTACAACAAGTTCATCTTGATAACCTGTAGCTTTAGCTAAAATCTCAGCTATTTCAAAATAGGATACTTCCTCAGATGGTTTAAATTCACCACTACTATTCTTTGTCATATAACCTTGGTCTTGCATATAGCTAATGCCTGGATAGGCCCAATGTTTATCTGTCACATCTGTAAAAGTTACTGCCCCAAATGTATTTACACTAATAACACTCGCTAATGTAAGCGATAAAAGCAATTTAGAATAGTGCTTTCTCATAAAGTCATCCTCCTTATATTTTGTATCATATAATTTTAAATTAAAGTATACTCTACCACTATTTTCTATTCTATAGGATGGAGTACCAAAAAACAATTGAATTTACCTTTGTTCAACATTTTTTAACCATTTTGTAATATAGGTAATCGTTTTGCGCTTCTTATTACTCCATACCCTATCATTCCTATAGATATTAGGACACCTATGAGCATACCCACTCCACCAATAGCAAAAAATGTTGTTCCTAACATATAACTATCTGGTTTTGTATTAATAGCAAGCACTATTCTTTCGTCTCTTTGATTCACATACTCTACTTGTACTGTATAAGTACCAGGCTTTTCTACTTCAAATTCTAAAAGACCATAACCACTTGTTCCGTTTATAGTATAAGTCTCTTGTCCTACAGCAGGCTGTACCTGGGCAGTTTCTTCCTCATTAAATACCTTTACCCTCATATCTGGTATTTGATCTGTTGTACCATAAAAAGTATTGCCAATCATTATATTTTCTTCTAAGAAGATTACATAACGACCTGGTTTAGATAATTTAACTTCTGAAACAGCTGGTGCTATAAAGCTTACTTTGTGATTTGCTTCCATATACTTAACCCCTGCAAATAAAAAGCCCCCTCCTATAACTATAGCCCCAATTAAAATAAGTACAGCATTAAAATACAATCGCTTCTTCATTTCTTTTCCCCCTAATATAATAGTAAACAATATTTATATTTTATAATAATCATCATTCAACATCAAACTTTTCTGATATTTTTATACACAAAAAAGAATTCAACCTACCTCTAGGTTGAATTCTTCTTTTTTTAATATGAATTCTAAAAAGATATTAGTCTAAGAAAAGTCATAAGCTAATATCTCACTTAAAATTGTTTATTACTCTTCACATAATGTTCTTTAATTAAGTTAAAATACTCTTCTTTACTTAAAGGTTTAGAAAGATAATATCCTTGAGCTATATTACAGTTATTCTTTACTAAAAACTCAATTTGTTCTTTAGTTTCAACTCCTTCTGCAATAACTGTCATATTTAGTTCATTTGCCATTTTTATAGTAGATTTAATGATAACTTCCATCTTAGGATTACCTATATTATCAGAAAAAGTTTTATCTAATTTTAAGGTATCAAAATCAGATGCAAAAATTGCATTTAGTGTAGACTTACCTATTCCATAATCATCTATATCTACTTTAAACCCTATATGATGTAGTTTAGAAATGATTTTATTAATAGAATCATTATCTTCACTTAATGCACTCTCTGTTATTTCAAATGAAACATCTGAAGGTGAAATCTCATAACATGCTATTAATTCTTGTATTTTATTTATAATTTCAAAATTAGCTACTTGAACTCTTGATAAATTGATAGAAACTGGTTTGATATCAAGTCCTAAAATTCTCATTTTATGTATATCTTGAAAAACCATTTCTATTACAGCTTCATCTAATTGCATAATTTGTCCTGTTTCTTCTAAAACAGGTATAAAATTTGAGGGCAAAACATAACTTCCATCTTTTTTACGCCATCTAACTAAGGCTTCTGAACCATAAATTTCTTTTGTTTTTATATTATATTTAGGCTGATACCAAATTTCAAATTCTTTATTTTTAAATGCTTCCATAAATTCGAATTCTATTTTTTGATTTTCTATAAATTTCTTTTTATCAATTTCATTAAAGAAGCTTATATTTCTATTAACACTTTTCTTTATTTCATTTTTTGCAATTAGAGCATTGTTATATATAGAATCTAAATCTCTAAATTTATCAATAAGACATACTCCGAAATAAATCTTTATAGGTACAATTTTTTTTTGCTCTATATCTCTTTGAATTTGTGCTTCAATCATAGTAATCTTATCTATTATTTCTTCTTGTCTAGTACTATTCACAATGGCAATAAATATATCTCCTTGATATTTATATATTTCATCATTAGGTAATACTTTTTTAAAAGCAAAAGGGATATATTTTAATAATTTGTCTCCTGTTCTATTACCATAGATCATATTAATACTTTTGAATTTATCTATATCCATTACTATAAGTGATTTTTGCTCTTTATCTTCTTCACTCATATTCTCAAAATAAATCCTTAAGTATTCATAATTTTTTTCATTTGTTACATCATCAAAGAATATCATTTGAGCTATTTTTCGTTTATGTATTATATGTTCACAAACTAAAATAATTAAAAAAATAATAAATGCTATATATATGTATATACTTCCTCTAAAAATAGCATCTCTTATTTCATATATATTACTACAAAGATAATTTTTAGGAACATAAGATATTAAATTCCAGTCATTAATACCTATCGACTCACAATAAGCTATATAAGGATTACCTCTATATTCAAATTCAAAAAAATTCTCATCACTTTTCTTTATAGTATTATATATAATTTTAGATATTTCTTGCTTATCTATATTACTATAATTCAATGCATTTAAATCTAATTCTTCAACTATATTAGGGGTTGTTACTAAATTTCCTTCTTTATCAACTACCATACTTTGACCATTACCATCAAAAGAATATACAGTTAAAATCTGAGAAAAATCGCTAGATTTACACGTAGCTGTTAATATCATCTCTACCTTACCATCTTTATAAATAGGTGTGGTAAATATATTTAATAATTCTTTTTTACTTTCGCTAACATAACTATTAGTAATTTTACTAATTCCTTTCATTCCTTCAGTAAAATAATCATCCTTACTTAAATCTATTTGCTCACCTAATGTGTTATAGCATATACCTTCTTTATTAATTACTCCCATACTATAAATAGGATTAATTTCTGTATATACTTTTAAATCTTCAACTATATCTTTAATGTTATACTTTTTATCTCTTTCTATTCCTAATGCTATAGAATGAAGAGCCTTCTGCTTATTTTCTAAAGTATTTTTTAAGATAGTTACATTTTGTGAAGAAATATTTTGTAACATTACTATAGCCTCTTGTTTCACAACATCAACTAGACTATTAATATATATTGAAAAATAAGTTAATCCTATAATTAAAACTAAAGTAACTGTAAGTAATACTGATATTCCTATTGTTTTATTATATATTCTATTATATTGTTTCTCCCTCTTCATTAACCCTTTACTCCTTCCCATTTAAATATTTATCAAAAATTATATATATCTATTTTAATAATTATTCTTAATATATAGCGCTGCTATATATTAAGAATAAAAAAGACTCAGTCTTTATTAGACTAAGTCCTCTTGTTACCCTGTATTGATACAACTCAACTCTTTACTAGTTGATACAAAAATTATAAATTTCTTTAAAATGGGTACCAGAAGTACTGAATTTGTCCTTTAAGTAAGAACCCTGCTATAAGGAAAAGTATACCTACTACAAAAGCTATTTTATCCAGTTTACTAAGTGGTTCTCGTACATACCAAGTACGGGTTTTCCCTTTACCAAAACCACGTAAATCCATGGCATTAGAAACCACTTCAATACGGTCTAGTGAACCTAATACTAATGGAATAAGTACGGTTACATAGTTTTTTATTATTTTTCCAAATGGTGCTTCACCTCTTTTAAAGGCCACACCTCTTGCCTCTTGTGCCATAATAATATGCTTAACCTCATTTTGAATATCAGGTACATATCTTAAGGCAATACTTACTGTATAAGCTACCTTATAAGATACACCTATACGATTAAGACTACTTGCAAATTTACTTGGATGGGTAGTAAATAGGAAGATTAAAGTAATAGGTAAGAGTGCAATATACTTACATGAAATAGTGAGTACATAAAATAGGTTTTCTAAAGTTAAAGTAAAGAATCCTACTTCAAACAAAACAGTAGTAGATCCTGCTAGTCTTGAACCATGACTTGGTGTCAACACTAATAATAAAATAGAGTTAAATACTGTAAAGCCTAAAATAAAGCCTATCAATAATCTCATTCTACGAAATTCTATTTGTGATAAATAAAGTAATACACTACCTATTACGATAAGTCCAAGAAATACCCTTATGTCCATAAACATAAAAGTTACAATACTCCATATAACAACCCAAATAAGCTTAACCCCTCCATCTAAGTCATGTAAGAAGGAAGGCTTATCTATATACAATGATCCTGTATTATTCATCAGTCAATTGTCTCCCTTTTTGTATCACTTGCTTTAAGAATATATTCTTATGCGGTACCTCATAAAGCTCTCCTAAATCACTAATAGAAGTTTCCTTTAAGCTAGCACGTTCTAAAACTTCTTTGTTAGCAAGTACATCATAAATGGTACCTTCTTGAAGAATTTTCCCTCCTGAAAGCACTAATGCACGATCTGCATATTCAAGGGCAAGTTGGATATCATGGGTAATCATAACCACTGTAACCCCTTCTTCTTTAAGGCTCATGAGGAAGTTCATAAACTCTGTATAATTCTTATGATCCTGCCCTGCTGTTGGCTCATCAAGAACAATAATCTTCGGTTTCATGGCAAGAATAGATGCAATGGTTACACGTTTTTTCTGTCCAAAGCTAAGAGATGCTACTGGCCACTTTCTATAAGCAGATAAACCACATTTTTCTAATGCTTCTTCTACTCTTTCCCCAACAACCTTTTCATCATATCCAAAATTACGAAGTCCAAAAGCTACTTCATCATAAATCATATATTGGGTAATCATATGATTAGGGTTTTGCATCACATAACCAATGATATCAGCACGCTTACGAATAGACCACTTAGTAATATCTTCACCCTTATAATTCATCTTACCCCCATCTAATTTACAAAAACCTGTTAAAGCCTTTAATAAAGTAGATTTACCTGCACCGTTATTGCCAAGTATAGCTAAAAATTCACCTTCATATAAGTTAAAGGAAATATCCTTTAAAATTTGTCCATTTTCTTTATCATAGCTAAACTTTAAATGTTCACAAGTAAGAAGAGGCTCTCCCATAGTCTTATCTGGAATAAGCTCTAATCCCTTAAGTGAGTCTATCACTTGGTTTTTATATTTAAGCAAGGTATCTAACCTTGTAAGCTTAGTCTCTTCCTTTAAATCTACACCACACTGTCTCAGGGTTTCTATATAAAGAGGTTCTCTTAAACCATTTTCTATAAGCACACCACATCTAAGTGCTTCATCAGGTGTTCCATTAAATAGGATTTCACCTTTATGCATCACGACAAGCCTATCAAACCCATGAGCTAAAACTTCTTCTATACGGTGTTCTACTACTATAACTGTCTTCCTAGTCTGTTCATGTAATGTATTAATTGTATCCATTGCCAGTTGACCACTTATAGGGTCTAGGTTGGCTAAAGGTTCATCAAAAAGGAGAATGTCTGTCTCTGTGGCTATGATCCCTGCCATAGCTACCTTTTGTTTTTGACCTCCACTTAAGTTTTGTGGACTTCTATTTGTAAAGGCTTCCATACCAAAATTCTCTAAAATAGTCTTTACACGTTCTCTCATCTGTGGTACAGCTACGTTGTCATTTTCAAAAGCAAAGGCTACATCCTCACCTACACTTAGTGCAATAAACTGTCCATCTGAGTCTTGTAAGATAGTTCCAATCTTTCTACTTATACTCTCTAAGCTCTTGCCAAAAAGCTTCTCATCATCTAATAATAACTCACCTTTGTGTTTCCCTTTATAAGCATGAGGAATTAACCCATTTAGACAATGTGCAAGGGTAGACTTGCCACTTCCACTTGGGCCTGCAATTAATACTTTCTCGCCTTTTTCAATTTGTAAGTTTATGTTTTTAAGCGTTGGATTCTTCAAGTTTTCATACTGAAAAGTGAAATCCTTAAAGCAAATACCCATTGCACCCGCTCCTTTCTATCTAACGCTTTATTATAAAATGTGCTCTTATGCTTGTCAATTTTAATATACTTTTATAAGTATACCACATTCTTCTAGCTTCTAGACTTATTTTACAAATTGATTTTAGTATAGATATAAAAATAAGTCGCTTCTTCCTTTAAGAAGTAAGCGACTCATTGCCTATGGCTGATACACTATATCCATAGCTATCACCATATTTATAACCCTTGTATTTCTTGTAACCACCTTGCATCCTCTTCATATCATTAAGAACAAGACCAAGGACCTTTGTTTCTGCAAATTGAAGCTTATTTAAACTGGTTTGCAAATCTTTATGATGGGTTTGACCTTCTCTAACTACCATAATCGTTCCTGAAGTAATAGGCCCAAGCACAACCCCATCTGTAACCAAATTAATAGGTGGTGTATCAATAAAGATATAATCATAGAACTCTTCTAGTTTAGTAAGCAAGTCTTTCATACTAGTAGAAGCTAAAAGCTCAGCAGGATTAGGTGGTATATGTCCTGAAGGAATAACTTGAAGCTTTTCATACGCTGTACAATGAATTCCCTCCTTCACCTCATTAAATCCACCTAAAATATGAGCAAGTCCTATATCATTTTGAACATCCATATAACGGTGTAACTTAGGTTTCCTAAGATCCCCATCAATAACAAGCACCCTGTAACCCGCCTGTACAAAAGCAATGGCTAAATTTGTACAAGTAATACTTTTGCCCTCTCCTGCAAAAGAACTGGTTACAACAATTTTCTTACACCCATTCCCCGGTAGTGAAAACATTAAGTTAGTCCGCATAGCTTTATAAGCCTCTTGTACATGAAAGCTAGTCCCCTCTGTTAGTACACAATCACGTATTCCCGTAGTAACGACATTTTTCTTTTTCATTTAAATTCCCCCAAAATTTAAAATCATCTATATAATTATACCACATTTAGGGAATACTTGGTAAAAATTATAAAATTTTTCTTCTTTAAGGAGGTCTTCCTATATGCCATATAAATCTATTCTCAGTGGACTTATTATTAGTTCTATGATTATACTGATTTTTAGTTTTTCTTTGCAAGATGCACCTACATCTAATGCACTAAGTACAAATGTAACCGAAAGCCTTATACATCTTACACAACCTATTCTAGACTCTTCTTCTCTTACTCTTTCTTCTATAAATAGTATTGTAAGAGACCTAGGCCACTTCACTCTTTTCTTCCTTTTAGGATTTATTACACTACTTGCTTTTCTTTATCAAGGACTTAGCTTTAAACAAAGTGCTTGGACTACACTTATTTTAGGCTTATGTATTGCTTTTATTGATGAATGTCTCCAACTCACTTCGCCTGGTCGCGCCTTTGAACTTATAGATTTAGGAAAGGATATATTAGGACTTTGTACAAGTATTACGTTATTATTCACCCTTGTTGTTTGGAATAGAAATACTTGAATACTCCATTGTACACAGTGGACTTTTCAAGTCATATATGCCTACAGCCTTAAATATACTTTTTGTCATAGTCAAATGTCCAAGTGAAGTAGGATGTATCTGCATAACTGAATCTGCTGCACTTACCCACCTTTCCAAGATTTCAGGGTTAGTGGCTCTCTCTTCCCATTCTTTAAAATGATCAATAAGCATCACATTTTCTTCCCTAGCTACTTTACGGATTGCTTCTATATAAGGAGGTAACACATGTATGCGACCTGGTGCTACATTAGGGGTCATTAATATAGGCATCCCATTTACTTCCCTTACCTCTTTGACAATCTCCTTTAAGTTAGCCTCAAATAATTCTACCGAAAGTGTCACGCAGTCATTCATACCCAACATAATAAATACAATATCTGCATCATATCTAAAACATCTAGAGTCCTTATTCTGTAGAAACTCTTGGGTTGTAGCACCTGATACCCCTGTATTAATAATGATATCACCCGTACGTCCTATTTCATTTCTTAAACGCTTTTCAAAAAGCTCCGTAAAATCATCATATCCATATGTCCACAAGGCTCCATGGGTAATACTATCACCCATAAACAACCAAGTTATTGGCTTATCACTAACAAGTTGTTCTTGTATATATGTATAGGTACCTGTTGTGTCTTCTATCTGACAAGATTTATTAGAACTTACATATGCTTTAGAGTCTTTAAACATTGTTACTATAGTATTCATAGGTCCCTCACTACTAAATTTTAGTCCTATGCTATTTGCCAACTGTTTCCCCATATCTAAATGTCCTAGTTCATTTGGAAGCATACTGTCCTCATCCAACCTTGAAGTAATATAATCTGCTCCTTTATCACTCCAAGTTTTATAGAAGTCCACTATATGTATTTGCTGTGTAGTTGCTATTTCTCTTATAACCTCTATATAAGGTGCCAGTACTTTTTTCATCTTCACATCTAAGATAGCATAGGGTGTCATCACTACTGGCACTTGGTCTTCACTAAGCACTTTGAGGATTAAGGCTTCTAAATCTTGTTTGAATGAATCTATTGATGTTCCCTCTTTACAGTCCTCAATTCCAGGCATAATGACAACCATTTTTACACCTAAAGGTCTAATGCTCTGATCATAAGTATGTAGTATATTGGCTACTGTATCTGTCTCCTTACTTACATTCATTACAAAGCGCTGTTTTCCATATTTACGCTCATCATCTCCACTATTTTCCCAACGTATAATCTCTTCAAAATGACGTATAAAAGTTCTATACCCATATATATTAGTTCCATTAGCCACCTTACCTGCTGCAAAAACCCAAGTATTATTTGGACAAGCTGTATCAAGTTGAATTATATTACCCATATTTACAAAACCTCTTTTCTTAGATTTTAAATTTATATTAAAATACTATTATTTACTAAATTTTACTTATAATTAAAGTATATCACTATATCTTTGTAATACAAACCTTATATGATTTAGTTTTTAAAGTTAATTACTACTTTGCAAGAGATGTCTAATCAGCTGAAAAAACCTTATATTTTTCATTCTAAATTAAATTAAAATAGAATGTTTACTTTCCTCTTTCTATAGAATAAAAGACTCCTAGGGGCAACTAGGAGTCTTTTATTCTACTTAATATTGTAACTTCCTTTTTCTAAATCAATGGTCACTTGTGTGCCATCACTATAGGTTGTTCTTTGTACTTTATAAGATGAATCTAAAAATTCGTGTTTGACCATCTCGCATTTAGCAACCTTTTCTTGAAGCTTTGAAACAGTGTAGTAACGCTCTATTTCTTCATCTAGTGCTTCCCCTTCTTTTTCTATATCAAGATAAGCTGCACCGCCATTGAGAAGGGCATATAGCATATAGTCTCCGTACTTTGTTTCTTTGTCCATAAGCCAAGGAAGCACTACACAATCATGATATACCAAGTTAAATAGTGGAACCGGTATACCTTTTGGTTCTTTATTTGGCCAAAGCATAAATTCATAAGGACCATAATGAGCAGTCACAACACTTGGAACAGCCCAATCAATAACCTCTTCTGAACTTGGCAAAATATCGTGTGCCAGTAAATAATCAAAGCAAGACTTTCTGTATTCTTGACATTCTTTACGTGTCATCTGGTGCCATGAGTGTGTACACTCATCTAGTTCATTGCATGTAAATACGTCAAGATAGGTTCCCTCAAGCTCTATGCCGTGATTAAAGAGCTCTGTAAAGTTGCGTTTCAGATAAAATGGTGCTTGAGATGCACATATATAAGTTTGCCATCCCCCTGCCCATCTAGCAAATTCTATTCTTTTACCTTCTGCATCATGAAGAGCAAAGTTTTCATCATATGTAGCTGCATCAAAATAGTAATCTCTATACTGATCATGAATAGCAAACATATAACCAAGTGCCTTCATCCTGTCTGATAAAGACTTCATCCCTTCCCAGCCACCTGCTTCTATACACGCAGGTAAATAGTCTGGATGTTTGTTGTCATAGCCTGGATCTCCCCAACCATCCAGGTGTAAGTATACTTTCTCAAGTCCCTTATCCTTAAGCTTTTTCATTTGTTCTTCTCTTTTTGCAAAAGGCACTACATAGTCATTTTTTTCTGGATGCTCCTTATCGTAGTAAGCTGAATCTGGTGAAGTATGTGTTTTAATCCCCGTATGCACAATGGCTGAACCGATAAATTTATCTACTAAAGGATTTCTAGCAGCCTTTTCTTTTAGAGTTACTAAAAGGCCTTTTTCCCTAGCATAGCTTCTATAAACTTTACAAAGATCATTGTAGTCACAATCTTGTCTTAGTACCATCTTCATGACACGTTTATAACTTATGGCACCCATACTAGGAAGCCATCTTACCCCAATATGGCAATAAGTACTGTCTGCTGGATGGTCTACCCCATAAGCCGCATCCCAAGGGGTGCACACAATGGCAATATATCCATCTTTATCTCTTACTTGCCCAAACCAAGGCATATAAGCTGCTGAACTACACATTTGTCCATCAAATACTAATTGTTTCACTTCATACTTCCAGTTATTTGGTATCATAAGTCCTTGAAGTAAGTTAATAAGTGTGTACCACTTATCACTATCTTCTTCAAACGCCATTTGTCCTGGCCAGTAAATATCCCCTATCAAATGCTCTGACTCTTTTAAAGGAAGGAGCTCAAAATAAATATCCTTTGTAGCATATTCAATCCATACAATGGTTTCAAAACTTAAAGTATCTTCTTTATCATGGATTATGAAATTGGAAAACTTACTTCTAACCCCTGTCCCTACACCTGTTTTCCATTCAAAGTGCTCGGTAGCCCCTGCCTCTTTAAAATAAACCTTTGTCTCACCTATAGTAAAGTATGGCTCAAATCCTTTGTCCGTTTGCCACACATGACCATCTTGTTCAATCTCTATTCCAAGTGATGCTTCATTAAGTTTTAATATAGTATTTTCACATGCAACTTCTCTTATTACCATGGCCTTAACTCCTTATCTTTTATCAACCTTTTACCTACCTACTACATCCACTCTAGATTTTTCTTTGCTTCTTCCACTTCTACTTTTGTCTGTACTTCTTGATTTATTCCTAGCAACTTGCCCTTTACATTAAAGGTACCTGCTTCTTTATACTTGGTTGGTGATACATACTCCCAAACTACAGGAACACATAATACCTCATTTGTATAAGTCTTTACCTTTATAAACTCTGGCAATTTAGGTATACGACCTATAGTTGTCTTTACTATACCTTCTTCAATAGGTTGTACACCACAGTAACTTGTCGGTTGTTCTGGATGGACTATGTCTCCTTCATACTCATTAATGATTAGATTATCAATAACTAGTATCCCTTGTTCTTTATTGTCCTTAACCACTGCTAAGTAGGCTTCTTTATAAGCACCTGTTTCTATAGTCCACTCCATATGTGCCACTTCTACAGGACCATTTGGTGTATCATTAGTCTTTGTGCTTAATAAGCTGTATTCAGATAGTGTATCTACTTCTCCATGTTCCTTACTTCTTAAAACTAACTTATACTGATAGTCTTTGGTCTTGCCGTATTCATTGTATGCCATATAGTCCATGCTTACTTTGTACTTTTTGCCCTTTTCAAATCGTAGTAGACCCGGTACAGTACGGTAGATTTCTCCTGCATATTCCTCATCTTTTGTCTTCAAAGAGAATTTTCCTTCTATAACATCTTTTGTATAAGGTAGATTGCTCTCACTTAGGTGAGTTTGACAAAATCCATCATAGGCATAAACAAAAGGTCCCCATCCTTCATCTACATGTTCAAAGTCTTCATGGAAATAGTGTGTGTCCTTATATGTAGCTTCTGTTTCTACAAGTCGTACATCATCAAACTTCACATAGCTATCAGGCCTTCCTACTTCTGCCTCTAAATAAAGTATGGCGCTACTCTCACCTTGTGGCATAGTAAATTGAACCTTTATTCTTTGGAAATGTGTGAGATGCTTTTCTGAGTTCACATTATAGTTTGGTACATCTGTTACATCTACATAGTTTGTTACATGAGGACCACCATAATCCTTAATACCAAGGATAGCTTTTCTTCCCTTAAATACTTCCACCCATACAGAAGCAGTGTACGTTTTTCCTGGGGTAAGCCCTTCTATCTTTTGCTCCACCATACCTTGGGCACCTTGACTACCTTTAATGAGTAGATAATTATAACCTCTACCTTTACCAACTTCCTCTTCCATGACCATTTGAATATGATCTACTTCTAAACTCTTAGATGATCTTTGCCATACATCAAATACGCCACTATCAAAGCTCATATCTTTCACCAGGCTATACTGACCCCATAGAGTCTCTTCACCTACTGATTCTTCCTTATAAAGAACATAAGGTGTCTTAGGGAGAACCGCTAAAGTTACCCTTCCATCTACTATCTCTAATTCTCTTACAAAGGTTCTTCCTGTACTTGTAAGCTTGTAAAGTTTGATACACTTTAGATTGGTCCAGCTTTCAGGTAAATCCCAAGTAGATGTACCACCTAAGTCATTCCAATGATAAATCTTCTCTTCTGTGAGTGGATTCCAAGGGATAAATACTAAGTTATTATTAGATATAAGCTTATTATTTCTTTCTTGAATGCGCTCACCGGTATGCTGTACATTTTCTCCACTATAGATGAGCTTTCCGTCTTTGTATAGCTTAGTAAATTGAGGCATCTTCACTTTTTGCTTACTATAGACTCCTTCTTCATCAGCTACTTTCTTGATAACCTCTATTTCACCTTCTCCTATAACACTTACACCACCTTCAAACTGTACCTTGTCTTTGGCCCAGCTTTGTATAGGGAAGTGTTGCATATACTTACATGGTAGTGACCAAGTAAAGAACTTTTCAATGGCATAAAGTAAGTCCTTCTCTCTTGGTAAGTCACCTTCCCATCCCATAAAGCCTTTATTATCATTGGATTTAAGGAGTGGATGGTGAGGGAAAGCATCTTTTACTTGATTACTTACAAAACGTATAATCTTACTGGTTAAGCCATCACCTGTTGTATCGTAACCTATATCTTGCCAGTGATTCCATACAACCCACTTATCCATAGGCCCTGGCCACTCTGTTCCTAAAGCAAGGCCTAGGTCGTTGATTTTAGATGCTAATTTATACTCATTCCAAGCATTCTTCTCCATATATACATCTACATAGACCCAATCAAGACCTGGTGCATCTGATTTTAAGCCTTCTAATCTTCTATAAAGCTCACCACTTACAATGTCTTTCTTTCTATCTACATAATGAGAAGTATCTAGCCACGCCCAACCATCTTCTGCATCTTTCTTGAGTATATCAGGGTTATATCCATGAGCCTCTGGATGATACTCTGTAGCATTAATATGTACACCAACCTTTGCATTGTACCCATGGGCACCTTCTACTAGTTGGTTAAAATCCTTTATACCACCTGCTCTTTGGTTAAAATGTCCGCCATAATCAGGGTGGGCACTATCATGACCTTCTGCTGCATGCCCTTTCACTAAAACCATTTGCCCAAAACCATCTGTATAATGATGGTATTTCTTAATATTGTCTAATATACGAAGGAAAGGATACTGAGCAAGACTTGCAAAATCCATAGCTATATGTGATACATGACTTCTTGCTATCTCATGACCAAAAGGTAGTACCATATGTTTTCTATACCCAATGGCAGCATCTTGCCAGTCTACTTTACCATCCCCGTTTTCATCCCCTGAAAGCACTACTTTGCACCAAGGTAGTTCACAAACTTCTTCATCTATCTCTCTATAAGTCCATACACCATTCCATACGCCACATTTTTTGTACTCTTCTTTTGTCACTGCCTCATAAAGGACTCTCTTTTCCTTATATAAGACATTGTTTTCTATGCTGGCAGCTACTGTATCTGTATTGATAAATACCATGGTCTTTTCTGTTGGTATACCATGCTCTTTCATTTCATGAAGTGTATGATATTCATCTGTAGCAGTCAAAATCCCCCATAACTTTGTAGCTGTAACTTGTGGGTTATCTTGGTTAGACCTTACTGAGATCAGACTATGACTAGGAATTTCTAAAGTCTTTACTAGGATATCCCCTGTTTCTTCTATATGCGTTACCTTAAAATCTAGGACATTCCCTACTACTTGCATACCTATACTAAGCTCTACCTGAATCTCTGGCACTTTTAAACTATAGCAAGCTTCATTAGAAGATACTTTCTTAAATGTAACTTGTGGAATATATGTATCACTATTGATTTTAATCTGGCTTAACACATCTTCTTGACCATAGAGTAGAACACCACTTGGACTGAGCGTATAGCTCACTACTCTTGGGAATGTCTCATCTATTTCAACTACCATCTTTTCTGAATGTATAGTAGTTAAAACAGGTTCTTGTGGTGTGTAGACTATCTTCTCTACCTCCTGGCAATACAGATCATTTACTAGAATCTGATTTTCTTCGTGCCAAGACATAAGCCCTACTTTTCCAGTACAGCTATAATCTGTTTGTATGTTTTCTTTAAAAATCAGTTGTCCATTTACCCAAAGGGTGATTTCTTGTTGGTCGTATTTTACTTTGAGATTATAGGTTCTACCTTCTTTTAGTGTAGGTCCTAGAAACCCAAAGACTTCTGTACCATTCGCACCTTTATATCCCCATTTACCATCCGCCTTATGTCCTATCCAAATCCATTGATTGTCATCTTTATATGCAAGGACTACACCTACATGCTGACCCTTTTTAGTGATTCTTAAAGAAACATCTACAAAGTAACTCTCAAATACTGGGCAAGCCTCATCTACACATAATAACTTCCCTTTCATATATAGTCTGTTGAATTCTCTTTGTAATTTAGCTTCAATATCTCCCGTACTTTCACTTGTCTTTATCCAATACGAAACATCCTTCTTACTTAAATCGGCAGCATATTTCATTGCAATCCCCCTAGTTTTAACCCATGTAATGTATAATTTTTACTAAATTTTATCTACAATTATAGTATAGCATTATCTCTTTGTAATACAAGACTTTTAAAATGTTTTACAGTCCTAACATAATAACTAAATCCTCAAAATAAATACTGTATAAGATGATAATTAACCGTATAATTTATTTCACACTTTATATTTCACTAAAATTTTCTAACAATAATTAAACCTAAAGGTTATAATACATACTCCGAACATTAAATAAAAAAACTTGAAAAATGTTCTATTTTATTTTATACTAACCCTATTAATTTTTCATCTTGGAGGTCATATCATGTTGGACAAATACTTTAACTACACAAGTCGTGGCTCGAATATTAAAACAGAAGTACTTGGCGGGATCACTACTTTCCTTACAATGGCGTATATTGTCTTTGTTAATCCAGCCATTTTGTCTGATGCAGGTATGGATAAAGGTGCTTTAATCACTGTTACTATTTTAGCTACAGCTATTGGTACTTTAATCTTTGCACTTTTAGCCAATGCGCCTTTTGCACTAGCACCTGGTATGGGACTTAATGCTTTCTTTACTTATTCACTAGTTATTGGTGAAGGTATTCATTGGACCCAAGCACTAGGGGTTGTATTTATTTCGGGACTTATTTTCTTAATTTTAGCCGTAAGTGGCGTACGTAAATATATAGCAGAGGCTATTCCAAAGGAACTAAGCATCGCTTCTGCAGCAGGTATTGGTTTGTTTTTATCTTTTGTTGGTCTTAAAGGAATGGGTGTTATTGTAGGTGATCCAGATACACTTGTAGCCCTTGCAGATTTTAATCCAACTGTTTTAATTGCTTTACTAGGACTTGTCCTTATGGGCATCTTTGAAGTAAAGAAGGTAAAGGGTGGTATCTTAATCAGTATTGTGATTACAACGATCCTTTCTATAACTCTTGGTTTGGTGGAACTTCCATCTGCTATTATTTCTGCACCACCAAGCATTGAACCTATTGCTTTTAAATTAGATATATTAGGTGCTCTTAAATTTTCTTTAATCGGACCTATTTTCTCTTTTATGTTTATTGATATGTTTGACTCATTAGCTTTTCTTATTAGTTGTTGTAAGCAAATGGGACTAGAAGATAAAGAGGGTAACATTAAAGGTTTATCTAGAATGCTTTATGCAGACGTAACTTCCACATTAATTGGTTCTTTACTTGGGACAAGTACAGTAACAACTTTTGGTGAATCAGCAGCTGGTATTGCAGCAGGTGCACGTACTGGTCTTGCATCTGTGGTGACTGCACTCTTATTTTTAGTTACTCTTTTATTTACACCACTTTTATCTGTGGTACCAACTTACGCCGCATCACCTGCACTTGTAATGGTTGGTGTATTTATGTTTTCTAGCATTCGTCAAATTGATTTTAACGATAGTAAAATTGCTGTAAGTGCCTTTATTACTGTTTTACTTATGCCTCTTACATATAGCATTAGTATCGGTCTATGCTTTGGCTTTATCTCTTATATCATTATGCACGTTGTCGTAAAAGAAACAGATAAAATTAGCTTAACCCTTTGGATTATCGGTGCCTTATCTGTCTTAAATTTAGTACTTAGTTAAAAAGGAGCGTAACTATGAGTCAATTATATATAAAAAACTGTTATTTAATTACTATGAATAAAGAACGTGAAGTGTATGCAAATGGTAGTATTCTTATAGAAGACAATATGATTAAAGCGGTTGGGAAAGTAGATGAATCTCTCCTTCATGCAGACTGTGAAATCTATGATGCTGCTGGCAAAATCCTTATGCCAGGCTTTGTAAATACTCACGTTCACCTATCTCAACAGCTTGGCCGCGGTATTGCTGATGATGTGACTCTTCTCACATGGCTTAGAGAAAGGGTTTGGCCTTATGAAAGTAGCTTTGACTATGAAGATTCTCTCATCTCCTCTACAGCTTGCTGTATTGAAATGATCAAATCTGGTGTAACTACTTTCCTAGAAGCAGGTGGTCAATACGTAGATGCCATGGTAGAAGCCGTTGGCCAAACTGGTCTTCGTGCTTGTCTTACTAAATCCGTTATGGATAACGGAGAAGGCCTTCCAAAACCTTGGCAAAAAACTTGTGATGAAGAGCTTCAAGCACAAGTAGAACTCTTCGAAAAGTACAACAATACTTATAATGAACGTGTCAAAATTTGGTTTGGCCTTCGTACAATCTTTAACAACTCAGACGAATTAATTACCAAAACAAAAGCCCTTGCAGATCAGTATAATACTGGTATTCACATGCATATTGCTGAAATTCCAGATGAAATCGACTTTGCTAAAACACGCCAAGGATTATCTACTGTAGAACACCTCAACAGCTTAGGCATTTTAGGTCCTAACTTACTAGCTGTTCATACTGTATGGCTTACAAATCGTGAACTAGATTTATTTAGACTTCATGATGTAAAAGTATCTCACAACCCAGGCGCTGCTATGAAAGTTGTACTTGGCTTTGCATCTATTCCTGAAATGCTTCACAAAGGCATTCCTGTATCTATTGGAACAGATGGTGCCCCATCTAACAACCGTATGGATATGATGCGCGATATGTACCTTACTTCCCTCATCCACAAAGGCCGTACCCTAAATCCAGAAGTACTCTACGCAGAGCAAATACTTGAGATGGCAACTCTAAATGGTGCTAAATGTGCCCTTATGGAAGACCAAATTGGAAGCCTAGAAGTAGGTAAAAAAGCAGATATGATTATCCTTAATCCAAATGATTTACACAGCTTGCCACTTCATAACCCAATTGGTAACATTGTCTACGCTATGAGCAGCCAAAATGTAGATTCTACAATCTGTGATGGAAAATGGCTTATGAAAGAACGCCAGATTATGGTATTAGATGAACAAGAACTTATAGAAAAAGTAAAAGTTCAAGCTGAAAAAATCAAGTCAAAAGCAGGCATTCACTTAGAAACTAAATTTAAAGTGATACAATAAACTAAGCAAGCCTACAGAAATATTATAAATATTTCTGTAGGCTTGCTTAGTTTATCTAGATGATATCTGCTTGATACATTCCTTCATTCTTCATGCATATAACATTATATAAAATTCCAATTACTATATTTGCAAAATATATAATAAATATCGCAACAAATTGTATATAATTATCCATAATTTTAAACTTAAATCATGTTATAATGAGTACTAATCCTTAAACTTACTTGAATCATATAACTCACTTTAGGGGATTGACTATAAGTACAAACTACAATCACGTACTTATTAAGTAACTTCATAAAAGAAAAGGGGTTAGAACTATGCATTTAGCGAGAAAAGTAGTATTCATTATGACAGATAGCCAGCGTAAAGATATGGTAGGATGTTATGGCAACAAAAAGATGCACACACCTCATTTAGATACATTAGCATCACAAGGTGTACGCTTTGAACAAGCTTATTGTGTCCAACCTGTTTGCCAACCAGCAAGAGCAGGTTTATTTACAGGTCAATACCCTCATTCAACAGGTGGATGGACCAACTCTATGGGTATAGGTCAAGACGTTCAAACTGTAGGACAACGTTTAGCGGATCATGGTATCCATACAGCTTACATAGGCAAATGGCATTTAGATGGTGGGGATTATTTTGGTATGGGAAGATGTCCAGAAGGATGGGACCCTAATTATTGGTACGATATGCGTTGCTACTTAGATGAACTTACACCAGAAGAAAGAGTACTCTCTAGAAAGCCTAGTACTATTCATAACCCAGGTGTAGAAGAAAGCTTTACCTTTGGTCACCGCTGCTCTAACCGTGCTATTGACTTCTTGAAAAATCACAACCAAGAAGACTTCTTCTTAGTGGTATCCTATGACGAACCACATGACCCATATCTTGCACCCGAAAGATATGGACAGCTCCATAAAGACCATGAAATCCCTGTCACTCCAGCTCATTTAGATGATTTAGAAAATAAACCACAGCATCAAAAAGTATGGGCTGGCCTTCATAAAGATGAAACAAAACGAAGTGACAAAGCACTAGAAATAGCTAATCAACCTAAAAAAGCAACAGATTACTTAGGCTGCAATAGCTTTGTAGATGATGAAATCGGTCGTGTACTAGAAGCTATAGAAACTTATGCCCCTGATACCTTGGTTATCTATACTAGTGATCATGGCAACTTCTTCGGTGAACACGGGCTTTGGGCTAAAGGACCTGCGGCTTATAATGAGATTACAAATATTCCACTCATTATAAAACATAACCAACTTGAGAGTGGTGCAGTAGACCACTACCCTGTTTCACACCTAGATTTAGCACCAACTATTTTTGATTTTATGGGTGTCCCTATTCCTAAAATGTTTATGGGTAACAGCCTAAAGCCTCAACTCTTAGATGGGAAACGTGTAAATGATTACGTCTTTATGGAATTCGGCCGCTACGAAGTAGACCATGACGGCTTCGGTGGTATGCAACTTCTACGCGCTATTTATGATGGACGCTACAAACTAGTTATCAATCTCCTTACTTCAGATGAGCTCTATGACACACAAACAGACCCTTATGAAATTAATAACCTCATCGAAAGCGCCGCACATATTGAAATCCGCAACAAACTTCATAATGCCCTTCTAGATGAAATGAATCGTTCAAGAGACCCATTTAGAGGCTACTATTGGGAAGACAGACCTTGGCGCACAGATGCTACTCATCCGACTTGGGCCTATACCCTTATGACACGCCAAAAAGAAAACGAAGAATACGAGCCACGTCAACTGGATTACGGAACAGGCCTTGAAATGAAAGAAGCCAGCCGCAAAAAATAAATACTTTCTTGTAGATGTATGACTTTAACATAAAAATCAAACCCGAGTAAATAGACTACTTTTAATATCTATTTACTCGGGTTAATTTCAATATTTATTGTTTAAATGACCCTCATATTTATAGGATCCTTAATACCCCTACAACTTTCAATTTAGTCCTCTACTTTATATTTATCTTCCTCTAATGTAGTGCCTAGCCTATTCATAGCTAAGTAATCTCCAAAATGTACTGGTGGTGAAAAATAGTAGCCTTGAGCCAGCAGACATCCCTTTTCTACTAAGAACTGAAGCTGTTCTTCCGTTTCCACGCCTTCAGCAATAATTTTCATATTTAAAGCTTGTGCCATTTGAATAGTCGCTTGAATAATACTATTCATCTTAGGCTTTCCTATATTATCAATAAAGGACCTATCTAATTTTAATGTATCAAATTCTGCTGCGTAAAGTGAATTTAATGTAGATGTACCCACACCAAAATCATCTATATCCACTTGAAATCCCAAACCATGTAGGCCATTTATAATTTTATTTATAAACTCACTATTTTCTATTAATGCACTTTCTGTAATCTCAAAAGAAACATCCTTTGGATTAATCTTATAGTTTTTCATCAACACCTTAATATAATCAATAAGCTCTGAATGTTGTTCGTGTTTCCTTGATAAATTAATAGAAATAGGTTTTATTTTAATTCCTAATTGCTTCATTTCCTGTATATGTTTAAAAGTTAGTCCAATAACTACCTTATCTAATTGTACAATCTGTCCACTCTTTTCAAAAACAGGTATAAAATATGACGGTAAAATATATTGCCCATCTTTCTCACACCATCTCACTAACGCTTCTGCACCATATAATTCTTTGGTCTTCATATTATATTTAGGCTGATATCACACTTCAAATTCACTATTCTTTACTGCATCTATAAACTTCTCCTCTATTTTGCGATTTTCTATAAAATACCTTTGCTCATTATGATTAAAGAAATATATTTTTTTGCTAATATTATGTTTAGCTTTATTTTTGCAAATCAAAGCATTAGTATAAATAGAACGTAAGTCTTCAAAGGCCTCTAAGGAACATCCCCCAAAAGAAAGACTTATAGGAACTATCCTTTTTTGTTCAATATCCTCTTGTATTCTATTTTGAAGTTTGCTCAGTTTCCTGACAATATCTTCTTCTAACCTACCCTCTATGATTCCAACAAAGGTATCCGCTTCACACCTAAAAAGTTTATCATAAGGTAAAAGTTCTTGATAAATAGAAGCAATATACTTCAATAATTCATCGCCTACACAAGTCTTATACATGATATTAATACTCTTAAATTTATCAATGTCCATTACTACCAGGAACTTATCCTCTTTATCTTTAGCCTTTATCTTCTTAAAATACTTTCTTAAATACTCATAATTATTAAGGTTTGTTAATTCATCTGTACATACACTATGTAAAATATTTTTTTGATAGCTTTTATATTGTTTTAAAAATACGATAATAAGGACACCAGTACCTATCCCTATAAATACAAGCATTTTAGACATCATTGTATTTATTATATCTAGATTTGTATAAACAACTTCTTTGGGCATATAAGATATTAACACCCAATCATAAATCCCTAAAGGTTCATGATACGCTAAATATTTTTCCCCATTAACTTCATATTCCAAATAGTTTTTATCACATGATACATAAACTCTGTTCCCTCTAGCTCGAGAATAATGTTGTTGAATATGTTCCCAAATAAACTCTTTATTCATTTCATGAAGTTCATTTTCTTGTGTTAGTAAGTTGCCTTCAAAATCCATAACTAAACATTTACCTTCTCCATCAAAAAATGGTTGGTCAATTAACCTAGTAAAATGACTTTGTTCATAAGTTGCCATCAATACCATTTCTACTTTATCTTGGATATAGATTGGAACTGTACTAATTATAAACATTTCCTTTTTGTCTTTACTTATATAATCTTTAGATAAACCACCTAGCCCCTTCATTGCCTGTGTGAAATATTGATACTCACTTACATCTAACTTTTCCCCCTGCACAGTATAGGCTATACCATTTGCATCAATGATACCTATATCATCAGCACCAGAAAAGTTATTATATCTACGTAATAATTCTACAACCTTTTCAGGTCTTAGCTCTTTGCTTTCCTCAATTATTTTTGCTATTAAATGTAGTAGTTTTTGCTTATGTGATATATTCATTCTTATATTAGTAGCATTTTGTGCTGAAATAATTTCTAAAGTTATGGCAGCTTCTTCTTTTAGTGTATTCTTCTATCTTATTTTTATATTGTATAAATATAACACAGCCTATTATTATAAGCATTACCATTAAAATCAAAAAAGATCTACCTAAATTTTTCTTATATTTTAAATTAACTCTTTCAATATTTACCATTATTTACAACCTCTACTTTAAACTTACAGATACAAAAATACCCCTCAATTATACCAGTAGAGTATACGCAAGACAATTTTTTTATTCCAACTATATATACATATTGATTTGTCTAACCCATTAGATTATAATCTTAAACGTCATTTTACTTTAATATTTTTCAAAATATAAAATAGGAGGTTAAATATGAATTACAGAAACAGCAAAAAAATAGCTGCTCTTACTGTGGCTGCTCTCATAATGAACTCGTCTTCTCCAATGTTAGAAGTTCTAGCCAATGAAGTAAGTTCTATTGAAGCATCCATGGTTGAGCCAGCAACTTCTACTACTTCCCCTATCGTAGCAAAAGTATCTAAGCTTCAAGCTTATCATATGGGTACAGCAGTAGATGAAGCGTATAGTGAATTATTTAGACTACCGAGTACAAGTATTATAAACATCAGTACAAACGGGGGTACATACTATGATTCTAACGTGAATTATATGATTGATGGTAAACCTGAAACACATTGGGAAACAAACAAAAGTAATGGTCCAGATTTTACGAACGAAGTAGTATTTACTTTTAATGAAGTAGAGACTTTAGATCGTGTTGCCTTTTTAGCACGTGAAAATAGAAAAGGTTTCCCTGAAGTATTTGAAATCTATGCATCTGAAACAGCTGAAGGTGAAACATTCCAAAAGGTTGCCTATGGTACAGCTACACAGACAAATGATTTTGTTGAATTTAAATTTAACCCAACTAGGTTTAAACGTTTAAAATTTAAATTTGTAAGATGTGCTGTTCAAGACAGAGCTTTTGCAGCTGAATTTAGATTTTATAAGCCAGATGCCCTAAATGAAAAATATGATAGACTCTTTACAGATTCTAATATGAACAAACTCTCTGAGGATTTTGATACATTAGAGGAGTTAATAGCTTTTGAAAATGAACTCCTTACACATCCTCTTTATCCTTTATATGAAGAAGGCTTAGCAAATGCAAAAGCTATTCTGACAGATAAAGAACTCTCTCCTACTAAGGCGACTGTATCACCAGTAGACTATTATCTTAATACAACTTACAACGACGGTTATAGAGTACCTTATACGAATATAAAAAGTATCACAAACAACGGAAGACACTATGCTTCTCAAAATATTAATAAAGCAATAGACGAAGATATTACAACTTACTGGGAAACAGGTAAATTAAATGATGCGACTTTTTCAAATGAAGTAGAAGTTGAGTTTAACGACTTAGTGACACTTGATCGTATCCTTTATGGAGCAAGACAAAGTGATTTAAAAGGCTTTGCACAAGAATTTGAAATTTATGCTTCAAGAACAAGTGTAGGAGATACCTATAAACTTGTTGCTACAGGTGCACAAAAAGCTGTTAAAGGCTTAGTAGAAGTACGCTTTGAGCCTACTGAATTTAAACGTATTAAATTCAAATTTAAAAGCTCTACACAAAACTCTGCCTCTTTAAATGAACTCATGTTCTACAAACCAGATGAAATCTACACATCTGCACAAAACCTCTTTACAGATGGAACAATGAGCGCATTAAACGAAGCTTTTGATACGAAAGAAGAATTAGATGCTTTTGAGGCAAAGGCAAAGGACCATCCTTTATATGATTTAATTAAACAAAATATCCAAGAAGCGAGAGACTTACTCTCTGGACAAACTCAAACGATTAAAACAGTTATCGCAGAACAACAAGGTGACCGCGTAGCTCATGCAAATAAAAACTTAAAAATTGGTCTTGGAAATAACAACCAGCCAACAGGTATTCTTGCAAAAGCTGGAGATACGATTACTGTCTATGTAGACGTTGAGCCAGGCAAACCAGTACCTCAACTCTTCTTCTCTCAACAAGAAGGTAGCTGGGCAAACTGGGGTAAAACTGTACAGTTAAAACCAGGAAAAAATGAAATTGTAGTACCAGAAGTAACCCAACATGATGGCTGGTATCACCATAGTGTAACGCCAGGTGGACCTATATACATAGTAAACCCTTATACAGCAGAACAACAAGGCAAAGCACCTACTCTAAGATTTACGAGTGGTGTAGAAAAGTTCCCATTCTTTGATAAGTATACAGATGAAGCTACCTTTATCGAGTTCTTAAAAGAATACAAACAAAGAGTAGATGAAGATGCCACAAAACATCCAAATGTTATGGAACGTGAAATGATTGATACTTTTGAGATTGTAGCTGACCATGTGGTGATTACAGCAACAGCAACGTCTGCTTATAAAGCTTATGTAGAAGGCAACTTTACACCAAGTAAAACGATAAGCATGTATAACGACCATCTTGATATGCTTTTCAAATACCAAGGTTTAGATGGTAGCGATGAAAAGAATGATATCAAGTATACAAGAGAAAATATAAGACTTGCTCAACCTTATGGTTATATGTATGCAGCTGGTAGCCATACAGGCGTACAAAAAGATGTCCTTGTAGACCTATTAACGACTGTAGGTGGATGGGGTATTGACCACGAAATCGGTCACCGTATGGATATCGGCGTAAGAACACTTGGGGAAATCACAAATAACATGCTTCCTCAAAAATCAGCAGATTACTATAATAAAACTGCTGAAAATAGAATTCCTTACGAAAGCCATGTTTACAAAAATGTCATTGCAATCGGCAACAATGTGTATGCTAACGGTGGCTACTTTGAAAAATTAGCTGCATTTTGGCAACTTGAAATGATTTATCCAGGCTACTGGGCAAACTTAAATCGTATCTATAGAGAAAACGATATTAAAGTTACAGATGAAAATGATAAATTAGATAAATTAGCTTACTATTCATCTATGGCTGTAGAAAGAGACTTAACAGAATACTTCGAAAGACATGGCTTCCCTGTGTCTAATACAACAAAAGAGTTTGCAAAAACTTACAATAAACCAGAAAAGAAAATTTGGTACGCTAATAATAGCTATTCCAAATATACAGGGGCAGGCTTTACAAGCAATCCAAACTTACAAGTATCAACAGCTAAACAAGGTGAAAATATCAAAGTATCTTTCACTGTAGATGACGCCTTTAAAAATGATGTAATGGGTTATGAAGTCTATAGAAACGACGAATTAGTAGCCTTTACCTCTACAAATAGTTTCGTAGATACAGGTGTAAACTATAAAGACGCTGTTACCTATAAAGTAGTACCTTTTGATAAGAAATTAAATCCAGGTGAAGCGGTACAAGTAAGTTCTTATACACCTACAATCAAAGTACAACAAGATGAAATTACTTTAAAACTTGGAGAAACATTTGATCCTAGCAGTATCGTAAATGCCTATAACTATAAAGGTGAAGATATCAGTAACGCTATTCAAGTGGATCACAACATCAATACCAATGAAACAGGTGTATATACACTTACTTATTCAGTAACTGATGAAAAGATTACTACTCAAAAAACAGTTAAAGTAAAAGTTGTAAGCAACTATGACTATTTATCAGATACGCCATGGACTTCTGTAAAAAATGGCTATGGTACACCAAGAAGAAATACTAATATTAGCGGTCATGTAAATGGTGTTGTAAAGACATTCCAAAAAGGATTTGGTATCCATGCAAATGGTTCCGTTGTATATGACTTAGCGGATGAAAATTATGAGACATTTGAAGCCTTACTTGGGGTAGATGCAGGTATACAAGCTCAAAATAAGTCAAGTATCAACTTCAAAATCATTGGCGATGGAGAAGTTTTAGCGACTACAAAAACACTCAATTACTATGATGATATGGTCTATGTTAATGTGCCTGTTAAAGGGGTAAAACAATTAACAATCGAAATTAGTGATGCTGGTAATGGAAATGCTTATGACCACGGTATCATTTCAAATCCAATCCTTACAACAAATGATGCAAAACCAAAGTTAGTAGTAGGCGAAACAGAAGCTATTCAAGTAGGTGACGACTATGATTTAACTGCTTTCGTTCAAGCAACAGATGCTGAAGATGGTGATTTAACTGAGTCTGTTGTTGTAAATGATAATGGCTTTAATCCAAACAAAGCTGGTGCCTACACGATCAACTACTCTGTAACAGACAAAGATGGCAATACCACGACTGCCGAGAAACAAATTTTTGTTTATAGTGAAAGTGCATACTTATCTGATTTAAATTGGGAATCTGCAACAGCAGGTGGTGGTGCCGCTGTAAGCAAAGATAAATCTGTAAGCGGAAGACCTTTACGACTTCTAGATGAAAATCAATCTGTTGAAACTTTCAAAAAAGGAATCGGAACACACGCTTATTCAGAAATCGTCTATAACGTAGAAGGCTATGATGTCTTTGATACTTGGGTAGGTATGGACCAACGTGTTGCAGGCGAAAACTCAAGTGTTATCTTCAAAGTTTTTGTAGATGGTGAGCTTAAAGCACAAACAGATATTATGCGTCCTACTACACCAAAACAACACTTAGTGGTAGATATTAGGGATGCAAGTCAAGTTAAATTAGTCGTAGATACAGCAGAAAACTGGGATTACTGGGATCATGCCGACTGGGCAGATGCTAAACTCCATAGTTTAAAAGCAACAACTGATGTAGAAACTTTAAATACACTTATTGAAAAAGCAAATGCCTTAGAAATTCACCTTTACACAGCAAAATCTACTAAAGTACTTCAAGATGCACTTAAAGTTGCAAATGATGTAATTGCACAAGAAAATCCATCTCAAGAAGAGATTGACTTAGCTTGTGAAACTTTAGATACTGCAATAAATGACCTTGTTTTAAGTAAGGGTAAAGCCCTCTTTAAACCACTTCTTGAAGTCGCTAACCAAATGCAACAAAGTGACTATGATGCATCTGCTGACTGGGCAAACTTTGCTGAACTAAGAGATTACTACAATAAACTCTACTTAGACGTAACAACTCATGATGAAGTAGCTCTTGAAGCGGCTGCTGACTACTTCTCTTGGCTTATTGAAGATATGGAATCTCATAGAGTTGCAGCAGACGCTTCACTTAAAGCACTTGTTGACGACGCAAAGGCTTTAGACATTCACCTTTATACAGCTGCATCTACTAAAACACTTCAAGCTGCACTTCAAGCTGCAAACGATGTACTTGCACAAGAAAATCCATCTCAAGACAAGATTGATGTAGCTTATGAGGTATTAGATACAGCGATGGATAACTTAGTTATCAGTAAAGGTAAAGCACTCTTTAAACCACTCCTTGAAGTCGCTAACCAAATGCAACAAAGCGACTATGATGCATCTGCTGACTGGGCAAACTTTGCTGAACTAAGAGATTACTACAATAAACTCTACTTAGACGTAACAACTCATGATGAAGTAGCACTTGAAGCCGCTGCTGACTATTTCGCTTGGCTTATTCAAGATGTTGAATCTCATAGAGTACAATAAAACTCATTAACTTTTTAAAAAAGACGTGTCACAAAATGGTTCATCCATTTTATGACACGTCTTTTTTTTATGACCTTCATTAAACATATTGGTCAACATATCTTCTATTATTTTGTATCCAATGCACCGAGTACGGTATAGCATTTCCATTAAGTACTTCATAGTCTTCCTTTATGATGTGATTAAAAAACCACTCTCGAATGACTATTTGAAGCTCTCTTAATACGCTTTCTGGATAATTTAACAACTCACTACAATCTATAGCTGTTATTACTTCTACGAACTCTTCATGTTTTTCCCTATGCCTCTTCAACTCACTAGGATTTATTTGAGCAATAAGTTTTTCTTCTTCATAGAAATGATAAGTCACATAATTTCTAAGTTCTACAATCAGATTCATTAAATAAATAGAATCTACCATTCTGCATCTTCTCTTTAAACACTGTTCTATTTTATGCTCTATTTTCAAGAGCTCCACATGTTGTTCATCAATAATATTAATACCTATATTTAAGTAGTCTCTCCATGACATTATATACTTCATATTTTTTATACTTCACCTCTTTATTAAAATATAAATATAACATGTTTAATTATTATATTTATATTTTAAATTAAGAAGGTCTTTATATGCAATATTATGTATATTCATGGAGTCACACAGTATATACTTTTAGAATACTATAGTATCAGAAATTATTAACTATCTACCCTCTCTTAACTACACTAGTTGAAAATATTCAACTAGTTGCTTCAAGTTTTCTGCTTGTGCCGCTAGTTCTTCACCAACAGCTGCTACAATGGTTTTTAAAGCTTTTGCTGTAGTTTGTGCTATGGCTTGACCTTTTTGTACATCTTGTAAACTCATCTGTATAATACTTTCTATCTCTTTTACAATTCCTGTACTTCTATTAGCGAGTTCTCTAATTTCCGCTGCAACAACTGCAAACCCCTTTCCTGCTTCACCAGCTCTTGCAGATTCAATAGCTGCATTTAAGGCTAATAAATTCGTCTGGTTAGCTATATTATCTATAATCTTAATAATTTCTAAAATATTTCTACTAGAATTATTAATATCATCCATAGATATAACCATTTCTTCCATCACTTGTGTTCCTTCATTAGCACTTGCCATATATTCTAACTGCTGTGTGATATCTCGAATATACGCTTCTAAAACTCTTATTGTTCATTCTAAACTTTTAGCTAGACTACCTATTTCATCTTCACCTGTATAATTCACTTCTATATCAAGTCTTCCCTTACTTAGGTCTTCTGCTACACTTTCTATTTCTTGTAGTGGTGTAACAATACTTTTTCTTAAGATTTTAGATATACCTATACCCATTACTATTGCTCCAATAATAACTAACGTAACCGTTATATAAATAGTATTTGTTATTATCTTCGCACGATCATAAAACTTCTTTGGAATTATGAAACAGGAAATGTATTATGGAAGGATTTATTACAGTTATCAAGAACTTAAGGTAGCCACTGAAAAATACATAAAGTATTACAACGAGAAAAGAATTAAAGAGAAACTAGGATGGATGAGCCCGGTAGAATACAGGTTAAGCCTTCTAGCAGTATAAAGAAATAACGTAGCATCCTAAAAGGATACTACGCTATAAAGTCTAACTTATTGGGGTCACATCATACACCTATTTCTGTGGGGTTTTAGCTTTTATCAAACTATTCTAGTTCATTATTTTAATTTCATATCTGCAATGATTATATTACTCTTTTTATCATTATCCCATTCATCTTTAGATAACATTTGTATAAATTCTAGCCCTTTAATATCTACTTCTATATCAAGGGGCTCCCCTGGTTTACAAGTAAAAGTTTTAATAACTTCTTTATTAGGATCATAAATCTTAAATACTTGTTGTGCATCACACAAAATTTTAAAGTGTAAGGTATCATATGCAGTTGGTAATTTTAATGTAAAACTAGATACCTTAGATGAGTTGTCTCTACTACAAACTAATCCACTATCATATTGCTTTTTCCCAATAACTAACTTACTCTTGTCCGTACTATAGGTAAAGCCCTCCATTGTGCTAAACATACTTTGTGTAATTACTTTAGTTGACTCGGTACCTAAATGAATCGTTTGCTTTTCTTCTACCCATTCTATCGGGGTATTAAACAAGCTTGCTACTCCCCTTAACGGCAAGTAAGTTGTTCCATTATATGAAATAGGATACATAACATTTCCATTACTATCTTTGAATACTTTAACTGCCCCATTATATTTTAGTGTAATGCCATAGTTTAAATCAGCCTGTATTTTCTTTGTTGTTGTAGCCGCTATGACACCACTAACCATTCCCAAACAAAATACTACGATTAATAGCCTTATTACTGTTTTTTTCATATTAAATACTCCTTTTACTTAAATCTAAACTCCATATTTTTATATTACTTAACTATAAATATATTCTTTAACTACTATTAGTATATTTTATTAAACTTATGTTTAAAATAATTTTAATACAAATTTAACTAAAACTTCATTTTTAGGTAAAAAAATAACACACTCCACTCCTCAAAAACACTATCATTTCTAAGGAGTGAATTGTGTCTATCCCATTACACCAAGTAGATTATTAACCGATACCTCCATATAAAATCCCTAATATATAGACGATAACAGTTAAACCGCAAAATACATATTTAGTCATTGGTTCAAACCATTTGCCAAGTGGCTTTTTCCTACCCATTTGTACTTGTTCTCTAGCAAATTTCCCTTTACATACCCAAAAGAACATAAAACCTGAAAGAAGTGCACCAAGCGGAATAACATAAATAGATACAACATCCATCCAAATGCTTACTACATCTCCATTTTCGATTAATAAGCCAATACAAACAGCTACTAAAGCTATAGCTGCTACTGCATTTCTTCTAGAGAGCTTAAACTTTTCTTGTAGTGCTTCTATAGGGGTTTCAAACAAGTTGATTAAAGAAGTAAGCCCTGCAAATAATACAGCTACAAAGAAAATAATAGCAAATAACTGCCCCAGTGGCATTTGCTTAAATACTTCTGGCATGGTGATAAACATAAGTGGTGGGCCTGCTGCTGGATTAAGTCCAAAGGCAAATACAGCTGGAATAATAACAAGAGCTGCCAGTAATCCTGCACATGTATCAAAAAAGGCAACATTTTTTGCTGCATAAACAACATCTTCATCTTTTTTGAGATAACTACCATATACTACAGTTCCAGAACCTGCTAAAGATAAGGAGAAGAAAGCCTGACCTAATGCATACACCCAAGTTTTAGGATCTAGTAAATAAGACCACTTAGGAATGAATAGGTAGCGATATCCTTCCATAGCCCCTTCTAAAGTCAGTACACGAAGCGCTAAAATAATAAATAAAATAAAGAAGGCAGGCATCATAACTTTATTTACTTTTTCAATCCCTTTTGAAACACCCAAACACATGATCAAAAAAGTGATAGCAAGGCCTATTATATGCCAAGGCCAACTCCCCAAGTTTCCTGCTATACTTCCAAAATACTGACCACTATCTGCTGTCTTTAGCAAACTTCCTGTAAGAGAACCTGCCAAGAATCTTAATATCCATCCAATAACAACAGCATAGCCTATAGCAATACCCAAGGATCCTATAACAGGTATAAGTCCTATCCATTCACCAAATTTCTTGCCTCTTTGTTCCATGGCTTTTCTAAATGCCCCTAAAGGTCCCGTCCCCATAGCTCTTCCAAATGCCATTTCACCAATAACTCCTGAAAAACCTATAATAACTACAAATAAAATATAGGGAATCAAAAAGGCTGCCCCACCCAATTGTCCTATACGATAAGGAAAGAGCCAAATATTTGCCATACCTACAGCAGAACCTATACAGGCAAGAATAAAACCAAAACGACTATTAAATGTATCTCTTGTAGAAGGGGTAGGATTCATTTTCTTTTTTGCCATATCGCCTCTCCTTTATTTCACTATTGGTTTTAGGTGTGCTTGAAAGTGTCTTAAAATAGGTGGTTCCCATGTAATCTCATAACCACTTACTTCATGTGCACGCTTCTTAATCTCAATTAAAGCATCTACTATTACATCTAAATGAGCTTGGGTATACACACGTCTTGGGATGGCTAACCTTGTAAACTCAAATTCAGCTTGAAGTTGCTCTTTCGTATCTGGGTCGTTTCCTAACATATAGGAACCAATATCACAGGTACGAATACCCGCTTCTTTATAAAGTTCAATAGCTAATGCTTGAGCTGGGAACTCATGATAAGGGATATGAGGAAGCATTGCTTTTGCATCTACGAACACACCATGTCCCCCTACTGGTGCTTGATAAGCAATACCCACTTCATCTAATCTTCCTGCCAAATACTCCATTTGTCCAATACGATATCTTAAATAATTTTCATCCAAGCCTTCACGTAGACCAATAGCCATAGCTTCAAGGTCACGTCCAGCAAGGCCTCCATATGTAACGAATCCTTCAAAGGAAATAGTTCTTTCTTTACAAAGTTGATAAAGTGTTTCATCCTCTTTAATCCCTAAAAGACCACCTATATTTACAATAGCATCCTTTTTAGCACTCATAGTAAACATATCACCATAGCTAAAAATCTCTCTAATAATTTCTGCAATATTAGCATCTTTAAATTCTTCTTCTCTCTGCTTAATAAAATAAGCATTTTCTGCAAAACGCGCAGCATCTATACATAGCTTAATACCATATTTTTTACACACTGCTGCTGTATCACGCATATTTTGAACAGATACAGGTTGTCCACCCGCTGAATTGTTGGTAATGGTCATAACTACAATCCCTACATTCTCAGGACCATACTGCTCGATGAGTTGTTCTAGTCTTTCAACATCCATATTCCCTTTAAAAGGTATACGCAAACTAGGATCTAGTGCTTCCTTTACTACACAGTCAATAGCTCGTCCACCCGCCAACTCTACATGAGCCCTCGTTGTATCAAAATGCATATTAGAAATAGAATACTTTCCAGGACCTACTAGTAATTGAAAAAGTACTTTTTCTGCTGCACGACCTTGATGGACAGGTTGAATATACTTATAGCCAAAAAGCTCCTGACCCGTTTCCACTAACTTATAATAACTATTTGCCCCAGCATAAGCCTCATCCCCGCGCATAATCCCAGCCCATTGCTCCTGGCTCATGGCATTGGTACCACTATCTGTCAATAAATCAATATAAACATCCTCTCCCTTTAAGTTAAATAAGTTATAGTGTGCCTTTTTGATTGCTTCTTCTCGTTCTTCCCTGTTAAGCATTTTAATGGTCTCCACCATTTTGATTCTAAATGGCTCCGGTAAATATTTAACTGACATTTAGCTTCCCCCTATTTTTTGTGACTTTAGGATTGTACAACTATCCATAATACATATATATATGTTAACCTTCCTTTTCATTCCTGTTTTTTAGTAAAAAATAATTTATTTAGTCATTGCAAGATATATTTACATAATTTTTATAGTATATAAATAAGGAGGAGAAAGTAGGCTATTCCTACATTTCTCCTTTTCAATCTTTTACCTTACTTTTTCATCTCATTGTATTGCTTTATAACTGCCTCACTCCACTGATCTCCACCAGCTTTTTGTAGCTCATCCATATAAGTATCCCATTCTGACATAGGACGAGCACCTGTTACAAAGTCACTACCATAATCTGTGTTTAATCTCTCATAAACATGGTTTGCCTCATCAACCCATTTCCAGCCTTTATCCTTAATGCCGTACCATGTAACCATGTTGTTATCTAAGTTTTTAAATTCCCAGTTAATATACTTAATCATAGCCTCTTTATTCTGAGATTTCTTAGGAATCATAATACAAGCTGTACCTGCTGGACTTAAAGTTTCAATATTACCCTTAGGTTCTTTAAGTGTATGTACTATTTTAACAAATTCCTTATACTCAGGTCTTTGCTCATTAAATTTCACTATACCATCACTTGTGTCAACCCAGTTACCTGCACCACTATCAATAAACCCTGCTAAAATAGAAAGGTTCATTGGCATTTTTCAAGTGATTTAACTTTTGTTCACATCACTCTATAACACACAATTAAACACTCTATAGGCTTTGTATATAATGCATTAATTTTATAATATACAACAATTTATTATATAAAAAAGTATATATATCAAACATAAATTATGTATTTACTATGTATTAATGACTATAACACACAAAACCCACCAAGAAGGCCTTAGTTCCATATTTTCATAGAACTAGGCCCCCTTGGTGGGTTTAATTATTGCTGAGGTATTCTCCAATCAGGTATTGCACTTGGCATAGGAATCTTTCCTACTTTATATCCTTTATCAGGGGTCTCTAGAAGGACTTCAAACTCCGATCCTACTGGAAAATAATAATTGTTTCCTGACCAAACATTTGGTAAATGGGTGCCTGGTGACTTATGAACTATAATTGCTGCCAAACCACCGTAACATTCATTCCATCTGGTACCATAATCACCTAGATTTTTCATTTTAATAAAGTTAAATTCATTTTGCACACTATAGTTATTAAATAAGTAGCTACTAAAATCTACAATGTAATAGTTCCCTTGGTATTTAATATAATTGTAAACATGACCGCCTCCACTACCAGGATAGTAAGAATGCAAGACAAATCCAAGATCTTCATAGTCATCTTCTAACAAATAATTAGCTAGATTGGCCATACTTCCACAGTTTCCTCGTTTTGTACTTAACACATCTTTAGCTGTTTTGTTATAATGCCATACCTGTCCATCTGCCCACATACTTTGGTCTCCATTATCTAGAAGGGTCCTAGACGCAAGCATATATAAAAGCAAATCCCCCGCTGTACGAACCTGTGCCTTAACCTCTTGTGGTGACTTATCCACCAAGACCCTAGCTTGTTCCACACTTAAAGTAAGCCCACCTAACATCTTAGGTAGTTTATACTGCTTTATATTATCTGGATTAATATGCTTAAATCTTTCATCTGCCAATCCAGTATTTGAATAAAGTAATTTAGCCTCTATATGCTCTACCTGTACCGAAAGCGTATTTGGATCTACTACAAATCTTACTTCCTCACCATTAGGTACAGCATACACTTGAGAAGTATTAGATTTAAATCCATCTGTTTGTTTAATATATGTACCAAACTCCTCTAAGGTATTTAGGGTCATACTCTTAATATATTCATTATTCCTACACCCTTCATCTGCTTTCATCCCTACTACCGGATCAAAAATATAATACTTGCCATCTTTATATATGTAAGTTGCCGCCTTGATAGGATATAGACTCCCATCTTGCCCAAATTGAAATGCATAAATAGTCCCTGTCTTATAATCATCACTTAACAAATAGGCTACAGTAGTAGCCATATCACTTCTTCCCGCACTAGAAGTCAACCTTTCCCCTAAGACCTTCTCCCCTGATCGCAGTACAGCTACACAACTATCTTGCCCCTGCCACAAATGATAAGAGTGCCACAACGTTGGAAACATCCCATCCAACTGTTTGATAGCTTGCTCCTTCGTTCCAATTTGCTTTTTTAAAGTTTCATACTCTTGATTATTCTTAGCCGGCTGAGCATAAAGTACTTGCCCCAAACCCATAAAGGCTATGCTCATCCCTAACATAATCGCCATCCATAATTTTCTCATCAATTTCTCCTCCCCTTGAATTTATCTATTTAACCTCTCTTTAATCTTACCATACTTTACACAAAATTAAAAAAATAATAGCACAACCTTTCTAAGTTATTTAAATTGCGGCTAAATTGTCAAGTGCCTGGCACCTGAATAAAATTACCTCTCTAGGTCTATAATCTCTAAAAAAGGTTGAGGTATAGTATATGGGTAGAAAAGCTAGGCAGTGGTATGAAAATGGCTATTATCATATTACCTGTCGTGGTAATCATCGTAATGATATCTTTAGGGATGAGGGTGACTTTCAAGAATTTCTAAACTTAATACGTTTCTATTTGAAGAAACTGCAAGATACACCTTTTGAGGTGATATGTTATTGTCTCATGGACAATCACGTTCATTTACTTATGCGTATGAGCAAAGAACCTTTAAGTACTTTTATGCATAGATTAAACACTGGGTATGCTCGTTACTTTAATGATAAGTACAATTATGTGGGACATTTATTTCAAGATCGTTTCTTTACTGAGCCTATTTCCCTTGATCACCAACTTTTAGAAGTGAGCAGATATATCCATCTTAATCCCGTTCACGCAAATATGGTTACTACCCCTGAAGAGTATACTTGGTCTAGTTATAGTGCTTTTATAGGAAGAAAAACTATTGATTTTCTTCATCCTGAACGTATTTTGAATTACTTTGAATCTAGTCAAGCACCTAAACTTTATCAAAATTTTGTAGAATCTAAATTGAAAGTAGTGGATTAAAATCATGGCAACTATTATTAATAGTTTTTCTTTATTAGGTATAGAAGCTCATCTTGTCCACATTGAAGTAGATACACTCTATGGGCAACCTTCTTTATCCATTGTTGGGCTAGCAGATCAAGCAGTTAAAGAATCTCGCGAGCGCCTTGAAGCTGCTATTATTAATTCTAAATTGGAATTCCCCAAAATGAAAATTGTCATTAACCTTTCTCCAAGCGACCTTAAGAAACGTGGATCACACTTTGATTTAGGTATGGCAATTGGTTTACTCATACGCTCCGAACAACTTAATGCTTCTGAAATTGATAAATATGCAATTTTAGGTGAGCTTTCTTTAAATGGCAAGCTACGTGCCTGTTCTGGTATTTTGCCTATGGTTATAGAAGCCAAAAATCATGGCATAAAAAACATTATCGTTCCCTTTGATAATTTAGCTGAAGCTAAACTGGTCAAAGGACTAAATATTTTTGCATTTGAAGATTTGAAACAGGTTATTTCCTTTCTAAACGGAACTAATCCTTATGAGCCTATCGTTCATAAATCTAATATTCATACAGATGCGAGTCCTTACATTGTAGACTTTTGTGATGTAAAAGGCCAAGATTCTTCTATTGAATTTATATGTGCTGCTGCCGCTGGTGGTCATAATTTACTTATGTCTGGTACACCTGGGTGTGGTAAATCTATGATTGCCAAACGTATTCCTACTATTTTACCTTCTCTAAGTGAAACTGAATCCCTTGAAATTACTAAGATTTATAGTGTAGCAGGTATCCTCAAAAACAAAGGTAATCTCATTAGTGAACGTCCTTTTAGAGCACCACATCATAATGCTTCTATGAACTCGCTCATTGGTGGTGGACGTTATGCTATGCCTGGGGAAATTTCACTTGCTCATCACGGTATCTTATTTCTAGATGAAATTGCAGAGTTTAGTAAACATACACTAGATGCTTTAAGACAACCTATAGAAGATGGGTATGTGACCATCTCTCGTGTTCAGCATGCTCACCAATTTCCCGCTCATTTTATGCTTGTAGCTGCAATGAACCCTTGTCCTTGTGGTTACTACGGTGAAACTAGATGTCATTGTACTGATTATGAAATTAAAAAATATCGTTCAAAGCTTTCTGGACCTATTCTAGATCGCCTTGATATTCAAAAGAATTTTAAAGCACTAAACATTCTTGATCTACAAGATGAAAAAGCTGGTCCATCCTCCCAACACTTACGTTCCAAGGTAGAACGAGCTAGAAATATACAAAAAACACGCTATGCCAAGCATCCTGGCATTTATGCCAACGCCAATATGACTCCTGACCTTATCAATACTTACTGTACTATCGATGCAGAAAGCACTACACTTCTTAGACAAGCTTATGATAAATTCAGCTATAGTGCTCGTACTTACCACAAATTCCTTAAGCTGGCACGTACTTTTGCTGACTTAGAAGGTCAGTCATCTATCAATAAATTCCACATTATCAAAGCACTAATGTGTCGAGAGATCGAAAAAGAACAAGCAAGACTTCATACAGTGTGAGGTGAATTATGACAGACACACTTTATTTACTATGGCTTCATCTTATACCAGGTGTGGGCCCTTATCTCATTCGAAGCTTATTCTCCCACTTTGATACAGCACAAGCTATCTACGAAAGTACATTTACCCACCTTATTAAAATACCTCATATTGGACCTAGTACTGCAAATAAAATACTCACACATAGATCTCTAGATTGTGCTAAGCATATACTCACTTACTGCACGGAAAATCATATTCAACTTATATCATTTCAAGACACTATTTATCCAACTATACTACACCTTTATATGCAATCACCCACTCTACTTTATGTAAAAGGTGACTTAAAGCCCCTCAATCTATACCCAGTAGCTACTACAATCGTTGGGGCTAGAAGGTGTAATACGTACGGTAAAGAAGCAACTCTAGAGCTGGCTACTAGACTTGCTAGGGAAAATATCCCAGTCATTAGTGGCATGGCAAAAGGTATTGATAGTTATGCTCATACAGCAGCCCTTCATGCGAATGGTTACACTGCAGCAGTAGTTGGTACTGGGCTTGACCGTTGCTATCCTGTTGAGCACATAACACTAATGAAGCAAATTAGTTTAAAAGGTGCTGTTATATCTCAATTTCCTCCCTTTAGTAACGTCCACAAGCAAAACTTTGCTCGCCGCAATGAACTCATGGCTATGCTTAGTCAATCTATTTACGTCATGCAAGCCACTTCAACCAGTGGCTCCTTATACACAGCAGAATGTGGATTTAAGTTAGGTAAAGACGTTTATGTACTCCCTGGCAACATTTATGACCCACTTCATGAAGGTAGCCATGCCCTCTTCCTAAAAGGTGCTAAACCCTATGTCTCTATAGCCTCAAACTGCACTTCCTCCGTTACCCCCACTCTTCCAGCTACACATAAAAAAATCTGCAAGCTCCTTCAAACTTCATCCCTTTCTATAGACCAACTCCATACAAAATTACAGCTAGATCTTCATGTACTAGAAGAAGCACTCTTATCCTTAGAACTTAATAATATTCTTTATCAAGCCGGTGGTTACATTCACTTAAATAAAATGAACACTTAAATTGTGCCTAAGTTGTCAGGTGCCTGGCACTATCAACCCGCACACAAAAAAAGGCATACAACCTAAGCTGTATGCCTTTTACCTAATTTCTATTAAAATTAAGCTTTTTGTACGTTTTCTGCTTGTGCGCCACGTGGCCCTTTTGTAAGGTCGAAAGTTACTTTTTGACCTTCATCAAGTGATTTGAATCCATCTCCTTGGATAGCTGAGAAATGTACGAATACGTCATCTCCATCTTCTCTAGAAATAAAACCAAATCCTTTTTCTGCGTTAAACCATTTTACTGTACCTGTCATCATGTGCGGTACCTCCTATTTTGTATCTCTGTAATAGGGGAGAATAAAAAAATTCACATCTTATTACAGATTATATTTGTAGTAAATAGATATAATCTCTAATAGTATGTGAATTACTTTCAAACAACTTTTGGAACTTATATTTACTAACTGATAACTCTATAATACCTCATCCTTAGATATATGTCAACTCTTTTATGTAAATAAAACAAATTACACATCAATTTCTAATACTCTACGGTTTATTCTTCAACATCTATCTAATTGCATCTAAATTGTCAGGAATTGTCAGGTGCCTGGCATCTTAGTGGAGGCGTTAGCTTCCACTTGCTACTTTTAACCCTTTATACGTTTTAACAAGGGTTGAATTTTGATTAAGATACTCCATTCCTTTAATCGTAATTTTAACGCTGTCCAGCATTGCAATCAATATAGGATTTCCAACTCCACCTCTACTAAAACGTGCACCTTTTATTAATCCTTCATCCTGCATAGCATCAATAATATCATAGAACATTCTATCTTCTATCCCATAGTCTTTACTAGTAGGTATATTTCCTTCTGAAACTTCCTTCAATACACTTACAACAACTTTTAATTGATTTACAGACATTTTATTTTCACTCTCCTCTATCACCACAATCTCTCAGGATATAACCCACCCTCTTTCAAATTTTTAAGAGCTGCCATGACACCTGGCTTATCTTCCTTATAAGTAACCCCTTGCCATGTATCATGAGAAGCATATACCTTTACTTTCGCCTCATCCTTTTCAATGAGCTCACCAATAGTTGTTGGAATGAGACACTCAAACTTTTCCACATCCAGTGGCACTTCATGCTCTAAGAAATCCACAAGATCCTCTTCTAACTGTGTAAATACTTCTGGTATCACACATCAACCATTCTTAAACCTTTATCAAATTGTTTGTAAATTGTCAGGTGCCTGTCCCCCTAGGCTTGGGGTGCTAGCCTTGAGCCTTGCTACCCTTAGGCTAGAGGCATCAGCCTATAGCCTTGCTGTAGCTCTGTATTGACGTATTCCTGTCTCTTCCTATTTATCTTTAGGAATAAGTGTGCAGTTCTCTACTGTTAATTCTGGTGGAATGTACCAACTCTCAATTTTGCTCATAATGACAGCAACATTTCCAATAGAGCAAGCACCTAAATCACAAGAGTCTTTATCAAAGTACTTAATCATCTGTTGTTGTAAGTATGCTATCTCAATGTCCGTTTTGCCAGAGTTTATAGCTTTTTGGTTGATATATGGAGTAATGTACGTTGCATCTGACTTGTAGTTTGCTACGTCAGTCTTTAATTGTTTAATTATCTCATTTGACTCTTTCTCGAAGTTAGATTGAACATTTTTATCACCTCTTTGCGGAAGGTATTTGTTAAATACTTCTATCAAATTTGTATAATGTTCATATATGGTTTTGGTTTGAGCGTTGACCTCGGTAATTATTTCATCGCCATTAGGTTCTAGTGATGGAATGTCATACTTGAATTCTCTCATAATGTTTAACTTCATGTTCTCTACATCGAAGCGGTCTACTCCATCTGATCTTTCGTGTAGGTTGATGTACTTTAACGTTTCAGAATATGGATCAGTCATACTTTTAGGCTTGCTTATGAAAGATTGCCAATTGTCGCTATCTAAGTAAACTTTGTATAATTCTTCCTTGCACTCCGGTTTTAACATTTTATCAGATGGCCTTAATACATATCTATTTCCATCATTGTCCACATAGATAACTTCTCCTTCCATGGGATTCAATGGGTGATTGTATTGGAAAACAGAGTCTTTTCCTTCATGATTCTTCCCTTCAAGTTCCCCCGTATATATGTAGTCTATATATGTATCAGGAGGATTTTCAAGCATTGTCGAGAATCCAAGTTCTGATAGTGGGAATACTTGCTTTGCAATTTCCTCTGAAAAGTCATTTAAAAATTCTACTGAAACGGTATCTATTTGCATATAGTTGCCTAAGGAAAAATCTACATATAGTTCTTTCTCTTTACGTCTATCATCAAGTTCTATCTTGCGGTACTCGTCGTCAATTTCGACGCTAATATGTACCACTCGTTCTTCATTTGGAGCAACTGTAACGCTTTTCCCTGTTTCCTCAAAGCCATCGTTGCCTTTTGTTTCTATGTGGGCTCTTGTTTTTATGGTAGAAGGGTCGTACCATATAGAACTGCCCGACATTCCAGTAGTTACATTAAATTCAGTGTAGTTTAGTTCATAATCCATGCCGTGTCCATCTAAGACAACATCCTCTTCGGATTCATTGGTATAAATCATTTTTGCAACTAAGAAAACTTCTCCCTCGTCAGGCTTTATGCTAATACCTTCATTTGTTGGTGTAATCTCCTCAACCAAACTGATACTTTCTACAAAATACCCTGGTCGTATTACCTTGTTTACTTCTTGGGAGTATACAGGATCTCTAGAAAACTTTATTTCCGTATCTGCTACAGTGTGATTCATTGTGTTGTTTATTTTCGAATTGTACTCAGGCGTATTTTCGCTCTGAGCAGCGTTTACAGATGGTTTGCTAGTGTTGTTAGATAAGTTAACTGAGCCTGATCCACAGCCTACGAGCAAAGTGCTTGCCAAGCCAAAAGTAATCCCTTTAAGCATTCTTTTTTTCATTTTTAAATTCCTCTTTCCTGGAATCCCCCTAGTCATGTTGTTTATCCTAGATAGGGACATACTAACATTAGTTATACAGTATTATTTAATAAATTTACCATTCACAATAGCTATTTTCAATAGGCTGTTTCTTTCCTATATAGTAGTAAAATCAACTCTAATTTTATTTGGTCCTACTAAATCTAGATTAATTATCAGGCGCCCGTCCCCTTAGACGAGGGGCGCTAGCCCTAAGCCTTGCTACCAAACCAATAATTCCAACTAAACTCATACCCAATCCAACCTCAAGCCTAATAAAGCTCTTATCATCCATATCTGGCCACCTCCATTTATAGGAGTATGGCCAACATAGACCCAGTTTATCCTCGTGGTATGAAGGGTGGGAGGTAGGTTTGGATGTGTAGCGTTAATTTAGGTTGTCAGGTTCAATGGGAGTTAGTACATCTTTACTTCTTAATAATAAAATCTTGATCTACTATCATTGATTTTGTTTGAGTATTGATATGTATAATAACTGCATATTGATTTATCTCAAAAAGCACTTTAAGTGCTACTGGTAAACTCTCAAGTGGTTCCTTTTGACTTGCTTTCACATTGGTTCCATTATCCCCAACCAATTCAAACTTTTCATCATCTATCTCATAAACAGCACCGTCGTACTCTAAAAAATACTTATTAGTTATTGTATTCTTATATAGTTTGCACTTTGTCTTGTTATATGACTGTACCTCAATTAGAAATTTCGTATTACACATTTATTTATTTCTCCCTTACTATTAATTTACTTTATTATTTTCTCTTTTTTGTACATTTTTTTATTTTAACACATTATTTATTTTCTTACTAGTTAACCCATTTTCATAATAATCCAAAGCTTCCCCCCCACAACCTCTCTGGATATATACCCTCATCTTTCAATTGCTTCAAAGTTGCCATAACCCCTGGCTTATCTTCCTTATAGGTTACCCCTTGCCATGTATCATGAGAAGCATACATCTTTACTCTTGCCTTACCTTTTTGAATCAGTTCACCAATCGTTGTTGGAATGAGACATTCAGACTTTTCCACATCAACCGGTACTTCATGCTCCAAGAAATCCACAAGATCCTCTTCTAACTGTGTAAAAACATCTGCTGTCAACGCCCACATGTTCATAGATACAAGACGATCTGGTGCGACCTCTACCCACTTATTTTTATCCAAATATCTTACCACACCATCTTGGCGCTCAATTTGCTTACGCTCTACAATCTCTGCTAAGTAGCCATTCTCTATTTGACATACACCACGTGTCACATGACCATGATCTGTCAATGTGTTGTTTAATATGTAACCCACCATGGCATACTCTGATTGACCACTTTCCTGTATCTCACAAAGATGCTTGTACATATGCTCAAATGCCTCTGGACCATAATAATCATCTGCATTGAGTACCACAAAAGGTGCATCTACTACATCCTTACAACACCAAATAGCATGTGTAGTCCCCCAAGGCTTTGTACGTCCTTCAGGCACAGCATATCCTTCAGGTAACATATGTAACTCCTGATGTACATACTCAACTTCTATGTAATCTGATAATCTGTTTCCTATTACATCTCTAAAGTCCTGTTCATGTTCACCTTTAATGATAAGGACTACCTTTTTAAAGCCTGCTTTGATGGCATCATAGATAGAAAAATCAATAATAATCTCTCCCTCTACCGTAATCGGATCTATTTGCTTAAGTCTCCCATATCGACTACCCATACCTGCCGCCATAACAACTAATATTGGTTCTTTCATCTTCTAAACTCTCCTATTCACACTATTTAAAAAGAGGAATGCCTTACATCATTCCCCTTCTCATCTATCTATACCATAATCAAATTGTGTCTAAATTGACAAGTGTCTGGCACCTTAGGCTGGAGGCGTTAACCTTCAGCCTAAAAACCATTATTATAATAACCCTTTATAATAACAGGTGTTGGCTCATAATAGGCACTACTATTATAATTATCAATAATCTCACATATAGGTGAATTATATACTCTAATCATACCTTGTATATAATCTTCTCCTTCTTGTAACGTATATTCTATTAGGCGTCTATATACCTTCCCTATTTGAAGTGGGGATGGTGCTTTTTCCACTAATGTTTTATCAACATCTAATATATCAAATTTACCTTCTTCTAAGCTATACTCCTCAATCCAATCTGCCACTACTTTGTCTGGATTCTCACTATGCAAAACATCAGCTAAACTTATCTTTTTACATAGTTCTTCATAACCTAGTGCATTGACAACTTCTTTATTCCTTACCTTCAGCTTTCTTGCTACACGTTCAACCATTGTACACATAAAGTACAAGTCATCTTGAGTAAGCTCCTCATCTGGGAAAAATATATTTCTCATAATTTGTAACTCCTCTCAAATTCAAGTGTGTTTAGAGCTGCTTCACTACAGTATACAATCTGGTGTGTTGGATATTTAAATTTTACTAACACCCAAAAAGCTTCTTTTGTTATTTCTCCTTCGATATAATCCTCAATATAATTCCAAATTGTATCATCCGCCATTGGCCCCTCTACAATATCGTAAGTATGAGCAATACCTCGTCTACAGTTAACAACAAAGTCTAGCCATTCATCAGTCATATGTTCGAACTTTAATACCTTCAGACTGCTATCTTCTTTATAACAGTATTGATTGACAACATGCTCTGGCCTTTTAGCTAAAGCCCACCTCTTGGCTTGTTTCTCAATACTAGTACAGTAGAAACCATATCCAAAATCTTTATAAAATCCACTAACTATTATCTGTGGCTTATTAACTACTACCGCACTACCATGAAATACAACACTACCCTCCATATATACTCCCTTCTTACTTTTCACATTTTTACCTTATATTATTATAGTATCACTGTTTCCCTGTTTTTTAAACCAACTTGCATAAAAATAACCACAAATAATCATACATTACCTGTGGCTCAAAATTATCTCTCTATTAAATTGTGTCTAAGTTGTCACGTGCCTGGCACCTTAGGCTGGAGGCGTCAGCCTTCAGCCTTGCTATCAAATTCAAGTGTGTTTAGAGCTGCTTCACTACAGTATACAATCTGGTGTGTTGGATATTTAAATTTTACTAACACCCAAAAAGCTTCTTTTGTTATTTCTCCTTCGATATAATCCTCAATATAATTCCAAATTGTATCATCCGCCATTGGCCCCTCTACAATATCGTAAGTATGAGCAATACCTCGTCTACAGTTAACAACAAAGTCTAGCCATTCATCAGTCATATGTTCGAACTTTAATACCTTCAGACTGCTATCTTCTTTATAACAGTATTGATTGACAACATGCTCTGGCCTTTTAGCTAAAGCCCACCTCTTGGCTTGTTTCTCAATACTAGTACAGTAGAAACCATATCCAAAATCTTTATAAAATCCACTAACTATTATCTGTGGCTTATTAACTACTACCGCACTACCATGAAATACAACACTACCCTCCATATATACTCCCTTCTTACTTTTCACATTTTTACCTTATATTATTATAGTATCACTGTTTCCCTGTTTTTTAAACCAACTTGCATAAAAATAACCACAAATAATCATACATTACCTGTGGCTCAAAATTATCTCTCTATTAAATTGTGTCTAAGTTGTCACGTGCCTGGCACCTTAGGCTGGAGGCGTCAGCCGTCAGCCTTGCTATATTTTTTTGAATTGTCTCTAAATTGTCAGGCACCCGGCGCCTTGGGTGATTGTAATGATAATTTAACGATATATTTACATTACTATATTGACTAAATTCTATTTATTTGCATATACTATTAGTATACCAATAAAGAACGGAGGAACTTATATGGCATTTACAGCTAATATGTTAGAATGTCTAGTCCCAATTACACAGTTTAATAAAGGCCAAGCTTCACGTATATTCGATCGACTACGTACTGAAAAACAACTTGTCGTTCTAAAAAACAACGCTCCATCTGCTGTGATTCTCTCTCCAGAAGAGTTTGCACGTCTTTCTGAAATTGAAGAAGACTATGCACTACTTCTTGAAGCTACCCAGCGTCTTGCCGATAGCACAAACGAATCCACTCTTTCTTTTGATACAGTCATGTCCAACCTAGGCATCAGTGAAAAAGAGCTTAATGATGCGGAGGATATTATAATCGAATGACATGGCAAATTGAATTCTTAGAAGAAGCTCTGAATGATCTTCGTAAATTAGATGGTTCTGTGAAAGTACAAGTGTTAAAAGGTATTCGTAAGGTTAGTCAGAATCCATTACCCACCAATGAAGGTGGTTATGGGAAACCTCTCGGCAGTAAGTCAAATTCCAATCTTACTGGACTACTTAAAATCAAGTTTAGAGACTTAGGCATCCGAGTTGTTTATAAAGCCGAAGTCATTAATGGCATTATGAAAGTTGTTATTATCTCTGCTAGATCTGACGATGAAGTCTACAAAAAAGCAGCTCTTCGAAAAAATAAGAATAACCTATAACTAAGCTCCCTATTTACTGGGAGTTTTTAGTATTATAAACATTAGAACCTTCCAAAGATAATCTATCATTATCCGTGGCTCAAAATTAACCCTCTATTAAATTGTACCTAAATTGTCCGGTGTCTGGCACCTTAGTGGAGGTGCAGCCTATAGCTTTGCTTCTATCTATTGGCATGACCCTATTCTTATTTCTTAGTATTCTTAAATACACTTATTAAACTTACATTACTTTGTTTTATGTTAATCCTCTTGTACTCCTCTTCCTTCTCCTGCACCATAGTATGTTGAAGATTGGGCTTCTTATCAAACGTAGCAAAGATAAAAATCATGTATAAGACCGACCAAGCAATAACATCTTCTACTGTGCTCATCGGCTTAATTGCAATAACAAGTAGAACAAAAAATGCTGTTACTCCAGTAAATGCTAATATGTTTGCCTTTATCCATGCTCCTACTATATATAGAAGTTCTTTTATACACTCTGTAATGAATCTAATAAATATTCTCATACCATCACCCATTCAATTATTTTACTAAAGTATTCCTATAATGGGTAATTTTATGCATTCTTAGACCCAGGTTATCCCCCAGCTATAAAGGGTACAAGGTGTTTTGAGGAGGGTGGGTTAGATTATCTACTCAACTATAAATTAGTAATCTCAATATTTTCTATACTATCTATTATTTTTTTAATTAATTCAACTTGCTTAGCCTTGCTAAATGGTACATATGCAAAACTCTTCTTATACTTACCATCATTTCGCCAAAACAAACCTTCTTTATCATAATCTTTAATAATTGTTCCATCTTTATCTTGTGATAAATAAAATTTAGTTTTGGATAAATCACTTAAATCCATAGTATTTAACTCGATAACCCCGTATATAGGCCCATCTTTACTTTCATGATCACAAATTATCAGTGCTTCCTTAGAACCCGAGGAGTAGATTGCTGCAATATTTATTCTTATTTCTTTATATTCCATACCAATCACTGAATACATAAACTCTGCATCTAAAGTTAAATCAAATTCAACAGATACTTTCTTTTGAACAGCATAGTCTTGCACCTCTGAAGTATCAAAAACCTTCTTTAACCCCTCACAAATCCATTCTATCTTATCCATATTAATCGTTGCCCATATCCTATCTTCTACCAATGCCAATGGGTATTGAATCGAAAACATACCATCATATATTTGTTCGATTTTTGCTTCATCATATGTCACTGAAGGTAACAACTTATACTGTAAGAAAAACAAAATTTCTGCTAGTTGCCCTGCCAACTTGTAGTATTCTGATTTGCTCTTAATTCCTAAATGCGTTAAGTCATTTCTGATTTGATTAATCTCTATGAAGTTATTCTTATATCCCTCACCAACTGAATACAATGCACAAAATAGTTCTATACATTTACTGTATTCAATAGTATGAAGATCTGCATTTTCGATTACATAGTCATAAAGTGGACAATCTATCTCTCCACTCTGTTTTTTAATGTAATACTCCAAAACACTTTTATGCATATCCTTAGTTGATAGATTATCATATATTAAAATAGGATTTATCTCACTAATTTTTGCCTTAAAAAACAACTCTAATGCACTATTTAAACATAGTATGGCTTGTTTAAGATAGGTAGTACTCTCATCAGGATTAATATATTCTGGATCCTTTTCTAAAAATGATTCTAAATGACGCACTGCCCATTCAAGTGAATCAATGGCATTATCTAATAATAATATTTTCATACTACCTCCCCCAAATTTAAAAGATAACTATTTAATTTCCCCATAACCTCTCAGGATATAATCCATCCTCTTTCAAACCTTTAAGTGCTGCCCTCACACCTGGCTTATCTTCCTTATAAGTAACCCCTTGCCATGTATCATGTGAAGCATACACCTTTACTTTTGCCTCACCCTTTTCAATGAGTTCACCAATAGTTGTTGGTATGAGACATTCAGACTTTTCCACATCAAGTGGTACTTCTCTCTCTAAGAAATCCACAAGATCCTCTTCTAACTGTGCAAAAACATCTGGTGTAAGTGCCCACATATTCATAGATACAAGACGATCTGGTGATACATCTACCCACTTATCTTTATCAAAATATCTTACCACACCATCTTGGCGCTCAATTTGTTTACGCTCTACAATCTCTGCTAAGTAACCATTCTCTATTTGACACACACCACGTGTTACATGGCCGTTGTCTGTCAATGTATTATTTAATATGTAACCTACCATAGCATACTCCAAATTACCACTTTCTTGAATCTTACAAAGATGCTTGTACATATGTTCAAATGCCTCTGGTCCATAATAGTCATCCGCATTGAGTACAACAAAAGGTGCATCCACCACATCTTTACAACACCAAATGGCATGAGTCGTACCCCAAGGTTTCGTACGTCCTTCTGGTACAGCATACCCCTCAGGTAACATATATAACTCTTGATGCACATATTCTACTTCTATATAATCTGATAATCTATTCCCAATCACATCTCTAAAGTCCTGCTCATGCTCACCCTTGATGATTAATACTACTTTCTTAAACCCTGCTTTAATGGCATCATAGATAGAGAAATCAATAATAATCTCTCCCTCTGCCGTGATTGGGTCTATCTGTTTCAATCCACCATAACGACTTCCCATACCTGCTGCCATAATCACTAATATTGGTTCTTTCATCTTCTAAACTCTCCTATCACACTATTTAAAAAGAGGAATGCCTTGCACCATTCCCCTTCTCATCTATCTATACCACAGTCAGATTGTGTCTAAAGCTGTCAAGTGCCTGGCACCTTAGTGGAGGTTAGCTGCCCTTCTTCTATTGATAGAATTTTGAACTATGCTTATAGATCATTTCAATTACTACCTTCTTATTCGAATCATTGGTTATACGATAAAGTACTCTTGCCGGTAAACCAGATGGTAAGGTGAATGGCATATGTTCATAGTCAACACCATTTTCTCTGATTTTCCCTATACTTGCTGACTTAAAGTCTTTCAAAGAATGTAATTCCATAAGAGTCCTTTCGATTTCCCACACTTCCTTCTTAGAAAAACCTACTGCATCTCTTATAGCTGCAGATGTAATTTCAAATTTGGGGTAGTGTAAATGCCACTTTTCTGTGATTTCTTTCCTTCTTATCTTTTGCGTCTTTTCAATTTTTTGATCTTTTAAAGTAATCTCTTCTTTATACCGCAAATTCTCTTGTTCAAGCTCTAACTTCTTAAGTTCTGTGTCTTCAATCAGCTTGGTTTTTGCCTCAATTTCATTAGATGCTTCTTTAATGATCATATTTTGATAGCAAATATCATCCGCTAGTTTCTTCAAATCTCTTACATAAGAAGCATTTAAGAGTTTTGCCTTTTCAAGTTCTAACTTAGTTGCCTCATCAGTCTCTTTTTTAGCGCTGACCTCTGCTTCTAATCTGGTCAATTCCTTAGCTGCCTTTTCAAAATGAGCACTAATAACCGCCTGTTCATCTTTTAGCTTAGATATTTCATGTTCCGAACGATTTCTTCTAGCTACTTCATTTACTATTCTTTGCTTATAAGTATTTATATTTTCTTGAGACCTCTTATATTTTTGTTCTAAACAACTCACCTTATCTTGGAGCAAGGTGTTTTCCTCTACTAATTTGTTATATTCTTCATCCCTCTTTGCTATAAGTTCTAATATCTCCGCATTATCTTCATAACTTGGGAGCTCTTTGTCTTTTACTACAAAACTTCCCCCACATGCATTGACCGCTCCAAAGATGACTTGTCCCATAATCTCATTTCTTAGCTTTTTATTACCTCGTGTAATCTGCCAAATAGCCGTACCTGCAACAAGAGCAATCCCTGCTGGCCCAAGTAACAAGGACAGTGTACTGGTGGCACTCGTATAAACTGCAAATGGTAGTGTAATACCTAATATAGTAGTGAATATGGCATGCATAACTGTTGTAAGTGCCATAAAAGCACCAAATCCAGAAGCAGATAATGCACCTATAATCAATGCAGGTGTTCCTGTCTTCATCAATACATTACGTATCTCTTTCCCTGTAAGCTCATTAATATTCAATACCTTTTTTAACTCTTCTTTATCTGCGTCACTAAGTTGGTTGATATTTTTTTCTATTTCAACGATGGTTGCATTAGCTTCATAAAGATCTTGCTTTTTAAGCTGTTCTTGCATGGCACTGAGCATCTTTTCTAAATAACGACGATGAATGCTATCCGCCTTTTGCGCTATTGTCATATTCTCTTCAAGTTTCATGTCATTAGCTACTACCTGAATGACTTCTGCAGAAATCATATCCTTAGTCTTAGATGTACTCTGACTCTTTTCACTCAGTATCTGTATCAGCCTCTCATCTAGTTGCTTTCTATCTAAACTCACCATTGCATGCTTATTTTCTTCTATGTAATCTTCAAGGCGCATTTCCTTTCTTGGAGTCAAGCAAAAGTTCTTTCCAAAGATATCCCCAATCCCATTAATCAACTTAACACTCTTGTTGGCAACAGTTGTACCATACCCCTTAAATACATTCCCCATATTAACTACCTCAAGCATGGCAATGTACTCTCTAATCACTTGATCTTCTAATTGTTCTAATCCCTCAAAAATATTTGGCATACCCTTCTCCTTATTTTGTGTTACAAACTACTACTATATTAATTTTATTATATAATTATATCTAAGTTGTCAGGTACCTGGCACCTTAGGCTAGAGGTGTCAGCCTATAGCCTTGCTACCTCCACAACTGGGAGTGCTGCAACTGCTACTTCACTTACTACTGGTTTCTTTGCCTTCCCGCTTGTAAACTGATACCACATACCTATACATGTGATAATCCCACCTAAAAGTATACCTAGCATTGTATTATCCAACAACATGCCTATAATACCTACAAGTTGCATACCTGTACCTAAACTAGTTGCAATAATAATGGCCGGTTTTTGTAAGATAAGAACAGCTATACCACCTACTATCCCTAGTATCAATGCTAGTCCTATTATTCCGCTACCTAGTTCCATCATAATTCCTAGAATAATAGCAGTCATTATACCACCTAATACACCAATGAAAAAGACACCTATTAGATAAACTTTAAATGCAAGAAATCCTCCAATTATTGCACCTACTATAAAGTAAAATAAAGCTCTGTCTCCTGCCCCTTGGACCAATCCTATAAGTAAAGCCAAACTCCCACCAAATACTCCCCCTATTAAAGCTATCCATAACTTTAACAGTTTATACCCAAAGAAACACTGTACAAGTGCAAGGATTCCACCTACTAAAAGATAAATTCCCATTAATATCTCTAGTATTTCTCCCACCTGTTCCCATGCACCACCTATACTTTCTAAAAACTCTAATACCTCCACCATAATTCTCCCCCTATAATGTTAAAATATTATAATATTTTAACATATTTTATAAATAAATAATACATTGAATCTCTTCAAAGCCCTTATCCTTCTTTTTACGCTTATCTACACTAATTTTCACCTTATTTTGTACTTCTTCTGTAAAATCATCTAAAACTTATTTTGTAAATTAGTCTGTATACCTACTATTAAATCATTATTATTTATATTTTTATAAACCACCTAAATATTATAAATTTTAATATTATAACGAAATATATACTATTTAAATGCTTAAATACAAAGTCCTCATAAGTCAACTATACTACTGACCTATAAGGACTTTAAATTGTGTCTAAATTGTCAGGTGCCTGGCACTTTAGTGGAGGTGCAGCCTCCACTTGCTATTGGAAATTTTCTATGCCTTTAAAGCGATCAAATATATACATTTTCGTAAGAGAATCTAAGCACTCAAACCAATTTTTTTCAGTTCTCATTGTAGGTCTATTAAAACCAACCACATCTGATAAAGAAATTTCTCGTATTTCATATGCATCATGTTCTTCCTCATGAATAATAATACATGGCATAGCTTTTAATCTCTCCACATCATTCTGCAAACTTAAATCTCTTAGTTTACGTTCTATAGATCTATCTACTTCTTCATGCTCATTATTAAAGAACTTACTAAGCATCCATTCTCCTCCTTACCCCCACAATCTCTCTGGATATAACCCATCCTCTTTCAAACCTTTAAGAGCTGCCATTACACCAGGCTTATCTTCCTTATAAGTAACCCCTTGCCATGTATCATGTGAAGCATACATCTTAACTCTTGCTTCACCTTTTTCAATCAACTCACCAATAGTTGTTGGAATGAGACATTCAGACTTTTCCACATCAAGTGGTACTTCATGCTCTAAGAAATCCACAAGATCCTCTTCTAACTGTGCAAAAACATCTGGTGTCAACGCCCACATGTTCATAGATACAAGACGATCTGGTGATACATCTACCCACTTATCTTTATCAAAGTATCTTACTACACCATCTTGGCGCTCAATTTGTTTACGCTCTACAACCTCTGTGAGGTAACCATTCTGTATTTGACACACTCCACGTGTCACATGACCATGATCTGTAAGTGTATTGTTTAGTATGTAACCCACCATGGCATATTCAGATTGACCACTTTCCTGTATCTCACAAAGATGTCTGTACATATGTTTAAACGCCTCTGGACCATAATAATCATCCGCATTCAGTACAACAAACGGTGCATCTACTACATCTTTACAACACCAAATAGCATGGGTGGTGCCCCAAGGTTTTGTACGTCCTTCTGGCACAGCATATCCTTCAGGTAATATATGTAACTCTTGATGTACATACTCTACTTCTATGTAATCTGATAATCTATTTCCTATTACATCTCTAAAGTCCTGTTCATGCTCGCCTTTAATAATAAGGACTACCTTTTTAAAGCCTGCTTTGATGGCATCATAGATAGAAAAATCAATAATAATTTCTCCCTCTGCCGTAATCGGATCTATTTGCTTAAGCCCACCATAACGACTCCCCATTCCTGCTGCCATAATTACTAATATTGGTTCTTTCATATCTTAATACTCCTTATTACTCTATTTAAGAAAAAAGGAACACCTTACTTTATTCCTCTTCTTGTTTATACCCTAATCAAATTGTATCTAAATTGTCAGGTGACTGGCACCTTAGGCTAGAGGCATCAGCCTATAGCCTTGCTAGGAGTATGGTCAACATAGACCCAGTTTATCCTGGAGGTATGAAGGGTGCATGGGGAGTTTGGGTGTGGGGTGTTATGAGTAGATACGCTGTAGAGATTACTTTAGCTTGTCTGGGCTAATGGGAGTTAGTACAGTACATATTCTGTATTTTTTTCAATCCATTCATTTGTCTTACCAATTACTTTAGCCGGATTACCAACTATTATAGAGTTGTCTGGAATATTCCCCTTTACTACGCTACATGCTCCTACAAGTACATTTTTACCTATAGAAGTTCCTGGTAATATTGATGATCTAGCACCAATAAAAGAATTTTCTCCTATGCTTATTTCCTTAATAGTTATTAAAGAATTTTTAAGGTCTTGTTCTTTTAATTGCTCTTTTTTTTCTAATTGCAATCCTTTATACACTGTGTGCATAGAGCCATCATGAGTTAATAACATAACTTCTCTTGAAATTGTAACATTATTCCCTAGAGTAATCTTCGAATAGTCTGCACCATCAAAATATACACTTGTTGCAATAAAATTAGGATTACCTTGTATTTTAATTCCTATTTTTTTTAAATATCTAGTATAATACTTCATATATTTTTTATTATATAATAAACTTAATGACTTAATAGTATTTCTTTCTATTATGGAGAGTATTTTTTTTACCTTTTTCACAACTATTACTCCTTAATACATTTTTCTAATTAGTTAATACATCAGCTATTCGCTTACTAGCAAACCCATCTCCATAAGGATTTGAAGCCTTACTCATCTTCTCATAAGCTAACTCATCATTAAGAAGCTCTTTAAAGTTGTTGTAAATTACTTCCTCATCTGTGCCAACTAACTTAAGTGTTCCAGCTGCTACACCTTCTGGTCTTTCTGTTGTATCTCTCATAACAAGTACTGGCTTTCCTAATGAAGGTGCTTCTTCTTGGATCCCGCCACTATCTGTTAGGATAAGATATGATTTGTTTAGGAAGTTATGGAAGTCTAATACTTCAAGTGGCTCTATGATTCTGATTCTATCATGATCTCCCAGTATTGCATTAGCTGTTTCTCTTACAACTGGATTCATGTGGATTGGATAGATTACTTTAATATCTTCATGCTCATCAACAATACGCTTAATTGCACTAAACATATGTTTAAGTGGCTCACCTAAATTCTCTCGTCTATGAGCTGTAAGCATGATTAGTCTACTATCTCCTACCCACTCAAGTACTGGATGTGTATAGCCTTCTTTTACTGTTGTCTTAAGTGCATCAATAGCAGTATTTCCTGTTACGTAGATCTGCTCAGCTTTCTTACCTTCATTTAATAGGTTCTGCTTAGACACTTCTGTAGGTGCAAAGTGATACTGAGCTATGATACCTGTAGCTTGTCTATTAAACTCTTCTGGGAATGGTGAGTAAATATCGTATGTACGTAAACCAGCTTCTACATGCCCTACAGGTATTTGAAGATAAAATGCTGCAAGCGCTGTAACAAATGTAGTAGATGTATCTCCGTGTACTAACACTACATTAGGCTTTACTTCTTCTAACACTTCTTTCATCTTACCTAAGATGTTTTGTGTTACGTCAAAGAGTGTTTGCTTCTCTTTCATAATGCTTAGGTCATAATCAGGTACTACATCAAATGCTTGTAATACTTGATCTAACATCTGACGATGTTGTCCTGTAACACATACGATTGTCTCTAAGTTTTGTCTTGTCTTTAGTTCTTTAACTAATGGACACATTTTTATTGCTTCTGGTCTTGTCCCAAAAACCACCATTACTTTTTTCATACCAAATTCTCCTTATCCTTTAATATGTATTTATTTTATAATTTAAGGCACCTCAAATCGAAGTGCCCTAACATTCTATTAAAGTCTATATGTACCTTCTAAATCACAAATGTTACGTGTGTCTAACACTAATTTACCTTGTAACTTATCCATATTCTCTTTGATATGAGAGTGTCCTACCATAAGTACTACAATCTCTACATCATCAAGAAATTTATCAAAGTCCCCATATTGTCCATCTACAATAGGTTCTTTAAAGAATGGATCAAATACCTTAATGCCAAATGCTAAGTGTTCATCCATCTTTTCTAGTAATTGAAGTGTTGGACTTTCTCTTGTATCATCTACATTTTCTTTATAAGTTAAACCATAAAGACCTACTTTAGATACATCATGGATATTGTGCTCTTTCATGATATCTCTGATTCTCTTAAGTACGAACTCTGGCATAGAGTCATTAATCTTTCTAGCTGCTAAGATGATATTTGCTAATCCTGGGTAATCTCCTACTAAAAACCATGGGTCTACTGAAATACAGTGCCCACCTACACCTGGTCCTGGCTGAAGAATATTAACACGTGGATGCATATTGGCTGTTTTAATAATCTCATAAACATCCATACCATCTTGTCTACAAATTTTAGCAAGCTCATTTGCAAATGCAATGTTTATATCTCTGAATGTGTTTTCTACTACTTTCGACATCTCCGCTGAACGGATGTCTGTAATAATCATATCCGCTTTGCAGAATGAAGAGTAAAGATCTTTGATTTTTTGTCCAACTTCTTTATCATCACAACCGATTGTACGTGAGTTATGCTCTAACTCATAAATCATGTTTCCAGGAATAATTCTTTCTGGTGTATGTACTAAATGCACATCTTGTCCAATAACAAATCCTCTTTCTTCAATGACAGGTCTTACAAACTTATCAATTGTTCCCGGTGAGACAGTAGATTCGATGCAGATGATAGCTCCTTTTTCACATACATCTAATACACTGTTAACTGCTGAAATAACATAACATGGATCGATCTTTTTGCTCTCTTTTACATATGGAGTTGGTACTGCTATTATGTATGTATCTGACTTAATATACTCTGTAGAAAACTCAATTTCATTAGCTAAAGCTGAAGCAAATAATTCATCTAACCCCTCTTCTTCAAATGTTAATTTTCCAGCTTTTAAAGACGCTACTAAATCTTTATTGTAATCTACACCTACTACTTTTACTCCACTTCTTGCAAACATTAATGCTGTTGGCAAACCTATATACCCTAAACCTATAATATTAATCATACATTTTCCTCCTGGTCTTATTTACTAATCTTATACATATATATCATTTCAATAGTATATATAACCACATATACTATTGAAATAAGTATTAAAAATATCTCGATAGGTATATTAAATAGGTATACTATTAGATAAATTCCTATCTCACTTCCTAACAATATGATTTGAAACATAAGTTCTTTTTGTTGTTTCCCTGAAACAATAAATGATGTAGTCAAAGATTCTGCTATAAGTCTAACAGCAAACATAGGTGTTAATAATCTAACAAATACACCAGCTAAATACCACTCTTTTCCAAATACCACTTTAAATATGGTTGGTGCTATTAATGCTAACATTAGCATTGACGGCACCATAATACTACATAATCCTATGAACGTTCTTATATATATCCTCTTAAAATTATCATTGGTATTTTTTTCTTTTGCTGCACTCTCAAAGAATATTCTTGAAATATTTGCACTTATTATAGAAAACGGAATTCCTAAAACCCTATATGATAATGAGTATAAACCTAACGTTTCTACAGAATACACAGCCTTTATAAATATATTAATAGTTGAATATATAGAAGTAGTTATCAATGCACTAGATGCATTATAAATTGGTTGTTTTCTATGTATAAAAATCATTTCTTTTATATAATTAGATTTTATTTTCACTATTTCCTTAGAATGCTTAATTAATTCATTTGACTGTTTATTAAAGCCTGCTATATAGCCTAAAACTTGAGAAATAATTAATCCTATTGTTCCCATGCCTAATAATCCAGTTAATATCATCATTACATTATTAACAGCAGATTTTATTATAGTTACAGAAGATATTGTCTTATATAAAGATTTTTGATTGTTATATGCCAACAAAATATTATTAATACCATATAGTAATAAAAGTAAAAATACCGAAATGGTATTTACTACCATCCTATGCCCAGTGCTATTACTTCCACCTATTAATGTTCCATACACTATACTAATGCATAAGCTTAAAATCGCTATTAATATAAAACACATTTTTATAAGTGCAAATGTTTCTTTTTCAGACTTAGCTACTATTATAGCCATATCATATTTCAAACAAATAACTGGACCAAATAGTGAAACAGCTGTTGTAATTAATGTATACCCACCCATTTGTTCAGGAGTAAATATTCTAGTAGTTATTGGAGATATTAATATTCCAATTAATTGTGCAATAACAGATCCACTTACTAATAACGAAAATGACATGAAAAATTTATTATTTAATATGGGAGCTAAATACCTTTTCATTTACGCCTCCTCAATTAGTCTGAGTATTTCATTTGATATGGACTGGTTATAGTCCTCAACTGATACACTACTTATAAATTTCCTTACATTATTTTTATAAAATTCAATATCTTCACTTACCTTTAATATTCCTTCATAAAACTTATCATCTGCAACACCTATATTATTATCCTTACATAGTTCTTTCAAAGTAATATTTTCTGTAGTTACTACTGGTAATCCCTCTGCTAAATATTCATATATTTTACCTGATGCACAATACTTATTATTTAAATCATTTTTATGGTAATGTACCATCCCTATATCACATTGTTTCACAATATATCTTAATTCACTCATAGAAACTTTTCCTAAAAAATGTATGTTCTCTAAGTTATTATCTGAAATAATTTGATGAATTAATCTTTTATCTTCATCTGATCCATCCCCTAATAAAAACAATCCATAATCCTTGGTTAAATATTTCATTGAATCTACCAGTTTATGAGTTTCTCTAGAAACTGAAAGTCCTCCTGTACTTATAATATTAGTTTTGTATTTAAACATACCTTCATACTTTTTGTTCAATTCAGCCCCATCATATTCGCCTGTAAGAAATCTAATATTTTCAAATACTATAGGCATTTTATTCAAGTTATAATACTTTTTCATAATCTCTGCTCTCTGACGATTAGCAACTAAAACAATTTGAGATTTTCTTATTAAACTAGTTTCACATTTGTTTATAAATCTCGCCCATCCTTTTTTTATTTCATTATAAAAGTATAGCTCTCTTACATCTTGTATAATTACATTAGGGTTTATCAATTTTCTTATAATTAAGGCTGGAATAGTTGCAAACATATTATCAACTACTAATACATCTATTTTTTTCATATCTTTAGCTACCTTTAAGCACATACATATAAAATAGATATAATTTCTAATGTCTAAGTATTTGCGATCTTTAATATTTACAATGTACTCTTCCTCATTACATCCGGCACTTCTCGAACAACATACTATTTTATAATTTCCTATTCTAGATATAACATCTCTTAATTCCTTTAATCTGCCATCAAACTCTTTAACTCCAAATGATATAATTAAAATTTTTGTACTAATCTTGATCACCTCTTCACTATCCTTATTTTCATAATATTAGCAGTCTTAAACAATAATCCGCCAGTCATTAGCATCATAGTTGCTGCACTTATTAAAACAGGTGTATTTGCAGTTAAATTCAATCCAAATCTCATCAACACATATGCCCATACATACATCATCTCATATGAATCTGTCCTCTGCATTTTACGCTCAAAATATGCTGATATACATAGATTTACTACCGAAAATACCGATGAGAAAATGATTCCGCAATAAAGATATCCATATGCTGCTGCTGATATAATATGACCTGTATTTTGTGTTCCATTGTATAAGTAATAGTTAAACATTTGTGAGGTTACATTTCCACCTTTAACAAAAAAACTAATAGGTATTGTAGATCTCATAAAATCATATATTAGATTCAGTATTCCTACATTACTACTTTTCCCAAAGTCTATAACAGCTGCAAAATCTTGTGGCCCTGCAAAATAACTCTGTAAAGTTGCAGATAACCATGCAACATCAAAATTTGAATTCTTTAAAGCCTCACTATAAGATCCATAAATAAATGCTCCTGAAAATTTGTATATACTCATCATAGTCAACATTATTGTAGCCAATCCACCAACAGCTAAAATTATTTTTCTTTTAAATTCTGGATAAGCATAACATAACACCCACACTGAACAAAAACCCGTATAAACTTGTGCTGAACGTCTCTCCCCTACAATGATAGATACATTAAGTAATGCAAGTAGAACTGATAAGTAAAAATACTTCTTCTTACCTGTTTTTTTATATTGCTTAGAACAACTTGCTACACTCCAAACAAACACTAAAAATACAGCAATTAGTACAATTTGCCTTACAATTACAAGCGAAGTACTAGTTATATCTCCTAATCGTTCTCCGCTCTCTACAGATATAAATAGGAAATTTAGCATTCCCGTTCCTCTTCCTACAATAAGATATAATATAGCTGCAAATAGTACATATAATATGTATATATATTTATTTCCTTGCAGCAAAACCCTATCTTTACAAGGTGATATTTTCTTTTTCCTTGCCAAATAAAACATTACTAAAAATGTAATAATTGCATCTATTATCATTAATGTACATGCTAAATTTAATGACATTGTTTCTGGATTTATAAAATGAGTACCACATTTTTCACCACTTAAAGAAATCATTAATGGTGTTAAAACATATCTTAACCATTGCAAAATTAAAAACATATATGTAGTTACAGGAATAGCATTTCTAGAGTTGCTTATGTTAGCTATAGTTAAAAAATACATTACTAAAAATGTAACAGGAAATATACTTACTAAAGTATATCCCTTTGCTATATTATTAAAATTACTAATTATTATTCCAAAACTTAATATTGAAGATAAAAACACAAACAAATTAATTAAATTATTTTTTTTTGACATACTATTCACCAAATACATCTTTTAACTTATTGAAAAACACTCTATTCTCATTCTCGATCTGTTGTAGTTTTTTATCACAACACATCTTAAAATCTTCTGTATCTAAATTTGAATACCACTGATATATTCTATCACCTAAATCGATATAATTATCATCAAACACAAAACCAATATTTTCAGAAACTTTTTCCATATATGTATTTTCATATACAAGTATAGGTATTTTTAAACTTACTGTATAATAATATTTTATAGATACAGCCGTATCTAGCGCTATATTATTATAACCGTACAAATTATTAATAATATCAGCTTGTTCTAATAATTGGCTAGTCTCCTCTACATCAAAACTACTCATGAATTCTATATTGTTTATGCCCTTACCTTTTGCATAATCCTCCAATACATCTGAGCCTACTCCAAAATATTGTAAAATAAACCTATTATCATTTCCTAGTGCATCTATTAATTTCTTATCATTATCATAAAACCTTACATATCCTAAAAAACAAATTCTTATAGGTTGACCTTCTTTTCTCAAATCTTGTCTTTTATTTACCTTATTTAGTATACCTTTATTAATACTATGTATATTTATGTATTCTCTATTTGGCAAAAAAGATTTAAAACCTTTTGAAGATATTGTTGTAAACGCACTGTTTGCTATTAACATGTCTAATGTCTTATATTTAATTTTATTATTCAAATTAGCATAATCTCTTATGTTAATTATGTATTTATTTTTTAATCTAAATATCAGATAATCAAAAAAAAGAAATGCTGTTTCTGTTCCCCAAGTTATTACTAAATCATACTTATTTTCATCCAGTATTTTTTTCGCATATTTTCTAAAAGTATAATATCTAGAAACTTTTTTAAGTTTATTCCAATTTCTTTCTATCTTTAATTCATACCTGTATATGTTCTCAGCATCTATTCTTTCAGGTTTTAAATATTTATCTATATATATAATATCAAATTTAATTCCTCTATCTCTAAAGTAGTCCAAATATAAAGAAGCTGCGGACATGTGCTTAATGTTAACAATACTTAAAATACATATTTTCATATATAATACCTCTTTAAATATTTTATTTTAGACTTCCTACCTCTTCTATCGTTTTATTCATCTTTTTGATTTCATGGATTTTGGCATCTACTAATATCCTATACCAATAAGCTTGCAAAAAGGCATATAAAAATCCTTCTTTTCCATCTAAAAATCCTAATCTAATTACATATCTGTAGAAGAAATATCCCCAACATCTAATCCTCATTGGCATCTTATAATAAATTTTATACTTTATAAATCTTCTAACTTTAGCTGGAAAGTCTAGCTTTGAATAATCTATTTCTTTTCCAATACTATCAAAATAATCTTTAGCAGCTCTAGTTGCATACCAATTATGTTTTGATATCCAATAAGATAAATCTCTGAAATCTAAGTGTTCTGATACTGTTTTCATCTCGATACAACGACCTTTAGTCAAAACTATTTGTTCATCCATAGATCTTTCTTCCATATAGGCTTTGCCATACTTAAAGATACATAACTTCTTAAATGGATATGTTCCCCCATGTTTTAGGCTTTTCCCTAAGAAATTAACTTCTAGCTTAAATATAAAACCATTTACATCTGTATTTTCATGTTTTTTACACAAATCTTCTAATTCCTGTGAACCTTCTTCTGTTAATCTTTCATCTGCATCAAATCTAAATACCCATTGAGTATTAATATCTACACTATCTATTGCATATTGAAATTGCTTTCCATAGTTTTCAAACTCATGCTCATATACATCTACACCTAATGACTTTGCAATTTCCACAGTTCTATCTGTACTAAAACTATCTACAACAACTATTCTTTTAGATACCTTTTTTACTGAATTTATGCATCTTTCAATATTTAATTCTTCATTCTTTGTCAGAATGATTGTAGTTAAATCTGCCATTTTCCACTCTCCACTATCTTATTATTTACCCCATACTGTCTTATTTACAATATGTGTATAGCTTTGAATTAACTTAACCACTTTTACAGATACATTTGTATCTACATAGTCATGTGGTAATATAGTTTCTTCCTTATTGTCTTGCATAGCTACTGCAAGCTCCATAGCTTGCTCTACATCATTTCCTTTAATCCCACCTACTACAACAGTACCCTTATCAAGTACTTCTGGTCTCTCTGTAGATGTACGAATAAGTACTCCTGGGAATCCAAGCATTGCACTTTCTTCTGATAATGTCCCACTATCTGATAATACACAGTAGCTATTCATCTGAAGTTGATTATAATCTAAGAAGCCAAATGGTTTTAATGTCTGTACTAGTGGACTAAATTCAAAGTTTCTAGCCTCAATGAACTTTCTACTTCTTGGATGTGTAGAGTAAATAACAGGCATCTGATACTTCTCTGCAATATTATTGATAGAAGTCATGAGTGACATGAAGTTCTCTTCATTATCAATATTTTCTTCTCTATGAGCCGATACTAAAATATATTTACCTTGTTCTAAATCAAGTCTTGAAAGTACATCGCTTTGCTTAATCTTGTGCATATGATCTCTAAGCACCTCTTGCATAGGTGATCCTGTCACGAATATTGTCTTGCCATCAATGCCTTCTGATATTAGGTATCTTCTAGAATGCTCTGTATAAGGAAGGTTAATATCTGAGATATGATCTACAATCTTACGATTAATCATTTCTGATACATTCCAATCCCAGCATCTATTACCTGCTTCCATATGGAAAATAGGTACTTTAAGTCTCTTTGCAGAAATTGCTGATAAAGCAGAGTTAGTATCCCCTAATAAAAGTACTGCATCTGGTTTTACTTCTTGCATTAATTCAAAAGACTTAGCAATGATATTCCCCATTGTTTCTCCTAAGTCTTTTCCTACACTCTCTAAGTAGTAGTCTGGTGCTCTTAGTTCAAGATCCTCAAAAAATACTTGGTTGAGTGTATAGTCCCAGTTTTGTCCTGTATGCACTAATATATGATCAAAGTATTTATCGCAAGCTTTGATCGTTGCTGATAATCTAATAATCTCAGGTCTTGTTCCTACAATTGTCATTACTTTTAACTTCTGCATCTCTTAAACCTCCTCAAAATATGTATCCGGTTTCTCTGGATTAAAACATTCGTTACACCACATAAAAGTCACTAGATCAGTCGTTCCTTTATTAATGATGTTATGTGTATATCCCGTTGGAATATCTACTACTTCTATCTTATCCCCACTTACATGGTACTCTATAATTTCATCTGTCCCAATCTTTCTAAACTGGATAAGTCCTTCTCCACTTACTACTACGAATTTCTCATTCTTAGTATGGTGCCAGTGGTTACCTCTAGTAATCCCTGGTTTTGAAATATTTACTGAAAACTGTCCTCTATCTGCTGTACGAAGAATTTCTGTGAACGAACCTCTATTATCTACATTCATCTTAAGTGGATACCTAAATTGATTTTCTGGTAAGTAGCTTAAGTAGGTGCTATATAACTTCTTGGTAATAGCATCTGACATATCTGCTACACTTAAGTTTTCTCTACTTTCTTTGAATGAGTAGATTAATTCTACAATCTTACCAAGTTCTATCGGGTGGACAGGCTCTACATAGCAGTACTCGCCTTGAACATTAGCCTGTCCCTCTACAGCTGCAATAAATTCATTTATGATATCATCAATATAAACTAAGTTAATCATTACACTTGGATCATTTACTTGAATAGGTAAGTCATGTGCTATATTATGACAGAATGTAGCTACTGCACTATTATAATTAGGTCTACACCACTTACCAAAAGCATTTGGTAGGCGGTAGATATAACTTTTCAGACCTGTATAATCCATCCATTCTTTAACCGCTATCTCTGAACCTAATTTACTTACACCATATGGGTTATCTCTATCTGCTTGAATAGATGACGAAAGTAGAATAGGTGTTTTCTTATTATGTTTCTTCAGCAATTCAATGATTCGTTCGGTAAGGCCTTTATTACCTTCTTCAAATTCTTTTTCATCTTTTGGTCTATTAACACCTGCTAGATGTACAATGAAATCTGCTTTAGTTAAAAATTCTTCTAGGTCTTCTATAGTATCTTCTTTATCATATGTAAGTAATTCATAACCTTGTCTTGTTCTAAGCTCTGCAACAAGGTTCTTACCTATAAAACCATTTGAGCCTGTAATTAATACTGTTTTCATTATTGATTCCACCCTTTTAACTCTTCTTGTACGATATCTAAAGTTAAAAGTAGTTCTCTTACACCTTTTACATCTAATCTATGTGTATTATGTGAATTGTACTCTTCTGTAGTAGAAAGTTTTTGATCTCCTTCTACGAAGTACTTATCATAGTTAAGGTCTCTCTTATCCGCTGGCACTCTATAGTAGTTACCCATATCTTCCGCATGAAGGAACTCTTCTTTGGTAAGAAGTGTTTCATAAAGTTTCTCTCCATGACGTGTACCAATAATTTTAATTTCATTATCTACATCAAATACTTCTTTAATGGCCTGTGCTAAGTCACCTACTGTACTTGCCGGTGATTTTTGCACCATAATATCCCCTGAGTTAGCATATTTGAAAGCATGGATTACTAAGTCTACTGCTTCTCTTAAGTCCATAAGGTATCTTGTCATTTCTGGATCTGTTACAGTGATTGGATTTCCTTCTTTGATTTGGTCAATAAATAATGGGATAACTGATCCACGTGATGCCATAACATTCCCGTATCTTGTACAACAAATCATTGTCTTATCTTGTGATACTGTTCTTGATTTCGCTACGATAACTTTTTCCATCATTGCTTTTGAAATCCCCATAGCATTAATTGGATAAGCTGCTTTATCTGTTGAAAGACAAATTACTTTCTTTACTCCTGTTTCAATAGCTGCTGTTAATACATTTTCTGTACCAATAACGTTTGTCTTTACGGCTTCCATTGGGAAGAATTCACATGATGGCACTTGTTTAAGCGCTGCTGCATGGAATACGAAGTCTACATCATACATTGCATTCTTAATACTATGTAAGTCTCTTACATCACCAATAAAGAATTTAATCTTATCATTTTTGTATTTCTTTCTCATATCATCTTGTTTCTTCTCATCTCTTGAGAAAATACGAATCTCACCAATATCTGTATTTAAGAATCCTTCTAATACGGCATTACCAAATGATCCTGTTCCACCTGTAATTAATAAAGTTTTCCCTTTAAACATTTTTTATCCTCCTAAGGCATCCTTATAGTTGTTTTATCATTTTTATATACTTACCTATACAAATCTTATCAGTATACTTTTGCTCATATACTTCTCTACACCGTTGACTCATTTCAACCACTAATTGTTTATCTTCTTTTAGGGTTGTAATAGCTTGTACCATTTTTTGTACTTCACCTTGCTTAATAACAAAACCTATATTATTATTTTGAACATCTCTAGCTATATCTGTTTGGTCTGACATAATTGTCAGCAAAGGTCTTCCTACAGCCATGTAACTGTATGTCTTACTTGGTACACTTAAAGCTTCTACACCTTTTTCTAAACTTACAATATAAGCATCTGCTATCTTAAGTACATCTGTAAATTCGGTTCCATGTAGAAACTCATGAAACTCTATATTATGTAATGATTCCCTTTCTGCTTGCTCTCTTAAAATATTTAACTTACAGCCATGCCCTACTAGCATAAATTGAATCTCTTTAACATCTTTTAATTGTTTAGCTGCCTCTATTATTGTTTGCATATCTTGTGCCATTCCCATATTTCCACTATAGAGTATTATGGTTTTACCACTTGCCTTTAAATCTCTAAACTTTTGATTATGTATAGTTGTCTCTTTCAGCTCAGGTTTATCAGTATACCAATTCGGTATTACTTCTACCTTTTCTTCTGTCATATAAGGTTTGTGTTTAATTAAGTAATCTTTCATCTCCTGTGATAGAGCTACTACTTTAGCTGTATTTCTATAAAGCACTTGATTCACTTTATTAGTAACTTTATCAATAACACTTCCCTCTCTAGTAGCTCCTAACAGGATCGCAACTTCTGGGTAAATGTCATATGCCACAAACACTAGATCAAATCCAAACAATTTCTTAGTTAATGCTGGAATAATAGGTAGTAATGGTGGATTAGAATAAACTATTACCGTCTTATACTTTTTAAGCTTCATAACCTTTGTTGCCATTGCAACTAAAAAAGAAAAGAAATTTACTAATCTCGTTACTTTTTTCTTACTATTAAGCTGTGTGTATTTAACACGTTGAATTCCTATCCCTTCCACAACCTCTTTTTTAGGCACTTGCTCATCTAAAGCGTATTCCTTAGGATATCCACAGATTACATCTACTTCTATTCCTTCTTTTATAAAACCCTTTGCCATTTCAAAAGGCAATGTAGCTGAGGATACATACTCTGGATAAAAAAACTGACATAAAATTAATACATCTTTTTTCTTCATTCTCTTACTGCCTTTCTATTCTATAAATAGACTCTTTTAGTTTGCTTTCCTTAGAAGCGTCTTTAACTACATCAGCTAAATCCTGTGCATAGGTTAAATTCCCAAACACCTTCCCACATACACTAATATATCTTCCTACTAACTTCACACCTAATGCCATTAATCGAGATTCATATAACTTAATCCCCTTTGACTCAGCTATATATCTCACCATTTGTCTAGTACTCACATATTCTGTATTCTGTGGATGGAAAATCCCTTGTTCTCTTCCTTCTACAATTTGCTTTAGAATTTCTGATAAATTATCAATATAGAGCATGCTTCTTTGATTATCTATAGCTGGAAAGACTCTTACCTTTTGTACCATCTTACTTAGTAACACATAATTTCCTACACACTTAGGGCCATATACCATAGGTGGTCTTACAATACTTATTGTAAATGTACTATCCGATAATCCCAGTAATAACTCATCTGCTTCTACTTTACTTTTTCCATAAGGATTAGTTGGTTGATATGGGGTATTCCGATTAATAACTACTTGTTTTCCAATCTTACCTTCTAATCCATAAACAGCCATCGTACTCATATGTACAAACTGTTTAACACCTTCTTCTTTTGCTTTTTTAGCTAAAGCTACTGCTAAGTCTCTATTCACTTTATAGTATGAAGCTGGGTCTATCGTCTTAGAGTCTTTATGTACAATCGCAGCTACATTCAGGATTACTTCATATTGTCCAAAGTCCATTTGTTTCCAACTATCTTCTCTTACATCTACTGTATCTATCTGGAAGTTAGTATCTTTACTTACCCACTTCTCAAAACTTGTTCCTATATAACTATCCTTACCTGTTATTAATATCTTCAAGGTCTATGCCCCCATTTCTTCTTGTACTTCTATCTTCTCAGCTGCTTTCTCAACAGCTATCTTAGCTGTTCCACCTTCAACTACACCTTCAGACTTCGCTACACTGATGAACGTCCTAAAGAACAAACTCACATCTAACTTAAAGCTCATCTTCTCAATATACTCACCATCATAAGCAGCTTTAACTGGAATAGGTAATTCATCTCTGCCACTAACTTGTGCTAACCCTGTTAACCCTGGTCTGACACTATGTACATTAAGCTTATCTCTTTCCTCTATTAAGTCCTCTTGACTAAAGAGTGATGGTCTTGGACCTACAAAGCTCATATCACCTTTAAGGATATTGATAAGCTGTGGTACCTCATCAATACTTGTCTTTCTAAGGAAAGCTCCTACTTTAGTAATAAACTGATTTGAATCACTTAACAAATGTGTAGGCACATCAGGTGTCTCAGTCCACATACTTCTAAATTTATAAATTTTGAATGGTTCTTTATCCTTACCAACCCTAACTTGTTTAAAGATAACTGGCCCCTTTGGATCTTCTACCTTAATCGCAATAGCCGCAATCAACATAAATGGCCATGCCCCTATTAAAATACATACCGCTAATACAATATCTAATAATCTCTTTACCTTTGGATACATCTTTTTTCATTCCTCCCTACAATTTCTCCAATATCAACTAGAACTTTATCTCCTACTTTAGCCCCGCCACCTAAGACAGCTCGGTAAGCTATGTGCGCCCCATCACCAACCTGGCAGTCATGTTCGATAACTGCTCCAGTATTAATGATGCAAGCCTTGCCAATACTAGCACCAACATTGATTACAGCCTGTGGCATGATAACAGTTCCTTCTTTTATATTAGTGTACTGACTCACTACACTTGATGGGTGGATCAGTATTGGTATGTGGTAACCTAGTTGGTCAAGCTTTTCAGTTAGTTCAAGTCGTACTTCATTATTCCCTAATGCAACAATCGCATCTGTATAATTCCTACTATGTAAATGACACTCCGAAATCTTACCAACTACTTCACGTCCTAAGACTTCTGTTCCAACGTCCTTACCATCATCCAAGAAATGAATAGTCTCATAACACTTCATACTCTCAGCTACATCTAGTACCACTTTCCCATGTCCACCTGCTCCCAATATGAGCAAACTTCTACCCAACACTTCACCCCCTACATTAACTTAAAGCAATTTTATACCTCTTTAACCACTACCTATCTTGTATAAGTAGCATTAAACATACATAAAATAATGATATGATTAGACCTGTAACCTCACTGTAATCTTTCTAACATTTCAAAAACTTTCTATCCGTTGGTATTCAAGGGTTCTAGGGTTTTAATCCTTAGTACATACTCACGTCGTTCTGCTCATTTATAGATTTTCATCACTTTTACTATATGTTGTGCCTTCACTCTCACCTCATAATATATGTAAGGTTTACGCCTTTTTCTTTTTTATAAAATTGGTATCTCACTGGTTTCACCTTTTTCTTGTATACTACATACCACTTTATCATCCACATATGTGATCACACCTCCTAAGGGACATACTTGCTCCCCATCCTCCAACATATACTGAGTAAAAGTTATCTCCTCGTGTTGTTTATTTTCAAGTATTAAGTTACTCTCATATACTCTTTCACATTCTATACAGTTAACTTCACACACTCTTTCCCTTGCCCTGTTTACATACCCCCTACAAGCTATTCCTACCATAGCTCCTAAAACAGCTATAATCCCCATGACTATAACTACTTCCATGAGTGTAAATCCCCTAGTTCTTTTTCTTCTCAACATATGGTATACTCCTTCATTTAGCTTACTAGAATTTTAATCTTTCTAAGTAATCGCCAAATAAACTAAATGGTATACCCTAGTTCTTCCCAAACACTTTATATATTAGTATAATCTTATATTGATTTACACTCCATCTACATGAATAGCTATTTTTTAGACATGTTTGGACTTTTAGTTTTTATTTGCACAAAAAAAGATACTACTCTCTTTTAGGGATGTAGTATCTTTTGCTTTAGATTCAAAAGTTCTTTTGTCCCCTAATATACCCTTATACCTCCTACTTTAAATGTGCAGGGGGTATCTTTATTATTTCTTATTGGATTGATATATTAGTGACATTTCGCTTTTCATATTTATATTATAGTTCACAATTGATTGTATCACAAAAAAAATATTTTAAAATAGCTTTTTTATTTTTTTAATCTTTAAAATTTTATTTTTTAATTGTTAATACCATTTGCCAAATAGCTTTTTGAAGGGTTTGATACCACTTAAGGTAATCTTTTCGTCTTGTAAAATTTTATGGCCTATATCTTTCATCTTGGCTACATAAGCTGCACCCACTTTACCTTCTAGTGTGTCATAGCCTATAGATACTGGATGGAGTCCTTTACTTCTATGGACGTCTGAACCTAGAAGTTGGATAAAGCCGTGTTTGGCTAGTCCTAGTGTAAGTTTTCTTCTACTTGACTCTGGGTGAAGGGAGATGGCATTGGCTTGTAGGATGCATCCCATTTCTAGAAAGGGAAGTAGTCTATTGGGTTCATCATAGACTGTGTCGTAGCGTTCTACATGGGCCAAGATGGGTGTAAGGCCTTTTCCTGCTATAAGCTTTTCTATACTTGTATAGACCCAGTCTGACCAGTGGCTATAGGGAAGTTCTACTAGGATATAGTGTGTCCCTTCTATACAGAGTGCTTCTATACCCTCTAGCTGCCAAGTATCTACAGATAGTAGTACTTCTGCTCCTAGTCGAATGTCTATCCCTCTTGTCTTACTCTCTTCTTTTAATTCTTCTAGTGCCGCTTTTCTTTTTTCTATGAACTGGTCTAGATCGTGATCTGGATAAAAGTGGGGTGTAGCAAGTATAGTCTTAATCCCTGCTGCTTCTTGTCCACTTAAAATCTCTAGGGACTCTTCTAGATCTCTGCTGCCATCATCTATATTTGGCAAAAGGTGAGTATGAAAATCTATCATAAGTTATATTTTCCTCCTATTAATTTACTCATTAGTTTATTTTATAGTATAACATATTTTTGTATTTTCAAATAAATTTTAAAATAAATAATTAGTTCTCAAAAACTCATATTAAATTGCTATGCGCTTTTTATTGTGATAGAATATTTTACGTATGTTTAATTTTTGGGGGGTTAAAATATGTTTAATGTTTACAAACTAGTTCTACTTATTAGCGATATGGTGCTTGTAAATTGTGCTTTACTTATGACACTTATATTGCGCTTCGACTTGAGAATTCCTTCTCAATTCGTCAAGATGTATGCAGCCCAATGGGTAGTTCTTATGCTTATCCACTTGACTGTAAACATGGGATTTAGGCTATATCGTTGTCTCCTCCGTTATATTACTGCACGTGAAGTACTATATATCGGTGGCTCTACACTTTTATCCTGTTTCCTATTTTATGCTTATGGCACCTTTGTTGGTCATCCTTTTCCACGGACAGTGTATATGGGTTACACCTGTATCTTACTTCTCTTGATGATCTTATCTCGTCTAAGCTATAATTTGGTCAATTACATACTTACCAAATTTTCTAAAACTTATTTATCACTTAAAAATTACATGAATAAAGTACCTAAACATCGTACCTTACTGATTGGCGCTGGTGATGCAGCTGCTATTATCATTAAGGAAGCTAAAAAAGATCTTTCTGGTACCCATAAGATTGTCATCGCCTTAGATGATAATAAAACAAAACAACTTGCTACACTTCATGGCATCCCTATTGTAGGCCCAATTGATCAACTTTTAAAATTTGTTGAAAGCTACAAGATTGATACTATTATTATTGCTATGCCAAGTGCAGGGCGTAAGCGTATAGCTGAAATTGTAGAACTGTGTAGTCAAACAGACTGTACCTTAAAGATATTTAGTGGTGTAACAGATGCTTTAAGTGATGATGCACCTACAAGCTATCAAATACGTAATGTAAAAATTGAAGACCTTCTAGGTCGTGATGAAATCATTTTAGATGCCAAAGAAATTAAGGCAACGATTAAGGAACAAACCATCTTAGTTACTGGTGGTGGTGGCTCTATTGGTTCTGAACTTTGCAGACAAATTAGTACACTTAATCCTAGCCGTCTTGTTATCTTTGATATTTATGAAAACAATGCCTATGATCTTCAAAATGAACTGCTTCAAAATGGTTTTCCTAAATCTAAACTTACTGTACTGATTGGTTCTGTAAGGGATAAGGAGAAACTAGATGAAGTCTTTGGTTTGTATAAGCCAGATTTAGTCTTCCATGCAGCAGCACATAAGCATGTACCACTGATGGAAGATAGTCCAAGTGAAGCCATTAAAAACAACGTATTTGGTACTTTAAATACTGCACTTTGTGCAAGAAAGTATAGGGTAAAGAAATTTATCTTAATCTCTACAGATAAAGCGGTCAATCCAACTAATGTAATGGGCGCTACTAAGCGTCTATGCGAACTCATTATTCAATCTATTAATACTACAACATCCTATACTGACTTTGTAGCTGTACGCTTTGGTAATGTACTTGGTAGTAACGGAAGTGTCATTCCTTTATTTAAAAGACAATTAGAAGCTGGGGGGCCTCTAACTGTTACACATCCTGATATTATCCGTTATTTCATGACTATTCCAGAAGCAGTACGCCTTATACTTCAAGCCATTACCTTTGCACAAGGTGGCGAAATCTTTGTACTTGATATGGGTGAACCTGTAAAAATCTTAGATCTTGCTCGTAACTTTATTCGTCTATCTGGCTTTGAACCAAATAAAGATATTCCAATAGTCTTTACTGGCCTTAGACCTGGTGAAAAGCTTTATGAAGAACTCCTTATGGATGAAGAAGGTATGAAAAAAACACCGAACAAAAAAATCTTTATCGGTCATCCAAGCTCTATTACTTTCCTTGAGCTTATGGAACAGCTTAAGTTCTTAGAACAAGCTATAGATTCTGGGGCAGATTTAAGAGCAGCCCTTCATCAAGTAGTACCAACTTATCGTATCTCACCTTATGGATGCGATGAACCAAAAATAAGTTAACAAAAAGAAGCAGCTTCCTGTACAGGGAGCTGCTTCTTTTTGTTAACTTATTTTTCTTGTGCTGTAGATGTAGCACCATAAGTGTATTCGCCGTATCTACTGTATTTACTATACTTACCGTACTTACCATATTTTTTGTTATTACCTTGTACACCGTGTAAGATAAGTCCTAGTATTTTGGCATTTGCAAATTCTAACTTACTTAGGGCGTCTTGTACATCTTTGTGATGGGTTTCCCCTTGTCTTACTACCACAATAGTACCTGATACAATACTAGATAGTACTGTTGCATCTGTTACTACATTCAGCGGTGGCGTATCTAAGAAGATATAGTCATAGCTTTCACTTAAGGTGTCTAAAATATTTTTCATAGCATCAGATGCTAAAAGCTCTGCTGGATTTGGTGGTAAGTGCCCTGCTAGTATCACGTCTAGGTTTTCATACTTAGAAGAAGTAATGGTATCTTCTACTTTACAGAAGTTTCCCAGTAGATGAGCTAGGCCGTATTGACTATTAACTTCTAATTTTCTATGTACTGTAGGCTTTCTAAGGTCTGCATCTATAACTAGTACTTTTGAACCTGTTTGAGCAAAGGTAATGGCAAGATTGATGCAAGTTGTACTTTTTCCTTCTCCTGGAAAGGAGCTTGTAACTACAACTTTCTTACAGCCTTTACCCGGAATAGAAAACATAGTATTTGTACGAGATGCTTTATAAGCTTCTTGAATATGGAAGCTTGTTTCCCCATTTAAAATCAATTCTTTTTCATTTATAGTTTTGTCTGACTTGGCTTTTTGCTTGTGTTTTGTGCTAAAGAATCCTTTCATTATTCCTACCCCCTACTTGATACGATGTTGTGCCGATTCTAAATCAGGAATAGTTCCTAAGATTGGCAAGTCATAGTGTTTTTTTAGGTCTTCTTCATCTTTCACACGATTATCAAGCATAGCTGATACGAGTACACCAAGTACAGAGAGTACCCCACCTAGCATAAGACCAATAATTGTATTAAGCAGTACATTTGGTGCAGAAGGTTCCTTTGCTGGTACAGCTTGATCAATAAGCTCTACTGAACCAGCCTTTACAACACGGATAATCTCCTCTGGTGCAATCTCTGCTATAGTATTGGCAATACGAGCTGCTTCTTCTGGATCTTTAGTTGTTATCTTTACTTCAAAGATCTCTGTCCCATTGACTGAGTTTGCACTCATCATCCCAGCTAATTCATGTGCTGTATAAGTTCCACCTATAGATTCACTTACTCTATTTAAGATATTTTCACTTTTTAAGATTTCTATATAGGTACTTACTAGCTTTTGAGATGCATTAATATCATTAATATTCGCTACTGTTGTTTCTGGATTACGGTTATTATTCACATACATACTAATACGAGATGTATAAGTAGGATCAATAACATAGCGGCTTACACCAAAGCTTAGTAAGCCTCCTATTAAAGTGCATAGTAAAATAATACCTACTTTATCCCATAAGATTATAAATATTTCTTGTAACGATATTTCATTATTATCTTCCATCTTTACCTCCTGCTTTATGGAATGAGATAACTATACTCATAGTAATAGTCTCTCACTCTTTCTATTTCTTCCTTACTAAAACTTCTAAGTGCAATGCGCTTTGCCTCTGCTATGTCACTACCAGATACCCCATCTGCAGCTAAACTTGCTAAGTGGCTCATATCTGACATACTTAAGTTGGAAAGGACTAGGTTAACCATAGTATTCTTGTCCTTAGCTGGAATCTTCTTAATCACTTGTGTGACTTGTGTTTCTAACTTTTCTTTAACCTCATCTGTCGTCATTTGTTTAGAAGTATGTGGTTCACCTTCAACGTCTTCTGTAGTCTTGTCTACTGCTTTACCTTCACCAGAAGAAGCTGCTACCTTGTCTACTGCTTTTAGTAAGGTTTCTACCTTTTCTCTTTCTTCCTCATTTAATACACGTCCACTTTCACTTAAGTCTACGCCTGTTGCCTGGGCAAAGCTCGTTTCTACTTGATTTCCTATAGTTTCTTGAAGGAGGTAATCCCCAACTTTATTATACACTGTATAAGCTATGCCACTTCCTACTAAGACCAGGACTAAAAGGCAAATAACTATGCTTCTTGCAATCTTTTTCTTCTTCATAAGAACCTCTTTTCTATTCTACTTCAAGACGAATGGTAATTTTTATAGGAAGTTCATTTTCATAACGCAAAGTACGTTTGAAAGTATACTCCTTTGGTAAAGTGCTTCCTGTATATTTACGTGCAAGTACATTCATAGTATAAAATTGGTCTCTCATATTTGAGATAGAAATTGTGCCATTTTCCATTAACATAGCAAAGAGTGTATCTGATGATAGGTCTAAACTACTTGTGAGCTTTTTAAGCTGTGGTGAATCCTTGGTCATTTGCTCTAGGACTTCTTCAAACATACCAAGCTGTCTGTCAGCTGTTCTAAAAGAATAAGGTGTGTTAGTCTCTAGTCTGCCTCCGAAAGGTCCTTCTATATAAGCCCCTTCCACATTGGTTGAAATCATAATACTTTCCATACCATCATAACCTGGTGTACGTGCTGCAAGTTTATTTAGGTTCATAACAATTTCTGTACCATCTACTTCTAAAGGAATCTTACTCCCACCTACAAAGATACAAGCTTCTTCTAGCTCTACCTTCTCGGCTGCTCCATTTGAAGATTCTTTGACTATACCTTCTATATTAAACTTAGCCTCTGCTGCTACTAAAAGGTAGTCTGTTACTGTCTTTTCTCTAAGTCTAATACCTACATTAGGTACAGTTACAACAAGCTTTTTTATAGTACCTTTTGTAAAGTCAAAATTGTGTATACTGCCTAAATAGACTTCATTATATGTGCCACTTAAAGTAACTTTACCACCTTCTATGTATAGGTTGCCGTTGATGGTTACATTTTCAAGTCGAATACTACCTTGATCTACATTTCCTGTAATATAGATATTTCCATTAATGACTGTATCTTTTAGAGTTACATCAGAAGCGGTAATCATTACATTGCCTTCATAGACTGGCTCTGTATATTTACCTGCTGCTTGTATTCTATGTGGTGCAATATTTTCTAGCATAGTCACTACTTCTGCACGAGTAACAGGTGCTTTAGGACGGAAGCTTCCATCTGGATTGCCCTTAATGATACCTCTTTGCGCTAGTGCATGAATGCCTTCTTTTGCCCATATAGAAATGGACTCTTCATCTGTAAAGCTAGTGATTTCTTCACCTGTAGTTTCCATCTTATAAGCCTTAGCAATAGTATAAGCTACTTCTTCTCTTGTAACTGGCTTACTTGGTTCAAAGTTAGTGCCTGGAATATACATAAGCCCCTTACTACTTACAGCTTGTATAGCCTGTGTATACCACTTACCCTCTTCTATATCTGTATAAGTTCTAGTACTTCGTATATCTCCAAACTCAAAAGTTCTACTAATAAAAGTTGCAAGCTCTGCACGTGTAACAGGTGAAGCTGGTGCAAAGTCACCATTTTCCATACCTTTTACAACCCCATAACTTGACCATTTATCAATAGCACCTTCTGCCCAGTGACCTTCATAATCTTTTGCCCATATAGGTGATGCCATCATAACCATTCCTGTAAGTACTAGGCTTAGACACTTCATACCCATTTTGTCCCTTGACTTCATATTTACCCCCTTATTGATGAATATATTTTATCCAATATATGATTTTCGTATAATTTTTCACATTTTATAGTCTAACATAAACTTTTACCTATTTAAACTATTTATCTCATAACCATATTATCTTTTATAGTGATAAGAGGATACACCTATAGGTATATCCTCTTATTGGTAAAACTTATTTGTAAGCTACATTGATAATGTACTTATTTAAGTCTTTGCCTTCTTGCTTTAATGTAACAGGTACACCTTTAATTGATACTTCTTTTATACCCGCACTAATGTTACCAAGACCTGTTATTTTTAAACCAAAACCTTCCAGTGCTTCAGCTTGTTCGAGGTAACCATCGATTACATCTTGTACCTCTTTTACTCTTTCTGGTTTTGCAGTCTTTAATAAAGTATTCGCTGTGTCAATAGCCTTGTTGATATCGCCAAGTGATACTGTATCTGTGATATCACCCATAAGTTGGTCATACACAGTTTCCATATCTCTAACAGCAGCTTCATAAGTATCTTGAGATAAAATCTTATCTTCTACAGCTTTTTCTAAACGTGCTTTAATTGCATCATAGTTGTCTTCTACTTTTTGTTTAAGTGCTACAGTCTTGTATTCATTTCCTAAGTTTAATATTGTACTTTTACCTAGTACCCCTACTTTTACTGTACCTGTAGTATTTTTACCTGTTACAGTTATGCCTTGAATTTCATCTGTTGTATTTGCAACTGATGTCCCGTTAACAGTTATACCAGTTTTACTTACTTCTATATTGATTGTTGTAGATGTAAGGTTGACTTCTTTTGTACCTTGTGCTGTTGTTACTTTTAATTTGTCAAGTGTTACCTTATTTTCTTGTTGCTCTCCACCGCCGTTATTATTACCGCCGCCAGTGCTTCCGCCACCGCCGCCACCGCCGCCGCCGGACTCTGGGAATTTAGTACCTGTTACACCTTCACCTAATGTAACGTAGTCTTTGTTAAGCTTGAAACCTTTTTTAAGTTCTACATCATTAGCATGAATAATCATTTTTCTAATGCTTCCTTTAGCTCCTCTACCACGGATTAAAGTAGCTGGTGCTTCTTTGTTAATCACTACAAGTTGGATAGCTGGTCCATCTACTAATGCAAGTTCTGTAGTCTTATTAATAGTTATTGTTTCAATCTTCATACCACCAACAAGATGTACTTCTTTTGCACCATCTATTACAACTTCTTTAAGTGAAAGTACATTACCTTCTAAAGTTGAAGTAGATTCTAGTGTTACTTTACCATTTACTTGAACTAAGTTTCCAAATAAAAGTCTTACTGGGTTCTTACCTGCTTTGTCTACAAGAATGTCATTAAGCTTAGACTCGCCTTCTACCTTAATAGTATTAACACTACCACCTTCAACGATTACATCGCCTAGTACTGTTACGTTTGTAAGCTTTACTTCACCTTCGCCAATACCTTCTGCAAGGTATAAGTTACCTGTGATTGTCATATCTTTAAGTTCTACGCCTGTTGTATTAACAACAAGGTTACCTTCTATATCTTGTGAATACACACCAGCAACATTGACAAGGTCAGCTGTAATCTTATCTACCATTGTTACTGCTTCTGCTCGTGTAAGTGTAGCTTGTGGTCTAAAAGAACCATCTGGATTACCATTTAAGTATCCACCTGCTACTAGAGCAGCAATTTCATCTTCTGCCCAGTCAGAAATTTGTGCTTGGTCTGTAAATGAGCTTGTCTTATCTTGTGTTGCTACACGGTAAGCCTTAGCTATAGCATAAGCTGCTTCTTCTCTTGTAGCTTCTTGTTCAGGCTTAAATGTACCATCTTCATAGTCATTCATAATGCCTGCCACACTTACTTTTGCTACGTCCCCTGCATACCATTTAGTAGGCACAACGTCTGTATATACAGCTGCTCCTGCTACTTCATTAAGTCCAAATACTCTTACAAGTATAGCAGCAAGCTCTCCACGTGTCACTGTACCATTTGGTTTGAAGCTTCCATCTTCATAACCTTTTAAAACCTCTTTTGTTGACCACTTTTCGATGGTTGCTTTTGCCCAGTGATTATTATAATCTGAAGCATATGTAGTTGTTGGTAATGCCGTCACTGTCATTGTTGCAAGTGCAGCAACTGCTAAAGTTTTTTGTAATCTACGATTTAAGCGCATCTTTTTCCTCCTATAAACAATAATTTATTTTTGCACATACGTTTACACTTTTAATATTTTAGCTCAATACTCAAATAAAATCAACGTTTTGTGTCGTTTTGTAATATTCCTAACTCTGATAATCCTGTGTACAACAAGCTATAAATATAAAAATAGGTCTATTGCACCCTTTGAGCATATCACTTTGGTTGCAATAGACCTATATCTTACTTATTCCTACTTTTGTCTAACTTATTCTAATTCTTCTAAGTCTGTTCCCTTGCCTTTAAGCTTAGCTATAGCAATGACAACTGGTATACCAATAGCCCCTACAACAATTAAATTGGTCACATTGGCTACTATAATTTGAAGTCCTACCTTTTCAGCTGGTTCACCGTAGAAGTATACATCTCCTACATAAGAAAGAATACTTCCTAGGATTGCTCCACATACAGCGTATACATATAAAAGTCCAATATGTACACCTTTAAGCTGTCCTTTAAGCACGTCAAAGTCTGCCTTCATCACGATGAAACCTGTGCAAAAACCAATAGATGCAGACATAAATACCCAGCTCCACCATACACTACCGTATGAAATAGCATCGTTTAAGGCATGTCCTATAAAACCTACTAAAAAGCCTACGATTGGTCCAAAGATAGCACCAAAGACACATAAAAGTGCTACTGCAAGTCTAAGTGATGTATTGGGTGCTACGTTAATAGAAATCATAGAAGCTGCTGCATAAAGCGCTGCACCAATACCAATGGCTACAACTTGTTTTGTTGTCAACTTAAAAATTGATTTATTCTCCATATTATTCTGCCTCTCTTAACTGTTTACTTAGATGTCTATAAATGATTACTTATTTCTTCACCAATTAGTATATACATTTTTCCCATTTCTAACAAGCCTTACTGGGTTAATCCTTTTATTATACTTATTAATCTTTCTGGCGATAGGTCATTAGATACATGAATGCGCTTAATATCCATTTTAGTAGTCTTATTAGAACTTCCCCTTGTGGCACTGGCTAGGTTAGTTACTTGAAGATCCACACCACAGTCCTTCACCCATTCCTTCGTAGCCTTTGTGTGTAAAAATTGAGGATAGGCTAAAACTTTTACATCTCTTGTACCTAAGTACTTTTCTATATCTGCAAAGGATTTTTCTACCTCATAATGTACAGTTACCTCATTTAACCAATTCATCAATGTATGTCCATGGGTATGACTTTGAATATCTATAAGTCCACTTTGCTCCATTTCCTTCCCTTGTTCCCAAGTAAAATGATCGTGACTATTTTCCACACCCATATATAAGCTTGTAACAAAGAAAGTTGCCTGTGCTTTATACTTCTTTAAGATAGGATAAGCCTTTTCGTAGTTACATAAGTAGCCATCATCTGCTGTAAGGATAAAAGGTCTATTAGGTAGTCCACCTTTCCCTTCAAGATAAACTTGAAGTTGGTTGAAATTAATGGGTGTATAACCCGCTTCAAGTAAGGCTTTAAGCTGGCGTTCAAAAAGCTGGGTAGATACAGACATACTTTGTTCTTCCTTTGTGCTTGGCACCTGATCTTTAAACTTATGATACATAAGTACTGGGATGTAAGGTTTCTTGTAAGTTGGTCTTTGCCCTATGCTATAGGTTTCCTCTTGCCTTGTAGCCCTTTTCCCATAAGTAAGTTTGGCTTCATTGTCTATATAAAAGGCGGTGACACCATATTCATCTTTTCCTTTAAGCTTCATAATCACCTTAATTTCATTGATGCCTTCATGAAAGAGCCCTTCATCCATCTTTTGTACATAAGGATACCTAAAACTCTGTCCAGCGTGGGCTTCATTTACCTTATACTCTACATATTCTATTTGCTGGAGTTTATCAGTAGGCCTAGTAAGCAGCCCTAGCTGGCTATTGGTAATAGTATAGGCTACTTCCTTACTTTTAGAAGTATCTAGTCTTGTCATAGGTTGAAGCTCTGTCTCTAATCCTTTATAGAAGTTAGCATACTTAGGTAATGCTTGCGCTAGATTGCTACACACAAAAATATGAGTAGGCTTTATCCCAGAATCTACTGGCTTGTCCAATATAAAGTCATAATAAAATATAGAAATAGCATCTAAACCCTCTGCTATATTGTTCCCATATCCACGAGCTAAATAGTCACTTATAAGTATTTCATAAGGTCCCATCTGCTGTATATAACTTAACTTCTTCCCATCTTTAAGAGCATTCATATTAATATTAAGAGCTTCTATATAAGGTAATTCTTTAAATCCTAAATCCTTTTCATCTAAAGGCGTGTAGGCTAACCTCAAGTCTAGCCCCGTGTTTGCCTTAATGTTCTCATCCTGTAAGAGATCTTCATAAATCACTTGAATCTCTTCCTTCGCTGCTTCTGTCTCCCCATACAAGCTTAAATATAAGATCCCTTCATATTGAGTAAGTATGGAACTGATTTTTTCTAGGGTATCTTCATCACCTTTAAGTACTATAGCCTCCCCAGCTATTTTACTTATTCCTTGGTTTAAATAACTCCCTACATGTAAAGTTTGAAGCTTCCCCTTAGCATCTACCTTCCCACTTAACATAATAGCCCCTTGGCCTAATTCTCCCTCTTCTAGTCCCTGATCTTTCCCACTCTCTGTAGTACTTACTCCATATACATCCATCTTCATCTCTTCGCTCGTCTTTGCTGCATACACTGTTGTACTCATGAAAGCAACTAATAAAATCCATATGTAGCGTCTCATCTCTTTCCCCTTTTTTACTCTATAATGTTTTTATAATTTATTATTCTATTGTAACTTAATTTTTTATACTTTTCATTAATATTTAAAATATTTTACACCAAACTCTAGATTTCTAAACGTCTTAACTATAAAAATACACCTTAAAGGTTAGATTTATTTCCCCTAACCTTTAAGGTGTATCTTACATATGTGCTACTATCATTCCTTCGTTGTTTGATTGTGCTTTTCTAACACATTACTAAGATGTGTAATAGTGGTCGAAAGATTTTCCATCTTTGCTTCTATACGTACAAGTAAATACATGGAGAGGATAATGGGAAAGCCAAAATTACCTATTTGGCTCAATAGCTCCTCCACAAGTCTATACCTCGCTTAAATCTACTGCATTCACTTGTTGGATTACGTATTTTGCCCCTTCGATGGTACTAGCCTGAATGTTTTCACCAATAGCTCCACTCTCAAGCATCTTTGTCATAGTTGCCTTAATCTGTTTACTTGAAAGTAACTCTGCAGGATTAGAGATCGTAATAGTCTCCTGTGTCTTTGCTGGTGTACCAAATGTTAACACTAAACTTCTTTTTGTTGTTTCCATATGTACTTCCTCCTAATTTTCATCATTTTGTAGTGCCTTGCCTTATCCAAGTCTCTCTCATGCTGTCACCTTTTGCTGTCCATCCTTCCAACTAATCAACTGTCTACTTTCCGCTGTCCAACTTTCCAACTAACCAACTGTCTACTTTCCGCTGTCCAACTTTCCAACTCACCAACTGTCTACTTCTCACCTTTCCCCCTACGCCTGATTCAGTAACTTAGTCTCCACCACTTTCGTGATTTCTTCTACTTCCTCTTTGTTCAAACTTGCCACTGCTTGCCCTAAAGCGTATAAGTTTTCATCTGTTGCCTCCTTATTGCAATGAGCAAGGGTTTGAGAACCTTTTACAAATTTAAGACTCACTTTCACTTCATCAAGTAATGCTGTAACTGCCATTTCTTTTCCTCCTTGGTTGGATGTATTTGTATAAGCACCGGTAGCCTATACTCTATTAATACGCTGGAAAAATCAAAAACCGTCACTAATTCTTTTTAATTTTTTTAATGCCCTTCTTTTCTTCGCATCAATGGCATCACAACTAAGGCCCAAGTAGTGACCTATTTTTTCCCTACTTTGACCTTTTAGATAAAAAGTTTCCAGTATGTATCTATCTGTATCTTTTAATTTTTCTAGCATGCTCATCAGCTCTACTTTCTCTAATGCCTCTTTTTCTGTATTGGAGTTTGGATCTTCTACTTCACTACACCAATCCTTTTCTTCCTCATTGTCTTCTAGTTTCAATTCATATTCCTTTCTTGGAATTTGTCGTCTGTAGTAATCACGTGCTCTGTTGTTTAAAGCCAACATAAAGTATGCTTCAAAATTTATGTTCTTTTCCATTTCGTATGCCTCTACTACATTAGTGAGTACAATATAAGCTTCATGATATAGGTCTTCCCAATCCCCTTCTACCCGTTGTACTTTTTTTGCCCATTTTATGCAACGTTTTTCAAGTACTATCCAAAGTGTCTCCATATAGCGCTTGTCTTGCTTGCTTAACTGAACTAATTCTGAAATAGAATACATTCTATCTCCTCCTTGGTTGTTAAGCCCGGGCTCACTTATTTTATTATTAGTATACTACTACAAATATACCATATTTTCCCTTTTTATCAAATTTTCACATTATTTGTGACGGTTTTATCATTTTTCTCCGTATTTATTAAGTAAGTGTGTAACACAACTTTCTAAATTTAGGAGGAATAGCATATGTCATTGCAAAAAGTATTAAAATACTGCCCCAAACTAAATACTATAACTGGGAGTGTGACAGCGAGTATCTTAATGTGTCAGCTAGAATATTGGTTCCAAAAAACTAAAGATCAGCCTTTCTATAAGTTCTTAGAACCTTGTGAAGATGTATGTTACAAAACAGGGGATAGTTGGACGGAAGAGCTTGGCTTTAGCCGCTTTGAGTTTCGTACTGCCTTTTCTAAGATTGGTATGGTCTATCCCTCTAAGACCGCCTATCTTAAAAGCAAAGATCCCTTCCAAGGTAAACTCTATCTTTCTTACAGGGATCGCATCAAAAAACGTACTTATTATGTCCGCAATACACAAGCAGTGAGTGCAGTTCTACTAAGTCTAGATTTACCACTTAGGTATTCAAAAGATTACAAACAAAATCTTAATACACATTCTCTATCTATAGACTCTACACCTAACATCCCTTATGAACGTATTTTAGACCTGTTTCATAAAACCTGTACAAGTCTTCCTAGTGTCCCTACTTTAACCACTGAACTTAAAACTAAGATAACTAAACTTTGGACTCAACTCGAGAATCTAGGTAAAGATGCTCTATTAACTCTTGAAAAAGCTTTCCTCCAAGTTCAACACTCTGACTTCTTATGTGGACGTACACCTAAAAGCACTTGGCATGCTGTCTTAGATTGGATCTTACAGCCTAAGAAGTTCTTTGACATATTGAAGGGAAAATATGCCCCCTTCTCGCCTAAGTCCGCTTCTTATGCCAGTCCTACATCTACTACATCTGGACCTTCTAGATCTACTTTTGTTGTATCTCCTCCTACTGTATCTTCTTCTGTATCTTCTTCTGTATCTACTTCCTCTATGTCTACTTCTGCTCCTACATATGCCTCTTCCCATAAGTCAAAACCTCTACCTGCCTTCCTCCGTATGGAAAACCATAATTTTGACCTTGAACAACTAGAGACCTTAGAACAAGCTTATCATTGGGGACGCTTTCATGATAAATTGCACAATCCCTCACCTATTTAATTGTTAGTTTTTAATAAAAACAAAAATTATTTTAAAATAGCGACGGTTATCCATATTTTCCACGTATTAATAGAGTGTAGGGCAAAACAAATACTAGTTAGTTTCTGCACTACACCACAGAAAGAGAAGGTAAAACATTTGGTCTTCCCCCCACCAGTAAGCATGACACCCTCTTTCTAAAATCAATAGCTTAAAGTTGTGGTAGCTTGGGTTATTGATTAAAAATAGAATTTCATAGATGAATAAAGCAACACCAAACTTCCAAGTAGGTATACTACTTAGACGGCGAGACGGGAAATCAAAAGGTACCTCTAAACGCTGACATAGCTTGTGGCAACTAACTCGTGTGAAACTGTATGATACAGCTCTGGCATAGAGAGGGACCCCACCAGTGTATGCAGGTCCGTAGGCACGGCCAGGGCGATAACCCCGAAGCTCTATAAGTACAAGCCCAACAGAATCTAGGTAAGACTTACACATCTTGAATCCTTTAAACTACCACAACAAAAGCTGCCATAAAGTACAGACAAGACACATCTGGGGGGATGAGTCTGTACTTTAGGCAGCTTTTTGTATGCTATAAACCTTATATTTACTTTATTTTATATGAAACGACAAAGGAGACTACATATGGAACTTAATATACAAAAGCAACACCTTACCCCTAATACCTACAGCAGGCCTGGATTACCCTTAAGAACTATCAACAAAATTATCATACACTGGGTAGCAAATCCCGCAACTTCTGCTACCAATAATAGAAACTACTTTGAAAGCTTAAAACAAGGACTAAGAGGTATATATGCCAGTAGCCACTATATTATAGGTCTATGTGGAGAAATCATAGAATGTATCCCACCTACAGAGCTAGCTTACCATGCTAAAAACGCTAATACCTACAGCCTAGGTATAGAAGTATGTCACCCCGACTGGGAAGGTAAGTTTAGTGATCTCACCTACAAAACACTCATTCATTTTCTCGCCAAGTTATGTATGACCTACACACTAGACCCCTCTACTGACATTCTTAGACACTACGACATCACAGGTAAAGTCTGCCCTAGATACTATGTGAATCATCCAGCCTGGTGGACACTCCTCAAATCAGATGTAGTCCATATACTCAATGATACCTACTTAAAGCTAGAACCTCCTCCTCAATCACTACAAGTACAAAAGCCTCGTCCTATACCACTTCAACTTAATAATACATTAAAAGTAGTACAAGCCTTTTTATACCAAGGTCATTACTACATCAAGGCTCGTGACCTAGAAAACGAACACTTAGCAGTAAGTTATAATACCTTAACCCATTTGCCCATTATTAAGATAAGGTAAATTTATAACGCCTAAAAATAGAACTTTATATGAAAAAATGAGAAGGCCCTTGTGTTTCTAGAAGGACCTTCTCTGGGCAGTTCCCAGAGTCATTTCTGACTTAACTATATATTAACAAAATAATTTACTACCAATTTATAATGCTCACTAAATCTTTTCTAATACACTGCTCAAAGCAAGGAACCTGACATAACTCTTTATATCTATTAGCATTATAAAGTTTCATATCAACTTGTCTTGAAATATGGCAGTTTTCTATTCTATCTTCTAATTCATGTCGTAAATATCTTAGTTCCTTTGAATCCATATGATATGGGATCAAAATAAGTAAGTCAATATCACTGGTCTTAGAGTAACATCCCTTAGCAATAGAGCCAAAAAGGTAAATCTCTCCATCCATCAAATATGACCTAATCTCATTTTTGACAAGTGTAATTTCCTTTTTAAGCTTTTCATCTAACTGATAATGAACCTGTACTTTGTTCACACCATCAGCTCCCTTTCCCTTATGGCTTTAAGTTCATGAAGTAGCTTATAAAATGCCTCTAAGTAATCCTCGTATTCTTGTGTACTTATTACCTCATAATCATCTGATGCATATCTTCTACTAAAATAAAAGTCTTTTAAATCCCTACATAAACCCTTATATTTTTTTAATTCTGGGTAGTCTGATAGGTACAATACCTCTAGGAGTTTTACTAAATTATGCTCTCTATTTACCATGCCATATTTTTTGGTAATGATGCCTTTTAAATTTTTTTCTATACACTGCTGGCAGTGAACTAGGACACCATCTTCTAGACCTAGTGTATTCTTGGTTACTTCGATAAATTTTTCATCAATATCTGCAAAGTAAAACATATCTTTATTTGTCATACCCAATAACCTCCTCCCTTATTTACTTGCTACTTATTTCAGTATACCCTAAATGATACATTTATAAAATGCTAATAACTATTGAATCATCTAACTTAATAAATCGGTAGTTGATTTACTCTCACTAGACTTATTAGTTGATGCATTGAAACCTTTTAAAGCATTTTTACCTAACTCTAATAGACACTTCATCACAATCCCTACGAAAACTAAACTATTTATCCACATACTGTATTGTTTCACGTAGTGTTTCTTATAGAATATCCACATTGCATTGTGGAAGTCGTAGATAACTTTGTTGCGACGCTTCTTAGAGCTACCACCTTTGTAATGAATAATCTTCGCTTCCGGATAGTAAACAATCTTATAGCCACCTGCTTTAATACGGTAGCATAAGTCTATATCTTCCCCATACATAAAGAAATCCTCATCTAGTAGACCTACCTGATCTAGAGCTTTCCTTGGCATGAGCATAAAGGCCCCCATCAAACAATCTACTTCACCCACTTCATCTTCTCCTAGATGTAATGCATCATAAAGCCCATACTTTATAGGATCCTTCTTATGCCATTTAAGGAAGTAATACAAAGAGGCTTTAGGCGTAGGAAAACCTCGCTTACACGCATGATCTAGTGTGCCATCTGGTAGTACCACCTTACAGCCTAGGGCACCTATTTCATTTCTATCTTCTTGTCTTGCTTCCTCCATATTCTTTTGCATATGTTTTTGTCTATTTAGCTGGCTAGACTGCTCCTCTACACATCCTGCTGCAGCTTCTTCATAATAAATAGACTGACTTATATCACCTGTATGCCCTTGATTGTAGGCTTCTATATATGCCATACATTTTTCTAAACAATCCTCTACTACATATGTATCCGAATTAAGAAGAAGGATATACTCTCCAGTAGAACGTCTCATCCCTATATTATTTGCCTTAGCAAAACCTAAGTTGGCATCGTTTAAGATTACTTTAATGACACCACTTTCAATATATTTCTCATAATCCCTTTCTAGCTTAACCATGCTCTCATCCATAGACTTATTGTCCACTACCATAATCTCATAGTTAAAAGGTAGGTTCTTCTCTAAAACAGAATCAATGGTCTGCTTCGTTAGGCCATATGTATTATAATTAACGACAATAATCGATAGTTTCATTGTATGTCCACCCTATCTATAATTCTTTGTCTTCTATTATAACACCTTTTTCCTTCTATACCTATACACCCTACGCCTAGTAATTGTTACTAGAATACATCTTCCTTATTAAAACAATAGTTATTATCATACTCGTACTAATAGATAAATTATAATAGCAAAAAACCTCGTAGTTGCAAACTACGAGGTTTTTCTTCATTCTCTTACTTAAAAGGATTACCTTTACGAATAAACTCTTCTAACATAGGTTGATTTCTATCCTTTTCTGATAGAAGCACTTCTTCTATACCATCAAGTGGCCACTCTATACCAATCTCAGGATCATTCCATCTAATGCCTCCATCATACTCTGGTGCATAGTAGTCCGTACACTTATACTGAAACGTAGCTACATCAGAAAGCACTAAGAACCCATGAGCAAAGCCCTCTGGCACATAAAACTGGCGCTTATTCTTAGCAGTCAGAAGAACCCCTTCCCACTTACCAAAAGTAGGTGAACCCTCTCGAAGATCCACAGCCACATCATACACTTCACCTTCTACAACACGTACAAGCTTGCCTTGTGTATGCTGAGTTTGGAAGTGTAAACCACGAAGAACCCCCTTCTTTGAACGAGATTCATTATCTTGAACAAACTTCATCGTAAGCCCAGCTGCACGAAAGTCTGCTTCAGAGTAACTCTCCATAAAATAACCTCTATGGTCACCAAATACCTGTGGTTCAATGATGACTAAATCCTTTATAGATGTAGGTATCACATTGATTTTTCCCATACAATTTCTCCTATCTTATTTATGTAATCTATACACTAATTTTCCTTTTTATGGTATACTATACACGTCCATCTTACCTTCTTCGTTATATAGAAGGAGGTGAAACTATGAAGAAGCGTATTACAAATGACAAAAATAAATTTGAGATGGACAGTGTTGTTATCATTTCTATTATCAATGCAATTGTTATTATTATGCTAGCACTAATAGATAAATTATGATAACAAAAAACCTCGTAGCGGGAACTACGAGGTTTTTCTTCTTCTATGAAGAAGCATTTACAAATGATTTATACTATAAGTATACCACTTTTTACTAGAAAGTAAACCTCGTATATTTATTTTCTTATTTTCAAACTCTTATTTATTCCGATACAGATTCATTAGATAAATAATCCTCTAGTGCTTCTTCCCAACTTCTAAAGGTATTCATACCATGTAACTTCAACATAAAGTTATCTAGTGAAGAGTAAAAAGGTCGCTTAGCTGGACGCGGGAACTGTTCACTCGTCACTGGATTTACCTTTATATCTATCCCTTTAATCTCAAAGATTTTCTTCGCAAACTCATACCAAGAGCATGTTCCTTCACAAGTTCCATGGTAGGTACCGTAATATTCTGTTTGCATAAGGTTCACGATAGCTACAGCTAAGTCCTTCGCATAAGTTGGATTACCAAACTGGTCTGCTACCACGTTAAGTTCTTTGTTTGTTTCAGCGAGCTTAAGCATAGTACGAACAAAGTTATTCCCTTCACCATAAAGCCATGCTGTGCGGATAATGAAGTATTTACTACAGAGAGAACGTACAAGCTCTTCACCCATTAACTTACTTGTCCCATATACACTTTGAGGTGCTACTACATCATCTTCTCTCCAAGGACGACTGTTAGTAGCCCTTCTTATACGTTGTGTTAATAGGTCTTCTTCTACTTCACTCACTATATCTAGTTCCTTATCATTAAATACACCACTAAAAACATAATCTGTAGAAACCTGTATAAGTTTTGCACCTAATTTCTCACATATAGCAGCTAAGTTACGTGGTCCTATGGCATTAATCTTGTAGGCATTTTCTAGATCTTCTTCACACCTGTCTACAGCTGTATGTGCTGCACAGTTAATGACAATATCTACTTTTTCATTCGTTAATCTTTCTTCCACTTGAGCGAAATTTGTAATGTCTAAAGTATCATAATCTGTACTAATTACTTCAACTTGTTCTTGTAACTTTACAAATTCTTCTTTTAAAGCAAGTCCTAATTGACCATTTCCACCAGTTAATAGTATTCGCATGCTAACCTCCTTTAAATTAGTTTATATTACAGTATGACTACACTACTCTTTTTTCTACTTTGCATATACTTATTTCTTAAATATCTTAGTATAAACATAACTGAAAGTATTTCTAACTAATAGCCATTCAATATATATATAATTAAATAAATGTGTCCATCTAAAAGGCACCTTCTTAACTTTCTTTAAGGTTTTAATTCCTTCCTTAAACCCTTCCACATATTCTTTACCAAATCCTTTTTTAAGAAAAAATAGATACTTGATAAAGTGTCCTAATATTAAAAATGGTAGATTTATAAGAAATTGTAAAAAAGGCATATTTTTATATGGTACATACACATTATTACGTGCTGCTAATTTTACTTTAAAAGCATTATACTTGCTTCCTGATGTAGCACTCCCAATATGTAAGACCTTTGCCTCTGGGCAATACATATTTTTATAACCATAGATAAGTGCACGATAGGATATGTCTACATCTTCCATATAAGCAAAAAAGTTTTCATCAAAGTAACCTATCTTTTCAAAAACAGCTTTACGATAAAGAGCAGCTCCTGCACATGAACTAAATATGGATTGTACTTGCTTATAAGTATCAATAGGTTTACCATCACCTCTTTTGTATGCCCAACCTAAAACAGTATATTCATCTCCTGCATCATCTATGAGTGTAGGATTATGATATTGAATCATTTGACTACATACTGAGAATATTTTAGGATCACTTTCTATACAAGCTAGTAAGGATTCTATAAAATCTTTTTGGATTTCAGTATCATTATTGAGGAGTAAGACATATTCACCTTGAGCTAATTTGATGCCTTCATTGACTGCGCGACTAAATCCATAATTTTCATTGAGCTGTTTGAAGATACTATTAGGATATTGCTCTTTAACCCAGTTATAATCATTATCTATAGAGGCATTATCTATAATAATCAGTTCAATTTGAATCTTTTTCTCTTTATACACTGAATTTAAACATGTCTGTAAATATTTATTTCCATTATAATTCGGAATTACTATTGATATCATGTAGGTCACCCAAATTTACTATAAATTTTATTTATGCCCGTTAAACCTTATCTTTAAAAATAATTCATTGAATATAAAAGAAGTAATAACTAGCAATTAAAATATTTTAGGTTACACTCTTTCTTTTAATTCATAGACTTCTTTCTGAAGAATTGCATTGACTTGTGCCAACTCTTTAACTTGCTCCTTTAATACAGAAACATATACAGTAATTCTCAGAATAAGTCCTAAACAAAATACTATTCCTAATAAAAACAACAATGATGGTGGATAGTCTATATTAACTAACTTAGAAATATAATCTATTCCCTTAGGAAATAAACTTATAATCACTATTAATACTCCACCAATCATCCAAAGCATACTTTCTTTTTCTGCTAACTGCTTTTTCCTAACCTTAATATATATATATATCATTAACATTAAACCTGTTAAAATAAAAAATACTCTAGTATTCAACTTCTGTTTCTCCTTTTATACTACTAGTCACTAATTTATTTTTCTCAAATAATATAATTAAGATACTATAAAACATAGCTATCATATATTTTATCGGTTTCCATACTCCTGCATGCATACTAACTCCTGCTACTCTTTCTCTCATCTGTACAGGTACTTCTTCTATCTTATATCCCTCCAGTAAGAGTCTAGTTAATAAATTTGCATCTGGATATTCTGGATAATTATGTATTTGAGCTAGTTTAGAATATACTTTGTAATTTAATACCTGCATTCCTGAAGTAGGATCAGTAATCTTTTGTTTACAACTATACCATATGATTTTTTGAAAAATAGCTGTTCCTATCTTTCTAAAAACAGCATGTTCATATTCTGTTTTTTCCTTAAATCTTGAACCAATTACAATATCTACTTTTGATTTTTGTATTCCTTTGTATAGTTTATCTAATTCTTTAGCTACATGTTGTCCATCTCCATCAAATTGAGCAACATATTTATACCCCTTCATAGCGGCATATTTAAATCCTATTTGTATTACGCCTGCATAACCTAAATTAAATGGAGTAGTTATAACCTCTACATCTAATTTTTTTACTATATTTAAAGTATTATCCTTAGATGAATCATTAACTACTAGTATATCTGTCTTTGGAATATCTCTCTTTAATTCTTCTATTACTCTTTCTATATTTGCCTCTTCATTATAAGCTGGAATTATGATGAGTAAATCCTGCATTTTAATTACCTCCATTCCAATATTTTTCTAAAACATACATAAAATACTCTAACTCGTAAAATCAAATTATACTTACCTAATAAAATGAATTATGCTAGATTTATTTATAATTATCTTAAGCCTATTTACCTAACTTAGTTAGAATATTATTTCTTTTTAATGTATTTCCAATACTTAGGATTTATCGCTAATAAAATTGGACATATTATTGCTGCAATAAAACCTTTCAAATCTTTTTTGTTCCATTCCTCTGCTTCACCAGGCAATCCTGTAAAAAACTCCTTTAAGCTTTCTCTTTTTCCTTTATCAGCTGTAATATATCTTAAAATATCCCCTGGTAAAAGCCATCTACATGCCTTTCCTAATTCATACATAGGCTTATCTATACTACACTCTTCTAATTCTTCTCCTCTAGCTTGTCTTGCATATAATGCTGGAAAATTCACTCCACATCTTACTGATAACTCCAAGCTTCCCCAAAATCTCGGATTAATTTCTATTAGTTTTGGAATTCCATCTCTTGGATCATCCTTCCATTCAACCATAGCTACCCCTTCCCATTCTAACTCCTCTAGCATCTTTATACTTTGTTGAATAATATCTTTCCTATAAATACTTTTTGCTTTAGTGCTTGAACCACCTGTATTAGGATATTGATGTAATCTTTCATGTGAAAAAAAAGCAACGCATTTTCCCTTTTTATTCATTAATACCTCAACACCTATCCCCTTTCCTTGCATCGGTATTCTATCTTGAATTATAACTGGTCCATAATCATTAAAGTATTCTTTTAAATTTATTCTACTTATATCTTCTGGATATATTACCCCTCTAGCACCATTACTTGTAACTGGTTTTACTACAAACTCCTTTCCCTTGAATTTTCCAAGAGCCTCTATTAGTTGTTCATAGTTTTCACATAATACAGTTTCAGGAATATTAATACCTAATTTTTTAGCAAACATCATAGTTCTATATTTGTTTTCTGCAAGCATAATATTCTCTTCTTTTGGTGCACTTATATATATTTTATCTCTTAAAGATTCTTGATTTTTGACAAACCATAATAATGTTTCTACCTCCATTGGTAAAATAATTATTTTGTCACATGGAAACTGTTTACTGAGTATTCTATAAATACTTTTTCCAAATTGTTTTACATCAGATTTAGCTTCTGTAACTTTAAAATATTTTTTAGTATATTTACTCCAAAATCCAGTTGTAAATATTGATTCTCCCAGTACATAAACTTCAAATCCTTCTTGTCCTACTCCTCTAATTGCACTTAAACTTTTCCTCCATTGACCATCTGTCACAATAATTTTTTCACTCATGTTTTTTTCCTTTACTAGTATTTTTTGAAATGAGGATGATCACTAAACTTTAATAAGTCTAGATCTCCCTTACTATCACCATATGCATATAATATGTATTCTTCTTTTTTAGGATATTTCTCTATCAATCTATTAACTTTTTCTATACCATGACAATTTTTGCCTTTTATATTGCCTGTTATTTGATTGTTCACTACTTCATACTGCGTACATATTACTTCTTCTATTCCATTTTTGTTCGCCCATGGTTTTATCCATGTTTCAAAAGATGCACTAATAATTACTACAACATGTCCTTTTTCTTTATGCCATTTTATTTTTTCTAATGCTACACTATTAATTATAGTTTCTAATCTATTTTCACAGTATGCATTACATAAAGTATTGAATTCATTTTCTGATATATTCTTAAAAAAGTACTTAAATAATTTTTCTTTTACTTCATCATTTTTTTTAATTCCTATCATATAAAATAATATATCTAAGCTGTGTATAATAAGGCCTTTTATAAATTTTCTATTTCCAAAACTATATTTATATAAATCTAATAAACTATCTTTAGTAGTTATAGTACCATCAAAATCGAAAGCTGCTATAACTAACTCTTCTTTATTTATCATATTTACTCCTATATAATTAATTATTATCAAAAAAATAATCTCTCATTGTCATAAAACTATATCTCTTAACTAGTTTTTTGAGTTTTTTTTCACATCTTCTAATGCCATAATATTGTATAAAATGAGCAATAGGAGATAATTTTAATTTAGGCTGATTTTTATCTATTTCCCAAGGATGAATATATACTATAACAGGTTGTTTGTATGAATTTATAAGTTTTATAAAAAAATCAATAATACAATACGGTAAAAATCTAAAATAAAATCCTCCTGAAAAAGGAATATTAAATTTCATAAATTTAATAGTAGATGGAGGAATCTCCATCAAATTTGAATTTTTATTATAAACATTACTATTATATGCATATCTAGGTGCATTTTTTATCCCATATAAAAAGTTCTTAAATGGGAAAATGCTACTATCATATTTAAATCCTTCTTGTTGTAATATTTCTAACGCCCATAAAGATTTTTCAGTAATTGACCAAGATGGAGCCCTATATCCTAGTATGGGCTCATCTATTATATCTTCTAAAATTTTTTTAGAATTCTTTATATCCTCTCTAAACTGTTCTTTACTTTGGCTATAAATTAATTCATGTCCATATCCATGACTTGCAATTTCATGACCTTTTTTCTTTATTTCTAATATTAAGTTAGGATGTTTTTCTGCTATAGATGCTAGAACAAAAAAAGTAGCTTTAACATTACTTTCTTCAAATATTTCTAACAATCTATATGTATTTATTGTTACTCTTTCCTGTATTTCTACATTCTTATCTATTTCCATCAAATTAGCATTATACCAATCTTCAAGATCTACACATAAAATATTTTTCATAATCTTCTCCTCAAGGTATATTTTACTAATAAATATAATTTTTATTACTTTAGGTTAAGTATAACTAATCCCATAACTATAGTTATAATACCAACTATTTGCATTAACCCAATACTTTCTTTTAATAAAAGTACAGCTCCTGTAATGGTTAATATATTTGATATTCCTAATGCCAGAGGTATAATCCATGTTAAATTATTATTTTGAAGTAAATAAGTCCATAGTAAAAAACTTATTCCATAACAAATCATCCCAAATAAACTGTATTTATTAAGTATAATTCCTAATACTTCTATACTAAGTTGAGTTTCTTTGGCTAAGGCACCCGCTCTTGTCAATAATACCCCACTGACTGTGGTAATAATATATATACTAAAAATTAATACTCTCATTTTTTGCCCCATTCCATATATTTATTTCTATTTACTCCTAATATTATTAATATAATAGGTAACATAGTAGTATATGCTACAAAAGCATATCTATCTATAGGATGAACTACTATACAATGTAATGCCGTATGAAAAAATGCATAGAAGCTACATATTATTAACATATCATTCAATTTTGAAATAGAGTCATCTTTTATTTTTCTATTTTTTATTACTTTCCAAAGAGAATAAATAAAAAATATTGGTAATAATAGGATAATTACTCTATAACTAGAGTCTATTATCGTTAGAGCTAGTATTATAAAAATGCCACAAATTATTTTAGGTGTAGAATAATTTGTTGTATATTGTTTAACACCTTGATATAATTCATCTGGCATATAAAAAATATTTTCTCCTGCTTCTCTCTTATAATAACTTCTATAATATATCCCGTCATTTTCATTACCGTGACCGGTTTGAATTTTTCCTCCTGCCCGATGAATTACCCCATCTTCCACTTCTACATTCAATATATTTGCTATTGCTAAATAATTAGCTATATATCCTTGTATTATATTTTTAGGATAATTTATAAAACTTTTTATCCAAAATTTAATACTTTCAGATGTTGTTCCTATTTCATCTTGCTTTAATAATAATTCTTTTGAAACTAGTTGGTTTTGATCATATACAGTAATAATTTTACTACTTTTATAATTATCACCTTCAGATTGAATAATTTCTTTGATAATTTGTTTGTCTTCAACAGATATTAACCTATCTTGCTCAACCTCTTCTATAGTTAAATCTTTAATTAATTCTTCTTCTTTGAAATTAATCATATTCCATAATATAGTTTTAGAAAATATTCCACTAGATTTTCTTTCTTCATTCATTGCACCATTATACTCAATAAATTTTTCCCAAACTATAATACTAGTACTAATCATAAATCCACTTAATACTAGAGTAATCATAGAGAATATAATAATTCTTATATTTAATCTTCTTATTAATGAAATAAATATAACCATAATTAATGGAAATATTACAGTAGATGTATAGGGTTGTTTTAATTGCCACATAATAACTGACATAACTATAAAATAAATCATATAAAAATAGTCTATTAATTTATTATGTGTATTTTTATTTATCCATTTCCATCCAATGTAACACGATAAAATAGCTATAGTTGCTCCTATAAATTCTGTCAATAATGTATGAAAAGCCCCTATTATCAACGGGTTAAATATTACTAATAACGTAAATATAGAGTATATTATTTTATTTTTACTTGGTGATAAATTAAACTGATTCATTATTTTAATGCAAATTAATATATATGTTATGTAAAAACAAAACATAATACTTGTAATTCCTTCTGCATTTGCTCCAAATATCTTAACAGCTATGTTTATAAATGCAGGAAATACTATACCTCTAGCAATATCCCAGTTACTCCAATCTAATTCTCCATTTAAAATAGGTAAATAAGTATGATAATGTGCTGTATCATATGTTATAATTGGATGAATTGAGAAAAAAATTATAATTAGAGCTGGTGCTAGCATCATTAAATATTGTTCACCTTCAGTTAATCTAAACTGAAATTTACATACAATTAAGCATAATATATATACAAATATTAAAAGAATTAAAAATCTCTCTAGTGTTATTCCATATTCAAATATATTTTTAATCTCATTGCCAAATAAATTTATACTCAGTTTACCTGAAAAAATATCTTCTCCATAATTAATTATTTCTCCATCCAAATTTTCATCATAATAAATTGTAATTCCATTCCCTTTATCAGCATCACTCACTATTTCTAGTTTATAATTTTTATTTTTCGAATTTTTTTGTTCTTTAAAATTTAAAGTGTACGCTTCATTATCTTTTAGATCTTTAGCGGAAATAATTTCATCATATATTTTTTCTTCTTCTTCATTAATCAATTTAACTTGTAAAGTTGAATTATTTTCTCTACCATACGTCCCAATAATTAACTCTATCTTATTAAGATTATTTATAGGACTATTAAAAGTAGTGCTCACAGGCGTATTTTTAGTTATTTCTGGCAGTACCATTTTAGTTTCTGCTAATTGTATTTGTATAGGAGAATTATTTAAAGTTAGTATATAAGCTATTATTATTAATATACTTGCTAAAAAAAGAGTTTTTATTTCTCTTTTATGATTATTGTTAAACATAAATACACTTTTTAAAATATTATCCATTTAAACTTCCCCTCTATCTTTATATCTATATTATTTTTACTTTAATGTATTAAAATATATAATTTCTAGTTCCTTTACTTGATCACTATAGAAATAGTTATAAATATTGTTTTCCATATATGCTCTCCATTTAATATATACCTGAGATTCAATTATATTTTCTACAGTATCTCTTAATTGCTTTTCTGTGTTATCTTTTAATATTATTCCATTAACATTATGTTTTACTACCTCTTCTGGTCCTCCAGATTTAGATATTATTACTGGAATATTTCTAGACAGAGCTTCTCTTACAACTAAAGAAGACGATTCTTTAACTATTGTATTTGCAATTAAAATATCTATTTCACTAAAAATTCGATTTTTTTCATCTTGAGAAAAATACGGAAAGTATTTAATATTTGTAGACTGTTTTTGTTCTTTTAGTATTTTTCTGTATGACTTTATTTTATTCCATATCTGTTGTATGTTTTTTTCCTTTAAATAATTATACAATTTTTTGATACTTTTAGGAGATTTACTAGATACACCATATATTCTTAACTCGCATTGTGAATTTTTTATACTATCAAAAGCATCCTTAACTATTTTATACCCCTTTAATTCACTTGTTCCTCCTAAAAAACCAAAAACTATTGTTTTTTCCGTATTTGTGGTATATTCTTTTAATACTTTAGGCTCTTCTACTCCATTTTTATTTATACTTATATTAGTATTAAATTGATTGTATATACAAAAATATTGTAATATATATTCAGATACACATAATACTTGATCTGTATATATCTCTAATGCTTCTTTTAATATAGTACTACGCTTTTGTAAAAATAAATCTATATTTGTATCCCACTTACTAGTTTTTTTCTTAATTTTAATAATATCTTTACTTATACATTCATAACATTTATTTATATCAATGTGTTTTTGCATACATTGTTTATACTGAATATCTGCCATGAAATAATTAGGACATAACCACCACCAATCATGGATAGTTACTATAGTCGCATACCCTTTTAATTTAGCTAACTTTATCAGATTTACCCCTAAACCTTGTATTGCATGAAAATGTACTATATCTGGATTAACTTCTTGTAAATACCTTATAAAATCAGGCTCTATTTCTTTATTATTATAACTCGCTTCTGTAAAGCTATATAATATATCATCTATTGTATTATGTAATACTATAGCTCTAATCTCATATTCATCTGTTTTTTTATCTAAAACCAACTTATCTTTATATTCTTTATTTGTTGCTAGAGTAAATACATAGATTTCATGTCCTTTATTTTTTAATTCTCTTGAAATATTTTTTACAACTGTAGCAACACCACTGCTATGAAATGGATAAGCTGAACTTGTTACATACAATATTTTCATATATACTCCTTATTACTAGATATCTATTGATAAGCTTCTATAATTTCTTTACGTAACTTTTCCCAACTTCTTTCATTAGCTGTTTTCAACCCATTATCTATAAGTTTTTCTCTTAATAACTTATCTTCAACTAATTCATTTATTTTATTAATAGCATCTTCAATATTCCCTTTTTCATATATTAAGCTATTTTCTCCATGTTTTAAAAACTCACTATTTCCTCCATTTTGTACGGCAACTACTAATCCTCCTGTACACATCATTTCCAGTGGAGGATAAGAAAAACTTTCTAAAATACTAGATTTTAATAAAATATGAGCTTCTTGATATACTTTTACTACTTCATTATATCCTAGCTTATGATAAAATTTATCTACTCTATACCATTGCTTCGGATAAGCATTATTTGATAAAAATACAATTTCAAATTTTGCTGGATCTAACTTGTTAGTTATTCTGAAACTTTCATCAATATTTTTATAAAAACTTCCTGGATCTCCTTCAATTAATATAGTTATTTTATTATTAAATTCTCTTTTCTTAAACTGAAATTGTGATACATTTAATCCATTTCTCGCTAGATAAGTATTTCTTTCAAAATCATTCTCTAGCCAATTCTTACACCATTGAGATACTGTTATATACTTATATTTATCTACGCTATACGTGGCATTAGCAGCTCCTCTATTTTGAATATCATCTTTTTCATAAAATGCTGTTTCAAATCCTTGGACTAAATAATATCTTTCATTATAATTGGTCAGTGTATCAATATAATTATTAGTAAGCCACATTGTTGCAACTACTTTATCTATACTTCCTACCATTTGTGTTCTAATTTCACTGATTACTAAAATTTCTTCTCCATCACTAAAACATGAATCTTCTGGCTCACTCATATTTATAATAAATACATCATAACCTTCTTGTTTAAGAATTTGGCAATGTTTAATAACAACGTTAACTCCACCACAAGAAAAAATACTTGGTAATATAAATGCAATATTTTGTTTTAAATTTTGCTTGATAAATTTAACCAGCTTATATCCATTTAATGTAATTTCTTCTTTAATTTGAGAATTTTCATCGATATATTCTAGTGTATAGATATTTTTAAATTTATCTTTTACTAACTCATTATTTATTTTTGAATCTAAAATAACACCACTAATTTTCTCTCCTATATCCTTATATCTGTTTAAATATAGTCTATTTTTTTCTGTACTATAGATAAAAATAGATTTATTTAACTCATAAGCTTTTTCTATAAATAATGTAATCTCTTCCGACATCTCACAATCTACAAATATCACCCCTCTATAACATTTTAAAAATGCTGTAGACATTTTATTAATAGATATTACATCACTATACAATCCATTAAAGCTTAAAGCTTCCATAATTTCAGAAATATTATGTGTACAGTTATTATTAGTAATAAAGATTATGTCCTTGAAACTACAAATTTTCTCTGTATTAGGTAGCACATTCATTCTATTATTAGGAGTTATATTCTTTTCAGGAAATGCATCTTTTCCTAGTAGATACCAAGCACTTCTTTTTAACATCATTCCTATGCCTTCTTGCTTATAAACATCCAAAGCCTTTTGACTGAGTATTTTAAATTTATTTACTCTATGTTTACTTTGTTGTATTGATATCTCTGACACCATATACTTATTATCAATATCCTTAACTCTAGAATTATATTCCATATCAAATACTTTACTTTTATATCCTTTTGCCTGTACATGATCCCCTTCAGTAAGCATTTCTAAAACATATTTTACCGGATCATTTTTTTCGTATTCTTTTAGACATTCTTGATACTCATATCCCCAACGAGTTAAAAATAGATTAAGATTTTTTTGTTTTCTTTCACTCAATACTTCATTATCACCAAAAGACATCTGAGATTTATGAAAAACATATGTATCAATAGCTACTAAAGCTGAAAATCCTTTTTCTTGTGCTTTAAATTGATAATCTGTTTCTTCTCCATAGCCCATGCCATAAGCCTCATCTAATCCACCTACAGCTTCATAGCATTCTTTAGTAATAATCATGCAATTTCCTACAATAGTACATGCATTAAAGTTTTGTCCTGGAAATTTTTTTCCTAGTAATTTATCATATTGTATATAATTTAATCCTAAAGGAATAGGTATCGAAATATTTGCTGCATTGTTCGATAATGGACAAATCAAACCTACTTTTCTATTTTTAATCAAATGATTTATTAATTTACTAGTAGTATCTTCTGCTAATAAACAATCCGAATTTAATAACATAATATAATCTGCTTTAGATTGTTTCATTCCTTTATTGCAGGTTTTAACAAATCCTAAATTAGATTCATTAGTTATGATTTCTAATAAATTATATTTTTTTGCTAACTTTAAAAGTGTTTCTTTTGTCTCTACATTAGAACAATCATCTACAATTATTATTTTTTGTATTATATTACTTATATCTGACTTAACAGCTGCTTCTACACATAACTCAACCCAATCAGCTGAATTATATACTGGAATAATAATATCACACTTTTTTTTCATTTTACTCTCCCTACATACTTCATATTTTATATCATTTTTATTTATCAAAAGTTTTAATTACATTAAACAGTTAAAATTCTAATGACCATGTTTTAAATTTCAATATAGTCTTTTTTAAGTTTAATAAACTTATACAAATAATGTTTTTTTATGCAATTTAACTTATTATAAACTTCTTTAATTTCTTTTTCTTTTTCTTCTAATTTTCGATTACTTTCATCTATTTGCTTAGTATAATTATTTATTATTTGTTCTTTTTCTTCCAATAAGTTATTTATATCTTCTATTTTATTTTGTATTTCTTTTTTGACCATTAATAATTGTTTTTTTTGTTCTTCTAATGAATCACTTAATAAATTATACTCTTGTTCTTTTTCTTTTAAAAGAAAGATATACTTGTTTATTTCAATATCTTGATTATGATTCTTTTGAATCAACTCATTAACTTTAATTTGAAGTTCTTGATTTGTTTTAGCCAATTTTAGCCAATCTAAATGTATATTGTTTTTATAAGCTTTCACAATATATTGATAGACATATGATTCTGGATCACTACTAATATATTTCAGGATAGATTCATCATAAGCTCTTAAATCTATACTGATTTCTGTTTGAAAATAATCCAATCGTGTTGTTTCATATTCTATTATTGTATAATCACATAATTTAAACATTTGTTCTATAGATTCTTTAGTAAAAAATCTAACATGTGTTTTATCTAATAACCCTATATCCGTATACTCAAACTTTCCTTCTAAGAGCTTCAATCTAACACTTCCGTGTGCAATATTAGGAATAGATGCCACTATAAATCCTTCAGAAGTTAAAAGTTGACTACACTTTTGCAATACATTTTCTGGATTTTTCAAATGTTCTAGTACATCTCCAAAATAAATGACATCAAATTTTCTACCACCTAATATTTGTAAAAGTTCTTCCTTTTCTACATTCATACAATATGCTTCATCACAGTATTTCTTTGCTTCTTCTAACACACATTCATCAATATCTATCCCTACAACAGTACATCCTCTCTCTTTAAGAGCTTTAGATACAAACCCTGATGAACATCCTATTTCTAAAACTGACTTATTAAACCCTATCATATTTACTGCAATAGCATGTGAATTATTTATATCACCAATATCAAAATAAGATGTGTATTTATCATTCTCCATATCTTTGCTCCTTATCTTCTATTTATTTTCACTTTTCCATTCATGCGGAAGATTTATTATACCTTCTGCTCTATACTCCTCAGCCGTTATAATAAACTCTCTAAACTTTCTCTTATAATCAAATCTTCCTACACCTGATGGTTCAAAAAAACCAATATCAATAAAATATGAACCTGGTAGAAGCGATATATTAGTATAGCTAATTTGAATAATATTTTTACCAACTACACTTTTAAATTCAAAATTATCAAGTTTTGTGTTTAACCCACATACGTAAGTTCCATCAAATTTATAAATAGCAATTCCAGCAACTAGTTTTTCTACCTCGCTAAACAAATTATAATGTACTTCAATAATTAAATCTTGATTATTACTAATCTTATTCTCTAAGCTATAAGCACCATTTTGTTTAAATTTTGCATCTGTTATTTGCAATATATCATTATCTATATTACTTACTTGAACAGGTTCTTCCTTCTCTTTCTCCATAAATCTTTCATATTCATTTACTACCGCTTCTGAATTACCCATCATCTCAATTTTTCCCTCATTAATCCAAATTGCAGTTTGACATAAATTTTTAATAGTATATCCATCATGAGTAACAAAAAACACTGTCTTTCCAGAATTAATAAACATTTTTATTTTATTGATGCATTTTAATTGAAATTGAGAATCTCCTACAGCTAACGCTTCATCTACTATTAAAATATCTGGATCTACATTTATTGCTACAGCAAAAGCTAACCTTACAAACATACCACTAGAATATGTTTTTACAGGTTGATACACAAAATCTCCTATATCTGCAAAACTTACAATCTCGTGTACCCTACTATCCATTTCTTCTTTGCTATATCCTAACATTGAACCATTTAGATATATATTTTCAATCCCTGTATACTCGGGATTAAATCCAGTACCTAACTCCAATAGTGCTGAAATTTTACCATTAACATTTACAGAACCTTTACTAGGATTCACTACTCCAGTAATAATTTTTAGTAAAGTAGATTTTCCACATCCATTTTTACCAATAATTCCAACAGATGCCCCTTTTTCTATATCAAATGTTATTCCATTTAATGCATAGAATTCTTTATGATATATATTTTTACCTATGTTTAATGCCTCTTTCATTCTATCTATAGGTTTTTCATATAATCTATAAATCTTACTTATATCTCTTAATTGAATAGCTATATTATTTTTCATAACATTCTCCTATTTTTTATAACACATCTGCAAAATGAGGTTTTAATTTCTTAAATATATTTACTCCTATGATAAATAAGAATATAGTTACGCCCCAAAAATATATTGTTTGATTATATCTTTCCCAGAACCATACATGATTAATAAAGGTATCTCTATATCCCTCTACGATATAATACAAAGGGTTAAGTTTGAGAATCCATTGATATTTGTCTCCTACCATGTTGTAGCTCCACATTATAGGTGTCATCCACATACCAAATTGAAGGAGTATTCCTATTATTTGTCCTAAATCTTTGAAAAAAATTATCATTGCAGAAGTAATATATGAAATTGCTAATACAATAGCAAATGTACAAATTGAATAGTATATAACTTGTATCATATATATACTTGGTTTATATCCATAGGCTATAAACACTAAGTTAGCAAATACAATAAAAAAGATATGCACAAAAAAAGCTGAGATAATTTTTACGATAGGTAATATACTTATTTTAAAAACTACCTTTTTTACTAAATAACTATATTCTATAAAGCTATTTGTAGCATTTACTAATGCTTCTGAAAAGAAAAACCATGGAACAATTCCACTAACTAACCACAACACAAAGGGAAAGTCATCCATTGGAGCTGACTTAAAACCTACTTGGAATACAAACCAGTAAATCAGTACAGTTACTATAGGTTGTATAAAAGCCCATATTATACCTAAATAAGATCCTGCATACTTGGTTTTAAAATCATTTTTAGACAAGTTATAAATCAATACACGATTGTAATATATTTCTTTCAAAAACCTACATAGTATATGATACTTTTTAAGGATATAATATCCTAAGATAGTTATAATTAAACACATGATAGCTCTAATTAAATAATTCAATATACTTGCTATTGTATTAGAAATTTGTGTAATTGATGATATATCAATAGGCGTAACAATATATGGATCCTCTCCTATACTTTTTACACTAATTCCATCTTCTATCTTTTTTAATTGTTCTATTTGATTTATATATGTTGCATTTATAATATTATCCGTAATATCAATTTTGCTCATTCCATAATTCACATAAATTCTAGTAATTAAAGTTTCTCCTGGAGTATTTCCTACATCTATCCTAATTAAACTAGTGTTATTAGGAATTTTATATTCTAGACGCTGTACTTTCCCCTCATTGCTATATTCATTTAACAAAAGTTGTGTTTCTTTAATTTCATTGTCATTACTATAAAACAAATGATATGGACCAGGATTTTGACTATTCACGTCATAACTCAAAGTTACTACTTTAAATCTATCTATTTCAGGTAGCATTAGAATGATAATATTCATTAATATTATCATTCCAACTAATACTATCTTTACAACTTTATTAGATTCTTTTTTCATAATTATTCATCACTTTCTTTTACTCTCTATACATACTCTCATAATAATTCATATACTCACCAGATACGATTTTCTCCATCCAATCCTTATTTGCAAGGTACCATTGGATAGTTTCTTTAATACCTTCTTCAAATGTATAGCTTGGACTCCAACCTAACTCTGTTGTAATCTTTGTATTGTCAATAGCATACCTTCTATCATGTCCTGGTCTATCTTGAACATATTTAATCATATCTTCGTCCTTACCTAGGTTCTCAATAATGAGCTTAACGATTTCAATATTAGCTTTTTCATTATTTCCACCAATATTATAAACTTCACCAATTTTACCTTTATGTAATACAGTATCAATACCTGTACAATGGTCCTTTACATGGAGCCAGTCACGTATTTGCATGCCATCTCCATAAACAGGTAACTGCTTCCCTTTAAGGCAGTTGTTAATCATAAGAGGAATAAGCTTCTCTGGGAATTGGTATGGCCCGTAGTTGTTTGAACATCTTGTAATATTGATTGGCATACCAAATGTTTCATAATAAGCTCTTACAAAAAGATCTGCACTTGTTTTTGATGCTGAGTATGGACTATTAGGTGCAAGTGGTGTAGTTTCTGTAAATAAGCCAGTCTTACCTAGTGTACCATATACTTCATCAGTAGAAACTTGTAAATATTTAACACCCTCTTTAAATTCACGGCAATATTTATCATTAGGGTTTACTTTCCAATGTTTTTTTGCTGCATCTAATAATACTTGTGTCCCACGTACATTAGTCATAAGAAAAATTTCTGGATTTTCAATACTTCTATCTACATGTGATTCTGCAGCAAAGTTTACTACTGTATCAATCTCATATTTTGTAAAAATCTCATCTATAAGCACTGCATCTGTAATATCACCTTTTACAAAAGTATATTTAGGATTATTTTCTATATCTCTAAGATTTTCTAGATTTCCTGCATATGTGAGTGCATCTAAATTGATAATATTGTATTCGTATGTATTAAGCATATGCTTTACAAAGTTTGTTCCAATAAAACCTGCTCCACCAGTTACTAATATATTTTTCATTTCAATAACTCCTTTATGATTGTTTATTATTTTGATAAAAGTTATCTTTCAGTACTTGCTACTTGAATCATATATTGACCATATTCAGTTTTTGCCATTGGCTCAGCTAACTTAAGTAGTTGCTCCTTATTAATCCAATTGTTTCTATAGGCTATTTCTTCAATACATGCAATATACAATCCTTGTCTTTTTTGTACTGCTTGTACAAAGCTACTAGCTTCTGTAAGTCCCTCGCATGTTCCTGTATCTAACCATGCCATACCTCTTCCAAAGAGCTCTACTTTTAGTTTCCCTCTTCTAAGGTACTCTTCATTAATAGACGTAATCTCAAGTTCCCCTCTCCATGAAGGTTTAATATCTTTTGCTATCTCTACTACGTCATTATCATAAAAATAAAGTCCTGGGATAGCATAATTTGATTTTGGTTGTTGAGGCTTTTCCTCTAATGATACGACTGTACCTTCTCTATCAAACTCTACTACACCAAATGCGGTAGGATTACTTACATAATATCCAAAGATCACAGCCCCTTCTTCTAGCTGGGCTGCATTTCTAAGCGCTCCTGTAAAGCCTTTGCCATAGAAGATATTGTCTCCCAGTACAAGTGCCACTTTATCTTTACCTATAAATTCTTCTCCTATCGTAAATGCTTGTGCTAATCCTTTAGGCTCTTCTTGCACTGCATACTTAATAGTCATGCCTAAATCTGCCCCATCACCTAAAAGTTCTTCATATACTGGTAAATCACGTGGTGTAGAAATGATTAAAACTTCATTTATTCCCGCTAACATTAATGTTGATAGAGGGTAATAAATCATCGGTTTATCGTAAATAGGAAGTATTTGTTTGGATACTGCCTTTGTAATAGGGTAAAGTCTCGTCCCTGATCCTCCTGCTAAAATAATACCTTTCATATTTTTCTCCTTTTCTATATATCTGTATTTATCTGTTTGCTTACCTTATAAAGTCTAATTTATGCTATTACAATATTCTAATTATAGCATAGATAGTGGTTAAATTTAATGACTTTTGCCGATTTATCAGTTGTCATATATTACATTTTAGTAACACCCCTAATATTCTTTGTCATCTTTTGTTCTTTCTTCAATAATATAGTATAATTAATACAGTTATTTTATTTTAAAAGGAGCATATTATGATTCGAGAAAATCAACGATATTTAAATCGTCTACAAGTCTTGCTAGACCTCTTACTTATCATTATTTCATATATACTAGCATACTGTATCCGTTTCTATTTACTAGATAACGGAACTATATCCCTCTCTTTAACTACATCTTTAAAACCTATTATCTTAACTGTACCTGTATATTTGATCCTCTATAATATGTTTGATATATATAGTGCAAGACGTACAAAACCTTTCCATATAGAAGTTTCAGCTATTGTAAAAACTAATATTTTAGCAGGTGTTGTCTTAATGGTAGGATTGTTCACTTTTAAAGTTATAGACTTTTCTCGTCTTACTTTAATCATTTTCGTTGTCCTTAACATTCTCCTTACTATTAGTGCTCGTATAGCTATTCGTCTTGTACTTAAGAAGTATCGCCGCTTAGGCTATAACTTAAAACATTGTCTCGTCATCGGTGCTACAGATAGTAGTGCTCTTTTCTTAGATAAGGTTAAAAAGAACCCTCATTGGGGTTATAATATTGCTGGTATTATTACATCCACTGGGCAATGTATAAAAAAATTTAAGGGCCATCAAGTCATTGGACAAGTCCCTCATTTAGAAGAAATTCTTACTAATAAAGCAATAGATATTGTCATCATCGGTGTATCCGGCTCAGACCTTACAGAACTGGCTCATATCCTTCAACTTTGTGAAAAAGCAGGTGTCAAAACTCAGATTATTCCTTATTACCACAAATACATACCTGCTAAGCCTTATATGGATGACTTAGACGGACTCCCTGTTATTGATATACGTCATGTACCTTTAGATAATATCTTTAAAAGCCTTGTAAAGCGTAGCTTTGATATTGCCTTTGCTTTAGTAGCTATTATCCTTACAAGTCCTGTTCTTATCTTTGCAGCTATTATGACCAAGCTTACTTCTCCAGGACCTATTATCTATAAACAAGAACGTGTAGGACTTAATCGTAATAACTTCAATATGTATAAATTCCGCTCCATGCGTGTTCAAACAGAGGAAGAAGAAAAAGATAAATGGACTACACCAAATGATCCTCGTAAGACTAAGTGGGGAAGCTTTATGCGTAAGACTAGTATTGATGAACTCCCACAGTTTTTCAACGTACTTAAAGGAGATATGTCTGTTGTAGGTCCTAGACCCGAAAGGCCTTTCTTTGTAGATCAATTTAAGGAAACCATCCCGCGTTATATGATTAAGCACCAAGTTCGTCCTGGCATCACAGGCTGGGCACAAATCAATGGTTTTAGAGGAGATACCTCTATAGAAGGTCGTATTGAACATGATCTCTATTATATAGAAAATTGGACTTTTAGTTTTGATCTTAAGATTATTTTACTTACTATATTTAAAGGTTTTGTAAATAAAAATGCTTATTAATTTAATAGGAAAAAGGAGATTAAGTATGGCATCATCACGCCTACTTAATCTCCTTTTTAATTACTATTTTCACTTTTATTTAATTACTATTTCACTACTATTAAATCTTATTTGAGCAACTATATTCTTCACATTATGATTGCTTTATATGCTTCTTAGTTTTCATACTTATAGTAGCATGTGGTACTTTACCTCTTACTGCTACTCTTTCTTTTGCAACCATAAAGTTAGTTGCCATACCTGTTCCTAGTAAAATCCAAAATATAGGTGCTACAGGTACTACAGAGTCATTGAAGATACCTGCTCCTAAATAACCTATTATAGCTAGTAATACTGCACAACCTATAATCTCTAAAGTACTGTACCCCTTCTTGAGTCCATATAATCTGATACCTTGTACAACATAAGTACCTACTAGTACTAAGAAGGCTATAAGTGCAATAACACCTTCATTAATAGCAATTTGTAAGTATAAGTTATGTGGTTTATCCACTATCATATTGGGTGTATCGTAAGCATACCATTTACCTAGTATATCATCTTGAGGGAATTCAAATGCAAAGGCATCTGGTCCTACCCCTATAAATAAGGTATCTTTTAATAGCGGTAAACTTCTAGACCAAATATACCCCCTCGCTGAACCCATTCTTTCTTTACCTTTAAACCCAATAGCTGGTGGTTCTACAAACTCTTTTGGTTCATACGTATAGTCATCTACAAGTTGAATACCTGCATCATCCATTCCAAGTGTAACTACCTTTGTATCTTTATAAGCCAGTAATAAATACTGTTTACCTTCTATATCTTTTACATGGAAAACATAATCTTCGAATTTAGGTTCTTGAGTAAAATATCTAGCTCCTTGTCCTAAATCCAAGTAAATATAGACTACTTGTGTACCTGTTTCATCTGTAAACATTGGACCTTCTTCAGTCATACTGACTGTTAAGGCTTTATCTTTCATTTGAATTGTTAATTTACCATCTTTTTGACTTATTCCTTGGATAGGTAAGTTTGCCTTATAATCAAAGCTCTCATCTACTGGTTGAAAGATCCCTTTCATATCAGCAATTAAAGTTGGTATTCTTGAGAATATCTTCCCACTAGTTGCCATATCTAATCCTATAATACTTACTATACCAATGACTAAAGCTATAGCTACACCTTTCCAGTACCTTAAGAAGCTTCTTCCAAAGATAATAATAAACACTACAATACTACATGCAAATCCTATAAGACCTGCTCTTGATGTACTTCCAAAAAGCAAAAACAAACTACATAAACTTAAAATACCAAAGGCTAATTTGCTTTTATATCCTTTAATAAAACAAGTTAAAGTAATAAATAAAGGTACCATCATAGCTGCAAAGCTACCCATATAGTTATAGTGGAATAAAGTTCCATATATATTGTGACTCTCATATAAACCTTTCAGCATACCACGATCTTCTGCATAATGGTCAGGTACAATGAGTTTGCTTCCTAACTCAGTCATAAATAAGTCTTTACCTATGTACTGGAAATATCCAATAATAGTAAGACATACTACTAAAAATCCAAGTGGTATAAAAATAAACTTATAATCTTTCTTTTCCTTCACACAATAGTAAGTGTATAGCATCATGATAATATAACAAATAAGTATAACCATACCTTCTGCATGGTTTGGTAATCCCCACATAGTTACTTCCTTATATGAAGATAAAAAACCTGATAAAAGAGTCATAACTATAAAGATTGCAGACATTCCATAGTAAATATAAGATATTTTATCGAGCTTTAAGTCTGCCTTTTTACCTACTAGAAAGATAATAATCCCCATTATCACAATAATACCTAATATGGCCTGTGCCTTAAATTGGGTAAAGAAATCAATATTATTACCCGTTATATAGAGTATATATTCAGCTGGAATAGATGTTTTAACTAATCTTACAATAAGTGGTACCACACCTAAAAGTAGTACAATAGGTATAAATACAAGCCACCTAAAATTGAACGTATATTTCGTTTGAACTTCTTTTTCTCGCTCTACCATTTACTCACCTCTTATTTCTATATGATTTCATAACTTGTATTATAGCATATACCTATAGAAATAAGCACCTTTAATCGCAAAAAAGCAACCCCCTAAGGAGTTACTTTTTTATTTTATCACAAATTATTTAGCTTGGTTTGTGAATGTGATTGATTTTGTAGCTGCATCAAATGTGTAGTTGATTCCAAGACCATCTGCAACATATTTGAATGGCACGTATGTTCTACCATCTTTGATTACAACTTTTGCATCCATAGGAATTGCAATACCATTTTTGTTCATGATATTTGATCCGTTTTGGAATTGAAGAACAGCACCATCTTTGAATACTGTTACTGTACCAACACCGTTGATTGTGTTGAAGTCAATTTTACCGAATTCTTCTGCTACGAATTTAACTGGAACCATAGTTCTGTTGTTAGCATCGATGAATGCAGCAGCATCAGCAGTTTTAGCTTCACCGTTTACTGTGTAAGCTGTAGCACCAATTGTTAATACGATCTCTTTAGCTGCAGCAGCATTTGGAAGATCTTCTGTATTTTTTGTACCAACTTTAACGAACTCAGCTAATTCGATAACGTCTTCATATTGTTTTTTATCATCGTTAGCTTTGTTATTTAATTTAGAGATAGCATTACCACCAACTTGGAAATCAAATGTTCCTTCTGGTACAGTTCTATCTGTTGTGATTTCGATATCACTTACTGTGATTTCAGAAGCTTCATCAGATGTTCTCTTAACTGTGATGATGATTTCACCATCTTTAACGTCTGATTTAACTTCGATGTCTCCACCAGTTACTTCAACTTTAGCATCTTTTACATAGAAACCGTATTTAGCTTCTGCACAGTTGATACGGATTTCTTTGTTTTTCTCAAGTCTTTCTGCATCTGTTTCTGTGATTACAATTTTACCACCAACTTGATCTTTAAGACCAGCTTTTACTGTGATAGCTTCTGTTTCAACTTTAACAGCAGCTTCTACTGTAGCAACTTCTACTTTCATATCTTCTTCAAAGTTTTTGCTTGAAGCAACAACTACTACTGGACCTTCTTGAGAAGCTTTTGTAGCAACGTTTACTTTGAATTTAAATTCATTGATTTTATCTGGTGTAAAGATAGCTTCTTTTTTACTATTAACATAACCTAAATCAAGTGTAATTTCATCTAAATCTTCGTTAATTGTAAGACCTTTTTCTTCATTTGCTTTGTCAAATGCTTCTTTACTTTCAACATCGAAGTAACCTTCTTCAATTGTGAAGTAGATGTCTTTCTTAGAATCTAAACTATCTACAGCATTTTCTTTAATTGCAAGTTCGATTTCTTTTGAATCTTTACCAGAAACTAATTTTTCTACTTCATCAACTTTGAAAGATACACCATAATCTGTTACGTTCGCAACAACTAATTTTGTATCTGCCATTTTGTCAGCTTTAACTGTTACTTTAACTTCTCCAGTATCTACATCACCTTTTTTGTTTTCAGATTGAACTTCGATACCTTTGATTACCATTGAACCTCTTGTATTTGTTGACATTTCATCAAACTTAACAACAAGTTTTTTCTCATCTACATTGCCTTTTGCATCTTTATAGTAGTAAGCTGTAGCTTCTGTAGCTTCACCAGCAAGACCTCTTTTACCTTCAACTGTTACTTTTGCATCAGCTTTACCATATTTAGCATTGAAGATAAGATCTGAGCTATTTGGTAATGTAATAGTTACTTCTTTACCACTTAAAGAGTTAGCAACTGTTTCTTCGATTGTGATATCAGCAAGTGTGCCGTATCCATCTACAGAAATGTTTTTAGCATCGCCAGCTGTAGCAACTAATAATTTATCAGTTACGATTTCTGAACCTGAAAGTGAGTATTTACCTGATGTTACTAATGAATCTTCACCATCTACAGTGATTGCTGGGTTACCTTTTTTAGGTGTACCTGCGATTGGAATTAATGCAACTTTTGTTTTATCTGTTACAGTTACTTTTAATTGAGATTTTGATAACCACTCAACTGTTGCTGTTGTTTCAACTGTTGATTTGTGCTCTTTGTATAAAGCTTCTGTGAATTCGAAATCTGTAGCATTTACAAAGAATACATCTTCATCTGTGTTAGCTTTGTCATTGTCTGAATATTTAACTTGTAAGAATAACTCTTGACCTGTTGTAATTTCTTTATCAGCAACGATTGATAAAGTTTTGTTGAATGTGTTTGTTGATGCAGCCATTGTTGTAACTGGTACAGCTGTGATAACCATAGCTGACGCTAAAACTACTGCTAATTTTTGACGTAATTTCATTATTAACGTCCCCCTTCAAAATTATAATTTATTTTGTTATATAACTTTCCATTTCATACTAAATTATATATCGGTATATTTTTAAAGTCAATGTACTAGATAGATTTGTAATTTTCTTGTAACAAATTCAAAATGTACTCTTCTAGTTTAATTTTAAATACCCATCATATTTAGCGATAATTTCCTTGCTCTCATTATATACATAGCCTTTTGCATCTGTATCAAATTCATCTTCTATGATATCTGTTATATCTTCCATATATTCTTTAAGAAGATTTTTAGCCGTTGCATCCATATTATCCCAAGCTTTTTTAGCTATACTCATATTTGCATAATCTGTGTAAATATTAAATTCAAGATTTTTACTATCTTCTGCAAGCTTAATTTCTCTTACATGAATAGAACTTCCATCAAATGCTCCACCTAAGTTTAAAGAAGGGAAATCTTTAAATTTATCTTCTAGAATTTTAGCAAAGTCTTTAAGCTCTTTTTCATCAAAGTTAGCTGAACGAAGGTATTCAAAGCTAAATACGCCTTTATCTGTTATATCAAACTCAGCTCTTGTTTCTTTTTCATAAGTATCATAAACCTTACCTACTACTTTAATCTTGCCACATTCACTTTGGATTTCTTTCATAATGTCTTTAGCTAATTTTTCTAAGCTTGTTTTTGAGATAGCTTTGAAATCGCTACCGTACTTTTTGCTGTCATAGCGCATTTCAAATGTTAATTTCTTCTCGTCCCCAGTTAAGCGGAAGTCCCATTCTACATCATATTTATCGCTGTAGTATTTATCTAATACTTTAAGTGTTCCTTTAAGGTCTAAATCTTCTGATGTAGTTGTATCTTTGTCTTCTTCTTTATCTTTATCATCTGAGATACCGAGTTGTTTTTCGTACTTAGCAATCTTCTCTTCCATCTTTTTGATTTCTGAGTTAGCTACAGCCAGTTGATGATTTTTAGATGCTAGTTCTTGTTCAAGTTCTGAATTTGCTATAGTGCTTGTGTTGATTTCTACTGTTTGTGATGAACCGTTCCAGTTTACGTTGCTGCCTATAAGTTGAGCTGCGTCACGAAGTGATACGTATACCGAATCTCCTAAGAAGAATGGTTCCATATTTGGTTGCTTCATTTGTCCGTCTACTTGAACCCCGATGTTGTTGTATCTGATTTCTACTTTTCTTGTAAGGTTTGCAGCACTTACTGCTATTGCCCCTGTTCCAAGAGTTCCTGCTAAGAGTACTGCCATGATTTTTTTAGTTCTTAAATTCATGTTAAATACCTCCTTATGTATAACATTAAGTTTTTCTATTTTTATACTTAAAGTATATTCCTGTATACGTTAACATTCAATACTTCTAGTCAAAACTTAATCATATAGTAATATTACATTAATATACCATTTACTATTATCTTTATTGCTTTCTTCTTATTTATTAGTGAAAATAGCTGTTTTACTTGAGCCTATCCACTCTACATCTATATCTAACATTCTTGCCATTTCTCCTACTGGTACATAGGTTCTACCGCCTATAATGGTTACCTTTTCATCCATTGGTTTAACTACACCATTGATTTCGGCTAAGTCACTTCCATCTGTAAGTTTTAAGATACGGCTACCTGCTTCTACAACGATAACTGTTCTACCTTCTTCTTTGCCAAAGTAGAGTTTATCTTCACCTATACCAAAGGCATCGGATACGTATTTAACCGGTACCATAACACGGCCTGATGGTGCTAAGTATGGTGCTGCATCCATCACTTTTTCTTTTTCATTTACAGTGTAAGTACTCTCTCCTACTTTAAAGTAAGCTGTCCCTCTTTGAAGTTCCCCCGGCTTACTTGTCTCAGCTTGCTTAGATCCTACTTTAAGTACATCCTTTAAGGTAAGCTTGCTGTACTTATCTTTAGAAATAGCACTTCCACTAATATTTACATCATAAGTACCTTCATCAACTAAACCATCTACAGTGATTTCAAAGTCAGAAAGTCTAATGATAGCTTGTTCATCTGATCCTCTTTCAACATTGAGTATGATCTTGCCATCTTCTATTTGTGTTTTGCCCAGTCTAATGTCTTCACCTTCAACTTTAACATCTGTAAAGTTGATTCCGTCTCCTGCTCTTTCTACACTAATAATGATTTGGTCCCCTGATTTAAAAAGGCCTGGCGCACTTTCTATAATCTCCATCTTTCCACCTATTTGGTCTTTTAAGGCTGTCTTAAGAGCAATCTGGTTCATCTTAATGTTATAGGCTAACTTCACTTGGCCTAGGACAACTTTCTCCTCAAACTTATAAGCATCTGCAACCAGTGTAACCTCTCCTAAATCATCTGCTTCTGCAAAGACTTCGAAAGTGAAGGTTAATTTTGTAATCACACTTGGGTCTATTTTTCTTGTGTCCACTGTAAAGCTTGTGACTTCTTTCGTTCCTCGATCTATATTTTCTTTAACAGTTACTGGGCTAGCTCCTACTATTTGAAGTGTACCTGGCACAATGTTTGCACCTTTTACTTCAAGTTCTACATCATGTCTTCTACTTAAACTTCCTGCTACATTTTCACTTAAAGTAACTTCTGCTTTCTGACTTTCTTTACCTGCTATAAGTGAAATAGGCTTTGTCACTTTTAAGTTCAGGCCTTCATTACTTACTTTACCCATAGTAAGTGTAGTAGTTTTTCCTTCATCCATACGAATTGTTACAGGTATTTCACCATATGTAACTGGCTTGTTCCTATCAGCTGGGTCACACTCTAACCCTTTAATCTTTACACCACCTTTAACTGAACCTGGTGAGATGCCTTCTAGTGTAAGAAGTAGTTCTTGCTTATTTCCTCTTATGTACTCTGCTTTAACCTTTATATTTTGCCCTGCTAGTCCCCTTACACCTTCTACTTGGAGAGATGTAGCATAACCTTTACTATCTGTAGATGGTAATCTAAATGCTAAATTAGTATTAGTAGGTAACTTTAAGCGGATAGTTGTTCCTGATACAAGGGTTTTGGCAGCATTTTCTTCTATAATTAAATCTGCTAAGCTACCATCTCCCATTGTAGATATATTAGGAACTTCTCCACCTGTAATAGTAAGTCCATATCTTTCTACTGTACCATTTGCTGTAAGTGTGTACTCTCCAGATGTAGCTACGGAATCTGTACCATCTACTACTAACCTAGGGTTACCCTCTTTTACTGTGCCATATACAGGAATACTAATAGTGGCATCCTTAGATGTCTTATAAACAACTACTTTTAATTTATTATTATCTGTATAAATTACTTTGGCACCATCAACTTCTATAGTGTTTCTATAGGCTCTATAATCAAATTCAAAGTCTTTACCTTCTATAAAATAAACTGTACCTTCCTTTAACTCTCCAGCTTTAAATGTCATATCAAAGGTCAGACCACTGTCAGCAGTAATAGCTGTACCTTGGACAACTGAAATGGTCTTATTAAAATTATTTGTGGAACGAGCAAAGGTATGCAAAGGCATACCGCTTAGGCTTATACAGCCTACAAGTAGTAAGGTTGCCATCTTTTGATTTCTTATTCTCATATTTATTCCTCCTAATTACATAATTTTGTACACATATTTACTTTTATTATAGTACTTTAGTTTTTTAATACAATATTTTGACGAAAATCGTAACAGGAATGTAAAGGAGAGTAAAAAGTTAGAAAGGAGAAAGTTGGAACAGGGGAAAGTTGGAACAGGGGAAAGTGGAAAATTGGAAGAGGGAAATATAGAAAAGACGGTAAGCTAGGGGGGTGCTTACCGTCTTTTTGAAGGGGTATGTTAATTTATATGAAATGTGAAAATTATCTATTTGTAAATGTAGCAGTTTTTGTTTCGTTAGACCATTCAACGTCTACGTTTAATAATCTAGCCATTTCTCCTACTGGTAAGTATGTTCTACCATCGATGATTGTTACTTTTTCATCCATTGGTACTTTAACACCGTTGATAAGTGCAACGTTGCTTCCGTTTACAACTTGAAGTACACGGTTACCTGCGAAGATTGTAACTGTTCCACCATTTTCTTTAGAGAAAAGTACATCTTTACCATTTACGCCAAATACATCTGCTACGTATCTTGCTGGTACCATTACACGGTTTGCTTTTGAAATGTATGGAGCTGCATCCATTTCTACTTTTTCACCGTTTAATGTGTATGATTTTTGTCCTACAGTGAAGATACCTGTACCTTTTTTAAGTCCGTTTGCTGTGTTATCTTCTGTGTTAGGTGTACCTACTACGAAGAAGTCAGCTACTGTGATTGTATCTTCGAATGCTTCTTTTGTTGTGTTGTGTTTAGAGATTGCTTGACCACCAATTACTAAGTCGAATTTACCTTCTGGTACAGTTCTATCTGTATCTACAGTAATTTCAGAGATTGTAATTTTACCAAGTTCATCTGATTCTCTATCAATTGTGAAGAAGATTTTACCATCTTTAACTTTTACGTCTTTGATTTCAATATCTTCAGCTTCAACTTTAGCATCTACTACGTTGATACCTTCTTTGCTATCTTTAGCTACATCGATAACGATTTCTTTACCACGTGGTAACATTTCTGCTTCTGTTTCTGTGATAACTACTTTACCACCTTTTTGATCTTTAAGACCAACTTTAACTGTCATAGCTTCTGCTTCTACTTTAACAGCTTCTTTAACTGTACCAAGTTTAAGTTCGATTTCTTTATCGAAGTTTCTGCTTTCAGCTACTAATGTAATGTCTCCAGCATGTTCTACTTTACCTTCAACTTGGAATTCAAATACGATTTCATTTACTTTGTTATCTTCGATTAAAGCTGTATCAAGTACAAGACCTTCAACTGCTTCTTTATCTGCATCTAATTCTTGGTGAACGATACCAGCAGCACCTTCTACTACTTTAAGTGTATCTTTAACGATGTTTGCACCTTCTACATTGAAATAAACGTCTTGACGTTTGTTTAAGCTAGCGATTGCATTTTCTTTTAAAGTAACTTTTACTGTTTCACCATCTTTACCAGCTACTACTTCAACTTCTTCTTCAACGTTAAGTGTTACACCAAAGTCTGATACGTTAGCTACTACTAATTTAGTATCTTCCATTTTATCAGCTTTAACTGTTACTTTAACTTCACCAGTTTTAACTTCTTCTCTTGGATTTTCAGCTTCTACTTGGATACCTTTAAGTTTGATTCCACCTCTTGCTGTAGATGGTGTCACATTACCTAATTTAAGTTCAAGTACTTTTTCATCTTCTTGCTCTACTACAGTTGCAGTGATTTTTTCACCTGCAAGACCTCTTACACCTTCAACTTCTACTTTTTGGTTAGCTTTGAAGTTAAGATCTGAGCTGTTTGGAAGTACTACTTTGATGATATCATCATTTTTAAGTGTTCCAGCAACTTTTTCTTCGATGATGATATCAGCGATTGCACCTTCACCATCTACAGAAATATTTTTAACTGTACCAGCTGTAGCAGTTAAAGCTTTATCGCCTACTACTTCACCTGATGTTAAAGAGTATTTACCTGATGTAGCAAGAGAATCTGCACCATCAACGATGATTGCTGGATTTCCTTTTAATACTTTACCAAGTACTGGGATAGAAACGTTAGTTTCTTTTGTACCAACTGTTGTTGTTACTTTAAGTTGAGTTTTTGATAATACAGAGATTTTAGCATTTCCGATTTCAAGATCTTTTGCTTCTGCGTCTGCTTCTACACCTGCTTTAACTTTGTATTCATCTGCACTGAATTCAAAGTCTTGTGCTTCTACGAAGAAAGTTGTTTCTTGTTCTTCTGATTCTGCATCGAATTTCATATCTAAGTTTACAGCACTTGATGTTGTTAACTGAGTACCTTCCACAATAGATACTGTTTTGTTAAATCCGTTTGTTGATGCAGCACTTGTTACTACTGGTACTGCAGATACGATCATTGCTGAAGCTAAAACTACAGCTAATTTTTGACGTAATTTCATAATTAAGCCTCCCTAAAGTTGTCTTAAGTAAGGAAACAGAGTTTGTATATGTAATGTTTTGTAATACTTATTTAATATATATTAATAATTTTATAATAAGTTGTTTTTCTGTTTTCCTTACTTCTATTTTTTTAATCACAAACAGATTATACAAGATACTTCCTAGTATTTACAAGTATTTTTATTCCATTGTAATATTTGTGTAATCTCCCATATTTATACAAAGATGGTTTGAGATAGTATTTTCAAGGGGTGTAGCCTAGCCTTTAAAAAATTGGAAATTTCTTCTTAAGCTTGTTTTGGTTAACATTTGTTAATAAATAGTTAAAAACTTTTATTGGAGTTTACTTATCCAGTTTATACCTTTAGAGGGCCGAATTACTATCTCTTCCTAGTCCACTTAGGTATCAGGCTGGCTGTATCTCCTCCTCAAGCTTCCACTTCCGATGGCTAAGAGGCTATAAACTCGGGGATCGTAAGAACGCTCGAAACTTGCTTCGCTTCAAACAACTCGCTAAGTACCTTACGCACCCACTCATTAACATCCTCTAAGCCATCTACATAAGCCGCTTTCGGAGGAGCCACATCCATCCTTTCACCTTTTTAATATTCTAAGAGATAGTAATTCTAGTCTACTCATTGAGTGATGTAGGGATATATTTTTCGGAATCTACCTACTAGTGACCAGCTAAGAAATGTTCCTGCTAAGTAAACTGCCTTTGCTTGCTCAAGTGATCTTAGCGGATAGAGGGGTAGGGGGTACTATTACGAAAACTTCTTCACGGATGTGGGGTGTCTTTCTCTTTTTGTTACGTAAACTCGGATGGGGGACGTGAGGATATATTCTCCGGAATCTGCCTACGTAGTGTTTAGTTAAGAAATGTTCGAAATGAGAAAATGATGGTTTTAGCTATGCTGTTTGAGCATAATGTAGCGTAGCGTAATGGCGCGAGTTCATGGCGTTATCATTTTGGAATGAGTTACATTTCTCTAAACACGTAGTCAGCAGGTGGAAGAGAATACAGCCACACGACAACCGACTTACATGCATCCCCTCCTCTCAATTCATTTTAGAATGAGTTACATTTCTCTGGACACTTAGTCAACAAGTGAAGAAGAACACATCCACGCGGTACCCCAAGCCTCTTCGGTACAATAAAAAAAGGAGCGACTTCACCTTCATGAAGTCACTCCTTATTCTAAGGGGATAATGCTTGATTCCCTTTTATTATATAGGTGCCGTCCTTTCCCTTTCAACAGGCAAGTTCTGGTACCTTTCTTATGGCATCATTTTGTCATTATAATCTTTTTGGAGCTCGTAGCGTAGGTAGTCTAAGTATTGGCTTAGTACTGCTGCCGCTTCACTGTAGGTAACCTGGCGTTTAGGTAGGAAGTAGTTATTAGCTTCTGGTGCGATGCCTAGCTTAGCTGCTGCGTATACTGATGGTTTGGCCCATGTGGCAATCTTTGCATCATCAATATAAGCTGTTCCTATTTGTCCTGTTCCAAGTCCCAGCCTTTCAAGGCCTACCGCCTTGACATTCCATAGGATCATTTCTTCTCTAGTAAGAGATGTATTTGCTCCGAATCTTCCTGCCCCTACAAGACCAGCGTTGTAGGCTGCCATAGCGTATGGATAGTAAGGATTTGTCTTACTTAAATCTGTAAAGATAATTACTTCTTCTGTCTCATCTTTTTTCTTAGTTGATTTCTTCTCTTCTATTTCTGGGATTTCCATATTGAGTGCTTTTACTAGCATTTTTATGTATTCTCCTCTTGTTACTACTTTATCTGGCGAGAAGTTTTTTATGTCTTCTGTGAAAATTTTCATACTATACATTTTCTTAATGTCCGCTTCTGCTGGATGACCTTTTAGCTTAGAAAGTTCTACAGCTGAAAGTTGTTCAATCTTTGGTGCATCAACTACATTATAACTGGCTACTTGCTCATCCTCATAAAGGCTTGGATGCCCTGCTATTACATTATAAGTATTAGAGCCTTCTCCTCTTATAATTTCTTTATAGTTACCAGCAAAGCTTATAGCATCTGGTTCATTAGCTCCATATTGAAGCTCTTTATATACGGTGTAGGTAGGCATTTCTTCTATGTAATATTGTGTGTTTTTATTATTAATGGTAATATTGCGTTTTTGTGTTTCTGTCTTAGCAAAGTTATGTTCATACCCGTAGATTGGTCCACTTACTTGTACTTTAAGGGTATCTTCCCCCCCTGTAACATCTTTATATACTGCTTCATAGTTCACATCGCCTCTATAGTAGGTAGCCCCTGGTGTATAGTCTTCTAATATACTTTTAGAAAAAGAGGAAAGTTTACTATCAAGTTGGTAGGTATTACCATCTATTACAACTACTTCACTCCATTTTTTAACTTCCGAAGTTTTAGTGGTTTGTCTTGCTACACTATCATAAAGATATTTAGTGTCAAGGGTAACTGTACGTGTTACTTTATTTTCCCCACTAGCATCTTCAGCTTTTATTACATAACTTTCACTATAGCTTCCTGATCCTTTTGTTTTATCCACTTCATTTGGTTTAAATTGAATAGTCCCTGTCACTACAACTGGCTTTCCTGTAAGATAAAGTGTTTCTTTATAAGGAAGTGTGATTTTTTGTGTGCTACGTTTGGTACTTGCTTGTTCTGTCGTCGTTGGTAGCTTATATCCTGTAGTCGTTCCACCAAAATAACTCATTTCTCCTTCATAAGCTAAAAGGCTTGTACAACCCATAATCCAAGCAAGTATAAATGTCATAAATTTTCTCATATTCCCCTCCTTACTGAGCAATTATAATGTAAGATGTAGCTTTGTAGCCTGTAGTTTCACCTTCATTGTTACCATTATTTCCGTTATTATTTCCATTATTGTTTTGATTATTTTGATCTTTAATATTTTCTTCCATCATAATCATTAGGCTATCCCCTGATTCAAGACTTTTAGCTGATACAAGTTTGCCTTCTTTAATAACAAGAGCATTGGCTGGTATATCCAGTGTCACACTAACGTTTTTGCGACTAAGCTGTGCCCATCTTTTTCTTACGCTATCGTAGTAATATGTATCTTTTAGTTTAACTTCACCTGTAGATGTAATGTAAGCTTCACCTTTAATGGCTTCTTTACTATATGGCATCTGGCTAATAGCAACAGCTTCTCCACCTCTTGCAATAATAGTATAAACTTCACTTTCCTTAGAGTTATCTCCGTATGTCAAGAAGTTCTCTATACCATTTGTTTCAATCCCTTTATCTGTAAAAAATTTAGTGTTTACGCTAATACTAAATGTATGAGGGCTTGGATGGAAGTACCATATACCATCACTTAAGCTAGAAAAAGTTTCTACTTCAAAAGTAAAATAGTCTTTAATCTTCTTAATACGTCCTCTATAAACCTCTAAACTCCCTTCTGCTACACCTTCCATAATACTCGCTGCAGCCAATTTATTTTCACCTGTAATAGTAGCTTGAATACGGTCACCAACCATAATACTTGCAGGACCTACTAATCTATTTTCACGTACAACAATAGCATCATCTGCAATAAAGATTTGTTCACCTGTTAGAAGTTTAATCACACCAGGTGATGCATAAGTAACAGTTGTTGTATCTAAAGTTGTTTGCTTCTTAGTCTGAAAGTTTAATTTAACAGCTTCTTCTCTACCTCTAAAGCCTTCAACTGCTGCATAAACATAGCCATCTAAACTCTTAATTCTATTTTTAATATAATCAAACGAAGTAGCATTTCCTAGGTAATAAGATGCAACATTTCTTGGATTTACTCTTAATTGATTAATATTTTGGTAAATCCCCCATCCATTTTTTTGAAGAACCTGGCTATTTTTAAGGGCTAAAGTATTTTGGTAGTTATTAATACCTACTAATTCTCCTCTATAGATGCCAGATATAGTTCTACTATCTGGATCTACTACAATTTCTTCTACCATTTCATCAATCTGGCCAGCTCCAAGAATACGTTGATTAATCAGTATTCTTACCCACTCACCTTCCTTAAGCTTACCTAAAGAATAAGGTGCGCTGGCTTTACTAATAGGTGTATCACTTGGAATACTATAAGAATAAAGCTTCCCTGTACTATCTTCTAATACTAGACTTCTCATAGCATCTGCACCCATATTGTATGTATGAACCTTACCATATCTTACAATATAATCATTGTAGGCACTAATATAATTAATATATCCTTCTTCATCTAGCTGGATATAAATATTATCACCTGGTTTTATATTTCCAATCGTCGTATCTCTTGGATCAAACTGAAAGCTTGGAAAAAGCTCATCAATATAACCTATTTTATCCTCAGCTTCATAGTAAGGCTGCTTCTCTACAGTAAGTTCACTACTATAGTAATTAGCCGTCTTTAATGTCCCAGCTGCGTCCCTGTATACTAAGTATCCTAGGCTTGGCTCATTTTCTACTACAATTCCTTTATCTGAGTAAACAACTTCACTTTCTAATGACTCATATTGATCTTGGTCCAAATAAGAATAATCAAGTGCAAAAGTGGTACAAGCTGCACTTAAAATAAGCCAGCTTGCCACAGTTACCTTCCCCATATTTTTAAACCTATTTATGCTACTTTTTCTATATTTATCTAACAAGATTATGCCTCCTCTAGGGCTTACCCTTCCTTCACAACTTCCTTTAAATAAGTCATGAATTCATCACGTAAATCCGCTCTATCTAATGCAAAGTCTACAGTAGCTTGTAAAAATCCGATTTTACTTCCCACGTCATAACGTCTTCCTACAAAGTCATAAGCATACATTTTTTCTACTTGTGCTAGCTTACAAAGAGCATCTGTAAGCTGAATCTCTCCACCTGCACCTGCTTCTTGCTTTTCAAGGAGTGGAAAAATAGTTGGATTAATAATATAGCGTCCAAGTACTGCCACATTTGAAGGTGCTTCACCTACTTTTGGTTTCTCCACCATATTTTCTACTGTATACATTCTATCGGCAATTTGGCGCCCTTGCACAATACCATATTTATTAACTTGGTCATCTGCAACTGTTTGAACACCTAAAATGGTTGAACCATATTGCTCGTACATATCCATCATTTGCTTTAAGCAAGGTACTTCAGAAGTAATCACATCATCCCCGAGTAAAACAGCAAAAGGCTCATCCCCAATGAAAGTTTTAGCTGTTAAAACCGCATGTCCAAGCCCTTTAGGCTCTTTTTGTCTAATGTAATAAATGTTTGCAATATCCGATACATCCTTTGCAATTTGTAATAAATCGTCTTTCCCATGCTTTTCAAGTTCCATCTCAAGTTCAACAGACTTATCAAAATGATCTTCAATAGACTTTTTTGTACGCCCTGTAACAATAATAATATCCTCAATTCCTGAAGCTACTGCTTCCTCTACGATATACTGAATTGTAGGCTTGTCTACAATAGGCAACATTTCCTTTGGTTGAGCCTTAGTAGCAGGTAAAAATCTTGTACCTAACCCCGCCGCTGGAATAATGGCTTTTTTAATTCTCATTTTAATACCCCTTTCGATACTCTAATTATTTTACAGCTATTTATTTTACACTTTCTATAAAGTATATATTATCACTTATTTTTTTACCTTGCATTATCATCTCATAACTTATCATCAAATTGACATGATCTTGTAATATTTCTGCTTTGATTTCTTGAACCTTCACATTAATATCTAAACTTCCATAAGGTGTCTCATACTCAGTTGAGTAAGGTTTCTCCTTATCAAATACCATAGTAGAAGAAAGTGCACCTGTACGTTTAATTGTTACTACTCCATCCTTATACTTTACTAGATTGTTAATAGTTACATTATAATTAGTATCTACTTGATCAAATTTAATATAAGAGCTTCCATTACGCTCAGCTACTATAGCATCTATTAGCATCTCATCTCTATTTTCATGATCTTCATATTTTTGAATTGTAGTTAATTTAATTTTAGTTGTATTCATAGTTTAAAACTCCTTTGTACATTTTCATACTTATCATTCTATATTATTTCACACTATATGTGTTATTACTTTTAAATTTTAGCTATTACTTTTGAATTTTAGTTATTTATAAAAAAGCTACTTTCCAATTAAATTTGCAGCCATCCACTAAATACAACAATATTATCTATTATTTCAACTATTTACTTATCTATAACATTGACATAATATAGATAAGGGCCAATTATAGAATTTAAAGTATGGATGACTTATCTTTTAACTATAATATTTAACAGATTGATATTGGCTAGAATAGATGGAGGGAAATAAATGGAGAAAATAAAAAAGATAATTCCTGGCTTAGCTATCGCCATGCTTATCGGGATTATTAGTATAAGATTGAGTAAGTTTGTCCCGCAAATAGGAGCTGGTGCTCTAGCTATCTTCATAGGGATCATTATAGGAAACACACTCTTTAAACAGCCTTCTTTTCAAGCAGGCTATCGTTTTGCAGAATCTACCTTACTGAGTTATTCCATTGTATTATTAGGGGGTACATTTAGTTTATCAACTCTTATGGAATTAGGCTTAAAAGGTGTAGGCTTTATTATTCTTCAGATGGGCGTTACTTTATTTGGCGTTATTTATATAGGTAAGAAACTAGGCTTTTCTAAAGATTTTACTTATCTTATGGCAGCAGGCAATGCAGTATGTGGTTCATCTGCAATTGCAGCCACAGCACCAGTTATTGATGCAGATGATAAAGATAAAGGGATGACCATTACTATTGTAAACGTTATGGGAATTGTCCTTATGTTCCTTCTACCCGCAATCACTTATATGGTTTATCAACAAGAAATACTACAAACCTCTGCAATGATTGGTGGGGTATTACAATCTGTTGGACAAGTTGTAGCCAGTGGAGCCATGGTTAGCGAAGAAGTTAAAGACCTAGCCACCCTATTTAAAATTGTTCGCGTTATCTTCTTAGTAGGCGTACTATTTATATTAACCTATCTAAAACAAAAAGATAACCAATCTCTCACCAAAGAAGAACCACAAGAAATAAAAAAAGGAAAAATCCAAGTACCTTGGTACGTTATTGGCTTTTTTATTACATGCATCCTCTTTTCAATAGGAGTTATTACAACTTCAGTTTCACACAACTTTAAATTCTTAAGCAATCAATTAGAAATTATCGCCCTAGCTGGTATAGGTCTAAGGGTGAATATCAAAGACTTAATGCAACAAGGTGTAAAGGCGACTACATACGCTGTAATGGTAGGGGCGTTGCAGGTTGTATGTGCTTTAGTACTTATTGGAGTGTTCTTCTAAACCTGGATTGGTTGGGAGGTGCTCTCTCAATTAGTCTACGAGGGCGCCAGGCTGTGAGCTACTCCTACTCCGGCTTCCCTTACGGCGGCTAAGACTGGGTAAGTTCGGCATGAACAAGAACGCCAGAACTCACTTCGTTCAAACAACTGGCTAAAACCCTTGTTCACACACTCACTAACCCACTCTAAGCTCACCTCCATGAGGAATCCTTCGTAGGAGCAGCCCACATCCCTCTACCCACTAAGTCCACTTGAGAGAGCAAGAGGATCCTACGCAAGAAGTAGTGAAGTTAAAGGTGTTATTTCCTCATTTCAAACATTTCTTAGTTGAACACTGCATATGTAGGTTCCAAAGAACACATCCCCACATTATCCTTTAGAATCCTCGCCGTACACAAAGGCCAAGCTAACCCACTCCATGAAGAAACCTTCGTAGAAGTAGTCCACATCCTTCTACCCACTAAGGTTACTTGAGAAAGCATGGGGAGTCTACGCAAGAGTTAATGAAGTTAAGGCTGTCATTCCGTCATTTGGAACATTTCTTAATCCCACATGACCTAGGTAGGTTCCGAAGGACACCCTCCTACATTACCCTTCCTCATCCGAAAGTGACTTATGTAAATGGCTTAGAGGATGTTAATGAGTGGATGAGTCGGGGTACAAGTAGACTAGAATTGTTATCTCTTTAAGAAGACTAGATAGGCGAAAGGATAGGGGACTTGTCCGGAAGCGGCTTATGTAGGTGACTTAGAGGATGTTAATGAGTGGGTGAGTAGGGTAGTTAGCGAAGTGTCTGAGCAACGCGAGTTTTGAGCGTTCCTACGATCCCCGAATTTACAGCCTCTTAGTCACAGGAAGTGGAAGCTGAAGGAGAAGTTTCCTATTCTGATGCCTAAGGTGACTAAAGAGATAGCAATTCGAACCAAGGAAGGTTTTGACCGTTCTTGCGATTCCCGAGTTTACAGCCTCTTAGCCATTGGAAGTGGAAGCTTGAGAAGGAGTTACAGCCAAACTGACACCTAAGCATACTAGAATTGCTATCTCTCTAGTAACATTGGTAAGGGAAGGGATGGGGTGCCCTGCTCTGGAAGCGGCTTATGGAGGTGACTTAGAGGATGTTGGCGAGAGGTGAAGTAGGGGTTTTAGCGAAATGTTTGAAGTGAAGCAAGTTTTGAGCGTTCCTACTTCTCCCGAGCCTACAGCCTCTTAGCTACCGGAAGTGGAAGCTGAAAGAGTAGGGCATCCCATCCCGACCCTAACGTAGACTAACCAAGAGATAGCAACTCGCCCCCCAATTCAAAAGAGAGGAGGTCCCCGACCTCCTCTCTTTTAGTACGCCTCTATATCCACTTTTTCTACTTCCTCTACAGGATAATCCAAAAATACCTGTGCCATTTTTTGCATACGGCTTGTATGGTCACTTACATAAAATTTATAAGTTGCCCCTGGTGTAATACTTTGTTTACCTTGTGCCTTTAAAAGTCTTTTTATATTAAAGGCTGCTTCTGTAGCTGGATTAATAAGTGTAATCTTATCACCTAGTACCTGTCCTATTACCTCACTAAGCATAGGATAGTGTGTACAACCTAGTATTAATGTATCTATATCTTTCTCTGCTAGTGGTAATAAATATTCTTGTACAACTTCTTTAGTAATAGGATGGCCTGCCCACCCTTCTTCTACGAGAGGTACAAATAAAGGGCAGGCCTTCCCAAATACTTCAAGCTCTGGATTTTGCTCTTTTAGCAAATATGGATATTTACCGCTTGATATAGTTGCTTCTGTACCTATAATCCCTATTTTATTATTTGTAGTAGCTTTTAATGCCATACGTACCCCAGGTTCCACCACCCCTTCAATAGGGATGTCTGGAAATAGGGCACGTAGCTCTTCTATACAGTTTGAGTTTACTGTGTTACATGCAATAATAATTGCTTTAACATCTTGTTTTTTTAGAAATCTAATAATTTGAGCTGAAAACTTTGTCACCGTTTCTTTGGATTTACTCCCATAAGGCACCCTCGCTGTATCTCCAAAATATACGATTGATTCATTTTCTAGTCTTTCCATTACTTCCTTTACTACCGTAAGTCCCCCTACGCCTGAGTCAAATATGCCTATTGGTCTATTGTCCATAACCTTCTCCTTAAAGGGCTGCTAAATCTAGTAATTTTGTAACTAATTCTTTTGTCTCTATTCCTGCTGCTTTAAAGAGCATTGGATACATACTAATTGATGTAAAACCTGGTAATGTATTGATTTCATTAAATATAATGCCACCATCTTCTTTTACAAAGAAGTCTACACGTGATATACCTTTACCCTCTACTGCTTCAAATACATCTTTAGCATAAGCTCTAATTTGTTCTTTAATGACCGGATCTAAATCTGCATCTACTACTGTCTTAGATTCTGCATTGTTATACTTAGCGTCAAAGTCATAGAATTCTGCTGCTGCAAGGATTTCACCTACACCTGATACTTGAATTTCTTCATTACCAAGAACAGCTGTTTCTACTTCACGACCAATGATTGTTTCTTCTATAAGTACTTTTCTATCATGTTTAAGCGCTTCTTTAATACCTGCAATAAGTTCTTCTTTATTATGTGCTTTTGAAATACCTACAGATGACCCTGCATTAGCTGGTTTAATAAAATAAGGGTAACCAAAAGCATTTTCAATTCTTTCTACTACCTTATCTTCATCTTTCATTTCTCTCTCATATACAAGCACAAAATTCGCTTGTGGTACACCTTTTTCTTTTACAACTATTTTAGTGAAAGCCTTATCCATAGATACAGCTGATGCCAGTACACCACAACCTACAAACGGAATTTCTGCTAATTTACAAAGTCCTTGAATTGTACCATCTTCACCATTTCTACCGTGAAGCACTGGAAATACTTTATCAATCTTAATATACACTGGCATATCTTCTCTTAATACAACTAAACTCTTCATAGTTGCATCTGGGCTTAAAACAGCTGGTATACCTACTTCATCCCATCTATTACTTGTAAAATTTAAATCGTTACCTGTATAAAGTAACCATTTACCTTCTTTTGTAATACCTACTGGATAAATTTCAAATTTTTCTTGATCTATATGATTAACAATTGTTGTCACTGACTTTAAAGAAACCTCGTGTTCTGAGGATTGTCCCCCAAATAGAACTAATACACTTTCTTTCATACTTAGCTTTCTCCCTTCGTTTATACGCTTAAATGTAATTGTATTACTTTTAATATAAATATTCAAGACTTCCATATTTTTGAACCTTTTAATGTATAAAGTTAATCTTTTAATATAAAGATGAAATAAACAAAAAAATAAAGCTGTTATACAAACAGCCCTAATTTTCTCTTAAATTCTCTCTTAAATTGTTTCTAACAATTCTAAGTTCTAGCTTATCTACTTTATTTTCAACCTTTTTAAGGTTTGTTACAACTTCTGTTTCACGATCGATTTGAACTTCTCTAGCGTCAAATAAAGCATCTATCTTATCACCAAGTTTATGCTCAAGTACAGCTATATCTTGTCTAACATTCTTGATATCCGCTTTTAATTCTTGTCTAACTTCATGGATGTCTGTTTTTAACTCTTTTCTAACTTCATGAATGTCTTCCTTTGTAGCCATTGTTTCTTTGATTTCTTGAATCTCATTCTTCATACCTTGCATTTCTTCATACAGCTTAGTCATAAGATCAAATAGTTTATCTTCCATCTAGATCACCTCTTCTCCTTTTATGCTTCTTGTTTGAATCTATTATACACTAGCTCCATAGGTCTTGTCATCTTATTATATACCTTTATGAGCTCTTTAATGCCCCAACCATTCAACAATCTTAAACCTTACATCATAAGGCTTATCCGCTTGAAAAGCCACAATATCGTATTGCTCTTTTGTTAAGTTCTTTTTAAGTTCTTCTTTACCTTCAAGTGGTACTACACCTGTGGCAGCATCTACATAGCATAGTGGTGGAAACATAACACACCACCAATTTTGACCCTTACCTTCTCCAATAACAATACGGCAAGCTTCATAGTTACCTGCTGGGAATATAATATCTCCATAAGTTTTAGTTGGAAAATCTTCATGTTTAAGCTCTGTATATACGCCATAGTCCTTATCCCAGTTGTCTATTACTTGCTCGGCAATGCCCGTAATCTCTTCCATGTGTTCTTCTATACGCTTACGTGTTTCTTCTATACTAGGTGAATCTTCTAGTATAGGTTCCATATATAAAAGTACTGCATCTCGTACATTCTCTTTTAAAAGCTGATCTTCCTTTGTATCACTATTTGCAATAACGTGGAATCGAATTACATTTTCACTTAATCCACTTACCATAGTAGTTGCATAATCCTCCATAGAAAATAAAGCAAATACAGCAACAAAACATAATACACTTGATATGTAAACAACTTCTAACCAATATTTTCCCATCCATTTCATCATGGTTGTAACCTCCTAAAATCAATCTAACAGGAGTATTACCTTTTTTAAGTATTTTATACAGGGCTATAATTATTTAATGCATAATTTTTCCTTATTCCGTAGATATTAAAAATATTCTATAGGAAATGAGGTTTGGTTATGTTCAGTTATTTACTTTTTAATTTTTTAATTTATTCTTTATTAGGTTTTATCATTGAACAATTCTATGCTCTATTTTCTAGAGGCCACTTTAAAAGTGAAGGCTTTCTATATGGTCCATTTAAACCCATGTATGGCTTTGCTATGACACTTTTAGTTTATGCTAAGTATATTTTAAATCTTAACTTTTTGACTATGCTACTTTTAGCTTTTATTATTCCTACAGCAGTAGAGTATTTAAGTGCCCTACTTATCAAATCTCGCTGGGGTATTTTATACTGGGACTATTCTAGCATCAACCCTAATTTGCAAGGTTTTATTTGCTTGCCCTTTTCTATAGCTTGGACAGTACTGTGTTTAATAGGCATTTATATGCTTCAAGAACTGCTCAATACTTTTTTTATAAATACATTTATGTTTTGGCAGTTACTTTTCTGGCCTATTATTATTTATTTTTTATTGGACTTTTTACTTACGCTTAGACGTCTAGAGGCTGTTTCTTGATAGGATTTTGTCTTTTTTATAAAAGCTCTTTTTGTTCTAAGCTTTGTATCTTCTTTATGTTTTTTATTTACACTTTTATCTTCTTTTTTATTAGACAAAATCTTTATATTACGCTGTTCTTTTACCTTATACTCTAGCTCGCTACCCCTAATAGGTCGTACACGTTCTAAGCTTTCTTTTAGTTTTTCATCTGCACAAATTTCTCTTACTTTATTCATCTTATTTTTCATATCTACTTGGCCTTTGCTATTTACTTCGTTATAAATAGCACTAAAAGCCATGCCCACATAACGCATATCTAGGCGATTTCTCATTTGTTCTTCTAGTCCTGCTTCTTTTATATACAATTCCAGAAGTTCATGTACACGTATTTGATCTTCCCACATATTCTTTTTATACGTGTGTAAAATAGATGTAGGATTTTGTACATAATGGTATAGATGTTCATGTAGAATACAAAGCTTATCTACTTTAAGTAATGCCTTAATATTAAACACTAAATCTTCCATAATATTTACACCTGGTTCAAAGTATAGATTATATTTATCAATAAATGTTTTCTCGTATAATCCGCGCCATACACATCCCATTACATAGTTATAACGAGGAATAATATCATCTGCACCTACCATGTTGCTCACTATCATATTTCTAACTTCTTCTTCATATAAAAGCTCTTTTTTGATTCTAAAGCTTTTAGGTGAACTAGTATTTTTGTCATCTTTATAATAATTACAAAAGCATATAGGGCACTCTAACTCTGTTATTTTGTTGTACATTAACTCATACATATTTGGCTCTATCCAGTCATCTGGATCTACAAAACCGATATACTTACCTGTAGCTCTTAAAAGTCCTGTGTTTCTAGCTACTGATACCCCTTGATTAGGCTGATCAATTACTTTTATGCGCCCATCCCTTTTTGCATAGTCCTCGCATATTTGAAGACTATTGTCCTTAGAACCATCATTAATAAGTATAATTTCTATATTCTTCAATGTTTGTGTTATAAGTGAATCTAAACACCTATTTAAATAGGCCTCTACATTGTATATAGGAACAATAATACTTACTAAACTCATCTCGTCACTTCCTTTTATATTTCTCTTATTATAGAGTATACAATTTAAATGTAGATTATATTAATTTTATTATTTTATAGCTCGGTTATTTTATTTGTTGTTTTAAATTTTAAATTAAATTTATACTTTTGTTGAATTAATTTAGTGCAAAGAGTACAATATAGCTAGTATTTTAATTATGCCAACTAGGAGGTCTTTATGAAAATAAAACTACCCCGCTCCAAACCTAAGCTTACCTTTACAAAAAATAATTTTACTACAAACAAAAAGCCTAAATTTCAACATCTAAGTACTTTAACTCAAAATTTATCTCATAAAATAGGTGTATCCGGTGACTTTAAAAAGATTTTTAGCAAATCTAAGCTTTCACATCAACTTGTTACTTTCTTTTTAATTCTTACTATTACACCTTGTTTCATACTTATAGGACTTTCAAATTCAGCACTCAATAAAACCATGAATAGTTCCTTAAGCATGTATTCACAAAAAATTGTAGACCAACTCACCTATAATATTGATTACTCTATTCAATCTGTAAACTTAAAAATAGGTAGCATTTTATCTAATAGATATTTTAGTCTATACGCTAACCAATATAACAACTTAAACGAAAAAGAACTTATTTCTCTTTCTATGAATATTTGGCCTGAAATTGTAAATACATTCATTACAGATCAATATTTAACAGGTGTAATGGTTATAGAAGGTGATAAAGTACCTTATATTCAAAATACAGATGCATCTACTAATTCTGTTACTTTATCTAAATATTTTTCTTCACCAGAGTTTAAAGATTCTATTCATTATAAAAACATTGTGGATACAAATAATATTACATGGTTTTTTGTAAATGATCCTGATCATAATATTAAACAGCTTTTCATCGGAAAAACTTTATCAAGTCATACAGATACATATGATTGTATAGCTATTTTTGCTCTTGATGATACTTTTTATAAAGATCTTATTAAAGTTTCTAATATAAATGAAGAAATTCCTCTTATGATTGTAGATAGAAACTCTAATATCATTTTATCTAATCAAGAAGATTTAATAGGTACAAGCTTAAGTCCAAAACTTACAGGAATAACTGATGCCCTAAAAGTAACAAATACTTTTACAAATATAATTGACCACACTAGCTTAATCAGTGCTTCTAAATGTATTAATGATTGGGATATTATTGTAGATGCTCCTTTAAAACTTTTATTAAAAGATATGAATGCTGCTAATACAACCATTATTTTAACTGTAGTTTTCATGCTAATTCTTATTACTCTTATTAGTATTTGGATTAGTAAAAGAATTACTCATTCTCTTGGACAAATTTCAACCTATATGACTCGTATTAAACAAGGTGATTTAGACATAGAAGAAGAAGTAAACTCAGGCATTAAGCTGGCAAATCATGAAACTAAACTACTTGTAAATGGTTTCTTAGATATGCTTCATACACTTAAAGAGTTAATTACTAATGCTAAACAAGTTACTGCTCAAGTAAGTGAAAATTCAACAATGCTAGAAACCTTATCTAGTAGCACTGCTGCCTCAGCCTCTCAAGTACAACAAGCTATTGATAGTGTTGCATCTGGTGCCCAAGAACAGTTTATGCAAATAGAATCTTCTCTTGACTCTATGGAGGCACTCTCTACTAATATTAATACTGTAGATACAATGCTTAGTGTAGTACAATCAGCATCTCATCAAACTATGAGTATGAGTGAGAAAACCCAAGTACAGCTAGATACTTTAAATCAACAAACTCAAAGCAGTTTAGGCATGAGTAAGCAAATTTATGAACAAGTTAAGTCCCTAGGTGAAGAAGCTACTAATATTAATCAAATTATGACTCTCATTAATAATATTAATAAGCAAACAAATTTACTTGCACTAAACGCTTCTATTGAAGCAGCTAGAGCTGGTGATGCTGGGCGTGGCTTTGCAGTAGTTGCCAACGAAGTACGTAACTTATCTAGTCAAACTGAAGATGCTATTGCTACTATCCGAGAAATAGTTACACGTATTATAGACAAAAAAGAGTCTGCTCTCAAAGAAACAGCAGAAGCTATGAAAATATTTGACAATCAAATTCCTGTTGTAAATGAAACAGTACAAACCTTCTTAAATATCGGTGAACAAATGAATCACGTAGATAAGGAAATACAAAAGGTTAATGAATTGCTTCAAAATGTGAAGAAACAAAAAGATTCTGTTGCTACTAGTTTAGGAGAAATCTCAACTATTATTCAAAACGCAACAAGTGTTACCGAAGAAGTAAGTGCTGAAAGTTCTCAGCAAACACATTATGCATATGAAATTAGTGATAGTTCTAAATTGCTTAATGAAATGGTGCAGAAGCTTCAAAGTACATATGATCATTTTAAACTTTAAATTGGGGAGAGAAGCCTAGGGTGGCTTCTCTTTTTTTGGCTTCTACCTTGGGCCGAATTGCTATCTCTCTAGTTTATTTAAGTTTCAGGTTGACTATGACTACTCTTCCAGTCTACTTAGGTTTCAGGCTGGCTATGACTCCTCCTCAAGCTTCCACTTCCGGAGGAGCCACATCCATCCTTTCACCTCTTATACTCTTCTAGCGACAGTAATTCTAGTCTACTTATAAACCCTACTCACCTCTCGTTAGTAGTCTCTAATCACCTACATAAGTCACTTTCGGAGGAGTCGCATCCACTCTCCCACCTCTTCTACTCTTTTAGGGACAGCAATTCTAGTCTGCTTCCTTCACACTAATCCACTTATAACAATCTCTTTAACTCCCCTAGGTAAACTTTCTACTCATTGGTTTTACTTAATTCTCTTAAAGAAGTAGTAATTCTAATGTAATTAAAACTCCACCCATGCCTTGAATGCATCTATGTGGTAAAACTGCACGACAAAAAAGGCACATAGCCTGAGCTATATGCCTTTTCTTAATTTATGGTTAAATTAAGCTTTTTGTACGTTTTC
>URVM01000005.1 GCA_900551325.1 uncultured Eubacteriales bacterium | reverse complement strand
GAGCACATGGTTCATACCCATGGTGTCGGCGGTTCAAATCCGTCTTCCGCTACTTACTTAAAGGTAGATACTTGGAAAAGTATCTACCTTTTTCGTTAGCTGATAACTTTGATAGTATGCCTTCTGCTATAACCTTCAAAACTAGATTAATAACTAAAATTTATGTAAGTAGAACAGATTAAACAAAAATAAACTTGACATTTGTTTTCTTATAACATATTATAGTTGTAATTTAATTAATGCATAACGAAGACTTATAGTTTAGGCTATATTTCGGAGTATAAGATGAAGAAAAGCTGTGATAAGAACAAGTAGTAGTAAGCAACCCCTACAGAAAGTTACCGGTTGATGAGAGGTACAGGAATGTGGCTAACTATGAATACATCTTTGAGCTTCATACCGAATGCCATATAGGCTAGTAGGCTATGACGGATTCCTGCACACGTTATAGTGCTAGAGTATTAACCTATTTGGGCGTACTCGAAGAGGTAGATCATGTGAGTGATCTATAAACTAAAGGTGGTAACGCGAGAGTAGCTCTCGTCCTTTTGAAGTTCAAAAGGGCGTGGGCTTTTTTTATATGCTAGGAAAGTTCTATTTTCCTAGCATATAAGGGGTGCAGGGGAAGTATTCCCCGCTTCTTTCAGGAGGGTGCTCAGCTGGCACGCTCTTCGTCAGCGCCGAAGGGAACCTAAGGTTCCATAGCGGAAGAAATGTGGCGTTAGCCACTTTCTTATTGCAACTCTCGTAGCATTTCTAAGTCTTATAGAACTTGCTTATATTAAACTCAAACTTTAAATTTATTTTACATTAAAAGGAGTGTTCAATATGAGTAAATCTACAGGTATATCAACACAGGAGCAAATGCGTATTATTACAAAGGGTGTACATACACTAGTAAACGCCCAAGAGCTTGAAGCAAAGTTAATAAAGGCACAAAAAGAGAATAAACCTTTGACTATTAAATTAGGGTTAGATCCAAGTGCGCCAGATATTCATTTAGGTCATGCAGTTGTACTACGTAAAATTAAACAAATGCAAGATTTAGGTCATCGTGCTGTAATCGTTATAGGTGACTTTACAGGTAAGATAGGAGACCCTACTGGCAAATCTAAAGGAAGAAATGCTTTAACAACTGAGCAAGTAGAAGCTAATGCTAAAACATACGCTGAGCAAATCTTTAAAGTATTAGATAAGGAAAAAACAGAAGTAAGATTTAATAGTGAATGGCTTTCTAAGCTTAACTTTGAAGATGTGTTAAGACTTGCTGCTACTACCACCGTAGCGCGTATATTAGAACGAGATGATTTCCAAAAGCGCTATAACAACAATACACCTATTGGGATTCATGAATTTTTCTACCCACTTATGCAAGCTTATGACTCTATAGAGCTTGAAGCAGATATAGAACTTGGAGGAACGGACCAAACTTTTAATATTCTTATGGGAAGAACCCTTCAAAAGACTATGGGACAAGAGCAACAAATTGCCATGTTTATGCCTATATTAGAAGGTTTAGACGGTGTAGAGAAGATGAGTAAGAGTCTTGGAAACTACATTGGCGTAAGTGAACCAGCAAAAGAAATGTTTAAAAAAGTGATGGAAGTACCAGATGAGCTTATTGTAAAATACTTTGAACTGGCTACAGATGAGCATCCTGATCGTATAGATACCATTAAACAAGAGCTTGAACAAGGTAAAAATCCAAGAGATGTGAAATTTGAACTGGCTACAATTATTACAGCTTTATACCACCCACAAGAAGAAGTAGAAGCTGCTATAAAATACTACGAAGCTGCATTTAGTAAGAAAGCTATACCAGATGATATACCAGAACTTCAGTTAGAAGAAGGTTTATTAGAAGAGGGAACAATAAAGTTAATCAATCTGATTCCGAGTCTAGTAAAGGAAGGGTATACACCAAGTAACAGTGAGTTTCGTCGTATGATTAGTCAAAAAGGGGTACAGCTTAATCAAGAAGAAGTAAAAGATTTAGAGCAACCTATTAAAGCAGGAGATATTTTGAAAATAGGTAAGAAAAAGTTTGTAAAATTCATCTAATAATATGATATACTAAATCTACAACTCGAAATGACAAAATCCTAGGACACAACTTTATATAATAAGGGGGTGTACTAGGATTTTATTTGTAGGATGAAAAAACAATTAATACATAGAGAGAAATGGAGTGGGGGAGTTATTCATATAACTAATAATACGATTTCATGTATATTAGCAAAACTTCATATAGGAGGAAAAGGAATAAATGTATCTACTATAATCATATTACTTTTAATAGGTATGAGTATATAGTAGGCATGATAAGATTAAGAAAGCTAGTTAAAAATAAAAGTTTAGAAATGGGGGATTAAGATGAAGGGGAAGATGAAAAGTATTGGAGCAGTTTTAGGTTATCTAGCACTATATGGTATAGCACAAATTGGAATATGGATGATTGTTCAAGTAGTAGCTATAGGACAACTTGTGAAGGATATGGGGCAAGAAGCCTATCTTGAATTACTAAGTGATAGTGAACTTCTTGTAGAAACACTTATGGAAAGTATACAAGGATCTACTGCTTATGTTTTACTCGCCATAAATGTGAGTGTCATTGGATTAGTATGGCTTATTGCAAAATGTAAAAAAGAAAAATTAAGGGAAAAGATTGAACTGAAAAAGATTAGTGGTAGTTTAATTGGCTTAGGTATATTGCTAGCTGTAGGGATGTACACTTTTGATTTAGGATTAGTAGAGGTATTAGGCAGAACAAATGGGTTTAGAAATGCATATATGCAACTAGAAAATGCATTTAAGTTTACAGAGTATACACCTTTTATTGTAAATATTTTAATTACAGGTATGATTGCACCTTTTGCAGAAGAGGTTTTATTTAGAGGGGTTGTTTATCAAGCATTAAAGAAACATTTTCATATAGGTACTGTTATTGGGGTACAGGCTTTATTATTTGGACTCGCTCATATAAATAGTTTACAAATAGTATATGCTACATTAATGGGCGTTTTATGTGGGTATATGGTATATAGAACAAAATCTCTTTGGGGGGGAGTAGTTATTCATATAGCTAATAATACCATTTCGTGTATACTCTCAGTACTTCATATAGGAGAGAGTGGGATAAATGTACCTGTTATCATTTTGCTACTTCTAATAGGTATGAGTATAGTTACAGTGGGCATTATAAAGTTAAGAAAAGCTACAAATCTAGTAGACATACAAGGCGAGATACAAGATGGAGTAGAAGAGGAAATACAGCATATAAACTAGCTCATTTTAAGTAGTAAATGGTAGTTTACACCAAGATAAAATTTTAATTGAAAAAATTTTATTTTGGTGTTGACAAGTGTCAATGGATAATGTAGAATAAATCTTGTCAGTGAGACAGACATTCCTCGATAGCTCAGCGGCAGAGCATTCGGCTGTTAACCGAAGGGTCGTAGGTTCGAACCCTACTCGGGGAGCTTATATAGGGGCATAGTTCATCGGTAGAATAAGAGTCTCCAAAACTCCAGAGGAGGGTTCGATTCCTTCTGCCCCTGTTTAGTTTCACTTGACAAGCCTTGGGGGCTTAGCTCAGCTGGGAGAGCACCTGCCTTGCACGCAGGGGGTCAAGGGTTCGATCCCCTTAGTCTCCACTTATCCCAAGGGATAGATTGGCCCAGTGGTACAGTTGGTTAGCACGCCGCCCTGTCACGGCGGAGGTCGAGGGTTCGAGTCCCTTCTGGGTCGTTTAAATAAGGTCGCTTAGCTCAGCTGGGAGAGCACCTGCCTTACAAGCAGGGGGTCATAGGTTCGAGCCCTATAGCGACCATATTTATACCAAACTTAATATGGCGGAATAGCTCAGTTGGCTAGAGCACATGGTTCATACCCATGGTGTCGGCGGTTCAAATCCGTCTTCCGCTACTAAACGAAAGCAGATACTTGTAAAGTATCTGCTTTTTTTGTGTTTTAAATTGGATTATTTAGTAGGTAATTTTGTTATTGAAGGTATAGATGTAGGTCTAAAAAAATACATTGATTAATATATTAAAGAAGGATAATACCATGAGATATAAAAAATAGAACATAACAATAGTAGATAAAGGAGTTTTTTTATGGACGATCTACATAAATTACTCAAATGGTGCCGATATGGCTCTTTAATATTAACAAATAGTTTTTATATTATTACACAACAACATACATTACTTGTTAAAGTAAGTATTACATTAGGCCTACTGTTGGCGACTATACTTATTAATATATTAGTAGAAGAAAATAAAGGGAATAAGAAAAGTATTATATTTATTGCTATAGTAGAAACCATAGGTATTAGTGGCATTATTTATGTATCAGGTGGGCTAAGTAGTTCTTATATGTGGTATTGCATGAATGCAATTTTATTAGTAGGATTTACGCTTTCTAACAAATGGGTTATTGGTATAGGAAGCATTTATATGACAGTAGGCTTAATAAGTACATTGCAATATCTGCAAAGTTTAACAAAAGTAGATGGGGAACATATTTTAAAGTTTATTTTCAACAATGTCTTAGGTAATGTGCTAAGTATGGTAGCGATTATGATTGTATGTTATTTGTATAGACAGATGGAGGAAAAGTCCCATCATTTAATGGTAGCTAATGAGAGAATTAAACAAGAACAAGAAAAAACCAAACAAATGCTAACAGATATTATAACTATGTATGAGATTGTAGATACGCTAGCTCTAGAAAATGATAAAACTGTGTTATGTGAAGGGTTATTAAGAAGTATTGAAACCACACATATTAGAAATAGGGGAATGGTCATACTTATGACTGATTTAGGAGAAGTAGATTACGTAGCAGTAAGGAAAATAGATGAGGCTGATAGCCTGATAGAATATATAGTACACAATAAAGACAGGTGCATAAAAGATAAAAATGAATACATAATGTATAAAGGACAGACCTATTTAATTAAAAATATAATTTATACACACCATACCTATGCATTAGTCGTTCTACCAAGTGAAGTAGAAGAAGAGAGCCATTTTAAATACAAATTAGATTTTTTAGTTAAACTAGTAGGTATTTTGTTTAAAAAATTAGAATTAGAAATGATAAGTCAAGATCTAATTATAAGTGAAGAACAAAATCGTATTGCAAATGAGATGCATGATACAGTGGTACAAAAGCTTTTTGCAAGTACATGTAGTTTACATATTCTTAAAGAAAAATTAAAACTTAAAAATCAAGTAGAAGAGGCGGGTGACTTAGAGTATATACGTCAAAATATTAAAAGTACCATGAAAGAACTACGTACCACAATTTATAATTTAAGCTGGGAAAAGTCCGGACAGGATTGTTTTGTAAAGAAAGTAGAAGGTTACTTAGAATCTATGAGAATACAACATGGTATAGAAATTCATACAAATATCATAGGGGATACACAACTATTAGCCACTCAGCAGAAGGTAGCCATTTATCGTATAGTGTGTGAGGGGGTTAACAACAGTATTCGTCATGGTAAAGCTAAAGAAATAGAGGTGTTTTTGCAAATACTAGGAAAAAGTATTGAACTTAAAATCAAAGATAATGGTGTAGGCTTTGTATACGAAAAATTAAAAGAACAAAATAAATTAGGCCTAGGGATTAAAAATATATGTCGTTTAGTTGACATTCTAGGGGGAAAGATCCATATAAAATCTATAATTGATGAGGGTACTCAAATAAATATTTATATTAAGCAAAAAGAATAAGGAGGTTGTTATGTGCATACTTATTGTAGATGACCACCCACTTGTAAGGCGGGGAATAATAGATATTTTACATATGACTAACGCAACTGAGCATATTTGTGAGGCAGGAACAACTAAAGAGGCACTAGAAATTTTAATAAAGGAGAAACCGGAGATCACATTAGTAGATATAAACTTAGGTCATGATAATGGATTTAACTTACTTGAACAAGCTAAAGAAAGACAAATTAAGAGTCGATTTGTCATGTTGAGCTCCTCATCTAGTCCTTATGACTTAAAAAAAGCAAAACAAATGGAAGTAGCAGGTTATATATTAAAAGATGCATTTATAGAAGATATTGTATATGCCATCGGAAGTGTACGTAGGGGCAATAAGTTTTTCTCTCAGCAGCTACAAGAAATAGATCAAGAAAATAAGTTAGACGTACTTACAGCAAGAGAAAAAGAGGTGTTTGAAATGCTACGTACAGGTGCTAATAATATAGAGATTGGAAAGCAACTCTTTATTACAGAGGGTACTGTAAAGAAGCATGTAAGCAATATTTTAAGTAAATTAGGTCTAAGTAATCGGGTAGAACTAATGGTCTATGCAAATAAATTCTATGAATAGTAAAAGGAAAGTTAGGAGGGCCTATGAAGCAGTACAGTAAAATCGTAAAAATCAAAATAAGTTTGTTAGTACTCGGGATTTTAGTTTGTACATTAGGATTAAGTTATGCAAGTTGGACAGATACACTTGTTATACAGCAACAAGTGACAACAGGTAATATGGATTTTGATCTAGAAATAGAAAAGATTAATCATGAAGCAGTAAGTCAAGAGAAGATAGACTTTAGTTATGTGAGCGACCAAGTACAAGTAGAAATAACCAATGAAATAAACTGGGAAGCATTTCAAACGGGGAGCCCTATAGAAATAACCTATAGACTTGAACCTAAAAGCACTACATCAGTATTAAAAGTTGCACCTAAAAAAGATGAAGTAACCAATGGGATTTTAATAATTGAATGGATTAATGTAAATGAACTTGAAAAGACATTAGTTAATACCCCACAATTAGATAAAATAAAAAATTATGTAAAAGACAACTTTGTAATCGAACAAGAAATACCCGTTGAAGTAAGCTGTACAACAGATGAAGAAGATGTAAATAAGGGCATACTTACTATAAAGGCTAAAGCTAACAAATCGGCCCAGTCACAATCTAATTTGACTTATACGGTAAATACTTATATGGAAGGAAAAGCACCTGAAATTCAGGTACCTATTCAGCTTAAATACACGCTTTCATTTGAACTAGGCTTTGACCAATTTAATATGGTAAAGGGGGATAAGGATGAAAAGGACTTTTAAGATGATATGGGCTTTAGTGGCTTTAATAGTAGGGGGAAGCCTTATAAATATCACATATGCTGCGTGGACACAAGTGTTTGACATAGAATTAATGGGAGAGGGTCCTAGTAGTTATACACTCACTATTGTTAATCCTACACCTGTGCAGGTAGAAAAAGAAGAAGAAGTATTGCAGCCAACCAAAGAGGAATCAGCAGAAGAAAATTTGCCAGTAGAAGACACAACCTCTCAAGAAGGTGGTAACGAGTAATGTACTTCATCCATCATAAAAGAAAAATTGCTACGGTATACTTGGGGATTGTCGTATTGCTGTGTTTATTCAAAGTTGCCTTTTCAAAAAGTATAAACCAACATATGATGTTTTATTATGTTTTACCTACTTTATGGACCATAGTGGGGGTAATTATTTATACTGTTATACCACGGGTACATCCTCAAAAAAAGATGAGATGGAAAGAAGATATCAACCTATGGGCCATAATGGGTGCAACTACCTTTTTAGGGATACAAATTTTCGTAGCTATTATAAGTGATAGTTTTGGTCACACCCCTTATGATCTTTCTCTAAGAGGTATTGGGTTAAATGTTTTGTATATCGTTCCAGCTATTGTGGCAAGAGAAGGCATACGTGCCTATAGTGTAGGTGTCTTTTGTAAAAATACAAATAAAAATACAATGTTTATAATCATAGTACTTATTATGGCTGTAACACAAATCAATACAGTAGGTATAGCGACTATAACAAACATGGAAACTTTGACTCAATTTGTAGTTAAAAATGTAGCACCTGTTTTATGCCAAAACATTTTACTTACCTATCTTGCTTTATACGGTGGTGCAATGCCAGCTATAATTTACTTAGGGATTATAAATGGCTTTGAATGGCTCTCACCTATATTGCCTACTTTGGATTGGTTTCCTAGTGGGATTATTAATATTGTAGTACCTATGTTGATGGTATGTGTTTTTCAATATTTGTATGGGAAATTGACAAAGGATGTTAAGCCTAGAGATGAAAAGGTGGGGGGAATCTTAGGGTGGATTTTAACTTTAGGAATAAGCGTACTCCTTATATGGTTTGTAGTGGGCGTATTTCCAGTATATCCTTCTGTAGTAGCAACAGGAAGTATGGAGCCCATGATTTATCCAGGAGATGTGGTACTTGTTGAAAAACTACAAGATATGGAAGATGTATATGAACTAAAAGTAGGAGATGTGATTCATTTTTCAAGAGACAATATCCGGATTACCCACCGGATTGTGGAAGTAATAGAAGACCAAATAGGTAATAGAAGTTATCGTACAAAAGGAGATAATAACAGTGCTGAAGATACAAGGCTTGTCTTGCCACAAGAAGTTATAGGAACAGTTGAACGGGTTATTCCGAAGATAGGACTGCCTACACTTTGGATAAAAAGTATACCTCATGATGAGCTAGATCAAATTGTCTTTTAAAGACAGAAAGGAGAGCGTATGAAAGACATATGGAAAATAGTAAGTGTATGGTTACTAAGTCTTGTTGTGTGCCAGCCAAGTTACGCTACACCTATAAAACCTGTAGCCGAGACAAAGACTTGTAGTGTAGCCTTTATGACTCAAGATATGTCCCTATCTAGTGACCAAGATATAAAGATAGAAGCAGATGTAAGTGCGACTCATGCTAAAAAACTACTGATTGATGTGAAGAATATCTACCCGGGAGGAAGCTTCAAAATTAAACCTGTAATTATAAATAATGGTCAGCTTCCAGTTAAAATTACAAGTATTACATTTTATCCACTTTATAACTTACCATCTGAAAATGCAGAGGCAAAAAGGCTGTATGAACATTTGCTTATCTTCAATGAGAAGGGAGAACAAATAGAAAAAGGTATAAATGGACCTTATCAAACCATAGCATATGTAGGAGAAAAAATAGATATAGGTGAAACTATTGAATTTTATTTACATATGATGTTAGATCCCAAGGTAACGGATTTACAAAATACAGTGACCCAATTTGCTATAGAGGTAAACTTTGAACAATATATAAAAGATAAGCCGCCAGTAGATCCACCGGTAGATCCCCCAGTAAATCCTCCGATAGACCCACCAGTAGACCCTCCGGTAAATCCTCCGGTAGACCCACCAGTAGACCCGCCAGTAAATCCTCCGGTAGACCCATCAGTAGATCCCCCAGTAAATCCTCCAGTAGACTCATCAGTGGATTCGCCTATAAATTCTCCAGTAGAATCAACAGATGCTACTGGAAAAACTATACCAAGTGATAAGCTACCTAAAACAGGTGGTGTGCTGCCTATTATTTTTTATTTAGTAGGGCTTATATCCCTTACTTTAGGCGTGCTTATTAGAAAATACGCACATAAAGAATAAAAATAAAGTAGGTAGTATAGTGACTACCTACTTTATTTTTCGATTGTATATTAAAGGAGGATTAAATGGTTATCAAAAAGTGGAAACTCCATACAAAAGTTAAGAAAATACTCCTAGGCTTATCTTTAGTACTTGTAATGGTAGGAGGGATTCAAATATGGCGTACTGTGACAAAGGAAGAAATAGAAACGGAAGAAAAGATAGTTTATAACTATAGTACTCAGTCAAATGTTCAATATGAAGTTTTGTTAAAGCCTAATAATATTTATCCTAAGGGTGTACTAGGAGAAGACAAGACTTATACAAGGGAATTATGTGACAAGGTACAAGTGACTTTTGAAGAAGTTTTGCAAATGAGTGAAGTAACAAATGTTGTTGGAACTTATGAGATTGTAGCAGAGGTTAGAGGTTATACAACAAAAGGGGAAGAAAAGGAAGTTATATGGTCTAAACCCTTTAATAAAGTGCCACTAACTAAGGTTGATGTATCAGATACAACAGCCATAATTCAAGAAAAGATTCAAATAACTGAAGCTAACTTATTAGACTATGAAGCTTTTATAGACGAAGCCATAGAAGTAACTAAAATAAAAGCAACACCAGAGGTAAGACTGTACATACAAGGTGGGTTAGAAGGGGAGACGGCCTACGGACAGATACAACACTTGATTTTATCAGAAGTATTTATTCCCCTTAAAGCGGAAACATTTGAAATCACCAAAACTTATAAGGAGCCTTTAAAAGATCAGTTTACACAAACGCTTACCCATGTTTTACCTATGAATCAAGGAGTAGTTGTAGGGTATAGTATGCTCATAGTAGTAGGCATCGTATGGGGAGTAGGGGTACTTATTTTCACAAGACCACCTAATAAACAAGAAATCCATGCCTACAATGTAAATAAAATTCTTCATAACTATGGAAGTCGTATGGCAGCAACAGAAGAAATTGATGAAAATAACTTTGTATACAACTACTACATGCAAAAGATTGAAGACTTAATCAAAGTAGCAGATGAACTCCAAAAACCTATTATTTATAGACGTATGAATAGAAAAGGGATTATAAATCGGTTCTATGTAATGGATAGCCAAACCATTTATATTTATAATATGGAGCAAAGTCCACCCAATTTACCTTATCAAGAAGAAAAAGAAGAAATAGAAGAATAATACATACTACTAGCCTCTACTCCAAAAGGAGTAGAGGCTATCTCTTTTAGTAGTAGAAAGGAATACGCTTTATAAGTAAATAAGAGTAGACCTAGGGGCAATGTCTCATCCACCCCCTTCATTTATAATGAGGAAGAAGAACAACAAATGTTCGCAAAACAAATAAATAATCAAGGGGGATTTAAAGAATGAAAAGAACAAAGTTTATTGCAGGCCTCGTAGCACTAAGCATGATCCTAATGGGAACAGGATATGCCTACTGGACAGATACATTAACTATTCAAACAACAGCTACAACAGGTAATTTAGAAGTTAAATTTGTAGATATTGCACCTTATGAACAATATGGTTTTGGAGAAAATGAGTATACTATTTTTGATGGTGTAGATGGCGTTCAACTTCCAATAACAGAAGATAGAGATAATGATAAAACAAAAGGTGATGATACAGGTTATAACAATTTAGGAAATAGTATTTTAGGAGATTATGCAGATAATACAGATAGTAAAGGGGATCAAAATAGACACGCTGTAACAAGTGAGATAGGGCGAGTTGATACAGGAAATGTAAAACAAGGTGACAAAGCTAACGAGTATGTATATGATAAAAATGAAGTTGTAACAGCAGATAAGATGACAATGACAATTAATGATATATATCCAGGCTACGCTCAGTTTTACCGCGCTGATATTATCAATACAGGAACAGTAGCAGCCAAACTTGCAGGTGTTAAAGTAAAAGTTACTATGCCAGAAGTGAATGACACAAATGACAATGCTAAACTTAAAGACATACTTGGTATAAATGTTAAAATTTTAGCGGATAATGGAGAAGGCAATGTACTTATTAGTGATTTATTTGATGGTGATGATGTGTTCACTGTTGGAGAACAAGATTTTGTAAGACTTAGTGCATTAGATACAAAATATATACCTATTTCTAAAACCGATAGCAATCAGTTCACAATCTTTGTAGAAGATGCGAATGAATCAAGACTTGATGCAGTATGCGGTATTGCAATGGATCCAGATGAAGTAGGTAAGTATACAAGTGGAAAATATGAGAAACAAAGTGATGTATTAGATGCGTTAACACAACTAAGTGGTGCCATCACCGTTGATGTAGAACTTGGCTGGGATCAATTCAATGCACCAGCAAATAGTGCTGAAACCAAACCAGGTGAAGGAAATGAGACAACTGGATATGGAAAAGGTACTGTTGTAAAATCAGGTGAAAAGTATTACCTTCAAGATAAAGAAGAAGCCCAATTATTTGATGCTAAATCATGGGAAAAGATTGTTGTAAATAACTGGAATTTTGATAGGCAATATCATACGGGTGATTATGTAATGTATTGGGGTAAATTATATCAAGCACAAAAAGACAATAAAAGAGGAGCATTTCCAAACCTTAGTTCAAATTGGAATCAAATTCAGGTTGTAGAAATAAATTAATCAATGACTAAAATAGGCAGCTGACCACTGCCTATTTTTAATGAGTATTTTTATTATAGATTAAATTTCCATTTAACTATTATTAATCCTTCCCTAACTTCATATAGTATACAAGGAGGTGACAAGTTTGAAAAAGCTAGGTACATTACTTATTTTAATAGGGATAGCTATCTTTATGATACCTATAGTTGGAGGTCTTTATATACAGCGGCAGCAGCGGGTTTATATAGAAACTTATGTGGAGAAAAATAGAGTGTTGCAGGAACAGTTTGAAGCTTTAGACGAACAAGAAAAGAAAGGGGCAGTACCCTTGATAGAGGAAAGTGTATCCGCTATTGTAGAAGGACAAGTAGTAAAGGGAGAAGTGATGGGGATGCTTGCTATACCAAGTGTAGACATAGAGCTACCTTTACTAGAAGGCACTACCCAGGAGGAACTTAAAATAGGGGCTGGACATATGGAAGGCACGGCTTTACCAGGGCAAGTAGGTAATTGTGCCATTGCAGGGCATAGAAGTTATACTTTTAGTAAGATGTTTAATCGACTAGGAGAAGTAAAGGAGGGGGATGTGATTGTACTTACGCAGCAAGAGCGAAGCTATACCTACAAAGTAAGTGAAATATTTATTGTAGAGCCGGAAAGTACGTGGGTATTAGAGCCAGTAGAAGATAAGAAGGTACTTACTTTAATTACTTGTGAACCTGTTGTGAAAGCCACTCATCGGCTCATTGTAAGAGGCGTATTAGAAGTGGAAGAAAAATAAGTATATAGTAATAAAAACTACTTGAAACCATAATTGATATAATGTATGATTGTAATTAATAGAAGATAGTATGATGTTTTATAATAAGCATATAAAATGTTATAATATTATAAAATAGAAAGAAAAGCGAGGGTTGAAAAATGAATCAACAAAAAATAGCCTTACTAGTGGATTCCTGTATTGATGTACCAGCAGCACTTGTTAAACAATACAATATGTATACAATCCCTCTTAAAATTATTTATAGTGAGAGAGAATATTCAGATGGTGTAGACATTACGGCAGATGAAGTTTACAGTAGATTATCACAAGAAATTCCTAAAACATCCCTTCCTGGTGGAACAGAAATTATAGAGAAGTTTGATCAAATTAAGGCTGATGGTTATGAGAAGGTACTAGCAGTCACTTTATCTAGTGGCTTAAGCGGCACCCATAATTTAGTCTCTATGTTAGCTAAAGAATATGAAGGATTAGAAATTGTAGTTATTGATACACTAAATATTGCTATTGCAGCAGGATTTAATGCCATCCAAGCAGCTAAATATATTGAAGAAGGCATGGCTTTTGATGAGCTTAAAGAAGTTGTAGCAAACAATATTTTTAAATCTAAAGTATTTTTCTGTGTAGATACATTAGAATACCTTCAAAAAGGTGGACGTATTGGATTAGTAGCATCACTTGTTGGGAATATGCTTAATCTTAAACCGATTATTTCTTGTAATGAAGAAGGTATTTACTACAACGTAGCTAAAGTAAGAGGAAGAAAAAAATCTATAGATAAGATTATGGAGCTTGCAACAGAGTTTGCCGCAACGGGTAAGAAGTATAATGTAGCCATTTGCCATGGTGGCGCACCAGAAGAAGCAGAAGCTATTAAAGCACAAATGATGGATAAACTACCAGGTGTAGATACATTTGTACAAGGACAAATTAGTCCAGCTTTAGGTGTACACACAGGACCTGGACTTCTTGGTATTGCTATACAAATTATAGAGTAGTAATAAGGCATAACGGATAAGCAATTATATTAATTATAATAAATAAAAGCGCTATAAAACTAGGAATTTGATTAGTTTTATAGCGCTTCTTAAGTATATAGACCTTATCTATTTAGTAGGGGTATACCTTTTATTGAGTTGTGATCATGGTTGAAGGATAGATTATTAGATCCAATAGGGATACTATTTAATATAAGCGTTACTTACTAAAGCAGATTGAATCACTTCAGTAGGAATTTCAAATTCTTGAACACCCATAAAGCCTGGAGATACTGCATATTTATCAAAAGAAATGACTAATTTACCAGCATCTGAAATATAAAAAGCTTGCTCAGCACTTATTTGGTCAAATCCATCTAAAGCATCAGCATCACCTTTTATCCAATAAACTAAGTTTTCATCTTCTTTCATACGTTCTCTCATTTGTGTTTTAATATTTTCACTAATAAGCTCTACGTAAGATGAATCTTTAAAAAGGCTTGGTAAAGTAAGAAGTATTTCATTTTCTTTATCAATGGTATCATAGGTCATTGTAGTTGAAGAAGAGCCAACAGTATTGACCACATAACGGGCAATGGAGAGAATTTGGTCATTATTTGTTTTAATCATAAAGCCAGAATCTACACCTAAATGGCCACCTTCTGTAAAACTTTCAAGTGAGGTAACTTCTTCTTCAAATTTTTCAAAAAGTGCTTTGTTTTCTTTGGCATATTTACTATTAAGTGTTTCTTCAAGTTCCTTATCTTTCAAACCTTCAATGACAGGAGCATTAAGTGTAGCATCATAAGTATCTTTATGATAGTCAAATTGAGTAAATGTAACCACATTAACGATATCTCCAATAATAGGTAACTCACTCATTGACTTTGCAAAAGTAGGACTAAAGTTAGCCATACCAATAAAACCTATTGCAAGAGCAGCAGCAGTAGCTCCAATGTTTTTGGTTAATTTTTTCATGTTAATCATCCTTTTACTAGAATTTTTACTTTCTTTAATAGCACGTTGTACCACTAAATCTAACTCCTCAGGAATGGGAATAGAATTTAAGTGATCTTCTAAAGCGGTATTAAGTTGTTTATGTGTTTTATTATTTTTCATGTTTTCACCTTCTCTAATCTTCTTCTAATTGAACCTTTAGTTTTTTCAGTGCACGGTATAAGATAGACTTAACCGTACTAAGATTTTTGTCCATAACCTTAGCCACTTCTTTTAATTCTAACTGTTCAAAGTATCTAAGAAGGATTATGGTTTTCTCCGTATAGGAGAGTTTGTCTAAAGCTTCTTCAAGCTCAAAGGAACGATAAGTATCCATATGAGGTGAATCTAAGTTTTCAAGTATTTCATCCTCTACATCTATGTAGCGATTCTGCTTTTGCAAATAAGTCTTACAATTGTTAATGAGTATTTTAATAAACCATGTATTTAAATAACTAGGTTCATGTAATGTATGTTCATATTTAAGTGCTTTAACAATCGTATCTTGGACAATATCTAAAGCATCCTCTTTATTTTTTACATAGCTGTAGGCAATGCGATAGTGTTTTTCTTTATAAGTGATAATATAATCAATAAGTTTACTTTTCATATAAATGACCTTCCAGCGCTGGTAGTTGTATTGGGTGATACATTGATTAGACCTTTGGAGTAGGTTAAAAGTTTCAAGTACATAATAAAAATTTTAAATACACACAACATAGATTTAGTATATACAAAAGTATGCTATAATAAGGAAGAGGATTGTTTATTTTAACATACTAAAATATAGATTAATAAAATATAAAGCAACATAATTAGAATGAGAAGTAAATAAATTAATATACTAATAAAATGACAGGACATAAGAAGAAAGGAAAGAGAATATGTTAAGAATAGGAATGGGTTATGATGTACACAAACTTGTAGAAGGTCGTAAACTTATTTTAGGGGGAATAGAGATTCCGCATACATTAGGCTTACTTGGGCATTCTGATGCAGACGTACTTGTGCATGCTGTAATGGATGCATTACTTGGAGCCATTGCAGGTGGAGATATAGGTAAGCATTTCCCAGATACAGACCCAGAGTATAAAGGGATTTCTAGCATTAAGCTATTAGAACATGTAAAAGGACTTTTAGATAAAGAAGGTGCTAAAATACACAATATTGATGCAACCATTATTGCACAAAAACCTAAAATGGCACCACATATTATAAACATGCGTAAAAATATTGCAAATGCTCTAGGCATAGACCTTGACCAGATTAATGTAAAAGCGACAACAGAAGAAGGTTTAGGCTTTACAGGAACAGAAGCAGGCATATCTAGTCAAGCCATTGTACTCCTTGATAAATAAGAGTTGAAATAGCACAAAAACATAAGTTTCTAATATAATAAATAAGTAATACTAGTTGAAACAGTATGCTTTATGAATTATAATAAGAAATAATATGTAGTTTTAATTTGAATAGAAGAATAAAAGCAATGAAGGAAAGAGTAGTTTAATGAATTAGTTTAGAGAGACGCACCTAGGCTGGAAGTGGGTTCTAATAAGTTAAATGAAGTGCATTCTGGAGCTATCTTTTGCGAAAATCATTCACAGAAGGTGAAAAGATGAGTAGTTTAGGTCGTAGGTGCTGCGTTAAAGCAATGAAGATGAAGCTTCTAAGTTTAGGTATTAAGGGATGCTTTAATCAGAGTGGAACCGCGACAACTCGCCTCTGAACTAGAGGGGAGCTTTTTTATTGTATTTTTTGAGGAGGGAATTTAATGGGTTATATTAAAGAACAAATCAATGTGATTAAAGAACGGGATCCGGCAATTAAAAACTCAGCAGAAGTTTTTTTATACCCTAGTTTTTATGCCTTATTATTTCATAAGATAAGTCACTATTTATATACTAAGAAATGTTATTTTTTAGCCAGAATGATTTCCCAAGTAGCAAGGGGACTAACAGGCATTGAAATTCATCCAGGAGCAACGATTGGTAAAGGGGTATTTATCGATCATGGCATGGGTGTAGTAATCGGTGAAACTTGTGAAATAGGAGATAATGTTACCATTTATCATGGTGTAACTTTAGGGGGTACAGGAAAAGATCATGGTAAGCGCCACCCAACTATTGGGAATAATGTGATGATTAGTACAGGCGCTAAAGTATTAGGACCTTTTAAAGTTGGAGATAATTCACGTATAGCTGCCAATGCAGTGGTCCTTCAAGAAGTGCCAGAAGACAGCACAGTTGTAGGTATTCCAGGCCATGTTGTTAAAATTGCAGGTCAAAGAGTAAATCCTTGCCAGCAACTAGATCAAGTGAAGATGCCAGACCCTGTACAAATGGAAATATGCAAAATGCGTAAAACGATAGAAAAACTACAATGTAAAATAAATAAGCTAGAAACTAAGTTAGAGCAGGAATTAAATTCTGATATAGATGAATCTAGTATAAGTACATGTAAAGATGCAAATTGTTTAAACAAAGAAGCTTGTGCATCTAATAAGGAATAATCCATACAAAGGAGATGAAAAGATGATTAAAATTTATAATACACTTACTAAACAAAAAGAAATCTTTAGTCCGATTGAACAGGATAAAGTGCGTATGTATGTATGTGGACCAACAGTATACAACTTGATTCATATTGGTAATGCTAGACCGTACATTGTATTTGATACAGTAAGAAGATATTTTGAAGCTGTAGGTTATGATGTAAATTTTGTTCAAAACTTTACAGATGTTGATGACAAAATCATAAAGAAAGCCAATGAAGAAGGCCGTTCTACAACAGAACTTGTTGAGTATTATATTGGAGAAACTTTAAAAGATGCAGCCAATTTAAATATTCAACCAGCCACATCTCATCCTCGTGTAACCGAGGAGATGGAACAAATCATTGAGATGATTGAAAACCTTATAGAAAAAGGTTTTGCCTATGCAGTAAATGGCAGTGTGTATTTTGATACAGCAGCCTTTAATCAATATGGAAAGCTTTCAAAAAAAGTTTTAGAAGATTTAGAAGCAGGTGCTAGTGAACGTGTTACACTAGGTGATGAGAAGAAAAACCATATGGACTTTGTTCTTTGGAAGCCTAAAAAAGAAGGTGAGCCTTATTGGGAAAGTCCATGGAGTGAGGGGCGCCCAGGATGGCATATTGAATGTTCAGCTATGTGTAAGAAATTTTTAGGCGAAACCATTGATATTCATGCAGGTGGAGAAGACCTTATTTTCCCACACCATGAAAATGAAATTGCACAAAGTGAAGCAGCAAATGGTAAGCCTTTTGCTAAATACTGGATGCACAATAGCTTCTTAAATATAGATAACCATAAAATGAGTAAATCTCTTAATAACTTTAAACTTTTAAGAGATGTAGGCGAAGCTTATGGTTATGATACAGTACGTTTCTTTATGCTTAGTGCACATTATAGAAGTCCATTAAACTATAGTAATGATTTAATGGAAGCAGCACAAAATGGTTTAAATCGTATTAAAAATTGTAAAGATAACTTAGAATTTGCTTTAAGTCATGCAAAAGGGGAAACACTAACAGTACAAGAAGAAGAACATTTAAAAGAATTAAATGTTTTTGAAGAAAAGTTCCACCAAGCTATGTCTGATGACTTTAATACTGCGGATGCCATTAGTTTCATCTTTGAGCTTGTAAAATTTGCTAACACTTATGCTAAAGAAGGTGCAACACATGCCTTTACAGAAGCTGTGTACAATCAATTTATGAAGCTTAATAATATATTAGGCCTTCTTTATGAAAATGAAGATACTAAAGAGTATGCTTTATCTGATAAAGACATCGAAAAGTATATAGAAGATCGTAAAGCGGCTAAGAAAAACCGTGATTTTGCAGAAGCTGACCGTATTCGTGATTGGCTTAAAGAACAAGGTGTACTAATCGAAGATACTAGAGAAGGAGTACGTTACAAACGTATATAAAATCAAGGAATATGAATACTAACATTAATGAAGTTTTGAATAATGCTACAAAAATAAATGAACACAAAGCCAATACTTACTCACCCCTTGCACTGGCCTATATTGGTGATGGTGTGTACGAACTTTTTGTTCGTACACACGTTCTTGCAAGAGGAAACATGCCTGTAAATAAAATGCACAAGGCATCTCGTGAACTTGTACGAGCTAGCGCACAAGCAAAACTTTATCATTTGGTAGAGAGTGAGCTAACAGAAGAAGAATTACAAGTTTTGAAGCGTGGACGTAATGCTAAAAGTATATCAGCACCTAAAAATGCTGACATTACAGAGTACCGTCATGCCACAGGTCTAGAAGCCCTCATAGGTTATTTATACGTAGAAGGTAAAATTGACCGTATACAAGAAATTATAGAAATAGGACTTAAAACACTTTAATAATTCATATATAAATTCCGAAATATAAAGTGTTTTACCAAGGAGGAAATTATGTCAAAGGCTACAGGGAAATTTGTAAAAGGGGCACTCATCTTATCTATTGCAGCACTTGTTGCTAAAATATTAAGTGCCTTTTTCAGAATACCACTGGGTTCATTAATTGGAAATGTAGGGATGGGATATTATGGATACGGTTATCCAATCTATACCTTCTTAACATCTATTGCTATTGTTGCTATTCCATCAACACTTTCCAAATTGGTGGCAGAAAAAAGGGTTATGGGGCAATATAAAGAAGCCCACTTAATCTTTAAACATACGATGAGTTTTATGATTATTTTAGGTGTGATATTATCAGCCTTCTTTTTCTTAGGCGCACCTATATTAATTAATACTTTTAAATGGGAACCACAAACCATTTATTCATTGTGGGGACTTGGACTCAGTCCAATTTTTGTCTGTATTATGGGTGTATACCGAGGATATTTTCAAGGTATGCAAAATATGGCACCAACAGCTATCTCTCAAGTTTTAGAAAACTTTGGACGTGTTGTAGCAGGTTTAGGACTTGCATATTTCTTCATGCCAAATGTAGGCTATGCAGCAGGTGGCGCATCTTTTGGGTCAGTTGTAGGTGGTGTATGTGGCGCAGCAGTACTTGGTCTTTTTTATCTTAAGCATAAAAAAGATATTTATGAAGAAATGGAAACACAAACAAAAGAAGTACTTCCTACTACATTTAAAAGTGTAGCTAAAGTTGTCTTAGTACTTGCTATACCCATTTCTATTGGTGCAGCAGTTAACTCAGTGATGAACTTTTTAGATTCTGCCATTGTAACAGCAGGACTTGTAAATGGTGGTATGGATCAAAAGATGGCGGCAGACTTATTTGGGCAGCTTACAAATACTTTAACACTCGTGAACTTACCACTTGCTTTTGGGATGGCACTTGTAACAAGTGTAGTACCAGCTATTGCAGAGGCTGTAGCACGTAAGGATCATAAAGAAATGCAAGATAAGATGGAGCTTGGTTCTAGATTTGGTCTACTTATTTCATTACCAGCAGCCATTGGTCTTGCAGTACTTGCAGAACCTGTTATGGGATTCTTATTCCCAGAGTCATTACAAGGAGGTCCTATTTTACGTTTATCAGCTTTTAGTATTCCATTTATTATGCTTGGTCAAGCTATGACAGGTGTACTTCAAGGTTTAGGAAAAGTGTGGGTTCCAGTACAAGCTATTGGTATAGCGGCTGTCGTAAAAGCTATATTTAATATTATTTTAGTAGGTAGCTTAGGTATAATGGGGGCACCTTTATCATCTATAGCAGGTTACGCGGCATTTACTTTATATAATTTCTTAGCTGTAAAAAAACTTACAGGATTTAAACTTAATACAATGTTAGTTATTATTAAACCACTTATTGCGGCAGCAGTAATGGGTGTAGCAGCATATTTTTCATATGCTTTACTTGGAAATGTATTAGATGCAACATCTACAATACAAAATGCAATTATGACACTAGGCGCTGTAGGCGTAGGTGCAATCGTTTATCTCATTGTCATCTTCCTAACAGGCGGAATCTCTAAACAAGACTTACAAGAACTCAAAAAGAAAAAGGAGAATTAAACAGAATGAATTTAGATCAAAATCAAGCAGACAGAGAAAATGAGCCTAAAAAAGAAAATAAAAAGCCTTATTATAAGAAAAATACAGGCAAACCACAAGGCGGTCAAAGACCACAAGGTGCTGGTAAACCACAAGGAACAGGTAAACCACAAGGAGCGAATAAGCCACAAAAAGATAAAAAGTCAGTAGCAAAGACTCAAGAAGTTTCAATAAATGAAGTTGAAGTAACTAACAAACCAGAAGCAAATAAAGCACAACCTAGTAAAGGTTACCAAGGTAAAAAACCTTATAACAAAAAATTTAGTGGACGTAAGCCTATGGCTGAAGGAGAAGTACAAGCAGTAGAAGTTGATGAAAACGTACTCTTTGGCAGAAACTCAGTTATAGAAGTATTAAAATCAGGCAGAGATGTTGAAAAGATTCTTATTCAAAAAGGTCAAGTAGAAGGCTCTATCAAAAAAATTATTGGAGATGCAAAAGCTCGTGGTATTGTAATCCAAGAAGTAGAAAAATCAAAGCTTGATGAAATTTCAAATGGAGAGAGACATCAAGGTGTTGTTGCTTATGCAAGTGCTCATAAATATGTAGAGATTGATGAGATTTTAAATGATGCAAAGGCAAAAGGAGAAGATCCATTTATCTTAATTCTAGAAAATATCCAAGATCCTCATAACTTAGGAGCTATTATTCGTTCAGCTCACAATGCAGGTGTACATGGTATTATTATCTCTAAACGTAGAGCAGTAGGCCTTACATCTACAGTATCAAAAGCATCTGCTGGAGCTATTGAATACACAAAAGTAGCAAAAGTAGCAAATATTGCTCAAACCATTGAAGAGCTTAAATCAAAAGGTATTTGGGTAGCTTGTGCAGATATGGATGGTGAAATTATCTATACTGACAACTTAAGAGGACCTATTGGTATTGTAATCGGAAGTGAAGGGGAAGGCGTATCTAGAAATGTTAAAAGCAAATGTGATTTTGTAGTACGTATTCCAATGTACGGAAAAGTAACTTCTCTTAATGCATCTGTAGCCGCTAGTATTTTAGCTTATGAAGTTGTAAGACAACGCCATTTTTAAGGTATAAAATAGTGGAATATAGACTAAGGAGGGGATGAGAGTGCAAACAGCTGAGGTCTTAACCGATGAACAACTTATAAAAGCCTATCAAAATGGAGATAGTGCCTCTATAGACATACTTGTAAAACGCTATAAACCTTTTGTAAGAAAAAAGATTAGGTCTAACTTTTTTGTTGGAGCAGATGTAGAAGATCTTATTCAAGAAGGTATGATTGGGTTATTTAAAGCTATTTGTGACTATAACCCAAGTAAAGATACAAGTTTTAAGTCATTTGCAACTTTATGTATTACAAGGCAGGTTAGTACCGCATTTAAGACAGCTACTAGGCAAAAACATATGCCACTCAATACAAGTATTTCCCTTAATCTTCCTATAGGTGGGGAAGAGGATGACCAAATTACCCTTATGGATACTTTAAAAGATAGTGTAAACCATAATCCAGAAGAAATGATGATTCATCAAGAAGATTTAGCACTTCTTAAAAGACAGATGAAAGAAAAATTAAGTGACTTTGAATGGAAGGTTTTAAAGGCTCATACAAGAGGGCAAAACTACCATGAAATTGCACTGCATATGGGTAAGCCGGTCAAGTCTATTGATAATGCATTACAACGTATAAAAAGAAAATTGAGTGAAAATTTAAATTAAAGGGTTTGCTTTTGCAGACCCTTTTTTGTATAATTTAATTATATTCTAAATATTATAGAATGGTAGGAGGGATATGGAGTCATTCAAACTCTAGAAGAACTAATAGAAAGAATGTAAATAAAAACTTAGGGGGAATTAGAAAAAATGAATCCAGCACTTTTTATGTTAATTTGTATTTTAAGTGGCATCTTAGTCGTTTTATTACTTATTGCACTTTTATGGAAGAAAGCACCTCAAGATAAAGCTATTGTAGTAACAGGTCTTAAAAAACGTGTCATTAGTGGTGCAGGTGGTGTAGTTATTCCTATTTTCGAACAATGTGATAAAATTTCTTTAGAAAATATGAAAGTTGAAATTAAAACTTTCGGTTCATTAGATAGTAATGGGGTACCAATAGATACAGATGGGGTTGCTATCATTAAAATTAGATCAGAAAAAGAATGTATTTTACAAGCTATGGAGCAGTTTAATACAGGTAAAGAAAAAGAAACCATTCAAGTGATTAAATCCACAGTTCAAGATGTTTTAGAAGGTAAACTCCGTGAGATCATCTCAAAAATGACTATAGAAGAAATTTATAAAGATAGGGAAATGTTTGCAAATCAAGTTGAAAGTGTAGCTAAAGCAGACCTTGAAAGAATGGGTCTTGAAATTAATACATTTACTATTCGTGATATTGATGATCAACAAGGTTACTTAAAAGCACTTGGTGCAAGACAAATTGCAGAAGTTAAGAAGAATGCAGCTGTTGCGGAAGCAGAAGCACAAAGAGAACAAATGCAACGTACAGCAGAAGCTAAACGTGCAGGACGTGAAGCACAAATTATTGCTGAAACAGAAATTGCACGTGCTGAAAAAGAAAAAGAATTAAAAGTTCAAGAGTATAAAGAACAAGAAAAACGTGCACAAGCTAAAGCTGACCTTGCATACCAAGTAGAAGAAAACATTGTAAAAAAACAAGTTATTGAAGGTCTGAAAAATGCAGAACTTTTTGAAGAGCAACGTCAAACAGAAATCGCACAACAACAAGCTAAAAAACGTGAGCAAGAGCTAGAAGCAACTATTAGAAAAGTAGCTGAAGCAGATAAGTTTAAAATTGAAAAAAGTTCAGAAGCAGATAAATACCGTATTGAGCAACAAGCAGAAGCGCAGCGTATTGAAATGATTAAAAGAGCAGAGGCAGAAGCTCAAAGTATTAGATTACGTGGTCAAGCGGAAGCAGAAGCTATTAAACTTAAAGGTGAAGCAACAGCATTTGCTATGAAGGCAGAAGCAGAAGCTATGAAAGAAAAAGCAGAAGCTTATAAACAATACGGAGAAGCAGCTATTGTAGAAATGCTTACTTCTAAACTTCCAGACATTGCAAAAGCTATATCTGAGCCACTTAGTAAGACAGAAAAAATTGTGGTTATTGACAATGGTGATGGAGGGGGCGCTAGCAAAGTAACAAAAAGCGTAACCAATATTGTATCTCAGCTTCCAGAGGTTGTAAACTCACTTACAGGTATTAACCTTGTTGATGTAGTAAAAGGTATTGTAAGTAAAGAAGAATAAAATTTATTTTCCGGGAAATAAAGTATGAATAGAGGCAAATCCCAGTACATTATAGACTTATGTACTGGGATTTACTTTATATACAGAGAATAAGTAAGGAAAAAGTATATAGAAATGATGAGGGAAAGTGGATGAAAGAAAAGGCTAAGATGCCAAATAACATTGAGTTTTGGGGTAGAATGGCGAAGGTATATGACCTATTTATGAAAAAGGATGCTAAGGCATATGAAATTATGTACGATTTAATTAGATCTAGGTTAAATCCGGAAATGAGGGTTTTAGAACTAGCAACAGGTACAGGTGAAATTGCTCTTCATATTTGTCAGTATGTAAGAGAAGTTAGAGCTACAGATTACTCGGAAGATATGATTCATATTGCTCAGAAGAAATCTTATTCATCCTCTATCTATTTTGAAGTAATGGATGCTTGTAATTTAACATATGAGGAAAATAGTTTTGACATAGTTATTATAGCTAATGGATTACATGTTATACCTGAACCTGAGATAGTAATAGAAAATATTAAAAAGGTACTTAAGAAAGGTGGACTTATTATTGCTCCAACTTTTACAAGTATTTCAGGAAGTAAGAATAAGTTAGTAAGAAAATTTATGGAGAGAGTGGGTTTTAGAACTTATTCAAAGTGGGATTTAGAAGCTTATTGTAATTTCCTACAAGAAAATGGCATTGAAATAGAAAGACGAGAACTTATTAAGGCTACATTTGATTTAATGTATGTTGAGGGTAAATTTAAAGAAAACTTTTAATAGGAAAATTTGAATGGGATATTAATGGTGTGTTATAGAAAGGGGAGAGTATGAGGAAAATATATGAGATAGGAATAATTTTAATAATGATAAGTGGACTATTTACAGGATGTAATCATGTAAGTAAAGTGGAAGAATTAGAACGAAGTAATCAAGCATTACAGGTTGAAAAACAGAGATTAGAAGAAGATAACACTAGACACGAAGATCAGAAAACAAGGGTTTATGTAGAGGAATATGGGAGTATGCCACCTTCAAGAAATGATCCTAATACCTTGTTTTTTAAAGGGATTGGTGAGGGAGAATATCTGGAACTGAAAGTAGAGGGGAAGATTACTAATCTACGTAGTGTGCGGGTGGAATTTATTGAGAATGAAGAGGGTGAATTTAATTTTGTAGATAAAGAAGTTATTATCCATGCTGATAAAGTGGAGAATCAAACTGTAATTATTGAAACAGTTTTTCCTTGTGGCATACCAAGTGCAAATGTAAGATGGGACGATGAAGAAGGTGGAGGTAATTTAGTATTAGCCTATGATGGAAAAGATGGAATGGATTAATTTTTCTTTTCAAAAATTATATTTTGTAGCCATGGAAACATAATCATATGAAAATCTATAGTATACTAAGGACATATTAAGGGTAAGGTTCTTAATAAATAAAGGATATAAGGAGATTTATATGAGTCGTTTTTTAGGTCCAATACATTATTGGTTATATAATAAAATACAAGTACAACAAGAATTTGTTGAGAGTATAGTTAAATTAGGAAAAGAAAAATGGCAGTTAGAATTAGAGCCAATATTAAATGAGAAATATGGATTAACACAAAAGAGTCCATTAGAAGAAGTAATAGATGAAAGCAATATTCATGGATGGTTACAAGAACAAGTTTCTCTTACAGAATATAAACTGGCATATAGTGTGACACAGATTCTAGAGGGTGATGAAAGTGCAATTACCACACTAGAAACACTCTTTTATGAAAAGGGAAAAGCAAAAAGAAGTAGTATAGATGAGGATTTAAGTGTAAGAGAACTTTATAAAGCTGTAAGTGATACATTAATTGATGGAATGCCATGTGATCATGTAAATGATCTAATAGAAGATAGTGAAGAGAAAGTAGTATGGAGAAGAAATAAATGTGTACACGCTCCTTATTGGAATGAAGTAGGAGGAGATGTAGGTTATTATTATAAGTTGAGAGAAGCTTGGTTAAAGGGCTTTGTAGAAGGTGGCAATGAAACTTTTGAAAACTTAGATGAAGTAACTTATGCCATATTAAAAAAAAGTAAAACCAGTGTTGAAATTATGGTAGAAGAACACGAAAACATTAGACGTATGCTAAAAGTAGTACGTAGAGCTTGTCTTAAATTGTTAAAAGAAGACAGTATAAGCTATGAAGATTTTAACGATATAATAGATTTCATTAGAAACTATGCTGATACCCATCATCATGGGAAAGAAGAACAATTTCTTTTTAAATACATGGAGAGTCATCTAGGAGAGTTAGGTATTAAACTTATACGTAATGGAATGTATGTAGAACATGATTTAGGTAGACTCTATATAAAAGATTTAGAAGAAGCACTAGAAAGTCTTAAAGCAGGTAATGAAGAAAGTAAACTAGATGTGATTGCCCATGCAATAGGTTATACAAATCTTTTAGAAAGACACATCAGTAAGGAAAATGAAGTGGTTTATAGCTTTGGAGAACGTAAACTACCCGTTGAAATTTTAGAAGATGTAAATGCAAAGACCATAGCCTTTGAAAAAGAAGCCCAGCTTAAAGGGATTCAAGAAAAATACATTAGGATTCTAGAAGGATTAGAAGACAAATATAACGACTAATAATAAGCAACCCACCTAAAATCATTATAGGTGGGTTTTATTATATAAACTAATGTATAATAGAAATATTAAGTAAAATTAGTGTTTAATGTAGTGATAAGATGGGAGAGGGGAAGCGGTGTATAAAAATAAGGTTATTATGGGAGTGACTATACTTATAGCGATAAGTATAAGTGTATTTATACTGAGACAAAATTTGAATTATAATAAAACAAATAGGAATCAATCAAATAATAGTTTAGATAATAAGAGAGTTACAGTACATACTCCTAAGAAGCAAATTATGATATCACAAGAAATAGGGATAAATTATGTAGTACATTTATATACTTTGGCACAGGCAGGTTTTAAAGATGAGGAGTATACTAAACATTATTCAGATACAGTAAACAAAGGAGATAGAGAATTTTTAATAGAACATAAGGAGATGATGTCTTTTTATGGAATTAATAAAGGTGTACTGACCTATTATTTATTTTTTATTCCTGCCTTAAATAATTTCCAAACTACAATAGAATGGGAGAACTATTTTAAATCAGTAAATCTATTTTTAGAAACAAAAGAGGATATTTATATAGAGGCTTATCTTAAAGAAGCTATAGTACCTATAGATACTTTGAATAATAAAATCAGTCAGGATGTATTTTATAAGTTCCAAAAGATCTTTATCAATAATTTTGATACTTATAAAACCCAGGTATGGCCATTTATTCAGAAGGAGTTAAGTGTAAAATCTAATGAACTTAATCAAATGATAGGAGAATTTAATTATATAAATAGATGGGAGGAGGTTACAAATTACGAATATAACTACAATAACTATTTATATGTTTTATATTATGCAGGGGAAAATGGGCCTAGTCACAATAATTTAAGTCTATGGAAAAACTCATGTTATTATCAATTTGCTTCATCAAAAGATATGCTGGATATGTTTAGTCATGAACTGGGGATGCATTTAATATTGCCAGAAGTAATCGATTTATGGGAGCAGCACAATACATATGATGTCTCAGATGAAATAGTATATCAGTCATTAGAGACTCTTGTAACTTTTTTGAATGAAAAAGTATTAGATAGAGCTGGTTATGATATGAATATTCTTTATGAGAGTGACTTCTATACTATATATAATGAATTATATTTAGATGGAATTACATCACCTAGAGATTTGTATGAAGAAGGTTTTAAGATTTATTTGAAGAATCATTAGATTATAGGGGAGATAAATAATAATCATATAAAAGAGTATAAGTCATAGAAATAAAGGACTTATGCTCTTTTATAATGTCATCAATTGCTACAAGAGTTAGAGTTGTGTTAAGACACGGAGTGTTTAATGCAAGAGATAAGAGGGGGATACGTTTTATATAATTTAAGAGTGTTGCAGATATACGAACCACTCCTGCCAAACTTTAGTTTTTGTAAGTGCTTTTAAGGTTATAATAGAGATTGTTGCACCTACAATAGAACTAATCATAAAAGGTATAACGTAAGCGAACAAAGCAGCTTCTTTACCCATGATTAAAGTAGCTATAGGGAAGGCCAAAAGCCCACCTAAAAAACCTGTACCAATAAGTTCCCCTAGATAAGCTAAAGAAAGTTTGTGAAAACGATAAAAAATGAGACCACAGCAGAAAGCACCAATCATACTTCCAGGAAAGGCTAAAAGTGTACCAGTACCTGTAAGTAAGCGAATACATGAGATACAAAAAGCAATTAAAATGCTATATACAGGACCAAGTAGGACACCTGCTATAACATTTACCATGTGTTGAATAGGAAAGCATTTAGCAGCCCCAATAGGAATATAGAAAGAAGCACATACAACACCTAGTGCAATCAGCAGTCCTGAAAGGGTTAGCTTTCTAATGTTTAATGAAGTTTTTCTGTTCATTTTTATTTTCTCCTTATATAAAAGTTTAAATAAAAATAGCGCAACCCACCCGTAGACAAGTTGCGCTTTGTATATTCTATACTCACCTTGTTTCCCTACGTTGGCATTACCCAAATCAGGTTAAAGGGTCGAAGTTGATGACTTCCTCTCAGCCCGCACACGAGCTCCCCAGGTTTTACTATTTTCTTTTATTCTAGCATATAAACTTAAAAAGAAAAGTGTTTTTAGTAAATTTTTCAATGCATATAAAATATTAGTAAAAATTAATAAGTAGAGTTAAGTATATACTTAAAATATTGAATTATGAAAATATTAAGTTGTAATTAGAGAAGGTGTATATTATAGTAAAATATATAATATATAGTAGGTTAAAACACGATTATAGAGGGTAACCTTGAGAAAAAGGGAGTTATAAAAATGAAGATAATAGGGGTAGTAGAAAATACTAGTTGTAGTAAAAGTTATAAGAATGAGCATGGCCTTAGTTTGTATATAGAGACACCAAAGCATAGAATATTATTTGATTTAGGTCCAGATGATACATTTGTTCAAAATGCTTATGCATTAGGTATAGAACTTGAGGAGATAGATATAGTCATTATATCCCATGGACATAAAGATCATGGCGGGGGGTTAGAAGCTTTCCTTGAAAAGAATAAAAAGGCTAAAATATATATACAAGAATCAGCTTTTATCAAACATTATATAAAGGTGTTAGGGATACACTTAGGTGTAGCCCTTAAACAAAGTTTAAAAAGTCACCCACAAATACAACTATTAAATGGAAATCATATAATAGATGATGAGCTTTCACTTTTTATAAAACCAAAGCTTAAGGAATTTATGCCAGAGGGAAACAAAAGATTATACAAACAAGAAGAAGATAAATATTGTTTGGATGACTTTGATCATGAGCAAAACCTTATATTAAATGTAGAAGATAAAAAAGTACTAATCACTGGTTGTGCTCATAGGGGAGTAACTAATATTATTGAAGAAGCAGAGGAAATATTACAGCAACCATTAGATGTAGTAATAGGTGGTTTTCATCTAACAGATCCAACAGATATTATTAAAAAATCAAAGGAAACAACAAGAAGTATAGGGGAAATTCTAGATAAAAAAGGATATGAATATTATACATGCCATTGTACAGGTGAGGTGGCTTATTTACAACTTGTAGAAATATTAGGAGATAAAATACATTATTTAAGAACGGGTATGATAGTAGAAATATAAGTTAGTTAAAATAGTACATAAAAGTATACTAAAGGGCCTTGAATGGTAAGGGGATATGCATTGTATAATAATGCTATAAACGTTAATGAAAAAATATTATATTTTAATAATGAAAATTATATAATTATCTGATATAATTTAAATTATTATTTTAAGTTTAGACTTTTTAATAAATACTTTCGGTAAAAATGCTTAAACCACTAAATAACCATCAGGGGGGCTAACTTATGAAGGATTGTAAAACTCTTTTCAAATTTATTACCTATTTTGAAGATCCAATGGTCATCCAGTTAGGATACAGGCAACAAGATGATGAGATCACAGCTTTCGTTGATGAAGTTTATCAATGTGGCATATTGAACAAAGATTACTTTAAAGCATTACAAGAATGTGAACCAGGAGGAGATTATCAAAGTCTAATTGAGGAAGCTAATTTTGAACAATTACGTCTACTCATTAGTTATTATGTATGCCAAAAGAATTTCTCATCTACATTGTGGGAAAAGCCAATTAAAGAAAAGATTTTCTTACGTATTTTATTCCGTTTACAGGCTTTAGTTGAAAAAGAAGATTAAGTAATGAGTATGTGAATTAACAAGGGAAAAAGGGGAAAGGAGCAAATTAGTGAGGGTACTAATTTGCTCCTTTTATTTAGGGCTTATGGCATATTCTATTTATATTAAATACGTGTTAGAGTGAGATAGGGGAGTACTCTAAACATATAGGAACACTAATTAAAGTTCATATGTAAAGAAGGATACCATAAGCCCCTGCTAAAGGATTTAACTACAACATGGGGAGCATGTTGAGTTAAGCTAAGAGTTTGTAAGGCAGGGGAGTGCCTCACTAGGCAAGGATAGCATATATGAGTTTTTACGTCAAGTAGACGAATTGTGTTGAAGGGAATATTAGTATGTAAAAAAATAATTTAATTTACATAAATATAAATGAAAAACATTGAAAATAGGGACTAAATAAATTTATATATGAATAAATAAATATATTTCAACTGTAAATAAAAATTATATATAATATAAAATTTTAACGGTTAATTTAAAAGAAATTTCCGTTTATTATTGAAATAATTAAATAGTATGTTACAATTTAATTGATAACAATTATTAAATATCAGTAAGGAGGAGTTAGTATGAATTTGAAAGGCACTAAAACAGAACAAAACTTACTAGCAGCATTTGCAGGAGAGTCACAAGCACGTAATAAATACACTTATTTTGCATCAAAAGCAAAAAAAGAAGGGTATACTCAAATTGCAGCCTTATTTGAAGAAACAGCTAATAATGAAAAAGAGCATGCAAAAATTTGGTATAAGTTACTTACAGGTGGTATAGGCTCTACAATGGAAAACTTAAAAGATGCAGCAGCTGGTGAAAATTATGAATGGACAGATATGTATGCAACTTTTGCTAAGGAAGCAAAAGAAGAAGGTTTTGATCATATAGCTTATCTTTTTGAAGAAGTGGCTAAAATCGAAAAAGAGCATGAAGAACGTTATTTAAAACTACTCAGTAATTTAGAAGGATCTAGAGTATTTGAAAAAGAAGAAGAAGTAGAATGGATTTGTAGAAATTGTGGACATATACATAAAGGTCAAGAAGCGCCAGGGGTATGTCCAGTATGTGCTCATCCACAAGCATACTTTGAAGTAAGAGCAACTAACTATTAAAAATTTTTAATGGGTTAAATGAAACTTTTAAGATGAAAGAAACGTCTAACCATTAAACATACATAAGCAATTAATGGAGGCGTATACAAATGAAAAGAAAAAAAATAGCAGCAGCACTATTGTTAGTAGTAGGAGCATCTACTATAAGTATCTGGGGAAATGAGTTAGACAAAACCCCTATACCAATTAGTGAACCATCTGTATCTATACACCAAATAAATATGATGATACCTATTACACGTGCAGAGTTTATTACAGTTTTAGTTCAATCTATAACAGGTGTCGATCAATTTCCACCTATTATGGATACCCACTATGCTATGCCATATATGCAAAGAGCAGAAGATTTAGGACTTATTAATCTTGAAATGTATTCCATAAAAACTTGGTCAGAGATAATGAGTTTTGAAGAAAAGAGTGAACTACTTTCTAAAGCTATGAAACTAGAAAATGTAGATATGGCAAAAGTTTATGAAGCATTCAATCAAGTATTGATTCATCAGGTTACAGTAGATGATGGTAATGTAGATTTAAAAGGTCAATTACCAACCCTTTATAAAGGGAAAGTCATGTTACCTTTAAGAACAGTAGCAGAAGCTATGGGCTTTAAAGTAAAATGGGATGGAAAAAATTATAGAGCAGTACTTAGTAATGGTAAGATCCAGTCAAATGTAGAGATAGGTTTTGATTCTTATACATATGAAAGTATGAATGCTATTGGTATGTCAGCACCTTTTAGTGCAGGTGTTGCACCAATGTTAGTAGATGGTAGTGTGTATGTACCATCTGCATATTTTACAATGTTTGCTAGAAATACTGTTTCTGATGATACGATTCATTTTACAGTAAAGCAACAATACTAAAAAGTTATAAAGAATAATTATGGAATAAGTGGACATACTTAAATTTGAAAATTATATTGAATGTGAGGTATTTAAGTATGAAAGCAAAGTTTAATAAAAAACTTATTTTATGTTTATTCTTAGTTTTTGCCATGATTCAAATAAGTCTATTTGCAGCATCAAAAACACAAATGCCACAACCCACTCAAGACATAGTAGATATTGCATCAGGTAATCCACAATTTAGTACACTAGTAACAGCACTTAAGGCTGCAGGATTAGTAGATGCACTAAAGGGTGAAGGTCCTTTTACTGTTTTTGCACCAACTAATGATGCATTCAATAAATTACCAGCAGGTACTGTAGAAGAACTTCTAAAACCAGAAAACAACGATAAATTAGTAGATATACTTACTTATCATGTCTATCCAGGTAAGGTATTAGCAGCAGATGCTATGAAACTTAATGGAAAAGAAGTGAAAATGCTCAATGGAAAACCTGCTAAAATAGAAGTAAGAAATGGCTCTGTATTTATCGATGGGGCTAAAGTCATAACAACAGATATTATGGCTAAAAACGGTGTTATTCATGTTATTGATACAGTGATGATGCCATAATCAAATAGATAGAATAGAAGGGCTGATCCATTAGCTGATTAAAACTAGCTAATGGGTCAGCTCTTTTAAATTGTTTAAATGAGAACTTATGGGATATAGATTATACTAAATTGACGTAGTGTATAAGAAGATGCTAAACTTACAACATATATAGAAGTAAATAAATATGAAGGAGGAAAGTTATGTATAAGGTAAGTGAAATAGAGTATTCTTGTCCAGCAGAAGCGCTCTCTAACTTACTTGGGAAGAAGTGGGTACCTGCTATTTTATGGACACTACAGCAAGAAGAATCTGTTCGTTTTGGAGAACTACAACGTCGTATTGAGAGATGTTCTAAGAAAATGCTTATGCAGCAGCTAGAATTATTAATGGAGCAAGGCATAGTTGAAAACTATAAACAAGTACAAGGTAATACCATAGAATCAAGTTATAGTTTAAGTGAAATGGGTAAGACCCTTATACCTGTTATAAGGCAAATGATTGAATGGGGAAATGCAAACCTTACCTGTTCGTAAGCGGTTACAAAAAAGTGCCTAATAGCGAAGAAGGCGAAAGTTTGCTAAGGTGGAGATAACTTAGTAAAACTATTATAAGGAAGGAAGAGGATATGGATCAACTGAATTTTGTTATGGTATTTGTCGAAGGTATTTTATCTTTTCTATCCCCTTGCGTATTGCCTATTTTACCAGTATATTTAGCTATACTTGCAAAAAATAAAGCAGTGGATGGAGAGATTAATGTAGGTGAAAATGGAGAAGTAAATAGAGGAAGCCAGTTTATCCTTTTACGTAACACCTTTTTATTTGTATTAGGTATAGCAACCACCTTTTTTATATTAGGGCTTGGAATAGGGGCTTTTAGAACTTTTATAAATGAGTATAAGCGATACTTCTTAATGGGTGGTGGCCTCTTTGTTCTTGTAATGGGCTTTTTCTATATTGGAGATTTGAATATTCCATTCTTGCAAAGAGAAAGAAAGTTTCACATGCAAGTAAAAGAGATGAATCCATTGGTGGCCTACCTGCTAGGTTTTACCTTTAGTTTTGGGTGGACACCTTGTATTGGTCCACTACTTGCATCTGTATTAGTACTTGCTTCTACGAGTAAAAGTCATGTAACAGGATTTATACTTATTGGAGTATATACTTTAGGATTTATTATTCCTTTTATGTTACTAGCCATTTTCTCTGAGAAAATGCTTAAGTTATTAAATGGTATAAAGTTAAAGATGAGTCTATTACAAAAAGTAGGAGGATATTTACTACTTATCATGGGATTTGTTCTTTTAGTAAATGGTATAAGAACACCTAAGTTTGTTGTACCAAAAGGTGAAAATACTACTATTGGTACATCTAGTACAGACAATACATCACAAAAAGAAGAAGCAGTAGATGGTAAGAGTGATGAAACAAATACGGAACAAGAAGATAAAGATCATCCAGTAGCTCCTGATTTTACACTTACCGATCAATATGGAAATACACATACTTTAAGTGACTATAAAGGAAAGACAGTATTTCTTAACTTCTGGGCAACTTGGTGTCCTCCATGTAAGGCAGAAATGCCAGATATTCAAGACCTTTATGAAACAAGAGGTTTAAATAAAGAAGATGTGATTGTATTAGGTGTAGCATTTCCAAATATGGGAGATGAAAAGTCTAAAGAGGGAATTATAGAGTTCTTAGAAGAAAATGAGTATACTTTCCCTGTTGTAATGGATGAAGAAGGGGCACTTGCTTATTATTATGGTATTTCTGCATTCCCGACTACATTTATTATTAACCGAGATGGAAATGTTGAAGGGTATTTACAAGGTATGATGCAGAGGGATATGATGGATCAAGTAATAGATAATACTAAAAATAAATGAAAATTATTTTCAATAAACTATTGATAATAGTTTTCAGTTGTGGTATTATAAATTCATCGCAGATAATACATACATAAATAAATGATGCCAACACCCTCCATTGTTGATCATCTAATAAATTAAAAGAGTACAAGTGCCATTCTTGTACTCTTTTAATTTACATTTTAAAATAGTTGAAATATAATAATTTTATTAGATAATAGAGATAACACATTTTTAGTATATAGAATATGATTCAAATAGAGAGTTAAGATAGAAAGAAATTAAACTTTAGATGAAGTGTAGTAAAGATATAGAAAGGGGATAGAATATGAATAATGTAGTTATAGCATTTATTTTTACGTTAATAGCAGGTCTTTCAACAGGAGTAGGAAGCTGTATTGCCTTTTTTGCAAAAAAGACTAATACAAAGTTTTTGGCTATTAGTTTAGGATTTTCTGCAGGTGTAATGATTTATGTTTCGATGATTGAAATTTTCCCACAGGCTCAGCAAATATTATCTTCAGAAGTAGGAGCTAAACAAGGTAATTTACTAACAATTATAGCCTTTTTTGTGGGTATGCTTCTTATAGGTTTTATAGATAAATTAATTCCAAGTGATCATAACCCTCATGAAGTGAAAAAAGTGGATGGAACAAATGAAGGAAGGACAGACCAATCAAGTCTGATGAGGATAGGGGTTTTTACAGCTTTAGCAGTAGGGATTCATAACTTTCCAGAAGGCCTTGCAACCTTTGTTTCAGCACTACAAGCACCAACTTTGGCTATTCCTATAGTGGTTGCCATTGCTATACACAATATACCAGAAGGCATTGCAGTATCTGTACCTATCTACTATGCAACAGGAGATAAGAAGAAAGCGTTCATTTATTCCTTTGCATCTGGACTTTCTGAGCCGATAGGGGCTTTAGTAGGATATTTAATTTTAATGCCAATAATGAATGATATAGTATATGGTGTTTTATTTGCAGGTGTTGCAGGGATTATGGTGTTTATTTCCTTAGATGAATTATTACCATCAGCAAGAGAATACGGTGAACATCATCTTTCTATATATGGCTTGATTGGTGGAATGATTGTAATGGCAATGAGTTTATGGTTATTTATGTAGTTTAATAATAAAATATGGTGCACAACAAAAGCTGCCAAGAGTTCAGACCCATCCCCAAGATGTGTTTTGTCTGTACTTTATGGCAGCTTTTGTCGTTCTATTTATTTGGAAGGATTAAAATTAAAGTTGTTAAAGGAAGTTCTATGATGACGTCTTTCAAAGATAACTTCTGGTGCACCTACGTCTTTGCCTAAGTCTGTAGTATAAACCCAAGTGATACAATCACCAGGTTTTAGTGTGTAGATAGAAGGACTAGAATCTATAAAAACATCGTTTACTTTATAGAGCCAACCACTTAAAGGACCATTGGCTTGCTGAGTAAGACCGGCAATAGAAGTAATATAAGTATCAGTGCCTGACCCACCAGTTTTAAAGGGGATTTGATTTTTATTAAAACTATCAAGAGAAGCACTAAGTACAGTGGAAGATTCATTAATAGAGATTGTAGTAGGAGGCATAAGGGTATTAGTACCTCCTGAACCAAGAACTTCAACAATTGCACAATGAGTATCTTCAGCTCTTGTATTATAAGGACTTCCACAACTTGAAGAAGTATTCTTAGATATAAGTAAGTAGGCTGCTGCTATAGCCAAAATAAGTAAAGAATTATTATCCATAATATCATCCTTTTACATAAAATATTATACAAGGTTACATTACATTTTATGCTAAATATTACAGAGTGTTACAAAAGTGTAATTGAGAAGATTATAGGTTTAATCATATATGATTTAAGTGGAAAGGTTAGTAGAGAATACATAAATTTATACTAGGTTGGTGAAGATAAGATATATAGAAGATATAAATGAGAAAAATTATCAAAAATATTGACAGATTGAGATAAGGAGTATAATATATAATTAAATGAAAAAGATTATCAAAATCGAGAGGTGCAAAATGTCAGAAGAGATGCTTATAACTCATTGTTCACCAACTTTAGCAGGAATGAAAACAGGGAATTTATTTTGTTGTCCATGTGAATCAATAGGAGAAATAGAAGAACAAATTAAACAATGGAATCAAGTCCTTAGTCCTAAAGGTGTTCAGATGACACTTTTGCAAATGTTAAAAGATCGTGCACTAATCTATGTGTATCGTCCTAAAAAGCTTAGATTGGATATTCAAAATGAGGGAGCTAAATGTCTTTTAAGAGAACAAGGATATAAGAGCTATGAAGTCAATGCATGTATTAGTGAACTAATGAATAGACTATGTACTTGCGAAGAGTTTCCACATGAAATAGGACTATTTCTAGGTTACCCATTAGAAGATATAAAAGGTTTTATTGAACATAAAGGGAAGAATTGTAAATGTGTAGGTTGTTGGAAAGTTTACTGCAATGAACAAGAAGCAAGAAAAACATTTGCAAAGTATAAAAGATGTACAAATATTTACAAGATGAAATTACAAGAAGGATTGCCTATTGAAAGACTTGTAGTAGGGGTATAGCCTTGCTTTTAAGTATTAGGTATGATATGCTTAATGAAATGAATAAAAAAGAACCGTCTATTGAAAAGAAGGGCTTTTGGTATTGCATCTTATGATGTTGTATGAAAAGCCCTTCTTTTTTTACAATAGACGAATAGTAGTATGACAACATGAGTACTAGAGAAAAGACCTGTGATGAGACCTGCTTGAGTTTGATTAATGCGTATGTAATTTTTACATTAATATACAATTAGGAGGAATAAAAATGAATATCATTACAGTAGAAAAAAGAAATGAATTAACAAAGGCTAAGCGACTGAGAAGGAATGGGATTATTCCATGTGTTGTGTATGGAGGTTCCTTACCTGAATCTTTAATGGTTCAAGTAAATCAAAGTACAGCTAGGAAGTTACTTAGCTATAAGCGTGAAGGAAGTAAGGTTGAAATTAAACTTGATAGTGAGGTTATTCCAGCACAAATCAAGGATATTGAATACAATGCTATGAACAATGAAATTCAACATATTAGCTTCCAAGCATTAGAAGAGAATAAAAGGGTTAATAGTAAAGCTCAAATCATTCTTGAAAATACAGATAAGGTAGTAGGGATTTTAGAACAAATGCTCTATGAAGTACCTTATTCAGCTTTCCCTTCTGATATGGTTGATACAGTAGTTATTGACTTAGATGGTGTAGGAGCAGGAAAGATTTTCACATTAGAAGATATTGAAGAATTTAAGAATAGAGATATTGATGTACAAGTAAGTCTAGATACTATGATTTTAAGAGTAAATGATAAAAAGCGTAACGTATTACAGGCTGCTGAATAAAATAGATACAAATAAAAGCTTACTTTAGGTAAAATTTAATGCCTAAAGTAAGCTTTTATTTATTTATAAGAACTAGACTTCCTAAAAAGAGAGAGTATCTTAATATAACTAAATAAAATAATTCCTCAAAAAACAGCAGAATATAGTACATCCTTAATTAATAAACTTAAAAGAAGAGAAGTTTTAGGAGGGCTATATGATTGAGTTTAAAAACGTCACCAAGATGTATGGTGAACATTTGATTATCCACGGATTTGATTTGTATATTGAGGCTGGGAACTTGGTGGTTCTAATTGGAGAAAGTGGGTGTGGTAAAACAACACTACTTAAAATGATTAACCAACTAGAGAATGTGACAAGTGGAGAGATAAAAGTAGATGGAATCAGTGTAACAGATTGGAATAGAATATCTTTGAGACGAAAGATTGGCTATGTAGTACAAGATAAAGGACTCTTTCCTCATTTGAATGTGAAAGATAATATTGCCCTACTACCAAATGTACTTAAGCATGATAAAAAAGAGATAGAAGAAAGGTGTCGGTCTCTACTAAAGCTAGTCAATCTAAATCCTGATATATATATGAATCGTTATCCTTTGGAGTTATCTGGAGGTGAGCAGCAAAGAGTAGGCGTGGCAAGAGCTCTTATGACTGATCCTGAAATTATTTTAATGGATGAACCTTTTTCAGCTCTTGATCCTGTTACCCGTCATGAATTACAAGATGAGCTTTTGCATATTCAAAATAGGTTACACAAGACTATTGTTTTTGTAACACATGATATGGATGAGGCACTTAGATTGGCAAATAAAATAGGTGTGCTTCAAGATGGGAAGTTACTAGCTTATGATACCCCAAAAAATATACTTAATCAGTCACAATGTGATTATGTGAAACGGTTTATAGGTATAAGTAGATACTATGAAAAGAAAAATAAAAGTATACAAGAGGGGGTAAGCTAATGGAAGCCTTTCAAAAAACATTTCTAGAGAATAAGGAACTGTTATGGCAACTACTCATAGAACATATTCAGCTTACTGTAATAGCTGTTCTAATAAGTACAGTTATTGGTATAAGTCTTGGTATTTTAATGACCAAACATAAGACTTTAGCAAATGGTGTAATGGGAAGTGTAAATATTGTGCAGGCCATCCCTTCTTTAGCTATCTTAGGTTTTCTTATTCCTATTATGGGTATAGGCAAGAAACCTGCTATTTTTATGGCCATCATTTATGCCATATTGCCTATTATTAAAAATACTTATACAGGACTTAGTACGATTGATCCTAAAATGATTGAAGTAGCAAATGGGGTGGGACTTACACCTACACAAGTGCTAACAAGGATAAAGATACCTCTAGCAATGCCTATTATAATGGCAGGTATACGTATAGCTGCTGTTACATCTGTAGGACTTATGACTATTGCTGCTTTTGTAGGCGGTGGGGGATTAGGTTATATGGTTTTTTCAGGTATACAAGTGATTAATCCACAACTTATCTTACTTGGAGCAATACCTATAGCATTATTAGCCTTAACTGTAGATAGTATTGTAGGTTTAATTGAACAAGGAGTTACACCAAAAGGTATAAGTATAGGTCGTTATAAGGCTGGATTGAAGTCTAAAATAGCTATAGGTATAGTGAGTATGATGATTTTATTTGTATGTGTCCCTTTATCTTCAGCCCCTGTAAAGGAGAAAAATGTGATTCGAATAGGGACAAAATTAGATAGTGAGGGTAGTTTATTAGGTGCTATGCTGTGTTATCTTGTAAATGAACAACCTGGATTTGTAGCAGAACCTAAGTTAAAACTAGGTAATACACAAATTCTTTTTGAAGCCATTAAAAAAGGTGAAGTGGACGTGTGTGTGGACTATACAGGAACTATGCTCATGAGTGTACTAGGAGAAGAGAACAGCTATACTACATCTGAAGAAGTGTATAACCGGGTGAAAAAAGTATATGCTGATGAATTAGGGCTTAGTGTATTGCAACCCTTTGGTATGAACAATACTTACGCTATAGGTATAAGAAAAGAAACACACGAAAAATATAATTTACATACTTTATCAGACCTTAAAGCTGTATCAGATAAGCTTATTGCAGGAACAACAATAGAATTTGCCAATCGTGAAGATGGACTTGTGGGCTTACAAAATAGGTATGATTTGAACTTTAAAGCAGTAAAACCAGTAGATGGCTCCCTTAGGTATACAGCTATAGGAAGTAAAGAAACGGATCTTATAGATGCCTATGCCACAGATGCTATGATTCAGCAATTTGACTTGGTCCTTTTAAAAGATGAGGATGAATTTTTCCCGCCATATTATGGGGTACCTATCATTAGAACAGAAGTATTAGTAAAATATCCGGAACTCGAAAAAACTTTAAATACATTAGCTGGTCTATTAACAGATGATGTAATGCGTACACTAAATTATAAAGTAGACGTGGAAAAACAAGATGTGATGCAAGTTGCTTATACATTTTTAGTTGAAGAGGGGTATATAGAAAAACAATAAAAGATAAAATCCCTGTTGTATCAAAATGAGGATATGGGAAAATACTAAGCCTATCGATTAGAAAAGAGGGCTAGCTATGAACGTATTTAAACCTACAAAAGTCTTTTATGAACCCGTTGTTCTTAAATATCCTCAGGGAGAAGAATTGATTGCACGTTATCAAAAACAGGGTGTGCCCATTGAACAAATTACAGCCCATCATAAAATTGAATCCCTTGCCCATAAATCCAATAAAGAGTATCCTAGAATGAAGCGTTATCTTGTACTAGGGACCAGAAAGTCTATTAAACTTACACCCAATGATAAGAGTGCAGATTATATTGTACCTTTTACATCTAGTGGATGTAGTGCCATGTGTCTTTATTGTTATTTGATGTGTCATTTTAATACCAATTCTTATCTTAGAATCTTCGTAAACCGGCAAGAGATGATCGATAAAGTAAAGAAGAATATAAATAAAATCAAAGAACATAAAGTATATGAACTAGGTTGTAACTCAGATATGGTATTAGAAAATACGATTACAGGGAATCTTAGATGGGCTATTGAAGAGTTTGGTAAACTAGAGTATGCTACAGCTACATTTGCTACCAAATTTAATCAAGTAGATGACTTATTAGACATTAAACATAATGGACATACACAAATGAGGATTTCTGTAAATCCCAAGTCTCTCATTGAACGTGTAGAATTTGGAACAAGCTCACTTGATGAGAGAATAGAAGCTGCAAATAAAATGTTTGAAGCAGGTTACCGAGTTGGACTAAATATTGCTCCCATTATGTTGGTGAAGAATTATGAAGCATTATATGAAGAGTTATTTCAGACACTTCATGATAAACTTAAGCCAGGACTGAAGCAACAGGCATTTTTGGAAGTTATTTTTATGACCTATGGGACTGTCAACTACTATGTGAATACGGAAAGTATGCCAAATGCTATCAATTTGTTAGATAAAGATAAGATGAGACCTAAAGGGCCTGGTAAGTATACTTATCGTAATGAATACAGACAAGAGGCTACTGGGTTTATACTTAAAATGATTGAAAAGTATCTTCCTGAAAGTAGTATAAGTTATATTGTATGATAGGTTAAAATGTTTATAGACAAAAAATATACCCTAGAAGTTAGAGACTTAATGAAAAGTTTCTAGCTTCTAGGGTACATTTATTTTTATCAAACTTCAATACTATAAACTTGGGCAAAGTTTGATGATTTGTTCAAGTAATAAACTAGCATTTTTAGCTGCTAGTGGTAAGAATTCGCCATAAGATAATTCAGCACTTCCATCTGCTTTATCTGAAATGGCACGGATAATAACGAATGGTACTTGATTAAGATAAGCTACATGTGCTATAGCTGCACCTTCCATTTCTACTGCTGAAGGTGCAAAGTGTGATTGGATACGATCTTTCAGATCACCACCTGCTACGAATTGATCACCACTTGCTACACGACCTCTAAAAATATTAACACCCTCTAGATTAAGTGCTTTAGCAGCTTGTTCAGTAAGAGTCATAAGTTTTTCTTCTGCTTTGAAGAAAGTAATACCAAGACGAGGAATCTCACCTAATGGATCACCTAGTGCTGTTACATCCATATCATGTTGAACTGCATCTGTAGAGATAACAATATCCCCTTGATTAATATCTGGATGAAGTGTACCAGCTACTCCTGAGTTGATTAAGTAATCAATATCAAAAAGGGCAATCATAAGCTGAGTACAAGCAGCAGCATTTACTTTACCAATACCTGAACGTGCAAGAACTACTTGTTGTCCGTGAAGTATACCTTTGTAAAAAGTCATACCAGCACGTTCTACTGTTTCTGTAACTTGAAGTAGAGATTTTAAAATTTCTACTTCCTCGTCCATGGCACCAATAATACCAATTGTTTTTGTGGAATTTATATTTGACATAATCATTCATGCTCCTTTACAAGCTAAAAATATGAGACTAAAAATAAAACTTGTTCTATTTATAGCACGTATAATTTATAAAAGCAAGAGTATAGGAAGGGTTAAGTATGAAAAGGGGGATGAAAAATGATTTTAACCAGTGAGAGCTTAGCAAATGAGATTAAAGTCGAACGATTAAAATTTAAAATAAAATAATGTTCGATTTGTGTAAAGTATACAATAGATTTGGTTATTACATAAGAGGATACAATTATAAGCAAATTTTAAACAGCAAAAAGTATAGTATTTAACTCATATAATAAAAATGAAACGTTTAATAGATTGAGTATTATAATTATTCATATGTTTATTATGTATACTTGAAAGTTTTTGTTTGAAGCTATCTAAATTGACAAGGGACTAAAAAAATATAAAATAATATACGTAACAGCAAGTGAACATAAAAATTACTCTATATTCGAGAAAATGAGCATGAAGGGTGGCATTCACGATGAGCAAGAAATTCAAGCTAACAAAAACATATGCAGCATTAGTGTTATCAGCAGTTATAGGTACACAAATGTATGCAACTACACCTGTTTTCGCAAAAGAAACAGTAGAACATGTAAAAACTGAAACTACTGTAAAAACTGAAACTGAAAAAAACACAAGATACTTAGATGTATATTTTGATATTAATGAGATACCTGAAGTGATTACATGGGACTTCTTTGGTGAAGCACTTTCTAAAGTAACAACAAGTACATTAGAGCATATGCCAAAAGAGGGAGCAGTTAGCTATAGTGAAGCGATTCAATATGCAGTAATTGGTGCCAATTTTGAAGAATTAGCGCATACATACACAGATGAAAAAATAAAGACTAAAGATTTAGAGGCTAAACAAGAACATAAAGCATATATAGCTTGTGCCCTTGATACAGGACTTATTAAATCTGTAGAAAATATAAACCTAGAAAAGAATATAACAAAAGAGCAATGCGTAGACCTTCTTATGTCAGTAGCAGATGCAAATGGTAAAGGACGTAACTTCTTGGGCTATACAAATGAAAGTGACATTTACTCTAAAATTGTAAATGCTTTTGAATCAGCTACTCTTTTTGAAAATGAGAAGCTACAAACTATTGGTGGAGAAGCGGTTTTAAAAGGAATTACAACAGGATATAACCTTTTAAATAGCAATTACAGTGCAAATTTCATACCAGAACTTACACTTCGTTATGGTCATAGTACATTAATACATGCAACACAGCTTGTAGGACTTTTACAAAGTGAGGGGATCGTTGCCAAAGTACAGTTAGAACCAAAAACATCTATCTTTCAGTATTTACCAGAGTGGGGACCTATCCCACCAGCAACGCCAAATTATCGTGTAGAAGTAGTAAGTGATGAGCTTATGTTAGCAAATTCATTAGAGTATGACCTAGTATTTGAATTTGAGTCAGAAGAAGATAAGGTTCAATTTGATACCTTAGTTGAAAAATACGCGAAGAAAAATGATACAAATCAAGGTGAAGGTTTACTCTTTGCATCTTGGTGGCAACCACTTTATGTTTCATCAGTAGAGATGGATAAAGGATACCAAAAGATCTATAACAATGTGATTGTAGATGGTGATTATTCACTTAATCCTTTCTGTCTTGAAGAAGACCGTGAAAAAGTACTTGAAGGTATAAAGGCAATTGATGAAACAATAGAAGTAAAGCAAGTACCAATGTGGTGTAATGATGCATTTTATCGTTATTTAACAGGAACAAGTCATCAGTAGAATGTGATATTAATAGAAGAAGAGCGCAAATCTTAAGAAATACTGGAGGAGAAAAATCATGAAGAAAAAATTAGTGAGTTTAGTTGTAGCAGGACTTTTAGCAATGACAAGTTTAGTAGGATGCAGTGGGGCACCTAAAGATACACAAGAGAACAATGAAACAACAAGTGTTGTAGAAGATACAAAAGATGGTTTAAAAATTGCTATCGTTACAAGTATTACAGGAGTAGATGATGGTAACTTCAATCAAAACAACTATAATGGTATTTTAAAGTTTATTGAAAATAACCCAACAAGTACAGTAAATGCAATTCAAGAGCCATCAGGAGATACAGCGGCTGCAGTACAAGCTGTAAGTGATATTGTAGCAGACTATGATGTTATTGTTACACCAGGATTCCAGTTTGCAGGTATTTCAAGTGTTGCTCTTGAAAATCCAGATAAAAAATTTGTATTAGTTGACTCAGAACCAGCACCAGTAGATGATCAAACAGAGTTTGAAAACGTTTACTCAATGCTCTTTGCAGAACAAGAAGGTGGTTTCTTTGCTGGGGTTGCAGCAGCGCTTGAAACAAAAACAAATAAAGTTGCTGTTGTAAATGGTATTGCATTCCCATCAAATGTTAACTATCAATATGGATTTGAAAGTGGTGTAAACTACGTTAATGAAGTATACGGTAAAAATGTAGAGGTTGTAGAATTACCTTCTTATGCAGGGACAGATGTAACAGGTGCAAATGTAGGTGGAAACTATGTAGGTGACTTTGCTGATGAATCTACAGGTAAAGTGATTGGTTCAACTTTAATTAAAGAAGGCGTTGATATTATTTTCGTTGCGGCAGGTGGTGCAGGTAACGGTGTATTTACAGCAGCAAAAGAAGCTGGCAATGTAAAAGTTATTGGATGTGATGTTGACCAATACGAAGATGGACAAAATGGGGACTCAAATATTGTTTTAACATCTGCATTAAAAGTAATGGATGGTAACGTAGAACGCGTGCTTCAATCTATTGTAGATGGTACTTTTGAAGGTGGAAATGAACTTCGTCAAGCAAATACAGATTCAACAGGTTATGTAAAAGAAGAAGGTAGACATCAACTTTCAGAAGATACATTAGCTAAATTAGCAGAAGCTTATACTCTTGTAAAAGAAGGTGAAGTTGTACCGGCAGCTAACTTTAGTGGAACAACACCAGAAGCTTTTCCAGGGCTTCCAAGCTATAAATAGACTATAAATGTATAAATTAGTAGAGAGCTGTCTAAATATCTATTTAGATAGCCCTCATTTTTGTGTTCTTAAGCATAGATAAAGGATGGTATAAAAATGAGCGAATATATAGTAGAAATGAAGCATATAACAAAACGCTTTCCAGGTATTGTAGCTAATGATGATGTAACACTTAATATAAAAAAGGGAGAAATACTTGCCATACTTGGAGAAAATGGGGCAGGTAAATCCACATTAATGAGTATGCTCTTTGGTATGTATGAGCCAGATAGTGGTGAAATTTGGGTGCGTGGTGAAAAGGTAAATATCACATCTCCTAATGAAGCCACTAAGCTAAATATTGGGATGGTACACCAGCATTTTAAACTAGTAGATGAATATACAATTACTCAAAATATTGTACTGGGTATAGAACCAAAAAAGAAAAAGTGGGGATTCTTACCTTATGTAGATTTAAAAGAAGCCAATGAAAAAGTAGCAGACCTTTCTAAAAAGTATGGTCTTGAAGTGAATCCAACAGCACTTATTAAAGACTTAACTGTATCTGTTCAACAACGTGTAGAAATCCTAAAAATGCTTTATCGAGATGCAGAAATCTTAATTTTTGACGAACCAACAGCCGTTCTTACACCACAAGAAATAGAGTTTCTCCTTCAAATTATTAAAAACTTAAAAGAAGATGGCAAAACGATTATTCTTATTACTCACAAACTAGAAGAAATCAAAAAAATAGCAGATCGCTGTTGTATTCTTTGTAGAGGAAGGCTAGTAGAAACTTGTGATGTAAAAGATACCTCTACTAAGGAGATGGCAAGAATGATGGTAGGCCGTGACGTCACCTTTGAACTAGATAAGAAAGAAGCTTTATACGGAAAAGAAGTATTAAAGGTAGAAAACCTAACGGTAAAAGATAAAAATGGCTTTGAAGTTGTGAAAAATGTTTCTTTTAACATAAGGTCAGGTGAAGTCTTTGCCATTGCAGGTGTATCAGGGAACGGACAAGTAGAAATAGCAGATGCTATAGCTGGACTTTTACCAGTAGCAAGTGGAAATATTTATTTAAATGGAAAAGATATTACTTCTATGAGTATTAGAAAGCGTACAGAAGAGGGGATTGGTTATATACCAGAAGATAGACAAGCTTATGGTCTTGTACTTGATTTTACTATTGGGGAAAATGCAGTGCTTAAAGATTATTTTAAGCCTAGATTTTGTAAAAAAGGCATTTTAAATTATGAAGCCTTTCAGGATTATGGAAATGAGATTATTGAAAAATATGATGTACGAAGTGGACAAGGTGTAAAGACACAAGTACGTAGTATGAGTGGTGGAAATCAGCAAAAGATTATTATTGGTCGTGAAATCCAACTAGATACACCACTGATTATTTTTGTACAACCTACAAGAGGTTTAGATATTGGAGCGATAGAAAATATACACAAGCAAATTATAGAAGAACGTGATAAAGGAAAAGCCATCTTACTCATATCACTTGAACTAGAAGAAGTGATGAACTGTGCAGACACAATAGGTGTTATTTATAACGGAGAAATTAAGAAGATTGCTGATGCAAAATCACTTACAACAAAACAAGTAGGAGAATATATGATGGGGGTACAGTCTTAATGAAAACTACAATAAAAGAAAAGATTATAAATTTCATAGGAAGTGAAGAGCGTCAGCGCATCATAATCCCAGCTTTTGCTATACTTATTAGTTTAATTGTAGGGGCAATTATGATTATGCTAGTAGGCAAAAATCCTGTCACTTCTTATCAAAACCTATTACAGGGTTCAGGGATTTTACCTAAACCATCCTATGCTGGAAGTAAAGGGATGCTTACAGATTTTATGAGTTTCTTAAATGCTTTAACACCTATGATTTTTGCAGCACTAGCTGTAGGTGTAGCTTTTAAAGTAGGACTCTTTAATATTGGTGTAGCAGGTCAAATGCTTTTTGCAGGCTTTACAGCAACAGTTATTGTAGGATATAGCAACTTAGACGCTATAGTAGCTAAACCTTTAGTCATCCTTATTGGTATTATATGTGGTGCAGCAGTAGGGGGAATTATTGGTTATTTAAAATACCGATTTAATATTAATGAAGTTGTATCCTGTATTATGGTTAACTATATTTTACAATATGTAATTAGTTTCTTAATCAATATGTACTATGTAGATGTAGTGTCTCGTCAGTCAAAAAAAATAGGTGAAGCTGCGTCATTAACGCTGAAGAATGTAGAAGCTTTTGGAATGAAGATGGAAGTTCCAATTGGTATGCTTTTGGCAGTAGTGGCTACCTTTATTATTAAGTTTATATTTGATAAAACCAAGCTTGGCTATGAAATGAAAGTGGTTGGAAAAAGTCAAAAGGCTGCCCGTTATGCAGGGATTGAAGTAGGGCGTACACTTGTTATAGCTATGCTTATATCAGGTGCTTTAGCAGGACTTGCAGGTGTAACTTATTATTTAGGTTATAACACATCTATTCAACCTAAGGTCTTATCAAGTGTAGGTTATGATGCTATAGCGGTTTCGCTACTTGGAAATGCAAATCCAGTAGGTAGTATGTTATCAGCATTTCTCATTACCATTATTAGTAAAGGAAGTACTTATATGCGTTCAACAGCAGGTGTGCCACAAGAAATGTCTGCTGTTATTACAGCACTTATCTTACTCTTTAGTGCATGTGGTGCTTATATTCAATATCGTATCAAATGTGCAAAAGATAAGTTAGAAGAAGCAAAAAATGACCATAAAGAAAAGGAGATCATATAAATGGAAACACTGATTATTGACGGGTTAGCTTTTGCATTACCACTTTTTATTATTGCGATAGGTGGTATCTACTGTGAACGAAGCGGGATTATCAACCTGGCTCTTGAAGGGTTTATGGGAGTTGGGGCATTTACAGGTGCATTAGCCGTTATTTTAACACAGTCCTTTGTACCAATAGAGTCTTTAGGCTCATTCTTTATTGCAGTCGTTTTTGCTATGCTTGGTAGTATGATTTATGCCATGCTTCATGGTCTTGTATGTATTAAGTTTAAGGCAAACCAAGTTATTAGTGGTGTTGTAATGAATATTTTAGCCATTGCTTTAACTGGATTTTTAACAAGTCAGATTAATGATGTTGTATTCGGAAAACCATCTTCTAAATTTGTATTAGGTGTACTAGATAAGTTTTCTATTCCAGGTTTATCACAAATCCCTGTAATAGGTGGCTTTTTCAAAGACTTATATCCATTTGAAGTAGTCATTGTTATTATAGCGCTTATAGCTTGGTATGTACTTTATAAAACACGTTATGGTATGCGCTTATGTGCATGTGGAGATAATCCGCACGCAGTAGATGCAGCGGGGGTAAAGGTGAATAAAGTTCGCTTTAGTGCCATTATGATATCTGGAGCTTTAGCAGGACTTGGTGGTATATGTTTTGCGTACTCTATATCAGCTAACTTCTCATCAAGTATTTATGTAGGCTATGGGTATTTAGCTATTGCAGCACTTATTTTCGGAAATTGGAAGATTGTACCGACTCTTATAGCTTGTATTTTCTTTGGATTTGCTAGATCAGGCGGCTATATGATTAGTGGTATATTAGAGCTTCCAAGTACATTTTCAGATTTGATTATGACACTTCCTTATATTTTAACAATGCTTTTACTTATTTTCTTCTCTAAAAACAATAATCCACCAAAAGCACTTGGTGAAATCTATGATAAAGGTAAGCGCTAAGTTTAGAAGATTATATATATAGACATATAAGTAGAAGATAGATAAATAAAAGATAGATAAAAGATATATAAATAAGGATATATAAATAGAAGATATATGAATAGGGAGTAGAGTATAAAGGATATTCTATATAAGCAATAAAAATAAGGCGAAGCGTAACTTAGTTACACTTTGCCTTATTTTTATTGCTTATATCATAATAATTATTTTGCAGATTCTAAAGCTTTATTTACTGCTTCGAATACAGCAGTACTTGAGTTTGATGCACCAGAGATAGCATCAATACCTTCTGTAGATTGGCTGTAAATAATACTTGGAATTAAATCTTTTTGAATAGACATGAAAATTGTAGATGTTTCATGATGTTCAAGAACTTGGATAGCATCAATGAAACCATCTTTTACAGTAACCTCTACTTGAATGTTACCATTATTACCTTTTGCTTCACCAGTGTAAGTACCATCTTTGTACTGTGCTGTTGCATCAGCGCTAATTTTTTGTGTGTCAGATGTAGCATCTTCTTCAGTAGGAGCAGTTACACCAATAAATTTATTGTCTGACATAGCAAGAGCTGCTGCATTTTTACCAGCTTGACGACCAAATACAATAATATCTGCTAAAGCATTACCACCTAAACGTTCTGCACCATGTACACCACCTGTTACTTCACCAGCTGCGTATAAACCATTAATTGGTGTACCTTCAGTATTTATTACTTGTGCATCTGTGTTGATTTTAATACCACCCATTGTATGGTGTACACCAGGTGCGATTGGAAGTGCATAGTAAGGAGCTTTTGTAAAGGCAATTTCCATACCAGATTCACGACCAAAAGCTTCATCTTTTTGTGTTTCTACAGCTTTGTTCCAAGTTTCAATTGTTGCTTTAAGTGTAGCAGGATCCATTTTTGTAGCTTCAGCTAAAGCTTCAGGTGTGTCACCTTGTACAGTTAAACCTTGGCTTACATATTTTTCAATAGCTTTTAAGCTTTCACGAACAGATTGATCAAATACTAGGTACGCCATTTGACCTTCTTGTTCTAAAATAGCAGCAGATACTTTATCACGTGTAGACATTTCATTTGTGAAACGCTCACCTTTAGAATTCACAAGTATTGCCCCATTACCACGTACAGCTTCTGTAACAAGACCTGCTGTTTCAGTATGTACAGTTGGGTGGATTTGAATTTGTTCCATATCTACAAGTGCAGCACCAAGTTTTTCTGCTAGAACAATTCCATCACCTGTAGCACCAGGTTGATTTGTTGAGATGAACCCATCTAGTTGAGGTTGATATTTTGTATAAAGTTCAGCATTGTTACCGAAGCCACCAGATGCAATGATAACAGCATCCGCTTTAATCACATAAGGAGTCTCTTTTCCATCTACAATGTTTGTAGCTTTAACACCTACAACTTTATCATTTTCATAAATAAGTTCTGTTGCTTCTGTATTTAATAGAGTATTAATATGACGTTTTTCAGTATTTTCATAAAGTACACTTACTAAGTGATCACCTACAGCAGCTCCACCAGTAGGTCTATGAGCACGCTTAAAGGAAGCACCACCAAGTGAGCCTACATCTGAAAGGTCAGCACCTAAATCAGTAAGCCAATGGATAGCATCAGCTGCATTATTGGTCATAAATTTAACAAGTTCAGGGTCGTTAAGTTGCTCTCCACCCTTCATTGTATCCTCGTAATGTACTTCTACTGTATCTTTAATGCCTGCTTCTTGTTGGAATTTCGTACCAGCAGCGTTGATTCCACCTGTAGCACGTGCTGTATTCCCCCCTACGAAAGGCATTTTTTCTACTAAAATAACATTAGCTCCTGCATCATGAGCCTCGATAGCAGCACTTAAGCCACCGCCACCAGCACCAATGATTACAACATCTGTCTCAAGTGTTACAGGTTCTGCCTCTGTTTGAGCTTCTTGAGATGTTTGGATATTTGGTTCAGTTGTTTTCTCAGAAGATGTACTAGCACATCCTGAAAGTAAAGATACGGATAAACTTAAACAAGCTAAAATAGGTAAAAGTCTTTTTAACTTCATATTACTCTCCCTTAGATTAATAATTTTTTAACAAAGTGAGTATACCACAGGATAAATTTATAGGAAATAGATTTACATAAAGACTAAATATTGGAATTAGAGGTAAAAAGTAATTCTAGTGTTAAGTTTTTAGATTATTAATAAAAGGTTTTTCGTTTCTCTCAATTAACTGAAGATTTTCTAGGAAAACTAGAGGGTGATTGCCCTACAATCTTCTTGAAGGTGGTACAAAAATAAGAATAATTATTAAAACCACAACAAAAAGCAATATCATAAAGAGAAAGCTTAGTATCTATCATAAGATGTTTAGCTTGATGAATACGAATTTGATTTAAATATTGTGTAAAGGTAAAGCCAGTATCTTGTTTAAAGAGTGTACAAAAATAGCATTTGTTAAGGTGAATGGCTTCACAGACAGTTTCTAAGGTTAAAGGTTCATCCATATGTGCATGTATATACTGGATGGCCTTTTTTATTTCGGGATTAGTAAATTTCTCGAAGCGATAATCAGTACACATGGCATATTGGGTAATCAGCTCCTTGCCTAGGTTCATTAAAGAATTAGGCTCTAAGGTCTCTTGAATTTTTTCATGATTTTCCATGCAACAACTATGAAGCGAAATATTTTCTTTCATTAATATGTAGTTATAGATGGCAAAGTTAAGAGAAACAACAAATAGTTTATATTGAGAAAAGGATATTTCCTTTTTAAACTCATGAAAGGTATCTTCAAAAAGTTTAAGTGCACCGTAGTAATTACCAGTATAAAGCATGGTACAAATGGGGTGGTGATTGAGTAATTTTTCCATAAGAACCTCCTAAAGATTTTTAAAATGTAACGAAATATAGTGAAACACAAATGGAGTATATCATGTTAAACTTAGGAAGTAAATGAAAATGAATATCATAATTAAAGATAAAATATTATGAAACATAGAACACTATAAACATAAAATTAGTAGGAGGCTTATATGAAAATACTTATTACATACTCAAGCAAGACAGGAAACACAAAACGTTTAGCAGAAGGGATTTATAACGATCTAAATATAGCAGATGTAACTATTTGTCCTATTGCACAGGTAGAAGACTTAGAAAGTTATGATACAGTTTTGGTTGGTTACTGGGTAGATAAAGGTGGACCAAATGAAGAAGCTGCTAAGTTTATGTCTACACTTTCTGGTAAGCGTGTAGGTATTTTTGCAACATTAGGAGCTTATCCTGATTCCCAGCATGGATGGGATAGTCTTTTAAGAGGTGAGGATTTAGTTAAGGAGAAAAATGAAGTACTTGGTAAGTATATTTGTCAAGGTGCAGTAGATGAAAAGCTTATTGAAGTCTTTAAAAAATTTGGAAAGGATAATCCTCATGCTATTACACCAGCAAAATTAAAACGCTATGCCATTGCTAAACAACATCCAAATAAAGCAGAAATGGAAGCGGCAGCCATTCTTTTTAAAGAGAGAATTCTATAATGAGTGAGGAAAAAGTTATGTTTAAGGAAAGACTTAAAACTCACCATAGTGCTATGGCAGAAGCTAGCCAATATGCTAGAGGTCCAAGAGAGGTAGTAAGTTTTTTAAATACTACAAAACCAAGTCCACAAGTTAAAGATAAGGCTACAATTTATATTCATGTACCTTTTTGCTCAAAGATTTGCACTTTCTGTAATATGAGAAGAACGTTGCAAAAGCCTAAGGATAACTATCATGAACTTTTGTTAGAAGAAATGAAGGCTTATAGTCAGTTAGAGTATATAAAGGACCTGACCTTTGAAGCTATCTACTTTGGTGGAGGGACTCCAACAACTTTGGAGGTAGAGGCTCTTCGTAGTATATTACGTGGGCTTAAGATCTATTTTAACTTAAGTGAAGATGTGGAAATAACAATTGAAACAACAGTAACAGAGCTATCAGAAGAAAAGTTACAAATGTTTAAAGAAGAAGGGGTAAATCGTTTTTCAATAGGTGTTCAAACCTTTAATGATAAAGGTAGAATTCAGATGGGACGTATAGGAAGTGGTCAAATAGCTTATGAAAAATTAAAGCAAGTAAAAGAAATGGGCTTTAAAACAGTAAGTATGGACTTAATCTATAACTACAAAGATCAAACAAAGGAAGATTTAGAAGAGGATTTAGAGAAAATTATCGAGTTAGGATTAGAAGGCTTTTCTATGTATTCCTTAATAAATATGAAAGAAACATCTATTGAACAAGCCCAGACCTTAGAAAAAGATGGCCTATTCTTCAATATCATAGCAAATAAAATGAAAGATGCTGGTTATGATTTCTTAGAGCTAACTAAAATGGTAACAACAGATGCTTATAAGTATGTAATGAATCGCCATGCTGGGGCAGATACCCTACCTCTTGGAGCAGGAGCAGGTGGATCTGTTGGAGGGCTGATGCTTATGAATGACATTAAACTAGATGCCTATGAAGAAAATATCCACAACTTTGAAGAACGAAAAGGTATGCTCTTTAGCGAAGCCTATAGAGAAATTGCAATCTTTAAAGGAAGTATTCAAAAGGCGCAGCTTCCAGAAAATATAAATTTATACCAAGATCATAAGGTCTATGAGGCATGTCTTAAAGAGCTTATAGAAAAAGAATATGTTTATACAGATGCACAAGGATGTCACAGATTAACAAGTAAAGGCGTATTCTGGGGGAATAATATATCCAGATTACTAGATGATTTAAGGAAGAAGTCCATTTAGAAAGAGGAAAAGAAGATGAAAATAAAGAAGTTAATGGCAGTAGTAGGAGTAGGCATTATGGCCCTTACAGGCTGTAGCACAGGAACAAATCAAGTAGGCGATAGCCAAGGTGCAAATACAGAGATAACAAGTGAACAAACAACGAATGAACAAGCTTCAACCAAAGAAAATGGTAAAGAAACCAAAGAAGAGTCAAGTAAAGAAGCAATGCGTATCGTGTCAGGTACTGTATCAGCGACACAAGTGTTAGACAAGTTAGAAACTGACTTAGTAGGTGTACCACAAACAAAGTATACTTTACCAGCACGTTATGATGGTCTTCCTTTAGTTGGTCAAGCAATGAGTCCAGACTTTGAAACAATTGTATCATTAGATTCAGACTTAGTTGTTATTGATAGCATGTTTAAAGAAAATGTAGAAAAAAGTATGGAAGAGTTTGGATTAAATGCTTTCTACTTTAATACAAGTACATATAGTAATTTCCTTCTAAGTATTGAAGAGCTAGGTAAAGCTATTGGTAAAGAAGATAAAGCAAATGAACTAATAGGAACTTTTAAAGAAGTAGAAGAGGAAATAAGAAGTGAAGCAAAAGAAGAAGCACCAACAGTAGCGATACTCTTTGGTGGTGGTGAAAACTTTATGCTAGCTACAGATAATTCTTATTTAGGAGACTTAGTAAATACAGTAGGTGCTAAAAACATTACAGATGATTTAAATATTGAATCAGATTATATTCCTTTTAGTATGGAACAAATTGTAGCAAGCAATCCAGACTATATTTTACGCTTTGCTCATGGAAACTTAGAAGAAACAAAGAAAGCTTTCGATCAAGCATTTGATAAAAATCCGGCTTTTAAAACATTAAAGGCAGTACAAGAAGGAAGAGTTATTGACCTAGACCCAAATGTATTTGGTGTATCTGCTAATATTTACATTGTAGATGCCCTTGGCGCATTAGGTGAAATATTCTACGGTGAATAAAAATGAAAGACAAAAAAGTTTTATGGATTATAGGAACTCATCTCCTATTAGTATTTCTGGTGGTAGCTTTTTCAACCATTGGAAGTGTAAATTTAAGTTTTAGTGAGATTCTAGGAGAGCTTATTAAAGGAGATAATGAGATGATTAGAACAATCATCTTTAAGATGCGACTCCCAAGAAATTTACTTGCAGTATTAGTAGGAGCTAATTTAGGAGTAGCTGGACTATTTCTACAGGCTGTTATGAAAAATCCACTTGCTGACCCTGGTATTACAGGGGTATCAAGTGGTGCAAGTGTAGGTGCCATCATTATTTTACTTGTGTCTCCAGCTTATACAAGTATTTTGCCCATTGTAGCCTTTGTAGGTGGTGGGATTGCATGTTTACTTGTCTATATGATGGCCTGGAAAAAAGGTCTACAACCCAATCGAATTGTCTTAGCAGGTGTAGCTGTCAATACGATTTTAGGTGGAATTATAGCTTTCTTCTCTACTATGTATAGTGATCGTATTCAAAGTGCTATGCTTTGGCTAAACGGAAGTTTAGCAACTAAAACATGGGCAGATGTCCAAACCTTAGTAGGCTATAGTATTATTGGTTTACTTATGTCATTCCTACTTATTCGTACAGCTAATATTTTACAACTAGGTGACGAGGCAGCGATTAACTTAGGTGTTAACATTAATAGAGCACGCCTTGTTATATCAGTTATTGCTGTATTTTTAGCAGCTACTGCTACAGCAGTTGTAGGGATTGTAAGCTTTGTAGGGCTTATCGTTCCTCATATTGCACGTATGCTTATGGGAAATGATCATAAATATACTTTGCCATTTAGTATGGCACTTGGAAGTATTGTACTACTTATTGCAGATACTTTAGGACGTACTATTGGAGGTTCTATTGAAATTCCAGTAGGCGTTATTATGGCTATTTTAGGTGGTCCATTCTTCCTCTATTTACTCAGAAAGAAAGGGGTTTAGTATTATGATAGAAGTAAAACATTTAAAAGTTGGATATGATGATAAAATTGTTATAAAAGATTTAAGCCTTTCTATTCATAAAGGAGAAATCTTATCTATTTTAGGACCAAATGGATGCGGTAAATCTACATTACTAAAAACCCTTTCACGAGTAATCAAACCAGAAGCCGGTGAAGTTTTAGTAGAAGGACATAATATAAAAGACATACCAACTAAGTCACTTGCTTGTAAAATAGCTATGCTGTCACAACATAACCAAGCACCCGTCGGCATTACTGTAAAAGAGCTTGTCTACTATGGACGCTTACCTCATAAAAAATGGTACGAGACAAGAAATAAAGAAGATGAAGAAATTGTAGAGTGGGCACTGGAAAATACAGGGCTTACCCACTATAAAGATAGACCAGTAACAGGCTTATCTGGAGGAGAAAGACAAAGAGTATGGTTAGCTATGGCACTTGCTCAAAAGCCGGAAGTTCTATTTTTAGACGAACCAACTACTTATTTAGATATTTCTCATCAACTAGAGCTGATGGAGCTTATTGGAACCATTAATAAAAAGTTAGGTATGACTATTGTTATGGTACTCCATGATTTAAATCAAGCTAGTGAATATAGTGACAGATTAATTATTATGCAAAAAGGTGAGATTAAAGGTGAAGGTAAACCAGAGAACTTAATTAATGAAGAATTACTAAGAGAAATTTATAACATTCACTGTGATATTGATGTGAATCCAATCACATCTAAGCCACGTATTCACCCTATTAAAACTTGTCGTATCCACTGTCCACTTAATAGTGCATAAAGGGCAAGTGGCCTAAGACTATCAAGAGGAACAAGATTTACACGAAGGAGTAAAGCTACAAAAAGGATAAAAACAAGTAAATACAAAATCATAAAAAACAAAAGATAAAAAGAAGAAATAGAAAATAAAACAGAAGAAAAATAAAACGTAAATATAGGAAATAAAAATATATACCTAATAATAGGAGAAGATAAAAATGGAAAAATTACTAGAACAAAAAACACTTATGATTAGTTCAACAACAAAAGATAATAAACCTTTCATTAGCTATGCACCTTTTGCAAAGGTAGATGAAAAATTTTATATCTATATTAGTGAGACAGCAGAGCACTATGAAAACTTATGTCATAACCCAGAAGTAGCAGTGATGGTTATTGAAGATGAAAAAGATGCAAAAACAGCCTTTGCAAGAGGCAGAGTATCCTTTAATGCAACAGCTACAAAACTTGAAATAGTAAGTGAGACTATATGGGAAGCATTTGAAGGTAAGCAAGGTAGTGATATATTACAAGTTTTAAAAAGCTTAGATTTCCATATGTTTGAGCTGGAACTACATACAGGAAGATTAGTAAAAGGTTTTGGCAAAGCCTATAATTTAACTTTAAAAGATGGTAAATGGGAACAAGAACAAGCAACAGGTATGGGACACGGTTCTAAAAAATAAAGCAAAAGATATGACTAATATTCACTATGGTAAAGGAGACTTGAAAGTGTAAAACATCACAAGTCTCTTTTTTTTGAGTGAGTTATTAAATTATTTATATTAAAGTATAAATTATAAAATAGTTAGATTATGATATAATAAGTATAAAGAAAATAGATAGGAAAGCTAAGGGTGAGTCAATGGGTAACAATAGGTACAACTTTAGTGCACAAGAATCTACATTAAGTAAAATAAGACTATTATATGTAAGTGAATCTATTTTTGAGGAAGATTGGAGTAGTTTTTTACATACCCATCAGTTTGTTGAATTATTTTATATTTTAAATGGTGAAGGTCACTTCTGTATTGAAGGGGAGAAGCATTTTGTCAAAAAGGATAGTGTAATTATTATTAATCCTCATGTACTCCATACAGAGGTATCCGAGCCTTCATTTCCTTTAGAATATATTGCTATAGGAGCAGAGGGGATTAGCTTTAACTTTGAGTCAGAAGGCAATCCTCAAAATTATGGTATTTATCATTATACAAAAAAGCAAGAGGATATTTATTTTTGTTTTAAGCGCTTACTTTATGAGGTGGAAAACAAAGAAAAGCATTTTGAGCACCTATGTGAACATCTTATTGAAATGTTAGCTTATTACTTAATGCGCTCTTCAAAGTTATTAGTAGGTACATCTATTGATCAAAATGAAACTGTAGAATGTCATAAAGTAAAACGGTATATAGAAAAGAATTGTTTAAAACCTCTTACGTTAGAAGATTTAGCAGGGGTGGCTCATATTAATAAATACTACTTAGTACATAGCTTTACTAAAATCTATGGGATTTCTCCCATAAGCTATCTTATAGAGAAGAAAATTCAAGTTGCTAAAGAACTTTTAACAACTACAGACCATAGTATACTTGAAATATCACAACTTATCGGCTGTTCTTCTCAAAGCTATTTCTCTCAAATTTTTAAAAAGGCTTGTGGTAGGCCCCCAGCAGTTTATAGAAAACAAGCCAAAACTAATGGTTCTAACTAGATAAAAGCAAGATTAAGTACCTTATAAGAGGGCTTAATCTTGCTTTTTATTATAAGAACAATATATATAAAATGAAAAGCAATATACGCTATAGTCATGGGCAAGGCTCTATAATAGAATGAATTTATAAGTAAACATATAATAATTCTAATAAATAAAGTGGAAGGGGTAAGGAAATGAGCGAAAATTTAAAAGGAAGAGTTACCATACCAACAGACGTAGATATTGTGCCACAAACATTAGAGATTATGAAAAAATGGGGAGCAGATGCCCTTCGTGACTGTGATGGAACAGACTTTCCTAGTGAACTTCAACAAGTAGGAGCAAAAGTGTATGCTACTTACTATACAACAAGAAAAGATAATGAATGGGCAAAAGCTAATCTAGATGAAGTTCAACAAACATATATTATGACAAAGTTTCATAATGCTACAGAAGATACACTAGAAATACATTTGATGGAAGGTATTTATCCAGAAATGTTAAAGGTCAACTCTGTAGATGATATCTCGAGATGGTGGGAAGTTATTGATCGTACAACAGGGGAAGTAGTACCTGTAGATAAGTGGTCTTATAATGAAGAAACAGGTAATGTAACCATTATAGATGCTAAGTTATTCCATGAATATACTGTAAGCTTTTTAGCTTATATTATGTGGGATCCTGTACATATGTATAATGCAGTGGTAAATGATTGGAAAGATGTAGAACATCAAATAACTTTTGATGTAAGACAACCAAAGACAAAAGCCTTTTCTATGGAAAGACTAAGAAAGTTCTGTGAGGCAAACCCTCATGTAGATGTAATCCGTTATACAACTTTCTTCCATCAATTCACCCTTATATTCGATGAATTAGCAAGAGAAAAATATGTAGACTGGTATGGTTATTCTGCTAGTGTATCTCCTTATATATTAGAGCAATTCGAAAAAGAAGTAGGTTACAAATTCAGACCAGAATTCATCATCGACCAAGGTTACATGAATAATAACTACCGTGTACCATCTAAAGAATTTAGAGACTTCCAAGACTTCCAAAGAAGAGAAGTTGCAAAGCTTGCCAAAGAAATGGTAGATATTACTCATGAGTACGGCAAAGAAGCTATGATGTTCTTAGGCGATCACTGGATTGGAATGGAACCTTTTATGGAAGAGTTTAATACCATTGGTATAGATGCAGTAGTAGGAAGTGTAGGAAATGGTTCAACTCTACGCCTTATTAGCGATATTGAAGGGGTTACATATCGTGAAGGACGTTTCTTACCATACTTCTTCCCTGATACTTTCCATGAAGGTGGAAACCCAGTAAAAGAAGCAAAGGAAAACTGGGTAACAGCAAGAAGAGCCATTCTTCGTAAGCCTATAGATCGTATAGGTTATGGTGGATATTTAAAACTAGCACTAGAATTTCCAGACTTTGTAGAGTATATCCAGTCTGTATGTGACGAATTTAGAACACTTTATGAAAATATTAAAGGCACTGTACCATACTGTGTTAAACGTGTAGCAGTACTTAACTGTTGGGGTAAAATGCGTGCATGGGGAAATCATATGGTACATCATGCACTTTACTATAAGCAAAACTACTCTTATGCAGGAATTATAGAAGCATTAAGCGGAGCACCTTACGATGTGAAATTTATAAGCTTTGAGGATATTAAAAAGGATGTAAGTATTTTAGATGATATTGATGTAATCATCAATGTTGGAGATGCTTACACAGCTTATACTGGAGATAAAAACTGGATAGATGAAACTATTGTAACAGCTATTAAAGGTTTTATTTATAGAGGCGGTGGCTTCATTGGAGTAGGAGAACCTACAGCTTACCAACATGAAGGACACTTCTTCCAACTTGCTACTGTACTTGGAGTAGAAGAAGAAAGAGGCTTTGATCTTAATAAAGATAAATACAACTGGGAAGAAGCAAATGGTCACTTTATTACCGCAGACTGTAAGGGAGCTATTAACTTTGGCGAAGGTAAAAAGAATATTTTTGCTCTAGAAGGAACTACAGTTATTAAACAAATTGATAAAGAAGTGCAACTTGCATGCAATACCTTTGGTAAAGGTAGATGTGTCTATATAAGTGGTCTACCATACAGTTTTGAAAATGCAAGACTCCTTCACAGAGCAGTGGTATGGAGTAGTAGTGATGAAGCTAACCTTACAAAATGGTATTCAACAAACTACAATGTAGACGTTCATGCCTATGTAGAAAATAATAAATACTGTGTTGTAAATAATACTTATGAACCTCAAACAACAACTGTATATACAGGAGACGGTACATCTTTTGAGCTCCATATGGAAGCTAATGAAATTAAATGGTATGAGTGGAAATAGATTGCCAAAGTATTGGTAAATAATTAAAATATGTCATATAAAATCTCCTCTACTAGGATAAGGTAAAACTTATTTTAAATAGGGGAGATTTTTATAAAGTTTCCTTATAAATAGATATAAAAAAACCATACTATAAAGAGACGAAAAAATTTAACTAGCAAAGGAGAATAGAATGGAAATTATAATTAGTGAACATGCAAAAAGTCATATGCTATGCCATAATGATGAATTTTTTAAAGGCTGGTATGAGACTTTTGAACAAATAAAAGCTCAGGGATTTCTAGAAAATCTTAGTAAGCCTTCTGAAGTAATAAGTATTGCTCTAGATGAAAAGGTTGGATACTGCAATTTAGTAGATACAACAGATGAGGATGAAATTGTTTATGCTAAACGTTTAGAGAGAGAACTTTATACACGCTTTGTAAAAGGGCGTACATCAATAGAAACTAATAATGTCCTAATCGTACTTAGAAAGAGTGAAATAAAAGAAGATGCTTATGATTTTATTACTATGTATCCAGGTTTTCCTTCTGAGAAAGAGCCAGAAGATCGTAGTATTGCCTCTAAAGAAGAATTAGAAAGAAGTTTAAAATTCTGGTCAAGCCGTGCACTCATCTATAATGAAGCTGTGATTGAAAGTGGTACTGAAAAAACATATTGTCCTTATCAAAATCTTTATTATGTTTTTGAATAGAGCATATGAAAAAAAGAGTCTATTCACGTAAAAAAGTACTTATTGGATTATTAATTGGTTTAGTTGTTCTAGGAAGCATTGGTTTTGTTGGAGTAGGTTGGTATTTTTATGAAATGGCTCTTAATCCTACAACTTCTAAAGAGATGCTTTTTCAATCAGTAGCAGGTGAAAATACGGATCCGGTAAAAGAAGAGGCAAATAGATGGTTCAAAGAAGATATAAGCTATGAAGATTGGTATATAAATTCAAGGGATAACTTGCGTTTACATGCCTATGTAGTGGAAAATCCAAAACCATCTAATATATGGATTGTTGGTGTACATGGTTATATGGGGAATGGCCTTGATATGGCAAGATGCGCAAAGGTTTATTATCAATCAGGTTTTAATATGCTTATACCAGATTTAAGAGGACATGGGGAGAGTGAAGGGGACTATGTAGGTATGGGATGGGATGATCGGTTAGATTTAACCCACTGGGTCAACTTACTTATTGAAAAAGATCCTAATATACAAATTGTACTCTACGGTGTATCCATGGGAGGTGCCACAGTTATGATGGCTTCAGGGGAATCCTTGCCCAATCAAGTGAAGGCTATTATAGAAGATTGTGGTTATAGTTCAGCTTGGGAAGAATTCTCCTATATTTTAAAAGAAGTGTCTAAAGTACCTCCACAGCCAGTCTTATTTGCAGCGAATATTGCAACAAGAGTTCTAGCAGGCTATTGGATTTCGGAAGCTTCCGCTGTGAAACAAGTAGCAAAATCTACTACACCTATTTTATTTATCCATGGTGAAAAAGACACATTTGTTCCTTTCTTTATGCTAGATAAGGTTTATGAAGCAGCAAATTGTGAAAAGGAAAAGTTGGTAGTAAAAGAAGCAGGACATGCTGCCTCAGCAGAAATGGACCCTGATTTATACACAAAGACGGTAACTAACTTTTTAAATAAACACCTTACTATAGAATAGAGTTTATTTAATGGATAAAGGAGAAGATAAAATGAAAATAAAAATTGTATGTGATAAAGACCATGAGACAAAAGAAGTAGAGCTACCTATGAATGAAGAAGCACTTTTAGAAATACAAGGAAGTGTACTTGATAGGAATACAAAAGGGTATATAACAGGAGCAGGAGTAACCTGCTACGATGAACAGGGGAATAAAATAGAGAATATATTTCTTTTAAATAAACAACTGCAAGAGTAAAAGGAAAACAATAGATTATTTTTATAACATGAAAGTGCCCACTGCAAGTAATCAGTTGGCACTTTCATGTTATAAGAAATGGGTAACTATAATGACAGTCTAATAAAATCTAAGATTAATTTAACAATATAAAAAATAGAATGGATGAACTAGAGTAAGAGAAGTGAGACTAGGTAATATAATATAAAGATGAATAGGGATGAAAAGATGTGCTATAATACTAAGTGATTGGAGGTACAAAAGATGAATCAAAAGTACAAAGGTATATTGTATATTTTACTATCAGCCTTAAGTTTTGCGTTTATGAATACTTTTGTAAAATTAGCAGGAGATTTACCTTCTATACAAAAAAGTTTCTTTCGTAATTTTGTAGCACTTATTTTTGCAGCTATTGTGCTACAAAGAAGTGGTATAGGATTTTCTTATAAAAAGGAGAATTTAAAAGCCTTAATTTTACGCTCAACCTTTGGCACAATAGGTATTCTATGTAATTTTTATGCTATTGACAAACTTGTTTTAGCAGATGCATCTATGCTAAATAAAATGTCACCTTTCTTTGCTATTTTATTTAGTTTTATACTCTTGAAAGAAAGAGTAGATTGGGTACAGGCACTTTCTGTAGGGATAGCATTTGTAGGAAGTCTATTTATTATTAAGCCGAGTTTTCAAAATGTAGCACTTATTCCTGCCTTATCAGGTTTTGCAGGTGGTATGGCGGCAGGTATAGCCTATACATTCGTAAGAATTTTAGGTCAAAGAGGAGAAAAGGGGCCTTTTATTGTTTTCTTCTTCTCTAGTTTTTCATGTCTAGCCACTTTACCTTTTCTAATTTTTGATTTTCACCCTATGTCAAGAATACAGGTAATTTACTTGCTTTTAGCAGGTCTTGCAGCAGCAGGTGGTCAGTTTGCTATTACAGCAGCGTATTGCTATGCACCAGCTAAAGAAATTTCAGTGTATGATTATTCTCAAATTATTTTTGCTGCCATACTAGGCTTTTTATTATTTGGACAAATTCCAGATATTTATAGTATGCTAGGATATATAATTATCTGTGGCATGGCTATTTTTATGTTTTTATATAATACAGGGAAGATAAAGATAGGCATAAAAAGATAAAGATAATATAAGATGGGAATTATAGGTAATAATAGAGACTATAGATAATAAGAGAAATAAAATAAATAAAAATTGAGAGCAAATTGCTCTCAATTTTTATTTATTTTCCATATATTGTTTCCAGTCACCATTTTCAACAGGAATTAATTGATCATCTTTGTTGTAATCAGCAGATGGATTGTATTCATAGTAATATGCTTTTAGAACAGTGCCTTCTGCAATCTTTACATTTACGATCTTTCTATTATACTCATTTTCACCTTCATTACCTTTTTCATAGGCTTCTAACTCATCAAGTTCTTTTAGTACAGATTCAAAATCGTTAAACGACATTAATTCACCAACAACTTCGCCCTCTCCTGGAACTACTGCTGGATAGCCTTTATTTTCTATATGGAATAAATCTCCTTCTATTGTGCCTTTTACATTCTCTTTGACTTTACCATCTAAGTAAGTTTCATAATTGAACATATCACTTCTTAAACTTCCATAAACAAAGACTCTTTCAATCTCCATATTGTCCATATAAGATTTCCAGTCACCATTTTCAACTGGGACTAATTGATCATCTTTGTTGTAGTCTGCAGATGGGTTATACTCATAGTAATATGCTTTCTCTACACTACCATCTTCAAGTATTACATCTACAACTTTTCTATTATACTCATTTTCAGCTTCTTCGCCTTCTACATAAGCTTCTAACTCATCTAAATCTTTTAATGTAGATTCAAAGTCTGTAAATGACATCAATTCACCAATAACTTTGCCCTCTCCTGGGACTACTGCTGGGTAACCTTTGTTATCTAAATGGAATAAATCTCCTTTAATTGTAGCCTTTTTATTTTCTTCAACTTTACCGTCTAAATAAGTATCATAGTTAAACATGTCACTTCTTAAACTTCCATAGACGAATACCTGTTTAACATCTTCTTTAGGGGTACTACATCCAGTTAGAGCAAGTATGATTATTGCTAACAAAGATACTAATAAATTTTTTTTCATAATATTTATTCAATCTCCTTTCAGTTTGTATCAGTTTACTTATACTAAATATTTAATGAGTTTTATATGTATGTTTTGCCTTTGTAAATATTAAGTTAAATATAACTGTACAATGACAACTTTTTTAAGATAACAAATAATACCTTTTATGTCAACATAATCATGAAAAATTAATAGTTTCTTATGATTAACATAGGAGGTGCCTCATCTTACTGTCGCCTATTTGATTAAAATATTTATAAGTCCTAAAAAGTAACACTTAAGGAAGCAATGATTGTTGGAGTTAATTAAACTGAAAGAAAGTTTAAGGATTCTATCTTTTTATAGGTAAGGGAGAGATAGTTATAATTAATAATATGTATTAGAAAAGATACAAGATATATAAAGATACTTGAAAATGAAATATAATATTTTAATAATCTCCCAACCTTTTTAGAATTTTGGTGTCTATATAAGTGTAAAGTGCTTTACGGAGGAAAAAATGAAGAGAAAACAAGCGGAACAAGTATTGAATGAAAATTTAAAGAAAATTTATGGATTTACACTTACAAAAACAGCTAGTTTACAAGATGCAGAAGATTTAACTCAGGAAATAGCCTTAAAAATATATAATTCTTTGATAATCCAAGAAGTAAGTAATACAAATGCTTTTATATGGCGTATTGCAAATAATATGCTAGCTAATTACTATAGGGGGAAGGCTAGAAAAGGAATAGGTATTTGTATTGATGAAGTTGCTGAAGGATTAATAAATGAAGAAGATATGTGTCAAGGGTTAATTCAAAGAGAAGACATTAAACGGATACAAAGTGAAATAGCTTATCTTTCAAAAATGCAAAGAAAAATAGTTGTCTTATATTATTATGAAGGCAAAAAACAAGAAGAGATTGCAAAAATATTAGGCTTGTCTATTGGAACTGTAAAATGGCATTTGTTTGAAGCAAAATCTGAAATAAAGAAGGGGATGGAAAAGATGAGAGATGTAAAAGAACTTAGATTTAATCCTATCAAATTTGATTTAATGGGGCAGAATGGATCCATAGGAGATATGGGAGGAATTTCTAACTTTTTTCGTAGTACACTTTCACAAAATATAGCTTATTGTGTATGGAAAGAAGGAAAGACAATTAATGAGATAGCAGATTGTTTAGGAGTATCACCTGTGTATGTAGAGACTGAGGTAGAATTTTTAGAGGAATATGGATTTTTACTAAAACAAGGGAAAAAATATTTATCTAACATGATAATTGATGAAAACACTGCCCAAATAAGTAAACTACAAAGTCAAGTTTATGAAGAAGCTGCTACCCTTTATGCTAATGCATTATTTGATGAATTAATAAATAGTGAATTATTAAAGGATAAAGGCCTCTACTATCCAGATGAAGATACTAACTTTTTAATGTGGACTATAATTTTTTATATTGCAGCGGTAAGTGGTGAAAAATTAATAGAAGAAAAAATAACATTTGAGGAAGCTACTACTAGAAGACCAGATGGAGGGCAAAATATTGCTTATGCATCTATTATTCATCCTGATATAATAGTACCCAAATATTTTGAAGACATAAAGAAGTGGTGTGGACCTTGTTGGAATAGTACAGGGGACTTAATGTTATGGCAAATTGATAGTGAGTGGTCTACAAAACGTGTAGATGATAGTTATCAAAAAAACATTAGTAGAGATTTGAATCTATTTAGAAGGCTACTAGATGGAGATAAATTATCTATAGACGAATACACTTATATGGCAGAAAAGGGATATATCCAAATAGAAAAAGATTGTAACAATCAAGTTAAGGCTAATTTTAAAGTAGTCTGCATATATAATGATGAGACAAAGAATAAGCTACTACAAATAGGAGAAAAACTAAAAGAACGATATAAAGATAGATTTAATGAACTAAAGCTACCTTATGTAAAAGCGGTTTTAGCCCAAACCCCTAAACATCTTCAAAAGATGCAAAGTTATGGCCTACAGTTTATGTTTCATGCAGATGGATGGTTCTTATTACACTGTGCTAAAGTGCTTGTAAATAACGGTAAGCTAAAATTACCAACAGAAGAGCAGAAAAAAGTTTTGACTATGCTTGTTGTATCTAATAGGTAAAGTTATAAATATATAAGGTAAAATAAACTTAAGCTTATTTAGGCAAAAAGAAAATATAAGTTAAATAAAAAGATAGAAATAGGTTCTTAAGGTAATGTATTCTAGGAATTTTATTTCTATCTTTTTTTGTTAAAACTTTTAATAGGCGAGGCAGGATTTTAAATAGTAAATTTATGTTTTAAGTAGAATAAAAGTGTTACATTGAGTATAGGTACTATACACAAGCATGAAAATGGTGATAGAATAATTTTAAATTAAAGATTAATATTTGAATATTAGGTATATTATTTCATTTAAAACTATGTTTAGGAGGAACTTATGAAGGGGCTAGTAAGAAGGACAAGTAGTAATGAGATATATGAGGAGAATAGTTTAAATTTATTAATGAAACATAAAGACTTAGAAGTTGTACTCGCAAACATTTGGGAGAAGGGAGGCATTATTGTATCTCCTCTTGATAATGAAAAAAGGGGTAGAGTTTATTTATATTTTAAAAGGGGAATTAGAATATCAAGATGGGGAAGATACAGTGATTCTTAAAGAAGGAGACTGCCTATATCATAATCAGTTAGAAAAGTCCTTTACAGTATATGCAAGAACAGCTTGTCAACTTATAACTTTTTCTAGTCAGGGCGAGTATGATGAAGTTTGTGAAGTAGACAACAAACTTAGAAAAATAATGATGGAAATACAAAATAAAGATCATTATACAAAAGGACATTGTGAACGTGTAGGTCTATATGCTCAGAAGCTAGCAAGCTATTTAAAGGAAGAAAACATATCAGTCATTCACTTAATGCGAGCAGCCCATGTACATGATATTGGAAAATGTAAAATTCCTGATGAAATTTTGCTAAAACCAGGGTATTTTACCCCTGAAGAAAGACAGATAATGAATAATCATACACTTTATAGTTATGATATCTTAAAAAATGATTTTAATATAGATGACCAGGTAAGTAAGATAGCCATGTATCACCATGAACGTTATGATGGTTCTGGTTATCCTGATGGTTTAAAAGGAGAGGAGATACCCATTGAATCTCAAATTATTGCTATTGTAGATACCTTTGATGCGATTACCACTTCTAGGCCTTATCAAAAAGCTAGAACAGCTGAAGAAGCCATAGAAGAAATGAGCAAATTTGCCCATACATATAATCCTAAGCTGTTTGAAATATTTAAAGAACTTGTAATGAAAGAAGTTATAGGACCGCATATTATACCAGAAGGGTATTATAAGAGTGAATAGACTAGAAAAAGTTCTAACAAATTAGATATAATAAAACTATAAATGACTATATAGGGACACAAGTAAAGGACACAGGAGCAGATGACACGAAAGTTACATTATAAGATAGAAGAACAAGACAAAGGTAAGTCTATTGGCAGCTTCTTGAAGGAGAAGGACTACTCAAGAGGCGTTATTATAGAATTAAAGAAAATAGAAGGTGGGATTAAGAAAAATAGTGTCCCAGCAGGTGTAAATGAAATTTTAGAGATAGGTGATGTGTTAGATATATGTTTAGTGGAAGAGGATGTATCTAAGAATATTGTACCTAGGGCATATGATTTAGATATTTTATATGAGGATGAAGATATTCTTGTAGTCAATAAACCTTATAATATGCCAATTCATCCCTCTGTTAATAATTATGATAATACATTAGCTAATGGGATTATGTATTATTATAAGAAGCAGGGAGAGTCCTATGTATTTAGATGTATGAATCGCTTAGATAGAGATACTTCAGGAGTTACGATTATTGCAAAAAATTTATTAAGTGGAAGTATTTTATCTAAGCAGATGAAAGAAAAAGGAATTGACAGAATTTATATAGCTTTCGTAGAAGGTATTACGAAAGAAGAAGGTACCATAGATTTACCTATTGGAAGAGAAGAAGGTACCATCATTAAGAGAAAAATAGATGAAAAAGAAGGAAAAACTGCAATTACACATTATCGTAGACTTGAAGTGATTCATATAGATGGGAAGGATGTATCAGTGGTGGCTCTAAAATTAGAAACAGGTCGCACCCACCAAATACGTGTGCATATGACTGCCATTAGTCATCCACTTCTTGGAGACTTTTTATACAATGAAGACAATCATATGCTTACAAGGCAAGGGCTACATGGAATAGAATGTAGTTTTTATCATCCTATCACTAGAGAGTATATGAAGATAAAGGCACCCCTTCCAAATGATATGAGTGAGCTATTAGAATGTTCATTTAATGGGGGGAATGAATCAGAGACATTGATTAATAAGTTGCAAAATCTAAAATGGTAAAAATAAAGTTTGAATGTATAGAATATTACGGTGGAATAATATTAAGTGCTCAAATAAGGGGAGATAAAAAATGAAAAAAACTTTAATTCACTGGCTAGGCTTATTGGGTGTAATAAGTCTAGTGTCGTATACTGCAGCAGTGGTGCTTTCACCCCTTGCGTATCCTGGCTATAACTGGATAGCACAAGCTGTCAGTGATTTATCGGCAACAAATTCGCCATCTAAAATGCTGTGGAGTCAGCTTACATCTCTTTATGGTGTGTGTGGCATGATTTCCATTATGATGGTTTGCGTGTTTATTGAGAACAAACTGACCAAAAACCTTCGACTTGGTATTTACTTGTTCGCAGTTATGAACTGGATTTCCTGTGTAGGCTATGGGCTGTTTCCCCTTTCAGATAGTGGATATACGGAGACATTTCAAGATGTGATGCACGTTTTTGTGGTAACACCACTGGTAGTATTAATTTCCATTATTTCACTAGTTGTAATTATGATGGGTGGTTACCGGGAAAAGCAATATAAGTCACTTGCCATATGGGCAACTGTGGCATTAGTTTTAATGTTTGCAGGAGCAATCGGTGTAGGTATTGTTCCAAAGGAATACTTCGGTATTCCTGAGCGTTTCAGTGTGTTTGCGGTGACGGGTTTTAACGCGGTGCTAGGCGTGTATCTATGGCGAGGTTTTCCTACAAAGCAAATTATGGAGAGTTATTTATAAACAGTAGCTACCAACTACCAAGTATTCCTAAAAATGAGATGTTTGTTTTGTGTTAGGGTATTGGAATGAATAACTATTTAGAAAAGATGCTACTGCTTAAAGGATGGAGTGTCTTTTTTTATAGTATAAGGCTTTTTACATATAAAGGGGAGAGGGCATGATTAAAAAAATATTAGATAAACGGACTGTTGGGATTTGGTTAGTGATTGTATTTGATATTATATTCGGATGGGTATCCATGAGTCTAAGAGGATATTTTGATGGGACAATATGGTTTGTTGTTAGTAGTTTACAAAGGATGCTATTTGGAGTTGTTGCATTAATTATATATATAAAGTGTTTTGATAAAAGGAATTGGAGGGAAGTAATTAATTTTAAGGGTTTTTGGAAGGGGCTGTTCGCTGGGACTGGTGTGATTTTAGTTACACTCTATTTAACTATTTATATTGCAGTTGGTACATCATATTTTATAGGATTGACAATGCCATTAATTATAAGCCAACTTCTCTTTCAACAAATCACTACTGGATTTTATGAAGAAATCACGTACCGGGGGTTTGTAGTAGAAGGATACTTTTATCAGAGAAAACAAAATATATTTGCAAGGCTTGGTTATGCAAGTATTTCATTTATTATATTTGGATTAGTACATGCAATTTACTATACTTCATTTGAACAAGGCATTGATGTGTTCATTAGAACAGGAATTATAGGGTTTGCATTTGCAGCAATATATTTATACTCACACAGTTTATTAGTCCCTATGATTTTACATGCAGTGTATGATATACCAGCAAACTTATTAAGCTACGTGGAGTGGAATAATTCACCTGCAAAGTTAGTACTAGATAGCGTGTATGATGGTGTGTTTGCTTTTATATTTATTGTGGCATTAGTATTTGTTATAATGCCTAGCCAAAAGAAAGTAAGGAAGTAAGTGTCAGAAAAGAAGTTGAATAGTATACTAAAAGAATACAAAGGCTTAGCATATTAAGGGGGATGGTGCAAAATGGATGATAAGGAATATATAAGACAGCTAGAAGAGAGAATAATAGCTTTAGAAAATAAGCTTAATAATATTGGAATCGGAACTAATGGGAGTATTATTATGAACCAGTGTTCGGTACATAATCTAGACACAAGGCATGATTGTCATATTAAGTTAGAGCAGTGTTCAGTGGGTGATATTCAAATAGGAAGAGACAGTGATATAAAGATAAAAGATTGTTCAGTAGGAACAGCAACCAACTGTGATGTTGATGAGGGAGAAGACCGTATTGAAGAATTAGAGGAGCGTCTAGAGGAAGTAGAAGAAAATCTGGAAGAGCTTGCATCTAAATTAGATGACATAGAAAATGAAGAGTAATTAGGTAGAGAGTATTAAAAATGCTCTCTATTTTTATGTACAAAAATAAATATTAATTTAGTTAAAAATGTACAAAAATATAAAAATAAAGTATAAACTATTGTAAATTAAATATAAAAAAGTATAATACAACTAAGAATGTAACGGATTACATTCATCTTACAAAGAGGAGGCAGGAGATGGCTACAATAAAAGATGTAGCAAAGCGGGCAAATGTTTCAGTGGCTACAGTTTCTAGGGTTTTAAATAGAGATCCTAAAGTAAAGCCAGAGACAAGAGAAATAGTAGAAGAAGTTATTAAAGAACTTAACTATGCACCTAACTTATTAGGGAGAAATCTAAGACGCTCATCTACTCAAAATATTTTAGTTTTACTACCCACTATTTCAAATCAATTTTATTCAAGCATTATAAAGGGCATCAGGGAAGAAGCTTTAAAGGAAGATTATAATGTGATGATTGGGATTACAGATTTGAAGGCAGAAATAGAACTAAGGCATATTCAACTACTAGAAACAAAGCTGGTGGATGGAATTATTTTTGTTGCACCTCAAATAGCTGGGGGTGTACTTGTAGAGACCAGTAAAAAGTATCCCATCGTTCAATGTAGTGAATATTTACAAGATGTAGATGTAAGTGTGGTGAGTATTGATAATAAACAAGCAGCTTATGATGCAACCAGTTATTTGATTAAACTTGGACATACAAAGATTGCACTAATTACAAGTAAGAAAAAATACACTTCTTCCGTTTTAAGAGAGGAAGGGTTTAAATCGGCTTTAAAAGAGCATGGTATAAAGATACCTAAAGATTATATATGTTACACAGATTATAGTCACACTGAAGGGACTAAGGCCAGCTACAAGTTATTAACAAGTAGCAATCCACCAACAGCCCTATTTGCCATATCAGATAGTTTAGCAGTAGGTGCCCTAAAGGGTATACAAGAGCAAGGTAAAGTTATAGGTGAAGATGTAGATGTGATTGGATTTGACAATACCTTCGTGTCAAAAGTCTATCATCCTACTCTTACAACCGTTAGCCAGCCACGTTTTGAGATGGGCAAAGAAGCAATGAGGTTGTTATCTGGTAAGATAAGAAATATTGATGCACCGAATGAATGTGTCATATTGAAGCATGAACTTGTTATAAGAGAATCTACTAAAAATAGAGTATAAAAATATAAATGAAAGGGTGTGTTGTAAAATGGATAGAATCGTAAAAGTTGGAATTATTGGTTGTGGAGGTATTGGTACTCAAAAGCATATGCCTGCGCTTTCTAAACTTAAAAATGTAGAAATAGTAGGATTTTGTGACATTATTGAAGAAAGAGCTAAGAAAGCTTGTGAGAAATTTGGGGCACAAGGGGCCAAATACTATATTGATTATAAAGAACTTTTAGAAGATGAAAGTATTGAAGTCATTCATGTATGTACACCAAACCGTTCACACTCCTTTATTTCCATAGATGCTATGGAAGCTGGTAAGCATGTAATGTGTGAAAAGCCAATGGCAAAGACAACAACAGAAGCAAGGGCTATGGTAGAAGCTTCTAAAAGAACAGGAAAAAAACTTACTATAGGGTATCAAAATAGATATAGAGAAGATAGCCGTTACTTAAAACGAGCTTGTGAAAATGAAGAGCTAGGTGAAGTATACTATGCAAAAGCACATGCACTAAGAAGAAGAGCTGTACCAACTTGGGGAGTATTCTTAAATGAAGAAGAACAAGGTGGGGGACCACTTATTGATATAGGAACGCATGCACTAGATTTAACTTTATGGATGATGAATAACTATAAGCCTAAGATGGTAGTAGGTAGTGTATTTAAAAAATTAGGCGACCAAACAGAGACAGCTAATGCGTGGGGAGACTGGGATCCTAATGAGTATACTGTAGAAGACTCAGCTTTTGGATTTATTAAGATGGAAAATGGTGCAACTATTGTTCTAGAATCTAGCTGGGCACTAAATACACTAGATGTAGGCGAGGCGCAAACTTCTCTTTGTGGAACTAAGGCTGGAGCGGATATGAAAGATGGCCTAAGAATTAATGGTGTGAAATACAACAAGCAATATATAGAAAAACCAGGTCTAGGAGCAGGTGGGGTAGATTTTTATGATGGAAATGCCCAGTCACCTCAAGATTTAGAAGCTAGATTATGGATAGAAGCTATTGTAGAAGATAAAGAAGTAGTGGTTAAACCAGAAGAAGCACTAGTAGTTACACAAATATTAGAAGCCATCTATGAATCTGCGCAAACAGGTATGCCAGTTATATTTGAATAATTATAGACTCCAAAAAATAGATAAATAGAGGTAAAGATAATGAAACTAGGGATTATTGGATGGATTCATGAACAAGACTTTAAAAGAGCAAAAGAGAAGGGCTTAGAGTTTATAGAACTTTGTGTCAACGAAAGAGACCAAGCCTTTTTAGATAATCTAGATAAAGTAAAAGAGTATAGCCAAAAGTATGAGATGCCTATCGGTTCTGTAGGAAGATGGGGTAAGGATAAAATTACTGCAACGGATATTATAGAAGAAGAGTTAGCCTTAGAGTATGAACTTATAGAAGCTACAGCAGCTTTACACTCTGAAGTCTATATAACAGGGTGTAACTATGTAGAGGAGATTTCTTACTACGAAAACTGTACATTAGCTATACAGTATTTAGAAAAGCTTATTGCCCATGGGAAGCAATATGGGGTTAAGATTGCTACTTACAATTGTAGATGGGGCAACTTCATCCATTCAGATCCTGCATGGACTATGATTCATGGTTATTTAAAAGACCTTTACATTAAATATGATACATCTCATTGTATTTATGCAGGTGGAGATTACTTAATGGAGACAAAAAAATGGGGTGAACGCTTTGCCCATGTGCATATTAAAGGGGCACTAGTAGTAGGTGGTGAAAGATTTGATGATCCTCCAGCAGGACTTGATCAGACGGATTGGGGTTCTTTTATGGCAATGCTCTATGCTAAAGGTTATAACGGTAATTTAAGTATTGAGCCACACTCTGAAAATTGGAGAGGTGACTTAGGTGATAAAGGTGTGGATTTCACCATACAGTACATGAGAAAATTAATATTATGATAGGTATTTCATTCACTTTATAAGGGGGCAATGAGCATGAGTCATGTAGCAATACAACTTTATACACTAAGAGAAGAAGCTCATAAAGATTTTATTGGTACTTTAGAAAAAGTAGCACAAATAGGCTATGAAGGTGTGGAATTTGCAGGCTTTTTTGATACACCTGCTGAAGTTTTAAAAGGCCATTTAGAAAGGCTAGGTCTAAAGGCTGTAGGTAGCCATACACCACTTGAGGCACTTACAACAAAGCTAGATGAAGTGATTGCCTATAACAAAATCATTGGAAATAAGTATATTGTATGTCCTTGGTCTGACATTAAAGATTTAGATACCCTTACTATCCTTGTAGGCCAACTAAAAGAAGCGATAGAGATTTTGAAGCAACATGATATGGAACTTCTCTATCATAATCATGATCATGAGTTTGTAAAAATTGAAGATGTATATATACTGGATAGACTATATGATGCTTTTGAAGGTGGACTAAAAGCTGAAATTGATACTTTTTGGGCTTTTAGAGCAGGTGTAAATGTTTCCAAGTATCTCATGAAGCATAAAGAACTTATTCGCATGGTCCATTTAAAAGATGGTACTAAAGATAAACTGGCTGCACTTGGAGAAGGGGAAGCACCTCTTCATGAAATCGTAAAGACAGTAAAAGAAATAGGATTAGAATGGCTCATAGTAGAAAATGATGAACCTTATCCAAATGGTATAGAAGATGCAACCCGTAGCTTAAAATACTTAAAAGCGCATATTTTATAAGAAGCCAATGGGATATATAGAAAGTAGTAAAAGTAGCCATAAGTTTTAAAGAATAAAGAGTAAGAAAATAAAATAGATCTAAATAAATGAAGGCATAAAAAGGAGTGGGGACTATGAAACTAGGTGTATTTACATGTTTACTAGGAGATAAAAGTTTAGAAGAATCTTTAGCATACTTCAAATCAAAAGGTATTCAAATGGTAGAAATCGGATGTGGTGGCTATCCAGGAAATGCTCATGCCAATCCAGATATTTTGCTAAATAACGAAGAGGCTTTAGAAGAATTCAAAGCAACGCTTAAAAAATATGATTTAGAAATTAGTGCTTTAAGTTGTCATGGCAATCCTGTACATCCACAAAAGGAGATAGCTAAAGAATTTGATGAAACTATAAGAAAGACTATTTTACTAGCGGAGAAACTGGGAATTAATCAAATCAATACTTTCTCAGGGTGTCCTGGAGACCATGAAGGAGCTAAGTATCCAAACTGGGTAACTTGTCCATGGCCAGATGACTTTTTAGAAGTCCTAAACTATCAATGGAATGAAGTACTCATTCCTTACTGGAAAAAAACAGTGGCTTTTGCTAAGGAGCATGGGGTAAATAAAATAGCATTAGAACTTCATCCTGGATTTTGTGTTTATAATACCCAGTCTATGCTAAAGTTACGAGAAGCAGTAGGTCCTGAAATTGGTGCAAACTTAGACCCAAGTCATTTATTCTGGCAAGGTATGGATCCTTGTTTAGTTATTCGTGAACTAAAAGATGCTATTTTCCATTTCCATGCAAAGGATACGAAGATAGATTCTTACAACACAGCTTTAAATGGAGTATTAGATACAGGACACTATGGCAATATTATGGACCGTTCATGGGTGTTTAGAAGTGTAGGGTATGGTCATGATTATGCTGTGTGGAAAGATATTATTTCAACTTTAAGAATGGTAGGCTATGACCATGCTATTAGCATCGAACATGAAGATGGATTAATGAGTCAAAATGAAGGTTTGACAAAGGCTGTAGAGTTTTTAAAAGAAGTACTGGTTTATGAAGGCATAGGCCAGATGTGGTGGGCATAATCAAGGAAACTTATAGAATAAAATGGAACATACTTAATAAAATGACATTTAATGAGAGAGAAGAGGTAGAGGGATGCAACACAAATTAGTAATTGTTGGATTTGGTGGTATGGGTGGCTGGCATTATGAAAATATTACAGCTCGTATCAAAAATATAGAAGTAGTTGGTGTCTATGATATAAGACCAGAAGTAGAGGAGCGTGCCCAGGAGCTAGGTCTTAGATGGTATAACAGTTTAGAAGAGGTTTTACAAGATTCTCATATAGATATGGTTACTATTGCTACACCTAATAATGTGCATAAAGATATTGCCATCCAATGTTTAAGACATGGAAAAAACGTAGTATGTGAAAAGCCTGTTACAATGAATGCTAAAGAGTTAGAAGAAATCATAGCTGTAAGAGATGAAACAGGTAAAGTCTTTTCAGTACATCAAAATAGAAGATGGGATAAAGACTATGCCATTGTAAAACGCATTGTAGAAGATAATACAATTGGTAAAGTAACTATGATTGAAAGTAGAGTACAAGGTTCAAGACGTGCTATGCATGGATGGAGAGCATTTAAAATAAATGGTGGGGGAATGCTTTTAGACTGGGGCGTACATCTCATTGATCAATTACTTTGTATGATTGATGCACCTCTTACAGGAATTTATGCAGATTTACAATCAAACTATTCAGAAGAAGTAGATGATAATATTAAGATCATGCTTAAGTTTGGGAACAAAGTATCTGCTATTGTGGAGGTAGCTACAAATTGCTTTATCAATCAAGCAAGATGGCATGTAATAGGAGAAGAAGGAACAGCAGTAGTAGAAGACTGGAACTGTACAGGAAAAATCGTTAAACTAAGTACAGAAGAAGACATGGAATGGGCAGAGACTATAGTTTATACAGAAGCAGGGCCAACACGTACTATGGCACCAAGACCAAGTGAAACGACCTCTACACTACCACTTCCAGAAGTATACACTGAGTGGACAGATTACTACAAAAATATAGTAGCTGTTATAGACAATGAGGAAGAACTTATAGTAAAGCCAGAACAATGTTTAAGAGCTATGAAGGTAATCGACGCTATTTTTGAATCAGCTGAAAAAAATACGAGCATAGAATGTTGTATATAGATGATTTCATGATAAGGCTATAAAGTTGCTTAGTCAAAGAAAAATGTAGATAATACACAAAAAGTAGTATGAGAAGATGTGGTTTTTATACAAAAACTATAAGGTGTATTGACATAAGTATGTTGAAGTAGTAATATAGACATATAAATAAAGGGATTGTTACTGGTAATGCAGGCTATACCACTTTTTTGTGAAAACATAATTGTATTTATGATTATATTCACGAAGGGGCAGGTATAGCCTTTTTTGATTAAATGAAAGAAAGGACCGACCCTATGAAAGTTGTTAAAGTTATTAATAATAACTTAATTAAGTCCTTTGATGAACATAATCATGAAGTATTAGTAATGGGATGTGGATTAGGATTTAAAAAAGTACCAGGTGATGAAATTGATAAAGCATTGATTGAAAAGGTCTACACTTGTAAAGAACAAGGTAGTTCTAATCAATTAATTGAATTACTGAAGAATATTCCTATTGAACATGTACAAGTTACTAATGAAATTATTAGTTTTGCAAAAACTTCTTTAGGAAGAAAGTTGAATCAAAATATTTATATTACTTTAGCAGATCATATTCATTTTGCATTAGAAAGATATGAGAAGGGTATTAAGATTAAAAACGCTTTACTATGGGAAATTAAAAAACTTTATAATCATGAGTACTTAATAGGAAAAGAAGCACTTACTATTATTAAACGACGATTAGGAGTTGAATTACCAGAAGACGAAGCAGGGTTTATAGCACTACATCTTGTCAATGCATTAATGGACGACTTATCCATGGAAAAAACAACTGATATGACAAAAATGATTCAGCAGATTTTAAAAATCATTAAGTATCATTATAAGTTGGAATTAGATGAGTATTCTATCCATTATGAACGCTTTATTACACATCTTAAGTTTTTTGCTCAAAGGTTGTTTACAGGAAGTGCAATGACAAACCAAGATGAACACTTTATCCAAGCTCTAAAAAATCAATATAAAAAAGAATATGAATGTACAAAGAAAATACGAGATTATATTAAGCAAGAATATGGATGGGATTTATCAGAAGATGAGATGATTTATCTAACTATTCATATTAAGCGTATTACCATGGAGTAATATTAGGATTGTTACTTTAAGTAGGCTATACCTAAATAGAAATGAATTAGTAAAGGACTAATTGGTTTTTATTTAGGTATTTTTTTATACCCTTTTTTAGCCCAAAACGTTCAAATTATATAAACAGGAGGTACATAATATGGATTACAAACAGTTAGCCAAAACTATAGTAGAACTTGTAGGCGGCGAAAGTAATATTTCAAACCTTACACATTGTGCTACAAGATTAAGATTTAACTTAAAAGATGAAAAGAAAGCAAATACCCCACAACTTAAAAATACTAAAGGGGTTATGGGCGTAGTAAGTAGCGGTGGACAATATCAAATCATTATTGGAAGTGATGTTGGTAGCGTTTATAAACAAATTATGGAACTTGTTAACCTAGACGGTGTAGCAAGTGCTAATGGAAATGAGAATAAAGAAGATGACAAAAAAGTAATAGAAAAAGTTATTGATACAGTATCAGGTATCTTTACACCAATCTTACCAGCTATTACAGCAGCAGGTATGTTAAAAGCTGTACTTGCTATTTTAGTAGCATTTAAAGTGATCACACCAGATGCACAGAGTTATCAAGTCATTAACTTTATGGCTGATGCAGCCTTTTATTTCTTACCAGTTTTACTAGCAAATTCAGCAGCTAAGAAATTTAAATGTAATCCATATCTTGCAATGATGATAGGTGGGATACTTATTCATCCAAGCTTTATAAGTATGGTAAATACAGCTAAAGAAACAGGTGAAGCCATTAAAGTTTTTGGTTTACCAATTACAACAGCAAGTTATGCTTCTAGTGTATTACCTATTATTTTAGGTGTATGGTTCATGTCTTATGTAGAACCTATTGCAGATAAGATTTCTCCAAAACCAATTAAATTCTTCTCAAAACCACTTATTACAACATTAGTAACAGGTATTATGACATTAGTTGTTATTGGACCACTTGGATATATTATCAGTGATAAAGTTGGTATGAGTATTCAAATGCTTGAATCTTATGCAAGTTGGTTAGTTCCTGTAATTCTTGGTGGATTAACACCACTTCTTATTATGACAGGAACACATTACGGTCTTATTCCAATTGGCGTAAACAATGTTTTAACAATGGGATATGATACAATGATTGGACCACCTATGTTAGCGTCAAACGTAGCACAAGGTGCGGCAAGCTTAGCAGTAGCATTTAAAACTAAAGATCAAGAAATTAAACAACTTGCTACTTCAGCAGGTATTACAGGTGTATGTGGTATTACAGAACCAGCTTTATATGGTGTAAGTTTAAGATTTAAAACACCTCTTTACGCAACTATGATTGGTGGTGCTGTAGGTGGTTTATTCTTCGGGATCTTCCGTGTAGCAAGATATGCAACTGGTTCTCCAGGACTTTTAACTTTACCAGTTTATATTGGTGGAGAGGGTATGGCGAATTTCCTTTATGCATGTATCGGTTCACTAATCAGTATTGTAGTAGCATTTATTGTTTGCTTCATTATTTACAAAGATCCAAAACAAGAAGAGACAAATAAACAAGAAGTAAAAAAAGAAGAAACACAGCAAGAAGTAGTAAACAAAACAACAGAAGAAGTATCAACAGATAAAGAACAAGTAGCAAATGCAGGTGAAATGTCAACTATTTGTGCACCACTTATGGGTGAGGCAGTATCTTTAAAGGAAGTAAATGATCCAACTTTTGCAGAAGAGATTATGGGTAAAGGGATGGCTATCATTCCATCAGTAGGACAACTTGTATCACCAGTAAAAGGAACGATAACAATGGTATTTGATACAAAGCATGCCATTGCAGTTACAAGTGAAGATGGTGTTGAGATTCTTATGCATATTGGTTTAGATACAGTAAAATTAGGTGGAAAATACTTTAGAGCACATGTAGAAGCAGGTGATAAGGTGGAAGTAGGTTCACCTATTGTAGACTTTGATATTGAAGGAATCAAGTCAGAAGGATACGATATTATTACTCCAGTATTAATTACAAATACAGATGATTATACAAATATCCTTGCAGTTGATGATCGTCAGGTAAAACTTGGGGATGAAATCATCAAAGTTGTTAAATAATAAAATAAATATTAAAAGGGGGACATGTCTATGTCTCCTTTTTGAGAAAAGAGGAATGAAGATGAGTGGATTAAGAAAAGATTTTTTATGGGGCGGTGCAACAGCTGCTAACCAATGTGAAGGTGGATATTTAGCAGGAGGCAAAGGTCTTGGTACAGTAGATGTTATTCCATGGGGAGAACATCGTAGAGCAGTAATGGAGGGGAAAATGCACTATAATGATTTACCAAAAGATGCTTACTTCCCTTCTCACGAAGCTATTGATATGTATCACAACTATAAAGAAGATATTGCCTTATTCGCAGAAATGGGCTTTAAATGCTATCGTTTTTCATTTGCTTGGTCTAGAATCTTCCCAACAGGTTTAGAAACTGAACCAAATGAAGAAGGCTTAGCATTCTATGAATCATTTATTGATGAACTTCTTAAATATAATATTGAACCAGTTGTAACTATTTGTCACTTTGATGTGCCACTTGCTTTAGAACAAAAATATGGTTCATGGAGAAGTCGTAAACTCATTGATGCTTATGTAAAATATTGTGAGGTAATCTTCAAGCGTTTTAATGGAAAAGTTAAGTATTGGATGACTTTCAATGAAATCAATATGCTTATGCACTTACCATTTTTAGGTGCAGGTATTATGTTCAAAGAAGGGGAAAATCAGTTACAAGTTAAATACCAAGCAGCACATAATGAACTTGTAGCTTCTGCACTTGCAACTAAGCTAGCACATGAAATTAATCCAGAAAATAAAGTAGGATGTATGTTAGCAGCAGGTCAATTCTATCCATATAGTTGTAAGCCAGAAGATATATTTGAAGGTATGAACAGAGATAGAAACAACTATTTCTTTATTGATGTTCAATCAAGAGGGGCTTACCCAGCTTATGCTAAGAAGTTCTTAGAAAGAAATAATATTCAGTTAGAAATGGGAGAAGATGACGAACGTATTTTAAGAGAAAATACTGTAGACTATATTGCATTTAGCTACTATTCATCAAGACTTGCAAGTCATGATCCAAATGTAGGGGATAAAACAGCAGGAAATGTAATTGCCACACTTAGAAATCCACACTTAAAAGCAAGTGAGTGGGGATGGCAAATCGATCCACTTGGACTAAGAATTACAATGAATGCATTATACGATCGTTATCAAAAACCACTTTTCATTGTAGAAAATGGATTAGGTGCAGTAGATGTACTAACTGACGAGGGTACAGTAGAAGATGATTACCGTATTGAATATTTAGAAGCACACATTAAAGAAATGATTAACGCAGTTGAGTTAGACGGTGTTGACTTATTAGGTTATACATCTTGGGGTTGCATTGACCTAGTGAGTGCTTCAACAGGTGAAATGAAAAAACGCTATGGCTTTATTTATGTAGATAAAGATAATGCTGGAAATGGTGATTTAAAACGCTATAAGAAAAAATCATTTGATTGGTATAAAAACGTTATTGCAAATAATGGACTATAAGATAATAAAAATGGGCTGTCAGAAGACAGTCCATTTCTATTGTTATCGAGTATAATTATTATATATAAGTTTAAAATAAAATTATAATATAATAATTTTGTCTGTGTTATACTAAATTATAAAAGATTAAAATATGTAAGAGAGGGACTGCATGCAAGTAAAAAAGCAAGAGTTAGAATACAAAATTATTAAAGAGGCGGCTTATTTATTTGCAAAGAAGGGGGTTAAACAAACCACCTTAAAAATGATTTCAGATAGAAGTTATACAACAGTAGGCAATGTCTATCATTATTTTCCAAATAAGCAAGCCATTTACGAAACCATTGCCCTAGAGGCATCCATAGAAATAGATGTATTTGTTGAGAACAAATACACCAGGATTTTAGAGATGATGAGTGAAGAAAGATTTTATGAAAAACTCATTAGTATTATAGAAGAAGATGAGAGGTTATCTTCTATACTAGGACCAAAATTTCTAACATTAATTGAACAAAGTAAAGGTAGTAAATATGAGTATTATCCTGTAACACTTCTTGAAGTGCTAAAAGATTATGGGTATAGATATTGGAAAGATGCCCAATCAAGTGTAGCTATACATACGGTTGCCCATACTTTTTTAAGTGCACTTACAGAAATATCAAAAAGTTTCATGCTAAAAGCAGATATGGATAAAGAAGAAAGAGAGGGAAATATAGCAGAGTTAGAACCTCTTTATGTCATAGGAATTTTTAATAGAAATGATGAAACAAAACAGGTATATGGGTATTTTGAAGGATATGTTAATGCGAACAAGGACGATGCAGAGAAATTTTTCTTAGACTACTACGCCAACTTAGAGGGTGTTGATACAAGAGAATATACAGCAGAATTTGACTGTAGCCATCTTAAACTTGGTCCAGCAGGACCATACGCTACAGCTTATGTTAAAGCTTATAAAGAGAGTCAATTTGCACGTAGTATTTTCTACTTCACCCATAAGCAAATGATTGTCGTTGCACAATTTGAACATGCTTGCAAGCAAGTGGGCTTTGAAAACTATGAGATTGTCATTAGACACCATATTACCAAAAAAGCTTTATAGTAAAATAGATAAATTGTTTTTGATTAAAAACGAATAAATAATACATAATATTTACTTTTAAGAATAAATGTTGATATAAGTATAAAAATAAAATATATTAAACATACAGCTTAATTATTTAATCTGTAGGCAGGGGAAAATAGAGAGAGTTAAAGGGTAGTATCGGATTTCGAGGGGATTAATACGGACGATGAAAAGGCTATGTATCTAGTTTAAAATGACTAGATATATAGCCTTTTCACGTATTTGGTTAGTTAGAGTATGAAAAGTTTTAGACACTAAATACTAAATGATAGAAGTTATTAAATAGGACTTGAAGATTTAAAATCAATATTTTATAATTAGTATATAATGGAAAAAAATAGGATAATATAAAGGAGCTTAAAAATGGTATTACATAAAAGATTTATAAAACGTTTAGCATTACTTACAGCTTCTGCAGTTATTTGCACGCATGCTTTAACAGTACAGGCAACAGATTACACTGGGCATTGGGCACAAGAAGCTATTTCCGAATGGGTATCTTTAGGTATTATTAAAGGATATGAAGATGGAACAGTAAGACCATCTCAACCTATTACACGTGCAGAACTAGCAGCACTTATTAGCCGTGTATTTAACCTAAACTATAATAACAATGCTGTTTCATATGATGATGTTACGGAAGGTATGTGGTATAAAGAGGCAGTAGAAGAAGTTGCTTCGTCTAAGCTTATGAATGATTTTGATAATGAATTTAGACCAAATCAGGTTGCCACAAGGGAAGAAGCAGCTTATGCTATTGCACATGCTTATCACATATCAGGCGGGGAAGGCAAAGCATTTGTAGATAGTGACCAAATATCAGAATGGGCAAAAGATGAGGTAGAAGCCCTTATAGCAAGTGGTTATCTCCAAGGTAGAACAGATGGTACACTTGCACCTAAGGATAGCTTAACACGTGCAGATTTTGTTATGATGTTAGATAAAATAACAGCCAAACTTTATCAAAATGCAGGTACATATACAGAAAATGTAACAGGGAATGTTGTAATCAATGCACCAGATGTTACTTTAAAAGACATGACGATCACAGGTAACCTTTATATTGCAGAAGGTGTGGGTGAAGGTGATGTAACACTAGAAAATGTAAAGATAGAGGGGAACGTTATCGTTGAAGGTGGCGGTGAAAACTCCATAGAAATTATTAATTCAAAACTTAATAATGTGTATGTAGAAAAAGCTACAGGTGCAGTAAGAGTAGCCCTAGATAAAGAATCAGAAATAGAAAATATAAAAGTAACTTCAGCTATTCAATTAGAAGGTAAAATTAAAAATCTAGAAGTTGCAACAAATCAAAAAGTAAAGCTTGTAGATGCTGTAGTAGAAAATGTTAAGATTTCCATGACAGGAAGTAAGATGGATGTTGATACAAAATCAACTATTGAAGAATTAGTTGCTAATGGGGATGCAAAAATAACAGGAAAAGGAACAATTAAAAAGGCCTTCATTAACGTGGATAATGTTGTATTTGATGGAGTGAAAATTGATAAAAATACAATAGTTGTCGGAGAAAATGTAAATACACCACCTGTTATAGAAAATTCTCAAAGTGGATCAGGTGGTTCAGGCGGATCAAGTAGTTCAGATAGACCAGAAAAACCACAAGTAACAGGACTAGGAATCATCGGAGATTATCAGGTAACTACAGGATCAAGTATTAAGCTTATTGCCAATGTGCGAGCTACATCCGAAGCTCCAGAGCTTAAAGAAGTAACATGGTCTATTAAAGAAGGTTCATTATCAGATGTAACTATTAATGAAGAGGGAATATTTACAGCAGGTAGCACAACAGGTTCAGCCATTGTTGTTGCAACATCAAAATATGACCCATCAATGCGAGCAGAACATAGAATAGAAGTCATTACTGTAGATGAATATGTACCAGTGGAATCTATTACTTTAAATCATGAATTCTTAGAGCTTAATGCGGGTCAAAGCTTACAACTTAAGGTAGATGTTAAGCCTGCTTATGCAACAAATAAAGGAGTATTATGGGAAACAAGTGATGCAAATGTTGTAAAAGTAGATAACTATGGCATTATCACAGCAGTTGGTGAAGGTGGTGCAGTCGTTACTGCTACAACACTGGATGGTAAACATACAGTAGCATGCCATATTCAAGTAAAAAAACAAGCAGTAGAGGCCATTGTAACAGGTGTACAGATTGAAGGACCAACAACTGTAGAAGCAGGAGAAAGTATAACACTTCGTGCAAAAGTAACTGTAACACCAGACGAAGAAAAGTATAAAGAAGTGATGTGGTATCTTAAAGAAGCACCATATGGGACAACTATTTCTAGAACAGGTGTTTTAACTGTACCAAATACAACAACTGGACAAGCTATTGTTCTTGCCACATCAAAGCAAGATCCAACTCAATATGCTGAACATGTTGTAACAATAATCAAAAAAGTGCCAGTAGAGCGTATTGAACTCTCTAAAGAGCATATTGAGATGCTATTAGGAGATCAAACAAGCTTAACAGCAACAGTATATCCTAAAGATGCTACAAATAAAGAAGTTGTATGGACTTCAAGCAATCCTAAAGTAGCAAGTGTAGATGATAATGGAAACATTACAGCAAATGGTATAGGAGATGCAACTATCACTGTAAGTACACCAGATGGTAAAGTAAAGGCAACAAGTACAATTAAAGTAAATGGATATGTGTTAAATGGAAAAGTTAGTGTGGATAGTGATAGCCAATATAAAGAAGGGGTAGAAGTTCGCCTTTATTCAGAAAAAAATAATTATGCTAGTCCTATAGCTATTGCAAAGACTAATAGTTTAGGTGAGTATGAATTCAACACATTAGCTAAAGGTAAGTATCGTGTAGAAGCAACTTATGGGGATGACACAACAGATTATATGGCAGCTCAAATATCAGTTGCTATTAATGAAGCTACACATACAATGAATTTAGAATGTAAGAAAATAACAACACTTAAAATAACAGTTGTTGATTCAGTGACCCAAAAGCCTGTACAATATGTAAATGTTTTAGTGGAAGGTACAAAGGATGACAAATGGACTCGTAAGGCAGGCACAACAGGTGGTGGAAGTGTAAAATTTATATTACCTGAATCAGTAGAGAATGATATTATATATACTATTTCTAAAGATGGTCATGAAGAATTAAAATTACCAGGTAAGATAGAACAATTAAAAAGAAATGAAATAACAGTAAAGTTTAAAGAAGAACAACCACTTCATTACCCACAACAAACAACACCAGCAAGCATATCAGTAGGGGCTAACCCGGATGGTGTAGGCGATACAACTTATGAGTTACTTAAAGAAGCAGGTTGGAGACAAGAACATCCTACAGATCTTAATGTTGGGGATTTAAGTACAACAAAATTAAGTACAAATAGTAGAAGGTTAAAATTTGAGTACTCCTTAGACAATGATATAGATGCAAAAGTTGTTTATGAAACATGGGGAGGAGCAGAGGAAGAAGAAGATTTTATTAAGGTGTTAGAATATATGACACTAGAAGGATCTGATTTAACTGCCCAAGAATTAAAACAACTTATTTATAATGGTGCAAGGACTATTGAAAGTGAAGCTAATGGAAAAAAACGTACCATTTCTATAGAACTTGTAACAGGCAATAAACCAGCATATATAATTACTTTCTACAACTATAGCAATTTAAATAATAACTAGAGGATAAAGAGTATAAAAATAGACAGTACAATGGTAAAACATGTACTGTCTATTTTTAATTTAATAAAATATATTACATCTACAACTTAATTATTTAATCTGTAAAAAATTTGTAATGTTATAATCTAATAAAATGGTAAAATAATAAAGTTTGAAAAGAAAAAAGAAGTAAAAAGTAGAAGTATAACTAAACTAATTATATACAAGGAGTAAAAAATATCTTGAAATCTAATAAATATTATGCTATCTTTAATGCGTAGTTTTTAAATAAATAAATAAATAACCAAAGGAGCGAGATAAGAATTGAAAAAAAGATTAACAGCAATAGTATTAGGCATAACAGGTTTAATGGGAGTAAGTGTAATGGCACAAAGTACTATGACAAATGTCATTCCATTTCCAAAAGAATATGATACACAATCATCAGGTGCATCTTCTTATAATGGAATAGGAAATGTTAAAAATTCACCTTACTTCCCAGTGTTAGATTATTACAATATGAAAAGTACAGATACTCTAACACTTTTACCAAATTATAAAACCTATCAGCAAACGACAGAATCTACATGTGGACCAGCAGCAGCTTTAACAGTACTTCACCACTTTAATGAAAAGTCTTATGAGGAGCTAGAAATTGCAGAGATTATGCAAACTCATAAGGACAGAAATTTTTCAAATAAAGTACAAGAAGGTGTAGCAGATGAAAGAGGGGAATATGGTACATCCACATCAGGCATGGTACACTTTTTTGAAAGTATTGGATGGAATGCAGAGTCAAGCTTAACAATGGCTGATGAAACAGGATATTCTTTTAGTACACCTGAAGATTTTAGAGATTATACTATTGAAATGTTAAAAAATAACACGCCTATTATGGTTGAAAATATTGACTTTGGAGGTCATTGGCGTGTGATTATAGGATATGATACCATGGGAACAGAAACCATTGCAGACGATGTACTGATTATGGCAGATTCTTACGATACATCTGATCATATGCAAGATGGTTATAATACAATAAGTATGGAAAGATTCTATTATATGTGGTATGATTCTCATATTTTACCAGAGAATCAAAAATATCAACAATTCTTAGTAGCGACACCAAATAATAAATAAAAATACATAGAGTAAAAGGTGGCCTTTTGGCCGCTTAGGCTGTAGATAATTATATTGTCTACAGCCATTTTTATTAAAAATTTTGTATCGATAAGCTATTGAAACAAGACTAAATAACGGTACTCCATTTCTAAAAGCATTACTACAAAAAGCTTTTTCGCTAATCTATAGCAACGCTTTAGAAAGCCATTCATCTTTACTATTAACTTATTTCTTAGATATTAAAATTTTAGATGATACAACTATTTCTTTATTAGTGGGATCAAGATAAGTTTCAAAATATTTACAGCTATATCTGAAAAGTGCCATATTTATGACCAAGTAGCTATGCCTGAGTTACTTAAATCATCTATAAACTCTATTGAACAGGAAGTTTATATTGGTCCCAATAGTGCATGTAGGTTAAAAGTTAGGTTGGTAGGTATTAAACTCCCAGATGAAGTAGTACATAAGTATATCCAAAAGGCCATCAAACAAAATAATGGTAATGATATAAGTAGTGAGGAGTGTGAAAATGATACATATTTGGCGTTATGGAATATAATTCCCCCTAATATACCTAAGAATCTTAAAGTTTTTTAGGGAGAATTACACGTAATATTGCACTAGATAAATATGGTTATAATACAGCTAAAAAGCGTAATAGAGAATTTGAGATTATTCTAACTGAATTTGAAGAATGCTTAGCTTCACCTAATACAGTTGAGAAAGAGTATGAAGAGGGAGAAACAGCTAGATTGATTAATCAATTTTTATATGACCTAGATGAGAAATCAAGGAATTTATTTATTAGAAGGTATTGGTATTCTGATTCCATAGATGAGATTTCTAGACGGTTTAATATGAATGAAAGTACGGTGAAATCAGCCTTATTTAGAATAAGAAGTAAACTAAGAATTTATCTAGAAAAAGAGGGAGTGAAGTTATGAAAAGAGAAAAATTATATAAAGAAATAGGCTTGATCGATGAAAATTTAGTCGAGGAAGCAGATCAAAATGGAGTAGAGAATAGAAGAACATATATAGCTATGTAAATAATATAGAATGGAAAGAAAATCATATCTTAGGGTTTGAAGCAGTCCTTGCATATGACAATACTGAAACTATAGAAAATGTTAATGTAACATATAAGTTTGACCAAAAGTTAATGGAGGTTAAGAAAGTAGAGAATAAATAAATGGCCTTACAAAATCCTTATAAATACATTCTAGACTAGTAGATAGAATGTATTTATAAGGAGAGGATTATGATGGAAAATATTATTAAGACACAAGGACTATGTAAGAAATTTAAAGGTCAAATGGTAAATGATCATATATCTATGGTAGTTCGGGAAAATAGTATTTATGGGATTTTAGGGCCAAATGGAGCAGGGAAATCTACTCTTTTAAAAATGATAACAGGGATGCAAGAACCTACATCAGGTGAAATCTTTTTTGAGGGGAGACCTTGGAAAAGAAGTGATTTAAATAAGATAGGAGCGCTTATTGAGGGGGCACCTATTTATGAGAATCTTACGGCGAGGGAAAATCTAAAGGTACGTACATTAATGTATGGCTTACCAGATTCAAGAATAGATGAAGTTTTAGAAATGGTTCATTTAACAGATACAGGAAAGAAGAGAGCGGGACAGTTTTCTATGGGGATGAAGCAACGTTTAGGTATTGCTATGGCACTACTTAATAAGCCTAAGTTACTTATTTTAGATGAACCTACAAATGGTCTTGATCCAATAGGGATAAGTGAATTAAGGGAGTTGATATGCTCTTTTCCAGATAAGGGGATGACGGTCATTATTTCTAGTCATATATTATCAGAGATTGAGCAGATTGCAGATCATATTGGCATTATTGTAAAAGGGAAACTATGGTACCAAGAAGAAATGAAAAAATCCGAGAACCTAGAAAGTCTGTTTATGGAAATGGTAAGAAAAGCAGGTGAGATGAATGCTTAAATATGTGAAGGCTGAAGCTTTAAAACAAAAGAAAAGTTTTAATAATAAGGTTATATGGCTAGCACCGATAGTTGTTATTGTACTTGCTTTACTATTAATGGGATATGGCTACGCTTTTAGTGGTGCTTATAATTGGTGGTATATATTATTTCTTCCTTTTACCTTCACTTATATAGCAGCCACCATTGTAACGAAAGACCAAAAGAAAAATTATCATGGATTAATGGCTCTAGTAGAAAATAAGGAAAATATATGGTATGCCAAAATTATAGTTGCTACAGTCTATTTATTCTTTACTAATATAATATTTTTTGTATTGATGCTAGTAGGGAGTAAGATTTTTGGTTTATATGAGATGCCTACCTGGGAAGGTCTTAAAGGTAGTATTTTACTTTTTATTACCTTTGCGTGGCAGATGCCCTTATTTATGTATGTAGCAGAAAGGTTAGGAACTTTTTTATCTATCCTTATAAGTATATTTTGCAATATGGTTATTGCCTGTATTTATGGGGTAACAAGTTATTGGTGGATTCCTTTTGCTGTGCCAGCAAGATTAATGTGTCCGGCTATAGGTGTTCTACCTAATGGGCTTTTAGTAGAGGAAGCAGGAAAAGCCTTTGCAAGCAGTCATGTTATTCTACCTGGAATAATAATTACAGTTAGTTTATATGTAGTTGTTTCATGGCTGACGGCTAAAGCTTTTACTAGAAAAGAGGTGTAGGGATGAAGGCATTTATAAATAGTTGTAAGGCAGAATTTTATCAGACCATTCATTCAAAACTTTTAGGGTTGCATATAGTCATACCTTTGATAGGCATTATTTTATTTTCTAGTTACTATTCATATGCCCCATGGGAAAATGAAGATAAAATATTAGTTTATCTACAAACGGTAGCTATGGCCTTTCCTATACTTATTGCTATTGTTCTAGCCATGTCTTTTGAGGCAGAACAAAATGCAGGGCATTTTCAAAGAATATTATCAGTGCCTTATAGTAAAAGAACCAGTCATTTAAGCAAGTTGACCGTCTTAGAAGTAGTAGGTTTTATAGCTACATTGGTAGCAGTGGTAGGGTTTGGGATAATCTCTAGGTTAATGGGAAATCAAATATATAGTATATTAGACTATTTTAAAATGGCCACCTTACTGTTTGTAACGAATATAGGACTGTATATGATACAATATATAGTAAGTTTTCAGTGGGGGAAGGGCTTAGCATTAGGCTTAGGCATCATGGGAGGTTTATTAAGCCCACTTATGTACTTAGGACTAGGTGATGGTATATGGAAGTTTATACCCTGTGCATGGGGAACAAGGTTTGTAAGCTATGCATCAAGTCTATCTATGAATGCTAATGAAAGTAAATGGGTAGTTCAAGAGTTTAAAGAAGGCCTTATGGTAATGCTAGTTATAATAATTCTAATAAGTGGGATTTTTTTGCTTTGGAGTAGCAGATGGCAAGGTGGAAACGTACAAGATGAATAGAGTTAAAAGGTGATGAATGATGTATAAGATCTTAGTTATTGATGACGATATAGAGATTTGTAAAATTATAGAACGGGCACTTTCTAAAGAAGGTTATATGGTTACAGTAAGAAATGATGTAGTTGGCTTAGAAACCCAGCAGTTAAGCATGTATCATCTTATTTTATTGGATGTGATGATGCCTGAGATAGATGGTTTCTCTTTTTGTAAGGAAGTAAGAGAGAAAGTGGATTGCCCTATCCTCTTTATAACAGCGAAGACTATGGAAACAGATATGATAGAAGGCCTTTTAGTAGGCGGTGATGACTATATTAAAAAGCCTTTTAGTCTAGCTGAATTAAGAGCCAGAGTACATGCTCATATAAGACGTGACCATAGAGAATACCGTCAAAGAATTCTGTGGGAAGACTTTTGCTTTGATTTATCCGAGAAACAACTCTATATTAATGAAGAAAAGATTGGCCTTACCAAAAGTGAATATGAAATCTGTGAATTTCTAGTTAGACATAGGGGACAGGTGTTTTCTATAGAGAGAATCTTAGAAAATGTATTAGGAATGGACTGTGAAAGTGATAATAGTGCCATACGTGAACACATTAAAAATATTAGAGCTAAACTAGGCAAACTAAATAAAAATCCAATAGAAACAGTATGGGGGATTGGTTACAAATGGAGCTAAGAAGGGGGCATACAATTGGACTTGGGGGTATGTTTTTAAAATATCTCTTAACATTAGTTGTAGGAACAATCCTTTTAGGAAGTTTCTATATCATTACTTTTAGCTTGGCTATGAATAGTGGGCTTATTTTACCTGCTAATTATGCAGAAAAACAAATTGCAAAAAATAAGGAAGCTATTATAAAAAGTAATCCTTTTGAGAGTAGTTTGATTCCTCATACTTGTAATTATGGGTTATTTGATAAATCCTATAATTATTTAGAAGGAAATTTGGATAAGGATAAAATAGAAGATGCTAAGCTTTTTCTACTAGGGGCTGATAATTATTATAATAGATATATAGTAGTGGAAAGAGACAGGGACATTTGTGTGATTCAATATGACATTAGTGCACACTTTGCTTCACCTGTTTTACATCAGATATTTCCAAAGTTAGAGTTAATAGCAGTCCTTTTATTTTTTATACTGTTTATAGTTCTTGTGATAGTCACTGCCCTTTTATTTGCCAAGAAGCTAAAGAAAGAATTGGCACCCGTACTAGAGGCTACACAGAACATTAAAGAAAGAAGGCTAGAATTTGAAGTAAAGTCTTCTAAAATACAGGAATTTAATGATGTATTAAATTCTCTTGGAGATATGAAACGAGCTTTAGCCCAGTCCTTAAAAAAGGAATGGGAAACAGAAGAAAGAAGAAAAGAACATATTTCGGCCTTAGCCCATGACATTAAGACCCCTTTAACAGTTATTAAAGGGAATGCAGAACTTTTAATGGAAGAAATGATGACATTTGATATGAGAGAGTATGTACAGTGTATAGATAGAAGTAGTGACCAAATAGAAAAATATATATCTCTATTAATCGAGGCGACTAAGGGCGAAGTAGGGTTAGAAATGAAGGTTAGCCCTCTAAAGATAAGAGATTTTATCAAACAGGTGATAGAGGAAAGTACAGCCTTATGTAGAAGCTATCAAGTTGGGTTGACCACCCAGATAAATGTAACAGATAAAATATTAATGATAGATGAGCAAAGTGTCTTACGGGCATTATTAAATGTTGTACAAAATGCCTTAGAGCATTCTCATAAGGAAAAAGAAATTCGCCTTAGTTTTCTAGAAGAAGGTGATGGGCTCATCATCCAAATAGAAGATTTTGGGTCAGGCTTTACAAAAGAAGCCTTAAATAATGGGACACAGCAATTCTTTACAGAGAATACTGCACGAACAGGGACACACTATGGCCTAGGTTTATATATGACAAAACAAGTGATAGAAGGACATAAGGGAAAATTAACTTATGGGAATAAAGAAAATGGAAGTGGTGCCTTGGTTACTATAAAGTTGCCTATTAACACTTTAGAAAATTATATATAGATATAATTTTTTATTAAAGTTTGCATGTAAATTACAGTAGCAGAAAAAAATAAAGATATGTAATATGAAGCAGAAATGTTATTAGAATAAAAAATATTAACCATCACCTAAGGTAATACCCTATAATTAAACTATAAAGTTAATTATAGGGGGATGGTTTAGATGAATATATCAGTTTCAACAGGATTGTATTATACTAAAAATCATATTGAAATACTGGATATGATTAAGGAGACTAGCTGTAAAAATATAGAGTTATTCTTAAATCAAGCTTTTATTGATGTTCCTATTCATGAGCTTCAGAAGGAAATTGAGAAGAGAGATTTGAGGGTTCTAAGTATTCACACACCACTAGAATTTATAGCCTTTCCTAGAAAAGAAAGTGAAGCATTATGGATCGATAGAACTATTGATATGGCTAGAACTTTTGGAGCTAAAACAATCGTAACACATATGGTATATGGAGACTATTTTAAGGAAATACCCAATGGTTTAGATGAGCTTCACAAGGAAAATATTTTGAAATATAGAGAACTGCAGGATATTTGTGTTACAACAGAAAATTTACCACACTTTAAAGAAGGAAGTTTTTTAGCCAAAGAGGCTGAGTTTATAAAATTCATAAAGGACAATGATTTAAATATTACTTTTGATACAACACATTGTGGAGCCAATAATTCATCCATTATAGAAACCTATAAGAAACTAAGGAAACACATAAAAAATATACACTTAAGTGATTTTAACGATGGAGTGGAACATAAAATTTTGGGGCATGGGCAATTACCTTTAAAAGAATTACTAAGAGATTTAAAGGAAGATAAATATAATGGAATAATAACCATTGAATTGGATTTTGACAATAAAAGAAGAAATAATATAGAGAGTCTTAAACAAGCTTCAGAAGAAGTAGAGAAGTCCATAGAGTTTGTCAGAAACTCGTAAAATGCTTTAGGTTTTCTTATTTTAATAGAATACAGAGTAAGATTAAATACTATAGAATAAGGGATATAACAAAATGAATTTTACAAGGTTATTTATAATAGTAAGTGTACTAATTATTGGATTGGCCTTTTTACTAAGGAAGGTAAGTAGAAAATGTGCCAATAAATATGTTGTACTTGGTATTAAGATTTATCAAGGATTAGTCGTAGTATTTATACTTAGCTTTTTAGTCATAGAGGGGATGTTAGTCATCCAGATGAGTCAGTTTAAAGAGGTAGAAGAAATAGAACCCCTAGAGTATGTGCTAGTTTTAGGTGCAGGACTTAATGGTGAACAAGTAGGAAGTGTACTCAAGTCTAGATTGGATGAGGCCATTAAATACTATGAACAAAATAAAGATACCCATATTATTGTATCTGGGGGGCAGGGGGAAGATGAAGTTATATCAGAGGCTCTTGCCATGGAACGCTATTTGGTATCTCAAGGTGTAGAGTTAAATCAGATTATTAAAGAAGATAAGTCTACTACTACTTTAGAGAATATAAAGTTTACCAAGGAGATTTTAAAAGCAAGGAATGATGAAGATAAGAAGGTATTGATTGTAACCAATGACTTTCATCTTCCTAGAGCTAGGTTAATAGGGAGTATATTAGGTATGACTAATGAGGGATTAGCTTCAAGTACATCAGTAAAGCTAAGACTAAACTATATGCTAAGAGAATATCCAACCATGATTATTGATATAGGAAGAGCATATGCATCGGCATATGAAGTGAATGAAAATCATTGGGAATAGGGATAAGTTATCACTAATAAAATAGTGGTAAGACATTTAATCAAATATGGGGAGAGGAATAAGTGATGAAACCTTCAATTTTTAGAAGTAGAAGAAATCAAGCTAGTATGGAACCTCAGATTATGGCTGGACCTAATGGCTTTACATTACCACCTTTAGGTTACCCTTATAATTCACTAGAACCTTATATAGATGAAAAAACTATGAGAATTCATCATAATAAGCATCATAAAACCTATGTAGATAATTTGAATAAGGCATTAGATAAATACCCTCAGCTATATAATTATTCTTTGCAGCAACTTCTAGTATCACCAGGCAATTTACCACCAGATATTCGTAGAGCTGTACTCAATAATGGTGGTGGACATTATAATCATACCTTCTTTTGGAAAGTAATGGCCCCAGGTAAGGGAGGTACACCTAAAGGAAATCTTAATGATGCTATTATTAGGGATTTTGGAAGCTTTGAACAGTTTAAAGAAAGGTTTAGTGGGGAAGCACTAGGGGTATTCGGTTCAGGCTGGACATGGCTTGTTAAAGAACCAAATGGTAAGCTAAGGATAGTTTCTACAGCTAATCAAGATACGCTTATTTCTAGTGGACTAGAACCCATCATTGTCATTGACTTATGGGAGCATGCGTACTACTTAAAACATCAAAACCTTAGAAAGGATTATATTGAGGACTGGTTTAATGTAATAGACTGGGATCATGCAGAGGACTTATATAATAAGTAATAAAGTAACACACTAATCCTAAAACATACAATAATGTTTAAGGATTTTTCTATCTTATTAGATGTAAATTATTAAATTAATGATTAATTTTGGAATTGTTGATAATATTGTGGATAAAATGTATAATTTAAATATAAAAAATAGAATATTGTGAATAGAAGTAGCTAGGGGGATATTATGAAGAGACAAAGAGGAAAGTATGTGATAATGGGAGGATTATTATGTATAGCCATATGGGGGATAGTGGCTTGTGGACAAAGACAAGATAGACAAGACGAATGGGTTACTAAAGTGGCAAAGCTAGAAGCAAAAATTAATACTTTAGAAGAGCAGCAACAATTATTAGTAAGTGTTATAAATCAACTAGAAGAACAACTTAATATGAAAGATGGGAGTAGTCAAACATTAAAAGCCATAGAAGAAAAGATAAAAGAAAATCAGCAAGAATGCTGGAAGGATTTAAGAGAGAGAAATACTAATTTGGAAAAGCAAATAGATGTGTTAGAAGCCTTAGTCAATCAAAAGGATTTATTTGTAGTGTATACAGCAGATGGCTATACTGGGGAAGCAATGATGGAGGAGGCGATAGAGATTAATACACAACTAGGCCTCAAAGAGCAACTTCAAATTTTAATGGATGAGCTTTCAGAGAAAGGATTTGAAGAGCTTCCTATTACAGTTGAGAAAGTTGAACAAATAGAAGGCAAGAAGATTGCTATAGTAAATCTACAAGAACTAGAGGGAAGAAGTGTACAGGAAGTATTGGACTTACATGAAAAAAGACGATGTATCAAATGCTGGGCACAAGATTATTTTCAAGGAAGTGCAGGAAGTAGTGTAACTCTAGGAAAAATAGATAAGACTTTATTACAACCAACTTACGAGGGTAATTGGATAGATGGCTATAAGTTACTTTATAACGGACAAGATAAAGAAGGTTGGGGACATGTAGAAGTTATAGGACAAATAAGATATAGAGATGATAAATAAACGAAGGGGGTGAAAAGATGGATAAAAAACCAAAGTGGAGAAGGATAGTAAGCACGACTTTATTAATAGGCCTTTTTATTATAAGTATTATATGGACAGTACAAGGAGCAAAAGTTTTAAAAGGTAGTGGAGTTCATATTGAAAGTTTAGACAGTTTTCAAATAGAACAGCTAGGTAAACTTTGTAAGGTATGGGGGCTTGTAAAGTATTATCATCCTACGGTAGTAAGTGGAAAGGTAGATTGGGATGGGGCTCTTTTTGAAGTCATGCCGAAAGTATTAGAGACAAAAGATGTAGATGAAGTTGATCAAATATTATACGACTGGATTATAAAACTTGGTCCTATAGCAAAAGGGGTACCGCAAGATAATAGAGAAAAGGTCATAGAGGCTGACTTAGAGTGGATTAGTGATAAGACTTATATGGGGCAGGAGCTTAGGACACTCCTTATGGATATTTCTAATACTTATATTAAAGATAGAGATAAGGCCTATATACCTTTTCAGAAGGAGGGGACATTTGCTAGTTTAAAGAATGAAAAGGATTATAATAATATGAGGAGTGAAGATGATGGCTATAAATTACTAAGTTTATTTAGATACTGGAATATTATAGAGTACTATTTTCCTTATCGTACTGTGATGGATAAAGATTGGAATGATGTACTTATAGAATTTATTCCAAAGTTTGAGGTATGTGGGGATGATCTTTCTTACAAACTTACAGTAAGTGAATTAATCAGCCAGATTCAAGATTCTCACGCAAGTGTAATGGATACTAGGAGGACTTTGTATCGTTACTGGGGAACTAAATTTGCGCCTATAAAGTTTCAAATAATAGATAATCAAGTGGTGATTACACAGATAGGTAAAAAGTATGAAACCACTTGTAACGTAAAACCAGGTGACGTGGTGCTTAAGTTAAATGGAAGAGATATTTTTGAGGTGATTGAGGAAAAATTACGCTATGTATCTGTTTCTCATGAAGCAGGTATAGTAAATGTACTCCAGTATTGTTTGTTTAGAACTGGGGAATCAGAGCTTATACTAGAAGTACAGCGAGATGGAAAAGAAAGAGAAGAAGTGGTACAATGTTATAATGATACTAGTTTTATAAAAGAAGAGTTGGAGTCTCATAAATTAATAGAAGAGGATATTGGTTACATTAATCCAGGTGCATTAAAGAAGAATGAGATACATAGCATTATGAAGAAGTTTAAAGATACAAAAGGGATTATTGTAGATTTAAGGTATTATCCAACAGATTCTATTGTATATTCTTTAGGTGAGTATTTAATGCCAGAGCCTACGCCTTTTGCAACTTACTCTGTAGCAAGTCATGAAAAGCCGGGTGATTTCCTTATGAGTGAAGCATTGGAGGTGGGGAAACAAAACCCAGATTACTATAAAGGTAAGGTAATGCTTATCATTAATGAATTTACTCAAAGTAATCCAGAGTTTACTGCTATGGCACTTCGAGTAGCACCGAATGCCAGGGTAGTAGGTAGTCCTTCAACGGGGGCTGATGGAAATGTAGTAGAAATCCAGCTACCAGGAGGCATAAAAACTTATATATCTGGTATTGGTATTTATTATCCAGATGGGACAAAAACACAACGAATAGGCATTATACCTGATGTGTATATTAGGCCTACAAAGGAGGGGATTAAAGAAGGAAGAGATGAATTATTAGAAAAGGCAGTACAGCTTATACAAGAATAAGTTCTAGCAAAAACATTAAAGATATTAAAGACATAGGAGGTAATTGGTGATTAATTTAATGATATTATGTGGTTTGGTTTTACTTACGTGTATTATAACGAGTAAAATTTTCTATAGATGGGGTGTGCCAGTTCTGTTAGTGTTTATGGGAATTGGTATGATCTTTGGTTCAGATGGTATAGGTGGCATATACTTTGATAATTATGATATGACCTACTTTTTAGCATCTACAGCGTTAGTATTTATTATGTTTTATGGTGGTTTTTGTACCCAATGGTCAAAAGCTAAACCTATCTCTATACCTGCAGTTATGCTTTCTACCCTTGGTGTGGCTATAACAGCAGGACTTACCGGATTATTTTGCTACTTTGTTCTAAAAACAAGTATGCTTGAAGGACTTTTATTAGGCTCTGTTGTTGCTTCAACAGATGCTGCTTCAGTCATGTCTATACTACGTTCAAGAAATCTTAAGTTAAAAAATAATATAGACACATTAGTAGAGTTTGAAAGTGGAAGTAATGACCCTACTGCTTATATGTTAACAAGTATTGTTATTGTTCTAATGGGAGCAAGTGGAGGCATGGATGCTGGCAGTATGGGACTAAGTGTACTGATCATGATCCTTAAACAAGTAGGATTTGGTATAGCAGTTGGTCTATTACTATCTAGTATGTCTGTATTTATACTAAGAAGGATTAAGTTTGAGATTGAGGGACTATATCCGATTTTTACAACAGCAGTAGCTATTTTAGCTTATGCAATTAGTGAAACCTTGGGAGGGAATGGCTATTTAAGTGTATTTTTTGCAGGTATTGTAATAGGTAATGCAAAAATTCCACACAAAAAGAGTTTGACCCATTTCTTTGATGGACTTTCATGGATTATGCAAATTATGCTTTTCTTTATGTTAGGTCTATTAGCTTTTCCATCACAAATACCAAATATAGCATTTGAAGGAATTATGATTTCTCTATTCTTAATTCTTATTGGAAGACCGATAGCTGTTTTTTCAATCTTGTGTTGGTTTAAAATACCTATTAAGCAGCAACTATTTATATCTTGGGTTGGTCTAAGAGGAGCAGCTTCATTGGTTTTTGCCATTTTTGCTATAACTAAAAATGTAACGATACAAAGTGATATTTTCCATATTATCTTTTTCATTGCACTATTTTCTGTAACTATTCAAGGAAGTTTCATACCTTTAGTTGCTAAAAAACTAGGTTTAATTGAGGAAGAAGTAATAGAAGATGATCAAGTAAGTGAACTTAAGAAGAAATTTAAAAATGGTATGGTAGAAATGCTTGTGGAAGAAGGAAATAAGTGGATTAATAAAGCACTTATGGACTGTGAAATTCCAGAAGAAATTCTTGTTGTAATGATTAAAAGACAAGGAAAAGTTATTGTACCAAAAGGCTTTACTATTATTAAAGAAAATGATGTACTTGTACTTATAGGTCAAGAATGTGAGTTAGCAGCTGCTGAGTAAATAAAAGTTCTCGTATGAAATAGATTCATAAATTTAATAATAATAGAAATAAACGTTTTTTACGTGGACATCTAGGAGGAGACATGGAAAAAATATTAAAAGAAGCCTTAGAGCATGGCAAAAAGTATACCCATATGGGTAAGGCAGCAGGCTACATACCAGAATTACAAAAAGTGCCTGCTACAGACTTAGGTATTTATATAGAGACTTTAGATGGCAAAGGATATGGGGTAGGAGATTATAACAAGAAATTCACTATTCAAAGTATATCCAAATTATTAGTTTTAACTTTAGCTCTTATGGATAATGGTCCAGATAAAGTATTTGAAAAAGTAGGCATGGAAGCTACAGGTGACCCATTTAACTCTATCGTAAAGCTAGAATTAAAAAGTCTTCAAAAACCTCTTAATCCCATGATTAATGCAGGGGCAATAGCAACTACTTCTCTCATAAAAGGTAAAGACGGAGATGAACAAATAGGAAGAATCCTAGAATTTGCAAAACTTGTATCTGGCAATCCACATATTACCATTAATGAGGCAGTTTATAAATCAGAAGCCCAAACAGGAGATAGAAACCGTTCATTAGCATACTTTATGAAAAGTTGTGGTGTTATTGATGAAGATGTAGAAGCGTTGATCCATGTTTACTTTAGACAATGCTCTATAGAAATGACATGCCAGGACTTAGCAAGAATAGGTGCACTTTATAGTAATAACGGTATTTGTCTAAGAACAGGCGAGCAAATTATTCCTAAATACATTACCAGAATAGCAACAGCTATTATGGTTACATGTGGTCTATATGATGCATCAGGCCAATTTGCAGTTAAAGTAGGCGTACCCGCTAAATCAGGTGTAGGAGGAGGTATCCTAGCTACTGTTCCAAACAAATTAGGAATAGGAGTATATGGACCAGCACTTGACGAAAAAGGAAATTCTACAGGTGGCATAGAAATGCTATCTTATCTATCAGATGCATTAGATTTGAGTATATTCTAGATATAGGGTAAAAGGGTAGGGAGTTGTCTTTGCGACAACTCCCTACCCTTTTTAGATTTTAGAATAGGTGGGTCTACTTAGGGTGTCGCGGTAGGATATTCTCCGCCACCTGCTTCACTCCACTTTCAGAGAAATACTATTCATTCAAAAATGATAACGCTCCAAACTCGCGCCATTCCGTTATACTTCATTATGCTCAAACAATGGAGCTAAAACCATCATTTTCTCATTTCATGTATTTCTTAGCTGAAAGCTACGCAGGCAGGTTCTGGAGAACATCCCACCACGCCACCCACCCAAGTTCTCTGAATAATAGAAGAAGTAATAATAAGGATATAATGCATAAAGATAGATCATTCGTTGAAGAGACCATGTGGAGTAACAGAATAACTACTTTACTAGGTAAAAACTTACTCTTTTTGCACCATTAGACTATACTGATTTTGCCTACTTTTTATTTGTAATAAGAAATGCAACAAGTGCACAAATTGCAATAATTGAAAATGCAATGGCTAACCAGTTAGGTATACTAATTACAAAACGATTAATTAAAATTGTTCCTGATGTTAACCCTAACCCTAAAATTAATAGCCATAAGTTTTTCTTTTTCACTCTTCATATCCCCTTTACCTTTACCCAAATTAATATAAATTATCTTTTCCTGTAAAATAAATCTCTTTTGTAAATAATCAATATAATCTTTCTTTATCCATAAGCTATTATTTGATAATCTAAACGTAAAGGTCTTTTGGTAGTAAGTAAACAGAGTATACGTAAATTAGAATTACTGTCCCAAGAAAATTAGACAAAGTGGGTGAATATGATTCATATGAAAGTAGCTTATGCAGGCGGCTTATAGATTCGTAATAAATGAGTAGGTAGTTAATAAGGTGTCGAAGCGAAGCAAGTTTTAAGTAGTGGAATAACGATCTACCTTGTTGTTAGCCTATGTATGATAGATATGAAAAAAATAAGTGTGATAATAACTCCGAACATAATTAATAAATTTAAATATAAACGGACACCACCCATAGGATTGGGGAGAAATAGTATTGATATAATACAAATGATAATTGTGAGTGTAGTAAATAGTACATAGATAGTTCTATATTTATTTTGAAGTACATTGTTTGATATAGACTGTGTAACATCTTTTGCTGACAATCTATTACTTTTTTTAAGTGCTAGGGCAATACTTTTAAAATCTTGAAGGACTCTTTTTCCTTTAAGAATACTCATTACAGTAGATATAATGGTTAATCTCATTAGTAAGTGTATATAAGCGAACTCACCAATTTTAGGAGTATCAATGGACATTACCATCATAAAACTATTGATAACAGTTATTAACATAAATACTTCGCATATATCAAATAAAACATGTTGGTCTTTTATAATCCAATTTAGTGCAGTCTTTGATTTAATAGGAGTATGATTTTTATCTATAGATCTTGGTGTTTTAATTTTACTATAAGTATTTTTATGTGTGTTATATCTGTAATGTTTTGAGTAAATCAAATATATTATATAGAGCAAATATGGAATCGTAATACTTTTAAAAATATCCCAATATGCACTATCTGCAAGTATAATAAAAGATCCTGAAAAATAAACCAGCATTAGACTAAAACTAAGTATAAGAATATAGATTAAAATAATTTTTAAAATAAATTTTTTCATCTCGCCTCCTATTATATAAATAATGTACTTATATGTAGTTACCTATTTCAGCTATATATTTTTTAGCCTCATCTCGACTTTTAAATATAATGATATTTTTATCAGGATACGTATTTAATAATTGAAGAATGACTGGCTTACTAACAGAATTATAGTTGTTTATGAAGGCTATAAATTCTTCATCCTCTTCATCTATAGACTCAATCCACGGCATATCTGTGCGTGCTTTACCTTTTCTAGATTGTACACCCCGAAGACACACTTCTACAGGATAATCCAAGAAAAAAACAGTATCACAAGCTTGCAATCGGAGCTCAATAGTTGAATTATAGTTTCCATCAATTATCCATAATTCTTGAGAGAGTATGTCTTGCAATTTCTCTTTAAATACAGATTTTTCAACTACAGTTCTATCAGCATTCCAATAGAGCATATCTAAATGAAATAAAGGTAATCCTATAGCTTTGTGTAACCCTTTAGAAAATGTACTTTTACCACTTCCTGGACATCCAATGACCATTATTTTTTTCATTGCGTACCTCCATATGTGCATAAAAACAAATATTTATTACTTAAATCTTTCTACTTTAACTTGATATTAGGTTTTTTTGTACTGCAACAATGATTACTGCCACGACAACATAAAAAATACTCATAATAGTTAAAGGTATTAGAAGATCAACAGTTAAAGTGGTTAATAAAAAATTAAATAAAAAGTGCATCCAAAAAGCTAAAAATAAATTTTTACACTTTTGCTGAATCCAACCCATTAAAATAGTGAATGATACGGCAAAGGCGATAAATACTACTATGTATTGAACAAGCATCCATCCACTGTAGCCACTACTAATAAACCATAAAGGTAAATGCCAAAAGGCCCAGATAAGCCCTAATACTACATTCCCTTTACTAAAACCATAATGCTGTACTAATCGAGGGAGAAGATATCCGCGCCAACCAGACTCTTCACCACTGGCACCTTGTAATACAGAGAAAATTAAACTCCATATAATAGAAGGAAACATAATAGATATATTAACTGAAAAGGATTTTGATGCTATAAAACTATACAACACCACAGAGAAAAAATAAATTGATAGGATAATTAATGTACACAAAGAGAAAATAGAGAAAGTTACTTTCTCACCTAATAAACTTTTATAAAATTGTTTTAGTGTAACACCATTTAGTATTTTTTTAGAAAGGATAAAAAGAACAATTGTAGGTAACCAGGAGCATATAACTACTACCCATTGCATAGCAAAATAATTACTATTTGTTAATGTACTTACCAATCCACCAATCCCCAAGATCATCATCCAAAATACCAAATATGTATATAAGACGTATTGTTTAATATTTTTTATTTCGTTCATAAAGTTAAACCTCCACCCAACAAAATTTTATTGTATAAAAATATATAAGTCTATATTAGAAGTCTAAATATTACAATAAATATTCACTTGAGTAAACAGAGTTTTCTTATGGATTATTTGTAGATAACCTAATGTTTAGAGTAGGTGGAGATATAGCAATTAAAGTTTTAAAGTATATATACAAGAGTCTTCTATACCTACACGCCAAAAGAAACAGTCTTTAGGAATCTTAGTAATCTCTATGAGTTTGGCGTTAGTTTTTTCAATTATTTTTCTTGAAGCGACATTTGATTCTTTGCAAGTTAGATATATAGATTTCATTTGATGGGCCTTCGCAACCTCAATAACTAACATAATGGCATAATAGGAATAATGTTTTCCGCGATAATTTTCATCAATTTCATAACCAATATGACCATTGTAGTAAGAATGATAATTATCACCTATCCGAATGCTTATCTTACCTATACATTGATTGGTACAATTTTCATAGATGTCATAATAATAAAATGGTAACAATACGTTGTTTCCTTGAACCTTTTCACAGATTATCAAGGTTATTTTGTCATCGTGAAGCGTATTAAACTCTTCTAAAAATGCAAACATTTCCTTTATCCTCCTATATATCCCTGTTAAGAGTTATAAAATATCTATATCTTATATTTATCAAAAGCTTTTTTATCATCCTAATGAAAAGCTCTGAACAATACTATTAGCCAAATAATGAAAGAAATAATACCAAAATATTGAGAAACAAAATAAGATAAAACCACCCCTATTGCTAAGATTAAAGCCCATAATAATAATGAATTTCTCATAGCTTTAACAAGCTTACTTTTATCATACAAATTCCTTTGAGCTTCTGAAAGCGTATTGAACCCACCAATTAGCATAGCCCCTCTAGCTCCTAAAATTGTAAGTAATCCTGCTATTATTACAAATATAATTGATAAGCTAAGACAAGCATAAAACATTTAAATTCCCCTTTAGGATGCTATCCCAATAAGCGTTTATTTTATACGATAATTACATATAATCCTATATTAGAAATCTAATTATAACAACAAATATTTACTCCACCAGATATAGCCTTTCTTGATAAGTTGTTATTCAGATGCCTACACCTAAAGGCCATTAATAGTGAGGAAATACTAAGATGTAAGTAGACTAGAATTATTGCATCCAAAAGACTAGGAGAGGTGGAGAGATGGATGTAGCTCATCTAAAAGTGTCTTATATAGGTGGTTTAGATGTTGTTTGACGAATGGAGAATAGGGTATAAGTGAATGGACATAGTGATTGCAAGTATAAGTATAAATATAAGTAGACTAGAATTACTGTCTCAAGAAAACCAGAAGAGGTGGAGGGATGGATGTGGCTCATCCGAAAGCGGCTTATGCAGGTGGCTTAGAGGCTGTTAACGAATGGGTGAGTAAGGCACTTAGCCAGGAGTTCGAAGCGAAGCAAGTTTCTGGCGTTCTTACGAATCCTGAGTTTACAGCCTCTTAGCTACCGGAAGTGGAAGCTTGAGGAGGAGTTACAGCCAGCCTGAAACCTAGGAAGACTAGTAGAGACAGTAATTCGACCCCCCAGGTGGAAGCTGAAGGAGAAGCTCCCTACCCTGATGCCCAAGAAGACTAGGAAGATAGTAATTCGTCCCTAATAAAATCCTTACACACATTTCTACACAAATAAAAGAAAGAGTTGCCACATCAAAAGTGTGGCAACTCTTTCTTTTACTTAAATATATTAATAAACAAGGTAATAATCCCCGAATTTACAAAATCAATAAACAAACAACCTACAATAGGTACAACAAAATAAGGAGTAGGAGCAAATCCATATTTATTTGTTAATTCATCCATATTGGCAATAGCATTTGGTGTAGCACCCATTCCAAAGCCACAAATAGCTGATGCAAATACTGCGCCTTCGTAGTTCTTACCCATAATGCGGTAAACAATAAAGTAAGCAAAAGAACCTGTTAAAAGTGCTTGAGCAATAAGCATTATAAGTAGTGGAAGTGCTAGGTCAAAGAGTTGCCAAAGCTTAAGTCCCATAAGGGCCATTGTTAAGAAGAAAGATAGGCTTAAACTACCTAATGTTTCTATCTCTTTTTCTTCTAATGCATGGTGTCTAAAATCATAAATATTACGTATAACAGCTGCAACAAGCATAGCGCCTATGTAAGAAGGGAAGGCAAGTCCAGTAGCCTGAATCATAGAAGATACGATTGAGCCAAGTCCCATAGCAATAAAGAGTAAGCAAGCAGCATTCATAAGTTTTTTGAAAGATAATAAATCAGCATTTTCTTTAGTAGTATTTTCTTTTTTTGCAGTAGGTTCTACTTGAAGCTTGTGACGAAGGACAAGTGTTCTTGCAACAAGACCACCGATAATACTTCCCATAATAAGTCCAAAAGTAGCAGAAGCAAATGAAACAGTAGTTGCACTGCCTACACCTAGTGACTCAATAATAGGGCCGAAAGAACCAGAAGTACCATGACCACCTACCATAGGAATAGAACCTGTACAAAGTCCAAGAAGTGGAGATAAATTAAAAGTACGAGCAAGTGTAACTCCGACAATATTTTGTAAAACAACAAGTAAGGAAGAAACAGCTAGGAAAGTAACAACTTTGATACCACCTTGTTTAAGGATTTTAATACTTGCTGTAAAGCCTATACTAGTAAAAAAGGCTGTCATAAAAATATTTTGTAGCGTTGTATCTAGAACCATATCTACTAGGCCAGTTTTATTAAAAAATAAAATAACTAAAGCAAAAGTAAAACCACCTATAACTGCAGGGGGGATACAATACTTAGTAAATATACTTATTCGATTATGAAGATACTTACCTAAATAAAATACTAAGGCAACAAGGGCCATTGTTTGATAGATATCAAGTTCAATTGTCATAGAAGTCACACCTCACGAAATGTTTAATGGTATAATTGTATACAATCATACTGAAATATAATTAACAATATAGCATACTTATGTCCACGTGTAAATATTTTTATTTAAATAAGCGTATGAAAGTTGTGTTAGGAAATACAACCTTCATACGCTTATTTTGAGTTTATGAATTACTCAGTTGAGAATATTTTTTGGGGGAGATACCAACAGCCTTTGTAAAAGCTCTAACAAAGTTACTATAGTCATTAAAGCCACATTGTAAAAAAGTGTCTGTAACATTTAAACCATTTGCCAGTAATGTTTTAGCAATACTGATACGACGGGCTGTAATGTATTTCACAATGGTAGTTCCTGTTGTTGCTTTAAAAATACGACAAATATAAGAGGTGCTTAAGTAAAAGTGATTGGCTAGTTCATCGATTGTAATATTATGTTCAATGTTGTTATTAATGTAGCTAAGGATATCATTAACTTGCTTATTGTATTGAAAAGTACTTTCTAAAGTGTCATCAATATTTTGGCTATAGACTGTATTAATAAATAGCATAAGTTCTTGAAAGGCACATTTTTCAATAATATCCCCACCGTAATCATTTGCAGATAAAATTTTATTCACATAATATAGGAAGCGTTTTTGATATTCACTTGAGAGAGAGAGTTTATGATTAAAAGATTTAGGATGATTTGTAAAGCAGTAGGCTAAGTCGGTCTGATTGGTACTAAGGGAGTTCAAAAATTCAGGACATATGGAAATAACAATGCGTTCATGGATTTCTTGGTCAATTTGAGTAAGATGATGGGTCTCGTATTGGTTAATAACAAAAAGCTCCCCCGGAGAAATAGTATAGAGTTTGTTATCAATAAGAAATTGTTTGCCACCAGAGATGGAGTAGTAAAGTTCATAGCAATCATGAATATGCATATTCATAGTTTTTTCTTCTTTAGTTAAGTGAGCAATAGAAAAGTATTTATTGACAATACAAGCAGTTGTAGCTTCTTTACAAGATGTATATGCAAGCACAGTATCCCCTCCTTAATAAAATTTATAATCAAACAATATTGTATTTTAGTTCAATCATACATATTAAGTTCAAGAAATGCAATATTTTTGCCAATATAAGCAAAGAAAAAGAAAATTCGATTTGGTAAAATAAAGTTATACAAATAATATTCTAATAAAAGGAGAAAAAGATATGGAAATTAGAACAGCGTCATCACCAAGAGATGTAAAGCATTACACTACAGAAAGATTAAGAGAAGAGTTTTTAATTGAAGGGCTTTTTATACCTGGAGAGATTAGATTAGTATATAGCCATATTGACCGTATTATTACAGGAGCAGCAGTTCCAACTTCACCACTTGTTTTAACAGCAGGAGAGGAACTAAGAGCAGCTTATTTCTTAGAAAGAAGAGAAATGGGAATCATCAATGTTGGTGCAAGAGGTACAGTAATTGTTGATGGAACAAGATATGAATTAGGCTATAAAGATGGTATGTACATTGGTATGGGTGCAAAAGATATTTCATTTGAAAGTGAAGATCCACATATGCCAGCTAAATTTTATCTAAATAGTGCACCAGCTCATAAAACTTACCCAACTGTACTCATTAAATTAGAAGGGACCGAAGAAGAAGGCGTAGTGATTATTAAAGATGAAAATAAAGTAGAGCTTGGTACTTTAGAAGAATCTAATCATAGAGTCATCAATAAATACATTCTTCCAGGCCAAGTAGAAAGTTGTCAATTAGTAATGGGAATGACAGCACTTAAGCCAGGTAGTGTATGGAATACTATGCCATGCCATACCCATGATCGTAGAATGGAGGTTTATCTTTACTTCGAAATGCCAGAAGATGCTTTTGTGATGCACTATATGGGAGAGCCAACCCAAACAAGACATATTGTTGTAAGAAATGAAGAAGCAGTGATTTCACCAAGTTGGTCCATTCATGCAGGAAGTGGCTCTAGAGCCTATACTTTTATATGGGGAATGGTAGGAGAAAACCAAGTGTTTATAGATATGGATGCTGTAAGCAATAAGGACTTAAGATAAGTATAAAGATAAGTATAAAGATGATTCGGAAGATAAATAAGTAAATAAATAAATAAGTAAATAAATAAGTAAGTAAATAAATAAGTAGATAAGTAAGCGATAAAAAATAAATAGAGATAGAGGAGACAAGGAAAATGGCAGAGTTAAATATGTTTTCTTTAGAGGGAAAAGTTGCACTTGTAACAGGAGCGTCATATGGTATTGGATTTGCTATAGCTTCTTGTTATGCAAAGGCAGGAGCTACGGTATGCTTTAATGACCTTAGTCAAGAAAAGGTAGATGCAGGACTTAAGGAATACGAGGCAATAGGTGTTAAAGCTCACGGTTATGTATGTAATGTTTGTGATGAAGATGCAGTAAATAAAATGGTTGCTAAGATTGAAGACGAAGTAGGGGTTATTGATATTCTTGTTAATAATGCAGGTATTATTAAAAGAATACCTATGTGCGAAATGACTGCTGAAGAATTTAGACAAGTAATAGATGTAGATTTAAATGCACCTTTTATTGTATCTAAGGCAGTTATTCCTTCTATGATTAAAAAAGGGCATGGGAAAATCATTAATATTTGTTCTATGATGAGCGAACTAGGTAGAGAAACAGTATCTGCTTATGCAGCAGCAAAGGGTGGCCTTAAAATGCTAACTAAAAATATAGCATCTGAATATGGGGAGTTTAATATTCAGTGTAATGGTATTGGACCAGGCTATATTGCAACACCTCAAACTGCACCATTAAGACAGGTACAAGAAGATGGTTCAAAACATCCATTTGACCAATTTATTATTGCTAAAACACCTGCTGCACGTTGGGGAACACCAGAAGATTTAGAAGGACCTGCTATTTTCTTAGCGTCTGATGCTTCAAACTTTGTAAATGGGCATGTGCTTTATGTAGATGGTGGCATATTAGCCTATATTGGTAAGCAACCTAAATAGATAAGGATAGGGGAGGACATAGGTATGAATCATATATTAGAAGAAATTGCAAAGATAGGAATTGTACCAGTTATTGCACTTGACCGGACTCAAGATGCAGCGCCTTTAGCAAAAGCCTTGTGCGAAGGGGGACTACCTTGTGCAGAAGTAACCTTTAGAACAGCTGCTGCAGAAGAATCTATACGCATCATGACAACCAAATTCCCAGATATGTTAGTAGGTGCTGGGACTGTACTTACGATTAAACAAGTAGACCAGGCAGTAGGTGCAGGAGCAAAATTCATTGTAAGTCCAGGATTGAATCCGAAAGTGGTTGGCTATTGTATAGAAAAAGGTATTCCAGTGGTACCAGGCTGTGCCAATCCTAGTGATGTAGAACTAGCCATGGAACTCGGATTAGAAGTGGTAAAATTCTTCCCTGCGGAGGCAGCAGGTGGGATTAATATGATTAAATCTATGTCTGCACCTTATCATCAAATGAAATTTATGCCTACAGGTGGCATTAATGAAAAAAATCTCAAATCTTATTTAGATTTTAAGAAGGTCATTGCATGTGGTGGAACATGGATGGTGACTAAGGAACTTATCTTAGAGGGCAAGTTTGATGAGATCACACGACTTACAAAAGAAGCGGTAAAGAAAATGCTAGGTTTTGAACTGAAGCATATTGGAATGAATGCAGACAATGAAACCAAAGCAAATGAGATTGTACATAAGATAGCAAATACGTTTAGTATGGACCAAAAAGTAGGGAATAGTTCTATATTTATAGGTAGTGAAGTGGAAGTGATGAAGACTCCTTATCTTGGTGAAAAGGGACATATTGCTATAGGGACCAATGATCTTGAACGGGCTATTTACCATATGGAACTTCAAGGTATTAAATTCTTAGAAGATACAAAGAAATATAATGCTAAAGGTGATTTAGTTGCAATTTATTTAGAAGAGCAAATGGGAGGATTCGCCTTCCATTTAGTACAAAAATAAGGGGGAAACAAAATGAGCAAAAGAGTGATTACATTTGGAGAAATTATGTTACGTTTAGCACCAGAAGGATACTATCGTTTTGTGCAAGCCGAGCATTACGGAGCGACTTATGGAGGTGGAGAAGCCAATGTAGCTGTTTCCCTTGCTAATTATGGCTATGATGCAAAATTTGTAACCAAACTACCAAAACACGAGATTGGTCAAGCAGCAATTAATTCCTTACGTAGATATGGAGTAGATACTTCTTATATTACAAGAGGTGGTGAAAGAGTTGGAATTTACTTCTTAGAAAAGGGAGCATCTCAAAGACCATCTAAAGTAATTTATGATAGAGCAGGGTCTTCTATTTCTACTGCGGGGAGTGAAGATTTTAATTGGGATGAGATTTTTGAAGGGGTAGATTGGTTCCATTTTACAGGGATTACACCTGCATTAAATGATACTGTAGCAGAAATTTGTCTAGAAGCATGTAAAAAAGCTAAAGAAAAAGGGATTACAGTAAGTTGTGATTTAAACTATCGTAATAAGCTTTGGAGTAAAGAAAAAGCAGGGCAAGTTATGGGTGAACTTTGTAAGTTTGTAGATGTGTGTATTGCTAATGAAGAAGATGCAGGAGACGTATTTGGCATCCGTGCAAGTAATACAGACATTACATCAGGTCAAGTAAACCATGAAGGCTATAAAGAGGTAGCAAAAGAGTTAGCAGAGCGCTTTAACTTTGAGAAGGTAGCCATTACTTTAAGAAGCTCTATTTCAGCAAATGATAATAATTGGGCAGCTATGTTATACGATGGAGAAGACTATTACTTTAGTAAAACTTACTTAATGCACATCACAGATAGAGTAGGTGGAGGAGATTCTTTTGGAGGAGGTCTTATATATGCTAGTTTAGAGCAATACCCACCACAGCAAGCTGTTGAATTTGCAGTTGCCGCAAGTTGCTTAAAACATTCTATTGAAGGAGACTTTAACCAAGTTTCTGTAGAAGAAGTGAAAAAGCTTGCTGGTGGAGATGGATCAGGACGTGTACAGAGATAGAAAATAAAGTAGGAAGTAGAAAGGAAGACTTATGATTACATTAAAAATAGTAAGTAAAGAGGGACTAACTAAGAGGGTTGCACAGGGGAAAGAAGTTTTCTTAGTATATGGTGAGCTTTATGAAGAAGGGGATCACATTGTAGTCGCATGTGAGGAAGAAAATACTTTTTTAGTTGTTCAACTAGATGATGCAATTGGAGAAAGTTTTATCTACTTAAAAAATCATACAATGGATTTTGCCGTTCCATTTGAAGAGAAGAAAAGATGTTACTCACCTAAAAGTTTTAGTGGGAAAAAGCATTTATTAACAGCACGTCTAGCCACTAGAGAAGAAGTTTTAGCCTATAAGAATTTAGCACTTAATAAGTATGATACACATGAGGGAGTAGGCTGCTTTCCACATGCTAGTGCCAATATAGAAACTAGAGGAGAATCTGTATTTGCAGCTAAAAATGTGATTAATGGCAATCATGCTAATAATGATCATGGAAGCTGGCCTTATGAGTCATGGGGCATTAATAGAGATCCTCATGCTACTATGAAAATAGATTTTGGCAGAAAAGTATATATAGATAAAGTTGTACTCTATATAAGAGCAGATTTTCCACATGATAGTTATTGGACACAAGCAACCTTGACCTTTTCTGACCAGTCTAGTATGATTTGTCAGCTAGAAAAGACACCTGAAGCACAAGTATTCTCTTTTGGCAAAAAAGAAGTAGAATGGATACAGATAGAAGAGCTAATAAAAGCAGATGATGATTCACCATTCCCAGCACTTAGTCAATTTGAGGTATATGGTGTAGAAGTAGGTGTATAGTCTTACTACAAAATAAGAGGACTATAAGTAGAATGATAAGTTGAGATGTAAAATGCCCTAGCATCAAGAGTTTAACCTTGATGCTAGGGCATTTTGTATGTATGAAAATATATAGGAGAAAGCTATGTGGAAAAGATAGAACTATTAGTTAGCAGCAGGAAGTTTAGTAGCTGATAATTTAATAATTTCTTCCATTAGAAGGCTTGCATTTTTGGCTGCAAGAGGAAGGAATTCTTCATAAGAAAGATCAGCTTCACCATTTGCTTTATCTGAAATAGCACGAATAATTACATAAGGAACTTGATTGATGTAAGCTACATGGGCTATAGCAGCACCTTCCATTTCTACAGCAGAAGGAGCAAAATGTTCTTGAATACGCTCTTGAACTGGGCCACCTGCGATGAATTGGTCACCACTTGCAACACGTCCTTTGTAAGCTTTTGCATCTTTAAGCTTTAAGTTAGTGAAAGCTTCTTTTGCAATACCAATAAGTGTTTCATCTGCTTCAAAGTAAGTTACACCAAGACGAGAAATTTCACCTAATGGTGCACCAAGTGCAGTAACATCAAAGTCGTGTTGCACAGCGTCTGTAGAAATCACAATATCACCTTGATCAATGCCTTCTTTAAGTGTACCTGCAACGCCAGAATTAACAAGATAATTTACATCAAAAAGAGAAATCATAAGTTGTGCACACACAGCGGCATTTACTTTACCTACTCCAGAACGTGCAAGAACAATTTGTTGGTTATGAAGTGTACCTTTATAGAAAGTCATACCAGCAGCTGTTATAGTATCTGTAATGTTCATTTTTTCTTTAAGGATTTCAACTTCTTCTTCCATAGCGCCAATGACACCAATTACATTTTGTGCTACTTCAACCTCTTCTTTAGTTGTTACTTCAGTTGCTGGTGTAGATGGAGTAGTTTGAGATGGCACTTGACCTCCATATATAGAAAAACTCATAGAAAGTGTTAATAAACCAACGCATAATTTTGCAAGTCTCTTTTTCATAATCAAGTCTCCTTTGATATATAATAGTCGAATATTATTAATATAAATAAATTTATTGTTCGATTTAGTTATATCATGACTAGAAAATAATTGCAAGTGTTCTATTAAAAATAAATATTTTTTCATATTATCCATTTAAAATCCGAACGATTGCTCATGGGATATATAATAAAAGTAAGTTATATAGTTTGTTTATAAAATTGTAACTAATTTGGGTTATGATATAATATTGCAAGAAGATGAGTATAAATATGTAGAGTTAATAAATGAAGAAAATATAGTTAATCTATAATAAATCAGGGGGAAAAGTATGATAGAAATACGTAGGGCTCAGGTAGAGGATGCAGAGCGTTTACATGAAATTAACGACACAGCTTTTGGCTACTATTATCCAAAAGATAAAACAAAGAAGAGACTAGAAGAAATTCTAGATAGGAAGACAGATTGTATCTTAGTAGCTTGTAAAGAGGGAACAGTAGTAGGGTATGTTCATGGAGCAGATTATGAATGTATTTATTCAGATTCTCTAAAAAATATTATGGCTATTGCCGTAGAAGAGTCTTATCAAGGATTAGGAATTGGTAAGAAATTATTAGAAGGCATTGAAGCTTGGGCAAAGGAAGATGGCTGTGAGGGAGTAAGGCTAGTATCAGGTTTTAATAGAGAAAAAGCTCACGGTTTTTATCAGCATTGTGGATATGATTTAAGAAAGGATCAAAAGAATTTTATTAAATATATTTAGGATGAGTGTGGGAATTGACAAAATAATTATAGAGGTATAAGATAGATTTAACAGCATAATGAAGTAAACCGATGAGTAAGAAGAGTAGTTATAACAGTAAAATCCCAGAGAGTTGCAGGTGGTGAGATGCAATATTTTAAGTTATAGTGAATGGGCTTACGAGGGGAACCCGAAAAGTTATAGTAGGCGTTCACGGAAACTCTAACCGTTATGATGAGAGCATATGATAGTATGTGATAAATAACCTTTTTAGGTGGCTAATAGACATTTAACTTCTATTCCTAATTGCAGGAATGGGAGTTTTTTTATATTTAAAAATAAAGGAGATGGTGAGTATGTCGGATGATTGGTGGTGGATAAAGAAAAATTAATTAAAAGGAGAGAAAGAAAATGGAAACTAAAAAAAGAATTTTAACAGGTGATAGAACAACAGGAAGATTACATTTAGGACATTATGTAGGGAGTTTACAAAATCGTGTCAAACTACAAGATGAGTACGAAACTTTCATATTATTAGCAGATATTCAAGCACTTACTACTCATTTTAAAAACCCAGAGATGTTAAAAGATAGTATTTATCAAGTGGCAATAGATAATTTATCAGTAGGGTTAGACCCTGAAAAAGTAACCTTAGTACAGCAATCACAAATACCAGCTATTGCAGAGCTTACTGTATTTTATTCTATGTTTGTATCTGTGAACGTATTAAGGCACAATCCTACTATTAAAACAGAGGCAAGTCAGTATGGCTATGATGATTTAACTTATGGTTTTCTAGGTTATCCAGTAAGTCAGACGGCAGATATTACATTTTGTAATGCAGATTTAGTACCCGTAGGAGAAGATCAACTTCCTCATATGGAACAGGCTAGAAAGATAGTAAGACGTTTTAATGAACTATATGGAAAGGGAGAAAGTATTTTAAAAGAACCAGAGACACTACTTAGCAATACGCCTAGACTCATAGGATTAGATGGGAATAGCAAGATGGGTAAAAGCTTAGGAAATGCTATTTATCTATCAGATAAAAAGGAAATTATAACTCAAAAAGTAAACTCAGCAGTAACAGATCCAAATAGAATTCGTATAAGTGATTTAGGAAATCCTTCTATTTGTAGTGTAAGTAAGTATCATGAAGCCTTTAATAAAGAAGAGTATGAAGATATTTGTGCTAGATGTTCTATGGGGAAAATAGGATGTGTAGCTTGTAAAAAGAGACTTGCAGAAAAAATAAATAATCTACTTGCGCCAATTCAGGAAAAACGGGCATACTATGAAAACCATTTAGATAAAGTAAAAGAAATGATACATGAAGGAAGTAAAAAAGCCAATGCAATAGGCGTACAAACTGTAGAACAAGTAAAACGAGCAATGAATATTGACTTAAATAGTTAAGATATTGAAATGATTATAGGAGTGTAGATATGTATTTGACAGAATTAGAATGGCGTGGATGGTATTTTTCTATAGAGGAAGATAAGCAAATCTTTGGTAAGACAAAGGTTATAGCAGAGCGTGGAGATTTGGAAGAAGTATTTTATACTACAGCTGATTATTTAAGTGAAGAGCTATGTGAAGAATGGTATGAACAGTATTTGTATATATATGGATAAGAATTGAAATTGTAAAATGGGTATACTATAATGAGACTATAGAATATAAAGAAAGTTAGGATAAGACAAATGATTAATCTACCACAAAGATTTGTTAAAGATATTCATAGTGTTATAGATATTTTAAGTACAAATATAGAACATCATTTAGTAGAAATTATTTTATTTGGAAGCTGTGCCCGTGGTGAGCTGAAAACAGGTTCGGACATAGACTTATTGATTATTACTGATAAGCCTATTGATACACATGAAGAAAGAGGTCGTATTAGAGATTTGGTAGATTTGTATAATGTAGACTTAGTATTTTATACCCAAGAGGTATTTGAGGCATCTACTTCTTTATTCGTGAAAAATATTAAACGAGATGGTATTTCGTTATGGAAAGAGGGGAAAAGGTGTGAAGCAATATAATTATTATAGAATTGCTTTAAATGATTTTAAATATTTAGAGTACAATATTCAAATAGAAGATGAAGACATTTATAATCGAAACGGTATTTTATGTGAGCAAGTAGTTGAAAAACTCCTGAAGCATATCGTTGAACGTGCTTGTTTTAAAGAAGATTATTCAACCCTTTTAAAAGGGCATAACTTGGTGAAACTTTATAAGGCCATTTTAGAGGAAGGAATTGAACTTGATCTTTCTATCAATATGCTTAGAACTTTAAAAGATTATTATTTTGATGCCAATTATCCTGGAGATAACTTTATTTTATTGACTAAGGAAGAAGTCGATGAGGCCTATGCATTTACTAAAGATACTTTGGCTAAAGTGAAAAAGGTTATAGAAGATAAAGGTATTGAATAAGGCAAAAATGCAGATATATAGGTAAACAAATATCAAAAGAGCGCCTGCACGTGAGGCGCTCTTTTGATGTGGAATATTAAACTTTGTCTTGCCCTTGCAAGTTATATTTTATTGATGAATAAAACTAAGATAATAAGTCATTTCTTCTTCACTAGGGCTCGCTTCACCATGGAAGTCTAAGCCTTCTTGTCTTACGCCGTATTTTCTATAGGCATTTAACTTGTATTTGCACTTATTGCCTACTATTTCAGCTACAGCTTTAATAGTTTTTTCATTATTTAAGTTTGGAGCTACAACGGTTCTTACTTCATAAAGTTTGTCTTTCTCTAAAAGGTAATGGAGATTTTTTAGGACTGTTTCATTACTTAAACCTGTTACTCTAGTGTGTTCTAGTGAATCTATAGATTTTACATCTAGCATAAATTGATCTGTTATATTTACTAATGCTTCATGCTTACTTAAATCGATGATACCGTTTGTATCTACAAAGCAAGTAAGATGAAGTTCTTCTTTTACTCTTGTAAATAATGCTACTAAAAAATCAGCATTGAGGGTACATTCACCACCACTTACTGTAATCCCTTGAATAAAAGGGCTTATTTTTTTAATCTCCTGAAAAAGTTCATCTACTGAATAGTTTGTTGTTTTTGGAGAGGAAAGGTGAGGGCAAGTTTTGATACATGCATCACAGTTTACACACTTTTCCTTATTCCAGATTACTTTTTTATCAGCTACTTCTAGGGCTTTTGTAGGACAAGTTGCTACACACTTGCCGCAGTTTATACAGGTATGAATAGTTTCTGGATTATGACAATAGGTACATTTAAGATTACATCCTTGAAAAAAGATAGCCGTTCTATTTCCTGGCCCATCTATACAAGAGAATGGAATTATTTTATTGACTAATGCCATAGTTAATCTCTAAGCCTTCTATCAAATGCTTTGGCACCATTTTTAGCATTCATACCAAATACGGTAGCATTGTTTTTAACAGCTTGTCCTTGTTCAAGTTGTGCTACTTCAGACTTTTTCACCAGATAACCTGTTACACGGACTACATCACAACCACCTGAATAAGCAGAGATGTATCTTATACCCACATTAAATGCCCCGTCGATTATATTAACGATTGCTTCTGGATTATTCTTATAAGTATCTTCAAATACAAAGATGTCACCAATTCCATTGAAGAAATATTTGTGATAAGGTGCAGACTGGAGAATATGTTCAAAAAGCTCTGGCTCTTCACCTACTGGTATTCTACATCCAGGAGAAATACCTGTATCTGTGTCGATACCTACTTGGGCGTGTAATAAATGCTTTCCTCCAAAGCAGGATACATATTTGGATTTATAAGATGAGACAATTTCATTAAGCTTTTCTATAATGTGCTCACCTAAGTCATTAGCAACTTTTGAATGACCAAATCTGTCCTTTTGCTCTGTAGCATTTAATAAATGATTGACAGCTTCAGCTAAGCCTACCACTCCAAACATACCTGTAAAAAGTTCCTTTTTAATAAAGCCTTCTAATACAAGAAAATTTGTTTTAAAGAATGCTGCCTCTTCTACTAAGAATTTAATACGTTCATCTATGTAGGCAAGCATTTTATTAGCTGCAAATGGAAGCTTCTTGTCTATAAAGTCTTGGATAGAGTCTGAGGTTTCGGCTAATCGACTAAGTACAAGGCGTACAAGGGTATAGCCACCTCCACCAATTAAGAAGCCATTGTAGCAACTTGCTAAAGCATATTTGTTTGTTCCAAAATCTATACAGTCTAATTTATGATTTGCAAAGCTTGGTTTAGCTGTCACTAAGGCAGTTGAAGCACAGAGTTCTATAAATTCTTTAGAGGTTAAGTCTTTATCATACTTTACAGTTAAGTTTGGCATGGCACACTCAAGCTCTTGCATAGCCTTAAGGATGAGTCTTCCAGCCTTTGTATCTAGTGGACCAATATTGGCATGAACAAATGAATCTGTAAGGGATCTATCAATATGTTTTAAATATAATTTTATGGCTTTATAAGCTTCTTCCTCATCTTTTACAAAAGGTTCTAAAAGAGTATCTATATTGCCTAAATATACTGGGAAGGATGTAATAGAAGGAACATGCTTGTAAAGAATAAGTAGGTTATTAGTAGCTTCCCATATATCTGTTGGTGGCTCAAGGTCTAAGAATTTACATCCTTTTTCCATAAATAGTTCATAATCTGGAATTACATATCTTGGTCTATAAGGTGCATTCCCTTCAAACATAGTACATATAATTTGGGCATCAAGAAGTGTCTTAGTTTCGGCGTCTACAGTTAATACATCTAAAGTACTTTCAGCTTGACCAGCCAGTTGTAGTACTTGCTGATGATAAGTTAAGGTTTCATTTTTTATTATGTTTAATACTTGCTGCATGATATGCTCCTTACTTTTTAGATTTATTTAAGACTTGCTAACTTTTTACGAAGGCCATCTACTTGTTCCTTAGTAATAGCTATACCTTTTCTAGAGACAGTTATTAAATGCTCTTCCTTTAAAATCTTTAAGTTTCTATTAAGTGTACGAACTGAAAAACCAAGTATACAGCTCATTTCCTCCCTAGTCTTTTGGATAAAAACAGCTTCATCTTCCACACTTTCAAATACATTAATAAGATAATCTATTAAAATACATATAGCGGGATAGGCTAGAACCTCACCTATTTTTAAAGACTGTTCATACATTAAAGAGGATACAAAATGAAGTACTTCTAGCATAAGAACTTGATCCCTAGTAATCCAACTTAGAAAATCTTCTTTAGGTATCTCAAGGAGGGTACACTTGGTCATAGCTTGAAGGGTAGAAGAATAAGTTTGTTTATTCGCCATAACTTCCATCACACCAATATAAGCAATAGGTTCTATACTTGAAAAACTATAAATAAACCCATTTTCAAATTCATTTTTTACCTGCATTTTACCCTCACAGCTTATATAGACGTTTTTAATTTCATTACCCTTTAAGACAACTACTTTACCTACTTCAATATGCCTTATTTGGCATTTAGGTAAAATAGAATCAGGTATACGATTAAAGAAGAGATTGATAGGCTTGTTTTTCATACATATGTCTCCAGATAAACATAATTTTGTCCTAGTATTATTCTATCATTATTTTTATATACCAAAAGGACATATGTCCCTTTACAAGTTAGAAATATAATCTATAGAAAGGTAAAAGTGAACAACAATTTAGATAGTATGCTATAATAAGGGTAATAATTGACTATACTTTGACTAGAATGTGAGACTTAGGAGAAAATAAGATGGAAAAATTAGACTTCTTAAGTAGCGACCCACATACAATACAACTATACAAAGCGAGAGAATATGCCGAGCATGAGAAAGCTAATTTATTTAGTTCTGGAAAAGAAGAAGGAATAAAAGAAGGAATAAAAGAAGGAAAAAAAGAGGTAGCGCGTGCATTGTTAGATGTATTAGATGATGAAACAATAGCACTTAAAACAGGGCTTACTATCACAGAAGTTAAAAATTTAAGACAAAAAATATGATAACTAATCCTAGGTCATAATTACAAAATGTCCTAGGATTTTTTTTGAGGGGAGAGAAAACTTTGAATGAAAATATTATGTTTTTAATGATGGCAGGCATATTTTTAATAGAGATTATTGTAGCTTGGCGTTTTCCTAAGTTTTTTCGTTATGATCAGGGAACTACAATAGGAATTTGCTTGGCACTAGTAATAGTATTTCTCATAGCAGCAATTTTAGTATAGTTGTAAAGAGCTTATTTTAAAGAGCGAATTAAATATTTAAGATAAAAAATATGGCAAACTGATCCTAGAACATCATTATAAAATGTTCTAGGATTTTTTAAGATTAGATAAAATTTTGAGCTAGATGTAAGATAACTGTAAAGAAATTGTAAGACTAGTGAGATATTTAGAAGGAAGAAAGGTGATACACTTAAGAAAGAAAATATTTAAAGGGGGGAGCAAAGAGAATGAAAAGAATTTGTATTTTAGCTGTATCAGTTATAATGCTACTATTTTGGGGAAGGCAAACCTATGGATGTTTTGCATACATTGAGCCAGAGGTAGTCATTAGGGAAGCGGATGTAATTATGCTTATTCGTGTGATAGGTGAAAAAGGAATGATTAATGAAACAGTTGTAACAGGACGAAAGGGAGAAGAGAGAACTCTAGCTGATACAGAATGGAATGTAGAAGTGATTGAAGTATTTAAAGATGTGACTGGTGGCAAGGAAATTAAAATTGCTACAGAAGGTTCCAAACTGGCAACGAGTCATATGAGTACGGAGTTTTCCTTGGAGGAATATGGAGAGTATATGCTTATTTGCTTAGATGAAGAAAGTAGTGGCTATTTCTACCCTAGGACACCTAGTTCTATTATTCCACTTAAATCCATTGATAGAAATAACTTAGACGCTGTACTTCATATAGATAATGTTAATAAAGAAAAGGTAGATGTAGAAGAACATACTAAGTTTGTAGAAGCACTGAATAGACTATGTATCCAAAAAGATAAGAATGAACCTACCTATCTTTTTAGAATAGGGGACGGAGATCCTTATGAGGCAGAAGGATTTATACAAGGGGCTATAACTTATATAGGGCTGACGGATTTTGGTCGTGTATGTAATTATATTAGTTCTAATTGGGATGAAAAAAATAAGCAAATTGTAGTAAGTGGTGGTGGACAGATATTAAAATTAAAGCCTAATGAACTACAAGCTAATATTAATGGGAAAAAAGTAGCACTGACACATGCACCTATTATTAAAGATGGGAAGACTTATTTACCTGTAAAAACTTTGGCACAATTATTAGGGATAGAAATGAAGTTTGAAAGAGTAGAAAATATGTATTATTATACATTAAAGTTTAAAGAGGAAATTTAAGATAACCTGCATTATATGGTAATCATACATAAGAAAAGGTGAAAAATATGAATAAGAGAATCAATTTAATTTTATTGGGGCTAGTACTAGTTCTAAATGGTGCAACACCTATATATGGAAAGGAGACTATTGAACTTCATATAGGGGGAAATCCTGTTCCAACAGAAAGTTATACTTATACAGGGAAAATAGGTCAGGTAGAAGGTAAATATTATATGGATGTTTTGCCTCAAGTTAAGAATGACAGAACCTATGTACCTCTTAGTACGATTACTAATTTTCTAGGTGCTACAGTGAGCTGGCAAAACCCTAACATAGCTATAAACTATAAGGATCAAGAACTTAATATAGCTGTAGGAGAAACTACGGGTACTCAAAATGGACAAGAAATTCAGTTAGATGCACCACCTTATATAGATAAGGGAAGGACCATGGTACCTCTTCGTTTTATTTCAGAAACTTTTGGACTTGGTGTAGAGTATAAAGATAATAAGGTATCTATAGATCTTCCAAGGCTTAAGATAAAGGGGGAAGGGATTTACGCTGTACAAAGTGAGTATTGGATGACCATGGGAAGTGTAATATCCGAAAACAAAAACAATAGTTATATAAGTAGAATGTATGATGTAATAAGTAAGGCCAAGACTAAAGAAGTAGAGGAGCCAGCACTTTTTGGTAATAATCATAATATAGATGTTCCTGAATTTTATGATTTATTAGGAGCCTATTATTTTACAGATAGTAGTAAAAAAGTAGTAGAAACTTATGAGATTTATTATGAACTCTCTTTTGGTATGCGTACAGGTGTTTATCTTATAAGAGATGTTAAACATTCTAAATGGTATAACTTGAGTGAAGAGGTATACGAACACATTATAGATTTAGGACATATAGGCAAGTGGGACGAGGTTTCAAATACTGTAGTATAGTAAAGAGAATTTATAATAATCTGAGGTAGATAAGGGGAGACAAAATGTTAATGAGGATGATAGGGGTCGGGGTATTAGCTGCCTTGATAGGATATTCAAATATAGAGGGACAAGGCAAAGGGCTAGGTAAACCAATAGAATTAAAGCAAGAACAAGAGAAATCTAATGTTCTAAAAACACAAAAGATAGGGGATTACGTTTATAGCACTACGGATGAATATAATCCTAATAAGGCAAATAGTATAAAGTTTTGGAGAGAGGAATTAAATGGAACGAAAACTTTGATAGATAAAGGAACAAGGATTGATTTAGTCGTTAGAGGGAAAGATTATTATACTTATGTTATAAAAAGTAAAGAAGATGGTAGCCAGGAATCTTATATTAAAAAGTATAATGTTGATAAGCCTTTAGAAGGCAAGAAAATATTAGAAGGGCAAATAAATTTTGGTACACAAGGTGTATCTTTAGGTACTAATCCAAAGAGGCCTTATCTATTGGCTATTGTAGAATCAGAAAGTGGCAGGACCTTTATACTGGATCCTGATGACAAGGTTTTATTTGACGAAAAGATTAAGCCAGATCCTGAAGAAGAATTTACTACAGATTTTGTAGGATGGTCAGAAGATAATGGTTATTTATGGCTTATCCATAGGCGTACTTTGTTTGTAAATTATTATACATGTATTAATAGACATACTTTGGAAGTTCAAAATATTAAAATGGAGGAAGGCTATCAATCAGACTATGCTATTAATCCATCTAGTGGCTGGATTGCATATGGAGATATTCCTCATTTCTTCGATGTAGATGGCCAAGAGGAGTTTGATGTATCCAAGCAAGAGACACATCTTTACTTGAAAAATTTGCGAACAAAAGAAGTAGTAGAGCTTGATAAAGGCATTACTAAAGCATTCAAGCCAAAGTGGATTAGTCGATTTACCGTGGAGTATAATAATCCAGAAGGGGATGGGCGATTAACTTATACATTACCAGAAGCAAAGGATTTGGAATGTTTTCAGGGAGTTACATCAAATCTTCTAGCAGCAACAGAGTTTTTAGTAGAATGTGTATATGAGCAAGAACGACTAGGGGATGAAAGAGTAGTCGTTGTAGCCAATGAGGTAATCCGTTTATTGGATGAAGCATTAGAGCAGCTAAATAAACATGAGTTTCATAGTCGTGATAAGCTGGTTACTTCCTATAGAAATTATTTAGAAAAGTCACTTAATCTATTAAAAGAACAAGCTATTTTATGCAAGGCGGGAGAGTCCAAAATTATCGTAGATGTACATATAATAGAAAAAGAAGCACTACAAAGAGCAAAAGAAGTATACAATTATTTAGGAGAAGAATGGTATTAAGTGATGAAAAGTATATTAATGGGGTATAGAAATCATTGAAATACCAGGTCATATACCAGGGTATCTATACAAAGGATATTAAAAAATCACTTGAATGTATTTAAAATACTTTACTTTATCTAAATATTACTGCATTATGTATATAATTTAATAAAAAGTGAGTGTATATAGTGATTAAGATCATGAGCTATACAGGGATAAAGTCCTACACGCATATATAAGTCTGCGGAGTCACTTAATGTATAAGTTTAATTAGCTTATATGTTGAGTGGGCGCGGACTTTTTTATTTTTCTACACATATATATTCACAAATAAAAAACAAGGGGGAGACAAGATGGAACAAGATGTAGTAAAAGATTACTATGATAGTATGTCAGAAAAGGAATTATTAAGGTTAGCCAATCCTTATAGTAATATTGAGTATGAAACAACATTATACTTAATTAATAAATACTTCTCTAAAGAAGGGAAAATACTTGATATAGGATGTGGACCAGGTAGATATAGTTTAGCTTTATTAGAGAGAGGTTATAAGGTAAGCTTACTAGACTTATCACAAAATGAGCTAGATATTGCAAAGAAAAAAATTACAGAAAAGGGATATGAAGCTGAAGGCTATTATTGCCAAAGTGCTATGGAGTTAGATGGATTTGAGGATAATAGTTTTGACGGTATTTTAGTCATGGGACCTATGTATCATTTACATGGTAAAGAAAATAGAAGGCATGTTCTAGAGGAAGTAAAACGTATATTAAAGCCAGGTGGTAAGGCACTTATAGCTTATATTAATATGTGGGGGGTACTAAAAGCTTCAGTATATGAGTTTCCAACTGCTTTTGAAAAAGAGCAACATTTTTATGAGCCAGAACAAGGTGATGTAGAGTTTAGTCAGGAGCAAGCATTTACAAGGTCATACTTCACAACACCACCACATGCATTAGAAGCAATAGAAGAAGCAGGATTCAAATTAGTATCTTATGCAGGAGCAGAAAGTTTCTTATCAGGACTTATGCTAGAGACCAAAAATTTAGCAACTTATATACCAGATACTTATAAACTTTATGTGAAAAAGGCATGTGAATATTGTGAGTTGCCACAGTACAGGGATGCCACAGAACATCTAAATATTATTGTAGAGAAAGTATAAATCACGGAAAGATTTAATATATAAATTGAGTATAGAGTGGGGGGATGATTAAATGAAAAAGATGAGCAAGGCACTATTAGTAATTGATTTACAAAATGACTATTTTGAAGGTGGGGCCTATCCTTTATGGAATACAGAAGATATTTTAGATAAAGTAGAAAAAGCTATAGAAAAAGCTAATCAAAACCAAATACCAGTTATTTTGATTCAGCATGTATCAGATAGTAGTAAGGGTAAGGCTGCTTTCTTTAATGAAGGAACAAAAGGGGTAGAGATCCATCCACGTATTTTACAAGTTGTTGGGGATGCAAAGATTGTAAGGAAAGCTTATGCAGATAGCTTCTATGAAACAGATTTAGAACAGGTGCTTACTCAACTAGGTGTAACAGAAATACTTCTATGTGGAATGATGACACAAAATTGTATAACACATACAGCCCTTTCTAAGTCAGCCGAAAAGTATAGTGTAAAAATACTACAAGATTGTTGTACAACAGTAGATAAAATGATTCATATTATTGCCTTACGTGGTATTGCTACACGTATTCCACTTGTCAATTATGAAGACGTTCTATAAGTAAACGTAGAAAATATATAAGGTAGGAAATAACATGAAGATGATATAGGGTAGTTACCGAAAAGTGCCTAATTGTTTAGGATGAGTTAGTAAGCTAGAATAAAGCTAACAAAGCTAATACATAAACTTGGAGGTATGACAAATGGTAAAACATATTAATGATAAACAATTTGAAGAAGAAGTATTAAAATCAGAGGGTGTTGTAGTGGTAGACTTCTTTGCAACATGGTGTGGACCTTGTAAAATGTTAGCACCAGTATTAGAAGAAGTATCACAAGAAGTAGAAAATGTTAAAATCGTTAAAATAGATGTGGATGAAAATCCTGAATCAGCTATGAAATATGGTGTACAAAGCATCCCAACAATCAAAATGTTTGTAAATGGGGAGCCTGTTAAAACAACAGTAGGTTTCCAACCTAAAATGTCACTTGTATCACTGATTGAAAGTATCGAGTAGAACGAAAAGAGCTATTCTAAAAGATAGCTCTTTTTTGTTTTGAGTATAATAATTTTGGCAAGTTTAAAAATTTAGTAAAAATAAACTTTACATCGTAAAAAATAGGATTATAATCAAAACAGATAATGTAGTAGTAAGTCATTTATAAGGGGAGATTTATATGAAACAAACCACCAAAAGAGCTTTAAAGTTTGTAGGTACTATTTTGCCATTTGGTTTAGTTGCATCCTTTTTAGCAACGTTATACAGTTTACAAAACCTAGCACCTGAAATACTTGAGACCATACAAGGACAAAATTCTAAGGGTGTAGTGATTGCTTTAATGACGGTTCAAACACTTGTCATCAATGTGATAGTGTTAGGTATATTAGGGTATATACTTGCTGATGCTGTTGGCTTAATTAAGCCATTCAAGTGGCGCAAGCAAAGTATTTTATTAGGTATTGGTATAGGAAGTGCAGTAGGTATACTACTAGCCATTGATCCATTTACTTTTGGCAAGTTTATACCGGAGCTTTCAAATACAGTAGCAAAAGAATGCCTCACTCCACTTTATTTAGCAACAGGTATTTTTTATGGTGGTGTAGTAGAAGAGATTATGTTACGTCTATTTATGATGTCACTTATAGCCTATATTCTATGGAAGGTATTTGCTAAAGGTGCCACAAAAGAAAATATTCCTACATGGGTTTTTGTAGTAGCCAATATTGTAGCAGCACTACTGTTTGCAGCAGGACATATTCCAGCTACCATTAGTCTATTTGGTGAACTTACTCCACTCCTTCTAATACGTTGCTTCTTACTTAATGGGTTAGGTGGTATTGGATTTGGTTATGTTTATCGTAAAGAAGGCATATATTATAGCATGGTTGCCCATGCATTTGCTCATATTGTATCTAAATTGCTTTTATTTATATTATTATAGGTTAAATTATAGTTCATAAGGAGATAAGAAATGATAGAAAGAGTATTGCCAGTAGACTTTCCTGTACTAGAGACAAAAAGGCTAGTATTAAGGCCTATAAAGAAAGAAGATACCTTAAGGTTACATAGCATCTTATCTTCTGAAAAAGTAGTTGTTTATTATGGTACATTTCCTATAGAACAGGTAGAGATGATAGAAAGTATAATAGAACGTTATGAGAAAGACTTTATAGAAGACATAGGGATTAGATGGGCTATAACACTTAAAGAAACAGATGAACTCATTGGAACATGCGGATTTATGGCTTGGGCGAAAAGACATAAACGAGCACAAATAGGTTATGAACTGGATGAAAACTACTGGAGACAGGGATACGGAATAGAGGCAGTAGAAGTCGCTACTCAGTATGGTTTTCAAGCAATGGACTTACAAAGAATAGAAGCGCTTATATACCCGGAAAATGAAGGTTCCTTTAGACTATTAGAGAAGCTAGGATTCCAGTATGAGGGACTTTTAAGAAGTTATACTTACTTTAGAAATAAGCATCAGGATTTAAAGCTTTATGCAAAAATCAAAAGTGAATAAGAGAAAAAATAAGAAGAAATAAGAAGTGATAATGAAAATAAAGAAATGATTGAAAATTAAATAAAAAAGAAAAAATAAAGAAGAAGGAGCTAAGAATTTTAACGCCTTCTTCTTTATTTTTACTATATAGAAATGAAATAGAATAAGCTAGCATAAAAATAAAAGTATAGCATGGAATCTACAAATATTATGTGCTATAATAACCCGCATATATAGAAAGAAAGGTGAAAATGTATGGAAGTAAATTCAGTTAATTTGATGCAATATGCAGTAGGTGGCGCAAGTTTATTTGTCCTTATTGCAGTAGGCATCATCGCTTTATTTATAAAAGGAAGAGAAGGCCGCATAGAGAAGAAGGAAGAAGCTGCTAGAAAAAAGGAAGAACAAAGTCCACTTCAGCAAACAAGCCAAAAACAACAGACAAATCAAAAACAACAAATAAACGAAAGACAACAAGTAAAGCAACCTCAAAAGGTAGTACAGCAAAAAGAAGTGGCACCACAGGTAGTGAACAATCAAAATCAACAAGAACTACAAGAACTTCAGCAAAGACAAATCATGCACAAGCTAAGACAAAACCAGCAAGAACACGTAAAACAAGCAATGCAAACACCACCAGTACAACCAAGAGTAAATCAACAAGTGGAACCAAGCTTACAAGCACAACAAAACCAAGAAGTAAATCTAAGACAACAAGTACAGCAAAACCAAGAAATCAATCTAAGGCAACAAGTACAGCAAGAACCAAAACTAAATGAAAATAGAACCTTAGAAATTGCCTTCTATAAAGTTCAAACTACAGGTAGAGGAGAAAATAAAGCATTTTTCTTAGATGAGTATTTAAATGTAGGAAGAACAGAAGGTATCAATGACTGGGTAATAGATGAGGACCCAACAGTTTCAGGTAGTCATTGTCGTATTTACCAAAAGAATGGAGAGCTATATGTAGCAGATTTAAGATCTACTAATGGTACATATGTAAATGAAGAACGTGTATTTGGTGAAATGAAACTTGAAAATCATGATAAGATTCGTATGGGTCAAAGTACTTATCGTATTAAATTCTAAAAATATAAAAGCTACCTAAGTACAAATATATAAGATGTACTTTAGAGTAGCTTTTATTATATCCATTTATGTCAAAAAAATGTCCAATTGTGTTAGTTGGTTTAAAAATTCTATAAAATTAGTATATAATTAATAGATAAGAAGGATAAACGTTTTACCAAACTGTAACCCATGGGAAGGGGAAGGATAAAATGAAAACAGATTATTTGAATAACATATATATATTGGAAAAAACAATAATAGAAGAGTTAGAAAAAGGACGATATGTACAAAAGTTAAGTATAGGAGCAAAAGCTGCCTATAAGGGAATTATTATAATGTTTATAGGATTCTTTTTTAAGATATTTTGGAATAGGTTTGAACCAGCAGCACATATAGCTAACATATATGAAATAGTAGGTTGGATTTTCTTATTTAGCTGTTTTCTTATAGCAATTATTCAGTTTGATAAAGCTTATCACTATACAGTAGATAGAAAGTTTAAAAATAGTCAATGGTTAAAATATATAGGTATTCCTATGCTTGGACAAGCTAAAAAGTGGAGCAATGAGATAGGAGAAAACTACGAATTTGTAGATAAGGTAGACTTCACTGTGCTGAAGACACTTTTAGATAAAGACTATATTCGTTATATTATTTTTTATGAAGAGCTTTTAAAAGAAAGAGAAGTTTCTTTTGAGCAAAGAAAGTATATGCTGATGATGAATCTTTTAGCTGCACTAAAGGAAGAAAGCGGATTTATAAATAAATTAGAGAAATGTTTACTAGCAAAAAAATTAGAAAAAGTTATACACAACTAAGCTAAAATCTGCCTTCAATATGAAGCATCTATGGATGTGATCATATTGAAGGCAGATTTTTATATTATAAAATGTTGAAGATATATAGTGAATGTTAAAATTAAGTAAAATTTAACATAATATTATTAAATTTTATAAAAATTAGTTTATAAAAAACTTAATCTATATTATAATTTTTGTGCGGAGATATGTGTTTACCGTGTTAAATATCTTTACTCGGTACATAATTAAAAGTACCCAACTTTGGTTAAGGGATGACATAAAGAAAAGAAGTGTACAGACTTAAAGTACTTTTAAAGGGGAATGGGACATATAAATTAAAAGAGAGTAAAGAGGTTTAACAAAACGAAACGGAGGGGAATAAATGTCGCAAATCAAACTGAATAAACGTGTTTTAAGTTGGCTTATGGTGATAGTTATGACGATTACCCTATTGCCAGCAACATCTGTAAGAGCAGCCACAACAACCATTGCAGAGTGGGTATGGAGTGGTACATATGTGTCAAAGGCAACAGGTGGCGTAAAAGCAGGGGAAGCAGAGCTTACTTGTTCGCTAGATGTAACAGCTTCAGGGAACTATATAGTAGCACAAAAAGGATGGGATACTGGTAATGAATACTGGCTTATGACAGTACCAAAAGCTGGCTATGAAAATCTACAGCTAGACTTTGGATGTAGAAGTTCAAATACTGGACCAGGGAATTTTGAGCTACAAGCAAGTACAAATGGAATAGACTTTCAGTTAGTTAAAACATATGACGTTAAAAATGCAACAGTTTTAGTAAATGCTGATTTAAGCAATGTACCTGGACTGAATGTAAATGAAGCAGATTATGTATACATTAAATTAGCTCATACAAGTAAAAAACCTGTAAGTGGTGAGGCAACTGGTGCTACAGGTACTTCAAGAATTTTCAATGTGAAAGTAACAGGTACACCAAGTAGTTCTGGTGGCGAAGGCAATGAAACACAAGTACGCCCAGTGACAGCCAGTACTCCATCTGGTTCTACAGTTGAAGTAGGCACAGAGATTCAGTTTGCTACAACTACGACAGGTTGTGCTATTTATTTAGATTTAAATGATACAGGATATACCACATCTCAAGCTATCAGACTCCAAGAAGATGACTTTGTAGGGGATCCTGCAAAGGCTACAATACGTGCTTATGCAACAAAAGATGGTTTAGAAACAAGCCCAACAACTACTTTTGAATACTTCAAGAAAGTAGAAGCACCAGTTGGGGTACAGACGATTGCAAAGGCTCGTACACAAGCTTTAGGAGATACTGTAGTAGTAGAAGGTACAGTTACAAAAACCATTAAATCTAGTGGAACAAATGATACTAACTGTACAGTGTACATCCAAGATAATACAGCAGGCATCGCTGTTTATATACCAGGTATTACATTAGATAAATACCCTAATGGTACTAAGGTAAAAGTAAGTGGTCCATTAAATCAAAATGTTGGTGTACTACAAATTAAACCAACTAATATGACCGATATTCAAGTACTCAATGAACCTGTAGTACAAAGAGTACCAGAAGAGATTACTATGGATCAACTCTTATCTATGACGTATGAAGGTAAACTTGTAAAGTTAGTAGGCATGAATCTTGATACGATAGATAGCACATCAAATCATACAATTAAGGATGTTACAACAGGTAAGACAGTAACCATGCGTTGTACAGAAAGTACTACATTACCTGAAGTATACAAGTCAGGTATGATCATTGATGTAGTAGGCATTAGTGCCAATTTCAATGGGAAACCTCAATTATTAGTAAGTAAGATTGCTGATATTACAAAGGGGCAAGATGCAGAAGTATTAGGTGTTACAGCTACACCTGATGGTGGAAGCCAAGTACCTTTAAATAGTATAGTCACACTTACAACGGCTACAACCAGTGCACAAATTGTATATACAGTCAATGCGAGTGAAGTACAAAAAAGTGCAACGAACAAAGCAGAAGTAGTTATTAAAGGTTTTGATCAAGAGGGTAAAGCAACCATTAAAGCAAAAGCTACTAATGGCAACTATACAACACCAGAAGTAAGCTTTAGTTATACACAAGCTAAAGTAGAAAAAGTAACACCATCTGTACCTGTAGGAGCTATTGATGGTCATTCACAAATTGGTTTAACAACCACAACACATGACGCAAACATTACATATATCTTAACAACTAATGTAGGTCTTCCAGAAGAAAAAGTAACTAAAGAAACAAAGTATACTGAGCTTATTGTATTAAAACCAGAACTTTTTCCAGTCAAGATTGAAGCATGGGCATCCGCAACCAATTACTTAGATAGTGAAAAGGCAGAGTTTAATTACCGTCTCAAATCACAAGGTGGGATGCAAAATTACTATGGGCAACTTCACTCTCATACAGCTGAAAACTCAGATGGTCAAGGCACTATTAAAGAAGGCTTTGAGTGGGCAAGAGACCTGGCAGGACTAGATTTCTTTGCTATTACAGACCACTCTAATAGTTTTGATAAAGCAAATACAGGGGATAAAGCAGGTACTTATAATTTAGGATCTTACAATGCAAGCAATGAGAAATGGCAAAATGGTCAAAGAGAAGCGGAAGCTGCTCGCACACCAGAGTATGTTAGTGTGTATGGGTATGAAATGACATGGTCAGGTGGCCCAGGTCATATGAATACATTTGCCACAGAAGGTTTTGTAAGCCGTAACAATAAAGAGCTTAATAATAAGACTAATGATGCGGGGCTAAAAGCCTATTATGAACTTCTCAAAAAGACACCAGAATCTATTTCACAATTTAACCATCCAGGTAAAACCTTTGGAACCTTTAGTGGTTATGCTTATTATGATCCAATCATTGATGAACGTGTGACTCTTATTGAAGTAGGAAATGGTGAAGGTGCTGTTGGAAGTGGTGGATACTTCCCTTCATATGAAGAATATACAGCAGCTCTTGATAAAGGATGGCATTTAGCACCAACGAACAACCAAGATAATCATAAAAAAGGATGGGGAACAGCTAACACAGCACGCACTGTTATTTATACAGATAACCTTTCTGTAGATGGTGTATATGAAGCCTTAAGAGAAAGACGTGTCTATGCAACAGAAGATAACAACTTAGACATTGTCTATACTTTAAATGATGAAGTATTAGGAAGTATTTTAGGGGATGTGCCAGATGTTGCTAACTTTAAAGTATCTGCCACAGATCCAGATGCAACAGATAGAATTAAGTCTATTGAGATTATTACTAATGGTGGAAAAATAGTATATAAAGAAAGTTACGATGAGCAAAATGTAGATTTTGAATATACACTAGATAATCCAAGAGCAGGTTACTACTATATTAAAGTGGTTCAAGCAGATAGGCATATTGCAGTGACAGCCCCTATTTGGTTAGGCCAAGATAGAGTTGTTGGTATTTCAAAGGTAGATTCAAGTGCATCTATGCCAGTAGTAGATGAACCACTTACTTTAACAACAGAACTCTTCAATAATGAGCAAGGAGCCGTCACTTTAAAATCTATTGCATATGACTACAAAGACGGGGATAATATTGCAACACAAAATATCAATGAAGTGATGAATAGTAACACAACTTATCAACATAAACAAAGTTTGACACCAACTAAAGTAGGTGAACAGACTATTGTTGTAACGGCTGTTATTGAGATGGCTGGTGAACCTACAACTTTCAAATCAGAAATTAAGCTAGATGTAAGAGATGGGGACCAATTAATCTATGTAGGAATTGATGCTTCTCATTTCAATGAATATGTAAATGGAAATTATAAAGATTCTATGGGGAACTTTGGTAAGCTTGCAGAAAGCTACAATGTACGTACTGTAGAGCTTCGTACAAGTGAAGCATTGCTTAGTGCTTTAGAAAATCCTAAATACGAAATGATCGTCCTTACAGCGCCAAGTCGTAGAAATGGTACTACAGGACGTGACCCTTATGCCAACTATTCACAGACCGAAATAGAAGCTATCGCTAAGTTTGCAGCACAAGGGAAAACTGTGATTATAGCAGGTTGGTCAGATTTCTACGAGAATTATGAGAATCTAAAGGATATGCCAGAAGATGAGCACATGGCAGCACAGCAAAACAAACTACTACAAGCTATGGGTGCAAGCCTTTGTATATCAGATGATGGTTCCTTAGATGATGTAAATAATGGTGGTCAATCACCAAGACTTTATTTAACAGATTACAACAACTATGTAAGCCCACTTACAAAAGGTATTGAAGAAGGGCAAGTTTTTAGTCACTACGGCGGTGCAACCATTCATGCCGTAGACCAAGAAGGTACACCAGTAGCTACATTACCAGAAAATGTGATGCCAATCATAAGTGGCCACCAAACTACTTATTCTAAAGATCAAGATAAGGATGGTTTAGGAGGTAGCATACCACGTTATAATGACCGTGTTTTACTTATGGCTTCAGAAACCCTTACTCATGAAACCGGCATGACTTCAGAAGTTATCGTTGCAGGTGCAGCCTTTATGTCTAACTTTGAAATCCAGGCTGAAATAGACAATAGTAGTTCTAAGAACTATAGTAACTACAATATTCTTGAAAACATCCTTAAGATGGTCAAACCTCAAGTTATTACACCAATTAGTGAGGTTAAACAAGCATCAGAAGGTACACGCTTTACTATTGAAGGGATTGCAACTTCAAGTGTATATAATGGTTCAGATAGTAACAAAGGTTTCTTTGATTGTATTTATGTAGAAGATGCTACAGGTGGCATCAACTTATTCCCAGTATCATCAAATGTTACAGCAGGTCAAAAAATCCGTGTAACAGGTGTAGTAAGCAGCTACCAAGATGAGCTTCAACTTAAAGTAAGTAAGGTGGAAGTGATAGATGAGACACTTCGCCCATTAGAACCAACTAAGTTATCAACAAAAGATGCTATGCTGAAGAAGTACACAGGTAAGCTTGTAGAGGTAACAGGTAAAGTAGAAGAAGTAAGTGTAGATGAAGGTGTTATTAATCAAATTATGATTAATGATGGCACTGGCCCAGCACGTATCTTTATTAATGGCTATATTACAAAAGATGTGAGTTTAGACTTTGTTAAAGAAGGGGTAATTATTACAGCAGTAGGCCTTGCATCTATAGGGGAAAACTTCTCTTCCCAGACGGAATTCTTACCACGACTTCGTGTACGCGATAGAGGAGAAATCAAATTTGTATCAGATGGTGGGGAAGTAGAACAACCATCTAATGATGCACGTCTAAGTCAGCTTACAGTAAGTCAAGGTACGCTGAGGCCAGACTTTAAAGCAGAGGTATTTAACTACACAGTAGCCGTATCAAATAGTGTAAAAGAAATAAAATTAGAAGCAGTAGCAGCAGATGCAAAAGCAACAGTAGTAGGAACAGGTACAAAGTCACTCCAAGTAGGAAAAAATACCTTCACTATTGTAGTAACAGCTGAAGATGGTATTACAACTCAAACTTATGCAGTGGTAGTAACAAGAGCAGCTAGTGAATCATCAGGCGGTGGATCAGGTAGTAGTTCATCCACTACCACAACACCTGTAGAGTTAACAGCTACTCAAGCTATTAATAAACTCACAACGACTGAAAAAGATCAAATCCTTAATAAGTTTAAAAAAGATTTACCATATACACGTTTAGAAGCTTTAACAGTAGAACAACTTCATAAACTTACAGAAGGTAAATTTACTAAAGCACAGCTTAAAGAAATCCTTGAAAAACCAGAGCTTCTTAAAGCATTAGGTATTGACCTTCAAGAATTAAGTAAGACAATAAGTCTAGAGGTAGTAGAAGATGCAACATTTAGTGATGTCTTACCTACACACTGGGCAAATGCCAACATTAAAGAAGCAGGAAAGCTTGGTTTAGTAGTAGGAAGACCAGATGGTAGCTTTGGACCAAGTGAAGCTCTTAAAGTATCTGATACCTTTACTTTCTTAGATAGACTTTTACTTCTTCATGGTATAACAGATATGAACCTTTCAAGAAGTACAGTTGAAAAGTATATAATAGATAAAGACCACTGGGCATTTGCAAGCATAGCATCTGTTGGATCAAAACTAAGTGAATCTACGCTAGAAGCTGTATCAGGCTTAGGTGAAAATGAATTAACAAGAGAGCTTCTTGCACAAGTGATTTATGAAGTGACAAAAGGTAAGTTAGAAAGAAGTGTAGTAAGTATGACATTTACTGATTTACAAGGTTCACCATATGAAGAAGCACTTCTTTACTGTGTAGAAACAGGTATTTTAAAAGGTGTATCAAGTGATAGAATTGAACCATACAAAGCCTTAACACGTGCTGAACTTATGACTATCCTTGTACGCTTAGATGGATTATTAAAAAAGTAGTCAATAGGCTCTAACATATAAATGGACTGCTCCTTAAACTAAGTAGCAGTCCATTTATAATCTATATAGGATAGAGAAGGGGAGTAGAAGATGAACAAGAGATTAGCTTGGTTAAAAGAAAGTTTAGAAGAAGGACGTTTTATTGTTCTCATCCTAATGATTCTCATTGCAACTAGCGTTATGCTCATGCCTAAAGCTAGACAAGACGTAGATCCAGGGATGCAAATGGATACACGCTATGACTATGAAAAGTGTAGGGTTATAGAAGTGGATGATTATGATATAGATGAAGACCCCTATGTAGAAGGAATTTATATAGGAAGACAGAATTTAAAGGTTGAGATTATAACAGGTGAGTTTTCAGGAGAAGTAATAGAACTTGAAAATACAGTAAATCGTAAATATAACTACTATGGAAAAGAAGGAAAAGAAATGCTGGTTCAAGTAGCCTCAAAAGATGGAGACATATTAAATGTACAAATCTTCTCCTATTCACGAGATGGACTGATTTATACACTTATTGGAGGCTTTGCCCTTATACTTCTTTTAATAGGGGGTAGAAAAGGTTTCTTTGCTCTTATTTCTTTAATTTTTGCTATGATTCTTATTTGTTATTTTATGATTCCTATGGTACTTAAAGGCTATAGTCCTATAGTAACAGCCCTTGCTATAGCAGGGATAACAACTATCTTTAACATTATCCTAGTAAGTGGGGCTAATAAAAAGTCATGGGCAGCAATATTTGGCATTATAGCAGGCCTTTTAGTTGCCACCTTACTCAGTGCCCTATTTGGTAAACTCATGCACTTATCAGGTATCAATATAGAGCACGCTGAAGAGATGATGCTCCTTGCAGGAGAGGGAAGATTACAAGTGAAAGAAATTTTAATAGCAGGTATTATCATATCTTCACTAGGTGCCATTATGGATGTAGGTATGTCTATTGCCTCTTCCGTATTCGAAGTACATATAACCAATCCTAAGCTAAATAGGTATGCCCTATATAAAAGTGGTATGAATGTAGGACGAGATGTAATGGGAACCATGACTAATACTTTGATACTAGCTTATGCAGGTAGTTCCCTAAGTACTTTAATGCTGTTTTATATGTACCAATTTACTTACTACCGTCTAATCAATATTGATGCACTAGGTATAGAAATTCTTCAGGGGATTACAGGTAGTATTGGTCTTGTTTTAACTATTCCCATTACCGCTTGGATCGCTGCAAGCTTAGCTAAAACAAATTCTAAAAGAAAGATAAGAAAATGATAAAGTGTGCTGATTACTAGGTAAAGTTGTTTGACATGGACGAGTAAAAGAGTTAGAATATTTTTAAATATAATATTTTACTAAAATATTATATAAAATTATTACACTTTTTTATTAAAAAACAGTAGGTTTGTAAAAACTACCGTTGGGGGAGGAACAAAAGATGTGTAAATGGAGAAAAATATTTGCATTATTTTTAGCATGTCCAATGATTCTAGGAGGATGCACAGGGGGGAATGGGGGAAAAAACAGTACACAAGTTAATTCAGACAATGTGGTGCAAGAGGGCGCTAAAAGTGAAAATAGCGGAGCACCAAAAGTTGTAAGAATTGGGCACTGGGGGATCATGGACCCAAGATATAAAGATCCTCTAACAGGTGAATCACCATTCAATGATGAACAACTATATGCTTCTGAACAAGCGCTACAAGCTGTAAAAGATGAGTTAAATGTAGAGATAGAGTTTGTTCAGTATGCAGGTAGACCAGATGAAATTTTGCTACAAAGTGTATTAGCAGGTGAACCTATTGTAGACCTTGCCTATATGTGGGTAGGTTCACAAGGTACAGTTTTAACACAAAATATATTACAACCTTTAGATGACTATGCTTACATATTTGAAGGAGATAATGAGTGGATGTTATGGGAGGAAGTTGCAGGCAGTCGTTTCTTTGTTAACTCCAATATGGTTTTTACGCCTTTATGGCCACTTATTTATAACATTAATTATATTGAACAAGTAGAAGGACTAAAAGTAGATGGTAAAACCGTTTATCCTAATGAATTATTTTTAGAAGGAAAGTGGACTTGGAGTGTATTTGAAGATTATTTAGCTAAGATCAATACACACTATGCCAATAGCAAAGCACCTAAGCGTCCAGAAAGGCGCATTGAAGCTTATCAGACAGATTATAGAGAAGCAGTTCTACATGCAACTTATGCTAATGGATCAAGTATTTATGGAAAAGATGGACTTCAAGTGGCATCACCAGAGACCAAAGAAGCTGTTGCTTATGTAGAAAAGCTTATGGATAAGGGGTTACTCACTTGTGAGCTATGGCAAGAAGAAAATGCAGAGCCAGCATGGGTAAGTAACTGTATAAACTTCCAAAATGGAGAGACAGTATTTACAAATAGTGAGGCATGGCGTATTCCAGGAGCTTCTCAAGGTGCGGCTGAACGGGGAGAATCTATAGGGATTGTACCTTTTCCAAGACCAGATAACATACCTTTTGATGATCCACGTTATCAACAAGCAGGTACTGCTGCAGATTGTGTAGGTGTATTAAAAGGTATATCAAAAGAACAAACTGAACTAGCACTTAAGACATATGCTATTTACTACGATACCTACTATAAAGCATTGGGTGGTGGAGAAAAGGCAATTGATTATTTAAATATTAAATCTGATACGAAAGCTGCAGATATGGGCTTTGATGTATTTCATCCAGAAGTAGGTGCAGATATACTAGAGACTTTTGCTTGGATTTCAGACAATATCCAGATTAATGACTATAGTCAGTTGACAGACATTTATTACAAACAATTCACTCCATTACTAGGGAACGCCATATATGGATATAATGGCATACCACAGTATAGTGTAGCCATTGAAGCACATAAAGGTATATTAGATGATTATATCAACAATATCTTAACCATTGTTCAATCTAATGAGATCAGAGACAATATTTCCCCTAAGTTTAGAACATTACAGACACCAGCCTTCCCGGTAGGTACTGATCCTTCAACAATTGTGTGGACAGACTATATAGAAGCCTTTGATGGTGTAGACGGAGATTTAGACTTAGCAAATGCTACAATAGACGTTTTAGCAACAGACTTTAATAGGGTAGGCAATCATGAAAAAGGTATGACGACTACCATTAAGGATGCTGCAGGTAATGAAGGAAAAACAAATTTAAATGTAGTTATTTATGATGTGAACCATAAAACAATACCAACTATTACTTTCAAGGAAGAAATAAGAAAGCTTGTGCGTGAGGAAGATACAGCAGAGATTAACTGGAAAAAAGACTTTATAGAAACGGCACTAGATAAAGATGGTTTAGATATTAGTAGCACAGTAGAAGCTAATTTATCTGAACTCGATACAACCACACCAGGTAAGTATAGCGTAGAAATAACAGTGACAGACTATATTGGCAACCAAGCCAAATCAACACTTGAAGTAGAGGTAGAATAAAATAAATTTAAAACGCTTGTCTTTAATCAAAGATAAGCGTTTTTTTTTGTATTTTGGTCCATATCTGTATCTTAAATATACTGAAGGGTTTTGTTGTGGCAGTGTATTTAAATAAGTAAACAAAACAACTAATTATAAATAAAGAGAGGATAGATTTGAAAAAGTTTATGAAATAAAAATGTGTTTAGTAAAATTATAAAATAAGATTAGAATGAATTCTTATCAAGCACTTTATAAAATATGTACAAGTATTATCATGTTTTTATATATAAAATATATAAATGTTATAAAATAATAAACTCAATACATTGAAATATTTTTATTATTGTTATTGTATTATATAAAATTATATGATAGATTAATAAACAAGAGGTAAACAAAAAATAAATATATACATCATAGGGGGTTTTATTGTGGGTAAACAAAAAATTTGGTTTATTACAGGAAGTCAGCATCTATATGGAGAAGAATGTTTAAGACAAGTGGCAGAAGATGCTAAGCATATGGTTAAGACACTTAATGAAAGTGGAAATATTTCTTTAGAAATTGTGTTTAAACCTGTAGTTACAACACCAGATGAAATTAGAAATACTTTAATCGCTGCAAGTACAGATGAATTATGTGTAGGAGTTATTACATGGATGCATACTTTTTCGCCATCAAAAATGTGGATTAATGGGTTAAAAGTACTTACTAAACCAGTATTACATTTACATACACAAGCCAATAGAGAAATTCCTTGGGATGCAATTGACATGGATTTTATGAATCTTAACCAATCTGCACATGGAGATCGTGAGCATGGATTTATCTATACACGTATGGGTATTAATAGAAAAGTTGTTGTTGGATATTATGAGGATGAAAAAGTACAAAAGAAAATAGGTAGATGGTCACGTATAGCGCTTGCTGCTAGTTTAGGACACACTATAAAGGTAGCACGACTTGGCGATAATATGCGTGAAGTAGCTGTAACAGAAGGAGATAAAGTTGAAGCACAAGTAAAATTCGGATGGGCAATTAATGGCTATGGAGTAGGTGGCTTTGTAGAATATATGAACCAAGTAACTGATGCACAAATAGCAGAGCTTATGGAAGAGTATAAAACACTTTATGATTTTGCAGATAACTGTAAAGAGGGTGGGGAGTACTTTGAAAATGTGAGAGAACAGGCTCGTATGGAGATTGCATTAGAGAAAATGTTTGAAGAAATAGGTGCAGAAGCATTTACAAATAACTTTCAAGACTTATATGGTATGAAACAGCTTCCAGGACTTGCAACACAAAGACTTATGGAAAAAGGTTATGGTTATGGTGGTGAAGGAGATTGGAAGATTTCAGCTCTTACAAGAGTAATGAAAATCATGTCAGATAATAAAGGCACATCATTTATGGAAGACTACACCTACCATATGGTTGAAGGTAGTGAGATGGTGCTTGGTGCACATATGTTAGAGGTATGTCCAACAATAGCAGCTGATAAACCAAGAATAGAAGTACATAAATTAGATATAGGTGATAAAGAAGCACCAGCAAGACTTGTTTTTAATGGAAGAGCTGGAGATGCAGTATGTGCATGTCTTATTGACATGGGCGGAAGATTTAGATTAATTATTGCAGAAGTAGAAGCTATATCAGTAGAAAAAGATATGCCAAAGTTACCAGTAGCAAGAACTTTATGGAAACTTAAACCTTCTATGGAAGTAGGGGCAGAGGCTTGGATTCTTGCAGGTGGGGCACATCATACAGTATTCTCTTATGAAGTAACAACTGAAGATTTAGTTGATTGGGCTGAGATGATGGATATTGAGTACGTAGTAATCAATGAGAAAACAGATTTATATGAACTAAAACAAACATTAAAAATGAGTGAACTTCTTTGGAAATTAAGATAAGGAGGTAGTGAAATGGATCATAAATATGTAATTGGTATTGACTACGGTAGCGATTCATGTCGTGGTGTTATTATTGATGCAATGAATGGTACAGAACTGGCAAGCGAAGTATTTAATTATCCAAGATGGAAACAAGGTCTTTACTGTAATGCTTCAAAGTCACAATTTAGACAGCATCCATTAGATTATATAGAAGGACTTAAAGCAGTTGTTAAAAACACAGTTGCTAAGGTAGGGGAAGAAGTAGCTAATAATATTGTAGGAATTAGTATTGATACAACAGGTTCTACTCCTTGTGCTATTAATAAAGAGGGTGTGCCTTTAGCTCTACTTCCAGAATTTGAAGACAATCCAAATGCTATGTTTGTCCTATGGAAAGATCATACCTCAACACAAGAAGCAGCCGAGATTAATTCTTATGCTAAAACTTGGGGAGGAGTAGACTATACCAAATATATAGGTGGAGTCTATTCATCAGAATGGTTCTTTGCAAAAATTCTTCATGTACTCAGAAAAGATGAAAAAGTAAGAGAAGCTGCATATAGTTGGATAGAGCACTGTGATTGGATACCAGCTCTATTAACAGGGGTAAAAGATGCAAGTAAGATCAAGCGTAGTCGTTGTGCAGCAGGACATAAGGCTATGTGGCATCAAGAATTTAATGGTTTACCTAGTGAAGAATTTTTAGTAGGTATAGATCCACTACTTGGCGGATTAAGAGGAAGACTCTTTGAAGAGACTTACACAGCAGAAGAAGCAGCAGGCGTGATGACAAGTGAATGGGCAAAAGAGTTTGGTTTACCAGAAGGTATTAAAGTAGGTTGTGGTGCTTTTGATTGTCATATGGGAGCAGTAGGAGGAAATATTAAACCTAAAGCACTAGTAAAAGTTATGGGAACATCAACATGTGATATTTTAATAGAAGAAATAGATGTTATAAAAGATACTTTAGTTGAAGGCATATGTGGGCAAGTAGATGGTTCTGTAATGAGTGGGATGTTAGGAATGGAAGCAGGTCAATCAGCATTTGGAGATGTTTATGCTTGGTATAAACGTTTACTTGCATGGCCACTAAAATTTATAGAAGAAGATAAGCAAGAAGAAATACTTCAAAAACTCCTTTTTGAATTAGAAAAAGAAGCTGAACAGGTAGACCCAGTTGAGAGTGGCATTATGGCTATTGATTGGATGAATGGTAGAAGAACACCTTATGCAAATCAAAATCTAAAAGGTGCTATTTTAGGCATTAACTTAGGAACAGATGCACCTAAGATATACCGCGCTTTAATAGAAGCAACTGCTTATGGTGCACGTGCTATTGTAGAAAGATTCAGGGAATCAGGAGTAGAAGTGAATAAAGTTATTGCTATTGGTGGTGTTGCAAAAAAATCAGCACTTAATATGCAAATTGTAGCCAATGTACTTAATATGCCTATCTATGTAGCTGAAGCGGAACAAGCTGTGGCTATAGGTGCAGCTATCTTTGGAGCAGTTGTAGGTGGTGTATATGAAGATGTGAAACAAGCGCAAGAAAAGATGGCAAGTGGAACAGAAAAAATATATTATCCACAAAATGATAAAGTAGAAATTTACAATCAGTTATATGGAAAATATCTACAAATAGGTTCTTTTATTGAAAGCAATTTATAAGACGAGAACACACAGATGCTTGAAGATGGTGGAGGGAGAAAGATGTTAGAACAACTTAAACAAGAAGTTTTAGAAGCTAACTTAGATTTACCTCGAAAAGGATTAGTCGTTTATACGTGGGGAAATGTAAGTGGTATTGACCGGGATAAAGGTTTAGTTGTTATTAAACCAAGTGGTGTAGAGTATGATGAACTTACCATAGAGGATATGGTTGTTGTAGATTTAGATGGTAATGTTGTAGAAGGAAAATATAAACCATCTTCAGATACACTAACACATTTAGAGCTTTATAAAGCATTTAAAGAAATTGGTGGTGTTGTACATACACATTCATCTATGGCAGTAAGCTTTGCTCAAGCAGGTAAAAGTATTGAAGCTATGGGTACAACCCATGCTGATTATTTCTATGGTACTATTCCTTGCACGAGAGGGATGAGTGAAAATGAGATAAAAGGGCAGTATGAAGTTGAGACTGGTAAGGTAATTGTAGAAACATTTAAAGAAATAAATCCTTTAGATATGCCAGCTGTATTAGTAAAAGAACATGGGCCATTTACTTGGGGAAAAACACCACAAGAGGCAGTTTATCATTCTGTAGTGTTAGAAGAAGTGAGTAAAATGGCGTTTCAATCTATGATGATAGGTCAAAGTAAACAAGTAAGTATGCAGCAAGCACTTCTTGATAAACATTATTTAAGAAAACATGGGTCTAATGCTTACTATGGGCAAGAGAAATGTTAATTAAGTTAACTAACAGAGTGCTTTTATAAAGCACTCTGTTTTATTTTAATGAAAAGGGAGAGAAAAAATGCTAAATCAACCGCCTCAATTAAAATTATTTACGTTTGATAGGTCTACTAATGCATGTTTTGAAAGTCATGATCCGTCATTGATGAAAGATCCTAAAAGTATATGGTACTACTCATATTCTACAGACACGGCTATTACATCCAAATATGAAATGGGTATACAAGTGCGTAGGTCTAAGGATTTAATTCATTGGACATATATAGGTAATGCCTTATCCCCAAAAGCCATTATTGAAGGCAAAGATAATGGGGATTTTCCAGAAACAGGTGGTTTTTGGGCTCCATTTGTGGAGTACATAGACCATGAGTATAGAATGTATTACTCTGCTACAAAAGCATTTGGTAGTTCCCAGTCACGTATATGGTTAGCTACAGCAAAGCATCCAGAGGGGCCCTTTGAAAATAGAGGCGTTGTAGTAGATACATGGTTTACAGATGATACGTTACCAAATGCTATTGATCCTCATATTATTGATACAGTAGAAGGGGAGAAATATTTGGTATATGGATCTTTCTTTGGAGGTATATTTATTAAAAAATTAAATCCTAAAACAGGTTTAGCTGTTGAAGATGTAAAAGATATTGGAACATGTATAGCTAAAAAAGGTGAGGGATTTAGAGAAGATGGGCCAGAGGGACCAGCTATTATATATAATAGTGAAACCGGTTATTACTATCTATTTTATTCTTATGGTTTTCTAGGTGATAATTATGATATACGGGTTGGAAGAGCTAAACATGTAGAAGGGCCTTATGTAGATTATTATGGTGCTAAATTATTAGAACAAAGTATGGGAACAAAGCTTGCAAATAGCTATATGTTTGAAGCAAACAATCCAAATGTAGCCATACATAAAGAAGAAGAATGGCAGTGGGGAGGGTTTAGAGCTCCAGGTCATGGTGTACCCTTCTATGATGAGGCTACAAATGAATACTATTTTATACATCATGTAAGAGATGGTGCAGAACAATTTAAAAGGGTAAATGAAAATCGAACAGCTTATATTATGCATTATTTAATGGTTAGACAACTAATCTTCATAGATGGATGGCCAGTACTAAACCCAGAGCCTTATGCAGGAGAGGATAAAAAAATTGTACAAAGAGAAGCCTTATTGGGTAAATGGGAAGTGATCTGCTTAGATGATGAATCAAATGAGATGAAGTATTCTACACAAATAAATATAGAGTCAAAGAATACTATAATAAACTCAGATCATCAAATAGGTAGATGGTCATATGATGAAAAAATGGGTGAAATGCATGTAGAAATACATGACGTAGTCATCAAAGGAAGGGTTATAAAGTGCTGGGATTTTGAAAATGGAAGACCTAGTGTATGTTTTACAGGTCTTAGTAAACAAGGAATAAGCTACTGGGGGAAATTAATAAATAGGTAATGAAAAAGAGACTGTTTATAATCTACAGTCTCTTTATTGAAAACTTTCTCTTAGAATAATCTTATGAGGTACGATAACTTTGAGTGATTCTGTACGTTCTCCAGAAATACGTTCAAGAAGGAGTTTAACACCTGTTTGTCCCATAAGTTCTGTATAAATCTTAACAGTAGAAAGAGTAGGGAAAGTGTATTGGGATGTTGGAATATCGTTACATCCAATGAGTTGAATGTCCTTAGGAACAGATAATCCAGCTTCTGTTATTGCACGTAAGGCACCAATAGCTAAAGTGTCACTAGCAGCAAAAATACAAGTAGGTAGATTTTTCTTATTGGACTTTAAAAGATCATGCATAAGTGTATATCCATTATGAAAGTCAAAATGACCAATACGTACATAATCTGGATTATATAAATTTAAACGAGATAAATAATCTTTAAAAGTTATTTCTCTACAGTCTTCGAGTAAGGTATTTGTATAAGGTAAGAATTCATTGCCACCAATAAACCCAATTTTAGTATGACCATTAGAGACAATATTTTTTTCGAGTCTCCTTAGATACACTGATTGTCTCGTCATGATTAAGTACACGTGAGAATGTGGCAGGAGATACACCACATAACTTTGCTAACTCTCTAATAGTCGCCATAATATTAAACTCCCTATATATTTTTTTATTGATACTATAAATATAAGTTGTATTTGCCAATAATGATATAATTGTATACTAAAGAAAAAAAGATATAAGTCAACTCCTAAAAGTGGTGTTTACTATAAAAAAGAGGTAAATTTACTAAAATAAGCTCTAGATTTTAAAATAAATCTTTAAAAACTAGAAATATATGTTAGTTTAATAGTATATTTAGTAAACAATCGGGTAAATAAAAACATGAAACAATATAAAGTATTAGGAGAGAAGGAGTATAGTATGGGGATTAGAAGAGAAGAAATAATACTGAGAGATAACAGAGTATGTGAGTGTATTATATTAACAAATAGCAAAGGTGCATTCGTTGAGGTATTGACATTAGGTGGTATCTTAAAAAGTGTAAATGTTGCTGATGCTAAGGGAAAGATAGAAAATGTAGTATTAGAATATGAAGATGTAAATACATATATAGAAAATCCTGGGTATATAAATGCAATCATAGGAAGAACAGCGGGAAGGATACATCAAGGTAGATTTACGTTAAATGATAAAATATATGAATTACAACAAAATGAAAACACACATACACTCCATGGGGGAAGCAGTGGTTTTGATAAGAAAATATGGCATGTAGAATCTCTAGAGAAAAATGAGCTACTTTGTGTAACTTTGGGTTATACAAGTAATGATTTGGAAGAAGGATATCCAGGGACACTTAAAGTAAAAGTAACGTACACATTTTCAGAAGATAATGTATTAGGAATTGATTATGAAGCTATAGCTGATCAAGATACATTAGTTAATCTTACAAATCATGTATATTTTAATTTATCAGGAAATGGGAAAAGACCTATTACAAATCAACAACTTAGAATAAAATCAGATTTTATATGTGAGCTTGATAATGAAAGTATTCCAACAGGTAAATTACTAGAAGTTGCTAAAGAAAAAGTATTTGATTTTAATGAAGGTAAACTAATTGGAAGAGATATTGAAGAGAATCATATGCAGCTACAATATACTAAGGGGTATGATCATCCATGGTTGATAAAGGAAGGGAATGATTGTGTTGTAATGTATGATTCTGATTCAAAAAGAAAAATGCAAATTACAACAGATCAAAAAGCAGTAGTTGTGTATAGTATGAATTATACCAACCCTTCCCAGTTTAAAGGAGGTATCAAAGATGGTGTACGATATGGTATCTGTTTTGAAACACAAGGTCTACCAATAGGATATGATGAAGTATTCAAAGATCAGATAATACTTAAAAAAGGCGACCAATATACACATAGAACACAATTTAAATTTAGTTGTGATGAATTATTTTAAAAATTAATATTTATTAATGCAATAGATTAAAAAGAAAAAGAGAGCTTGATGAAGTATTCACCTTCATTAAGCTCTCTTTTTACTCTTTTTAAAATGTTAACTAAACGAAATCGGGCGAAAAATAGTCGGGAAGTGTGAAAAAAAACGATTTAAAAACTATGTTTACTTAAAATTATTTAAGGTTTGGGAAATTAAGACACAATTTAAATTTAAAGAAAAAATGTTGAAAATATATAAGTACAAGATAAAATTTATATAATTTTTATATGAAAATTATAAAAAAATACGCATATTTTATAAGTTTAATATAAAAATTATATAAAAAATAATAAAGAAATATCTCTAAAGTTAAAATAAATTATTGACGTACAAAAGATAAAAGTATATTATAAAAATATAAAACTTATACATAATAATATACTATTTTAGTTTATACTAAAGTAAATTAGAAATTAAAAAAGTGAATGTTTAGTAAACGAAATGGTGAATGGGGGGTTATGATTGGACAGAGTTAAAAGGAGTATGGCAATAGTAGTAGTTGCATTAATAGCGGTTTCCGAAATGCAAAACCCTATTTTTGCTAATCAAGGAACGAGTGGAGGTAGTAGTGTAGTAGAGTTATCGGTAGAAAACAACAGTTTTTTAGAAAATAGATATTCAAAAGTTATAGAATCCTATAAGGAAAGTACGTATAACGGAAAGCCTATAGTTTATAATACTGCAAGTGTTGTTGAAAATTTAAACTATACAACTAAAGAGGTGCAAGGCTATGATCTTTTAGAGGTATTAAATTTACAAGCTGAAGATCAGGTTACTTTGAATATTGATGTTCCTAAAGAGGGAACCTACTGTGTTGCGTTTGATTATAATGCCTATAGTGATAATATTTTGCCAGTAGAGTTATCTATGCAAGTGAATGATGAGTATCCTTATTATGAACTAAGAAGGTTACTTTTTGAAAATACATGGGTGATGCTAGAAGAAGCCTCTCTTGATCGTTATGGTAATGAGATTATATCTATACCAGAGAAAATGTCAGGTTGGCAAACTAAGCAAATAGTAGATGCAAGCTTTAGATGGAGCGAACCCTTACTTATACCGTTTAAAAAGGGAATGAATACGATAAAACTCCAGGTCGAAGAAGGAGCTATTCTAATTGGAGAGATGACTTTATCAGCACCTAAGAAAGATTACAAGCCTTATATGGAAGCAGATAGTGTGGAAGGGAATAATCTCATTGTGATTGAAGCAGAGCAGATGACCTATAGAAATGACTCATCTATACGAGCAGGTAGTGAATTTGATGTGGATCTAAGTCCTTATAATACTTATACACGTGTTCTTAATATGCTAGATGGAGCAGCTTTTAAGGTACCAGGACAACGTATAGATTATGCATTTGAAGTAGAAGAGGCTGGTTACTATAAGATAGGACTTAATTATAGACAAAATAGCAAGATAGATTTTCCTGTGTTTATGGATGTAATGATAGATGGAGAAGTACCGTACAGTGATTTAAAAGCTTATCCATTTGCTTATAATAAAAAGTTTGAGAAAACAACTTTAAAAAATAAAACTAATAGTGAAGAAATGGGATTTTATTTAGAAAAAGGCTCTCATATGATAAGTTTCGTCTTAAATATAGATAATGTTCATCATGTCATTGAAGAGTTAGAAAGAATCATGAAAGAAATAACTAATCTATCACTTGAAGTAACCAAGATAACAGGAGGGAAAGTAGATAAAAATAGAGATTTCCAATTAGAAAAATATATTCCAAATGTAGGAGAACAATTAACTAGTTGGGCAGATCAAATAGATAATCTTTATCAGAGTATTGGTATTTACAATCAAGATGTTAAAGAGATAGGAAGCTTTTCATCCTTGTCAGTAGCACAGAAACAACTTAGAGCTTTAGCAAAGAAGCCAAATGAATTACCTACACGTTTAACAGAACTTTCACAAGGAACAAGTTCTGTATCACAATTACTAGCTAATATGTTACAAGGCCTTAATACAAGTCCTATTTCAATTGATCAAATTTATATCTATCAAAACGAGAAAGATCTTCTTAAAAACGAGAATATTTTTGTGAAGGTAACTGAAGGTATAAAACGTTTTATTAACTCATTCACAAAACAAGATTATAGTGTAGATAATATAAATCCAGAACATTTACAAGTATGGGTTGCAAGACCAAGACAATATGTAGAAATTCTTCAAAAGATGGCTGATGAAACCTTTACACCAGAAACAGGTATAGTGGTTGACTTTTCTCTTATGCCAGACCCGAATAAATTAGTACTTGCTAATGCAGCAGGAGAAACACCGGATATAGCACAATCTTTGCAATATGTATTGCCTTTTGATTTAGCTATAAGAGGTGCACTAGCAGATCTAAGACAGTTTGAAGACTCGAAGGAGGTGCTTGGAAGGGTGCCAGAAGGATTACTTATACCAGCTATGATAGATGATAGTATTTATGCAATGCCTGAGACACTTAATTTCTGGACACTTTTCTATAGAACAGATATATTAAATGCCCTTGATTTAGAAGTCCCAGATACAATGGAAGATGTGAAAAAAATGCTTCCAGAACTTCAACGAAGGGGAATGAATTTCTTCCATCAAGTAGCTGCTACAGTTGGGTTTAAACCATTCTTTGGAACTATGCCATCTATTTATCAACAAGGGGGAAGTTTCTATGGTGACCAAGTAGGAAAAACAACCCTTGATACAGAAGAGAGCCTTCATGGGATTAGAGAGCTAAGCGAACTGTTTACTATTTATAACTTACCTTATGAAGTAGGAAGCTTCTATCAAAAATTTAGGGATGGTACCTTACCAATAGGTATAGCAGATTATAGTACATATAACTTATTAGTAAATGCAGCACCAGAAATTGCTAACTCTTGGAACATAGGACCTTATCCAGGTGTTGTAAATGAGGAAGGTGAAGTGGTACGCTGGAGCGCTGGAGGAGCAGAGTCATGTGTTATTTTTGAGGATTCAGACAAAAAGGATGCAGCATGGCAATACTTGAAATGGTGGACTGATAAGGAGACACAAGTAGAATTTGGCTATACACTTCAGGCTACATATGGAAAAGAATATTTATGGAATACAGCAAACGTAGAAGCATTTAAGGAGTTGCCTTGGGAGGCAAAACATAAAAAAGCTATTTTAGAGCAGACCAACTGGCTTGTGGAATCACCAAGAGTACCAGGTACATACATGTTAGAACGTGAACTTTCTAATGCACTCAATGCTATTTGTCAAGAAGGTAAAAGCTTACGTCAGGCTATTGATCTAACTGTCAAACGTACAAATAGGGAAACAAATAGAAAACTTGAAGAATTTGGATATTTAAAAGATGGGGAAATGGTGAAGCCATACCCTCTACCGACACTTAAGGATAAGGAGGATTAGATAAATGCTAGATAAAAATAAATGGAAACCCTATCTGTTCCTTTGGCCATATATATTATTATTTTTTATTTTTATTGTTATACCAACTGTTATGGCAGTATTACTATCTTTCACTAATTTCAATACTATACAGTTTCCAGATTTTGTAGGGTTTTTAAATTATATTAATTTATTAACACAAGATGAGATATTCATGCAATATGTACTGCCAAATACAATAACTTTTGCACTTATTGTAGGCCCACTAGGCTATATGCTTGCTTTCTTTTTAGCATGGTCATTAGCACAGATTACTAAGGGACCAAGAACCTTATTAGCACTGATTATTTATTCACCTTCAATGACATCAGGAGTAGCTATGGCAGTAGTATGGAAAACATTATTTAGTGGTGATCAAACAGGTTATATTAATAGCTTATTTATTAAGCTTGGGATTATTACAGAACCTATACTTTTCTTACAGTCTACAAAGTGGCTTATGCCTATTATGATTATTGTAGCACTTTGGAGTAGTATGGGCGTTGGATTTCTTGCAATGCTTGCAGGGGTATTAAATGTAAATGAGGAGATATATGAAGCTGCGGCTATAGATGGTGTGCGTAATAAATTTCAGGAGATGTTTTACATTACAATACCTACTATGAAACCTCAAATGTTGTTTGGTGCGGTTATGGCAATAGTAAATACTTTCCAAGCTGGTGCTATCGGCGTTCAATTAGCAGGAGCTAATCCAACACCCCAGTATGCAGGGCAGCTTATGTTAAACCATATCGAAGACTACGGACTTCAGCGCTATGAAATGGGATATGCAGCAACAGTTTCAGTTGTTTTGTTACTTATTATTTATATGTTCTCAATGGTAGCAAAAAAACTGTTCATGGAAAAGGAGGTGTAGTATGTCACTTTATACTAATAAGATTAATCCATCAAAATTCGAGAAAAATCAACTTAAATTTTATGCTTATTTAATTCCTATAGCACTTTTTATGGTATTACCTATTATTTATATCTTTTGTCATGCATTTAAGCCAATGGATGAACTCTTTGCATTTCCACCTCAATTTTTAGTACATAAACCAACAATGGATAACTTTAAAAATCTTTTTGCAACAGCTAAGACATCAGGGATACCAGCAAGCCGATATGCTTTTAATAGTTTTGTTGTAACAGTGGCAGTTGTGGTTATATCTATTGTTATTTCAACAATGGCTGGATTTGCATTGTCAAAGCTTAAATTTAGAGGGAAAAAAGTATTATTTGAAGTGAACAATATTGCACTTATGTTTGTGCCAGTAGCAGTAACAATTCCTTTATATTTAACTATTAATGCACTAGGTATTACAAATACATATTTAGCTCATATTTTACCTCTTGTTGCAATGCCAGTTGGACTGTTTCTTGTTAAGCAGTTTATAGATCAAATACCAGATTCACTTATAGAAGCTGCTTACATAGATGGGGCAGAGGAATTCTTAATTTATAGAAAGATTATTATACCTCTTATTAGACCAGCTATTGCTACTACTACTATTTTAGCATTTCAATCTGTATGGAATAACTTACAAACATCACAGCTCTATGTAACAAGTGATGGATTAAAAACATTAACATTCTATATGAATACACTTGCATCAGCTAACAATACAGTAGCAGGTCAGGGGATGTCAGCAGCAGCGGCACTGATGATGTTTATTCCAAATCTTATTTTATTTATTATATTACAAAGTAGTGTTATGAATACCATGGCACATTCTGGTCTGAAGTAGGTGTAAAATGAAAAAACTAAAAAAACTTATGGCGGCTGTTATATTATTTGGTCTGTGCTCAGCCCAAGGTATAGTAACCCATGCACAGACACCCTATAAGACCTTTACGGTTGATAGTTATGGCAATTATGTAGAAACACAAACGGCATATACACCAATAGGAAGCATTACTAAAATAGGTGATTTGGAATTTAATAAACCTAGTGATATGTTAGTGGATAAAGATTACAATATTTACATTTGTGATACAGGAAATAAGAGAGTTATTGTATCTAATCAAGAAGGCGCTTTGGTAAAAGTAATAGGAGAGGGCGTGCTTGGTACACCTTTAGGAATTTACTTAACTGAAGATAACCTATTATATGTTGCAGATGAAGAAAAGGGAAAAGTATTTGTTTTTAACCAAGAAGGTGTACTTTTAGATGAATATGGAAAGCCAGAACATCCCCTTTATGGAGAAGGAAACCCATTTAAACCACAGAAAATCGTAGTGGATAAAAGAGGAAATATATATGTTAATTCTAAGGGTAACTCAAATGGTATTGTTCAAATTAGCCCAGCTGAGGGGGGAACTTTCTTAGGATACTTTGGTGTTAATGCAGCAAGAGTGAATTTTGGTGAGGCTTTTAAAGATTTAATTTTTACAGAAGCTCAAAAAAGCCAGCTTAAAAGAAAAGAACCTGCAACAGCAAACAACTTAGCAATAGATGAAAAAGGCCTTATCTATACCATTACACAAGGTGATGAAAGATCATCTGTGAAAAAATTAAATATGGCAGGGAAAAATATTTTAGGGCCTGTAGCTTATGATACATACCCTTCAGATATTATTACAGGATCTCTTGATAATATATTCGTAGCATCTAAAGATGGCTATATCTATGAATATACAAGTGAAGGACGGTTACTATTTGCTTTTGGTGGTAGAGATAATGGGGATCAAAGAGTTGGTCTTTTTAAATCAGTAAGTTCTATTGCTGTTGATGAAAATAAAAATATTTATGTATTAGATGAAGAAAAAAATGAAATACAAATTTTTGAACCTACAGAGTTTACAAATTTAGTACATGAAGCACTTGTACTTTATGAGAATGGACATTACAGAGAAAGTAAGGAGCCTTGGCAAGACGTTATAGAGATGAATAGTCTATTTGACTTTGCATATCGAGGCATAGGGGCTGCATTATATACAGAAGAAGATTATAATCATGCACTTGAAGTGTATAAAAAGGGCAAAGCTTATTCAGGTTATTCAGATGCTTTTTGGGAAGTGCGTAATATTTGGCTTAGACAGAACCTGGTAAATATATTTATAACGCTTATTGTACTCTTTATTATATATAAAGTTATTCGCTATCTAGATAAGCGTAAACAAATACTTGAGCCTATTAGAGTGAAGATAAGGGCCCTGGGGAATAGAAAGCTTATTAAGGAGCTAAACTTTTTGTGGTATTTTATTAAGCATCCGGTAGATGGTTATTATGGGATTAAGCGTGAAAATAAGGTATCCATTACATCCACAAATATCTTAATTCTTATCTTTTTCATTATATATATTTTGAATAAATACACAACAGGGTTTTTATTCAAAACAATTCAAGAGGGATATTTTGATATTATATCAGATGCTATTTATGTATTTGGCATATTAGGTCTTGTAATCGTATGTCATTATTTAGTTTCAACCATTACAGAAGGTGAAGGTAAATTAAGAGATGTATATTGTGGTTTCGTTTACTCTTTAATGCCAGTCTTTTTAATTCAACCTATTCGTATTGTTCTAAGTAATATATTGACATACAATGAAAGCTTTATTATTGAATTTACAGGATTTGCTATGATTTCATGGACAGCTATACTACTCATTATCATGATTAAAGAGATTCATGATTTTAAACTAAGGGATGTATTCAAAAACATATTCTTTACAACCTTTACAATACTTATTGTGGTATTGGTAGGTTTTATCTTGTATGTACTATTAGCACAAGTGATTGAATTTGTGTCATCTATTATAGGAGAGGTGGTGTATAAGCTTGCGAACTAAAGTGAAAAAAATTATAACAACACTACTTGTAGCGATCTTATTGGTTACCTCCAGTTTCACAATAACAGCAGATCAATTAATAAGATCTATAACTATAGAAGAAAGTAGTCAGGCAATAAATGACCATAAGCTTATTGCAGAAAATAGCATGCTAGAAATGTATTTAAAAGAAGAAACACTTTCTCTTATTATTCGCAATAAACAAACACATGCACTTATGTATTCTACAGTAGGTGAGGTTGATGAAACAAGCAATGAGGCATGGCAAACTTTTATGCAATCTGGTATTGTTCTTGAATATATCAAAGGGACTAATGTTAATAGCTATAAAGCAGATATGCTAAATAAAAATGTTATTAAGCAAGTAGAAATGACAGCAGATGGGTTTAAAGCTCACATAGCACATGAAGACATAGGAATTGACTATGAAGTAAATGTAACACTGACAGAAGATGGCTTTGTAGCAGAAATACCTCAAGAAAGTATTAATGAAAGTACTGATGAATTTAAGGTAGCAGGCTTTTACATTTATCCATTTTTAGGACATTCAAAAGAAGGATCAAGAGAGGGATATATGTTTATTCCTGATGGAACAGGTGCCTTAATTTACCTAGACGATAATAAGGGTAAACTAAAGCAACCTTTTTCTAGATGGATTTATGGAGATAATGCAGGTATAGATGAAAATGAAGTACCTTCAATGTTCAAGGATCAAGCTATTGTTAAGCCAGCAGAATATATTTTAGTACCAGTATTTGGAATGGTACATACAGATAATCAAATAGGTGTGCTTGGTATTGTAGAGGGTGGAGGCGAGTACAGCGCTAAAATAGAAGCATATCCAAATGGTGCACTTACAAAGTATGACTGGATTACAGCTAGATTCATCTACAGACAAGTTTATAATCAGCCAACAAGTAAATCATCAGGAATGATTGTTGCAAGGCAAAAAGAAATGAATCAATTTGATGCACGCATACGCTATAAATTTGTATCAGGTGAGGAGGCTAATTATACAGGATTAGCCAAGAAGTATAGAGAGTATTTATTAGAAAATAATGAGTTAGAGCAATTAGTATATGACTTTAAGATAAGGTTAGATTTTCTAGGAGTAGAAAAAGAAAACTGGCTTCTCTTCAAGAAATCTGTACCAATGACAACAGTAGAAGATGTAAAGGATATTTATAGTAAGCTACAAGGTGAAAATGTAACAAATATATTATCTATTTATAAAGGTTGGCAAAAAGGCGGTGTATCAGGTGGACTTCCAGTTGAAGGATTTAAGGTTGATCGTTCTATTGGAGGGGTTAAGGCGTTAGAAAATATTAGTGCAAGCCTTCGAGATACACCAATAGAATTATATCTTGAAAATGATGTATTACGATTAAATTCACAAAACAAAGGATTTATGACACATTCAGTTATGAAAAAACTTAATAAACGTGTCTACGAAGAAGCAACATTTAAAAAGGTATATGAGAGCTATAACTATCTAGTACCAAGTAAAACAGCGCAAATAATGCAGGAAAATAAAAGCATTTTTATGAATAAGAAGCAACAAAATATAGCGCTAAGTGGTATCAGTAATACCGTATTTTCTTATAACTATAGAGGTGAAACTAAAGATAGGAAATCAACAGCAAAGGTATATGAAACAGCTATAGAAGATTATAGTAATAATTTTAATTTAATATTAGATGAACCATTTAGTTATTTATGGAAATATTCTAGAGCAATGATCGATATACCAATGGAAAGTTCAAACTATATTTTTACTGATGAAGATGTACCGTTCTTAGCTATTGTCTTAAAAGGAATTGTCCCAATGTATTCAAAGTATATGAATTTTGAAGCTAATAAAGAGGAAGCCTTTTTAAGATTAGTAGAACAGGGTGTCTATCCTTCCTTCTACATTACACAAGAGGATCCATCTAAATTAGCCTATACTAATTCATCATATATCTATTCATCAAGATTTGATTTATATAAGGATGAGATTATAAGGTATTACAATGCATTTAAAGCTTTACATGAAAAGACAAACGGGGCATTTATAGAAAAGCATGAAAGAACAGGAGACCTAGTAAAAGTAGTCTATAGTAACGGGGTCAATGTATATATTAATTATTCAAATAAGGATCAGAAAGTAGATGATTTAGTGATTTCGGCTAAATCATATAAAGTAGGTGATAATCAATGAAAATGCATAGAAGAAAGATGTCATTGACACAAAAATCATCACTTTATGGCTATTTATTTATAGCACCATGGTTACTAGGGATTATTTTATTTGTTGCCATACCTTTTATAGAATCTTTTAAATTCAGTTTCCACAATGTAAAGATGTTACCAACAGGAAGGACTATGGAGTTTGTAGGGCTACAACATTTTCAAGATATTTGGGTTAAAGATATGTATTTTATTACAAAACTTATAAGTTTTTTAATCGATACAATTCTTAAAGTTCCAGTTATTGTTGTGTTTGCACTTATTATTGCCATATTAATTAACCAAAAAATTAAGTTTAAAGGTTTATTTAGAACTATATTCTTTCTACCAGTTATTATTGTAAGTGGGCCAGTTATGATAGAACTTACAAAGCAGGGTGCAACAAGTATTCCTATGCTTAATCAGGCAGAAATGTTAGGGATTTTAACTACAGTATTACCTGTATGGCTTGCTGAACCAGTAGGAAACCTTTTTAGCCAGGTTATTTTAATACTATGGTACTCAGGTGTACAAATTCTTATGTTTTTAGCTGCTCTTCAAAAAGTTAATCCAAGTCTTTATGAGGCAGCTAAGATAGATGGAGGATCAGCATGGGAGTGTTTTTGGAAGATTACATTACCAACTATTAAACCTATGATTTTATTGAATGCAGTTTATACAGTTGTAACAGTTGCAAACAATGAACAAAATGAAGTTATTAATCTTATTATGCTTAATATTTTTAATTCCAATCGTGGTTATGGCTTTGCAACGGCAATGGCGTGGATGTATACAGGAATTATTACAATTATTCTTATAATTATTGGATTAATCTTTAAAGAGCGTAAAGATCCAATGATTAAAAAAGCTGACAAAGAACTTAAAAAGCAAAATAAGGAACTTAAAAAGCTTAGAAAGCAAATGAAAGAAATAGAGAAGAGAAAGGAGGGATTCCATGCTTAATAGTAACAATTATTCCAAAGAGCAAAAACGAGATATACTCAAAGCTAAAATAAAAAAAGGTTTTTTGGGCACAAGAGAAAAAAATGGTGTTTTAACACAAGCTATTATTTACTTATTGCTTATATGTATTGGCTTTGTTTATCTTTATCCTCTTATTTATATGTTTATTACAAGTATTATGTCTCTAGAAGATTTACTAGATGCATCAAGTAAATGGATTCCCTCAGGTGTGTATATTAAAAACTATATAGATGCTTTTAAGGTTATGAACTTTAAAGAATCTGTAATAGATAGTTTTCTTATAGCATTTATTCCTAGCATATGCCAGGTTGTTATTTGCTCTTTTGCAGGATATGGATTTGCAAGATACAACTTTAGAGGGAAGAAGATTTTAATGGCCATTATGATTTTAACTTTTGTTATTCCACCGCAAATTACAATGATGCCAACCTATTTATTATACTCAGACCTTAAGTTGATTGGATCTATAAAAGCTTTAATTTATCCAGCGCTACTTGGGCAAGGATTTAAAAGTGCCATTTTTATATTGATTTATTATCAGTTCTACAAACAAATACCAAATTCATTAATTGAAGCTGCACAAATTGATGGTGCGGGGCATATTAGAACATATTTTTCAATAGCTATTCGCTCTGTTATTCCAGCAATGATAGTCGTGTTTTTATTTTCTTTTGTATGGTACTGGAATGAAACATATTTGACAGGCCTATACTTAGGAAATACAGGAATAGGAGCTAAAAATACAATGTCAACACTCTTACTAGAATTAAAGCAATTTGAAGCAACTTACACAAAAATGTATCCAGTTACTGACAATTCGCCTGATAAATTAAATGAGGCGATAAAAATGGCGGGAACTATTGTTGCAACAGCACCGCTTTTAATTCTTGGATTTGTACTTCAAAGACATTTAACAGAGAGTATTGATAGTTCAGGAATAACAGGAGAATAGAATTTTATTAAAAAATAAAGGGAGGGTTATTTTATGTTGAAAAGAAAGTGGAAAAAAACTTTAAGTTTTATGATGGCAGCAACAATGGGGATGTCATTAATAGGATGTTCAACAAATGATGGAGGCGCACAAGCTGGTACAGACGAAAACAAGGTAACAGCACAACCAACAGCAGAAGTATCTAATGGAGAATTACCACCAATGACAACAGAGAACATTACATTAACTTATGCATCATTTGATAATATGAAATTACAAGAATTTTTAGCAGGAAAATTTATGGAAAAGTATCCAAATATTACAGTAGAACTTATTAGTATGGACCAAGCAACTTGGAATGAAGGTTTATTTAACTTAGCAAGTGCAGGAACATTACCAGATGTTTTTTGGTATTTAGGAGATTGTACAGCGGCACTTGATAATGGATGGCTTTACGATATGACAGCACTTTATAATGCAGATGCGGAAAATGAAAATATTCCTGAATCTTTAAAGTCAGCAGGTATTTTTGGAGATAAACGTCTCTCAGCACCATCTAAATTTTTACCATATGCAGTATTTTTAGATAAGGCAGTATTTGAGAAATTAAATGTACCAATGCCATCAGCAGATTGGACATATAGTGAAATGATTGATCTTGCTAAAAAAATGACAGTACCAGAACAAAATATTTATGGTATGAATATGTTTACACAACTTCTTACTATTGCACCGATTGTTAATCAAGATGCATGGGGAGAATTTGGATGGGATGGTGAAAAATTTGATTTAACTGGGGATTATGCAAATGGATACGAGCAACAACGTGAGTTCTTTAGAACAAAAGTATTTCCACCAGCATTTGGATCAGAAGAAGCAGGCCAGGCATTTGGTGACCCTAACGTATGGTCAGCTTCAACAGGAAAGCTTGCTATGCAGTTAGATGCTGTGTGGACAGCAAATCTTTTTGAAACACCTGAATTCAAAGATAAAGGTATAGACTTTGTTATTTATCCAGTACCTAAAGGGGATAATGCAAGCACGTTACATAAACCAGCCTTTGTAGATTTTGGAGGAATTGGTGCAACAACAGAACATCCAAGAGAAGCTTATGAACTTCTTAAATGGATGGGATGGGGAGAAGAAGGTTGGAGTTATAAAATTGAAGGATATTCTACTTTGACAAATGAAGATGGTTCAAAGGTATTCTCATACCCAGATGGTTACCCAATTACAATAAATGAAGAGATCTGGAATAAACTTAAAGAAATATTACCACAAACACAATACTGGAGTGATTATGTAGATAATGTGAGAGAACCTATTCCACTAGGTGGTGCATATATTCCAGGATTTACTCAGTTTTTAACTTGGATGGGTGAGCAAGACATAAATGGTAGAATTGATCGTGATGAAGTGAAAGTACATGATATTGCACAAGAATTGACAGACCAATTAAATCAATTCCATCAAGATGCAATGGCAAAATTACAATAATAAATCAAGTAAAAAGCTTATGCACTTTTAAAGGTGCATTGGCTTTTTATTTAAAAAAGTAGATAAGAGATAAAAATATGGTAATAGGAGTAGTAATATGACTGATAAAAAATTAGTTTTATGGTATAAGCTTGATAAAATATTAAAAGATGGCATCATTGAAGACAGTTCAGGGAATGCATATCATGGTGAAATTAAGGGGAACGGAGCAATTGTAGAAGATAAGATAAAGGTTTTATCTTTGGGTGAAGAAGGAGAAGGTTATATTACTATTCCAAAAAATGCCTTAGAGACTTGTAAACATCTAACCATTATGGCGTGGATTAAGCCAAAAACATTACAAGCATGGGAAAGATTATTTGACTTTGGAAGTATAAAGGAAAGAAATATATTTTTTGCAGTTAATAGTAATGTAGCTAACAGTAATGGTGGAAGACCTGTTCTTTCTCTACATGATGGGAGAATAGAAGAAGTACATTCTAAACTAAATTTAATGAGTAATAAATGGCATTATGTAGCAATTACTGTAGAAGAAAACACTGCAATTATCTATATTGATGGGATACAGGCAGGGGTTAACGAAAATATAAGTATTAATCCTAGTATTTATAAAGATGGTGAAAATTATATAGGTAAATCTCATTATGAACAAGATCCTTATTATAATGGGTATATTCAAGATTTCCGTATTTATGAAGAAGCACTTTCAGCAGAAATGATTCGAAGAATAATGGTAGAAAAGATGACAACTGAAGAAGTTGTAGAGGTAGTTTTTGAATCCTTAGACATACAAAATAGAGCTATTGTTAAGGAAGATATTAAAATGCCAGAAGCATTTTTACCTGGGGTAAATATGACATGGGAATCTAGTAATGAAGAAGTTGTAGCAATAGATGGTTCTGTAGTAAGACCAAAAGATGCTACACAAAAAGTAGTACTTACAGCAACACTAAATAAAGATGAAGTAACAAAAATAAAATCATTTGAAATGTCAGTTCTTAAAGAAGGACAACCAAGCTACATTATTGATGTAGATTGTGAGAAAAAAGGTGTAGATATTAGCGACACTTTTATAGGTATTTTCTTTGAAGATATTAATTATGGAGCTGATGGTGGATTATATGCAGAACTTATTAATAATAGATCTTTTGAGTTTGGAAAATTTAAAGATACGCTTTCTCAATTTGATGACTATTTTTATGCATGGTCTGTTGTAGAAAAAGGCAATGGAGTAATCAATCATCATTTGGCAACAGCAACACCGATACATGAAAATAATCCTCATTACTTAGAGGTGACCATAGAAAACGTAGGTCAAGGAGTTGGCATATGTAATGAAGGTTTTGGTGGCATTTCTGTTATTCAAAATCAGCAGTATAATTTCTCTGTATTTCTAAAAAATCAAACTTATGAGGGTAAAGTAAGAATTATGCTCAGCGGTGAAGGTGGAGAAGTTTATGCTGAGACAAATTTAGAAATAAATAAGCTTAATGGAACATGGCAAAAGTTTGAAGCATCCCTTATAAGTTCTCAAACAGATCCTAATGCAAAGTTTATTATGATGTTTGATGGTCTAGGGACTCTAGATGTAGATATGGTGTCTTTATTCCCAGAAAACACATGGGCAAACCGAAAAAATGGCCTAAGAAAAGATCTTGTACAAAGTTTAAAAGACCTTAAACCAAAGTTTGTACGGTTTCCAGGAGGATGCATAGTAGAAGGAAAATACTTAACTAATGCTTATAACTGGAAAGATACTATAGGACCTGTTGAACAAAGAAAAACAAACTGGAATAGATGGGAAGAAGGAAGAGATTATCCTTATAATCAAAGTTATGGACTTGGATTCTATGAATACTTCCAGCTTTCAGAAGATATAGGGGCAGCGCCACTTCCTATTGTAAACTGTGGTATGAGTTGTCAGTTCCAAGGAAGTGAAGTAGCAGAGGATATAGAACCTTATATTCAAAATGCATTAGATTTAATAGAATATGCAAATGGCGATGAGACGACAATATGGGGAAGAAAAAGGATTGAAGATGGTCATGAAAAACCATTTAATTTAGTGTACTTAGGAATAGGTAATGAGCAGTGGGTAGACTATGATAAGCATGTTAAAGATAAGTATTTCACTATTTATGAGAAATTTAGAAATAGAATTAAAGAAAAATATCCAGAGATTCAATTAAGTACTACAAGTGGACCATTTCCAGATGGTAGGGAATTTGATATAGCATGGGATATTATTACTAAAAAAACAAATGAATATATAGAAAAAGATGAAGTTTATGCAGAACTTATAGATGAACATTACTATATGTCTCCAGAGTGGTTCTTAGAAAATGGTGACCGCTATGATTATTATCCAAGATATAAAGACGGTAAAAGTGCAAAAGTATTTGCAGGAGAATATGCATGTCATACAAATGGTGGTCCATCTAAACAAGGGGTAAACAATTTATATGCAGCAATTTGTGAAGCGGCTTTCATGATAGGCCTTGAGAAAAATTCTGATGTAGTTGCTATGACAGCATATGCACCATTATTTGCAAAGACTACAAATGTACAATGGCAACCTGATCTTATCTGGTTTAATAACACAGATGTATATGGATCACCAAGCTATTTTGTACAGAAAATGTTTGGTAATAATATGGGAACTTATACTATGCAGACAGAAATTATAAGTAATAGTCAGATTCAATCAGATGAAAGACTACCTATTTATGCTATTTCAAGTAAAGATGAAGTAACAGGAGATCTTATTATTAAACTTGTTAATGCAAGTGCCACATCACATGATATAAGAGTAAATCTTAACCATACAGATATGAAAAAGGTAGATGTAAAGGGTACAATACTAACTTCTGGTAATCCAAATGATATAAATACAATTGAGGAGCCAACAAAAGTTAGAGAGACTTACTTTGAACTAGGGAATGTAGAGGAATGTTTTAATTATACAGTGCCAGAATATGCTTTTGTTGTACTTAGATTAAGTTCAAATAAATAATAAAGTGAAGAGGGAAGATATGAATCATTATATTATTAATACACATAATATGAAGAGTAAAATCAATAAAGATATTTATGGACATTTTGCGGAACATTTAGGTAGATGTGTCTATGAAGGTATATGGGTAGGGGAAGACTCACCTATTGCTAACACAAAAGGAATTCGAAATGATGTAGTAGAAGCACTAAAAAATATTAATATTCCAGTACTTAGATGGCCAGGTGGATGTTTTGCAGATACATATCACTGGAAAGATGGTATAGGTGATAGAGAAAAGCGTAAAAAAATTATTAACATTCACTGGGGAGGTAGTATTGAAGATAATAGCTTTGGAACCCATGAATTTATGGAACTATGTGATCAATTAGGGTGTGAAGCTTATATTAATGGTAATGTGGGTAGTGGTACGGTACAAGAGATGCAAGAATGGGTAGAATACTTAACTTTTGAAGGGATTTCACCTATGGCAGACCTTAGAAAAGCAAATGGTAGAGAAAATCCATGGAAAGTAAGATATTTTGGTGTAGGAAATGAAAACTGGGGATGTGGTGGTAATATGCGTCCTGAGTACTATGCTGATCTTTACAGGCGTTATCAAACTTATGTACATAACTTTGGCGAAAATAAATTATTTAAAATTGCATGTGGAGCTAATGTAGATGATTACAATTGGACAGAAGTACTCATGAGAAATGCACATTGGCTTATGGATGGTCTGACACTACATTACTACACAATTCCTTCAGGGGATTGGTTCAAGGGCAAAGGCGATGCTGTAAGATTTAATGAAAAAGAGTGGTATAACACAATGAAAGAAGCATTGGTTATGGATGAACTTGTTACTAACCATAGTAGGATCATGGATAAGTATGATCCGGATAAACGTATTGCGTTAATTGTGGATGAGTGGGGAACTTGGTGTGATGTAGAACCAGGTACAACACCTGGATTCTTATATCAACAAAATACTGTAAGAGATGCACTTGTTGCAGGTGTTACTTTAAATATCTTTAATAAACATAGTGATAGGGTGCGTATGGCAAACTTAGCACAAGCTATTAATGTATTACAAGCTCTTATTTTAACTGAGGGTGAGAAGATGGTTGTTACACCAACTTACCATGTATTTGATATGTATAAAGTACATCAAGATGCTACATTAGTAGATAGTTGCCTTAAGGTCGAGCATGAAGTATATGAAGATGTAACTATTCCAACACTACATGAGTCAGCTTCTATAGATGCTAATGGACATTTGAATATTACATTATGTAACTTATCTAATACACGTATTGAGACAATAAATACACAAATCATTGGAAAAGGATATACAGAGATAACAGGTAAAATCATAACAGGGGAAATGACAGCTCATAATACATTTGATAGTCCTGAAACAGTTACATTAAAAGAGTTTAGCCAATTTGATTTAACAAAAGAAGGCTTCAATATAGAAATCCCACCACGTTCAATAGTAGGTATTGTATTAAAATAAGGGATAGTCTATAAGGGGGGGGCGTTAAAAATGAAAAAAGGCATTGTATCAATAGTCGTATTAAGTATTCTTATGGCGCTCACAGGTTGTAGTAGTTTAGTAGCACAAAAAGAAGTGAATTCACTTCAAAAGCCTGTGTTCACTGAAGCATCGGTACATGATCCTTCGGTTATAAAAGTAGAAGATACATACTATGTATTTGGTTCTCATCTACAAGCTGCAAAAACAAATGATTTAATGAAATGGACACAAATTTCTACTGGACCTCAAGAAGGCAATAAACTAATACCAAATCCTAAAGAAGAGATGAAAGAAGCCTTAGAATGGGCACAGACAGATACATTTTGGGCAGGTGACGTGATACAACTTCAAGATGGTAAGTTTTATATGTATTATTGTACCTGTAAAGGTGACTCGCCAAGATCAACTCTCGGTATTGCAGTTTCTGATCAAATTGAAGGACCTTATAAGGATTTAGGTATTATTCTAAAAACAGGTATGTGGGGCGAAAAAGGTGAAGATGGGAAAATTTATGATGCAACAATACATCCTAATGCCATAGATCCAGATGTATTCTTTGATAAAGATGGAAAGCTTTGGATGATTTATGGTTCTTATTCAGGTGGTATTTATATTATGGAACTGGACCCTACAACAGGGTTTCCTTATGAAGGACAAGGATATGGTAAGAAAATATTAGGAGGGAATCATAGCCGTATAGAAGCACCCTATATTCTGTATAATGAACAAACAGACTACTATTATATGTTTTTATCTTTCGGCGGACTAGATTCAAATGGTGGATATAATATAAGAGTATGTCGCTCAAAGACACCAGATGGGCCGTATTTAGATGCACAAGGTAATGATATGATTAAGTGCAAAGGTTCAAATGGGACTTTCTTTGATGACCAGGCAATTGAGCCTTATGGTGCCAAGTTGATAGGGAACTATCAGTTTATCAAAAGTGAAGGTGAAGCAAAGGGTATACGTACAGGCTACAAATCACCAGGACATAACTCTGCTTATTATGATGCAGAGAAAGATCAATATTATCTTATCTTTCATACACGTTTTGCTATAAGAGGTGAACAGTATGAAATTCGTGTACATCAAATGTTTTTTAATGAAGATGGATGGCCTGTTGTAGCTCCACACCGCTATGCAGGAGAAGTTATTGGTAAATACACAGATAAAGAAGTGCAAGGTACATATAAGCTCATCAATCATGGAAAAGATATTAGTGCCAAAATTAAGCAATCTACAGATATTACACTTAACAAAGATGGCACTATTACTGGAGCTGTAGCAGGCAAGTGGAAAAAAACAAAGGATAATAATATAGAAGTAGAACTGGATGGAAGTATATATAAAGGACATTTCTTACGCCAGTGGGATGTGGAAGGTAAAGTAGAGGTTATGAGCTTTACCGCATTGTCAGAAGAAGGTGTAGCTATATGGGGAAGTCAAATTATAAGAAATGAAACCACTGAGAAATGAAAAGATTTTATAAAACCATCAAAAAAGTATCAAAAAATTTAGATTTATATTAATATATATATATATTAATATAAATCTAAATAAGAGGTTGGATGGCTATGAGACAATTATCTAATATGGAAGAAACTTTAGTAGTATGTAAAGCTTTAGGGTCATCAGTGCGTATGGAAATAGTAGGGATTCTTGCTCAAAATAAAGAAGTTAATTTAAATGAACTTTCCAGACAACTTAATATTAGTAATGGTGCTATTACGCAGCATATGAAAATTCTTAAGGAAGCAGATATTATAGATATTAAGTTAACATCTGGAAAAAGAGGTGTACAAAAAATATGTTATCTTAAAGAACATAAATTTATGATAGATATTTTATTAGATGTGGCTAAAGAAAATATGTATAATGTAGAAATCCCAGTAGGTGGCTATACAAAACATAATATTTATCCTACATGTGGGATTTCTACAAAAACTTCTATTATAGGGGAAGTTGATGATCCAAGATATTTTGATGCACCTGAAAAAAGTGAAGCAGGTATTGTATGGTTAGGAAAAGGTTATCTTGAATATAGAATACCGAATTACTTAAAAGCTAATCATAAAATGACAGAGTTACAAATTTCTATGGAAATCTCTTCAGAAGCACCAGGAGTATGTCAAGACTGGCCAAGTGATATTCATTTCTACTTAAATGATACTTTACTAGGTTATTGGACAAGTCCTGGAGATTTTGGCAATGTAACGGGTATTTATACACCAAATTGGTGGCCAATTAACTGGAATCAATTTGGGTTGTTAAAATTACTTTCTATTAATAAAGAAGGTAGTTTTATAGATGGAAGGAAGACAGCGGATATAGGTATTGACTATTTTAATATTGATTATAAGAGTGATATTATTCTACGAATAGGGGTACCTAGTGGTGCTACTAATGTAGGGGGGGTAACATTATTTGGAAAAGGATTTGGAAACTACAATCAAGACATTAGTATTCGGGCTATATTTGAAGAAAAAGAAAGTAGAGAGTAGAACCTACTCTCTACTTTTTTCGATTTATAAGAATAAATTTGGTAAATCTAATAATGAAAAGGCAGAGAAAAAATGCCAAATCAACCGCCTCAATTAAAATTATGTACGTTTGACAGGTCCACTAATGTATGTTTTGAAAGTCATGATCCGTCATTAATGAAAGATCCTAAAAGTATATGGTACTATTCATATTCTACAGACACAGCTATTATATCCAAATATGAAATGCATGTAGAAATACATGACGTAGTCATCAAAGGAAGGATTATAAAGTGTTGGGATTTTGAAAATGGAAGACCTAGTGTATGTTTTTCAGGTCTTAGTAAACAAGGAATAAGTTACTGGGGGAAATTAATAAATAGGTAATGAAAAAGAGACTGTTTATAATCTACAGTCTCTTTATTGAAAACTTTCTCTTAGAATAATCTTATGAGGTACGATAACTTTGAGTGATTCTGTACGTTCTCCAGAAATACGTTCAAGAAGGAGTTTAACACCTGTTTGTCCCATAAGTTCTGTATAAATCTTAACAGTAGAAAGAGTAGGGAAAGTGTATTGGGATGTTGGAATATCGTTACATCCAATGAGTTGAATGTCTTTAGGTACAGATAATCCAGCTTCTGTTATTGCACGTAAGGCACCAATAGCTAATGTGTCACTAGCAGCAAAGATACAAGTAGGTAGATTTTTTTTATTGGATTTTAAAAGATCATGCATAAGCGTATATCCATTATGAAAGTCAAAATGACCAATACGTACATAATCTGGATTATATAAATTTAAACGAGATAAATAATCTTTAAAAGTTATTTCTCTACAGTCTTCGAGTAAGGTATTTGTATAAGGTAAGAATTCATTGCCACCAATAAACCCAATTTTAGTATGACCATTAGAGACAATATGTTTTAATACATGTTCAGTAATACTAGAAAAATCTACTGTAACCGAGTCATAATTAAAATGCTGTTCCGTAGAGTGAATGAATACTATATTGGAAGAATAGGCTTTGAAGCGGTCAATATGCTCTTCGGGAAACTTTCCTAATATAATAAGGCCATCAAAATTTGCATTCGGGAAATTTTCCTCTAATGTGTCAGAATTAAAGATTTTTACTAGTTGTATAGAACGTGTACTACATGCTTCTTCTATACCTAAACGAATAGAAATAAAGTATGGATCATTCAGCTCTTGAAGTTCATCGAACCAATGAATAAGACCAATTGTTAAAGCGTTTGAATCATTTTTTTTAGCGCGTACAGGTTTTTGGTAGGAAACAAGTTCAGCTGTTTCAAAGATTTTTTTTCTAGTTTCTTTAGATACGCTAATTGTCTCATCATGATTAAGAACGCGTGAAACTGTGGCGGGAGACACACCGCATAACTTTGCTAGTTCTCTAATAGTTGCCATAATATTAAACTCCTCATATATCTTTTTTAAATAGTATTAATGTATTTTTCAATAATCATATAATTGTATACTAAATAAAAAAAACACATAAGTCAACTATTAGAAGAATTGTTTACTAAATAAAAAGATATAAATTTACTAAATGAAAGATATATAGACTTACAATTTAAATAGATGATTATAAAGGAAAGAGGGATAAGATGCATATTCAAGTAGAAGAAATATTATTAAAAGATATGAGAAAATGTGAATGCATTACATTGAAAAACAGCCAAGGTGCATTTATTGAAATACTAACATTAGGAGGTATATTAAAAAGTGTAAACGTGCCAGATTCTATGGGGAATATAGAAAATGTAGTGTTAGAGTATGAGGATATTAATACGTACATAGAAAATCCAGGGTATATAAATGCAATTATAGGAAGGACTGCTGGAAGGATATATAAAGGTGAGTTTACCTTAATGGACAAGAAATATGTGCTATACCAAAATGAAAATACAAATAATTTACATGGTGGTAAACATGGTTTTGATAAACAAATATGGAATCCAGAATATGAAAAAGAAGAAGGAAGACTTGCTGTAACCTTAAGGTATATCAGTGAAGATATGGAGGAAGGGTATCCTGGAAGACTAGAAGTAGAAGTAACCTATACATTTACTGAAGATAATGTACTAGGCATTCATTACGAAGCTACAGCAGACCAAGATACAGTAGTTAATTTAACAAATCATGCCTACTTTAATTTATCTGGAGATGCTAAAAGACCCATTACTGATCAAGAACTTAGTATTAAATCAGATTTTATATGTGAATTAGACCATGAAAGTATTCCAACAGGTAAATTATTATCAGTGGCTAAAGAAGAAGTATTTGATTTTAATAGGAGTAAATTAATAGGAAAAGATATTGAGAAAAACCATCTACAACTACAGTATACAAAGGGATATGACCACCCATGGTTATTAAAAGAAGGGGCAGATTGTGTGAAGCTTTATGATCCTACATCAAAAAGAGCAATGACAATAACGACCGATCAAAAAGCGGTTGTAGTATATACCATGAATTATCAAAATCCTTCTAAGTTTAAAGGTGATGTAAAAAATGGTGTAAGATATGGTGTTTGTTTTGAAACACAACAGTTACCAGTAGGATATAATGAAGTATTTAAGGAGGGAATCATACTAAAGAAAGGAGATATTTATAAGCATAAAACGGAATTTAAGTTTAGTTGCAAATAGGTTCTAGTGAAAGAGATGTACTGTGTTTAGCTAACTATATTGTATGGTAGATAGAAGAGAAAAATAATTTAATAAACATATAATGTACAAGGGAGAATAGGGATGAAGAAGTTTAAAGATATATCTAGGAAAACGAAAATTATAATTGTTGGTACAGTAGTAATATTAGGGGTGATGGTATCTGTTATAGGAGGTATAAAATTAACAGAACATAAATCAGTAGAGTCTATTCAGAAGCCTACTTTTGCTGAAGTATCAGTACATGATCCTTCAGTTATAAAAGTAGAAGATACATATTATGTATTTGGTTCACATCTACAAGCAGCAAAAACAAATGATTTAATGGCGTGGACACAAATTTCTACTGGACCTCAACAAGGGAATTCGCTTATACCAAATCCAAAAGAAGAAATGAATGAAGCTTTAACATGGGCACAGACGGATACATTTTGGGCGGGAGATGTTATACAACTTGAAGATGGTAAATTCTACATGTATTATTGCACTTGTAAAGGTGACTCACCGAGATCAACTTTAGGGGTTGCAGTTTCAGATAATATTGAAGGACCATATACGGATTTAGGCATTATTTTAAAGTCGGGTATGTGGAATCAAAAAGGTGAAGATGGTAAAATTTATGACGCAACAGTACATCCAAATACAGTAGATCCAGATGTATTCTTTGATAAGGATGGAAAACTTTGGATGGTTTATGGATCCTATTCAGGTGGAATTTATATTATGGAACTTGACCCTAAGACGGGATTTCCTTATGAGGGACAAGGATATGGGAAAAAAGTATTAGGGGGAAATCATAGCCGTATAGAGGCACCTTATATTTTATATAACAAAGAAACAGATTATTATTATATGTTTTTATCATTTGGTGGATTAGATTCAAATGGTGGATATAACATAAGGGTATGTCGTTCAAAGAATCCAGATGGGCCTTATTTAGATGCAGAAGGTAAGGATATGATTGACTGTAAAGGTGCATCAGGTACCTTATTTGATGATAAAAGTATTGAACCTTATGGGGTCAAGCTGATAGGGAATTATCAGTTTGTTAGAGGAGAAGGTGAGCCAATGGGAATTTATACAGCATATAAATCACCAGGACACAACTCAGCTTACTATGATGAAGAAGAAAATAAGTACTATATTATATTCCACACACGTTTTGAGGGGCAAGGTGAGGTACATGAAGTGCGTACACATCAAATGTTTTTCAATGATAAAGGGTGGCCAGTTATTGCACCATATCGTTATGCAGGAGAAACTATTGGTAAGTATACAAATGAAGAAGTAGAAGGAACATATAAAGTAATCAATCATGGAAGAGATATTAGTGAACAAGTCAAGCGTTCAGTAGAGGTTAAGCTTAATAAAGATGGAACAGTATCTGGAGAAATGCTTGGGACATGGAAAAAAACAAAGGGAAATATTCTAGAGATAAAAATAGAAGATGTTATATATAGTGGATACTTTATATCTCAATGGGATACAAATAGTGAAAGAGAAACTATGAGTTTTACCGCAGTATCGGAAACAGGTGAAGCTTTATGGGGAAGTCAGATTATAGAAGAAAATATTGAAGAATAGTGTATGAATTATAAGAGTATTAAAATAATAAAATTTCTAAAATCTCATATGTGTGATAAGATACTTATATAACTCTAAGTAAAAGGGTGGATGAGTATGAAACAATTGTCTAATGTGGAAGAAACGTTAAAAGTATGTAAAGCGTTGGGTTCATCAATAAGAATGGAACTAATAGGAATACTTGCACAGAATAAAGAAGTTAATTTAAATGAACTTGCTAGACAACTTAATATTGCTAATAGTGCAGTGACACAACATATGAAAATACTCCAAGAAGCAGATATTATAGATATTAAATTAACAACTGGGAAAAGAGGATTACAAAAAATATGCTATTTAAAAGAGCATAAGTTTATGATAGATATTTTATTAGATATAGCTAAAGAAAATATTTATCAAGTAGATATTCCAGTAGGAGGCTATACAAAATACAGTGTCTATCCTACATGTGGCTTATCAACAAAAGATTCTATTATAGGAGAAGTTGATGATCCAAGGTATTTTGATGCACCTGAAAAAAGTGAAGCGAGTATTATATGGTTAGGAAAAGGGTATGTTGAATATAGAATACCTAATTATCTAAAATCTAATCATAAAATGAGAGAGTTACAAATCTCTATGGAAATCTCTTCAGAAGCACCAGGAATATGCCAAAAGTGGCCAAGCGATATTCACTTTTATCTCAATGATACCCTATTAGGATACTGGACAAGCCCAGGAGATTTTGGTGATGTAAAAGGTATTTATACACCTAGTTGGTGGCCTATTAACTGGAATCAATATGGACTTTTAAAGCTACTTTCTATTAATAAAGAAGGATGCTTTATAGATGGAAGAAAAATAGCAGATCTAGATATTGATTACTTTAATATAGACTATAAGAGTGATATTATTTTTAGAGTAGGTGTACCAAATGATGCTATAAATATAGGTGGATTAACATTATTTGGGAAAGGTTTTGGTAATTATAATCAAGATATTAGTGTTCGGGCTATATTTGAAGAAAAAGAGAGTAAAGAATAAATTGTTCTTTGCTCTCTTTTTTTGTGTCATTAATACTTGAAGTAAGGAAGGTATATTTAACTTAAAACGTGTATAGTAAACAAAGTGTGTTTTTGTAGGCGGTGATAAGTTATAAAATAAGTTAGAAGAGAAAAATACTAAACATATCGGTATTGTGTTTAGTATTGTGTGAACTTGATAATAGTGGGAAAATACTTAAAATAATAAAATGATGGTGTATTAATTAGTGTAAAAGTTATACTTTTTTTAAAATAATTAAAGAAAAAGGGTTAAAAATATATAAAAAATGTTGACTAAATAAGATTTAAACTATATTATAAAAATATAAATATTTAAATTTTATATTTAATATTTCACAAAAATGTTAAATAAACAAAAGTGATTTGATTAGTAAACAAAGATAAAGTTAACCAATAGAAAGTAGAAAAGTATTGGAAGGATTATGAAATGGATGTATTAAAGTCTAAGTGTAAAAAATGTTTAGTACGTGATATGGATGAAGCAATATATTTTGAAAACATGTTCAATTATATTGAAAATCTAGATCAGTCACTTAAAGTATCCTCTATGCTTTATGAAGAAAGACTTGGGATTTGTAAAAGTTGTGAACGTCTAATAAGTGGTATGTGTAATGCATGTGGATGTTTTGTAGAAATGCGAGCAGTTATTAAGCATAACAATTGTCCTTATGATAAGTGGTAAAAGATTGTATCAAATTTATTAATAATTAGGCCAAGGTCTAAAGTGATAAAAGGAGAGGGTAATATGGCAAAACTATATATCAATCCAAATGTTAAAAAAGGATATATACATAGGGAAATACAAGGGCATTTTGCAGAACATTTAGGTAGATGCATTTATGAAGGTGTTTACGTAGGAGAAAATGAAGTCATACCTCATACAAATGGGATGCGAAATGATGTAGTAGAAGCACTAAAAGAAATTCGTATTCCTGTACTTAGATGGCCAGGTGGTTGTTTTGCAGATGAGTATCACTGGAAAGATGGAATAGGACCAAAAGAAAAACGTAAGCGTATGATCAATACTCACTGGGGTGGGGTTTTAGAAGATAATAGCTTTGGAACTCATGAGTTTATGGAGTTATGTGATCAACTAAAGTGTAAAAAATACATTAACGGTAATTTAGGAAGTGGGACGGTTCAAGAAATGTCTGAATGGGTAGAATACCTAACTTTTGAAGGTGTATCCCCAATGGCAGATTTACGAAAAGCAAATGGGCATGAAAAAGCATGGGAAGTAGACTACTTTGGAGTTGGCAATGAAAACTGGGGTTGTGGAGGAAATATGACACCTGAGCATTATGCCAATGAATACCGTAGATATCAAACCTATGTAAGAAACTATAACCCAGACAAACCTCTTCAAAAAATAGCGGGTGGTGCTAATGTAGACGATTTTAATTGGACAGAAGTAGTCCTTAATATAACACATCGTGCACCAGAGTGGTTACATGGATTTATGGATGGATTATCTTTACATTATTATGTACATCCAGGCGGTTGGCTTAATAAGGGAAGTGCTACTGTATTTGATGATAAAGATTGGTATATGACAATGTATAAAGCACTTTACATGGATACACTTATTAAGAAGCATGGTGCAATTATGGATAAGTATGATCCAGAGTGTAAAATAGGCATGGTCGTTGATGAGTGGGGAACATGGTATGATGTGGAACCAGGGACAAATCCAGGATTTCTATATCAACAAAATACGATGAGAGATGCTCTAGTAGCAGGTGTTACTTTAAACATCTTTAATAAAAACTGTAAGAGAGTGAAAATGGCAAACTTAGCACAAATGGTTAATGTGTTACAGTCAGTTATTTTAACAGAAGGTAAAAAGATGATACTTACACCAACATATCATGTATTTAATATGTATAAGTACCATCAAGATGCAACATTAATAGAAAGTTCTATTGATACAGAAGCAATAGGATTAGAAGAAAATTATCAAGTACCTAATTTAACAGAATCTGTTTCTTTAGGAGAAGATGGGAAGGTACATATTACATTAACAAACCTATCCATCCATAAATCTTACCCAATAGAAAGCATTATAGTAGATAAAAAGGTAGAAGGTGTAGAAGCTACGATTTTAGTAAATCAAATGGATGCTTATAATACCTTTGACTTACCAGAAGTAGTAAAGACACAACCATTTACACAAATAAAGATAGTAGAAAATGGTTTAGTGTTTGATATACCACCTTGCAGTATTGTACATATAGCCCTTGATTTAGCTTGAAAATTTTAAAGCAGATAAGACTAATTTAATAACACTAGGAGGCAAAGATGACTAAAGAAACAAGCATTTTAGAAAATAAACCTTGGATTTTACAACGTGCAGACCCATATGTATATTTGCATGAAGATGGGTATTACTATTTTACAGCATCTGTTCCTACATATGACCAGATTATACTACGAAGAAGTAAAACTCTAGAAGGGTTAAAAGACGCCACAGAAGTAACTATATGGGAAAAGCATGCATCTGGCATTATGAGTGAACATATTTGGGCACCTGAGTTACATTACATACAAGGTAAATGGTATATCTACTTTGCAGCAGGCGAAAAAGAAGATATTTGGGCTATTAGGCCATATGTTCTAATGTGTGAAGAGGCCGATCCAATGACAGGTAATTGGGTAGAAAAAGGAAAGTTACAAAGAGCTGATGAAGATGAATTTTCTTTTGAAGCATTTTCATTAGATGTTACAGTATTTGAGAATAAAGATAAGTTGTATTGTATATGGGCAGAAAAGGTAGGGGTAGGTAAACAAATCTCTAATCTTTATATCGCTGAAATGGAAACACCTTATAAGCTTAAGACGGTACAGGTATTACTTACAACACCAGATTATGACTGGGAACGAGTTGGTTTCTGGGTAAATGAAGGCCCGGCTATATTGAAACATAATAATAAGATTTATCTAACTTATTCAGCAAGTGAAACAGGTATTGATTATTGTATAGGCATGTTAAGTGTAGATGAAGATGAAGATTTACTTGATCCACGTGTATGGAAAAAGGAACGTTATCCAGTGTTAAAGACAGATATGACAAAAGGTATTTATGGACCAGGACATAATAGTTTTACAAAAGGTTTAGATGGCGAAGATATAATGATTTATCATGCAAGAACTGAAAAAGAAATTGAGGGAAACCCTTTATATAATCCAAATCGACATGCTTTTTTCACTAGGGTTAAGTGGGATGAAAAAGATAGTCCTCAATTTATAATTTAAATAATTAATCGAAAACTAGGGGGAAATATTATGAAAAAGATGGCAACGTTATTAGTAGGACTAACAATGTTAACATTAGTAGGATGTAGTTCAGGAGCAGGTAGTGAAGGTGGAAGTAGTAATGGAAATGGTACTACTAGTACAGGTAAAAAACCTGTTTTAACTGTTTCAGTATTTGCACAGGAACATGAGCAAGCAATGTATAAAGAAGTACTTGCTAAGTTTGAACAAGAAAATAATTGTACAGTAGATTTTCAAGTAGCAGGTGATCAATATTGGCCAGAGTTAGAAGCATCATTAACAGCTAATACAGCACCAGATGTTTTTTACTTAGGCGTAGGTGATTTGAAAAAACGTGTTTGGGCAGATAAAGTTGTACCATTAGATGAATTATTAGATACAACTTCTTTAGATAAAGTTTGGCCAGAAGCATTAAACCTTTATAGATATAATGAAGAAAGTAATACTCTAGGAGAAGGTAAAATCTATGCTTTACCTAAAGACTTTTCAGCAGTGTCAATGGCTGTAAACAAAGCTATTATTGAAAAGCGTCGTCCAGAAATAGAAGCTTTAGTAAAAAGTGGTGAGCTACCATTTTTCCCAGAAGTTGATGCAAATGGAAATTTACCAGTTTATACATTTACAGAGTTTGCAACCTTATGTAAGGCATTAACTTTTGAAGATACTACACTTCCTGCAACAGCTGGTTCTACACAAGTTTATGGAACACATCTATGGGAAGACTTTACATTACAACCTTTTATATGGGGAGCAGGTGGTGAGTACTTAAATGATGATAAAACAAAAGTACTTTTTAACTCACCAGAATTTATTGAAGGCTATGAAGGATTTATGAAAATTGTTGAGATGGGTGGATCTGGATTAAGTACAGATGAAACAACAGGTTACTTAAAATTCTTAGGTGGACGTTGTGCATATTTCCCTTGTGGTACTTGGGATGTAGCTGCTTTCCAAGCAATTGAAGATGATGAAGCTGTTAATCCAAATAAAGAATGGTTTGATTTTGATGTAGCACCATGGCCTATTAGTGATAAATACAAAGATTTATCTATTGAAGAACGTCAAGATAAATGGGCAGGACGTATAGATTCAATTGGTTATGCAGTATCTGAAACTTCTAATAACAAAGAGTTAGCAGCAAAACTTGCATATACTTTATCAGCAGATGAAGACGTTCAACGTTTTCTTGCAAAAGCAGGTGGTCAATTACCAAATATTATGAGCATGGCTGAAGGTGAGTATTTAACAGATGATAGTTACTTCCCAGAATCTCGTGCCGTATTTGTTAATATGTTAAAAGGTCAAAATGGTAAACGTGTACCAACTACATATACATTTAATGCTTTATGGCATGCAGAAGCTTTTATCTCAGGTGTTGATAGTGTATGGAGTTACTATGAGAAATCTGATAAAGGTGTAACACCAATGGATGTTAAAACATATGTAAATAGCATTTCAGAGTTAGCACAACAAAAATTAGATGAATCTATTCAAGATGAGGCAAATATTAACCCTAATAACTAATATTAAAAGATAAGGGGATGTGTCATGAACGCTACTAAAAACAAGAAAAGCATTCAAAGAACAGATAACTTATGGGGATACGCTTTTGTGGCTATTCCCCTTATAGGACTTGTTGTATTTGTTCTTATTCCATTATGTATGTCTATTTATGCAAGTTTTACAGCTTGGCCACTAGGACAGCCACTTATGAGTGCAAAATGGGTGGGCCTAAAGAATTATGTTGATATGTTTAAACAGCCACTTTTTTGGAAGAGTCTAGGCAATACTTTCTTCTATATGCTTGGTATTCCAATTGGCTTGTTATTATCTTTAATCTTTGCAGCTGCAATGAATAGAGGAACACGTTATGAAAACACATTTCGTGTTATTTATTACATACCGGTTGTATCAAGTGTTGTAGCCATTAGTTTCTTGTTTCAAAGATTATTTATGGCAGATGGTGGTGCAATTAATGCATTTTTAATGAGCTTGGGGATTGAGAATCCACCAAACTGGTTGAACTCACCAGTTTATTCAAAATGGGTTATCATTATTATGTCTGTATGGAAAGGACTAGGTGGATCCATCATCCTTTATATAGCAGGTATGCAAGGGATTTCAACTTCATACTATGAGGCAGCAAAAATTGATGGAGCTAATTGGCTATATATTTTCAGAAAGATTACTTTACCTTTATTAATGCCAGTAACATTTTATTTAGTTGTTACAGGTGTTATAGGTGGTGCTCAGATGTATGTAGAGCCTAGACTAGTGTTTACAGCTAATGGCCCAGCAAATAGTACTTTTACAACAGTTATGCATTTATATGATTATACATTTACTAATTCAAAAGCAGGTTATGGTTCAGCAGTAGCTCTTGTACTAGGATTTATTGTGTTTATACTAACGGCTCTTCAATTCTATATAAATAAGAAAGGAGAGCAGTAATCATGAAAAAGCAAAAAAAGCTATGGGATATTTTAATCTTTATTTTCTTAGCAGTTGGCGCAATAGTTATGCTCTATCCATTTGTATGGATGGTATGTACATCATTTAAACCTAAAATGCATGTTTATTTAGATGGATTACTTCCTAAAGTGTGGGACTTTTCAAGCTATATTCAAATTTGGAATGAGATTCCATTAGTACGAGGATTTTTAAATACAATGCTCTATTCAATACCACCTGTTATTATAGGTTCATTAGTATCAGTTGGTGCAGCTTTTGCCTTTTCAAAAATTCCGTTTAAGGGAAAAAATGTTGTGTTTATGTTATTACTAGGAACACTTATGATACCATTTCCAACAATCATGATTCCACAATTTGTATTATTTAGTAAGATGCAATTATTAGCTACACCTTGGCCACTTATTTTACCTAAACTTACAGGTAATGTATTGATGATCTTTTTCTTAACCCAATTTCTTAAGAATATACCAGATTCTATTATAGAGGCTGCTAAAATAGATGGAGGTAACTACTTTCAAATTTATAAAAGGATCATTATTCCTTTAGTTAAGCCTGCACTTGCAGCACATGGTATCCTATGGTTCATTGGTGCATGGAATGATTATTTAGGACCTGTACTCTTCATTAAAAATGAAAAGTGGCAACCAGTAACTGTTATGATAGCAAAGTTTAATGAACAGTACGCTATAAATTCTCATGTACCAAGAATTATGGCAGGTTCAGTTATGCTTTTAGTACCTGTACTTATTATTTATGGTATTTTCCAAAGATGGATTGTTGAATCTGTAGTATTCTCTAGTGTGAAAGAATAATATATATTAAGCTTGTATAGAAAGTTGTGTTATAGATTTAAAAAAGAGTTGCCGTAGAATTAATTGACTAGATTAATTTTACGGCAATTTTTTATATGCTAGAAAGCTCTTTTTTTCTAGGATATAAGGGGTGCAGGGGAAGTATTTCACTACTTATTTCCCGATAAGAAGATATTTATAAATTTATTTATAGGTACATGACAATATATGGCATAAAAATATATTTGTATTTGTTATAATAATGGTATATTTTCAGATAACTAATTGGTTTATATGAGAAACAGGGACAAACTGGGGGCGAGACTATGCTAAAAGTATTTTTAGTAGAAGATGAATTTGCTGTAAGGGAAAGTATGAAGAAAAATATTGATTGGCAAGTTCATGGATTTCAGTTAATAGGAGAAGCGGGAGACGGGGAATTGGCCTATCCAATGATTCAAGAATTACAGCCAGATATTTTAATAACAGATATTCGAATGCCATTTATGGATGGATTACAATTGATTGAATTAGTTAAAGCTAGTATGCCAAAAATAAAAATCCTTATATTAAGTGGCTATGATGAATTTGATTATGCAAAGGAAGCTATTCGACTAGGGGTAACAGATTATCTCCTTAAACCTATAACGTCTAAGAAACTTCTAGAGTCCCTGAGTAGAGTGGCCAATCTTATTGAAGAGGAACGTGAGCAAGAAGCCTACTTTACACAATGGCAACGTGATAATCAAGAAAAGCTTCAGCTTACAAAGAAAAAGTTTTTCTATGATTTAGTAGCAGGCAGACAAAGTGTTCAAGTATTGATTGAAAGGGCTAAGACATTAAAAATAGATTTAACAGCTATGACTTACAGTATTGTACTTTTTAAAATATCTTTTATAGGCAAATTATCAGTAGATGATGAAGAAACTTTAAGACAAACTTTAAAAAATAGCCTAGGTATGCACAAACATCTTTTAGTATTTGAACGTGATGTAGATGGGTATGTAATACTACTAAAAGGTTCAGATGATCATATAGAAGACTTAGAAGAGAACCTAGTAACACAACTTATAGAATTATTAAAACCTTACCCTGATATGCACTACACAATTGCTATAGGTGAGAGGATAAATAGAATAAGTGAAATACCTTATGCGTACGATACTGCGGGTAAAGCTTTAGCTTATCGCTATCTCTTAAGTGATGTACAAGTCTTACGTTATGCTACACTTAAAGATTACAATACCTTTTCTTCAAAGGTAGGGATAAAGTCACAAGAGGTAATTGTCTCTAAAATAGATAAGAAAAAGTTAGAAAACTTCTTACACGATGGTACCATAGAAGAGGTTTCTACCTTTATAAATACTTATTTTAACCAACTTAAAGAGGGCCTAGAATCCTATTTGTTTCGTCAATATTTAGTAATGGATATTTACTTTAGTATAACTGCTTTTTGTGAACAGTTAGGCGTAGAACAAAGTAGGCTAGAAGCCTTATATGGTAATTTAAATAATGTAAATAGTTTTGTACAAGATATTGATACACTCAAACAGATTGCTGAACAATGGTTAATTCAAAGTATTCAATTACGCGAAAAAATAAGTCACAAACGATACGATGTATTCATTAATCAAGTGAAACGTTATTTACAAGAAAATTATAATAAAGAAAATTTATCATTGAATCAAGTAGCAGATTATGTGAATATTAGTCCCAGTCATCTAAGTACATTGTTTAGTCAAGAAACAGGACAAACCTTTGTATCTTATTTAACGGAAATTCGTATGGAAAAGGCAAAAGAATTACTGAGATGTACCAATATGAAGACATTAGAAATTGGCTATGAAGTGGGTTATAAAGACCCTCATTATTTTAGTTACATTTTCAAAAAAACACAGAACTGCACACCGACAGAATATAGGAGAGGGTAGGATGAGTTTTATGAATATGTCACTTAAAACTAAGCTTAAGCTGTTTATGTTTATTATGCTTACGCCAATGGTGTGTTTAGTCCTTTATGCTGTCGTAAGATTTAGTACATATACGGATAGATACGTGCCAATTATTAATGATATTAATATTGCTAATACATTTGATATCTATTTTAAAGAAGAAGTAGACTATGCTATGTATCGTATTGCCATAGGATCAGAGGAGTTTGAAAACACTCAAATAGAAGAAATTTTAAATAAGAGCAGGATTTATTTTAAACAGTTAGAAGAAGGAACAAGTTTAGAAGCAAGTCGCAAACAAGTACGAATGGCACAAAGAAATTTTGAACTATTAGAAAAGAAAATTTATCAAATTAAGGCTAACTGTGAAGAGACAGGACATTATGACGAGAACATGTTTATTTTAGAGAATGATATTTATGTTTTCACAGAGCTTATTACAGATGAAATTGAAGAATATGTATACTATGAAGCACTTGAACTTTCAAAGGTAAAACAGGCTATAGAAAATGACATAAATAAAATGCTACAAATGATTCTTTTGATTTTCGTAGTTGTACTAGGCATTACATGGATTCTCATTATTGTTATTTCAGATAGTATTTCAAAACCCCTTGAGCATTTGTGTAAGCTGACAAAACAAGTAGGAAAAGGAGACTTTAGTATAGAAGAACCTAAAAGTCATGGAGATGAGGTAATGGCACTAGAGAAGAGTTTTCATACAATGGTTGGAAAGATAGAGAGTCTAGTAGAAAATGTGAAAAAAGAACAGGTGAATTTAAGACAAATGGAACTTAAGCTTTTGCAAGTTCAAATCAATCCTCATTTTCTCTATAACACTTTAGATGCTATTAGTTGGATGGCTGAGGATGGACGAACGGATGATGTAGTTGAGATGGTTTCGGCACTATCAGAATTTTTTAGAACAGGGCTCAGTAAAGGGCGGGATTATATCACTCTTAAAGAAGAAGAAAGTCATATACGTAGTTATTTACAAATTCAGCAGTTTCGCTATACAGATATATTAAATTATGAAATTCATATACCTGAAGCTATTGGGGATTTTATGTTACTCAAATTAACCCTTCAACCACTTGTAGAAAATGCACTTTATCATGGAATTAAGCAAAAAAGAGGAAAAGGAATTATTAAAGTAACTGCAGATTATGACCAATATTCTATTTTCCTCAAGGTAGAGGATAACGGGATTGGCATGACGGAAGAGGAACTTCAAGCACTAAGACAAAGTGTAGAAGCTGGGAGTTTAAAGACTTCAGATAAAGGTTTTGGACTTGCAAATGTACATGAGCGCATCAGGTTAAACTATGGCAATGATTATGGCTTAGTCATTGATAGTGTTTATCAAGAGGGAACATGTGTAACAGTTTGCTTACCCTCTAGTACAAGACTACCTAAAGAAAACTTACTTTTTATGTAAAAAAACAAACTCTTATTCAAAAATAATCTACTACACATAAAAGTGCGTAAAAAAATGAAATGAAATCAAAATATACTCCGTATTAAAAAAATTACTTTCTTTTTATAATAAACTTATAGTAAGTGATTAAAGGTGATTAAAAATTTGAGGGGGTATTTTAGGATGAAAAAGAAATTTATAAGTATTTTGTTAGGCATGACAATGCTTATGGGTTCATTAGTAGGTTGTAGTAGTGCACCAACAGGAACAAGCGATAGTGCTGGTGATACATCAACAACTCAAACAGCTACAAAGACAGAAGAAGCTAAAAAAGAAGAAACTAAAAAGGAAGAAGTTAAGACAGAAGAAACTCAAACAGATGATTTAATTACCATTGGTTTTTCTCAAGTAGGAGCTGAATCTGACTGGCGTGTTGCCAATACAGAATCTATGAAGGGTACACTTACAAAGGAAAACGGGTTTAATCTCATTTTTGCCGATGCTCAACAAAAACAAGAAAATCAAATTAAAGCTGTTCGTGACTTTATTTCTCAAGAAGTAGATGTAATCGTTATTGCTCCAGTTACTGAAACAGGTTGGGAGACAGTACTTGGTGAAGCAAAAGATGCTGAAATTCCAGTTATTATTGTTGATAGAATGATTGATGTATCAGATGATTCACTTTATACATGTTGGGTAGGTTCAGACTTCTATCAAGAAGGTCTTGATGCTGTAACATGGCTTACAGGATATATGGATTCTTTAGGTAGGGGAAGTGAAGACTTAAATGTAGCTGTACTTCAAGGAACTATAGGTTCTTCTGCTGAAATCGGTCGTACAAAAGGTGTACGTGATGGTTTAGCAAAAACTAACAACTACAAAATAGTGCTTGAACAAACAGGAGAATTTACTCAAGCAAAAGGTCAAGAAGTTATGGAATCATTCCTTAAATCAGGTGAGCGTATTGATATTTTAATTGCTCAAAATGATAATATGGCCTTTGGTGCAATTGATGCCCTTAAAGCAGTTGGTAAAAAACCAGCACAAGATGTTATTATTGTATCTTTTGATGCAGTTAAAGCAGCTTTTGAATCTATGATTGCTGGTGAAATGAACGTTTCAGTTGAATGTAATCCACTTCATGGACCACGTGTAGCAGAACTTGCTAAAAAGATTATGAATGGTGAACAAGTAGAGAAAGTTCAATATGTAGAAGAAGGTGTTTATCCAGCAGATACAGCAGCTGAGATTCTCCCAGAACGTGCTTATTAAAAATAAATAATAAAAAAGTGTGAACCATGAACCAATCAAAGGTTCTTGTTCACACTTTTTTTATCTAATTTTAGAAGGGGTGAATAAGATGTCAGAACCAATAAATGTTTTAACCATGACTAATATCAGCAAAAGTTTCCCTGGGGTTTTAGCACTTTCTCATGTTGACTTTTCTCTTAAAGTAGGTGAAATCCATGCCTTAATGGGGGAAAATGGTGCAGGTAAATCAACACTTATAAAAGTTCTTACTGGTGTAGAGGAGTTTGAAACAGGAGAAATTCATATTGAAGGATTTAAAGGTGCCATCATTAATAAATCACCACAAGAAGCCCAGCAAAATGGTATTAGTACAGTATATCAAGAAGTTAACTTATGTCCCAATTTATCTGTTTCAGAAAATATCTTTATTGGAAGAGCACCTAGAAAGTTGGGTGGTATTGATTGGAAGACCATGCATGAAAAAGCACGAGAGATTCTAAAAAACTTAAATATTGAAATTGATGTAACGAAGAGTTTGGAAAATTACTCTGTTGCTATTTGGCAGATGGTAGCCATAGCAAGAGCTATAGATATATCTTGCAAAGTATTGATTTTAGATGAACCTACAGCTAGTCTAGATGATCAAGAAGTTAAAAAGCTTTTTAGTGTAATGCGCAGACTTAGGGGGCAAGGTGTAGGGATTATTTTTGTAACACATTTTTTAGAGCAAGTCTATGAAGTATGTGACCGTATTACAGTGCTTCGAAATGGTATGTTAGTGGGCACATACGAAATAAAAGAGCTGCCACGTGTACAGCTTGTTGCCAAAATGATGGGTAAAGATTTTGATGATCTTGCAAGTATTAAGAAGGAGCAAGTTGGCTATAGTAAGGATTCTAAAAAAGATGCTGTCATAGAAGCTAAAAATCTAGGATGTACAAGTAAGATTCAACCATTTGACTTAATGGTTCATAAAGGAGAAGTTATTGGATTATCAGGTCTTTTAGGTTCTGGTAGATCAGAGCTTGCAAGAACCTTATATGGTGCAGATAAGGCAGATGAAGGGGAACTCCATGTTCATCAACAACCAATTCATGCCCATATGCCTATTCAAGCCATGAAAGCAGGAATGGCTTTTTGTCCAGAAAATAGAAAGGATGAAGGTATTATTTCTGATTTATCTGTACGTGAAAATATTATTATTGCTTTACAAGCTAAACGAGGTGTCTTTAATCTACTTAGTCGAAAAGAGCAAGAAATCTTTACAGATGAATATATTGACCTTTTACAAATTAAGACAGCTGATAGGGAAACACCTGTAAAGCAGCTAAGTGGAGGCAATCAACAAAAAGTTATTTTAGGGCGCTGGCTTTTAACACATCCAGATTTCTTAATTCTAGATGAACCTACACGAGGAATAGATATTGGGACGAAAACAGAAATTCAAAAGCTTATTGTGAGATTAGCAAGTGAAGGTATGAGTGTTATGTTTATTTCATCTGAAATAGAAGAAATGCTTCGTACTTGTAATCGTATGGCGATTTTAAGAGATGGGCGTAAAGTAGGAGAGTTAGAAGAATATGAACTCTCAGAAGAGAATGTTATGAAAGCAATTGCAGGAGGTGACACTCATGAGTAAGGTTCAAGAAAGTATAAAAAAAATAACCAAGTATCATTTGTTTTGGCCATTAATATGTTTATTTATTGTCCTTTTATTTAACTTGATTAAGACACCTAGCTTTTTTAATATTAGTTTGCAAAATGGTGTGCTCTATGGTTATTTGATAGATGTTCTAAATCGTTCAAGTGAACTGATTATCCTTGCTGTTGGGATGACATTAGTTGTTGCAGCGTCAGGAGGAACAGATATTTCTGTAGGGGCTGTAAGTGCTTTTTCTGGAGCAGTTTGTATCTTTGTACTAGGTACAGGAGACACTTATCAAGCACCTTATATTGTGGGTGTTGTGCTTGCTATATTAACAGGTGCACTTTGTGGTGCATGGAATGGCTTTTTAGTAGCCAAAATGAAAATCCAACCTATGGTCGCTACCCTTATATTGTTTACTGCAGGTCGTGGTATTGCACAGCTTATTACAGGTGGGAATATTCTCTATGTAAAAGTGGATGCATTTAAAAGACTAGGTGCTTTCTTACCTAATGTTCCTATTCCAACGCCTATTTTTATAGCAGTTCTCGTTGTTGTTGTGACAAGTTTGATTTTAAAGCATACTGCACTTGGACTTTATATTCAATCAGTAGGGATTAATGCCAAATCAGCCAAACTTGTAGGACTTAATGCCACAGTTATCCAATTTATGTCCTATGTATTTTGTGGGCTTTGTGCAGGGATTGCAGGACTTATTATTACTTCACGTATTTATTCCATTGATGCCAACAATGCAGGATTAAATATTGAGTTAGATGCCATTTTAGCAGTGGCTCTTGGTGGAAATAGTTTAGGGGGCGGGAAATTTTCCATAACAGGAAGTGTCATCGGTGCCATTACCATTCAAGCCCTTACAACTTCTTTATATGCTATGAAGGTTACAGCGGATCAATTACCAGTTTATAAGGCCATTGTTGTTATTCTTATTGTTATGTTACAGTCACAAGAATTTAAGAAATTTATGAAACGTATTCAAAATAAGTGGAGTATAAAGTGTGTTGAAGGGCAGGTGGAACAATGATTAAGAAGATAAGAGAACGTTTAGATGGCAATAGCTTTTTATTACTCATTACCATTGTACTCTTTATTGCATTGTACATTGTAGGTGTTATCATCTTTAATAACAAGAATTTTGGTAAGCCACAAGTGTTCTTTAACTTATTTATTAATAATGCCAGCCTTATTGTTGCAGCTGTTGGGATGACTATGGTACTTATTACAGGAGGTATTGATATTTCTATAGGGTCAGTTATCGGAATGACCTGTATGATGCTTGCTTGGATGATGGAAAAACAAGGCATGTCACCTACTGTGAGTATTATTATTGTTCTAGTAGTAGGGGCTATCTTCGGTCTGATACAAGGTTTCTTTGTAGCCTATCTTAAAATACAACCTTTTATTGTCACTTTAGCAGGTATGTTCTTTGCAAGAGGTATGACAGCAGTTATTAGTTCAGATATGATTAGTATTACCAATGAGAATTTCTTAAAGATGGCGAATTCAAAAATTTATCTACCCTTTTTAGCAACGGTTAATAAAAAAGGGAATTTAGTTTACCCCTATGTTTATCCGAGTGTGGTAATTGCCATTGTTATTCTTGTCATTGCTTTTATTGTATTAAAGTTTACACCATTTGGAAGATCAATCTATGCAGTAGGTGGGAACGAGCAATCAGCTCTTTTAATGGGACTCAATGTACGTAAGACCAAGTTAAAAGTATATGTATTAAATGGTTTCTTAGCAGGACTTGCAGGCTTTGTATTTGCGCTTAACTCTTGCGGGGGATTCGTGGAACAGGCACGTGGATTTGAAATGGAAGCTATTGCTTCAGCGGTTATCGGTGGAACCCTCTTAACAGGTGGTGTAGGAAATGTTATAGGAAGTCTATTTGGTGTTTTAATTAAAGGAACCATTGAATCCATTATTACTTTCCAAGGTACACTTTCATCTTGGTGGACTAAGATTGTTATTGCTGCACTTTTATGCTTCTTTATTGTTTTACAAAGTATATTTGCCAAGTTGAAATTGAAGAAACAATAGAAAAAGAAGATATCTTATTGTAGGTATTTTATAAGTAAGGATAAAGGGTATAGTGCTATGGAGCTAGTATGTAAAGTCTGGTTTTATAGCACTTTTTATTATTTTATAAAATAAAGAAAAATATAAAAATCAGAATTGTGTTTTTGTGAAATGTATGTTAGATTAATCAATAAGAGGTAAACAGAACAAGTAAACAAATACGAAATGCGGTAAACAAATAGAGTAAACAATAAACAGAAATCCATTTAAGCATTAATACATCAATACAAAGAAAGGGAAAATGAATGGGGAATATAATTAAGGCAAGGGATGTAAGATTAGACTCTGAAAAATTACTAGGAAAATCTCAAGAGATAGGTAAAGGGTATTTACTAAGATTAGATTGTGATAGATTGTTAGCCCCAATATATGAAGGGATGGGGCAAAGGCCTAAACAACCCACATATGAAGGATGGGAAAGTCGTGAGATAAAAGGGCACTCAGTGGGACATTATTTATCAGCTGTTGCCACTATGTATGCTGCAACTAATGACCAAGAGATGAAGAGGCGAATGGATTATATTGTAGATGAAATAGCCTCTATACAAGGAGCAGATGGTTATGTAGGTGGCGTACCAAGCCATATTTTTAAAAAAGCTTTTACGGGAGATTTTGAAGTAGAACACTTTAGTTTAAATGGTTATTGGGTGCCTTGGTATTCGGTACATAAAATTTATGCAGGATTAATAGATGCTTATCTATTAGGAGAAAACAAGAAAGCATTAGATGTAGTATTAAAGTTAGCAGATTGGGTGTATGAAAGCAGTAAAAACATGACAGATGAAGCTTTTCAGCACATGTTAATAAGTGAACATGGTGGAATGAATGAAGTCATGGCACAGCTATACGAAATTACAAAAAATGAACATTATTTATATCTTGCTAAAAGATTTACCCATGAACTTATTATAGATCCATTAGCGCATAATCAAGATGACCTTCAAGGTAAACATGCCAATACACAAATTCCTAAAGTCATTGGTGTGGCAAAATTATATGAGATAACAGGGGATACATATTATCAAAATGCAGTGAAGTTTTTCTTTGATACAGTTGTAGAGGAGCGTTCCTTTGTAATAGGAGGAAACTCTAACTCTGAGCATTTTGGTCCAGCAGGTACAGAGTTACTTGCAAAAGATACAGCAGAAACATGTAATACGTACAATATGATGAAGCTTGCAGAATATTTATTTGATTGGACAAGAGAAAGTAAGTATATAGATTATTATGAACGTGCTTTGTACAATCATATTTTGGCTTCACAAGACCCCAATACAGGGGCTAAAACTTATTTTGTTTCCACTTATCCAGGGCATTTTAAAGTGTATGGAACAGATACTCAGTCTTTTTGGTGTTGTACAGGAACAGGCATGGAAAATCCAGGACGGTATACAAGACAAATTTACTTTAGAGATAAAGAAGTGCTATACGTTAATTTATTTGTAGCCTCAACTTTGAATATGAAAGATAAAGGTATCGTACTTGTTCAAGATACTTCTTTTCCTGAATCGGAGAAAGTAAGATTATACTTTCAAGAAGCAAAAGGAGAAAAATTAACTTTAAAGATAAGAGTACCTTACTGGAGAGACAAAGAAGTTGTAGTAAAAGTAGGAGAGCAACTTTATACATGTAAACAACAAGGTTATTTAACTATAGAGGGAAATTGGAAACAGGGTGATCAAATAGAAATGATGCTGCCTATGGGGTTACATGAATATGTGTCTAAGGATGATCCGCATAAAGTAGCGATTATGTATGGTCCCTTAGTTTTAGCAGGTATGCTAGGAAAAGAAAATTTTCCAGAAACAGATATTGTAGCAGATCATACATGCCTCATGAATCACCCAGCTATAAAAGTCCCTGTTTTAGTAACAGAAGATTCAAAGATTATACAATGGATTACACATAAAGAAGGTCTAACATTTGAAATAAAGAAGATTGTAAGACCAATGAATAAGCCTATTTTACTCAAACCTTTTTATGACCTACATCATGAAAGATATAGTCTATATTGGATGAAATTAAATGAAGAAGAGTATACAAAACAGTTAAACGCTGATCAAACAAGAGAAGAAGTTTTGAATCAATATACGCTAGATTTAGTCAAACTAGGGAATCAGCAATCTGAAATAGAACATGATTTTAGAGGAAAGCATACTTATACAGGTTATTTAGCAGAAGTTGATAAAAGCTTTAGAGAGGCAAAGGGAGAAGACGGCTTTATAAGTTATACCCTTAAAGTTCAAAAGGGAAAAATGAACCTACTCAATATATCTTATTATGGACTAGATGAACCCTTATTTAGAAACTTTAATATAGAAGTTAATGGGGTACATTTTATAGAAGAAAAGCTAGAGGCTACAGGTCGAAGTGAAATGGTAGATAAAACATATACCATTCCAGAAGCAGTCCTTGAGAATTTAGAAGTAAACCATAAGAGAGAAACGGAAGTTGAAATAAAATTTACCAATAAAACATTTAATACACTAGTAGGGAAAATACTTGAAATACGTACATTAGTGAAGTAAAGAAATAATAAATAATGAGGGTAGGGTGTACTTAAAGTACACCCTACCATTTGAGGAGGGGTTTTAATGGTAAGTATGAAAGAAGTAATAGGAATGTTTAAGCGTCCCCCTCAATTTAAACTTCGTATGTTAGCAATGATCATAGGTATTATAATGATGGGAGCAGCATTATCTGTTTTAATGAAGTTAAAGCTAGGAATAGACCCATATGCATGTTTTGTATTAGGCTTATCTAAGCAATTACATATGAGTTATGGAACTTGCCATCTATTAGTACAGCTTATTATGTTTGTAGTAGTTATATATTTTAATAAAGAAATGATAGGCTTTGGAACAATCGGTAATATGGTGTGTCTAGGCTATGTCACTGACTTTGGTACTTATTTGCTAGATTCATTTATTCCATCAACTTTTTGGGACAATATAGTGACAAGGGTGTGGATATTATTACCTACAATGATTATCTTTGTAATAGGTGTGGCCTTATATATGGTTGTAGAATTAGGGGTTTCACCTTATGATGGTATACCATTTATCATAACTAGCATTTTTAAAAAAGCATCATTTAGAAATGTAAGGATGGTGTGGGATTTCACTTTCCTTTTCCTAGGGTATTTATTAGGTGGAACAGTAGGGGTTGTTACCTTACTCTGTGTATGCTTTATAGGGCCTGTTACAGCTTGGATGGGAAGAAAGCTTACGCCCTACTTGGAAGGGTAGACCTACCTTTTTATATTGATGATAAAGTAACCAAAAGAGTAATAGATTGACAATGTTTAGACTATAAGTTATAGTGGTGAAAAATATATTATAGTTTAAAATTTAGCTTCTGTTTTAGTTAGCATTTTGGAAAATAAGGTTATTTATCTCATATTAGAAAGGAAGTAAGCACCTAGGATGAAAACATTAAAAGGATACATAATAGATCAAGTTAAGAAATATCCAAGACTTGAACTACAAGATTTAGTGAAGCTTATTTATCAAAATACATTTGGCCCAGGGCATCTGGTAACAGATGCCTTGAGCAGTTTGGAAAGGTTAAAACAAGAATATAAAGAAGTTATGGGTGAGAACATAATTCCCTTAGAAACTAAAGAGATGACATATGAAGAGATAGGTAATGGACTTGTACGGGTGAACCTAAAAGGATTAGAAGAGAAAGCGTTACCTATTATCAATTGTATGTTTGTCACAACAGCAAATGACTTTAAAGGCAGTCAAGAAACTTTCCTTCACAACTTAGAGCTATTGGTTCAAATGAGTGAGAATGAGGAGATTCCTTTTAATCTAGAACAAGTAAAAGCTTATATAGAAGCTTATAAGGAAAAAGGCTATCCTTGTGTAAGTCATAGTGAGCGTTTTAAAGCAAATTATGAGCCAAGTTATAGAGTTATAGCTAGCAAATATATAGAACTTTTACAGGTGTGTACACGTATAGAAACACTGCTTACAAATAAAAAGCAAGTGATTGTGGCTATAGATGGCCCTTGTGGTTCAGGAAAAACCACATTAGCCAGTTTGCTCGCAAAGCTTTATGAAGCATCGACCATTCATATGGATGATTTCTTTTTACCACCAGACTTAAGAACAAAAGAAAGACTAGAAGAAGTAGGTGGGAATGTGCACTATGAAAGATTTGAAGAAGAAGTTATTAAGAACTTAAAAAGTGGGATGCCCTTTAGCTATCGCCCATTTAAATGTATGAACATGGCTTATGGAGAGGACATACAAATAACGCCTACACCTTTAACCATCATCGAAGGAAGTTATAGTATGAGAGAAGAGTTTAGATCCGTATATGATTTAAAACTTTTTAAAACCATTTCAAATGAAGAGCAAATAAGTCGCATTTTAAAAAGAAATGGACCAGAGCAGTTGGTTCATTTTATCAATAAGTGGATTCCAAAAGAAGAAGCCTACTTTAAAGAAAAAGATATTTTACAATGTGTAGATTTAATCGTATAAAATTATTAAACCATAATTTAAGCTTTTGAAGTCATTATGGTTATAAGAGTAGGCGTACGAGGATTAGCTACCTAGTGAACAATAAAAGCTGCCAAAAGTACAGACGCATCCCCCTAGATGCTTCTTGCCAGTACTTATGGCAGCTTTTGTTGTGGTAGTTTACAGGATTCAAGATGTGTAAGTGTAGTATACCTACTTGGAAACTTGCTATTGCTTTATTCATCTTCTACAAGGAATAAGGTGATAAATTGGTCACTTTTAGTAGATGGATTTATGGTCACACTAGAAGACTAGATTATCTAAAATAAAATAATAAAATAATTTCATGAATAGACTAAAAGGTGTATTATATAGTAAATAATTAAAATTATTCTTGTATGTAATAAAATTAAACTTAAGGGCAGCCAGAATAGGAGATAGAGTATGAGACCTAATATTATTGTTTATTTTGTAGATCAACAAAGATGGGATACAGTAGGTGCATATGGTCAAAAATTAAATATAACCCCTAATTTAGATTTGATGGCACAACAAGGCACAAGATTTGAGTATGCATTTACACCTCAACCTGTATGTGGACCAGCAAGAGCTTGCTTGCAAACAGGTAAATATGCAACGGAAATAGGATGTTGTGTTAATGGTATAAGCTTACCTCTAGAAGAGAAGACAATTGCCCATTATCTAAGTGATAGTGGTTATGAGACAGCTTATGTAGGAAAGTGGCACTTAGCTTCGGATAAACATAATCATTATGAAACAATAGCCATACCTGAAGAACGTAGGGGAGGGTATAAAGATTATTGGATGGCAGCGGATGTATTAGAATTTACGTCTCATGGGTATGATGGTTATGTTTTTGATAAAGAAGGAAATAAAGTTGAGTTTAAAGGGTATCGTGCAGATTGTATTACAGATTTTGCACTAGACTATATCAGTGGACATGAAGGTGATAAACCATTTTTCCTCTTCTTATCTCATATTGAACCCCATCATCAAAATGACCGTAATTGTTATGAAGGACCAATGGGAAGTAAAGAAAAGTATAAAAACTTTATTGTACCTTCAGATTTAGAAGGAACTAAGGGAAATTGGCGAGAAAATTATCCTGACTATTTAGGATGTTGCAATCAATTAGACAAAAACCTAGGGCGTATTAGAGAAGTTCTAAAATGTAAAGGGATAGAAGATAATACGATTATATTTTATTTAAGTGATCATGGCTCTCATTTTTGCACACGGAATGGGGAGTATAAAAGGTCATGTCACGAAGCATCCATTAGGATACCATTTATTGCCTATGGAGGACCTTTTAATAATAAAGGTGTTGTTAGAGAAATGGTAAGCTTATTAGATTTACCAAGAACTATTTTGGAGTGTGCCAAGGTAGAAGTGCCAGAGGAAATAAGAGGTATTTCTTTGGTAGATCTAGTAAAAAGAGAAAAGAGTCATACAAGAGACACACTCTTTATTCAAATAAGTGAATCTCAAGTAGGAAGATGTATTCGTACGTCCAAATGGAAATACTCTGTGCAGACAGGGGAAGATGGATGGAGCATCTATGATGGCAAAGTATATTATGAAGATTGTTTATATGATTTAGAGAAAGATCCAGATGAGAAAAATAACTTAGTGGATCATCCTGCATATGAAAAAATCAGAGAAATGTTAGCTACAAGGTTAAAAGTTGAAATGATAGAAGCTAAAGAGGTAGAGCCTGTTATTTTACCCCATCAACAGAAACTTAACTTAGAAGGATAAATGGTAATAGAAGCAGAATTAGGTAACAATATATTTCAAAATGAGTAGACGATAAGTCTGACTTAATAAGGGGGAAAACTTATGCTACAACATGAGTTAATAAAAAGTACATTTCAAGAAGAGGCACCTGAAATCACTTTTTCAGTTATTTCTGATTTACATATAGGAGCCCAAAAGGATATATATAGCACACATCTAGAAAATGCCTTAATCGATTTAAATGAGGCCAATCCAAATGCAGCAGCCCTATGCATTGTAGGAGATATAACAGAGTCTGGGAAAGATGACCAGTATAATCATGTGAAGTCCATCTTAAACACTGTACAGGACCAGACTATTCATATGGTGCTAGGCAACCATGATGTGAGATGGCAAAGTGGAGGTTACCTAGAGGCTTCAGAAAGGTTTAAAGAGCAAATAGGTTTGTCAGAGGTTTATTATGATCAGTGGATAGGTGGCTATCATTTTATATTCTTATCTACATCTGACGATCTAAAAGACGCAGCAACACTTTCACAAGAACAATTAGAATGGCTCAAACACCAGTTAAAAGCAACAAGTGATACAGATCCTGTATTTATCTTTTTGCACCAATCCTTAGTAGAGACTTCAGCAGGGTCTTATGAAGTGGATGGCTATAATCAATCCTATCCGGATGGGGTAGTAGAAGATGAAGCACTACGAAGTATTTTAGAGCAACATCCTAAAATTTTATTCTTTACAGGACATACCCATGCAGTAGTAGATCATCCAAAAACAGTGAATGAAATCAATGGGGTACATTATATTAATACTGGAAGTGTAGGTTATACACTTGCTTCCGAAGGATATGGTGTAGATAATGGAAGCCAAGGCTTGTGTGTAGATGTTTATAAGGATAAGATTGTTATTAAAGGAAGAGATTTTGTGAAAAAAATGTGGTGCCAAAGGTGGGAGATCTAAGCTGCTTATATTCAGGTCACTATAATTAAGGTTTCTATGTTAATAAGGTTCATACAACTTGCAATAAAAATAAAGTTGTATGAACCAATAAGTGTAGATAATATGCTATAATAAAAGTAAGAATTGACCATACTTTGACTAGAATGTGTGACTTAGGAGAAAATAAAATGGAAAGATTAAAGCCACTAAATGACTTTATATTTAAGAAACTTTTCGGAGAAGAAGGCGATGAGCCTATGCTGATTGCTTTTCTTAATGCAGTACTTCACAAAACTCATAGAGAGAAGATACACAAAATTAAAATTCAAGACAATAAAGATTTAACGACAGAACTCATAAATGATAAATTAGGTAGAATCGATGTAAGGGCAACAACGATTGAAGGTGAAGAAATTAATATAGAAGTTCAAGTAACGAACCAAAAAAATATGGATAAGAGAACTCTATTTTACTGGAGCAAGTTATACCTTGAAGGCATTAAAAGAGGTGATGACTATAAGAAACTTTCTAAAGTTATTACGATTAACTTATTAGATTTTGAATTTTTAGGTATAGAAAATTATCATAGTTCTTTTCATTTATGGGAAGATGAAGTAAAGGATTATATGCTAACTGATTTAGTTGAGATTCATTTTATTGAATTACCTAAATTTAGAAAATTACAGGATAAAAACTATAAAGAAAATGCTTTACAAAGATGGTTAGCATTCCTTGAAACAGATATAAGTAAAGATATGTTGAAGGAGTTGATGGAGATGGAACCAGCAATTAAAATGGCTGAGGAGAAATTAGACTTCTTAAGTAGTGATCCACATACAATACAGCTCTATAAGGCAAGAGAATATGCAGAACATGAAAAAGCAAATTTATTTAGTTCAGGAAAAGAAGAAGGAATAAAAGAAGGAATAAAAGAAGGAATAAAAGAAGGCAAGAAAGAAGTAGCACGTGCATTACTAGATGTGCTAGATGATGAAACAATCGCATTAAAAACAGGACTTACTATAATAGAAATAAAAAGTTTAAGACAAGAAATATAAGAATTAAATAATTTTAAGTTATAATAGATAAGCCCCCTTAAAGTAGTTGCTTTTATTATTGAAGCAATCTATCTTGAGGGGGCTTATTATATAATTTATTGTTTTACACTAAGACAAGGGAGTCCAAGAAGTGGATCAAAAGTAATACATAAAGTATTATCAGCTAAGTCTCGAAGACGTACATAGTGACAATCATTAATGGTAAAGGCAGAAACGGTTTTCACTGTGCCATTGAGTTTAAGACGAATAGAAGTAGGTTGGTAAGTCGCACTGGGATCTTTTATAGCATGAGGATAAGTAGAGGTAGGCAGTCCAAGATAAGTTTTTGTATAACATGTGACCACATCTTCTTTGAGTTTAGTCCAATAAGCAGGATGATGGACATAGTATTTGGGACATACTTTACCTGTTACATCATAGTGGCGAAGAATATCTTTTTGTGGATCTAATGTATACTTATGACAAAGGTGAACGAGTAAGTTTATAAGAGCGTTGTAAGTTTCAGTAGAAAAGGCGCCTTCCCAGTCTAGGTGGCATACTTCAATGCCGAGACTATAAGTATTAGCATTTTTGGCATGATAGGCAAGCTCTGTATCAGGAATACATTGAAAGATTTCTCCAAAGAGTCCTACTATATAATGGCTACTGGCATAGATGTTTCTTGTTCCGTGCTTTAAGTTTTCAAAGTAATTGCGGTTCACAAGGGCAGAAGTAACAGGATTTGCTACCCAGTGAATGATGATTTTATGTACAGCCCTAAGGGGCAATGAAGGTCTACTATAAGGATTAGGTGTAAGAAGATGTTGTTCAATAGTTAAATTTGGCATAATGTCTCCTTTTATTTAAAATGAATGCTGTCTTGGTAAGTAAAAAATGAAGTGATACTTAAATTAGAGATTGTTAATATAAAAGAACACAAAAAGCTGCCTAAAGTACAGACTCATCCCCCCAGATGTGTCTTGCCTGTACTTTATGGCAGCTTTTGTCGTGGTAGTTTAAAGGATTCAAGATGTGTAAGTCTTACCTAGATTCTGTTGGGTTTGTACTTATAGAGCTTCGGGGTCATCGCCCTGGCCGTGCCTACGGTCCTGCATACACTGGTGGGGTCCCTCTCTATGCCAGAGCTGTATCATACAGTTTCACACGAGTTAGTTGCCACAAGCTATGTCAGCGTTTAGAGGTACCTTTTGATTTCCCGTCTCGCCGTCTAAGTAGTATACCTACTTGGAAATTTGGTATTGCTTTATTCATCTATGAAATTCTATTTTTAATCAATAACTAAGCTACCACAACTTTAAGTTATTGATTTTAGAAAGAGGATGTCATGCTTACTGGTGGGGGGAAGACCAAATGTTTTACTTTCTCTTTCTGTGGAGTAGTGCAAAAACTAACTAGTATTTGTTTTGCCCTACACTCTATTAATACGTGGAAAATAGGGATAAACCGTCGCTATTTTAAAAAAAATTTTATTTTTGTCAAAAACTAACAATTAAACAGGTGAGGGATTGTGCAATTTATCATGAAAGCGACTCCAGTGATAGGCTTGTTCTAAGGTTTCTAGTTGTTCAAGGTCAAAGTTATGATTTTCCACACGGAGGAAGGTAGGTAGAGGTTTTGAGCCATAGGAAGAGGCATATGTAGAAGCAGAAGTAGATACAGGAGAAGAAGGTGCAACAAAAGTAGATCTAGAAGGTCCGGATGTAGTAGATGTAGGCCTAGCATAAGAAGTGGACTTAGGTGAGAAGGGGGCATATTTTCCCTTCAATATGTCAAAGAACTTCTTAGGTTGTAAGATCCAATCCAAGACAGCATGCCAAGTGCTTTTAGGTGTACGTCCACATAAGAAGTCAGAGTGTTGAACTTGGAGGAAAGCTTTTTCAAGAGTTAATAGAGCATCTTTACCTAGATTCTCGAGTTGAGTCCAAAGTTTAGTTATCTTAGTTTTAAGTTCAGTGGTTAAAGTAGGGACACTAGGAAGACTTGTACAGGTTTTATGAAACAGGTCTAAAATACGTTCATAAGGGATGTTAGGTGTAGAGTCTATAGATGGAGAATGTGTATTAAGAGTTTGTTTGTAATCTTTTGAATACCTAAGTGGTAAATCTAGACTTAGAAGAACTGCATTCACTGCTTGTGTATTACGTACGTAGTAAGTACGTTTTTTGATACGGTCCCTGTACGAAAGATAGAGCTTGCCTTGGAAGGGGTCTTTGCTTTTAAGATAGGCAGTTTTAGAAGGATAGACCATACCAATCTTAGAAAAGGCAGTACGAAACTCAAAGCGGCTAAATCCAAGCTCTTCCGTCCAACTATCCCCTGTTTTGTAACATACATCTTCACAAGGTTCTAAGAACTTATAGAAAGGCTGATCTTTAGTTTTTTGGAACCAATATTCTAGCTGACACATTAAGATACTCGCTGTCACACTCCCTGTTATGGTATTTAATTTTGGACAGTATTTTAATACTTTTTGCAATGACATATGCTATTCCTCCTAAATTTAGAATGTTGTGTTACACACTTACTTAGTTAATACGCAGAAGGAGGGATAAAACCGTCACAAAAAAAATAAAAAGTTTTTTAAAATTTGTGACGGTTTTTGATTTTTCCAGCGTATTAATAGAGTATAGGCTACCGGTGCTTATACAAATACATCCAACCAAGGAGGAAAAGAAATGGCAGTTACAGCATTACTTGATGAAGTGAAAGTGAGTCTTAAATTTGTAAAAGGTTCTCAAACCCTTGCTCATTGCAATAAGGAGGCAACAGATGAAAACTTATACGCTTTAGGACAAGCAGTGGCAAGTTTGAACAAAGAGGAAGTCGAAGAAATCACGAAAGTGGTAGAGACTAAACTACTGAATCAGGCGTAGGAACGGTGAGAAGTAGACAGTTGGTTAGTTGGAAAGTTGGACAGCGGAAAGCAGACAGTTGATTAGTTGGAAGGATAGACAACAAAAGGTGACAGCATGAGAGAGACTTGGATAAGGCAAGGCACTACACAATGATGAAAATTAGGAGGAAGTACATATGGAAACAACAAAAAGAAGTTTAGTTTTAACATTTGGTACACCAGCAAAGACACAGGAGACTATTACAATCTCTAATCCGTCAGAGTTACTTACAGGAGCAGAGATTAAGGCAGCTATGACAAAGATGCTTGCAAGTGGGGCTATTGGTGAGATCATTCAGGCTAATAGTATTGAAGGGGCGAAATACGTGATCCAACAAGTGAATGCAGTTGATTTAAGCGAGGTATAAGCTTGTGGAGGAGCTATTGAGCCAAATAGGTAACTTTGGCTTTCCCATTATCCTCTCCATGTATTTACTTGTACGTATAGAAGCGAAGATGGAAAATCTTTCGACCACTATTACACATCTTAGTAACGTGTTAGAAAAACAGAATACTGTAGATAAACATTAAAAGAAAAGGTTGCTCCCTTTAAATAGGTGAGTAACCTTTTTGTTGTCCATTAGTGTTAGAAAAATGTCCATTTATGTCGATATGTTAAAAAAATTCTAAGAATAAATTATAATAAAATTATATAAAGACTATTTAGTATATAATACTTAAAGAATAAATAAAGAAAATTCAAGGTAAGGAACGAGCTATGAAAAAGTATATACTAGCGGAAAAGAATCAAGAGCACTTTCATCATCAGCTTTTGACATGGAATAGGGGGAAAAGTAGATTAATTCCTTCCTATAATTATACAACTATGAGTTTAGAGAAACTATTACAAGAACCTGGTTTCTATATGGAGGGCTGCATGCAAAATTCATTAGAGCAACTTATGTATGAAGAAGAAAGCAGCTTGACAGCGTACCAACAACTTTGTAATACGGTAGATCAACTAGTAGAGGATTTAAGGTTAATGCTACTAGAAGCTTATAAAAGTACAGAATCGGAAGATAAACTTACAAGATGTAGTGCCATTGGAAATAAGCTAAAAGGTTATCAAAAGATGCAAGAAATATTAAGGGTGCATCCACAGGCTAAAAATTACGTGACAGTCCTTGTATTAGATACACCAGAACTACTTATAAATATTAAGCAGTGCTGTCCAAGTATTATTCAAAAGAAAACTTGGTTAAATACAGTCACCCAGTTTTTTCAAGATATAACTCAGTTAGGGTTATGTATTGAATTTGAAGAGGGAATAAAGTGTGAGGACTACTTTTTGTTTAATCAACAAGGGGAAGTGAAGCAGTTTGTAGGTTTGACTTGTTTAAAGTTTATACAGGGATGGTATGAACAAAGACAGCAAAAGTTTGTTTTAGACAGGAATATTCGAAGTTTTAGAAGATTTATAGAAGGGGTATACAATGTAGTCAGTAGTACATATGCAGAAGCTTTTAATCAAAAAAGTTTTTATCACCATCCTTTACATATTTTATATACCTCGCCTTATTCCTATATTAATTTTGAAGAAGTCTTGCAAACTATAGAAGATGCACAATATTTAAAAGAAACAAGTAAGGAAAAGAAGATAGGAATATTTATGGATGGCACCAATATCTTGTACAACATAGAGCCACTATGGGTAGATTTTCATAAGCTTTATCAAGAAATCTATGGAACAGATGCTATCAAACATATTGGGGTAAAGATTTGTACAATATTTAAATCTCAGCAAGAGTCTAAGGAACAACAATATCGTACAGATGCTTATATAGATGAAGTATGTAGAGCACTTGAAAAGGAAGGATTTGAAATAACTATTGTAGAAAACGAAGAGCAAAAAGCAAACCAGGTGGACGATCAAGTGCTCATTAAATGTATTGAAAGTTATAAACAACAGTTAGACCGTATTCTTATTCTGACAGGGGATAGACACTTTCTAGATGTGATGCGGGCTTATAGGGACGAAGGGAAGGAAGTACGGGTTATATCTGTAAGTGAGAATAATACATCTAAGGATATTATAAGAGAAAATGGGATCATACATGACTATATATATGAATATGAAGAAGTCGTACAATTTACAAGAGTTTAGGAGAGAAGGACTATGAATAATCAGCTTCAAGAAAACAAGAAGAATCCATCAATGAGGGTCACACAAAAAGTATGGGTAAAAGCATATAACAGCAAGTTTTTTCAAGTAGGGATGAGTGCATTAGCAGTAATTATAAGTTTAGTGACTGTTTATGTACTTTTAGATATCAAAGCATTGAATGTACAAATAATAATAGGGCATATTCCTACCTTTGGTATTATAGGCATTATAAGTGGGCTAGCTACATTTCAGGCTGTTGAAAATTATAATATCTATCAGTACATTAAAAATTTCTACCAAGATACAGTTACAAGTGATGAACGAAGAGCAGTTAAGAGTATGCTAGAAGAGGTACAAGCTACTCTAAAAAGTAATCCTAGGGCAAAAATAAATGCTCAAACTTACGTAGAAGCCTATATAAGTAATCAACAATATAAAGGCAAAACACTTTTAGAGGCAATTAAAGGGGTGAAAACTATTTCTCCTATTTTAATTATATTGGGTGTATTAGGTACTTTTATAGGTCTTGTACTAGGGTTAAAAAGCTTTGCAACAGGAGATATGAGTAAAATTGTAGAGGGTATTCCACATTTCTTACAAGGTGTAAATACAGCTTTTTATACAAGTATTGCAGGGATTATTTTCTCACTTATTTTACAAGGTTTATGCAATAAGTTTAATTGCGAAACTATTATGGTACAGTGGATGCTTAAGCTAGAGTTGTTGCTAGGTGGCAAGCTAAGAGATGATGATAAGCAACAAATGCTTCAGACTTTTGAAAGTATGAAGAACACAATGGTTCATATGGATAAGCAGCTTAGTCATTTAGACCATTTAGAAGATTTAGTAGGGGGACAAAATACTACAAAGGTACAGTTAGCAAAAGTTATAGACGGCATAGGTAAAGTGAATAAAGGATTAAGTGCGCTAACAGCACTAGAAAGTGCAGCAGAAGGCTTAAATGAATTTAATAAAGGATTTAAACAAAATATTGACCAATTTTCCCAAATATTTGAAGGTGCACTTGGGTTAATGGAAGGCTTTGCAAAGCAAGTATCAGGGCTGTCAAATTATTTCCAACAGCTTCAAAAAGATATGGAAAATCAGTATGAAATGAATGTAGGAATCAAAAATTATGTTCAAACAACCTATCAACAGCTTGAACTCGTAACAAATAGCCTAGAAAGACAGCAACAACAACAAAGTAATACCTATGGAGAAATGATACATACACTGACTACTATGGAGCAGCAACTTGGTCAAAACTTGGCTCAGGCAAATATGAAAGCAGAAGAAAAGCGTGAGCAAATCGAAAAGATTATGGGACAGTTCCAAATGTTTATGGAGCAAACTAAACAACAAATGAACACACTCCTTATTACAGAAGATGAGCGGTCTCATCAAAGACAAGTACAACTAGAAAGTTTACTTGCACAAATAGAAACATTTATGGAAAGACAATACGCACAACAAGAAATGACACAACAAGTTATGAGTAGTCAAATGAAAAAAGCCTTTACCGCTATGAGTGAACAATTACAAGCATTACTTGCACAGTTTGAAGGCAATATTGACGCTTTACAAGGACCATTCCAAAGCTTTGTAGAGCAAGTATCAGACCAGATGGAAGCATTAGATAGCCAGCTAGTAACACAATTACAAGGATACCAAAGCTTCCTTGGACAAATGATCGATAATCAAGAAGAACTTTGTGAAGTACAAAAAGCAAGCTTGGCACACACCTTAGAAGAACATGGGCTATTGTTAGGAGAACACGAACAGGTTATGAAAGAGATGGAGAGCTTAACTTATACCTTAAGAAATACACTACAAGAGATGGATAGTAAGATGATTAGTCGCTTTGAAAATAGTCTTCATAAGTTTAATGAGTATGTAGCGACTATGAATAAAGTTTTAGAACGCAAAATCAATGTGATTCAAAATGAACAATTAGTAGAACAATTAGTAAAAGCCGTAGATAGAAGTGCTAGATAGTAGATAGCAAGGAGACTTAAATATGCAATTTAAATATGATAAGTTATTTGGTAACACACAGGAAAATAGTGACTTTTGGCCTTCATTTACAGATATGCTTACCACTATTTTGCTCGTTGTTATATTAGCATTTTCTCTAGTAGTTGGAGGATATGCGGTTACAACAGAAAGGATGCAACAAGACATAGAGGCTCAAGGCATAGCTTTAGAAGCAGCACAAGGCAAAATTAATACAATATTATGGCTAAAAAATGACATTATCAATAACTTAGAAGATGCTTTTAAAAGTAGTGATTTAGGGATACGCATTGACGTGGATACAGGAGATTTATATGTAGATAGCAATATTTTATTTGACTATGGCAGTGCTAATTTAAAGCCAGAGGCAAAAAAAGAATTGCAAGAGTTTATTCCTAAGTACATAGGCGTACTTTTTGAATATGAAGACAGTATCGAAGAAATTATAGTAGAAGGACATACAGATCACCATGGAGGCTACTTATTTAATCTAAAACTTTCTCAAGATCGTGCCTTTAACGTAGTAAGCTATATTCTAAGCGATGCATTTGGAGATTTCCCTTACAAAGAAAAAATGAGAAATGTAATTACAGCCAATGGTAGATCATATAGTCAATTAATTTATAAAAAAGACGCCAATGGTAAAGACACAACAGAAGTAGACCAAACTGCTTCAAGAAGGGTTGTATTTAAATTCAGAACAACTTTAGAAGAAGCACTTAAAGAAGAGATACAAAAAGACTACTAAAGCTAGTTGCTGATCGACATGAAATTTCGGTAGAAATGTTGAGTTTCTTATTCACAAGTCAGGCAGATAATGAGAAGATATGGGATTACATTGAAGAATATTTCTTGGGGGTTATTCCAAACGAAGTGATGAAGCAATATGAGAAAAACGTGGAAAAGAAAAAGCGGTGTGAGATATGGAATAAAGAATGATGATAAAAGTCAGCCGGAAAGGCTGACTTTTTTGAAGATATATACCTATTAATAGATAAATATTAATAGGTATATATAATGTATAAAAAATGTTAAAATAATTAATAAAATAATGTATTTAGGGGGGATGGTATGTTAGCTAGAGACTATCATCAAAAAATAAAAAGTTTACGAGAAGAAAGCAGGTATGAAGAAGCATTGGAGTTGGCAAAGGAGTCATTGAACCAGTATAAGGGAATGGATATGCTTAAAAATGACTATGGATGGTGTTTATATCATCTTTATTTAAAGAAAGAACCTGTATCTTTACAGGAAATTGAGAATTTTAGAAAAGCGCTAACTTACATAGTCAAAAATATTCAAACCAATAATATTTATAGTCCTTTAAAACTTTCACTTATGAAGGGACTAGAGTATAGCAAAAAAGTTATATTTGATGAGGAAACTGTTTTGGCATATTACGAGAAACTAGGAAATGAGACCTTATCAGAGGAAGAACGTGTCATTGAAGTAGAGGGTAAAACTATTAAACAGCCTACGGAAAAAGAAAAATGGTACATGCATTACTCTAAGGCTTTATATGCAGCCAGCAGATATGAAGAATGTTTGAGTTTATGTGATAGAGGATTAACCGAGTATGAGAATTTTCATAATCAAAATAAAGAGTGGCTGATTAAACGTAAGGCAGATTGCATGATAGCATTAGGTGAAGTAGCTACTGGCATGGGGATACTTGAAGAGATAAAGCAACAACTTAATCACTGGTCAGTGGATTCAAGTTTGGGAGAATGTTATCAGAATCAAGAAAATTGGGAGCAAGCGTCTAAGCACTTTGCTTTAGCAGCTTATATTGGAGGTATAGAAAAAGGTAAAGTAAGCTTGTATAAAAAATATGCTGAACTTTTAGCCATATCAAATCCTCAAATGGCCTATTACCATTTAATGCTTATTAAAAGAATTCGTGAAGAGGAAGGTTGGCGCATTAAACAGTCTCTTATAGAGGAAATTAATAAGTTTAATCAAATGGGTTTTGATCTACCTGAAGGTAAAAATTTAGAGAATAAGTTGAAGAACTTTTGGTATGAGCAAATGTTTATCGGCAAAGAAGCATTAACAGGCACAATTCAGTCTATACTTTCAAAGGGAAATGCTGGGTTTATATGTGCTACATCGGGAGAACAATACTACTTTAGATTTGTAGACTTTGCAGGTCCTAGAAAACTTATTAAGCAAGGAGAGACGGTGACTTTTTATACCGAAAAGAGCTTTGATAAAACTAAGCAAAAAGAAAGTATAAAAGCAGTAGGGATCAAATTGTTAAGAAGGAGTAGAGCATGATTGTTAGTGTAAGTAGGAGAACCGATATTCCAGCATTTTATAGTGAATGGTTTGCAAAAAGATTAGTAGAAGGTTATGTATTAATCAAAAACCCTTTTAATCGCAAGCAAGTAAGTAAAGTATTACTTACACCAGAACATGTAGAATGTTTTGTGTTTTGGACTAAAGATCCGGAACCTATAATGAAGTATTTAGATTTACTTGAGCCGTATGCTTATTATTTTCAAATTACTATTAATGCATATGGTGAAGATTTGGAACCAAATGTAAGAAAGAAGCAGCAAATTATTAATACAGTTAAAGCGTTAAGTCAGAAAATAGGTTCAGAACGAATTGTATGGAGATATGATCCTATTTTGCTTAATCCTTATTATAGCAAAGCGTATCACTATAAGTGGTTTGAGGAAATTGCCAAAAAGCTTGAAGGAATTACTAAAAAATGTGTAATTAGCTTTGTAGATGAGTATAAAGAGACTAAAAGAAATGCAAAAATACTAAATCAACAGCCTATTAGTACAGAAGATATGCAAGAAATAGGGAAAACACTGGCTAAAATAGCAGGTAAATATGGTATGCAAGTAGAAACTTGTGCCGAAAAGATTGACTTATCCTTATATGGTATAGAACATGGTCAATGTATCGATCCTCAGCTCATTGCACGCATTACAGGTTTATCAGCAGAAAAGTTTAAAAGGGATAATATGAGACAAGACTGTGGATGTGTTAAAAGTGTAGATATTGGAGAATACAACAGTTGTTTACATGAATGTGCATATTGCTATGCCAACTACAATCATGGAACAATCTTACAAAATAAAGAAAGGCATGATATGCAAGCTCCACTACTAATAGGACAATTAAACGGAGATGAGAAAATTACTACCCATCATCTATGTAAGGAAAAGAAAGGATGTCAGCTTAACTTACTTGGGGAGGATATGTGATGAATTTATATGAGAGGCTCATAGAAGAAGCTTATGGAAAAAGACTAGAAGATTTAGATTTGGAGTTGGTTAAACGCATTCAGTGTGATATACAGGCACTAAGAAAAAGTTATCGAACAGATGCTCCAGTCACACCTTATGAAGAAGGTGCACTAAGAAAAGCTTATATGTTAGCTTATTATCCTCATTATATGGAAGTAGCACAGACAATGATGGGGTATGTGTTACAAGATAAAGGGGTAAAGAAGAAAGGGCATATGCATCTTGCATATTTTGCAGCAGGGCCTGGACCAGAAATATTAGGAAGTATACAAGCATTAATGAAAAATGGCATTACAACACATATTCAAACAGATTGTCTAGATTTAGAAGAGGGATGGGAAGTAGAACGAAGTATTACAAAAAAGCTGATTAAAGAAATAAGAGGTATTCAAGGCTATCATCTTAATAATATTGCTCCTTGTGATATGAGATTAACATGTAAAGGAGAATGTATGGGATGGTCTAGATGCAAAGTAACGTTGTTTAGAAGTGCAGACATTTACTTTATGAACAACTGCATTAACCATTTAGGGGGGAATATGCATACCATTGACATACTACAGGAAAAGATAGAACAGATCAAATCAGGTGCCTATTTTATTATTACAGATCTCCCGTATGAATCAGTGCGTGTTGTATTAAAGGGATTAGAAGATCGATTACAAACACAGGGCAAAATTATAGCTTCATGTATTCAAGGAGAAGCTATAACACAAAGATGTAATATACCGATCCCATCACTTTTAGAAAAAAAGATTTTTATAGGAAAAGATGGGCTAATAGGTAAGAAGAGTACACGTTATTATTATCTTATTTTTAAGAAGGATTGAGTGCATAAGGAGGAGGCTATGATACAAAGCTTATTTAGATTATGTTCTAACATTGAAACGGATTATCAAAGATTATTTGAAGATGCCCTTAGAAATCAAGGTGTAAATGAAAAGGGGATTAAAGAAATCGTGAACCATTTTGATTATCAAAAAGAAATGATTTTTTCACTTAATAAAGCCTATCAAAGTGGTCAATATATGAAGGCTTTTTGTGAGCAACATGGGTTATCTAAACGCTTAGTAGAGTGTTTAAAGTTAGACTATCCTTTGTATGTACACCAAGAAAAAGCTATTTTATCAATCTTAAATGAGGAATGTACGATTATATCTACAGGAACAGGAAGTGGTAAGACAGAATCTTTTCTAATTCCACTGATAGACTACTGTTTTAAACACAGTGAAAAAGGTGTTAAGGCTATTTTGATTTATCCTATGAATGCACTAGCAGGTGATCAAATGCGTAGGATTCAAGAGTCAGTCAGAGGTACAAATATTACATATGGTGTATTCAATGGGGAAACACCAAATACAGAAGCTGAGGTAACTGACGTAGTGGAGAATGGATACGGATCAAAAGAATCCATTTTAGCCAATTTGCCAGATATTTTAATTACCAACTATGTGATGTTAGAACATATGTTAACGAATCCTAAGTATCGCGTTTTATTTGAACAATCCAGTAAGACTTTAAAATTTATGGTGTTGGATGAAATTCATACCTACAAAGGGAATAAAGCTGCAGATGTAAGTTACTTGCTACAAAGATTCCAAAGTCTACTCGCTCAAAAAAGTGTATTGATAGGTTGTAGTGCTACATTAAGTAGGAGCAAAGCGGGAACAAGGCAACAAGGATACATAGATGGTGACATTGATACGTTTATTCAAGATATGTTTAATTTAAAAGAACAGGATAGTTACACTTATATTGAACCACAGTATGAGGCACTCAAGTTGAGCAAAGAAGCTGAAAAAGATGTAAAAGCAGTATGGATAGCCGGGCATTTATATAAAGGAGCAATGAGTCTACGTGAGATACAAGAAGGTTTGCAGTCAGTAGACATTCAGTTAAGTAAAGAGGAGATACTAGATTACTTAGAGTATTTGCGACAGAAGAAATGGCTAGATTTTAGAGTACATTTCTTCATGCTACAACTAAAAGATACATTGAAGCGATGTCTAGGATGTGGGAGTTACTATACAAGTCATATTCAGAAATGTCATAAGTGTGGACAAATGGTCTTGCCTGTATACAAGAAGAACCCTTCTTATTTAGTAGGTAAAATACAAGACCAAGAAATAGTCTATCCTCAAACACCTATAGAAAAGCAAGAAGTAATTGTGCTAATAGGTACTTATAAAGAAGGTCACTACCCATATAGCTTACGCTTTGAAGAAAGCTATTTAACCGAAAAAGGACTTCGCATTGTGGCAGACCCTACAGGTAGCCAATGTCTGGTGCTGGATCAAGAACTAAATAATGAAGGGATAGGAAGTGCTTTTATTAAGCTTGAAGGAAAGGATAGTCAAGACTTAGTTTATGAAAGTATGACCAAGCTATTGCTACAGTTGCCTTTAGAAGAACGTAAACTCTTAGCTTTTGTGGATGATAGAGAAAAATGTGGTAGGCATAGTGCAAATGTAGGGGATCGTCTGTTGAGTGATTTCTATGAGATAATGATGATAAGGCAAATTCAACAAACACCGCAATACTCTATAAAACAATTAGCTAAAGCAGTTAAAGAAGAGATAGAAACAAGTCAGGACATGGCCAAAGAGTTAAGTAAAGAGTTTAATGTGTGGCTTAGAAAATGGGCAAGAAATATTAAAGTGTATGACATGGAAATAGTACCACGGATAGAAGGTAGCATAACAACTGATGAAGCAGAAATTATAGAAGTATTTGTACGTGAAGGGGCCTTTAAAATGGCTCAGTTAGATGAAGAGGGAGAAGTCATTAAGATTGGATGGAAGAGCTATAGTCGCCCAAAGGTTATTACATTGGGAGGAGGCGCATCAGAAGTACTCAGACAAAAAAATTACCAAGGAATTTCTTTAGCTGAAAGTGCACAAAAGTACACACATCTTGTAAAGAAATATAATCAAGGACAATTGGAAAGTATTTTTGCAAGTTTGATTCGTAAAAATTTGATATATGAGGAAAAAGAAGAAGGAGCATATTATTATTTTCTAAATGTAAATGCTTTTAGAGTAAATGTGCTAAGAGATGCACCTAAGCTTTCACATCTAAGTTTGAAAGAGTTAAAACAGATGTATTTATGTTTTGCAGGTGCTCATAGTGCTGAGGTAGAAAAAGAGAAGAAAAAGGTATATGAGTCAAAATTCCAAGAGGGAGCACTTCAAGTACTTTTTTCTACGCCAACCTTAGAGATGGGTATAGACATAGGGAGTTTGCATTTTGTTTATATGCTAGGAGTACCCCCTACACCATCTAGTTATGCACAAAGAACAGGTAGGGCAGGCAGGCGGTCTGATAAATTTGCGGGACTAATCGTTTTATGTGATGAAAGTAAAAATCATGATTGGTACTATTTTCAAAATCCAAAAGAAATGATAGAAGGTACCATTTCACCACCTAAATTTGACAAAAATAATAATCAAGTACTGAATAAACATATTAATACTTACCTTTTGACCAGTCCATATGGCAAGTGTAACAATCTAAATATAGAACAGATGCAATCTAAGTTAGAACGTATATTTAAGCGTTCCATTAATATGCAGAAGCAACTGGTACTTACACACCGATTGCAACAACATTTGATGGCAGGTAGAGATTGTTATGAATGTGGACTGTATCCACAGTATGGATTTAGAAAAGATACAGTGAAATTATACGATCTTAAACAAGAGGAGATCTCTAACAGAGAACCAGAACAGGCTTATAAAATGTATATTCCAAAAGAAGAAATGTACATAGGGGACACTTATCATCGCATTCTTCCAAATCAAAGACCTACGAGTACCTTTGCACATCCTAAAAATCAGAGTCAAACCATTATGTGCTATGAAACATTAATATGTGAAAAAGCTACTGCTAGGTCAGAGAAAAGAGAATTTGGAAAAAAAGTATCAGAGATTTATTTTAAACGCAAGCAATATAAGCCTTTTGTAGATTATGTAATGCTCAAAGGTTATATAGAAAAAGATTTAGAAATTAATTTTATTACACAGTTATTGAATCAACCAGAGATGCCCTTTATAGGTTATCAACGTTACCGAGATAGTCTAATCTTAAGTTTTGATAAAAAGATTATGGATGAAGGCTATTATCTTAGCTTTATTTCTGCTTTTGATCGCACATTAAAAGATGAACTAGGATTTGATGAAAGTGAAATAGGGATTTTATTTGATGAAGATTTGGCAGAGGAGGTAAAAGAAGAGGGGAGATATACAGTATGTTTTTATGATAAAGGTACTGTTAAAAACTTTGATGTAGAAGAAATACAAGAAAGATGGCAGGCTATCTTGGTGAAAATGTATGAGAAAGTCAAAGCGTGTAAGTGCAAGGCAGAAAAAGGATGCTATCTATGTTTAAGAGGCCAAGTAACTCAAAAAATAGCTCATTTGGTAGAACGCAAAAAATTGATTGCTTTATTAGGACATCTGGTATGCAACCAAAGGTTCGCCCCAAGTATTCATTTTCACTATGAGACGGTAATTTATGACAAAGTATTTACACTTTTCCAAAGAGGAAAACTATGGATACTGGAAGATGAAACAGGTGAAAAGTTCCAAAGGGAAGATATGGGTGAACAAAATTTGACTATCTTTGAGCTACTCATAGAGACGTTAAGACATTTCTATGAAACAGGAGATGTGAAGACAGTAACGATTAAGTCATCCTTAAAATATTTAGTAGATGCTTTAAATGAAGAAGCTAAAGTCAAACAAAACATAGAAGCTTACAAAAGATATAAGTTTTATACACTTGTATTTGAAGAAGTTACAGTAAAAGGGGGCGAGGCATAAATGGCAGAAGATTATGCAAAAATTGTAAAAGGAAAAGTAGAGAAAGTAGTGCCTCTATTACAAGATGTATATGAAGGGGAACTAGAAGCACAACGGACACTGGATTACGGGATGAAGTATACACTTAAAATAAAAGGTGAAGCTTGCGGTGTAGTAAATTGTTTTTATAGCCCTAAAAAGAAACGCTTTACTGTATATTTAGAAAAGGGAGCCTCAAGTTTAAAACCTGTTGTTGACTTCATACAACAAGAACTAGGAAAGAAACAAGATAGCAAGGACAGTTTTCAACAAGAACAAACAAAGATTAAGAGCAATCTTGCAAAGGAAGAACTCATATATTATTATGAGACGCTTAAACCTTATCGAACACAAAATATAGACTTTCAGATGTTTGTAGTTAAACTTAAAACCTATGCAGGAGAGAAGAAGATAGAACTAAAGGTAAAAGATGATGCAAGCTTTGATCAATTGGAAGAAATTTATAGGTTCTTAATAGATGAAATGGCAAGATGATTTAGAACTAAGTCAATAGAATGATAGGATTTAACAGAATAAGTAATAAGGATCTATGTGAACATAATGAAGTAGTGATTAGATGTAGAATAGAAAGTAAGTGTTAACATCCTTGGTTACATGAAAATAGGGGATTAATGCGTGTTTTATAGTAAGTAATAGGTGGGACTGGTTAATAGGTATAGATTTCAATGTAGATATATTAGTGTAGGGATAAAATACAAAAAGCTGTCATAAAGTACGGACTCATCCCCCCAGATGTGTATTGTCTGTACTTTATGGCAGCTTTTGTTGTGATAAGTTAAAGGATTCAAGATTTTTAAGATGTACCTAGATTCTTTTAGGCTTGTACTTGCTCTTTTTATGTATTGCACAAAGGCTAACAAGTATTTGTTGAGCTCTATACTTTATTAATACGAGGAAAGAAGGACAAACTGTAATCATTTTAAATAAATTTGGGATTTACGGTAAGATTTATTTGTAAAATATTTTTCTTTTAATATAACAGAAAACAAATACAATTTCAGATATAAAAAAACCTATTGACCAATAATATATTAAAGTATAAAATGTAGACATCAGTTTTGACAAAACCTAATGAGGAGTTTGTGGATGAAGAAAATTAATTTAGTAAAAGGCTATATATCACAATTAGCACTTACAATAGATAGCGGATGGGCTACAAGTGTATTTTGTGCAGTGAAGTTATTAGTGGATAAAAAAGTATTAAGTACAGTAACCTGGCATGAAGTAGGAAATAGTAAAGAAAGTTTTATAGCACATTTAGAACAATTAAAGCAGTATACAGGATGTAAAATATTTAATAATGAGACATTTATACATTTGGTTCATGATATGTCGGGGGAGAGTTTTAGTCAACTTATAAGTATATTGAGTGAAGTGCAAGTAACGAGGGATAGTCTAGAAGTAGTCAATACGTATGAGGAGATAATAGATTATTCGAAAAACTATTCTCAAATACCACCTAATGCTTTTGAAGTAGTGTGTACATTAAGTAATATGGAGCAGGCAAAGACAGTAGTAGATAGCTTTAGTTATAGTGCCAATACACTTGTTGGACTAAGTAATTATTTTAAAGAAAAAGGTATAGATTTTACCCAGTTTAAATACTATGGTGTAGAAAAAGATAAAAATGCATATGAAATGGCCCAGCTTAAGGCTTATTTGTTAACGGAAGGTGGGGCGAATATAAAAGAAGGGGATAGTTTAGAACAACCTGTATGGGTGGAAGAAGAAAATTTACAACAATTTGAGTATGCTTTATCTATCCCACCTATGATGAGTAATCAAAAAATGTATTTAAAAAAAGATAGATATAACCGATTTACAGGTCTAGAAAGTCAAATAGGGAACTATATTTCTTCTTGGCATTACTTGGAACATATGATAAAAACGGCTACAAAAAAAGCAATAGCACTTCTTCCTCTAGGTACCCTTTTTAGTACAAAACCTGTAGATCGAAAAATTCGTAGAAAATTAATAGAGGAAGATTTAATTGAGGGTATTATTTACTTGCCAAATCGAATTTTGGCAGGAACAGGTGTAAACACATGTTGGGTTATTGTAAATAAATATAAAAAAGATAAATTAAAAAACAAAATCATATTTATAGACTTAACCGAAAGTAAAGAAGACATTAGCAAAAGACAATGTGATATAAAAGCAAGTAGTATCCAAGAAGCAAAGTTGCTTTATGACAATGTGGAGGAATCTTCAATAAGTTTTGTAGTGGATAAACAGTGGTTTAAAGAGAACGACTACCACCTAGATGTTTTAGACGCCATTAAAAGAGAGCGAGCACTAGAAGATGTAAATGAAACACCTATGATTCCACTAAGTAGTGTGGCACAAATTAGAAGAGGTGTACAAGTACCAAAGAGTAAAGTAGATGCTTTAAAAGGCAATGAAGCTACTCACTATATGATTAGTTTAGGCAATATTCAAGATGGTAACATCATTTTAGATGACACATCTAAAGTAACACCAGAACCACGATGGGAGTCGCTTTATACATTAGAAGAAGGTGATTTACTCATTACATCTAAAGGCAATGTGATGAAAATTGCATTAGTAGGAAAAGAAATAAAAAATGCTATTGTTACTGCAAATTTATTTTGCATACGAGTGGATTCAAATAAATATACACCTGAATTATTGAAATATTACTTAGAAAGTGAAAAAGGTCAGAAACTACTAGAAGCTTTAACAAGAGGGGCCATTATTAAATCCTTAGCAAGTAGTGACTTGGAGCAGTTACTCATACCCAATATTAACTTAAGAGAACAGATGATGCTCGTTAAACTCATCGAGAGAGTAGAAACAGATTACAAAAAAGACCTAGAAATTGCCAAGCGAAGATACAAAGAAGGCAAAACTTCTATAAACGAAATGTTAGGGCTATAGACAAAGGAGTATCTAAATGTACAAAAGACTAAAGATGGATAAATCAAATAGAGAAATTGCAACAGAAATAATAGAATGGATTACAGAAATAGGTATCAATACAGAGACTATAAAAGCTGATACCATTAAACGCTATTTAGGTGAAGCATTACCAGAAGATGCACCACTTACAATAGATCAACTCATTTTATGTTATTTAGGACATTTATGGGCAGCAGCAAAGGGAGACAAATCTATAGAAATACCTAAGCCATATATACGCCAAGTTAAACAAGCGTATAAAGATGGCATGCTAAGCATGTATATGTCTGTCGTAGCCTGTTCCTTAGGACGAATCTTTGATACAGAAACAAAGTACGACTTCATATTAGGTTATGTAGAAACCACACAGCAGTTTCCAAAATGGGGCAAATTACAAAAATATATTCCATTGCCAAGTATAGAGATCAATATGATCGAGTGTCATGCAATAGCAACTGCAAATGGCAGAGTGCTAGGCATTTGCTATGATCCAGAACAGCAAGATGATTCGCTTATATATGGCACCTTTCCTAGAGGAGCTGCTATGTATGGCTGGGAAATGAATACAGCAAAAGCTGCATTTATTCAGTACTTTATAGAGTGCACCAAAATAGATTTAGACACATTTCTTACAATGCATGCAGGGGCATTTAAGGTATATATAAATCAACTTAATAAATAATTGTATAGGAGAGTATGATGGAAGGTATCAATATTAAAAGAGGAGAGATATATTTAACGCATTTTGGTAACACAGGAATAGGGAGTGAACAAAGAGGTTCTACATATAGCATTATTTTGCAAAACAACATAGGAAATGCAAAAAGCCCTACAACAATAGTTGTACCACTTAAAGGAAGTTCAAAACATAGTAGTTTACCTACTAATGTTTTACTCAAGAAAGAAGAATATCAGTTTTTGAGTACTGACAGTGTTGTGATGACAGGACAAGTAAGATGTATTTGTAAAACAAGAATTGTTACGTCAAAGAAAATGGGACAATTATCAAAGGCTACAATGAGAGAAATAGAAAAAGCACTAGCATTTTCATTGGGAATGGGATATGAGAATAGAGTAGCACAAACAACAACTGAAGAAGTAGATGAGGTATGTGAGGATTTGCATAAAGAAAGAGAACAACTACCATGCAGATCAGTAAAAGAATGGCTACATGTTTTTCAACGAGCTTTTAAGCAAGGTAATACGGAAAAAATAAAAGTAGCTTTACAGTATTTAGGAAAATATAAACAATATTACGAAACAGTCCTTACAATCAAACATTATACAGAGATACTATTAGTAAGTGCGTTGATGAAACAAGAGACTGTACTTTTGTATTATTTTCCTGATATTTTATCTAAGTTAAATGCAGGTAAGATGTATTATAAGTTATTAAAAGAAGAAGCCACATTAAGTGAAGGGAGAATTATTTGCAAACCATTAAGAAAGCATTTGAATCAAACATATTACCAGTTTAACGATGTAACACCAACTATAAAAAGCTTGCTAGAAGAGAAGTTGCGAGAAGCAAGCATTCCGTATTTTGAAGCATTAAACATTGTAGATACGTTACATACATGTCCACGGCATCATACAAAATTAAGTACTATTTCATGTGTCACTAAGCTAGGAAGTGAAGTAGGGTACATATTTACTGAAGCAAAATATTGTAAAGAATGTAATCAGATTTATATGGAAAGACCTGATTATAATTACTTTCATAAAACAATTGCACCTCATAAAATAGTTGTTGCAAAAACAGAAATATATAAACTTAGCCACCAGGCAAAACGATCAAAAGGAAGGGGGAAAGTACAAAAAGAATTACCAAACAATTTATCCAATACATCAGATATAAAAAAATTAGGGTACGATCTAGGTAAATCAAGAGAAGAAAGATGGGAAATACTTAATAATGTTATTATTCCAAGAGTAGGGATAAAAAGAACTAAAAATCATTTACAGTTTCTCATCAAATTTAATAAAAATAAAAAAGCTATGCAAGCTTCTGTAATAGAATGGGAATATGATTTAATGCGACTAAAATAGAAATAGAAAATCTTGTACAGAATTTGTTATGAATTGATTATGTAATAGTGGAGTAATAAATAGCAAGATACAAATGTTATATATGATATTAATATATTTTTGACATAAATGGTATATCATTTCTATTTATGTCAAAAATATGACCATTTATGTTATATGAGATAATAATCAAATATAGTTTGATAAAATAATTTAGTAAACATAATATACAGGAGCATTAATTAAATAGTATAGTTTTATTTAAAAAGATATTTGAATTATAAATGTAAAAATAATTCTACTATATAAAGAGGATAAGAAATGAAGGAATGCAATAGAATAAAGAGCAATTACTTCCGTTAGATGAAAGAATGGTAAGAATGGCTGTTCAGTATAGATCAGGAAATCTAGATAAGGTAAGAGAACTTTTAGGAGTGATTTTTAAAAATACAGAATACTCTGCAGCTATGCTAGATAAAAAAATATGTTTCAACTATTAGCATTAGTATTTCTTTATGGAAATGGAGGAAGTATTTTTTAAGACATATCCACAAATGCAAGTATTTTTAAATAGTCACGTGTCTGACACCATAGTGCCAAATAAAACTAATGCTTCTAGTTAAGAAGATTAGCGTAAAAATAAGAGGGGATATCTTGTTAGAGGGATATATCCTCTTATTAATTAAAAATAAAGTAAACAATAAAATAAAAATAGTAATTAAATTACTAAAAACAGTATTGAATAAAATAAAAGGTTCGTTTATACTAGGATTATGATAAAAGATAAGAGGTGTTGTGAAATATGATAAATAAAGAAAGGGTTATGAATTTCAACTATATGATGCTTGATGAATTGCGGAGTAGTGGTGTAGTTCACTTTACAAGTATCTTAGCTAAGTTATACTTAGTTGGTTATATGAAAGATTCGTATAACCAACTAATAGAAAATTCGTTAAATGAGATAGGTAATCCAAGAGAGACAGTGGAAATCTATAATATAATAATAGAGGAGCTAAGTACAGAAGTAGCATGGTTAACAAATGCTATTAAGGTGCTAAATGAAGATATGCACTTACAAGAAATCGTACTAGCTAAATTATTGAAAATGGTTTTTGAAGTACCTTTTTCCAAAGAAGAGTGGCGTATAGCCATTGAAGATATTATTGAACGTAATCCTAATGGAGCTTTTATACAAACGCCTCAATCATTAAATAAACTAGGGGTTAGAATCTTGTCACCTAGTCAAGGGACTTTTTATGATGGTACAGCAGGTGTTAATGGAACTATTGTAGAAGCTCATCAGTATGCAAAAGAAAATAGTACTGAATTATTCTTTTACACACAAGAGTTAAATGTAGAATTAGCAGCAATAGGAGCAATACGTGCTTTTGTAAATGGTATTGTTGATATAGACGCTGAAGTGGGAGATGTATTAATTAATCCGAAGTTTAGTAATGGTAGCCAGCTAGAAACATTTGATTATATTATGATGGATATTCCATTTGGTCAGTCTTGGGCTTATGAAGAAAAAGACTTAATATATGATAAGTTTTCTAGGTTTACGTATGGTAAGCCCAATAAATCTAGTTCAGAATGGCTTTTTGTATCTCATGCGATTAAATCTTTAAACGATAGAGGGAAGGCTGTTGTATTAATGACATCAGGGTCGTTATTTAATACAGGAACAGAGGCTATAAGAAGTGCTATCCTTAGAGAAGACATAATAGAAGCAGTTATAGCACTTCCAACAGGTCTGTTTAGTAATACTAATATTCCAACTAATATGCTGGTACTTAATAAAAATAAACAGAGTAAAAACACTATTCTGTTTATTAATGCAGAACATATGGGCCAAAGTATGCCACGAACAAAGAAAGTTTTAAGTTCTGATGAAATAGAAACAGTAGTGCGCATTTATGAAACGTATGAAGAGGTTCCTGAAGTGAGTAGGGTAGTAAGACATGACAATTTAGAAAAAAGTTTGCTAATGCCTAGTAAATACGTAGCGAAAGCAGAAGTTGTAACCTCTTCTTTTGGAAAAGTGGATATTAAATTAGAGGAAATAGCTGAATTTACTAATTGTAAGAAGCTTGGAGAGGTAGGTAAGTTTTTTAGAGGGATGAGTACTTCTAATGCAACTTTAAGTGAGATGGGGGAATACCAAATCATTAACCTTGCAGATGTTCAAGAGGGTATACTGCAGGTAGATAAAATAGGTTTTTATGATATTCAAAACCGAGCAAAGATTGAAGCCTATACAGTTGAAGAAGATGATCTAATTGTTTCATGCAAGGGTAATGCTATTAAGATATGTATTGTACCAAAACACGAGGGTAAGTTATTGATATCACAAAATTTCATAGGAATTAGGCCAAATGACAGCAATTCCTCCTTATTTGTTAAGGCATATCTTGAAAGTCCGTTAGGACAATATTTGATTCAAAGCAAGCAACTAGGAAGTACAATTACGATGTTAAATCTTAAGGATTTACAAGAAATAGATATTGTGGATATGCCTTTTAAGGAACAACAATTACTTATGAATAGATATAGGGAGCAGCAGGAGCAACTTAGAAAACAAATACTTATGTTAGAGGCAAAGATGAAACAGAACCAATTAACCTTATATAAAGATATGGGTATAGATGAGACTTTTACTATTAAGGAGCATAATAAATAATGGACAATATTACACATAATCAAATCGTAAGTTTTATATGGAGTATAGCAGATGACTGCCTTAGGGATGTCTATGTAAGGGGTAAATATAGAGATGTTATCTTACCGATGACCGTTATTAGGAGATTGGACTCTGTACTAGAAGATACCAAAGAGAGTGTACTTCAAATGAAAAAGACACTAGATGAGGCGGGTATTCTCAATCAAAATGATGCACTTTGTAGTGCAGCAGGGCAAGCATTTTGCAATAGTTCACCATTTACATTAAAAGACTTAAAATCAAGAGCAAAAAACCAACAGTTAAAAGCTGATTTTATAGCTTACCTAGATGGATTTTCACCAAATGTACAAGAAATTCTTGAAAAATTCAAATTTAGAAATCAAATAGATACTATGATAGATGCAGATATATTAGGTGCAGTTATAGAAAAGTTTGTTTCACCTACTATTAACCTTGGGCCACATGATGTTTTAGATGATAAAGGGAATATCAAGCTACCGGCTTTAGATAATCATACGATGGGTGTTATTTTTGAAGAACTTATTCGTCGTTTCAATGAAGAAAATAATGAAGAGGCTGGGGAGCACTTCACGCCACGTGATGTTGTAGAATTGATGGCAGATGTTATCTTTATGCCTATTAAAGATAAGATTACAGATGGGACATACCTTTGTTATGATGGGGCAAGTGGTACAGGAGGGATGTTAACGATTGCTGAACAAAGACTTAATGAGTTAGCTACAGAATATGACAAACAAGTAGCTATTCATTTGTATGGGCAAGAAATTAATCCTGAGACCTATGCAATTACAAAAGCTGATTTACTGATAAAAGGTGAGGGAGAAGAAGCTGAAAACATTTATTATGGTTCAACACTCTCAAACGACGGGCTTGCTACCAAAGAATTTGACTTTATGTTATCAAATCCTCCTTACGGTAAAACGTGGAAAACAGATGAAGAAAAATTGGGTGGTAAAAAAGGAATTACAGACCCAAGATTTGTTATTTCTTTCAAGGATGAACCAGAGTTTAAGTTGTTACCACGTGTAAGTGACGGTCAAATGCTATTCTTAGCAAATAACTTAGCAAAGATGAAACAAAATACGGAATTAGGAAGTCGAATTGCAGAAGTACACAACGGTTCTTCACTATTTACAGGAGATGCTGGTCAGGGTGAAAGTAATTTAAGAAGATATGTTATAGAAAGTGACTATCTAGAAGCAATTATTGCACTGCCTGAAAATATGTTTTATAACACAGGTATTTCAACGTATATATGGGTGCTAACTAATCGTAAAGAACCTAGAAGAAAGGGAAAAGTACAGCTAATTGATGCAACTAGCTTAAAATCCCCATTAAGAAAAAACTTAGGTAATAAAAACTGTGAATTTACACCAGAGATTAGAAAACAAATTATGGACTTATTCATTAACTTTGAAGAAAATGAGTATAGCAAAATATTTGATAATGAAGAGTTTGGGTATTATAAAATTACAGTTGAAAGACCTTTAAGAGATGAAGAGGGGAATGTGGTTACTGACAAGAAAGGTAATCCAAAAGCTAATAAAGATCTCAGAGATACAGAGCAAATTCCTTTAAATTACTCAGGAGGTATAGAGCAGTTCTTTAAAGAAGAAGTACTTACTTTTGTACCAGATGCGTGGATAGACCATAGTAAAACCCAGATTGGTTATGAGATTAGCTTTACTAAATACTTTTATAAACCAGTAAAACTTAGAAGCCTAGATGAAATCATTGCAGACATTAAAGCCCTTGAAGTCGAAACAGATGGGTTATTAAGTGAAATTATAGGGGGTTAAGATATGCGTAGTGAAGTAAAGCCTTATGAAGCTTATAAAACTGTAAATGCAGTATGGATAGACAAAATCCCCTTACATTGGTCTTGTGAGAAATTGGGAATGTATTTTGAAGAGCGTCGGATTAAAGTTTCAGACAAAGATTATGAGCCATTATCTGTAACAAAGAATGGCGTTGTACCACAGCTTGCTACAGCTGCAAAAAGTAATGATGGTGATAATCGTAAGCTTGTAGTAGCCGGAGATTTTGTTGTTAATAGTCGTTCAGATAGAAAAGGTTCAAGTGGATTGTCTAAATTAGATGGTTCAGTTTCTCTTATAAATATAGTATTACAACCTAGAAATATCTTACCGCAATATAGCCACTACCTATTCAAAAGTAATGGTTTTACAGAAGAATTCTATAGAAATGGTAGAGGAATTGTAGCGGATTTATGGACTACAAGGTACTGTGATATGAGAAATATTTTTATACCTATTCCTACGCCAAAGGAACAAGAGCAAATAGTTAAGTATTTAGAATGTAATCTAAATAAGATAAACAAACTGATTAGGGCTAAAAACAACCAAATTGTACTATTAAAGGAACAAAAGCAACAGATTATTAATGAAGCAGTAACAAGAGGAGTGAATGATACAGTAGAAATGGTTCCTTCTCAAATGGAGTGTTTAGGAGATATTCCTAGGGGATGGAAGATATTAAAATTTAGGCATATTTTTAAGTATACAAGTGGATTGTCGATAACAAAAAGCGAACGAGTAGAAGCTGGAGTATCTTGTATTAATTATGGAGAGATTCATTCTAAATTTCCATTTATACTAGATAGCAAGAATGTAGACTTTTTTAAAATTGATGAGATTTATCTGAATGCAAATTCTAATAGAATAATCAAAGACGGAGATTTTATTTTTGCGGATACATCTGAAGATTTAGCAGGATGTGGAAACTTTATATATATTCAAAAAGTAGATGAGCCAATTTTAAGTGGCTCGCATACTGTTTTAGCAAGACCTTTTGAAAATATAGATGTAAAAGGAGAATTTTTAGCTTATTTATTAAAATCAGATAAAACTAGACATCAAATAAAAAATTTAGTTAATGGGGTAAAGGTATATAGTATTAGCCAAAAGATACTAAAAAGTATTGTAGTTGCCATTCCTTCATTAGAAGAGCAACAAGACATTGTAGATTATATAGGAGAAAAAATTAGTAAAATAGATAATGCTATTAAAAAGATAGAAGATGAAATTAATTTAATATCAGAGTATAAGCTATCGTTAATATCAGAAGTTGTGACGGGTAAAGTTAATGTAAGTTCGAGTCTAGTATCTTATATAGGTGATAAGGAGGAAGAGGTATTAAGAGAGGAAGTGGAGGAAGATGAGTGATATATCCCTAGAAATCTCTATTCCAGCAGATAATGATGGCTTTGTCTTATTTAGATGTCCTGTCTGTGGTGAATATTTTAAATTAAAACCTAGCGATGTTGAAGCGGATGAGGTGCTACATGTTTGGTGTCCTTGTTGTGGGATTGCAAGTAAAGATTATATAACAGATGATGTTATAGATTTAGCTATGAAGATGGCAGAAAACGTAGCCATGGATATGATATTTAACGAAATGAAAAAATGGGAGAGGCAGTTTAAGGGACCACTTACATTTAAAGTTGGAAATAGACCTAAGCCAAAACCAGAAGAACCTATAGTAGCAGGGATAGAAGCATTAGAAAAAGAACGATATAGATGCTGTAAAAGAGAAGCTAAGATTAAACCAACATTAAAATATAGTAGTAGTTATTGTCCATTTTGTGGGGTGAAAAAATTTGAAGTTGAATAGAAGAGAACTAAAGAAAATAATGTATGATTTTAATAGTATTTCAAATCGATTATTGAGGGTGAATTTTCAAGAGTATATAGGCGTATTGCGTAAATTCTTATACTTTATTGATAACACGGAAATAATTTCAAGGTATATTATGGATTGTGTAGTATACGATTTTGATGTAAAGAAAGAAGTGGATGAGGTTGCTCAATCGTATGGAAGGTGTATCTTTTCAACCGGAGGTACAGATGAAGAAGAAATCTCCAATACTTATCAGATATTAAAGTATATTGCTGAAAATGAAATTGAAATACATTATGGTATTAGTAGAGGATATTCCTCTTCTAATAGTTATCAAGATACAGTAAAAGGGTTTAATGACCGATTTGTATTAATTTTAATACAACATATTGAATCATTTTTAACAAAGGTGGGGATAGATATGGGAATGGATGAAACAATTAAATATTCAATTACAGTAGAAAAAGGACAAGTTAATATTGCTCATGATAGTTCAACAATAAATGCAACAGTAAACAATGGGGGTGAGATAACCGACTTAGAAAAAATTATAGGTACAATAAAGGAATTATTGAGTAATGATGATATATCACCAGAGGAAAGGGAAATGATTAGTGATAATATTGAAGTAATAAAAGAAGAGTTAGGGCGAGACAATCCAAGAAAAGGGTTTATAAAGACGGCTTGGCAAGGAATTAAATACGCTTTGCTTAATATTCCTACCGCTATTGAAATAGGAGAGAATATTAATAAATTAGGTGAACTAATTCAACCATGGATAAGCTAAGGGGGGAAAAATGTGGTAACTAATACAAAGGAAAGCGGACTTGAAGCATTAATTGTAAACTACTTAGTGAATCATAATGAATATCAACAAGGTAGCAATGATGATTATAATAAGGATTATGCGATAGATGAGACACGCTTATTGGATTTCTTGAAGCTCACACAGCCAGAAGAAGTTGAAAAGCTTGGTATTTTAAACAGTGACCATAAAAGAGCACAGTTTTTAGGACGATTACAAGGTGAGATAACAAAACGTGGTATCATAGATGTTTTACGTAAGGGGATAAAGATTTATCCAGCTAATTTGAGTATGTTTTATATGACACCTAGTGAGAAAAATGATGTTGCAAGGGAAATGTTTGAAAAGAATATATTCAGTGTTACTAGACAGCTGATGTATTCAAAGGATAATACAAGGTTAGCACTTGATTTTGCTATCTTTATTAATGGCTTACCAGTTATTACATGCGAACTTAAGAATAGGTTGACTAAACAAAATGTAGAGGATGCAGTTTATCAATATCAAACAGATCGTGACAATAGAGAGCTATTGTTTAATTTTAAACGTTGTATGGCTCACTTTGCAGTAGATGACAATGAAGTGAAGTTTTGTACAAAGTTAGAGGGAAAGAAGTCATGGTTTCTTCCTTTTAATAAAGGGTATAATGGTGGAGCAGGGAATCCGCCTAATCCTACTGGAATTAAAACAGATTACTTATGGAAAGAAATTTTTACAAAGTATGAGCTTGCAAATATTATAGAAAACTATGCACAAGTTATTGAAGAGATGGATGAAGAAACCAAAAAGAAAAAGTATAAACAGGTCTTTCCGCGTTACCATCAGCTAGCAGCTGTAAAAGCTTTATTATATGATGCTAAACAAAAGGGTGCAGGCCAGAAGTATCTTATTCAACATAGTGCGGGTAGTGGAAAATCAAATTCCATTGCGTGGACAGCACATCAATTAGTTGGACTTGAAAAAGAAGGAAAGGCTATCTTCGATTCTGTTATTGTAGTAACAGATAGGATAAATCTTGATAAGCAAATTAAAAATACCATTAAACAATTTATGCAGGTATCTAATACAGTAGGGCATGCTGAACATGCTGGAGACCTAAGAAAGTTTATAGCAGAGGGCAAGCGCATTATCATTACTACAGTGCATAAATTCCCATTTATATTAGATGAAATGGGTAATCAACATAAAGGTAATAATTTTGCGATTATTATTGATGAGGCACATTCCAGTCAAAGTGGTAGTATGTCTGCTAAAATGAATATGGTACTGTCAGGAGACTATACTATTGAAGAAGATGAAACTACAGAAGATAAAATCCTCAAAATGATGGAGGGTAGGAAGATGCTGAAAAATGCAAGTTACTTTGCTTTTACAGCTACACCAAAGAATAAAACCCTTGAAATGTTTGGGATACCTGTACTAGATGGGGATAAAACTAAGCACATCCCATTTCATAATTATTCGATGAAACAAGCCGTTGAGGAAGGATTTATTCTTGACGTACTTAAATACTATACGCCTATTCAAAGCTATTACAAGCTTGCAAAGACTATAGAGGATGACCCACTATTTGATAAGAAAAAGGCTGAGAAACGATTAAGAGCTTATGTAGAATCTAATGAGTATGCGGTAGAGCAAAAAGCAGAAATTATGGTTACTCATTTTCATGAACAAGTCATTGCAAGAGGCAAAATTGGTGGTAAGGCACGTGCGATGGTTGTAACTAGCAGTATTGAAAGAGCCATTGAGTACTACTATGCGATTATTAAGTGCTTAGAAAAAAGAAAAAGTCAATTTAAGCCTATTATAGCTTTCTCCGGTGATAAAGAGTACCAAGGAAAGACATTAAATGAAGCAAGTATCAATGGCTTCCCAAGTAATCAAATAGAAAAAGAGTTTAAAAAGGAACCATATAGGTTCTTAGTAGTAGCTAACAAATTTCAAACAGGGTACGATGAACCATTACTTCATACAATGTATGTGGATAAAGTATTAACAGATATTAAAGCAGTACAGACTTTGTCAAGGCTTAATCGTGCACATCAAGGTAAATATGATACATTTGTACTAGATTTTGCTAATGATACAGAGACAATTAAGAAATCATTTGAGAGATACTATACAACGACTGTCCTATCTGACGAAACAGACCCTAATAAATTATATGATTTAATTACAGAGATGGAGAAACATCAAGTTTATACAGATTATCACGTAGAAACAATAGTTGACCTCTATGTCAATGGTGCAGATCGTGACAAGTTGGACCCAATATTGGATGTGTGTGCGGAGTTGTATAAGCAGTTGACAGAAGATGAACAGGTGAGTTTTAAGGGTAGTGCAAAAGCTTTTGTTAGAACCTATGGATTTTTAGGGGCAATATTACCGTATGGTAATGCTGATTGGGAGAAATTAGCCACTTTCCTTAATCTGCTAATTTCTAAGCTACCATCTCCTCAACAAGAGGACTTATCAAAAGGTATACTAGAGTCAATTGATTTAGATAGTTATCGTGCCGAAATTAAGAAGACGATGTCTATTATATTAGAAGAAGCAACAGAGTATGCTGTAAATCCAGTTCCAACTGGCGCAGGTGGTGGTGTAGTGGAACCAGAATTAGATTTGCTAACAAGTATCTTACAGTCTTTTAATGACATATTCGGCAATATTGATTGGAAAGATATTGACCATGTGAAGAAAAATATTGCTGATATTCCAACTAAGGTAGCACAAGACCCAGCCTATCAAAATGCAATGAAGAACCCAGACAAGCAAAATGCTCGAATAGAAAGTGATAGAGCATTAAATAGAGCAGTTATTAATATTATGGCTGATAATATGGAATTATTTAAACAATTTAATGACAATCCATCTTTTAAAAAGTGGTTATCAGATTTAGTGTTTGATACAACCTACAACGTAAGTGATAGTATCACGCAGCAGCTTAATCTATAGGTAATATTACAAAGTATATAAGAGTAGGATATTTGGATAAAAGATGATGGAAGCAAGTTGTACACTTCCACTAAGTTGCCTGCCACTTAACAATTTATAAATCAATTGAAGCGTAGATGACATATACCTTAGGGAAAATCTGAATTTTATTTTCCTACACTAAATTGACACTATCAATAAGAAGAAAATTAAGGTTTATTTCCACATAAAATATAGTATAATTACTATATCCAAAACCAAGAATAAGTGCGCTAACACTTATTCTTTCCTATGTAGGCTATCTTATAGGCTACAGGATAAGAGATTTATTTCAAAAAAGCATTTTATTTTCGTTGGATGGGGTGCTTGGAAAAGGGTTAGTATCTAGATAGTTTCATCTAGGTATTAGCCCTTTTTGTCGTAAAAGCATTAAATTTAATCCTTTCCTATGGTAAACTAGATTTATACATATATTTAGGGGTGAGTATGATTAACACAGAGCAATTAAAACAGGATTTACTACATAAAACAAGTAAGCATATTGATGATTCTATCCGTCTTGCTAATGCGATTACGGGGGAATCAGATCATTTATATAATCGTCTGAAATGGAGTATTAAGCAGGCTGAGTCTATAGATATTATTGTTTCTTTCTTGATGGAGTCGGGCGTGAAATTGCTTCTTGGGGATTTGAAGGAAGCTATAGGTCGTGGTGTGAAGATTCGTCTTTTGACGGGGAATTATTTGCATATTACGGAGCCTTCTGCTTTGTATTTGATTCGGGAAGCTTTGGGTGAGCATTTAGATCTTAGACTTTATAATGTGCCGAATAAGTCTTTTCATCCAAAGGCTTATATGTTTCATAGTCCGTTAGAGAGTGAAATTTATGTGGGTTCTTCTAATATTTCTAGAGGGGCTTTAACCAAGTCGGTGGAGTGGAATTATAGGTTTACAAAGTCTAGTAATCCTACAGATTTTGACCATTTCTATCAGACCTTTTTAGATTTATTTGAGCATCATTCTACTGTAGTGACGGATGAGGTTTTGGCGGCATACTCCAAGAGTTGGACGAAACCTCGTATTTTTGCTAAACCTGAGGAGCAGCAGGCGTGGGATGAGGAGCAAGGTGTGGACTTGCCTTTAGGGGAAGACAGTGAGATAGATTTCCAACAAGAGAGGCAAGTTATTCCTTTATATGAACCACGTGGTGCCCAGATTGAAGCTTTATATGCCCTTAAGCATACGAGAGAAGAGGGATGGGATCGTGGTATTGTAGTAGCGGCTACAGGGGAGCGTGTCATAATAGTGACAGGGTGCATTAACGTTTTGGTATCAAGGGTTTCAGGAACTTTAACTAAATATAATTCATGCATTGCTTAGAGCGATTACGATTTAATTGTTGTAAGCAGTGCATGAGAGGTAAGGATTCTGTTTCTTTAATAATTTACAATTATCTAGTATAATTATATTTGAGATGGTAATCAGTTGCGTATATGTAATTTTATGTATAGTAGAGGGCTTGAGAATTAACGAAATACAATACAAGGTATTGTTACTAAATTTTAAAGGGTGCAATACCTTTTACATTTAAAATTACGGAGAGTTATGTTGAAGAGAGGAATCAAAGGTGATATAATTAGTTGAAAAAGGAGGATCTAAATATGTGTACATGTATTGCAGTTGTAGATATTACTTTATCTCATTTATAATCAATAGAATTAAAAACCAAATCAAAAATAATTGGTTATAATGAGCTCTTAAGATTAGTTCATTATAACCAGCAAGGAGTAGGTTATAATGAAACAGAAAAACCCAAAAGATTCACAAAATTTCATTACATCTAAAAAGCATGTAAAAGAAATATTGACATATACGAATATTAATAAACAAGATAATATAATAGAAATTGGATCAGGAAAAGGACATTTTACTAAGGAACTTGTGGAAATGTGCCAGTGGGTCGATGCTATAGAAATTGATAAAGGACTTTGTCAAACTACGGAAAAAGTAGTGGAATCTTTTCAGAATATAAGGGTTATCCATGAGGATATATTAAAATTTAAATTTCCTAAAAATAAAAGCTATAAAATATTTGGTAATATTCCCTACAATATAAGTACTGATATTGTAAAAAAGATTGCTTTTGATAGTCAAACGAAATATAGCTACCTTATTGTAGAGTGGGGCTTTGCCAAAAGGTTGCAAAACACTCAACGGGCTTTAGGTTTATTGCTGATGGTAGAAATGGACGTAAAAATCCTTAAAAAGGTACCACGAGAATACTTTCACCCTAAACCTAGTGTAGATTCTGTATTAATTGTTCTTGAACGACATAGACCATTGATTTTGAAAGAAGACTATAAAAAGTATCAATCTTTTGTTTACAAATGGGTAAACATGGAATATCACGTTCTTTTTACTAAGAATCAACTAAGGCAAGCACTAAAGCATGCGAATGTCAATAATCTCGATAAATTATCCAATGAACAATTTTTGTCTATTTTCAATAGTTACAAATTGTTTCAATAATTTAAACAATTAGGCGTTCTCTAATTTATAAGAGAACGCCTAATCTTATTCAATTGATAAATGCATGCTATTATTATTTTTAATTCCTCTGATATAAACTATCATCTGGTATAGTTGCTTATTTGTGTGAAAATGAAGAACAGTTCTTATCGGTTATTCAGATAATGTAAAAAAATCATAGAACCAAAATCTTAGCGGTTCAGACCTAAAAATCTGGGCCGCTTTTTTTATTTCCCTCAGAAAGGAGGTTGCCTAGATGGTAAATGATGATGTCAATAACAAGGCTATAAATATTGAAATTAAGGTTGCACAGTATTCTGCAAAAGCTATCTTAAAAGCAATGAAAAAGATTATAGAAGATGCTGCTGAAAAAAGCCAGCCACTTGCAGATTATCTTAGTGAAAAAAGAAAAACTAATTCGAGAAAGCTTAAGGATATGGTAAAGAAGGGTCAACTTGAAAATATTGATTTACAGAAAGGGGAGGCCAAAGAACTAAAGAAGCAGCTTAATAGGTATGGTGTCAATTTTTCTGTTATGAAGAACAAGGAATCAGGGCTTTACTCTGTATTCTTCCAAGCCAAGGATACTAAGGCTATGGATTTAGCCTTTAAAAAAGCTATAGAAAGATCAGAAAGGAAAGAAAATAAAAGGGATTCTACAAAAGAAATCCTGAATAAATTTAAGGAAAGGGTGAAAGATGTGGCAGTTAAAGACAAGGTTAAGGAAAAACGTCATGAACATGAGAGATAAGGGGATCAGGCATTTAAGAGAAATCTTAGGTGTCTTTTTTATTGAGATGAGGTGATGTGAATGGATTTTGATTACTTTTACGGAAGAGATTCTGAAAGTTTTAGATTTATCCGTTTACCTATAGTTTTTATAGAAGATGAGAAATTTAAAGGGTTATCAATAGACGCTAAGGTGCTTTATTCCATGTATTTATCAAGAAGCACTTTGTCCTATAAAAATAATTGGATAGATGAAAATGGAAGGGTTTATATCTATTTTACTGTTGAGGAAACAGCTGAGAAACTAGGTTGTGGTATTAAGAAGGCAGTTAAACTTATAAAGGATCTTGAAGTAATAGGTCTTATTAAAAAGAAAAGAACAGGACAGGGTAATCCTACTAAAATTTATGTTAAAGATTTTATGAGTATTTTTAGAAATGAAAATTTTAGACCTGTCAAAAGGGAAAATCAAGACTTGTCAAAAGGACAAGTCAATAATGGCAATTTTGATATTTCAATAATGGCTAAAAAGGAAAGTCTAGACTTATCAAAAAGACAACCTAACTATATAGAGAATAATAAGATTGATAAGAGTTATATTGATTTTAGTGGAGAAGACAAAAAAGGAACTTTCCTAAATGTAATCTTATCTGATGAAGAAGAAAAGCTATTAGAGGAAAAGATACCCAATCTAAAAGACTATATAGAAAGATTATCAGCCTATATGCAAAGTACAGGCAAGGAGTATAAAGACCATGCTTCAACTATTATGACCTGGTACTTAAAGGATAAAAAAGAAGGAAAGCTTAGGAGTGAAAAAGCCTATACAGGAGATCCTTCAGATTATGAAAGTGAGTGGAACTTAAATAACTAAGAGAGGTAGAGAAAATGGAAGATAAAATTAAAACTATTGTAATTGATGGAGTAGAATTTACTTTTAGTGAGGATAAGGCATTTGAGAAAGATGGCCATGTTTACTGTAGGAAATGTAAAGAAAAAATAGATTCAGATCCACTTAATTGCTTGGGAAATAAAAAAATATTATTTCGTAGGCAATGTAAATGTGATAGAGAAGAAGAAAGCCTAAGAAAGGAAAAGGAAGAAGCAGACCATATCAGGAGGCTTAGGGAAGAGTGCTTTATAACAAGTAGAAATCTTATTAATTGTACTTTTGATAGGGTCATAGCTCCTGATAGACAGGAAGTTATTATAGCAAAGAATTTTGTTAAGAATTTGAAAGAACTATCCAAGGATAATAATGGCCTTATATTTCATGGAAATGTTGGAACAGGAAAGACCTACCTAGCAGCTTGTATAGCAAACAAAATTATAGAGGATTATCAGATAAGAGTTAAGATGAGAAATATTCCACAGATAATAAATGATATTGAAAAGGGTGGATTTGATATTGATAAAAATGATTATTACAGAAAATTATCCAGTGTATCCCTTCTTATTCTTGATGATTTTGGAATTGAAAGGAATACAGAATATGTGAATGAAATGGTCTACCAGATAATAAATACCAGATATGAATCAAAGAAACCAACCATTATTTCAACCAATATTCCCCTAGGATTAATTATGGAGGGAAGTAATGATATTGACAAGGAAAGGATATATTCAAGGCTCAGGGAGATGTGTATTCCAGTTAAGATTGCAGGAAAAGACATTAGAACAGAACTAGGAAGAAAAAAATTAAGAGAAACTAGAGACCTACTTTTAGGAGATAGATGAGGTGAAATAAATGTATAAAATAAAGGTGTTTGAAAATAGAGAGTTTGGACAAATAAGGATAATGGTAATAGATGATGAGCCATGGTTTGTTGGAAAAGATGTAGCAGAAGCACTAGGTTATAAAAGACCAAGTGATGCCATAGCAAGCCATGTTTATGAAGGAGATAAGCTGAAACGGTGTTTTACAGTATCAGGTCAGGGAAGAAATATGCTAGTTATAAATGAGTCTGGAATGTATGCTCTTATCTTTGGAAGTAAACTGGAAAGTGCCATAAGATTTAAGAACTGGGTAACAAGTGAGGTTTTACCTTCAATTAGGAAATATGGAGGCTATTTTACTGGGCAAGAAAAAATGAATGACCAAGAACTTTTAGCTAGGGGCTATCTAGTAGCTTTAAGACAAATAGAAGCAAGGACAGAAGAATTAGAAGGGCTTATTCCTAAAGGAGAATTTTTTGATAAGTTTATAGATCTAGGTGACTGTATATGTCTTAGAGATACTGCAAAAGAATTAGGTCTTTCTCAAAATAGATTTATAAATATATTAATAGACAGGGGTTATCTTTATAGAAACCAAAAAGGGAAATTAAGATTTTATTCAACTGCATCTGATTACTTTAAATTAAAAGATTATATCAATAAATATAATGGGGAACCTGGAGTTTATACAGTAGTAAGACCTGAGGGAAGAGCATATTTTTTCTCCTTACTTAAAGAAATGGGAGAAATTTAAGGAAGTAGGTGATTTTGATGTTAATGTTAAATGAAAAAAGTTGTATTGACTGTGATGAATTTGAATTTGAGAAACATAGTGAAGAGATAGAAGAACTAATGGAAAAGTTAATAAAGCTAGAAGATTATGATTGTGTAGTCCTTCATAAGTATATAGATTTAGCCCATAAAGACAAAGAAATGAAGGTTATAGATTCAAACTTATGGGACATATATGAGTTAGTTGAATATGCAGATTTTAAAAATGGTGTAGATATTCATATTGATGATGAAGGATTCTTAAACTTATCAGTTTATGGCCAGACCTACAAAATGGATGGAAATGATTATTTTATCAATTCTATTTTTAAGATTATCCCAAGGGATAAAGACTGGAACTTCCTTGATATATCTGGTTTTTTACTGGAGGGAAAAGAAGTAAAACTTTCAGAAAAGCAGTTAGATATAAAAAAGAAATCAACAATTGAACTTCTAAATGAATATAAAGGAAAGGTAGATAAAATTAGTCCTATAAATAAGGAAAAAAGGAAAAGAGATATGGGTGAAGAGAGATAAGAAACTTCAAGCTAAGGAGGTGGTAGATTGAGTGTAATAGAAGGAATAAAAAAGGATATAAAAGAATTATTTCATGTGCAAGATAAGAAGGCTTTTCTTAAGAAGAACATACCTTATCTTGCATTTTTCTATTTAGGGGATATTTTTTCTCACCATATAAATTCATATGTAGGAGGTGATTTAATAGACCGTTTATTCCAAGCGGTCTTAGAAATAGAAACAATTAGATTATATCCTAGCCTAGTTCCCAAGGACTTACTTGCAGGATTTATCCTAGCTATATTGATTAAGTTTATTATCTATAACAAGGGTAAAAATGCTAAAAAGTTTAGAAAAGGTGAAGAATATGGTTCAGCAAGATGGAGTGCATAATTTTAAGTGTAAAGGAAGCCTATATGGACGCACAGGAGGTTATGCACATGACTGATTATAGTAAAATTACAGCCCTTTACTCCCGCCTTTCCGTGGGCGACGAGGACAGGGACGGCGGTGAGAGTAACTCGATACAGAACCAAAAAATCTTTTTGGAGAACTACGCCAGAGGGCAGCACTTAACCAATATCCGGCACTACATTGACGATGACGAAAGCGGCAGATTTTTTGACCGTTCTGCCTACTCCCGCATGATGGACGATGTAGAGAACGGGAAAATCGGTGTCTGCATTATGAAAGACCTGACACGCTGGGGGCGTGACTATCTCCAAGTCGGCAATGCGATGGAGATATTCAGACGGAACAATGTGCGCTTTATCGCAGTCAACAACGGGATAGACAGCGAAAAGCCCGATACATTGGAGTTTGCGCCCTTTATCAACATCATGTCGGAGTGGTACGCAAAGGACATCAGCAAGAAAGTAAAGACCGGCATTAAGACGAAGGGCATGAGTGGAAAGCCGATTGCCACCGAAGCCCCCTATGGCTATGTCAAATCCCCGGACAACAAGGATTTTTGGATTATCGACGAGGAAGCCGCCGGAGTTGTTCGTTTGATTTTTCGCCTGTTTCTGGACGGAAAAAACCGAAACCAAATTGCCGTATATCTCACGCAGGCGCAAATCCCAACGCCCACATTCTACATGAAAGAGCGCGGGCGGGGAACCTGTAAAAACAGGGCGCTCAATGAGGCCAACCGCTATAAGTGGAACAAAGCCACCCTGACCCATATCCTCACACGGCAGGAGTATTGCGGTGATGTTGTCAACTTCAAGACCACAAAGCACTTCCGCGACAAGCGGAACCACTATGTAGACCGGAGCCAATGGCAGATAACCGAAAATGTGCATGAGCCGATTATTGACCGCACCGACTTTGAAACCGTACAGCGGATTTTGGAAAATGCGCCCGTCAAACGCCCCAACGGGGACGGGGAAATCCACCCTTTGTCGGGCTTGCTTTTCTGTAAGGATTGCGGTGCGAAAATGCACATTCGCATAGATTATCGGAATGGCGGCAAGCGTCATGTTGCCTATTGCAGCGAGTACCACAAGGGAAAAGCCAAAAACCCCAAATGCAATTCCCCGCACATCATTGACGCGGATTTGCTCATGCAGACCATCGCGGAAGTGCTGAAGAAAATCGAGGACTATTCTATCAGCAACTGGGCGGAATTTGAAGCCTTAGTGAAAAAGAACCTTGCCATGCAGCAGACCGACAAGACCAAGAAACAGCAGAAGCGTATCCCGCAAATCACGACGCGCCTTGAACAGATTGACAAGGTGCTGAACAAGCTCTATGAGGACAACGCCCTCGGCACGATCCCGCAAGACCGCTATGAGCAAATGTCGCAGAAGTATTCAGAAGAATACTATGCGCTGAAAGCGGAGCTTGCCGAGCTGCAAGAGCAGCTATCCGCTTTTGAGAACGCGGGCGGACGGGCGCAGAAGTTTTTGAAGCTGACGGAACGCTACGCTGCCTTTACCGACCTGACCCCCGCCATTCTCAACGAGTTTATCAGCCGGATTGAAGTGCATGAGCGCGACAAGAAAAGGGCAAAACAAGCCATTCAGCACATCGGGATATATTTCAACTATATCGGCAAATTTGAGAACGAAGTGACACAGCTTACAGAGCCAACGGAGCAGGAAATCCGGCAAATGCGGGAGAAAATCGAGGAAGCCCAAAAGGAAAAGAGCCGCGCCTACCACCGGCAGTATTCAAGGGAGTACCGGGCGCGTAACCTTGAAAAGCGACGGGAGTATGACCGCATGAAAGCACGGGAATACCGGGCAAAGAAAAAGGCACAGGAAGCCGCCGCAGCACCCGCACAGTAAAACCGAATACTGACAACCAAGAGGGATTTTCCGGGCTACGGGAAATCCCTCTTTTGCACCCAGAGAAAGGAGCCGCCTATGGCAGAACAGAACGGGACACCTCAATCCCCCGACAGTGTTATCACGACACAGAGGGACGGACAGACCATCGTTGCGGAGTTGTTTTTCAACCACAGCGGCACAGAAACATTCCGCGACAAGCTGCTCAAAGTGATACTTGCCGACAGCTTGCAGGACGGTCAAGAGCCGGAAAAAACGAAAATCACGCGATAGGAACCGCCCGGACGAAGAATGGTTCGCCGGGGCGGTTTCTATTTGAAAATCCCCATTTTCCCCAAGTCAAGAGCCGGGAAAATTCCCTCAAAAATGCCCCTCTCTCCAAACGAGGGCGCAGAAAGGAGAGTTTATGCGAACAGGGCTTCCCAAGCAAAAAAAGATCACAGACATCTGGTTTGATGAGAAAGACCCGTTGATCCATATCCGTACCCACAACACCGACTTGAAGAAGCGGCTTGCCGCCTATGCCGAGCAGCACCCCGATGTGTGCCGCCAGACCGACGCAGACCCGGAAACGGGCTGCATGGAGTTTGACATTGAGAAAGGCCGCTTCTCTTTCCGTCTGACCGCCCCATACAGCGAGGAACGGCGGGAAGCGGCGCGGCGGTATGCCAGAGAGAGCAACGTCGCCGACAGGCTGAAATAGAGTTGAAATGTTCATAGTTTTGTGCTATACTTTTTCTAAAAGCAGAGTAATACTGCGGAATTGATTGGAGGACAACACAATGGTTACATTTATGAGATTAAGATAAAACCGCGAGTTATGTTGCGGTTATCCGTATTGCATAACTCGCTTATTGAAGCAGAGATGTAATTACGGAGGAAAAACAAATGAATAATAATTTATCACGCTTTGCAGACAGCAAGGTTTATTTTCAATGCCCAATTTGCACAAAATCAATGGATATACAAGGCAATAGCCTAATTTGTAGACATGGACATTGCTTTGATATTTCAAGATATGGGTATGTAAATTTGTTGTTAAAATCATCGCCCAAAACCAACTACAGCAAGCGGTCTTTTGACAACCGGCACCAAATTTTGGAGTATGGCATGTATGATGTTGTGTTGGAGAAAATCATACAGTTTATTTCTGATACGCCATCTATAAGAAACATTTTAGATGTTGGTTGCGGCGAGGGTTTCTATGCAAGGCAGATACAGCAAAGAACAGAACGAAACATCTTTGCCTTTGACTTGTCAAGGGAGGCAATACAGATTGCATCAAAAAAAGACAAGCGCAAAGCAGTGAAGTGGTTTGTTACTGACTTATCAAAAATCCCTTTGAAAGACGGAAGTATGGATTGTATTTTAGACATATTTTCGCCTGCACACTACAAAGAATTTCAGCGATTGCTATCTCCTAACGGATATGTTGTGAAAGTAATTCCTACGAAAAATCATTTGAGGGAAATCAGGACTAAAGTGCAAGCACACTTGAAAAATCCAGATTATTCAAATGAGTCTGTCGTTGAATATTTTGAGAAATATCTTAAAACCATTTCAAGAGAAACGGTTTCAGCCACCGTACAGTTGTCATCAGAACAAAGAATGTCGTTTATTGAAATGACGCCGCTTCTCTTTTGCGTTGAAAAAGATTGCGTTGATTGGCGTACTCTCACACATTTGACAATCGAAGCTGATGTTTTAATAGGAATGTATTAAAGGGCGTATTGATATTTAATATTCCCATTTATTGAGCAGAACGGAGTAAACCAAACACCCTAATCAAAAGGACAGCCGAGGAAATCGACTGTCCTTTTTCTATGCCGACAGGTAGAAAGGAGTGACCACCCATGACGAAACCGAGAGAAAAAAAACGCGAGGAATTGCAAGCCGAGATTGAGGACGGGAAGAAGAAAATCCGGCAGCTTGAAAATCGGGAAAAGGTGTTGCGGCAAAAGTTATCCCAAGAGGAACGCAGGACGCGCAGCCATCGGCTGATCGTCCGGGGTGCGGTCTTTGAGAGCATTGTGCCAGAAGCAAAGACCATGACCGACGAAGAAGCCGCCGCCTTTCTCCGGCTTGCCCTGACGAGCGAGGAAGCGCGGGGCTATCTGAAAAAACGCACCGAGGGCGGGAAAAGCGAATAATCCCTTTGGTACAAAGGGCGCACTTATACACCCTTACGGGTGCGTGCGCTCTGCCGAGGGCTTGTCGGCACAGAGAGAAAGCCGCTTGCTTCCCTCTCTGACCGACATTGGCGGCTTTGCCGCAACAAGGGGCTGCACCCCTTGCGCCGCTTACGCGGCTATCCCTGCACACCCACAAAAACAGTATACCCGCCTTTGGCGTCTGTACCATTTTTGCGGGTTTTCATTTTATCCGGGAGGTGATACCCATAGCCATCTATCATTGTAATATCAGCATTGTCAGCCGGGGCAAGGGCAAATCAGCCGTTGCCGCAGCCGCCTACCGAAGCGGCGAAAAGCTGACAAATGAGTGGGACGGAATGACACACGACTACACCCGCAAAGGCGGTGTTGTCCATACGGAAATTATGCTGCCACCCCACGCCCCGCCCTCTTTCTCTGACCGTTCAACCTTGTGGAACAGCGTGGAGCTTTACGAGAAAGCCGGGAACGCCCAGCTTGCCAGAGAGATTGACGCGGCGCTCCCCATAGAGTTATCCAGAGAGGAACAAATCCGGCTTGTCCGGGAATACTGTTCCTCTCAATTTGTTTCCAGAGGAATGTGCGTTGATTATGCCATTCACGACACCGGCAAGGGCAATCCCCATTGTCACATCATGCTTACCATGCGCCCCCTTGACGAGCGCGGCGCATGGGCGGCAAAGTCCCAAAAGGAATATGACCTTGATGAAAACGGCGAGCGTATCCGCTTGCCAAGCGGCAGATACAAGACGCACAAAGTTGACCTGACCGGCTGGAACGACAAGGGCAACGCCCTCTTGTGGCGTAAGGCATGGGCGGATATTTCAAACGCCTACCTTGAACGAGCCGGAAGCCCGGAGCGTATCGACCACCGCAGCAACGCCGAGCGCGGCATTGGCGAGATACCCACCGTCCACATGGGCGTGGCGGCTTGCCAGATGGAGAAGAAAGGTATTGCCACCGAGAAAGGCGAACTGAACCGGAATATCCAAAAGGCAAACCGCCTTATACGGGAAATCCGAGCGCAGATTGGAAAGCTCAAAGAATGGATTGCCGACCTGTTCAAAGCGTGGGAAACCGCCCCGGAACAGCCGCAACAATCCCCCGGCCTTGCAAATCTGCTGATGAAGTATTTGAGCGTTCAGAGAGAAAAGAGCCGGAAGTATTCGCAGCGTTGGCAACAACAGCACACAGCCGATGAACTGAAAACCATAGCGGCAGCGGTCAACTATCTGACCGAGCATGGTATCTCTACCCTTGATGAGCTGGACGCAGCCCTTTCCTCTGTCAGCGAACAGGCCGACACTATCCGGGCAGGAATGAAAACCGCCGAGGAACGCATGAAGAAGCTGCAAAAGCTGATTGAATACGGGAAGAACTACACCGAGTACAAGCCCGTTCACGATGAGCTGAAAAAGCTGCAAAACGGCTGGACAAACAAGCGCGACAAGTACGAGGAAGCCCACCGCGCCGAGTTGACCCTATGGAACGCAGCAAGCCGCTATCTCCATGCAAATCTACCGAAAGGGATAAAGAGCTTGCCTATCGCTGAATGGGAAAAGGAGTACGCCACCCTCAGCGGGCAGAGAACAGCGGAATATGCCAAGCTGAAAGAAACCCGCGCCGAGGTTGCCGAGCTGCACAATATCCGCAAGTGCGTTGATATTGCATTGAAAGCCGACCAGCCGGAGCAGACCCGCGCCAAGCGGCACGACTTAGAACGATGAAACCTGCTAAATAAAGTCAAGAGGTGAAATGAAAAAAATTATATATTTTCAAAGTAAAAAAGAGCAAAGCAAATAAGACGGCAAGAAAGTAGTTTTACCGTCCAGCAGAGAAAATGTTTTAGATGATATTTTTATCAGCTAACTGCTTATCAATATTATTGTAAAGTTCGGTAACTTTGCCATAGTAAATGCGTAAGAATTTGTTAAGTCCGGCTATCATAGCTTCTTTAGCGCATTTTCCCTCCAGACGCTTCTTGCATATGAAATCATAAACAGGGTTGCCAATGGGCTTATGCTTGATAAGACTCTGCATGATTTCATAACCTGTCTTGCGAAGGTAGCTGTTGCCGCGCTTTGAGATGTGTCTTTCGGCAGCATTAAAAGCGCCCGATTGATAAGGCGGTGCGTCAATACCTGCATACGCGATCAGAGAATGTTTGTTTTTAAAACGGCGCACATCGCCAATCTCAGCAATAACGCGAGGCGCAAGAGTATCGCCGATACAAGGCATTTCTCTTACAACAGAATATTCGGGTAAGGTCTTGGCAAAGTCCTGCATTTGTGCTAAAATAGTGTCACGGGATGCCTCAATTTCATGAAGCATTCGTATCGCTTCCACAACTACAATCTTAGTGACGGATGAGTTAGGAAGCACAGGGATACTATTTTGAACCAAAGCAAAGATTTTCTCTGCTGAGCGTTCGCACAAATAGTATCCCTGTTTTTTTGCCCATTTGCAATAATCCGAGGTGAATTTGCTTTTGCCCATCGCAAGGATATGACCGTAGTGGTAATAACGCTTAACAAAGTCTGTTAGCTTATGGTTACTTGGATTATCCTGCATAACAGTTTGAATGTTAGGTATCACTTGGTCGAGCAAATTGCCGAGGTTTACTTTAGCTTTTACAAGGATAGAAACAGTTTGATAATACTGCCGTGCGAGCAATTTTAATTCGTGATAAACATCGCCTGTTGGCAGTACCGGAGATAATTCTTCCCAGTATGTAAGACCAAAAACGGCGATATGAACAGAGTCGATCTTATCCGTCTTTGCACGGCGAATACTTTGAGAACAAAACTTTTTCATTCGCAAGGCGTTTACGCAGCAGACAAAGATACCGTTTTCAACAAGCAGAGTTACCACAGGTAAGTGGTAGTGTCCGGTATCTTCCAAAATAACACGGACTTCCTCATCGTAGGAGTTGATGAGCTTAACAAGGCGGAGTATTGATTCCATAGAGTGAAGCATTTCAAAAGGCGTTTTTAACACTTCGCCACAGGGTTTCATAATGCAAACCATGCTTTTACCTTTGGATACATCAATACCAACACTAATCATAAAACATTCCTTCTTTCTGAATTTAAGATGTGTAATGTTTCCGCACAGAGCTTATTACGATTCATTTTGGTTAGTGACACGAACGTGGTTTTCCAAAAAACCAGAACAACCTGCTTAATCGAATCTTTATAATAAGAAGGCGGCTGACACTTTCATCAACGAACGCGAAGTTCTAAGGAGTGACCGTCAGACCATTACCTTCTCATTATACTAAAAACAAGCATAGCTTGTAAATCTTGCCGTGGTACCGGCTGCAAGCTATGTAATTATTGTACCAAAGGTGTTGAGATTTTTGTACTACACCCAAGAACAGATAGACCGGGCGAACCAAGCCGACCTTGCTTCTTTCCTGCAATCACAGGGCGAGCAGCTTACCCGCGCCGGGAATGAATACCGCTGGAAACGGCACGACAGCTTGACCGTCCGGGGAAACAAATGGTACAGGCACAGCCAGAGCAAGGGCGGCGGCCCCGTTGATTTTGTCATGGAGTTTTTCGGCAAGAGCTTCACCGAAGCCGTAGAACTTCTCACAGGAGAAAAGGGAGCCGCCCCGCCGCCGGACAGACCTTGCCCCGCGTCCCTTTCCGACTTCCGGCTACCGCCACCTAACAGCGACAACAGAATAGCGAGGAACTACCTCACAGCAGCCCGCCGCATTGATGAAGATGTGACGGGCTTTTTCTTTGCCCGCGGCGATATTTACGAGGACACAGCCCACCACAACGCCGTATTTGTGGGGCGGGACGAGGACGGAATACCGCGCTGCGCCCACAGCAAGGGAACGGCGGGAAACTTCCGGCTTGATGTGAAAGGCAGCGACAAAGCCTTTAATTTCTGCTACCGGGGCGAGGGCGACAGGCTTTTTGTCTTTGAAGCCCCCGTTGACCTGCTCTCTTTCCTCTGCCTGTTCAAAAAGGCGTGGCAGAAGCAGAGCTATTTGTCATTGGGCGGCGTGGGAGAAAAAGCCCTATTGCGTTTCCTCTCTGACCGCCCAAACATCAAGACCGTTTACCTCTGCCTTGACAGCGACCAAGCCGGAAACGACGCTTGCAGCCGCCTTGCGGAGCTTGTGCCGGAGGGCTTGACCGTCCACCGCCTTGTGCCGCTGTTTAAGGACTGGAACGAGGTATTGCAGCACCGGGCAGAAATCACAGACGGGAAGTATATCCGGGAAGCGGTTTACGGCTTGAAAGAGCCGCCGCAGGAAGAAACCGTCGAGATTATCCGCATGAGTGAGGTTGACACGCAGACCGTTGAATGGCTATGGGAGCCGTATATCCCTTTCGGGAAAGTAACCATTGTGCAAGGCAACCCCGGCGAGGGCAAGACCACCTTTGCCCTACGCCTTGCCGCCGCCTGCACCACCGGGGGAACGCTGCCGGGAATGAAGCCCTTGCCGCCATTTCAAGTGATTTACCAGACCGCCGAGGACGGGCTGGGCGATACCGTCAAGCCCCGCTTGATAGAAGCCGAAGCCGACCTTGACCGCGTGCTTGTGATTGATGAAGCCAAACGGGAGCTTACCCTCTCCGACGAGCGCATAGAAAAGGCAATCACGCAGAACGGGGCGCGGTTGATTATCCTTGACCCCATACAGGCATACATGGGCGAAAAGACCGACATGAACAGGGCAAACGAAGTGCGCCCCATGTTCCGCCGCCTTGCCGATGTTGCCGAGCGTACCGGGTGCGCCGTTATCCTTATCGGATACTTGAACAAAGCCGCCGGAGGGCAGAGCGCATACCGGGGCTTAGGTTCTATTGACTTCCGCGCCGCAGCAAGGAGCGTCCTGCTGATCGGGCGCGTGAAGCGGGAGCCGAATGTGCGTGTTATAGTCCATGACAAATCTTCCCTTGCGCCGGAGGGCAAGCCCGTTGCCTTTTGCCTTGACCCGAAAACAGGCTTTTCATGGATAGGCGAATACGACATAACCGCCGACGAGCTGCTATCCGGCGCGGGCGGGAACACCGCCACCAAGACCGAACAGGCCGAGAAGCTGATACTTGACCTGCTTGCAGACGGGAAAGAGCTTGCCAGCGAGGACCTTGTAAAGGCCGCAGCCGAAGCCGGAATATCCGAGAGGACGGTACAGAACGCCAAGCGCAACATGGGCGGCATTTTAGGTGCAAGGCGTGTCGGCGGACAATGGTATAACTTCATCAAGAAGAAGCAGCCGCCCGAACCCGCAAGCTGAAAGTGCAAAACGCAGACCCTTTGCACTTTGCACTTTCGCACTTTCACCATGATTGCGTCAATAACTCAAAAAAACACTTGACAAAACGCTTCATGGGGAAATTCAAAGGATATTGCTCCCTATATGGATGAAGATTATAGAAATAATCTCCTTCTTACAGAAACAGAAAGAATTACTATGAATAGTAGACCTAAAAATCCTAAGTATGCAAGGAATAAAAATGTTCTTGTAATTGGTGGTTCTGGTTCAGGGAAGACAAGGTTCTTTGTAAAACCTAATCTTATGCAACTTCATTCCAGTTATGTAGTAGCAAACAAAAGTTAACACTTTTGTAATAGTGCCTGGCACCATAGTGAAGATGTAATCTTCACTTGCTACATATTCAACCAAGGAGGAAAAGAAATGGCATTTACAGCATTACTTGATGAAGTGAAAGTGAGTCTTAAATTTGTAAAAGGTTCTCAAACCCTTGCTCATTGCAATAAGGAGGCAACAGATGAAAACTTATACGCTTTAGGGCAAGCAGTGGCAAGTTTGAACAAAGAGGAAGTAGAAGAAATCACGAAAGTGGTGGAGACTAAGTTACTGAAGCAGGCGTAGGGGTAAGGGGAAAGTAGACAGTTGGTTAGTTGGAGATTGGACAGCGAGAAGTAGGCAGCTGGTTAGTTGAAGATTGGACAGTAAAAAGTAGACAGTTGATTAGTTGGAACGTTGGGCAGAGAAAAGTAGACAGTTAATTAGTTGGAAAGTTGAGCAGCAAAAGGTGACAGCAAAGGAGAAGAGGCTTAGATAGAGCAAGACACTACAAAATGATGAAAAATAAGGAGGAAGTACATATGGAAACAATAAAAAGGAGTTTAGTTTTAACATTTGGTACACCAGCAAAGACACAGGAGACCATTACAATCTCTAATCCATCAGAGTTACTTACAGGAGCAGAGATTAAGGCAGCTATGACAAAGATGCTTGCAAGTGGGGCTATTGGTGAGATCATTCAGGCTAATAGTATTGAAGGGGCGAAATACGTGATCCAACAAGTGAATGCAGTTGATTTAAGCGAGGTATAAGCTTGTGGAGGAGCTATTGAGCCAAATAGGTAACTTTGGCTTTCCCATTATCCTCTCCATGTATTTACTTGTACGTATCGAAGCAAAGATGGAAAATCTTTCGACAACCATTACACATCTTAGTAACGTCTTAGAAAAACAGAATAATGTAGATAAACATTAAAGTAGGAAAGTCCTCTTCATACATAAAAAAGTGTATGGAGAGGGCTTTTTTGTGTATATAATGTGTTAAATGTAAAACTTTAAGTAAAGGGTTACTAAAGGATGAAAAAAGTAACCGTCAAATAAGATAGTGGATAGCAACTGTGTCTATTTTGTAGGATAATTA